>NZ_CP108569.1:0-1200000 GCF_036010505.1 Streptomyces sp. NBC_01197
ACTCGTAACAGGACATGAACAATATCTGCTCGCCTGAAATGTTGCTAGTCACCTGTCGAGGCCGGTGACACGGCCGGCCCGGCCTTCCGTCGCCCCGCTGCCCACTCCGATGAGCGGACGCGTCAGGCCGGGCAGGGGTCCTTCACGGGGCGTCGGTCTCGCTACCTGACAGGAAATCAGCCTAAAAATGCGGCGTGAGAGCCCCGACGTAGGCATGAGGTCATGCCGATGGCGGCCGAGCCCTCACGGGCGAGCAGCTGCGCCCTGGGACAACACGTCAGGCCGCAGACAGAGCGGAAAAGCCGCATGGACCGACGCACGCCCGCCGCTCACCGGGGATGCCGACCCCGCCGCCCCACCCGCGCCCTGCTGCCTGCCGACGCCGACCGCAACACTAACGCGCCGAAGTACCGTCCAGGAACGAGTCGAGGAGGTGGCCGCCCGCCATCGCGGTCCCAAGACGAGGCACGTCGCCCAGCAGCGTCGATGAACACCGGGAGCCCTCGCCCCCACAACAACTCGGCAGCACGGCAAAGGCGACGACCGAACGGGAATGGTGCCCACGTTCCCGGGACATGAACGGCCTACTGAGCGATTGAGGCCGACTACGCTGGCGTCCACGTCACCCCGCCGCGGAACGTCGGAAGAACCGTCACGTCTGCTCTACTGCGCTGAAACTCGGTTGCTGCCAGTGACTGTCCATTTAAACGAGGCAGACACACCTAGGGCGATGCAAAACGTCATTTGTTATCTCAGAGTACGAAATCAATGGAGCCCTGTCAGGCCATGGGGAAAGCAAAGGCAACTGGGAACGATTTGAATGGGATGCACATACTGTCGGGGCCAACGTGTCTGAAAGCAGCAGAAAGACTGGGGCTTGAGCACGGATACCAACTGATTAGGTCCCACAGGCTGAGGTAACGGGCACCGGGTGCCTGGAGGTGTCGCACCGTCCCAAGGGTCAAAGGAAGAACACCACACGGCTGCAGGTACCCATGCCTGAGCCACTGACGGAGGCGCAGCAGCAGAAGACGAAAACAAGGCATCAGCGGTTCAGGCATCTGCAAGAGCCTGTCCATCGCCCCAGAGAGCAAGATTGCTCGCCTGTAATAAATTCACCCGCCTGCGCTGCTCCGCACGAAGTTTTGAGAAGCACGGGCCCCGACCCCAATTGCTTACTGTCAACCTGGCCTATCAGGAACGCCGCCGCCTCGTCTGCCGAGCGGCTTCGTGGCCGCAGGGCCTCGCCTGTGGATTGCCGACCGAACGTTGCGCTACGCCCAACGACATGACTTTTTTCCGTACGGACATTCCGACGACCGACACCTCGACTTCACCGGCAAGAAGGCGGCATGTCGGCCCCATCGGGTCGGCGCATCGGCGGATCGGCTTGCTCCACCAGTGACCACGCCATACACGGTGTCCTGGAAACAAGGCTCTTCTCTGCGTTCCGGGCACAACGGCAGTTCCCTGCTGTTCCGCCCGCCGCAGGGCGCACCATCACGGCGATTCAGAGTGGTCTATCTCTGGGTCGCCAGATTTCAGCGGTCTAATTTTAATACCATGCGGTTTCTGATAGGCTCTCAGCTCGATTAACCGGTCAAAGAGGATCATTTATTTAAATAACGCGCGGAGCGGATTTTCATACAATCGCGGATTGCGAAAAGCCGCAGCCAACGAAGTTGGCTGCTGGTGGCGAAGCGCGCGGAGCGCGGGGTCACCGCCGCGGCGGCGGCGCGTCGTGTCTGTGGAGTAGAGCGCGCGCGCGCGTGCGCGTGTGTGTGCGCGCGCGCGTGCGCGCGCGCGCGCGCGCGCGCGCGCGCCCACCTTCCGCAGACACGACGCGCCGCCGCTACGCGGCGGTGACCCCGCCGCGCTCCGCGCGGCTAGCCGGCGGCTTCGCCACCGGTACAGCCAACTTCGTTGGCTGCGGCACGAATTGCTCCGCAATTTCGGCCTTCCGGAAATCGCTCCGCGATTTCCGGTATGAAATCCGCTCCGCGCATTTCATGGCTGGCTACAAGATAGAGAGGTGTCCTCTTTTGACCGGTTGTCAACCCTTGCTCTCCAAAGGAGATTTGAGAGCCTATCAGAATTTTCACATGGCAACAAATTAGACCGCTGGGAGTCTATCTCTGCTAGGACGACCTAGCAGAGATAGACCACTCCTGAATCACTGCGTATTAAGCCCAGGAAGGCGGAGATTAGCGCCCACTACATCTCCATAAGGGTTCTGGGCGGGCAGACGCTTCAGCAGCCCGTAAGTGCCGTTGATTTGAACGGAACACATGGTCAGAGAGGGCCTTGCGGTTGGCCGTTGGTTCGCCTTCCAGGACACCGTGTATGGCGTGTCCTTCGTGGAGCAGATAGTCGGCCGATCAAAAATCGATACTAGTCGTTTCCGGATTCATGCGCCGATTCCAATGGAACCGACGTATGCGTATGCCGCATAGTCAGAGTCGAGGTCGGTAATGATGTCATCCCAGATTTCGTCCAGGGTGTCCGTGTCGTTCTGGGCCCAGGCATCGATCATGTCGTCCCAGACGTACCGTGCCTGCACCGAGCGCTCACTGACGTTCGGTCGGCGATACCGCTCATCCACAGCCGTCTGGTCGACGGGGTAGATCTCGATCCTGCGGCCGCGGCTTCCGTTGTCCAGTAGGCGCTTCAGTGCGCCCGAACGGACGAGGTTGTCACGGCGGCGTTCCTGATAGGCCAGGTTGATGGCTTCCAACTTGGGTCGGCTGGGGCGTGTCCCGCGCTCCCAGGAGCGCAGCAGGCGGGTCGAGATTCCGTGCTCTCGCAAGACTTCGCGGCCGGGGCGGGTGTTGAGGTAGCGCAGGCGGGCGGAGAGCCCTCGGTGGGTTGTTACGGGCGAAGCAATGCTGCTCTCCCGGGCGATGCGGTCGAGCTCGCCCGCGAGTGCCTGGGCGCCGCTGATGCCTTGGGCGCCGTGTTTCTGCCACTCGCCCCATAGGTCGGTAGCTCCGCCGGCCATGGTCTACTCCCCCAGCGTGTAGGTGGTCTTCGCCTTGACCTGGGACAGATCACGGCCCTCCAGGAACACCGATTGCCAGTCCCCTGTGACGTGCAGTTCGTCGGTTCCCGACATCTGCACGACTGTCAAACCTGAGGTGTGTGCTTTATGCGCTTTCAGCCACAGGTTGGCGAAAGCTTGCGAGCGAATAGTGTGCATCCAGTCAGGGCGTCGGATTTCCCGGTTCGCGCTGCTTTCCCCGATAGTTGACACGAACTTAGAATACATTGATTTCACGTACTCTAGGGTCACTTCGTCATTTTTTGAAATGGCGTTTTTGCGTACTTCGGCGAGAGTGCGGCGCATTTTTTCCAGTAGCCCTTCGGAGGCTCCGGATGTCCATGATTCGTGGATGACGGGTGCCTGGCAGTAGCCGAGTTTCGCGCAGCGCAGTAGAAGGCGGAGCGTGGGTTCGGTGACCCACAAGTCTCCCGGTTCTTTCCGTGCGCCGAGCGGCGAGGGGAGGTCTGGTTCCTCCCAGATGGCCGGGGTGACACGGTGGACGCCGGAGCGCTTGGCGTCGTGGTAGTCGCCCTCGGAGTGGACCAATTTCCCGATCGGGAGCCATGTCTTCAGTGCGCTGAGGTAGGCCGCGTTCATGTCCAGGGCGGTTACGTTGAGGGTGACGTGTCCGGCGCGGGCGGCGCGGTGCAATTCTTCGGAGCGCCATTTCGGGCGGCCTTCCCAGATCTGGTCGGCGCCTTTCTGTGATGCTTTCTTGAGGATGGCAGCTGTGGGCGGGAACTCCGAGTGTTCGTATCGGCCGCCGACCCTGGAGGCGGCGAACAGTGCCATCACGTCTGGGACCGCGGTCTTGATGAGCGCGGCCCGCGCGGTCGCCAAGTCCCCTTTGTGCGCTGCTAGTTCCTCCTCGACTCGTTCCTGGACCAGGTCTGCGAGCGGGCCCGTGGGCGCGGCCGCCTGCTTCGAGGCTGGCGGCGCGGCGTTCTCCGGCTCCGAGGGGGCCGGGGTGGGTGTTGCGGCCGGTTTGGGGAGGTCGAGGGGGGCGGGGGTTCGTTGCCCGGCGTTCGCGATGCGGTCGGCGGGCAGCTTCGCCAGGGCGTGGGTGGGACCGGCGAGGAGGTCCAGTACGGGCATCCCCCAGTGAGCGGCGAGGCGGTCGCAGTCCGTGAGAGTCCATGCGGCTTTTCCGCTCTGTCTGCGGCTGACCTGACTTTGTGTCAGTCCCAGGGCGGCTGCCAGTGCGGACTGCTGCTCGCCGGTGCGGTGCGCGAGTGCGGTCACCGTCACCCTGAGGGTTTCCTCGGTACTCATCAGCATGACCTCATACTACGTCAGGAATGCGCTTTCCGCATACACAATCCAGTATTTACATTTTTTAGGCTGGTTTCCTGTCAGACGCCCTAGCGGGACAAGGCTCGGCCTGTTGCCCGGGCCACCGTGAGGACCCCCCTGCCCGGCCTGACGTCCGCTCATCGGGTGGGCAGCGGGGCGACGGAAGGCCGGACCGGCCGTGTCGGTCCGAGCGGTCATCGGTGGCCCTGACTGGGCGATGATCGGTGCGAAGCGACGGGCAGAGCGAGATGTGATTCGCGCCGCCATGATCGCACCACCAGCAGGCCCACTGAGGCCGCGAAGCCTGGCGGGCCGGCTACCCCGTCGAGGTACGTATCAAATCCCGGAGCCGCGCACACGAGGCCGCCCCCACCACGCCCTTCGCCCGCTCAACCCGGACAAGTCCGGTGGCGTCTCTTGGTCGCCAAGCGAGGGCACGCCCCGCCTGCCGGGCTCGGCGGCCTGCGAGACCGCAGAGTTCGACGAGGGCATCACCGCCGGGGGGGGGCCACGCCCCCCGGCTTGGCATCCCGGGCCCCGTCCGACCGCACTCATTTGACCGGATGCACCCTCCGCTTTACTCTCGAATGAGTACGGAGGCAGCATCCGTTTTGATGCGGCCGCAAGATCACCTGACCGGGGAGGGCGCATGAGCGCCAGTGAACAGCGGGGCCGCAAGCCCCGTGCGGACGTCCAGCGCAACCGCGCCGCCCTCCTGGAGACCGCGCAGCGTCACTTCCTGCAGCACGGGGTCGGCACCTCGCTCGAGGCGGTGGCCAAAGATGCGGGGGTTGGGCCCGGCACTCTGTACCGGCACTTCCCCACGCGGGAGGCGCTGCTTGCGGCCGTGCTGCAGACGCGCTCCGAGGAGTTGGTGGCCCGCCAGGCGGACATCGAGCAACTCGGCGACCCGACCGAGGCATTGGAGCAGTGGCTGCGGGCGATGGAAGACTATTTCAGCGCCTTCAGCGGGCTGCCGGAACCGCTCATGGCTGCGGCCCGGGCACAGGAGCCGGACAATCCGCTCACGATTCCCTGCGGCATTCTCATCACCGCCACCGACGAGCACGTGAAAGCCGCGCAGAGCGCAGGGTACGTGCGCGCGGGCGTGAGGGGCTACGACCTGTTCCTCGCAGCCTGTTCCACTGCCTGGATCAAGGGAAACGGCATCGACGAGGAATCACTCGACCGCCTCCGCACACTCATCGCGAGCGGCTACCGCCGGAGGAACAATCAGCCGTAGACCGCCGCAAGCCCCGCTCCCACCACCCAACCATCACACCCCGCTGCCCTGGGGCAGCACAACCTCCCAAGGGACAAATTATGAAAATTACTGTTATAGGCGCTGGCGCCATCGGCGGAAACCTCGCTGCCAAGCTCAGCACGGTCGGTCACGACGTCCAGATCGCCGATGCTCGCGGCCCCGAGGCCGTCCGGGCCGAGGTCCTGGAGTCCGGGGCCCGCGCAGCGGACCTCGCCGACGCCGTCCAGGGCCGCGACGTCATCATCCTGGCCATCCCCTTCGGGGTGGCGGGGAAGCTGGCCGACCTGTTCGCCACGGTCCAGGACGAGACGGTCGTCATCGACACCTCGAACTACTACCCGGGCACACTCAGTGAGCCGATCGAGGCTGTCGACAACGGCCAGGTCGAGAGCGTGTGGAACGCCGAGCAGCTGGGCCGCCCCGTGGTCAAGGCGTGGAACGCCGCCCTGGCCGGGACCCAGCAGGCCAAGGGTGTCCCGGCAGGCACCCCGGGCCGCATCGCCATCCCCGTCGCCGGCGACTCCGAGGAGGCGCGGCGTGTGGCCATGCAGCTCGTGGACGACACCGGCTTCGACCCCTACGACGCCGGCACGCTGGCCGATTCCTGGCGCCAGCAGCCGAACAGCCCCGCCTACTGCACCGAACTGACCCTCGACACCCTGCCGGCAGCCCTGGCCGCGGCCGACCGCGCCAAGGACGTCCGCGTCCGCAACAGCCTGCCGGAGCGCTTCGCCGCCCTCCCCGCCAACCCCACCGTCGATGATGTCGTCGAGATGAACCGCGCCGCCCACCGCTGACCCGCCCGGCGCCGCCGCCTACGTATTCGGGCCAATACGCAGGCGGCGGCGTCACGGACGCAAAGAACACACACCCCCTGTTGCGGCGTACAGCTCCGGCACGACCCGCTTGCCAAGCGCCCCGATTGGAGAGGGCGGTGGCACGTCCTGTGCCGTCTTCATGCCGACCGCCTCGTTCCACGCCACACCCCTGTCGCCACCCCGCTCGGCAGACCCGAACCGCTACGGCGGGGAGTAAGTACCGCAGAGAGGAATACCGCGCTCGGACCGGCAGGGCAGGAAGGCCGCAGCCCGCGAGAACCTGGTATTCCGCTCCCCACATCGCCCTCCTGTTCATGCCGACATTCGGCGACGGGGTACGGCCGGCCGGTGACATCGGGATGTACGCGCAGAACTTCCTGCTCGCGCTGGCGACCCGGGGGTTGGACGGCATCCCCCAGACCGCGCTCGGGTTCTACGCCGACACCATCCGCGAGCACCTGGGTGTTTCGAAGGAGCTCAAGCTGCTGTTCGGCATCTCCTTCGGCACAGCCGACGTGACCGCACCGGCAAACAGCTTCCGCATGGGGCGCGTCCCGCTCGAGCAGAGCGTGGTCGTGCACGGCACCCCTGGCGTCCTGGCCGGGCAGTAGCTCTTCCTCTCGCACTGAACTGACGTCACGGCCACATCACCACGCAGTTCCCCCACCCGGGCAGCCCTTGCTTTCCGCCGCGCCTCGCGCAGTGGGGGAGCTGCGTGGTTCCTGGTGTTTCCGCCGCGGGTTCGCGCCCGCCGTCTCAGGCGCCCGCGCCCCCTCCCCTCCCTCCGGACCCGACCCATTTGCAATACGGAGGTAGCCTCCGTATTGTCGAGAGAGTAAACGGATGTACTCTCCGTTTTTTTCGCCTCGTCTGGAGAGACGGCTATGACAACCCCTCAGATGCTGCTGGCCATGCAGTTCACCAGCGGCTACGGATCCGAGCCCGGGGCATGGCGGCTGCCCGGGGCCAACCTGTCCAGCTACACGGACATGGACCAGTTCGTGCGTTACGCGCAGGCCGCCGAGCGCGGCAAGGTCCAGCTGCTCTTCATCGCGGACACCCCGGTCCTGGACGTGGACCTGGAGAACGAGCACCCACACCACCCCATCGACCCCCTCCTCGTCCTCACCGTCATCGCCCGTGAGACCGAGCGGATCGGCCTGGTGGCCACCGGCTCCACCACTTTCAGCGAGCCCTTCAATCTCGCCCGCCAGTTCAAGGCCCTGGATGTGATCAGCCACGGCCGGGCCGGATGGAACGCGGTCACCACCTCCCACCCGGCGGCTGCGGCGAACTTCGGCTCTCCGGTCCCGCCCCGTGCGGAGAAGTACGAGCGGGCCCACGAGTTCGTTCAGATCGTGCAGGCACTGTGGGGCAGCTGGGAGAAGGACGCCTGGGTCCTCGACGTCGAGGGCAAGCGGTTCGCCGACATGGGCAAGATCCAGCCGGTCAACCTGCAGGGCCGCCACGTCGCCTCCCGCGGTCCGCTGCCCATCCCACCGTCCGAGCAGGGCCAGCCGGTCATCTTCCAGGCGGGCGGCGGCAGTTACGGCCTGGAGCTCGCGGGCCGGTACGCCGGCGGCGTGTACGCCAACCCGATGACGATCGACGACGCCATCGCCCAGCGGGGGGCCCTGCGGGACGCAGCCAAGCGGGCCGGGCGCGACCCGGACGAGGTGAAGATGTTCGCCGGCTTCATGCCGACCATCGCCTCCTCCCGCGCCGCCGCCCTGGACCGGCGGCGCTTCCTGGACGAGTCCGTCGACCTGCGCCAGCGCGTGCGTTATCTCGGCGCCATGATCGGCCTGCCGCTGAGCCACGAGCAGCTCGGCGAGCCGCTGACCGCAAGCCAGTTGGCCGACGCCGTACCCAGTCCGCAGGACGCACGCTCCGCCCGCGCCCTCGAAGTGGCACGGGAGGGCTGGAGTCTGCGGGACGTCCTGGCGCACGGCGTCATCGACTACCACCCGGTCGTCGCCGGCACCGCCGCCGACGTGGCCGACCACATGCAGGAATGGTTCGAGGCGGGCGCCTGCGACGGCTTCTCGCTGGCTATCGACGGCTACCACGACGGCGTCGACGCCTTCGTCGACCAGGTCGTGCCGCTCCTGCAGGAACGCGGCCTGTTCCACCACGACTACGAGGGCGGCACCCTGCGCGAGAACCTCGGGGCCCGCGCCCAGTACGGCCTCGATCCCCGCGTCGCGGAAACACCCCGGTCATGACCGCCATCCACGTCCCCGACAGCGTCACCTTCCAGGCGTTCCGTGACGCCATGGCCACCGTCGCCTCCCCCGTCGCCGTGGTCACCGCCATGGACGGCCACCGCCCGCACGGCACCACGGTCGGCGCCTTCGCCTCACTGTCCCTGACGCCCCCGATGATGCTGACGTCCCTGGACAACCGCTCCCAGCTGCTAACGATCATCCGCCGCACCGGCCGCTTCGGCCTCAACGTCCTGGGCGCCCACCAGGCCGACCTCGCCGGCGTCTTTGCCCGCTCAGGACCGGACAAGTTCGACGGCGTGACCTGGTCACCGAGCCAGGAACTGCCCCGCCTGCTGGGCTCGGCGGCATGGATCGCCGCCGAGGTCGACGACTACGTCGGTGCCGGAGACCACACCGTCCTGCTCGCCCACGTCCACGCCGCCGAACAGGGTGAGGGCGACCTGGGAATTCTCAGGCCTCTCACCTACCACCAACGCTCCTTCGGCACCCACACACCGCTCGCTTCCTGACGCTGCGGCCACTTCCCCTCGGGCCACTCCCCCGGCCCCGTTCCCCAACCCACCGGCGGGCCACCGCAGTCACCAGCCCCTGCCTGCTTGCCTGCCACAGCGCGAAAGAGATCACGCACGTGTCCCTCAACGAAACGTCTACGCACGCCGCTCCGGACGCCGTCAGCCCACCGCCCTCCCACCGCGCCGGTGACAAGCTGCCAGCTCGGGACTCCCTCATCATCTGGGTACTGACCCTCTCCACGTTCATCGCCCTGCTGAACGAACTGCTGGTGGGCGTGGCGCTGCCCACGCTGATCGACGAGCTCGACATCACGCCGAGCACGGGACAGTGGCTCACGACGGGCTATCTCCTGACACTGGCCGTCCTCATCCCCGCCACCGGCTTCGTCATGCGTCGGTTCAACCTCCGCACGATCTTCATCACCTCGATGTCGCTGTTCACCGCCGGTACCGTGATCGCCGCCGTCGCTCCGGGGTTCGGCGTGCTGTTCACCGGTCGCATTATCCAGGCAGTGGGCACGGCCTCCCTGATGCCGCTCCTCATGGCCACAGTGATGCGCCTGGTTCCCCAAGGCCGCCGGGGCCGGATGATGGCGCTGGTCACCGCCGTGGGCGCGGTGGCGCCCGCGGTCGGACCCGCGCTCTCCGGAATCATCGTCTCCCAGCTCAGCTGGCGGTGGCTGTTCATCCTCGTCCTGCCCGTCGCCCTGGCCGGACTGGTACTGGGAGCCGCCAAGCTGCGCAACATCACCACGCCCGAACCGACCACGCTGGATGTGCTGTCGCTCATCCTGTCCGCCGTCGGGTTCGGCGCGCTCATCTACGGTCTGGCCACGATCGGTGAGTCGGCCTCCGGCCACGCGCCCATCCCGCCTTACCTCCCCATGGTGGCCGGGGTCCTCTTCATCGCGGCGTTCGTCCGCCGGCAGATCGTCCTGCAGCGCACCGATGCCGCGTTCCTCGACATGAGGATCTTCCGAACCAGCTCGTTCACCGTGCCGCAGCTGGTCATGGTCGTCGTCCCGCTGATCGGGTTCGGCGTGCCGATGGTCCTGCCGCTGATCCTCGCCCACGTGTCCGGACTGAGCACCATGGAGATCGGCTTCTTCATGCTCCCCGGCGGAGTGGTGGTCTCCGTGGTCTCAGCCCTCGGCGGGCGGCTCTACGACCGCGTCGGGCCGCGTCCCCTGGCGATTCCCGGAGCAATCATCTGGACGGCCGCCCTGTGGTTCCTAAGCCGAGTCGACGCGGGCACCAGTACCACGACACTCCTGATCGCCTACCTCATCATGATCGTCGGCCAGGCCCTCATGTGGGCGCCGATGACGACGTCCGCACTGGCCTCGCTGCGTACCGAGCTCTACCCGCACGGCAGCGCGGCGTTCAACACCGTCCAGCAGTTGGCAGGCGCCGCGGGCGGCGCGATCCTGGTCTCGGCCTACACCATCGGGTCGCACGCACAGGACGCCGGAACGCTGAACCTGGCCCAGTCCGTCTCGGCAGCGCAGGCCGCCTTCACGACGGCGGCGGTCGTCGCCTGCCTCGCCATCATCGGAACCGTCTTTGTCGGCAAGGCCAAGCAGCCCGCTCGACGGGACTGAGCCGGGGATGCCCACCGGACCACCGGCGCCCAGGTATCGCTCGATCCTGGCGCCGGTGTTCCGGTGGTCCGCAATCAGCAGCGTCCGGTCGAGCACCGCCACCGGTGCGCCGCGCTGCCCGAACCCCTCACGCACCCTTCAACCTTCCCCGAACACGTCTCCCGCCGGCCCTCCAGCAGAGCCGGCAGCAGGGATCGAAAGACCATGAAACTCTCTCTCGTCGAGCTCTCCACCGTCACTCCCGGCAGCGACAAGACCCAAGCCCTCAAGGACTCGGTCAAGGCCGCGCAGCAGGCGGAGGACCTCGGTTACCACCGCATCTGGTACGCCGAGCACCACGACTCAGCCAGCACCGCCTCCACCGCGCCCGAGATCCTCATCGCCCTTGCGGGCAGCGCGACTTCACGCATCCGGGTCGGCTCCGGCGCGGTCCTGCTCAACCACTACAGCCCCTACAAGGTCACCGAGACCTTCCTCCAGCTCGAAGCCGTCGCCCCGGGCCGCATCGACCTCGGCCTCGGCCGCGCCACCGCGGGACCCGTCGTCGACCTCGCCCTGTGCCGCGACCGCGACGCACCGCCCGCCGACGACTTCGCCGAACAGGTCCAGGAGGTCCTCGCCCACCTGCACGGCGGCTTCCCCGCCGACCACCCCTTCGCGCGCCTGAACCCAGCCGCAGGCACAGTCACCCGGCCGGAGGTGTGGATCCTCGGCTCCTCGGGCAGCAGCGCCCGCATGGCCGGTGAACTCGGACTCGGCTACGCCTTCGCGGGCTTCATCAACCCTGCCGGCGCCGAACGCGCTCTGCTCCGCCACGGCGCGTTCACCGCGCCTGCGGCCCACGGGCCGACCAGCGGGCACGGAATCCTGTCGGTCAGCGCCGTGGTGGCCGACACCGACGCCGAGGCGCGGCGGCTCAACTGGACCAGGACCGCCCTCATGGCACGCCTGGGCCGCCAGGGCGCCGCCGCCCAGGTCCCCACCGTTAAGGAGGCCGAACGGGAACTCACCCAGACGCAGAAGGACGCCCCCACCGTCATCACGGACGGCCGCTGGCCCCTGCAGCTCGCCGGCAGCCCGGGGACCGTGCGGGACCAGCTGGAGCAGATGGCCAAGGCCACCGGCGTCGACGAAGTCATGGTCCAGGACATCATCGCGGACCCCGCAGCCCGGACACACGCTCGGACCCTGCTCGCCGAGGCCCTCGATCTCACCCCCGCCCGCAACTGACGGGCCATCGTTCCGCATCCCAGTAGTCCCGTACGTTTCTGGCGGCACTGAACCATGATCACCTTCGTGGTCCGCGTCGAAATTCACGTCGCCGCGGGTAACGGGGGCCACGGCTGTGCCTCCGTTCACCGGGAGAAGTTCAAGCCGCTCAGCGGCCAGGACGGTGGCAACGGCGGCTCGGCTACCTCGCCAATCGGCTCAGCCGTCTCGGTGTCGAGGACGAGCTGATGAAGACGGGTGCCAGGCACGGTGACGGCGTCGCGATCGGTCCCGAGGACAACGCGGTCGTCTTCGACTGGGAGCCGACGATGATGGCGGGGGCCGAGATGCTCGGTCGGCGTGGCGAGGACCACCGTATGGAGGCGCCGCGACCGGCGGCGCAGCGGCGCCGGGACCGGCAGGCGGAGCGGGACGAGTCGCAGCAGGAGTACGACGACTTCGAGCCGTTCTAGCGTCTGGCCTCCGGCGATCGGGACATCTGGGACACCACGGCGAGGCTTCATTCCTGCGGACCACATGCCGGCAGACGTCGCCCTCACAGAGCCGGAGGTCCGGCTCGCTCTCGCGCAGCCAGCAGGACATGCACAGCCCGCTCTGACCGGTAGTCGTCTCACGCGTCAGTGCGGGGGACGGCCAGGCGGATGGTGATGCCAGTCAAACCATGATCTTGGACAGCAGAGGACCCCGGCCATGTGACGGCCGGGGTCTCTCTGTCTCGTGCAGGTGTCGACTCAGCCGCAGCAGTCGCAGCCGAGCGGGCAGCCGCCGACGCCCGTCTCCCCGCTGCAGGCCCGAACCACCGCGGCGGGTCGGTGTCCTGACCTGGTCAGAATTCCGGTTCCACCTCTTCTTCCGCGATGCTCTGCACTCAGACCCAGGCGTCGACCGAGAAGCTGCCGCCCGCGGGACCCCGAACAACCGTGGCGGTCAGTTCCCTCACGCGGTCGGCAGGCATCGGAACGCCCGGGGTCCGAAAGATCCATCCCATCGCCTTGTCCCCGCTCATACCCTTGGGCACTTCCCCGTAGTAGGGCTTGCAGTAGACGAGCGTGCCAGGTTCGCTGCGCCAGCTGTCGGCGAGCGCGCCGATGTCCACCGCGTCGTAGCCGAGGATGTCGAGCAACTCCACAACCTCCGCCTTGGCGGCGGCATCATCGCCGGCGATCGGCATGGCACTGCCTCCGGCGCACCCGAGGAGCGGGCAAGGCTGAACAGCTGACTGTAGACGATGTTGCTGGCCGCCTTGACGACACGGGAGTCGACCAGGTGGCGCTGCACCAGCTCGCTGCTCGTCAGCTCGTTCGCGTCCAGCTCGGCGATGCGGCCGTCGCGCTCCGGGTAGTAGTTCAGCGTATCGATCACGATCTTGCCCGCCAGCGGCCCTGCCGGGATCTTCTCGTAGGCGCTCAGCGGGATGGACACCACCAGGTCCCCGGCCTCGGCGGCCTCGGCGGGAGTGGCAGCCCGGGCGCGGGGGCCGAGTTCGGCGACGAGATCCGCGAGGGACTCGGGGCCGCGGGAGTTGCTTACTGAGATTGAACGCGTGGTGTCGTAGGGGGTGACGGCTGGCCGGTGGCTGCGGTATCACCGAAGGCATGCGGTATCCACAAGGGGGCGGGCTGACCGCCGAACGGCAGCATTTTCGCGAAGAGTTACGGCTTCAGGCGGCTGAGCGGTTCGCCCGGGGCGAGGGCAGTACGGCGATCGCCAGAGATCTGCGGGTCAGTGTCCGCTCGGTCCAGCGATGGCGTCACGCGTGGGCCGAGGGCGGCCCGCGATCCCTGCGGTCTCAGGGGCCTGCGTCGCTGCCAAGACTGAGTGATCAGCAGTTCGCTCAGCTGGAGGCGGAGCTGGCCAAAGGGCCGGCCGCGCATGGCTGGGAGGACCAGCGTTGGACGCTGAGCCGCGTGAAGACGTTGATCGGCCGGCGCTTCCACCTGACGTACACGATCCAGGGCATACGCAAGCTGCTGGTGCGTAACGGCTGGTCCTGCCAGGTCCCGGCCCGCAGAGCGATGGAGCGGGACGATGATGCGGTCGCGGGGTGGGTCAAGGAGGTGTGGCCCCGCGCGGAAGGTTAGCGGCGGCCCGTGGAGCCTGGCTGGTCTTCGAGGACGAAGCCGGCTTCTCCATGACGCCGCCGCACGCCAAGACGTGGTCACCACGAGGCCGCACCCCGGTGGTCCGGGTCCGCGGCCGTTCCCGCAGAAGGCTCTCCATTGCCGCGCTGACCTGCTACAAGCCCGGCCACCGGTCGAGGCTGATCTACCGACCCCGCCGCGATGACGGCAACCGTGACGGGCGCAAAAGCTTCTCCTGGCGCGACTACCGGGACCTGCTGATCGCCGCCCACCAACAGCTCGACGGCCCCATCGTCCTCGTCTGGGACAACCTCAACGTCCACAAAGCCGCAGGTCTGCGGGAGTTCGCCGAATCCCGCGACTGGCTGACCATCCACTACCTGCCGCCCTATGCCCCCGACCTCAATCCCGTCGAAGGCATCTGGTCACTTCTACGGCGTGGATGGCTCTCGAACGTCGCCTTCAGCACCCCGAACACCTCGTCCAGACCGTCCGGCGCGGCCTGCGACACATCCAGTACCACAGCCACCTCATCGACGGCTGCCTCACCGAGACCGGCCTGACCATCCGACCCGCCTGACCAGCAGCACGACATCCCGAGTTCAACCTCAGTAGGACGACGTCCAGGCCCTGCGGCGACAGCAAGGCGGGCCAAGGTGCCGCCGATATTGCCACTGCCGATGATGCCGAGTGTCTTGCTCATGGTGCTCTGTTCTCCAATGGGATGAGGAAATGCCGGACCGACCACAGCCACGAACCGTAACCGGACCGACTGGTCACTTTAAATACCGTACCACCTAACCGGACCGCTCGGTCATGTTGCGTAGAATGGGCCCATGAGCACTGAAGAAGAAGCTGTTGCAGTGCCGCCTGCGCGACGGATGAGGGCCGACGCGGTGCGGACGCGTAAGGCGCTGTTGAAGGCTGCCGCGGAGGTGTTCGCCGAGCACGGCGCGGAAGGGTCCATCGCGCAGATCGCGGCACGGGCGGGTATCGGGAAGGGAACCGTCTTCCGGCATTTCCCCACAAAGGAGGACCTGTTCGCCGCGATCATCAGCGAGGAAATCGACGGGCTGGTGACAGTGGGCCGCCAGCAGGCCGAGCAGGCCGACGCCGACACCGCCCTGCTGCAGTTCATGAGCGCGGGCGTCGATCTCTACGCAAACAACCGGGCACTCGCGGAGGCCCTACGTATGGTGTCGGATGTCCGGCACCCGGAGATACAGGCCGGACAGGAGCAACTGATCGCAACAGCCGAGTCACTGGCGCGGCGGGCGCAACGCGACGGCTCACTCCGCGCGGACCTGAACGGGCAGGACGTGATGCTACTGATCTGCGGCGTGTACTACACCGCCGCACCCTTGCTGGCTGCCGATCCGGCGGCCTGGCGGCGCTACCTGCGGCTCACCTTCGACGGCATGTGCGCCACCGGCACCGGCACCGGCCCCCTACCCTCGGCACTCGCCCACAACCCCTTGCTGCCGACGATCCGGTAGGGGCGACGCGACCCGAACCGCGGCGCGGCCCCGTCGGCGTGCCGCATCACCTTCAGGGCCCCGTACTTGGGCCGTTCCGAGGCGGCGGCCCGGCGCGAGTTCCCGCATGGAGAACGGCTTGGTCATGTAGTCGTCGGCGCCGACGCCCCCGCCAGCGCATCCTGCTCAACTGACAATCCAGCGGACCCTGCGATCACCGGCTACGAAGATCTTGGGAGACCCGGCGAGCGCCAGAGCCATCGGAGAGTGTCGGGGAGGATCGCGGCGCCATGCATGGGTGTGTGCCCTCCCTGGCCGACTTCCAGCTTGTAGTCATAGCCGCGATACTGGAGGGCTTCGGCCATGTCACGGTTGGCGAGCTCCCAGTCGCCAAACACGATGTTGAGGTCTTTGTGTCCGGTCTGAAGGAACACCCGCAACGGCTTCTTTTCGCCTCGCCGGATCAGGGACGGGTAGGCGTTACCGCCTCGGATGTTCGTGAAACTGCCGCAGTGGCTGATGACATTGCCGAACGCGTCGGGGCGCTCCCATGCCACAGTGAATGCGCAGATCCCGCCCGAGCTGATCCCGCAGATCCCGCGGCGCGTGGGCTCGGCGGTGACGCGGTAGCTCTGCTCGATGCCGGGGAGCAGGGAGGAAGCTCGCGTAATCGCCACCGAGCGAGTCGTACTCCATGCTCCTGTTGTCGGATCCGCCGTACACCGGCATGCCGGGCCCGTTGGGGCCCGGATCGACGAAGACGGCGATCGTGACGGGTACGTCGCCGGCTGCGATGAGGTTGTCCAGCACGGCTGGTGTGTTGACTGTCGGGCTGAGGTAGATCTGACCACCGTCCAGGAAGACCAGCAGCGAGGCGTCGGCGGTGCCGTCGTACTGGCCGGGAACGTAGACCCAGTAGCGGTGTGGGACTCCGGCGTAGACGGTGGAATCGCGGAGCCGGTGCTCGTGAATCTTCCCTCGAGGGATTCCCGGCTGATGCTGGGAATCCTCGCCTAGTTCATAGGGTTCATCACCTGAGCAGCTATGGGCGAAGGCAAGACGGTCCCGCTCCGATATCCCGGTCCAATCTGCGGGGGGAAACTGCGGGTCGGTCGATTCGGTGGGCTCCAAGGCGGTGCAACTCCTTGCTGGACGAGCGCGTGGTGGACACAAGCGGCGAGCTGGGCGCTGCTGACATCGCCTCGAGATGGTCTCGCTTCGACGTGGCCACGAAGCGGGGGTGATCGGCAGGGTTGTCCGCCACGGATGCGTGCCGTCGCGGAAACCTGGCCGAATGGTCATCAGTGCCAGCGCGCCACTGTCTTTGCCCACCTTCGCCACGGCTCAGGTTACGAGCCGTCCGCATCGGACCGGCACAGCATTCGAGGCCAACAAGGCCGGAAAGAGCGTCGAACGCCTCCCACTGCCTCTGCCTTGTCGGTCACCGCTGACGCCTGCGGCGACGGTGTCTTCCGACCCGCCGGCGGACGGACTCTAGGTAGCCCCGGACGCGGAAGCTTCCCGTTCGCTTCCCTGTCCGGGCCGGCCGTACCACCACCCGGGCAGGGAATTCAGCAGCGCGACGGCACCCGCTTCGACGCTGATCGGAGATGGGCTTCGGAGCCAGGCCGAAATGGCGCCGACCGCACCGCGGGACACGAAAGCGACATGGATCTCGGCGGCGAGAGCCAGCGCATCGGGGTCGTCGGCGAGGTCCTCGTACTCGGGCATGAGCTCCGGGTGCCGGGTGATGTACACGTGCATCCCCTTGGCGCACTGCTGCCCCAGAAGATCACTCATGACCGGAGCCGTCGCGCCGGCGAAGGCCTGTTCGTAGATCGTCGCGTACTGGGCGACATGGCGCAGTAGAGCCTCGATGTCCGAGTAGAGGGCTGCGCGAACGTCCACTGCGGAAGTGCTCTCGACCTTGTCGAGGAAGACGTTCGAGAGATCGTCGATCTCTTTGCCCAGGAACTGGCAGAGCAGTGCCGTGGGGGTGGGGGCATGGTTGTAGACGGTGTTGCGCGTCACCCCGGCGCGGCGTGCCACGTCGGCCACGGTGATCTCTCCGATGGCGCGCTCGGCGGCGAGGCCCGTCACCGCCTCGCGCAACTTGTCACGCGTTCTACGTGCTCGTGGATCCACTCGCGCCTCCATGCCCTTGTGCTGCCCGGAAGCCTATCCGAGCACTATTACGCACGTGCTCAATAGTGGGAGTACCGTGGCGTCAGATCGGTTGGCACACAGGAGTCCGACCGCGCCAGGGGTCTTGAGCCCCGCACGAAGGAGTGAGCAGCCATGGGACGTCTGACGGGCAAGGTCGCCATCGTCACTGGTGGGGCACGCGGCATGGGTGCCGCGCATGCCCGGCGTTTCATACGGGAAGGCGCGTCCGTGGTGATCACGGACCTGCTTGAGGACGAGGGCGCGGTCCTCGCCACCGAGCTGGGCGACAAGGCGCGCTTCCTGGCCCACGACGTCACCGACGCCGCCACCTGGGACCGCGTCGTCGCGGCCGCAGAGGAGGCCTTCGGGCCGGTCGACATCCTCGTCAACAACGCCGGCATAGGCCATGTCACCCCGCTGGTGGAGATGTCAGAGGCGGAGTACCGCAAGGTCATCGACATCAACCAGGTCAGCGTGTTCCTGGGGATGAAGGCAGTCGTTCCCTCCATGCGGCGGGCGGGTGGCGGCTCGATCGTCAACATCTCGTCGCTGGCCGGAATCATCGCGGCTTCCGGCGGACTCGCGTACAGCGCTTCGAAGTTCGCCGTGCGAGGCATGACCAAGGCCGGAGCCATCGAGCTGGCTCCCGACAGAATCCGCGTCAACTCCGTCCACCCGGGCGTTATCGCGACCCCGATGACCCAAGGCTTCGGCTTCGAGGACGACCACCCGATGATCCTGGGCACCCCGATGCACCGCGCGGCACAGCCCGAGGAGGTCACGTCGATGGTGCTCTACCTGGCCTCGGACGAATCCAGCTTCTCGACCGGTGCCGAGTTCATCGTGGACGGTGGCTTCACCGCCGCGTGACAGCGCGGGTCGATGCCCGTGGGCCGGATGGCCCCCAGAAATGGCGATGGTCCGGCAGACCTGTGCGCCGCATCCGGCCCGGCTCACGGGCTGACGCACCCGCACCCACGCCTGGGCGCTCCGCCGCTTCTCAGCGGACGTGCAGGCCATGACACCGAGATGTTCTCCAGCCACGGGAATCTTGCCGCGGCCACTCAGAAACGAGTACGCGAGCAGGTGGCGCAATTTCCGGCTCTGATGGCGCTTTTGACCGTGACTGGGTGCCCATGGACTGCGCCTACCGTCGTGCCAAGAAGGGCCAGGCGTGGCCGTCAGTCCCGCCTTTCCTGCCAGGACACCACGACGGAGTGGAGAGAAGGATGACTGCTATCGATCCCTGGGGACGAAGCACACCGTCCAGCGTGACATGCGCCCCATCCTGAGGGAAGCCGCCCTGTGTGCAGGCGCCCACCTCGCGTGCCAGGCAAAGGCGACGGAGAGCGCGCCGTACGCCGGCAGCGGATCTGCGTGAAGGACGACGCCCGCAACCGGATCAGGACATCTGCAAGCAGAGCAACGGCCCGGCCGGACAGGTCCGTACACATCCACCAGGGCCCCTGCCTGCCCCCGCTGGGCGGCGCCCCGAGGTGATCGCAGAAGTCCTGCAGACACTCTGCGACACCGTCCCCCTGATGCGAGGGACCGGCCTGCACGCCTGACACCTCCCCTTGGCTCGGCGCCGAGACACCACGCCCGGCCCATCCCTTCCCCGTCCTTCAACAGAGGAGCGCAGAGACATGAGCACGTTCCCCGACCCCAAGAAGTTCCGCCTGGTCGTCGCCGGCCAGAACGAGGCCGGCGAGGCGGACTTCCTCGACCCGGGCCCCGCCACCGAGTTCGACTTCCCCGGTGTGTCCTCCGGGGCCTTCTACTGGGCCATCGAGGGCGGACACAGCAAGACCTCCTTCGGCGCACCTCCTACAAAGGTCGCCCTGGCCGGGCCGAACGGGTCCACGTTCGGCATCAGCAGCTTCCCCGCACACTCGTCGGGCGAGGTCGACGCCTCGACCCTCGACGAGAGCATGTCCGCGACCGGCGACGACAGCGACGCCGGCATGCATGCCAGTGACACCATCGACTACGAGGTCGTCATCTCCGGCAAGGTCGACCTGGTGCTCCCCGGCGGCAAGAAGCGCACCCTCGTGCCCGGCGACCTCCTCGTCATGGCCGGCGTGCCCCATGCCTGGAAGAACCCCTACGACGAGGACTGTGTCTACGTCGTCGTCACCGTCGGCTTCAACACCGCCGAGGGGGCCGCAGCATGAGCCTGACCTCTCCCGGCAAGGCGCTGCGCGCGGTCTTCGAGTGCGAGAAGACCGAGCTGCTGCCGCTCGGTTCGGTCCCGATCCACGCACAGATGGCGCAGCACGCGGGCTTCGGAGCGTTCCAGCTCTCCGGCGGTGCGTCGGCCTGGTGGCAGGGTGTCTCGGACGTCGGCTGGCTCACCATGACCGAGGTCGTCGACCTCGCACGCCGCACTGCGCGGGCTGCCGACATCCCCATCTACTGCGACGGCGACACCGGCTACGGCGCGCCCCTCAACGTGCAGCGCACAGTGCGGGAGTTCATCGACGCCGGTGTCGCGGGCATCCACATCGAGGACCAGCGCGAACCGAAGAAGTCCGGCGGTGTCGCCGGCGTCGAACTCGTCTCCGACGTCGAGGCGATCGGTCGGCTGAACGCGGCGTGCGACGCGCGTGACAAGTCCGACGAGGACTTCGTCGTCGTCGCGCGCACCGACGCCTACGGTGCGGCCGGCGGTGGCCTCGATGAGGCAATCCGCCGCGCACAGCTCTACAAGGCCGAGACGGGTGCCGACGTCATCTTCTACGAGGGCTTCCACACGTGGGAGCAGGCCGAGATCGCCCTCAAGGAGACACCCGGCCCCGCGTACGTCGTCGGTGTCCCGCTCATCGGGACCCGGACGGTCGCCGAGATGACGGCGATGGGGCAGGCGGTGCAGTCGCTGCCCGTCTTCCTGCCCGGGGTCCGCGAGGTCTACCACTTCATGGTCGACGCCATCGAGAGCGGCGAGGCCACGGGCTTCCCCGAGTACCTCCAGAAGGTGACCGGTGACGCCGGGACGAAGTACGACATCGGCTGGGGAGCCATGTTCGGCCGTCCCTCCTCCGACGAGGTGCGACGCATCGAGGAGAAGTACCTCCCGCAGGACGCGCAGCGCGACTACGAGAGAAGCCCGCACGCAGGAGAAACGTACTGACCATCCCCCCGGCGTCGCACCCGCGTCGCCGCAGCCCATCCGAAAAGGAAATCTGAGTCATGACGAGTTCGATGAGTGGCAAGGCCGGCCTGGTGACCGGCGCGGGGTCCGGAATCGGACAGGCGGCCGCGGTCGCCCTGGCCCGGGCCGGGGCCTCCGTAATGGTCTCGGACATCGACGAGAAGGCCGGTGCCGAGACGGTCGCGATGATCGAGAAGGAGGGTGGCACCGCGGCGTTCCTGCGCTGCGACGTCAGCGACGAGGCGCAGGTCGAGGCGCTCGTCGGCGCGACGGTGTCCACCTTCGAGAAGCTGGACTTCGCGTTCAACAACGCGGGTACCAATGGTGTCTTCGCACCGATCGGTGACATAGACAGTGCCGTCTGGGACCGCGTGATGAAGGTCAGCCTCTACAGCCTCTTCTACTGTCTGAAGCACGAGGTGCGCGCGATGGAGGAGAACGGGGGCGGGGCGATCGTGAACACCGCCTCCGGTGCCGGACTGATCGGCATCGCCTACAACGCGCCGTACACCGCGGCCAAGTTCGGCGTCGTCGGCATCACTCGGAACGTCGCCATGGACTACGGCTCCAAGGGCATCCGGGTCAACGCACTCGCCCCCGGCTCCACGGCCACCCCGATGATGATGAACGCCTTCGAGCAGAACCCCGGCGACGAATTCAGGAACAGCATCCTGGCGGGCATCCCGATGGGAGTGCTGGCCGAGCCGGAGGACCAGGCCAACGCCGTCGTGTGGCTCTGCTCCGACCATGCGCGGATGGTCACGGGCGTGACGCTGCCGGTCGACGGCGGATACCTCGCGGGCAAGTAGACGACCCGCCCCGGGGCCGCGGGAGCGGCCCCGCACAGACAACGGCTGAACTCCACAGGAGGAGTAGGGACATGCCTGCACAGAACCTCGACTTCGGCGGCCGCATCGCGATCGTCACCGGCGCGGGCCAGGGCATGGGGCGCGCTCACGCCAAGATGCTCGCCTCGCGCGGTGCGCGCGTCGTCGTGAACGACCTCAATGCGGACAACGCCGCCTCGGTCGTTGCCGAGATCATCGACCACGGCGGTACCGCCGTGGTCGACGTCAACAACGTCGTCACCGGCGCGGAGTCCATCGTGCGCACCGCGATCGACGCGTACGGCGGGCTCGATGTCGTCGTGAACAACGCGGGCATCAACGCGTTCGGCACGTTCTGGGAGATGGACCGCGACACGTGGTGGCGCGTCTTCGACGTCGCGATCAAGGGCGTCGTCGAGGTGTCGCGCGCCGCGATGCCGCACCTCATCGCCTCGGGCACGGGGCGTCTGATCAACATCTCCTCGAACGGCCTCATGGGTGTGCCGCTCGACTCGGCCTACTCCGCGGCCAAGGCCGCGGTGTGGGGCCTGAGCATCGGTCTCGCGGCCGAGGCGCGCGAGGTCGGTGTGCAGGTGACGACGCTCATGCCCGTGGCGTGGACGCCGATGACGCACGACGCGTTCCCGAACCCCGTGGTGCAGGAGGCCATGAAGAAGAACGTCCCGCCGGAGGCGGTGTCGGCCTTCGTGACCTACCTCGCCCACCAGGACACCACGACGTACGCCGACACGTTCGAGATCGCGGGTGTCGCGGCGGGCCGTGTCGCCATCGCGGGCATGAAGCGCGTCGATGCCGCGGCGGCCACGCCCGAGGCGTGGGTCGAGCAGGCCCAGGCCCTGACAAAGGACGGCGAGCTGCGCGTGTTCCACAACGCGAGCGAGTCGTTCCGCGACCAGATGGTGCACCTCGCTCCCGAGCTGGACTCGGTGCTGCCGGAGGACGCCGCGAACGTGGAGAGGGTGTGAGCCCGGTGGCCGGCATCCTGGACGGCAAGGTTGCCATCATCACCGGCGGGGCGAAGGGAATGGGCGAGGCACACGTCCGGAAGTTCGTCGAGGAGGGGGCGAAGGTTGTCGTCGCCGACCTGGACGTCGAGAGCGGCAAGAAACTCGCGGACGAACTGGGCGGTGACGCCCTCTTCCTCGAACTCGACGTCACCGACCCGGGCAGTTGGGAGGAGGCGGTCCAGGAGACGAAAGCGGTGTTCGGCACCGTCGACGTCCTGGTCAACAACGCCGGGATCGCCGGCCCGATCACCGGTCTCCTCGAGGTCAGTGAGTACCTCTACCGCAGCATCATGGACATCAACCTGGCCGGGACCTTCTTCGGCATGCAAGCGGTGCTGCCCACCATGGTCGAGAACGGCAGGGGCTCCATCGTCAACATCTCGTCCCTGGCCGGCATGCGCTACGACACGACGGTGAACCCTGCGTACTCGGCATCCAAGTTCGCCATCCGAGGCTTCACCAAGCAGGCGGCCTTCGAGTTCGGCAAGCACGCGATCCGAGTCAACGCTGTGCTGCCGGGCGCCATCATGACACCGATGGCCCGGGACGCGCTGTCCGACGAGGCGATCGCATCCGTGACGAAGCACATCCCGGCGAGGCGCTTCGCGGACGCGAGCGAGGTGTCCGAGGCCGTCGTCTTCCTCGCCTCCGACAAGGCCGGCTACGTCAACGGCGTCGACCTCGTGGTCGACGGTGGCAAGGGCGCAATCAACCAGGACGTCCTCGGGTCCGAGTAGGGCGGCCCGAGTGCCGCCCGGCCACGGGCGTGTCCGCGCGTGCGGGCTGCTCAACATCCGTAACTCCCAGCAGGGAGACGTTCTTGGTCTCCCTGATCTGCAGCACGGCGACCAGGGAGATGACGGCGATGATCGTCATGTAGAGCGCGACCGCGATCCCGCTTCCGGTCTGCGATACGAGCAAGGTCGCCACGAAGGGCGCGGTCCCCCCGAAGAGCATGTACGCAAGGTTGTAGCTCACCGCGGCCGACGTATAGCGCACCCGTGTCGGGAACATCTCCACGAGCAGCAGGCTGTTCACCGCAGAGGTGCCTGCCTCCGCGGTGGCAAGCATCGCCTGGGCCCCCAGGAGTGCCCCGACCGACCCCTGCTGTGCCAGAAGGAAGGCCGGGATGGTGAGCAGGACGAACGCGAGGCAGGAGCCGAGCATGATCGGCTTGCGTCCCACGCGATCCGCCATGACCGCGAAGACTCCGATCAGCACCACGTGCAGAAGCAGAGCGGCCATGTTCGTGAAAAGCGCGGTGTCGCTGCCGAGCTTGATCCGTTCCTGGAAGTACGAGGGCAGGTACGTGGCAAGCATGTAGAACCCGACGCTGTTCGTCATCAGGAAGCCGAGCAGCAACAGGATCGGCTTGCCCTGAGTCCGGAGGCTCTCCTTCAGCGGTGCCGTGGCCACCCTTCCTTCCTTTTGCACTTTGCGGAACGCGGGGGTGTCCTCCACGCTGCGCCGGATGTAGAGGCCGATCAGCCCGAGCGGTCCGGCGATCAGGAAGGGAAGACGCCAGCCCCAGGAGCTGAAGTCCGACGCGGAGAGCGAGGCCGAGAGAAGAGCCGTGAGGCCCGCGGCAGCGACGAACGCGAGCGAGCTGCTCATCGGCAGCACACTCGCGTAGGTGGCGCGCTTGCCGGCGGGAGCGTGTTCGACCGTGAACGAGGCAGCTCCCGCAACCTCGCCACCTGCTGAGAAGCCCTGGATGCAACGCACCAGAACGAGGAGTGCCGGCGCGAGGACGCCGGTCTGATGGTGAGTGGGCAGCAGGCCGATCACGAATGTCGACGCGGACATCATGACGATGATCGTGGCCAGTGTGCGCTGTCGGCCGACCCTGTCGCCGAGCTTGCCGAATATCAATCCGCCCAGCGGTCTCAGCAGGAACGAGATACCGAAAGCCGCGAACGTCGCCAGCAGGGACAGATCCCGGTTGTGCGACGGGAAGAACACCGTCGCGATGGTGGTGGCGAGGTACCCGTAGAGCGCGTAGTCGAACCATTCGACGAAGTTGCCGATTCCACCTGCAGCGGCAACTCGCCTCAGCATGGAGCGGTCCGGCTGGGAGGTCACCTCAGGAACAATGTTCATACCTGCGCCGTCCTTCACTCTGGTTGCTTCGCCAACTCAGTTGCGTGGCCGGTCACTTCCTCGCTCGCGCGGTCGCACTCGGCATGGAGTCTCGACTGCTCGCGCGAGCTTGCGTTGAGCGTGGATGTCCCGCTCTGACGGCGATGCACACGTCACCGGGCGAAGAGCACCCTCGGTGCCCACCTCTTGCAGAAGCCGGATCCAGGGCCGGAGTCGAGGAAGGTGTCGTCGACGGGAGGCTGCGTCACTTCTTGGTGGCCGAGGTGCCTCGAGGACCTCGCCTCTCCGCGATCGACACGGCGCACCTGTGAAAGTACGCCGTCGTGACCGTCGTTGGTGCGAGCTCCCCGTCAAGGCAACTCGCACATGGTGAAGGTAGTGGCCGCAATGCGAAATGAAAAGAGGCTTGCAGCGATGTCTCAGAAGGCCAACCTCACGCCCCCACCAGTAGCGCCGTCAACTACCGCACCCTGGAGGAGCTCGCCCTGTCCGACGACGCCCCGCGGGCGCCGCCACCGCGGCATGAACGACAGCTCCGAGTTATTTGGCGTGCAATCTTCGTGGGATGTCGTGTCTTCCCAGCACGCCCCCCGGCCGGCTCCTCCTACGTTTTTCCTGGCGAGGGTCAGCGACGACGCGGCCCTCGACTTCACAGGAGGGCGAGGTTCTCAATGTCTTTGACCGATGCTCAGCTGGTGGAACTGTGGGACAAGCAGGCTCTCCACGACAACCTGATGATGTACGTCCGCGGGGCCGACCGCCACGACCGCGACCTCATTTTGTCGGCCTACTGGCCCGACTCCTGGGACAACCACGGAGCGTACGTCGGTGACGGGCCGGGCTGGGCGGATGCCGCACTCGCCTGGGAGGACCAGATCCTCAGCTGCAGCCACCACGTCACCAACGTCCTGTCCGAGATCGACGGCAACCGCGCCAAGCGCGAGTCGATGTTCCTCTGCGTCGTGCCCTTCAAGGAGACCGGCATGACGATGTATCAGGCGGGCCGCTACCGCGACCTGTGCGAGAAGCGCGACGGAGAGTGGAAGATCCTCCATCGCACCTGCGTCTGGGACTGGATCGACGTGAGGGAGACCAACACCGACTGGGGCATCGTGGGTGTCCCCCGGGTCTCGCACTGGGGCGCCTGGCGCGAGGACGATCCGATCTACAAGGACTGGATCAAGAGCGCCCCCACCGAATTCGCCCAATGAGCAGGTTCAGCCCATCGACGCGTCCAGCTCCCGCACCTTGCGCAGGGCCTTGACGTACAGCTCGCGGTGCTCAGGGTCCTCGTAGCGATGCAGGGGCGTCGTGATGGACAGGGCCGTCTGCGGCCACCGCGCGCCCTCGAAGATCGGGACCGCGAGCCCGCACGCACCGGTCACGTACTCCTGCTCGTCGATCGCGTACCCGCGCTCGCGCGTCCTCTCGAGTTCGGCGACGAGTGCCTCGCGGGATGTCACCGTGTTCTCGGTGCGTGCCGACAGCTTCCCGTCGGCGTCCCCCAGCCTGTCGACTGCTGCGGGCATGCCGTACGCGAGGAGTGCCTTGCCCGACGCGCGCGCATGGATGTCTCCCGACACCCCCACGCGCAGGTCGGCCACGCGCACCGAATGCGACCCCTCCTGGATCGCCACGATGGTCACGTCTCCGTCGTGCCACGCCGACAGGTAGGCCGTCTCTCCGGTCGTGCTGACGACGGTTTCCAGCATGTCGTAGGCCTGCCGGCTGGGCCGCCAGTCCGCCTCGACGCGTGAGCTCAGGGAGAGGATCTTGCCGCCCCCCAGGCTGTACTCGCGCTCATGACGCTGCAGATAGCCGGTGTACACGAGGGTGGACAAAAGGTGCGACAGCGTGGCCAGGTGCAGGCCCGCGCGCTGCGCGATGACCTGCGCACGCAGCGGCGTGTCGCTCTCGGCGACGATGTCGACGATGTCGAGGGCCCGGACGACCGACTGGACCAGGTCGCGAGGTGCCGCAGGGTCAGATTCAGAGTTCCTGGCCGTCACCCCACCAGGATATCACTCGCATGGTGAAAGTTTGGGCGACATCGATTCGCAATGCGGTTGTCTCATCCATTGACGTCACGCCCTGCCGCCCACTAGAAATACCTCATCGCGAAAGCCTCTATCGCATGACGATAGTTTTCCACGGCGGAACTGGAGACACCATGACGGCTACGCCGCCGCTGGCAGTCCCTCCCATCGCATCGACGCCGATCGGTGACGTCGGGCAGATCGGGATCCTCGTCAACGACTTCGACGCCGCGCTCGACCTCTACGGCCGCATGTTCGGGATCGAGGAGTGGACCTGCTACCACTACACACCTGAGTTCTTGCGCTGGTCCCGCTACGGCGATGCCGAGGGCAGGTTCGAGATGCTGCTCGCCATGGGCGGCTCCAGCCCGCAGGTCGAGCTCATCCAGCCGCTCACCGGCCCGAGCATCTACCAGGACTTCCTCGATGAGGGCCACGTCGGCCTGCACCACCTCGGCGTCTTCGTGGACGACCTGGACGGAGCGGTCGCCCGCATGGCCGAGTCGGGGTACCGCGTGACGCAGACGGCCCGGGGCTACGGCCTGAACGGAGACGGCGGGTTCGCCTACTTCGACACCGAGAAGGACCTCGGTGCCGTGATCGAGGCGATCGAGGTTCCCGACGTGCGCCGCCCCGGCGAGGTCCGCCGGACCGCCGGGGCCACGGAGCCCGACCCGGCCAGCCCGCAGACACCCCGGATCGACAACCCCCTTCGGGCCGAGAGTGTGGCCGTCGTCGGCCCCTCCCGCGACCCGTGGAAGACGTCGGGCCGCACGCTCGACTACCTGTCCCGGCTCCGGTTCGACGGGCGGTACTACGCGGTCAGCCCCCTCCACGACGAGGTGCTCGGGGTACCCACGTACCAATCGCTTTCCGCCCTGCCCGAGGTCCCGGACGTCGCCGTGCTCGTCGGCCCCGCAGACCGCGTGATCGAGGACCTGCGCGAGGCCGTGGCCATGGGCGTCCCCTTCGCCGTCGCCTTCGCCAGCGGGTTCGGCGAGACCGGCCGGCACGACCGCGACGAGAAGATTCGCGCGGTGCTCGCCGGGAGCAGCACACGCCTGATCGGCCCCAACTGCATCGGCTTCATGCACGTCGGCCGGTCCCTGACCGCGACGTTCTCGTCAGTCCTGCAGCGCACCCCTCTTCCGGTCGGGCACGTGGCGCTGTTCAGCCAGAGCGGCGGGCTGGGCAACGCGCTCATGCAGTCCCTGGTCGCGCGCGGCGTCAGCGGGCTGAGCGCCTGGAGCAGCTCCGGCAACGAGATCTCGCTGGGTTTCACCGACTGGGTCGGCTGGCTCACCGCCGAGGAGGACACGCGTGTCCTGGCCTCCATCGTCGAGAGCTTCCGCCCGGGCGACGACCTCGAGGCCGCGGCTGCGGCAGCCGGCGAGCGCGGGGTCCCCGTAGCGGTGCTCAAGCTCGGGCGCTCCGCCCGCGGTGCGCTCGGCGCGCGGTCGCACACCGGGAAGCTCGCGGGCAGCGGCCGGGTCGCCCAGAGCGTCCTGCGCCATCGCTTCGGGACGGTGTGCACCTCGCCCGAGCAGCTCCTCGATCTGACGGAGACGTTCGATGTCTTCGCCGGCAGGCTCGCCGGTGACGACCACGAGCTCACAGTCGTCACCACCTCCGGCGCACAGGCTGTCCTCTGGAACGACCTGGCGGAGGACCGCGACCTCACCTTCCGCGACCTCGGTACCGAGGCAGCCGCCAGGATCGCCGCGGCCGTGGGCAGCGACCACGTGGGCAACCCCGTCGACGTCGGCGTGCAGCTGACCACCGCCGACTACGTACGCATCGTCGACAGCGTGGTCACGACCTCGACGGGCGGGTGGGTCATCGTCACCGCGACGCGCCTGGCACACGACTTCGACGAACTCGCCGCCGGTATCGCGGCGATGGACGCCCCGGAGGGTGTACGGGTCGTCGTCGTCCCGCTGTCCGAGGACGACCGCGTCACGACCGAGCAGGCTCAGGTGTTGCGCGCCGCAGGAGCGATCGCACTGCCGACCGCCACCCGCGCCCTCGACGCGATCGCGTCCGCTGCCTCTTGGTCGAAGGTCCAGCGCACGCGCGCCGCGCGCGGTCAGCTCGTCGGCACGTCCCTGCGCTCAGCGGCCGCTGCCGGCGGAACCGAGTACCTCACGTTCCGGGAGATCGCCGAGGAGCTCGCCGCAGCTGGCGTCCCCGTACCCGCCAGCCGTGCCGAACGCGACGTCGAGTCCGTCGTCCGCGCCGCCGAGGAGATCGGCTTCCCCGTCGCCATCAAGATCGACGACCCCGACATCCTCCACAAGGCCGATGCAGGGGGCGTTTTCATCGGCGTCGACAACCCCGAGGCCGCGCGCCATGCGGCGGTCCGCCTTACCGCCATCCAGTCCGAGAACGCCACGATCTCCGTACAGACCATGGCCCCCGGCAAGACCGAGGTGCTCGTGGGCCTGCGCCGCGACCCCGAGTTCGGCCCCGTGTTGGTCCTGGGCGCCGGCGGCAGCATGACGGAGGCGATCGACGACATCAGCATCCTGCCGCTGCCCACCTCACGCCCCGAGGTACGCGACGCGATCGCCGCAGTGCGCGTCGTCACCGCCGGGCTGCGCAAAGACCCCGGCGCGCAGACCCTCGACGCCCTGACCGACGCGGTGATGGACCTCATCGCGTGGGCGGAGCAGCGCGGGGAGGTCCACGAGTTCGAGTTCAACCCGATCCTGGCAGACCCCGAGACGGCGACCGTCACGGTCGTCGACGCCGTCGTGTCTGTCCACCTCACTCTGGAAGGACCCAACTGATGACCACCACCACCGCCCCCACCGGCAAGGCCGTCCCCAGCAAGCAGATCAGCGACGAGGACGTCGCCTACATGAAGAGCTTCATCGGCCAGTCGGCCGTGGTCGTCCAGTGGAACGAGGAGGCGAGCGCCGACACGATCCGCCACTACGCGTGGGGTATCGGTGACGAGAACCCCCTGTGGCTCGACGAGACGTACGCGAGGAACACTCGCTTCGCCACCCGCGTCGCCCCGCCGACCTTCCTGTACTCGGTCTGCGACGCCGAGCTCGCGATGGGTATGTCCGAGGGTCTGCAGGCGCTCCACCTCGGCGCCGACGTCGAGTTCCACCGCCCGATCCGCCTGGGCGAGCGCATCAGGGCCCGCTCCTTCGTCGAGGATGTGCGCGAGCGTGAGGGCCGCCGCTCCGGCCGCCTGGTCGAACAGGTCGGCCGCACCGACTACTTCGTCGGCGAGGAGCTCGTCGGCACCGTGCGCAACACGATCGTCTGCGTCGCTCGCAGCACCGAGAGCACGCGCATGCACGAGCCCCGCGACCCGCACCTGTACACCGACGAGGAGATGGCCAAGATCCGTACCGAGATCCTCGCCGAAGAGGTCCGCGGACCGCGTGCCCGCTTCGCCGGCACCGTGCACGTCGGTGACGTGATCCCCAAGGTCGTCAAGGGTCCCCTGGACCTGATCACCATGACCGCCTACTACGCGGGTGCCATCGGCACCGCCGGCTACCGCGGCGTCGAGACGCGCGTGCGCCAGCAGGAGCGTGTGCGCAACGGCGACCCGATGGCGCCGACCAACCTCGGTCCCGAGCACTTCCTGTCCGAGCCGTTCCCGAGCCTGGGTCACCAGGACGCCGCGATGGCCCGCGCCATCGGAATGCCTGGCGCCTACGACAACGGCAACCAGCGCGTGTCCTGGATGACGCACTGCGTGACCAACTGGATGGGCGACGACGCCGGCCTCCTGAAGATCTCGGTGCGCATCAAGCAGCCCGGCGTCTTCGGCGACACCCAGTGGATCGGCGGTGAGGTCACCCGCGTATTCGAGGACGAGACGCACGGCGCCTGCGCCGAGCTCACGCTCAAGGCCGTCAACCAACTGGGCGTCGAGACCACGACCGCCGTCGCGACCGTCTCTCTGCCCGAGGCCTGAGCGGCCGGTACCCCCAGTGCCCGAGGACGTGCACTGAAGAAGGAGTGTCCAGTGAACGGTCAGGTTGAAGAGTATTCGGTCGTCGTGGTCGGCGCGGGGATGGGCGGCATCTACGCCCTGCACCGCTTCGCCGAGCTGGGGCACTCCGTGCACGGCTTCGAGGGGGCGCCCGGTGTGGGCGGCGTCTGGTACCACAACGCCTACCCGGGCGCCCGCGTCGACCTCGAGAGCGACAGCTACTCGTACATGTTCGACGAGGAGCTCTACGCCGGCTGGGACTGGAGCGAGCGGTACGCCGCCCAGCCCGAGATCCTGCGCTACCTGAACTATGTCGCCGACCGGCTCGACGTGCGCCGCAACCTCTCGCTCAGCACCCGGGTGACGTCGGCGGAGTGGAATCCGGAGGAGAACAGGTACCTGATCACGACCGACACCGGCCGCACGGTGCGGGCGCGCTACCTGGTCATGGCGACGGGCAATCTGTCCCGTCCCAAAGACCCCGAGTTCAAGGGCCTGGGCGACTTCGAGGGCGAGTGGTACCAGACGTCCCACTGGCCGCAGACGCCCGTCGACTACGCGGGCAAGCGGGTCGCCGTCGTCGGCACGGGTTCCTCGGGCGTCCAAGCGGCGACCGAGATCGCCAAGACCGCCGGGCACCTCTACGTCATGCAGCGCACTCCGCACTACGTCGTCCCGGCGCACAACCGCCCGGCCGATCCGGTCAAGAAGGAGCGTCTGTCGCACAAGGTCCTGGAGTTCCGCGACGAGAGCTACGCGACGCCGGTCGGGTATGTGCTGCCGCCACCCGCGGGCCGCGGCGTCGACTACTCGCCCGAGCAGCGCCTGCAGATCCTGGAGACCCGGTGGGCGTTCGGCGGGCAGTGCCTGCTCAGCACGTTCACCGACCAGGGAACGAACATCGAGATCAACGACGTGGTCTCGCAGTTCGTGCGCAGCAAGGTCGCCCAGCAGGTTGATGACCCGCAGACCGTGGCAAAGCTGATGCCGACGTCGTACCCCCTCGGCACCCGACGACTGGTCATCGACACCGGCTACTACCCGATCTTCAAGCAGGACAACGTCTCACTCGTCGACGTGCGCGACGACCCGATCGAGCGCATTACGGCGACCGGCATCAAGACCGGGGAGGCCGAGTACGAGGTCGACGTCATCGTGTTCGCCCTCGGGTTCGAGGCGTTCACCGGCGCCCTGGACCAAGCCAACGTCCGCAACGAGCACGGGCAGCAGCCCAGCGCCCGGTGGACGTACAAGCCGCAGACCTACCTGGGGCTCATGTCGAACGCCTTCCCCAACCTGTTCACCCTCACGGGGATCCAGAGCCCCAGCGTGCTGGCGAACTTCTTCACGCTGAACAACTACCACGTCGACCTCGTCGGCAAGATCATCGGCCACGCCCAGGAGGCGAGGGCCGAGCGCGTCGAGCCGACCCTCGAGGCCGAGAAGAAGTGGGGCGACCACTGCAACGAGATCGCCGAGCCGATGCTCCGCCGGGCCGTGGACAACTACATGGTGCAGGTCAACCGGTACGACGGATCGCGCTTCTTTTTGCCGTACGCGGGCGGGTTCGACCGCTACGTCGCTGACGTCGATGAGTACCTCGGCGAGAAGTACGAGGGGTTCGAGTTCACCAGCTGACCCGGACCTGCCGGTCGGCAGGCCGGCCTGCTGGTCCGCCGACCCGCATCAGAGGCACCACGAGGAGGTGGTCATGAGTCTCGTCGTCGACAAGCACGTTCCCGTCACCATGCGCGACGGCACGGTCCTCGCGGCCGATATCTACCGGCCCGAGGGGGCGGAGCCCCGCTCCACCGTGCTGATCCGCACCCCCTACAGCAAGGACGACCCCGCACACGCCAACACCTGGATCAACGTGCTGCGCGCCGCCGAGAGCGGGTGGACCGTCGTCGTCCAGGACGTGCGCGGCCGGTTCCGCAGCGGCGGAACCTTCGTCCCCTTCGCGCACGAGGCCGACGACGGAGCCGACACGATCGCGTGGGTCCGCGAACAGCCGTGGTCCGACGGGCACGTCGGCATGGTCGGCGGCTCGTACGTGGGCATCACTCAGTGGCTGGCCGCCACCCGGGCGCCCGAGGGGCTCCTGGGCATCGTGCCGGGAAGCACCGCGGACGACGTCACCACCGGCTGGACACACGAGGAGCAGAACCTGACATTCGGGTTCCTGGCGCACTGGGTGTCCGTGCTGGCGGCCAGCAGTAAAGACCTCTCCCCCGAGGACCGCGCCCGTGCCGCCGCCCTCATCCAGGGCGTAACGGACGGCTGTTACCGCACATTCGATGACCTCATCAAGGCCGCGGGCGACCTCGCCCCGTACCTACCGGACTGGCGGGACCGGAGCGGGGAGATCGTGGGCCCAGAGGCGGCCGGGCGCGTCCGCGTGCCCGCGCTCGTGATCGCCGGGTGGTTCGACATCTTCGGCCCGGGATCCGTCGCCAGTTACACCCGCCGCGATGCCGCCGGCACCCGGCAGCCGCACGACCGGCTGCTCGTCGGTCCCTGGGCGCACGGCGTGATGGGTGGCTGGTTCCCCGGGCACACCTACGGCCCGGCGGCGTCGTTCGACGCGCTGGACCCAACCGGGCTCCAGCTCCGTTGGTTCGAGACGCTGCGTGACGGCGGCCCGCCGCCCGCCGACCCCGTCACCGCGTTCGTCATGGGTGCCAATGAGTGGCGGTCCTTCTCGACCTGGCCTCCGCAGGAGGCCCAGCCGGTCGAGGTCCCGCTGCGCGTGGTCGGTTCCCCGCACGCTCTCGTGTCGGCCGAGCCCGTCCCGACGATCGGCGGGCGCACGTTCCTCCCCGGGTACAAAGTCGCCGCGAACGCCGGCCCCCGCCCCCAAGGACGCCTGAGCGAGCGCGACGACGTCGTCGCGCTCCTCTGCGACCCGTTGCCCGAGGACACAGACGTCCTCGGGAGCATCACCTGCACGCTCGCCGTGGCGAGCGATGCACCCACGGCGGTCGTCGTCAAGCTGTCGACGACCGACCAGGACGGCGAGTCGGTGCTGCTGGCCGAGGGCTCCAGCCGCACCACCGCGAGCGCCAGGCAGGGCGAGACGATCGGCGTGGATCTCGGGCCGACCGCCGTGCGACTCGACCGGGGAACGCGCCTGTCGCTGACCGTCGCCGCATCGGACTTCCCACGTCTCGAGGACGGGCCCCGCGCGGGCTTCTCCGTGCTCGAGCGGACCCCAGCCCTGCACCTCGACGTCGTCTGGCCTCCCCCAGAGCAGGACCCCACCTTCAAGGAGAAGACACCATGGCTGTGACTCGCTTCGCCGACTACAAGGACAAGTACAAGCACCTCAAGCTGGATCGTGACGAGGACGGCATCCTCCTCGTCACAGTCCACACCGACGGTGCCGAGGTCTACTGGGGCACGGACGTCCACGACAACCTGTCGTCGGTCTGGGGCGACATCGGCAAGGACCCGGAGAACAAGGCCGTCATCCTCACCGGCGGCGGCGAGACCTTCATCGACCGGGAGGTCCCGATCCCGGACAAGGGCTGGGTCACCCCGGAGATCTGGATCAAGCTCCATGCCGACGCGAAGCGTCTCGTGCTCGACCACCTCGAGATCGAGGTGCCCATGATCGCGGCGATCAACGGCCCCGCACGCGTCCACAGTGAGCAGGCGCTGCTGTGTGACATCTCGATCGCGTCGGAGGACACCGTGTTCGGCGACCACCCGCACTTCTCGGTGGGCGTCGTCCCCGGTGACGGCATGCAGGTCATCTGGCCGGCCGTGATCGGCCTCAACCGCGCGCGCTACATGCTTCTCACCGGCACGGAGATCGACGCGCAGAAGGCCCTCGAGTGGGGTGCTGTCAACGAGATCGTCCCCAAGGACCAGGTGGTGACGCGCGCCTACGAGCTGGCCCGCCAGATCGTCAAGCAACCCCAGCTGACCCTGCGCAGCACGCGCATGCTCATGCTCGCCGAGCTCAAGAAGGTCATGCTCCAGGGCGTCAGCCACGGCATGATGACCGAGGGCCTCGTCGCCATCGGCACGGGCTGGCAGCCCACGAAGGTGGAGGAGTCGGCCTGAGCCGCCCCTGCCAGGACACCACAGCGTCCTCCCGTTGTCCCTGAAGGTGCCGATGGCCTGCCTTCCCAATGCAGCCCCGTTCCCGTCCGGCGTGTGTATGTCGCGCGGAGAAGTGCTCGTGCGAGGCCGGCCCGCGACCGCACCCGGAGAGCGCACGCCCCTGATTGCCCGGCCGGGGACCGGACCTGGCTCCGGGCCGCCCCGAAAGCACACACGCAAGGAGGCATCGAAGATGGCCGACACACCATCGACGAGCGCCACAGGCCCTCTGACGGGCACCGAGCGGGAGCAACTGCGCACCCTGCTCGCCAAGCAGGAGCTCTCGGAGAACATGGCGCGCTACTGCCGCGGCATGGACCGCAAGGAGCTCGGCCTCATGAAGTCGACCTACTGGCCCGAGTCGACCGAGAACCACGGCATGTTCGTGGGCACCTCACACGACTTCTGCGACTGGACGATGGAGCTCCAGGAGCAGCTCGGCCACCGGTCGAGCCACTACGTGACGAACATGCTGGTCGACCTGGACGGCGACCGCGCACGCCGGGAGACGGCGTTCATTTACCTGCGGGTGCGCCCGGACGGCGGCCCCTCGGACGTGCTCTGCGGGCGCTACCGGGACCTCTGCGATCACCGCCAGGGCGTGTGGAAGGTGCTGTCGCGCACCTGCGTGTGGGACTGGGCGCAGCGCCTGGGACCGGAGGCGGACTACACCGAGCTGTTCAAGATCCCGTCCACCTCGGCCTTCGGCGGCCTGTACCCGGACGACCCGATCTACGCCGCCGACTGGTGAACCCGTCGGACGGCTCAACTTCCCCAATGTGACGGCGAATTCGCGTGAGGACACCTTTATGACCCGCATCGATGTTGCGGTGGTAGGCGCCGGGCCCGTCGGGCTGAGCGCGACGATCGACCTGGCTCACCGGGGCATCAGCGTCATGCTGATCGACAAGCATGCCGAGCCCGCGCTCCACCCGAAGTCCCGCGCCGTGAACGTCCGCACCATGGAGATCTTCCGTTCGTGGGGCATCGAGGAGCGGGTGCGCGCTGCCGGGCTCGCAACTCCTCCCATCCGTTATCTCGGCAAGGACGTTGTCTCCCCCTGGAGCGACGTCGTCGAGTCCTCGGTGGTCGCCGGCGGTGGCGACAACGACCTCTCCCCGCTCCCTCTCGAGGTGTTCTTGTGCTCGCAGGACATCCTGGAGCCGGTCCTGCGCGAGGCCGCGCTGCGGCCTCCCATCGACGTCCGGCTGTCGACGGAGGTCCTGTCGGTGACCGAGATCGAGGACGGTGTGCGGCTCGAGCTGCGCTCCCGACTGGACGGCAGCACCGAGACGGTCGAGGCGGCCTATGTGATCGGCGCCGACGGTGCGCAGAGCGGAATCCGGGAGCAGCTCGGCATCGGGCGTGACGGCGAGCCCTCCCTGCAGCAGTCCGTGAGTGTGCTGTTCCGCTCCGATCTCATCAGGTCGCGCACGGACAGCGAGTCCGCCTTCATCTACATCGACAACCCCGACACCGTCGGCACGGTGGTGTTCGCACCGGTCGACACCGAAGGACGCGTGGCGATGCTCGGCCGGCCTCCGGTCCTCGACCGTCTGCCGGTCGACCAGGTCGACTGGCGGGAGCAACTCCGCCTGGCCACCGGGGACCCCGACCTGGACGTCGACATCATCGACTGTCGCGCGTGGGAGGTCGGCGCCTGGGTGGCGAGCGACTATCAGAAGGGCCGGGTCTTCCTCGCGGGCGACGCGGCACATGTCATGCCTCCTTACGGCGGGTTCAACCAGAACGCCGGCATCCAGGACGTCCACAACCTCGCCTGGAAGCTCGCCGCCGTCCTGCGGGGCTGGGCCGCCCCCGCGCTGCTCGACACCTACGGCCCTGAGCGCCGCCCGGTCGCGCTGTTCGACCGCGAGGAGGCGGTCCTGAACTTCCGCTCGCATGTGGGGGCGGAGCACGACGGCCCGCGCACCTTCCGCAGCGAGAACTTCCACCACCTGGGCCTGGACATCGGCTACCGCTACGACCAGGGGGCGGTCGTCCCGGAGCCGGGCCGGTCCCGCGGCCCGTGGCCGGTCAGCACGTACACCCCGAGCGCCGACCCCGGCGAGCGGGCCCCGCACGTGTGGCTCGACGAGGCCCGCACCACTTCGACCCTCGACGTGCTCGGCGCCGGGGTGACGGTCTTCGCCGCCACCGGGGCACGCGCCGCGGACGAGGCGATCCGTGCGGCCGCCGACCACGGCGTGCCCGCCACGTCCGTCGCCCTGACCCCAGGGGCTCTGGCCACCTACGGGATCGATACCGACGGCGCCGTACTCGTCCGCCCGGACGGCCACGTCCTGGCCCGGGTCACCGACAACACCCCCGCCACAGTCGCAAAAGCGCTGGCCGCGATCACCGGTACGCCGGTGGTCCAGCCCGCCTGAGAGAGGAGAACAGTCATGCTCTTCCTGGTGGACATCCAAGTCCGCAAGCCCGAGACGCTCGACGCCGAAGCGTGGGAGGCACTGACGCAGGCCGAGAGCAACTACGGAATGAAGGCCCGGCGCGCCGGCAAGCAGCTGCACGTCTGGCGCAAGGCCGGGGCATACGCCACGCTCGCGGTCTGGGACGTCGAGGACAACGACGAGCTGCACACACTGATCAGCGGCCTGCCGCTCTTCCCGTACCTCGACATCACGGTGACGCCGCTGGTCGTCCACCCGTCCACCGTCCGTTGGGAGCAGATCCAGGCGGGGGGCGAGTGATGGGCGCGCCCACCCGCGGCCTCTTGGAGGCACTGCACTCGCCCCTGGACGTCCGGTCGCTCCACCTGCGCAACCGGTTCGCGCTCGCCCCGATGACCCGCGAAATGTCGCCAAGCGGGATACCCGCGGCCGAGAACGCCGAGCACTACCGGGCCCGTGCTGCGGGCGGAGTGGCGCTGATCATCACCGAGGGCACGTACGTCGGCGGGGAGGCGTCGGGGCACAAAGTGACGGTGCCGCACCTCAGCGAACCCGCGGCCGACGGCTGGCGGAAGGTCGTCGACGCCGTGCACGCCGAGGGCTCGGCGATCGTCCCGCAGCTGTGGCACGTGGGTGCGCTGCGTGGCACCGCCTCCCCGCTCAACCCGGGCGTGCCACCGCAGTCGCCGTCCGGCCTCGACCTCGACGGGAGACCGCTCGGCGAGCCCCTGACGACCACCGAAATCGACGCGGTCGTCGCGAGCTTCGCAGAGGCGGCCGCGCTCTCCCGCAGGATCGGGTTCGACGGGGTCGAACTGCACGGTGCGCACGGCTACCTGCTCGACGAGTTCCTCTGGCACCGCACGAACCAGCGCGAGGACCGCTACGGCAACAGCACCGTCCTGCCGACGGAGGTCGTGAAGGCCGTGCGGGGCGCCGTGGGCGACGACCTCGCGATCGTCTTCCGCTTCTCGCAATGGAAGGCCGACCACTACACGGAACGCATCGCCGAGACTCCCCGCGACCTCGAGAGACTCCTCGTGCCGCTGGTCGATGCCGGGTTGGACGTCCTCCACGCCTCCACCCGGCGCCACTGGCTGCCCGAGTTCCCCGAGGACGACCCGACGCTCAGCCTGGCCGGGTGGGCGAAGCGCCTCACGGGGGCGCACGTCATCACCGTCGGGTCCGTCGGGGTCGACACCGAGTTCCGCGGCGCCGGGGCCGCTGCCGAGAAGGTACCCGTCGTGATCCGCGAGTCGCTCGAGGAACGCCTGGAGCTGCTCGCCGAGCAGTTCGACGCCGGCGAGTTCGACGTGGTCGCCCTCGGCCGTGCCCTGATCGCAGACCCTGCGTGGGTTGAGAAGGTCCGCGACGGCGGGCTCGAGCGGGTCGTCCCGTTCGACCGGACCCGGCACACGCTCAGCGGCGCCTGAGCCCGCCTTGCCGCCCCGCGGTCCCAGTACGCGAAGAAAGGCACCCCGATGCACCCTCGACACCACCAGAAGCTGCACTTCGGCCCTGTCCGCTCCGAGCTCCACGTCGGCGTGGACGTCGACCGGATGCGCCGCGAGCGCGCAGACCGGATGCGCGCGCTCATGCGCGCGCAGGGTGTGCCGGCGCTTCTGCTGGCCGGCGCCGACAACGTCCGCTACCTCACGGGATTCCACTGGGGGGAATTCCAGCTGCAGACCGGATACGCCCTGTTCTTCGCCGAGGGCGACCCGGTCGTGTTCTCCCCCGCGGGCTCCCTGCAGCAGATGCCCGACCAGGCGCCGTGGGTGCCCGGGTGGCGTCCGGCCATCTCCTGGCTGGGCGGGGTGGCCCCTGCTTCGGCGATCGCGGAACTGTCCATCGCTTTCGCCGCGCAGATCCGTGACGAGCTCGCCGAGCGGTCCCTCACGGGCGAGCAGCTCGCCGTGAGCGAGATCGACGAGGCGGGGATGCGTGCTCTCCACGCCGCAGGCATCGACACGGTCCCCGGCCTGCCACTGCTGCTCGAGTGCGGGACCGTCAAAACGGCCGACGAGATCGCCTGCATCTCCATGGCCGCCAGCCTGGCGGCCGCCGGCTACGAGACGGTCCGTGCGAACCTGCGCCCCGGCGTCCGCCAGGCACAGCTCTCGACCGCAGCCCGGCGCGCCATCGAGGACGCGGGCGCCGAGGCCGGCGCGGCCCGTCTGCTGTCGGGCCCGCTGTCCTTCCCGCGGGGGATCAGCGGCGGCGACCGCATCGTCGAGTACGGCGACCTCGCCTACCTGTTGACCTGCGGGACGTCCTACATGGGCTACACCGCGTGCCTGTACCGCCAGTTCATTGTCGGCCGCGCGCCGACCGCGACGGAGAGTTCGTCGTACACGAAGCTCACCGACCGCCTCGACCACGCGATCTCCCTGATGCGCCCCGGCGCGAGCACCGCGGACGTCGCGGCCGTGCTCGCCCCCGCCGAGGAGCTGGGCTTCGGGTCGGAGACCGAGTGCTTCAGCCTTGAGCTCGGACACGGGGTCGGCCTGGTCAACGCCGGTTCGCGCGCCATCCACTACAACCCGCCGGTGATCACCCGCGAGTGGTCCTTCGACCACCCCGAGGAGATCAAGGAAGGCATGGTCATCGCGATCGAGGGCATCGAAGGGCAGCACCGCGTGGGCGGCGTCCGGCTCGAGAACCTCGTCGTGATCACCGCCAACGGCGCCGAGCTGCTCGACCACTACAAGCGCGACGAGATGATCCAGACCGCCGCCTGACACCGGTGGGGCACCTTCTTCCATCCCGCGCCCCACACCACTTCCACGAGGACGACGCGCACGCCGGCGTGTGCTGAAGGGACGACCATGCCGAAGCATCGGCGACTGGACACGCAGACCCCGTGGGTCGAGCTGAGTACCACCCCCGCGGACTGGAAGCGTGCCGACCCCGCGCTCCTCGCGGGCATGCTGGCCCAGCTGCACCTGATCCGCTCCTTCGAGGAGACCGTGCTCGAACTCGCCGGCGAGGGGCTCGTCCACGGGCCTGCCCACTCGAGCATCGGCCAGGAGGGCGGCGCGGTCGGCTCGATCATCGGCCTGCGCTCGACGGACGCCGTCAACGGGTCCCACCGCGGGCACCACCAGTTCCTCGCGAAGGCGCTGACCCACGTGGGCGGTGTCCGCTCCGACCTCACCGCCCTCGTCACGCCCGAGATCCGTGACGTCCTGCAGAAGGCCCTCGCCGAGATCCTCGGTCTCGCGCAGGGGTACTGCCGTGGCCGCGGTGGGTCGATGCACCTGCAGTGGTTCGAGGCAGGGGCGCTCGGCACCAACGCGATCGTAGGCGGCGGCGCCCCGATGGCCACCGGCAACGCGTGGGCGCAGAAGCATGCGGGCACCACCGACCTGACGATCAACTACTTCGGCGACGGAGCAGCCCAGATCGGCTCCGTGCTCGAGAGCATGAACCTCGCGGCCGTGTGGAAGCTCCCCAGCGGGTTCTTCATCGAGAACAACCTCTACGGCGTCTCCACGCACGTCTCCGAGATCACCGCCGACACCCGCCTGTCGGTGCGCGGACAAGGGTTCGGCGTGCCGGGCTGGCGCGTCGACGGCATGGATCCCCTCGCCGTGCACCTCGCGACGACCGAGGCCGGCGAGCGGATGCGTGCGGGCGAGGGCCCGGCTGTCATCGAGGCCGAGGTGTACCGCTTCTTCCACCAGAACGGGCCTTATCCCGGCAGTGCCTTCGGCTACCGTACGAAGAAAGAGGAGGCGGCGTGGCGCGAGCGCGACCCGCTGCTGCGCGTCGCCACGGAGATGCAAGGGCTGGGCCTGGTGAGCCAGACCCAGGTCGACTCGGTGCGCGATCAGGCGCGGCAGGCGATGCGCGAAGTCACCGCACAGCTGCTCGAGACCGACCCCCATGCCGACGGCAAGCGGCGCATCCGCCCCGAGCTGTGGCCCCAGCCGGAGTTCGTCGACGTGGGCCTGCGCGGTGACACCAGCGAGCTGGACGGCGCGCGCACGCTCGACCCGGCGACCACTCCGGTCGTCGGCAAGCGCGGCAAGTTCATCGATGCCGTCTCGGCCGTGATGGGCCGCCGCATGGAGCAGGATGACCGGATCGTCGTCATTGGTGAGGACGTGCACCGCCTCGGTGGTGGCACCAACGGAGCCACCAAAGGCCTGGCCAAGCGCTTCCCCGGACGCGTCCTCCCCACCCCGATCAGCGAGAACGCCTTCGTCGGTCTCGGGGGCGGCCTTGCCCTCGACGGCCGCTTCCGCCCCGTGGTCGAGTTCATGTACCCCGACTTCATGTGGGTCGCCGCCGACCAGGTTTTCAACCAGATCGGCAAGGCCCGCCACATGTTCGGCGGCGTCAACCCCGTGCCGCTCGTGCTGCGCACCAAGGTCGCGATGGGCTCCGGGTACGGCTCCCAGCACCTCATGGACCCCGCAGGCGTCTTCGCGACCAGCCCCGGCTGGCGGATCGTCGCACCGTCGACGGCCGCCGACTACGTCGGCCTGATGAACGCCGCGCTCGCTCTGGAGGACCCGGTGCTCGTGATCGAACACGTCGACCTGTACGCCCGGGCCGACGAGATCCCCGAAGACCTCGACTACCAACTGCCGTTCGGCAAGGCCGCGCTGCGGCACGAGGGCTCCGACGTCACGATCATCAGCTACCTGTCGATGGTCCACCACGTCCTGGAGTCGGTCGAGGAGACCGGTCTCGACGCCGACGTCATCGACCTGCGCTGGCTCGACCGCGCCTCAGTCGACTGGGAGACCATCGAGACGTCGGTGAGGAAGACCAACGCCGTGCTGATCGTCGAGCAAGGTGCCAAGGGCACCTCGTACGGCGGGTGGCTCGCCGACGAACTCCACCGCCGCCTGTTCGACTGGCTCGACCAGCCCGTCCAGCGGGTCACCGGCTCGGAGGCCAGCCCCAGCATCTCCAAGGTGCTCGAGCGCGCCGCCATAGCCCGCACCGAAGAGGTCGTCGTGGGAATCGGGCAGGTCCGCGCCGGGATGGGGGGTGTCTGATGGCCACTATCGTGCGCATGCCCGAGGTACTCGCCGACACCACTGAGGCCGCGATCACCACCTGGCTGGTCGCACTCGGCCAGGAGATCGCCGTCGGCACCGCCCTCGCCGAGATCGAGACCGACAAAGCGGTCGTCGAGTACGCCTCCGAGGTTGAGGGCACCGTACTGCACCTCTTCGCCGACGAGGGCGCCACGGTCACGGTCGGAGACCCGATCGTCGCGGTCGGCGCGCCGGGCGAGGCCGTGGAGGGGGTGGAGGGGGTGGAGGGGGCGACCGGCGGGGCGACACCGGCCTCCTCCCCTGCAGCCACTGCGCCTGCGCCCGCCGCCTCCTCGGCGGGGGCCTCGAGCGCCGTGCCCCAGTCCTGCTCCGTCACACGTGGGCCGGCCGAGCCCTCTGGCCGACGCTTCACCAGCCCGCTCGTGCGCAGGCTGGCGAAGGAGCACGGCATCGACCTCGCCACGATCACGGGGACAGGACCGAGCGGCCGTGTCGTGCGCCGTGACATCGAGGGCGCGGTCCGTGAGGGACGCGATGTTCCCATGTCCCCGGCGGCGTCCGGCGCCGAGCCTGCAGCGACTGCATCGCCCGCCGCGGCATCGGCACCCGCCGCGCCTGCGGCGCCAGCCTCTGGCGCCTCCGCCCCGGACGGCGTGGAGGAGGTCCCGCTGACCTCCATGCGGCGCGCGATCGCCCGCCGTCTCACCGAGAGCAAGACCTCGGTGCCGCACTTCTACCTCGTCGCGGACGCACGGGTCGACGAGCTGCTTGCCCTGCGTAAGCAGGTCAACGCGGTCGCCGACGTCAAGGTGTCGGTCAACGACTTCGTACTCAAGGCCGTCGCGGGAGTCCTGCGTGCGATCCCGGAGGCGAACGCCACCTGGGGCGAGACCGTCCTGCACCGCCACCTCACTGTCGACGTCGCGGTGGCCGTCGCGATCGAGGGCGGGCTCGTCACGCCCGTCGTACGCAACGTGGACCGGCTGGCCGTCAGCGAGATAGCGCTCACCGTGCGGGACCTCGCCGAGCGCGCCCGGGCCGGGCGCCTCAGGCAGCACGAGCTCGAGGGCGGCTCCTTCTCCGTGTCGAACCTCGGCATGTACGGAAGCCAGGAGTTCTCAGCGATCATCAACCCGCCGCAGGCGGGGATCCTGGCGGTCGGCGCGGTTCGACAAGTGCCCGTCGTGGACGACGGAGAGCTGGCCGTGGGCACGGTGATGACGGTGACGCTCTCGGCCGACCACCGCGTGATCGACGGCGCGCTCGCCGCACAGTGGCTCACGGCGTTCGTCGAGCGGATCGAAAACCCGATGCTGCTGCTGGTCTGACACCGAGTTCGGTCGCACACGACACCCAGCTCAGACCAGCACAGCCCCTCAGACAAGGGAGTTTGAATCATGCCCAGTACGGGAGTCCTCCGGGGCAAGCATGTCCTGATAACCGGCGCAGGCCGCGGTCTCGGCGAGGCGTACGCACGCGCTGCCGTCACCGAGGGCGCGCGCGTCGTCATCTCGGACATCAACGCGGAGTCTGTCGAGGCAGTCGCCGCGTCGATCAACGGCGCGGGTGGCGAGGCGCTCGCGGTCGTTTCCGACGTCACCGACTGGGACAGCTGCGAGAAGCTCGTCGCGGCAGCCGTGGAACGCTTTGGCAAACTCGACGGCCTGGTGAACAACGCCGGTTACCTGAACCCCACCGTCGCGGGCACCGAGACCGAGGCCGATATCCGCCGGCACATCGACATCGGCGTCTACGGGACCTACTTCATGTCGGTTCACGGTCTCGCCGCGATGCAGGGCAGCGGGTCCATCGTCAACGTAACCTCGGGCGCGCAGGTCGGTCTGCGGATGATGAGCGCGTACGCGGCGGCCAAGGGTGCGGTCGCCTCGCTCACGTACGCCTGGGCAAACGAGTTCGGCGGCCAGGACGGGGACATCCGGGTCAATGCCATGGCCCCGCATGCCTCCACGCCCATGATGGACGCCGGCACGGCCGCTTATACGAAGTACTTCGGCGGGCAGGCGGTCGCGCCGCCACCCGCGACGAACGCACCCGTCGTTCTCTACTTGCTGTCCGACCTGAGCAAGGGCGTGAACGGCCAGGTCGTACGCCTCGCGAACGGGCGCGAACTGCACCTGATGACCCACCCCCAGGTCCTGGACCGGCCACTGACCCGCGACTCGTGGACCGTACAGGATGTCGAGCGGGCCTTCGACGACATGTTCCGGGACCGCCTTCAGCCTTACGGCACCCTGACCAACACCGACGCGCGGCTTGTCGAGCCCGGAGTCGTCGTGTTCGACCCTGCAACCACGTGATCGCACTGAACAGGCCAACGACAAGCTCAGTGCGGCAAGTTGGACCATACGGTTCGCCGACGATCCACGGGCGGTGGGCGATGTGCCGACCGTGCGTATCTCCCGCAGCAAAGGAGAAGTAGGACCGATCAAGCCATGGCGATTCCACGGAACCGGCCGGCCGCTGACTCTGGAAGAGGTACCGGCCCCGGAATGGAGGGCTGGAAGGTCGGCGACCGGGTCGGGCCGCAGCCGTGATGGCCGACGGCGACGCCATCGGCTACGGCGCCTGGGACGGCTACGGCCCCAAGATCCGGGCCGCCAGTGCGCGCGATGGCGACCGACGCGGGCATCACCTCGTACCACGCCATGGTCACCGTCGGCGGCCTGAAGAAGGGCATGCGGGTCGGCGTGATCGGCCTGGGTGGGCTCGGCTACATCGGCGCGCGTGTCGCCGTCCTCAAGGGAGCCGAGGTCTACGCCGCCGACATCTCCCCGTCCTCACGGGAGCTCGCCGCCGAGATCGGGCTGGCGGGCGTCGCCGAGTCAATCACCGAGTTCGCCGACAAGGATCTGCCGCTGATCGTGGACTACGCGGGCTTCGGAACCACCACCGCTCAAGCGGTTGAAACGCTGGGCAAGTCCGGGACGCTCGTGCAGGTCGGCCTCGGCCGCTTACAGGCCACGGTGAACACCCAGGCCCTCATCTTCAAGCAGCTGCGTACCTTCGGCTCCTCTCGGGCACACAACAGGACCTCGCCGAGCTCTACGAACTCAAGCGCAGCGGAGCTGCCCAACCCGCCGATCAACCGAATCGCACCGCACGAAATCCCGGAAGGCCTGGACCGCCTCCGCAAGGGCGGAGCCGTCGGCCGCATCGTTGCTGCCTACGATCACTGAGGCTCCGTCCCCCGGAAGAAGCTGCCGGGGGCCGAGCGAGCGGACACACCAACGGTCACGGTCACCGCTTCCGTCAGGAATTCTTGGCGCTGTACCGAGCAGCCTCCCTGAACGCCGTCGGAGGCATCCCCCTCCACCGTTTGAAGGCCATGGTGAAGCTGGCCGGATCCGTATAGCCCAGCTTGCGGGATATTTCCGATACGGAGTGATCTGTATTCGAGAGCAGATCGCAGGCCAGTTCACTCAAAGTCTCGTCCCGCACCCGGCCGAAGTCCTTGCCCGTGAGTTCAAGCTTGCGTTGCAGGGTACGTGGGGAGACTTGCAGCGCCGCGGCCGCATTTGCCAATGTGCGGTAGAGATTGGGCGCGGCCCTTATGGCTTTCGCGACGGTGTGGGGCCAGTCACCAGTCGCCCTGAACGAGTCGATGATCTGGGTATCCGCTCTGACCCACGCCTCGTGCTGGAAGGCGTTACCGAAGGGCAGTTCCATCTTCGATGTCGCAGGGCTCCACCGCAGCCGCAACGCCTCTGCGCCGCATTCGATTCCGCAGGAAACGTACGCCAAAGCCTCGGGCGATATTTCCGCGATAGGCACCTCGACCCGAGTGAAAGGGAAGGTGTCCCCGTACAGCCACGCGAGTGATCGGGTGCTGGCAAATAGATCACGGTACACGCTGAACGGGATCAACTCGTCCGGGGCGTCAGGGTAGGCGTATTCAATTCCCACCACTGTCCCATCCGGTGCTCGGAGAGGCATGATTTCGAGGAGCCCAGGGGCATTGTCGGTTGCGCTGGCAACTTCCACCCACGCCTCAACGGTCGGGGCGGTCGCCAGGGCCATTCCGCGAACGCCGTAGGTGCTTGTCGTGTAGGCGCGCATTGCCCGCACCCAAAGATCCACGCGATCTCTTGTGAGAGCAACGAACTGAAGCTGGAATGCCAGCTCCTTCTTTGCAGGAATGGTACTTCCCGGTCGATTCAGCGCGCCGGGGTCGATCTCTGCATTCGCGAGCGCGGTTCGCCAGTCGAGATCCGCTTCCTCGAGCAGCTGACACAACGTGTGCACACTAAAATTCGGCACGCGCAAGTTCTGGTACGAGTTCAGCTTCATCGCTTGGCACTTTCGCCGCGCTGGGGAACCGGCCGGCCAAGGGGGGCCGACGAAGCCGACACGGGTGTCGCTCCACTGCATGGCATGTTCGCTGGAATGCCGGGGGGAACGGTCGGAGAATCCATCTCTCTCTCCTCTTCGTTGAGGCGACGGGGTGCCGCTCCGGAAGCGCCGCGGCGACAGGAGAACCGCCTGGCGTCGGAAGTAACGCCAGAAGCCTTACATCTCACGCCACCAACCGGCAAGTGGTGACACCTTGGCGCGTTTTCCTGCGTTGATGGCGTCCCTTGCCATGGTGGTCCGGTGCCGGCGCTCCTAGCGTCATTCATCAGCGGGACAGAGAAGCCGACACAGCGACACCACAACAGATCGGTGAGTACTCCCACCGTTCGAAGTCACCCCTAGCGACAGGGTCGACATCGCCGCTCGTGATCGCAGCAGTCGCCTTCCTCTTCGCAGGAACCGATATGGGCCGGACGCCCTTCGGTATCCAGAGTCGCAACAGTACGGAGAAAACCCATGACGCAAAATATCGCACCACGCGACTTCGTAGCCGATCACACCGTCGCACGTTCTCAGCGCCCCATGATTGGCGGCCCGAACAAGTTCAAGGTCGCAGTTTTCGGCGCGAACGTAACGACCGGCCAGGGCGGTCTCAACCTCGCCGAGAACACGATCAAGCTCGGCAACTGGGACGAGATCCAGGGGCTCGCCCAGAAGGCCGATCGCTACGGTGTCGACGGGTTCATCCCCATCGCCCGCTGGCAGGGGCTCTCGGGCCCCGACCGCCCGTGGGGCCGACAGTACGAGACGTTCACCTGGGCAGCAGGCCTGGCAGCAGCGACGCAGAACATGCAGATCTTCGCCACTTGCCTCGTTCCTTTCATCCACCCGGTGATGGCGGCGAAGATGATGGCCACCGTCGACCACATCAGCGGCGGCCGCATGGGCCTGAACGCCACAGCTGGCTACTTCAAGCCCGAGTACCATATGTTCGGCGTCGAGGTGCCCGAGCACGACAAGCGCTATGAGCTGGCCGACGAGTGGATGACCATCGTCGAGCGACTCTGGGCGGTCGAGGACGACTACCAGTTCGACTTCGACGGGGACTTCTTCCACCTCCAGGGTGCCCAGTCGTGGCCCAAGCCCGTTCAGACGCCCGGGCCGATGGTGATGAGCGCGGGATCCAGCCCTGCCGGCCAGCAGTTCGCGTTCAAGCACGCCAACATCTTGTTCGCGGCGATCGGCAGCGTCGAGCACAGCCAGTCGGTGACACCCAAGCTGCGCGAGAACGCCGACGCGGCCGGGCGTGAGGACCTCGGCCTGTGGTCCGGTGTGCACATCATCTGCAAGGACACGGAGAAGGAAGCCAAGGAGTACCTCGAGTACATCGAGGAGAAGGGCGATTACGAGAGCGCCCTCCGCTACAAGCACATCATCCAGAACGGCGATGCCCGCGGGTGGAGCTGGGATCACTACAAGAAGTCCGAAGACCCGAAGCAGGACGAGACCATCAGGACGTTCTTCCGGGCCGGTCTCGTTCCGCTCGTCGGCACACCCGAGATGATCGTCGACGGGCTCCAGAAGCTGCACGACTCGGGCATCACGGGCATCTGCACCGGACTCGTCGATTACGACGAGGGTCTCGACCGGATGAACGAGCAGATCTTCCCGCTCATGCGCGACGCGGGTCTGCGCGCCTGACGTCCGACCATTCATGAAGGAATGAAGGCAGATGGCCTTCCCTGACCCTCAACAGCTCAGGCTCGCCGTCACGGGACCAACCGAATCCGGCGATACCGGCGGGATGTCGGCTTGGGGGCAGGCTGTTTCGGATGCGGGGTGGCTCACCCCGCCCGAGGTCGTCCATCACGCGAAGTGCCCGGCGCGCGCTGCAGACACCCCGATCCACTGCCGTGCCGACACCGGTCTTGGGGCGCCGATCAATGCACAAAGGCCGGGTGGTGTCACCGGCAGGCCCAGCGTGACTACGACAACAACGCCCTCGTCGCAGAGCACTACTGACGACACGGCTCGTGAACTGATGTGGCCCCCGACCGCAGCGAGGAGGATCCTAGTGCGGCAGATGACTCGGCAGAGCCGTGCCCAGTACCTGGCCGCGAGCCGGCCGTTCGCAATCGAAAGCGTTCAGTCCCGAGACCAGGTTGTCACCGGCGTCGTCCAACACGGCGATGCCCGCGGCCGATTGCTGGGTTTTCCCACCGCCAACCTGACCATGGAGACCAGCGCTCACCTGGACGGTGTCTGGTCCGCCGCAGTCGTCACGCAGGATGACGGCCGACACTGGCCCGCTGCGGTCTCCGTCGGCCGGAGGACCACCTTCTACGGCCGCCACGGCCAACGACTCCTCGAAGCCCATCTTCTCGACGTGGAGATCGATCTGTACGACCGGCAAATATCGGTTCATCTCGTGACCCGCCTCCGCCCCCAGCGACGGTTTCGTGACGTCGAGGACCTTGTGGAGCAGCTGGCGAAAGATGTTGAGGACGTCCGCAAGTGGGCGACATCAACTTCACCCGAAGCGGGCGCGCGATGACCGCGCGTCGGCCGCCGCCTCGGTGGGCGATTCTGCGCGTTGTGGACGCCGTTGAGGCACAGCGTCGCGCAGGGCGCGCACGGATCGACGTCGGCCTGCTCGCACGACGCGTCGGACTCAGCCGAAGCATGACGTCCGCTTGCCTCTTCGCGGCAGATTCACGGCTCTCCGCGCCGACGTCTCCGCATCGCGGGGTCGGCGTGACGAAGCCGAGCTGACGACGCCTTCGGCCCACTCGACTTCGACAGACGAGTTCCCGTCGGCACCGGAGCAGGACCAGGCATGGGCCGCGGCCACGCCACGACGCCGGCGTCCCGCGGCGCGGTACCGACGGGTCGGCAATACCCGTAATCACAACGGAAGTTTTTTCAGCTCTGGCTCACCCAGAGCGTTGCAGTGTTCCCATCGCGGTCACCTTGACGTGATCAGGCAAGCGACGGGGCGGACAGTGGGGTCCGTGCATGTGCCCCGCGAAAGGAGGAGGACTTATGACCCGGTCCAAAGTGCGCACGTCCAGCGACGACCCGATGATCGTCCGAAACGCGTTCGCGCAGTTCCCGTCCGGCGTGGCGGTGCTCGCGGTCGACATCGGCGGCGAGAAGCACGCGCTCGTCGCGTCGTCTTTCATGGTGGGCGCGTCGCTCGAACCGTGCCTCGTCGCGGTCGCGGTGCAGAAGTCTTCTGAGACATGGGGCCTGATCAAGGCTGCCGACTCGCTCGGCGTATCCATATTCGGCAAAGGCCAGGGCGATCTGCTGCGCAAGCTCGCAGGCAAGGACCGCGCTGCCCGCTTCGAGCAGGTTGCGGTCGAAGTCGGCGACGAAGGCGCCATCTTCATCGAAGACGCAGCGCTGTGGCTCGAGTGCTCGATCCATGAGGTTTCCGAGGCAGGTGACCACTGGATGGCCCTGCTCGAGGTGAAACAGCTCGGCGTCGGCCAGAACGAGCCGCTCGTTTGGCATGGCGCGAAGTTCCGGGAACTCATCGACGCGTAGGCGATCGACGCCAAGCACGCGATGAGGTTGCTCCTCCTGTGAAGACCGTTACCGCCGTACAACACCATGGTGTGGTCTCGCAGCCCACCACGACCAACCCTCCATCGTCTACCCGCAGCGCCGACCAAGCGCATGCTGGAGACGATCAATGGGCCGTCACGGCTTGCCCCGTCATCTCATCCGGTAGACCGGAGGTTCAGGGCGGCGCGACGAGTTTGACCGGAGGCTGCATCCGTTTTAGGCTCGACTCCATGCGGAGACAGGCTCCGTTTTGCTGTGGCCGCGGAAACACAAGCAACGGGAGGGTGCATGAGCGCCGAGGGACGACAGAGGCGCAAGCTCGTGCAGCCGTCCAGCGCAACCATGCAGTCCCCTGAAAGCGGCGCAGCGCCACTTCCCGAGGGAAGGGCTCGACACCTCCGTAGCAGCGGTGGCCAAGGAGGCCGGCGTCCGCCCCCATAGGGGCACCCCCCCGGGCGGACATCGCGCGGCTCGGGGACGCCTCCGAGGAACCGCTCGGCCGCCTGCGTGCACTCACTGAGAGCGGACGCCGCGAACAGGACAACGAGGGGTAGGCCACCGGCCGCCCTATTCACAGACATCGTTAGGCGCCCGCGGGGGTGCCGGGAATTCTCTCCGCGCAGCCGTCCATAACGAATCGCCCACCTCCCCAGGGGCTGGCGCAACCTTGAAAGGGATAATTCGTGAAAATTGGGGTTATTGGAACTGGGCCGATCGGGACGACACTGGCGCGCAGGTTCAGCGCCGGCGGACACGACGTCGCGGTCGCCAACTCTCGGGGACCCGAGACGATCGATGCCGAGACACTGGAATTCGGGGCGCATGCGGTGACCGCGGCCAACGCCGCTCAGGGCAAGGACGTCATCGTTCTGTCCATCCCGTTCGGGCGAATCCCGGCGGTGGCTCCGCTGTTCGCCTCCGTACCCGACCAGACCGTAGTCATCGACACCTCCAACTACTTTCCCCACCGGGATGGCGCCATCGAGGCGGTGGACAACGGCCAAGTGGAAAGCCTGTGGGTCACCGAGCAGCTGGGGCGGCCCGTGGTCAAGGCGTGGAACGCCGTACTGTCACAAACGCTCGAGGTCATGGACGCTCCCGCGGGCACCCCGGACCGCATCGCACTGCCGGTCGCGGCAGACTCCGAAGAGGCGCGGCGTGTGGGCATGCGCCTGGTGGACGAATCCGGATTCGACCCCTTCGACGCCGGTACTCTGGCCGACTCCTGGCGCCAGCAGCCGATGATGCCCGTCTACTGCACCGAACTGGACTTGAAGGACCTGGAGAAGGCCCTCAACGCGGCCGACCGGGACGCGGCCCCGCACGTCCGGGACCGCATGCTGGAGCGCGTCCTCGAGTTCACCTCCACGCCCACGCGGGAGCAGCTCCTCGAGCTGAACCGCTCCGTCCACCGTTGAGCACACGGGCCACGGCCCCACAACAGGGCCGCAGTTGAACTATCACAATCACCTTCTTCGTAGCCCCGAACGCCAGCGCAAGGCCCACTCCTCACGCCGCATTCGCGTCGAGCACGGCATTGGGCACCTCAAGAACTGGCGGGCCCTCGCCCGCCACCACGGCCGCCGCAAGCACATGAGTGACATCATCCAAGCCGTCGCCGGACTGCTCTCCCACCAGCAGACCGCCACCATCGCCAGCAGCGTGCGCATGTGAACACGACGGCCAAACCTCGGCCCTCGACGTGCCACCGCCAACCATGCACGACCTCGTTAGGGTGCAGAAGATGCGCTCGACCAAGAGCGGCGATGGTTCGACCCTGCGGCCTCATCGCATCGGAAACCTCACATACCGGCTCAACCATGCATACTGAACGTAATGGTCATTGGCTGGAGGTGCGCATGATGCGGTCCTCACCCTGGCGCGGAGACGCCTGGCCGTCCGTGTTCGGCGAGATCGCGACGGTCGTGATCGACGCTCAAGGCACTGTGCTGTGCTGGTCCCGCGCGGCCGAGGAACTGCTGGAACGGACGGCGGCGGAAGTCTGCGGGAAGCCGGCCGAGGACCTGCTCGCCGACACCTCCGAGTGGTGTTGCCGGGATGAGGCCGAGGAGACCGGGATTCCGCACGCGGGGCGGGCACTGCTGCGGCACCGCTCCGGTGACGTAGTCGAGGTCGCCTTCCAGGTATCGCCGCTGCCGGCCTCCTCGCTTCTCGTCCTGGCCGCCCCCGCCCGCCGCGTGATCGACTGGGAGCAGGGTGCAGCCTTGCTGCGTGCGCTATTCGCTCAGGACCAAATCGGGATCGGCATCCATGACTCGGACCTGACCGTCGTGCGGACCAACATCACACCCGACATGTTCGGCGGCATCGGTCTGTCCATCGGCGGCCGTCTGGCGGACGTGATGTCCCCGCAGGACGCCGAGGGCGCCGAGGCGGCACTGCGCCGGGTACTCGATACGGGTGTGCCGCTGGTCAGGCACGAGCAGTGGATGGGCTCGCCGCAGATTCCCGGGGGGCGGTGGTCCGCGCTGTCCGCATTCCGGCTGGATGATGCCCAGGGACGCGCTAGTGGGGTGGCCGCGCTCTGCACAGATGTCACCGGGCAGCAGCGGCCCCGCCGCGAGCTGGAGCTGCGATATCAGGCCTCGGTCCAGATCGGCGCTTCCCTCGACGTCAAGCACACGGCCCAGGACCTAGTGGATGTCCTCGTTCCGGCCTTCGGGGACTTGGCCTATGCGGCTCTGGCAGAGGCCGTGCTCGAAGGCGAGGAGCCCCCCAAGATCCGTGGCGGAGGAGAATTGCACCTGCGCATGGCCTCGGTGGCTTCGGCCTCCGGTCCCTGGCCGGCCGCGCTCATTCAGCCCGGTGAGGTATTTCCCCCATGGCCGGACCACCCTGTGGTGCGCGGCTACCAGCGCGGCGAGGCCGTCATCCTTGACCGGGCGAGCTATGTCGATGCATTCGGTACCCCGGAAATTCTCGGCAGGTTCGTCCCCGAGGGTGGGCACTCGGTTGTTTGCGCCGCTCTGTTCACGCGCGGCCTGCTGCTCGGCTCCATCGACGTCTGGCGCACCGAGCAGCGCGAACCCTTCGACCAGCAGGACGCGGAGCTGCTGGCCGAGATCGCCTCCCGGGCGGCGCTGAGCGTGGACAACGCCCGCCGCTACACCCGCGAACACCGAGCGGCCGTCGCCCTCCAGCAGCGCCTGCTCCCGCAGGCCACCACCGACTCCCTGGCGGCGGACACCGCGGGGGTGTACCTGCCCGCCGGGGGCGGCGCCGAGATCGGCGGCGACTGGTTCGACGTGATCTCGCTGCCCTCATTGAGATGCGCCTTCGTCGTCGGCGACGTTATCGGCCACGGCCTGCCCTCCACTGCCACCATGGGCCGGCTGCGTGCCGCTATTCAGACCCTGGCCGATCTGGAGCTCGATCCCACCGAACTACTCACCCACCTGGACGACCTTGTCAGCCGACTTGCCACCGAGGCCGGCCCCGAACAGCAGGACACGATCGGGGCTACGTGTCTGTATGCCCTATACGACCCCGTCACCGGCTGCTGCACCCTGGCCTCCGCCGGTCACCCGCCGCCCATTCTTCTCCGGCCGGACGGCACCGCCCGCGTCCTTGAGGAGCTCTCCCCGGGGCCACCGCTGGGAGTTGGTGGCATGCCCTTCGAAACCACCACGATCGACTTGGCCCCCGGCAGCATCCTCGCCCTGTACACAGACGGGCTGATCGCACGAGCCGATCACGACGTGGACGCCGGTCAGCGGTACCTGACCGAACGCCTGGCAGCGCACTACCGCCCAGACGGCCCCCTGCAGGAGACCGGCCGCGCTCTGCTCGCCGAAGCCGCCGACAGTCCGTCACGCGACGACATCGCCCTGCTCCTGGCCCGCACCCGCGTCCTGCCGCCGCAGGCCACCGCCGCCTGGGAGTTCCAGGCCGACCCCGCCGTCGTCACCGATGCCCGCGAGGCCACCCTCCAGCAGCTCGCCGCCTGGGGGATGGACGACCTGGCCTTCACCACCGAACTGGTGGTCAGTGAACTGGTCACCAACGCCATCCGTTACGCCGGCGGCCCCATCGGCCTGCGCCTGATCCACGACGTCACCACGCTCATCTGCGAGGTCACTGACCCCAGCAATACCCAGCCCCGCCTGCGCCGGGCCCGCTGGGCCGACGAGAGTGGCCGTGGCCTGTTCCTCATCGCCCAACTCACCTCGCGTTGGGGCAGCCGCTACGACCAATCCGGCAAGACCATCTGGGCGGAGCAGCTCTTGCCGCTCGCCACCGCGACGTAGCACGGCGGATCTCGCGCGCGCCGGGGGCCGTTGGAAACGGATTTGCTGAGCAGGCCCCTCGCCGACAGCTTGACATACAGCCGTACTTCTGTGTTTCTGCTGGTCAACTCCCTGGCGGTGGAGAGTCTAGTGCCGGATCAGGCAACGTTTGCCCTGTCGACGACGGCGCGTAGACGCTGGTCGTCGGCGTGGCGGTTTCGCCAGATGATGTAGCGGCGGATCATGCTGCCCTGTTCCTTGTGGTCGACGTGCTCCGTGCCGTCGAGGGTGAAGTAGCGCAGGGCCGTGAACTGGGCCTCGATGCGGTTGAGCCAGGAGCTGTTGGTCGGGGTGTAGGCCATCTCGACGTTGTTCGCCGCAGCCCAGGTGCCGACCCGCTGGCACTTCTTCGTGGTCAGGTGCGGGGAGAAGTTGTCTAATGATCGCGAGCCGCACCTCGGGCGGGTAGAGGCTGCGCAGGTAGCGGCAGAACTCCAGGAACTGCGTCCGCCTCTTGATCGGCTTGATGTGGCCATAGAGCTTGTCCTTGCCCAGGTCCAGGGCCGCGAACAGGTGGCACACCCCGCCGTAGCAGTTGTAGGTCGCCCGCCGCCTGCGGCGCGGTTCACGGTCGGGGTCCTTATGCTTGCCACCGCGTTCGGCCCACTGCCGACCCGGATGCGGCATCAGATTGAGGGGCCCGAACTCGTCTATGCAGAAGAAGGCTTCGGGCTCGCCGTCCTCTGGTATGACCTCCTTGTCGGCGACGGCGTAGAGGTGCTCGACGCGTGCCTTCTTGGCCGCGTAGTCGGGGTCGCGGGAGGTCTTCCAGGTCTTCAGGCGTTGAAAGGAGACGCCTTCCTCGCGGAGCAGGATGCGCAGGCCCTCGTGGCTGATGTCGTCGACCACCCCCTCGGCAACCAGGAAGTCCGCCAGCTTGGTCAGACTCCAGGTCGAGAACGGCAGGTCGTGCTCAGTCGGCTTGGACTTGGTGTCGGCGTACAGGTGATCGTGCACCATCTCGTACGGATGAGAGTGCACCAAAGTTGATGCGGTGGCGGGTGGGTCCCGCGAGTGTTCTGTCATCGGTCACGGGGTGGTAGAGGGGAGGCTGAGGTGGTCTTGGACCCGCATCGCTGGCTGGAGTTGAGGCGGTTTCGCGGTCTGTACGAGTCCGGTGCGATGAGCCTGCGGGAGATCGCGAAGGAGACCGGGCTGAACCGTCGCACGGTCACGAAATACTTGTCGGGCGAGGCTCCCGTCGCGCCGCCGAAGCGCACGGCCGAGGGCCGACAGCAGCGACGGGCGGTCGACGAGGTGGCGCCGCTGATCGACGCGATGCTCAGGTCAGAGATCCTTTTGAAGGCATCGGTGATCCACGAGCGTCTGGCGTCGGAGTACGGGGTCACCATCAATTACCAGCGGGTCAAGATCTATCTTCAGGAGGCCCGGCCCCGGATTGCCGAGGATCTCGGTATTAGTCCGGGTGAACTGGCGGGTCTGCATCGCCGGTTCGAGGTAGTCCCGGGCGCCCAGGCCCAGTGCGACTGGGGCGATGAGGGCAAGATCCTCGCCCACGTGGGGATCCCGAAGGTCTACTCGTTCCATATGACTCTGTCGTACTCGCGTGATCCGTTCTGCTGCTTCACCACCAGCCAGGATCTGGCGAGCTTCTTCGATTGCCATCGGCAGGCGTTCGCGCACTTCGGCGGGGTGCCGATGACGATCGTCTACGACCGCACCAAGACCGTCGTGCGCCGGCACGTCGCACCGGGCGAGGCGGTCCCGCTGCACCCGGAAGCGGTCGCGTTCGCCGGGCACTACGACTTCGATATCGATGTCCTGGCCGCCTATCGGCCGACAGGGAAGGGCCGGGTCGAACGGCAAGTGCTGATCGTCCGAGACCACGTGCTGTCCGGACGGGCCTTCTCCTCGATCCAGGAGATGAATGCCGCCTTCGCCGCCTGGGTGCCGCTGCGGAGGGCGAAGGTGCACGGCACCCACGGCGAGGTCATCGGGCACCGGGCCGTGCGCGATCATGTGGCCCTGCGGCCGCCGCCGCCGACTCCGTATGTGGTCGCCCAGCGGCATCTGCGGCACGTCGGCAAGGACTGCCTGGTCGCCTTCGACGCGAACCTCTACTCGGTGCCAGCCCGCAAGGTCCGCCCCCGTCAACTGGTCGAGGTCCGGGCCACGAAGTCGCAGATCAGCCTGCACTCCACCGTCCCCGACGCCAGCGGCGGGACCCTCTTGGCTGTCCATCCGCGGGCAGTCGGCCGCGGCGCGCGTGTCGTCGACGAGAAGCACTGGGACGGCCTGCCCAAGGGCGACAACCGGCGCGTCACCACCGGCGACGTGGTCCCCCGGCCTCGCCATGACCAGCCACTGGGCCTCGAAGCCGGCCCGCTGCAAGCCCTGTTGAACCGGGCCGCAGCCGCCAGCGTCGAAGTTGGCCGCCGCCCGCTGTCCGTCTATGACGAACTGACCGGCACCCGCCCCTTCTCCACCCACCGCGCGACGAAGGAACGCTCTTGAGCCAGCTGACCGGCAACCGCATCCGCACCACGGCCGGCAAGCTCGGCCTGCCCCATCTCGCGGAGACAATCAACGAGTTCACCCGCCGGGCCGACGAGGCGAAGATGGGTTACCTCGACTTCCTCGACCTGGTCCTCTCCGAGGAACTCGCGGTCCGCGACGACCGTCGCTTCCGCCAAGGGCTGCGGACCTCGAAGCTGCCGCACCACAAGACGCTCGATGAGTACGACTTCTCCTTCCAGCCCGACCTCGACCCCCGCAAGGTCAAAGACCTCGCCACCCTCTCGTTCGTCGAGGCCAAGGCCAACGCGGCCCTGCTGGGCCCGCCGGGAGTCGGCAAGACGCACATCGCCGTCGCCCTGGCCGTCGCGGCCTGCCGGGCCGGCTACTCGATCTACTTCACGACCCTCGACGACATGGTCCGTCACCTCAAGACCGCCGAGGCCGCCGGACGGCTGGTCAATAAGCTCGGCACCTACCTGCGGCCCAGCGTCCTCGTGGTCGACGAAGTCGGCTACCAACCCCTCGAACGCGCGGAAGCGAACCTGGTCTTCCAGGTGATCTCCAAGCGCTACGAGAAGGGCTCGGTCATCCTGACCTCGAACAAGACCTTCAGCGAGTGGGGTCAGGTCTTCGGCGACGAGGTCCTCGCCACCGCCATCCTCGACCGCCTCCTCCACCACTGCGAAGTCGTCTCTATCAACGGCAACAGCTACCGGCTCAAGAACCGGCTCCAGGCCATCGAGCGGGACACAGACGTGGCCTGAGCGACCAGGAGGCCAATCGCAGAAGGTGAGCGAACGTGCCGACCACATCACAAATAGGACCCAGCTTGTCCTAGATCCCTAATACCGTCCCGCCCATGAGCCATGAAGACACGTCAGCATCCACGTTCCGCTACTCGGCTGTCACCTTCGACTGCCCTGACCCCGCTGAGCTGGCCCACTTCTACGGAAAGGCCCTCGGCCTGCCTGTGGTCCTCTCCACCGAGGATTTCATCCTGCTCGGCCGAGAGGGAGCTGCAGGACTGGGATTCAACCGGCTCACCGACTACCGCCGCCCCACTTGGCCGGATCCCTCCCAGGAGAAGCAGGCCCATATAGAACTAGGCGTCGACGACTTGGACGCCGCTCAGGCTCGCCTGCTCGCTCTGGGAGCCGTCAAGCCCGAATTCCAGCCGGACCCCGACCGGTGGCGGGTCCTGCTGGATCCCGCAGGCCACCCGTTCTGCATCTCCACCCTGGTCTGAGCACGACCGTCCCTCTGAGACTGGTGCACATTTCTCCGTACTTGGTGGAGCACTCAGAACAGTACGGGGACACTTGGCAATCTTCTTGATCTCGCAGCGCTCGGGCAGCGTGAAGATCTTCGGCCGTCCGCCCTTGTACTTCGGGTAGAGCGAGTGGAAGCCGTCGGTGTTGAAGTTGTGGATCACATCGCGGACCCGGTCGTCGCTGGTGAACGACACCTCAGCGATCCTCGCCACTGGCATGCCCTGCGCGGACAGCAGCACCATCTGAGCCCGCCGCCAGGTCACCACCGACCCAGTGCCCCTGCGGATGATCCGCAGCAGACGCCGCCCCTCGTCATCATCGCTCTCACGGACCCGCACACGTTCAGCCACACGACCATTTTGGCCAACCGATACCGCTCGGCGCAGCAACCAGACGACACGTCACAACGAGGCGAACGTTGCCTGACGCGGCACTAAACACTACACCACACCGGAGGTCTTCGCCTTCGATCAAGACCCCCGTGTCAACAACGTCCGTGATCAATACATCTAGTCCGTGTCCGTGTTTCCCGCCGGGTGGTGGTCGATCCAGGACAGGCTGCCTCGTTCGAGGCGGTGGCGGGCGCGGGTGACTGCTACGTAGGCGAGGCGGGCTTCGGTGTCGTCGATGGGCCCTGGCAGCGGCCTGCCCTGGTCGTCCTTTTCCTCGCTGTCTTTGGGCGGGTGGAAGTCGTCGGCGATGCGTACGTTCGGCCATTCGCGCCCTTTGGCTTTGTGGGCGGTGGTCACGGTGACCTGGGCATGGTGTTCGTCGACGAGGTGGCCGATGGCGGTGAGGATCGCGTCTGCCCCGTGCTGGTCGATGAGATCGACCAGGGGTTTCAGGTCGCCGCCGGTGGGGTCGCGGTCGGCGTAGTCCTGGAGCTCTCCCCAGGAGCGGAAGAGGATGAGTTCGGGGTGGCGGGTAGGGCGGCCATCTTTGAGGGCGCGGGCGGCGTGGGCGAGGGCTTGCAGGGATTTTCCGCCGCCGGCGAGGGCGACGCGGTGGCCGGTGTCGAGGAGGTTCATGACGTGGGTGATGGTGCCCACGTTGGTCCGGCACAAGATGGCGTCAGGCTGGGGCACGTCGGTGAGTTCGGTGGGGACGGTGTCGGAGCCCTGAAGTCGGATGGGGGCGTCGGCGATGGTGAGCCACCGGTTGGCTTCGGCTGCCAGGCGGGGGCCGAAGCGGAAGGACCGGGAGAGAGTCAGGGGGGTGCCGTTGAAGCCGGTCATGACGTCCTTGGCGCCGCGCCAGCCGTAGATGGCCTGGGCGGAGTCGCCGACCATGACGAGCTGGGCGTGGGCACGCTGGGCGTTGAAGGCCTGCTCGACAACGGGGTTGGTGTCCTGGGCTTCGTCGAGGAGGAGGTAGTCCGCGTCGATCTTGGGTTCGGTGAGGGCCCAGATCTTGAGGTAGTGGTCGTGTCCGAAGCTCACGGCGCCGTGTTCAGGGTGCTGGAGATCGGCCCATGCCTTGTGTGCGAAGGGCAGGACAGCGTCCGCCAGTTGGGTATAGCCCTGTCCTTCGAGGCCGCGGAGTTGGGGGATGTGGCGGCGGGTGATGACGGGGTCGGCTGAGTGGCAGAAGCGGGTCACGGCGTGCAGGGCGGCGTAGGACAGGGCTGCGGGGGTGATGTCGTGGTCCCCGATGCGCAGGGGCTGGGTGATGCCCAGGGCCCGGCCGGCTCTCCAGCCGCTTTGGCGGGGGCCGTTGAGGCGGGGCAGGTAGCGGTGGCCGGTGGCGGCGAAGGCCAGCGCGTGGGTGGTCTTACACGTGACGGTACGCGGGAATCGGGAGGTTGCGGCGGTGGCGATGTCCTTGCTGAAGGCGAGGTAGCGGCCGCGGCGAGGGGTGGCGGCAGCGAGCAGGGCCAGGGTGGAGGTCTTTCCGGTACCGGCGCCTGCCTGAAGGGCAAGGTGCTGGCCGGCACGGAAGGCGTCAGCGGCTGCGACCTGTTCGTCGGTGGGCTTCAGCACGGGCACTCCATGAAACGGATCGGTTCAAGGACGCGAACCGCGGCCGCCGGAATCGGCCGTGGCTGACGGCCCGGCTCGCTCGGGCCCGGCGAAGCAGAACCGATCCTGTGCGGGGACATGTCCTGGTCGGGGCGAGCGGAAGCTCGTGGGGTGGTGCGGGTCATGAACCGTTCCTGGGCCGACGGGAGGTGGTGGGCAGGCGAGGGTGCATGTGCTGATGGTGCAGGAGCGGGTCGAAAATCTCCCAGTCCGCGAGGGCGAGGTCGGCCGCGCCGGGGGCCGTGGCGTGGCTGGGGCAACGCTGGGTGCGCCAGCGCAGGTGCTCTGGGTACGGGAGCGAAGTGAGGTCGTAGACGGCCATCAGCGTTTCGGGCAGAGCCAGTTGTCCATGGCCGACGGGTGCTGGCATCAGGGTCCAAACGCCGGCCGGGCCTTGGGGGTCGAGGACGGGGCGGGGGCAGCGGTGGCGTCGGCGGGTCTGGGCCACGCACCGGATGTCCTCGATGGGGTGGCGGGCAAGGTAGCGGCTTTGGAGGAGCTGCACGACGGGCCGTGCCGGCTGGCACGGGGCCCCTGGAGACGGCGTGGGTTGTTCGGGCGGTGGGGAGAGGAAGCCATGGTCGAGAAGACGGCGGGTGCGCAGGGCGAGGCCGCGGCGTAGCTCGGTGAGCTGGGGGGTGAGCTGGGCGGGCGGGTCTTCGGCAGGGCAGAGGTCGGTGTGCGGGATGGAGCACCAGGGTGTGCCGTCGGCGTGGGGGTGAGCGGTGCCGGCGTAGACGTGCCAGCGGCTGGTTGCGGGGCCGGTACGGGTGGGTAGTTCGTGGGGGTGCAGGGCGATGAGGTGGTGGCCCGTGCGCGGGTACCAGTGGATGCGGTTGCCGCAGTGGCGGCAGGTGCCGGGCTGGGCGGTGCGCAGCAGGCGGGTGGGGCTGGTCTCGGCGACGCGCAGGACCCGTGGGCGGTGGGGGCGGAGGGAGCTGCCGTCCCAGTGGTGACCGGACGCGGTGGTGGGGTGCATGGCGGTGAAGGTGGCAGGCGCCGCGCCGTGCGGGAGGTGTCCGGGCGGTGGATGTCCCGCGTTTGGCCCAATCCATGGGAACGGGCGTGCGGTTGTCCGGCCTGATGTTCGGCCTGGTGAATGGATCGGGTGATTCCGCTCGGGGCTGGGCGGTGTCAGTCGGTGGGCTCGGCGGGAGGCTCGTGGTCCTCGCAGAGGGCGCCGAGTAGCTGATCGACAGGAACGCCGAGGGCGTGGGCCAGGGCGTGCCAGGAGGGGAGGGATCCGGTGGTGCGGCCCTGCTCGATTTCGATGAGGGTACGCCGGGAGAGGCCGCTGCGGCGGGCCAGTTCGTCGTAGGTCCATCCGCGCGCGCCCCGGAGCCGGGCCAGCTGCAGGCGCAGGGCGGCGAGGTTGGGGTCGGGCGGGAAGATCGTCACTCCACCATCCGACGGTGCAGACACCTGCCCTGTCAGTGCAGACCTCTGCCCTATTTGTGCAGGTGAGGGCCGAGGTGCGCAGGGCAGAGGTCTGCACTAAGGTGCGGGCCCGTCCCCCACTCCCGCGCCGCACGGCGGGAGCACACGCGCAGCGATGCGGAACACAGAGAAAGGTCCCGCCCGATGAGGCCCCGCACCCCCGAACCCCTGCGGTGCCGCACCTGGACCGTGGAACTGCGTCCGCACCAGGGCGACTGCGTACTCGTCTGCCCCCAGTGCACACCGGACGGTGGATCGTTCACCCTGCCCTCGGCGCGCGCCGCAGTCCTGGCGCACCTCGCCCGTCACGCGCGGCGTGATGCGCTCGCGCCGTATCTGCGGACCTGTCAGTGCCACGAGCGGGGCTGCCGCTGGCACCCCCGCCACCGCGGCTGCTCCGGCCCCGTCATTCTGGTCCTCGCCCGCGAACACAGCGGCCGCACTTGGCGCCTGGCAGACACCTGCACCGCCTGTGCCGCCGCCACCCAGCACGCCGCCATCGTCCCCGAGACCGACCCGGGCCCGAAGGCCGAGCCGCCCGCACCGGCCAGGCCCGCCGGCCCGGGCGGCCAGCCAGGGCCCCATGAGCAGGCGTGGGCGCTGGTGGGAAACATGCTGTCCTACCTGGCCGCCGCTCTCCCTGAGACCGTCACGCCACAAGCGCGCCTGCTCGCTGTGCAGGGCGCGCTGAGATCCGGCCGTACCGGACTCGTCCGTCTCCCCGGCGGTCTTCTTCGCAGCATGCGGATGAGCCGCCCGCCCGCCCTGGCGGAGGAGCTGCGGGAGGTGGGCTGGCTGGAGCTCGAGGGGCCCTGGCGGGGTGCCGCGATCACCGCACAACTGCTGGACGTCACCCTGCTGTTCCCGGAGCCGGCGCGGTCCGAGCGGCTGCGGGCCTGCGACTGGGCGCTACGGGTCGCGACGGTACCCGCGGTGCGCACTTTGCCGGTCTCAGAACGACTGGTTGCTCTGGCTCTGGCGGCTCACCGCTCCCCCGCAGGGCGCGCCGGACGAATCGATTCTGGGCAGCTTCACCGCGGGTGCGGGCTCGATCCCGTCGCCATGGAGGCTGCGCTCCGTCGTCTGGTGGACGCGTCCGTGATCGCAGCGTGGTGGTGGGACCTTGACGCGGATGAACTGTGCTGGATCAGGGCTGAGGTCAGGAGCGGGGCTGCGGCCATCCCACGACGCCTGGTGTAGCCATGCGGTCTTCCGGTGATGCCCACCAGGTGTCGTCCGTGGGCTGGTCGGTCGAGGTGGGCGGGGGAGGCTGGAAGAGCGGGTCCGGCTGGATACCGAGGGCGGTCACGGCGGCGATCTGCGATGCGGTCAACCTGGCTGTCTGTGTGCGGCATTTCTTGATCCAGCGGCCCAGGAGCACTTCGTCTCCCTGGAGGTCCTCGCGGTGAGCGAGGGGGACGTGGAGCTCCCCTTCGCGCTGGTGGAATTGCCGGGCGGCTCGTAGGCCTCGGTGGAAGGCGTACATACGGGGGCCGGAAGGAGGATGGAGCAGCATCGCGTGCGGGTGAGCGTGGGGGTGTTGGGCGGTGAGCTGGGCCAGGAGGCTGACCTGCTGGGGGTGCAGCTCAGGTTGGCAGGTGATCTGGTGGTCCAGCCAGGTGTCACCCAGCACAGAGCGGTCACGAGGGACGCGGTCCCGCGTGCCGCCGGGTATGTGGTCTGCGTCATGGCAGGGAGACTGCCGACATTTCCTCATAGTGGGATAGGTTTTTCTGCTATGAAGAACAAACCCGCCTACGCCATCGAGTCGGTCGACCACGCTCTGCATCTGGCGTCCCTGCTCCAGCAGGAGGGGCCGCTGCGAGTGACGGACGCGGCCGAACGCCTGGGGGTCTCGGCGTCCACAGCGCACCGCCTGCTGGCGATGCTGGTCTACCGGGACTTCGCGGAGCAGGGACCGGACCGGCTCTACCGAGCGGGAAAGGCGCTGCACCCCAGCGCGGTGTCGGAGGCTCCAGTCGCCCTCCTGCGGCAGACGGCCCTGCCCCATATGCACCAACTGGTGGATCGGGTGCAGGAGTCGACAAACCTGATGGTGATGGCCGGACCCGAGGTCCGTTTCATCGCCACGGTCGAATGCGAACAAATCCTGAGAGTCGGGGACCGGGCCGGCCGCTCCCTGCCTGCTCACCTCGCATCGGGCGGCAAGGCGATCCTGGCGACGTTTCCCGCCGATGAGCTGACTGCGTTGTATGACAGTGTCGACGGCGTTGACCTGCCCAAGCTTCGCCGCGAGCTCGGCTTGGTCCGCAAGCGCGGATTCGCGATCAACGACCAGCTCACCGAGACCGGACTCACCGCGCTCGGAGTGGTCGTTCGCGATCCGTCGGGCACCCCGGCAGCACTTTCCCTCGCTCTGCCGACCGCGAGGTTCGACCGTGAGCAGTTGCCCACCTGGATCGGCGCCCTGTCGGTAGCCATGGCGGCGATCGAACGCGACCTCACCATGATCTGAACCCGCCCGGCGACCAGCGCTTTTCAGCCAAAGGGGCCGAAATATGATCAAGACGCGGCCGGCCCACGGGAAAAGCGGCTTCCGCCTGGCGGTCAGTCCCCGTCGGAGAAAGCAACGCCGCCAACACTCGTTGAAACTTGGGATTGAACTCCCTGATGTGCCCCCGGTTCTCAGTACCTCCGGCCCCGCCGTCTCCCCCCTCGTATCAGGCCGTCGCAACCTGAAGCCTCATACTGGTGTGGTGAGCGTTTCGCATATCAAGCCCCATCTGCGATGTCTGTCCACCAGTGGCGCCGATCTCGGCCACGCGGTGGCGGAGCGGGCGATAGAGCCCGCTGCAGGGGTCTCGGACGTCGCACCGTTGCCGGTGGGCCCGCCGGTGCACGTACTCGTGGTCTATACCGGCCGGTCGGCTAATCTGCGCTGGTCGGCAGACGGGGCGGCTCGCCGGGAGCGGTTCCATACCGGAGAGGCGCTGGTCAATCCGGCTGGGTGGGCGTCGCGGCCTCGATGGCAGGACGAGGTTGAGCTGCTGCTGCTAGGGATCGATCCGGTGTGGCTGGAGAAGCTGGCAGCCGAAGGCGGGGCCAGAGGTCCGGTCGAGCTCGTCCCGCGGTTCCATTTCACCGATCCGCTGCTGAAGATGCTGGTGGAGCGGCTGGTGGCGGAGTATGCAGGCCCCGGCCCGGTGGACGCGCTGTATGCACAGTCGCTGGTCCAGGCCGCCGCGGCAGTGGTGCTGCGCGTCGCAGGTGAAGGCGGTACAGCGCCGGTCCGTGCGGGTGGGCTGTCACCGCGCCGTCTGGCCGAGGTCGTGGACTTCATCCACGCCAACCTCTCCCAGAAGGTCACATTGGCGGAACTGGCAGCCGTGGCGGGTGTGAGCGAGTCCCACTTCGCGCGGGTCTTCAAGGTGTCGACCGGACAGTCCCCCCACCAGTACGTGATGCAGCGACGCCTGGAGCACGCGCGGCGTGAGCTGACACGGTCCAGCAGGCCGATCGCAGAAATCGCGGCGGAGGCGGGATTCGCCGATCAGAGCCACCTGACGCGGATGATGCGGCGCCATGAGGGCACCACCCCGCAGGTGCTGCGGGACGGCAACGACGGGCTCTGACGATCCCGCGGGAGGTCAAGGGGCGGTTTGTTCCACCGGTGATCGGATCGTTCAAGATGCGCCACCCCTTCCGGTGTGAGTCTGTGGGACATGGCATGCCTTCGGTGTCCGCCAGGGCGTGCCCCGTCCCCATTCGGAACGCCGCAGGAGGGCCGTCATGGTCAACACCCCGGACAAGACGCTCAACGGCAAGGTCGCCTTCGTCGGCGGCGCATCCCGCAACCTCGGCGGGCTGATCAGCACCACGCTGGGCGCGGAGGGCGCTCTGGTCGCGGTGCACTACAACAGCGACTCCTCTCGGGCCAAAGCCGAGGATGTCGTCGCGCAGATCAACAAGGGGCCGGGCGAGGCGTTCGCAGTCCAGGCCGACCTGACCCAGGTCTCCGAGGTCGAGCGGGTCTTCGATGAGGTCGTGAACCGGTTCGGCCGGCTCGACTACAGCATCAACACCGCCGGCATGGTCCTGAAGAAGCCGCTCACCGAGATCACGGAGGAGGAGTACGACCGCATGTTCGCGGTCAACTCCAAGGCCGCGTTCTTCGTGATGCGAGAGGCCGCCCGCCGGATCGAGGACGGCGGGAAAATCATCACGATCGTCACCTCACTGCTGGCCGCCTACACAGGCCTGTACTCGTCGTACGCGGGCAGCAAGGCCCCGGTCGAGCACTTCACCCGGGCCCTGTCGAAGGAGCTGTTCGGCCGGAACATCTCGGTCAACACCATCGCCCCGGGACCGATGGACACCCCCTTCTTCTACCCGGCGGAGGATGACGACTCCGTCGCTTACCACAAGTCGTCCGCGATGAACGGCGACCTCACCAAGATCGAGAACATCGTGCCGTGGATCCGGCACCTGCTAACCGACGGCTGGTGGGCCAATGGCCAGACCCTCTTCCTCAACGGCGGCTACACCACCCGCTGACCGACGCCGGCCCGACGGGCGACGCGATCATCCGCCGCCTGCCGGGCCGGTCGTCCTTCTCCCGCACCGACCCCCGGAGGGACCCATGACCGCCCAGCTCACCGATCCCGCCGTGGCCGCGTTCGTCGACGCCCTCAACACCGGCGACCGCGACGCCTTCTTCGCCGCCCTCACCCCGGACGCCACCATGTCCGACGACGGCACCGACCGCGAACTGTCCTTGTGGACGGAGAAGGAGATCTTCACCTCGAACGGCCGCATGGACGTCGAGAGCGCCTCCTCCGACGGACGCACCCTCACCGCCGTCTACACCAACTCCACCTGGGGCAGCATGCGCACGCGATGGACCTTCACCGTCACCGGCGGCAAGATCAGCCGCTTCGAGACCGGCCAAGCCTGAGCCGGGCCAGCCCCTTGGGCCGACCCGTGACATCGCCCCCCCCCGCACCGCAGGGGTCGTACAGCCATCAGCGCGTGGCACCGGCCGATGGCCGCCCGTCTCGCCGATGAGGAACACCGCACCGCAACCGCACTATGTCCTGCGCCAGAGATCCGTTGGCAGAAGCGGGCGAGCGAGTCGAGGATCTCTTCGGCTGTTTTGGTCCAGGTGAACGGGGTCGGGCTTTCGTTCCACTGCTTGACCCATGCACGGATGTCCGCCTCCAGCGAGCGCACGCTTTTGTGGGCGCCACGACGGATCTTCTGGTCTGCGAGGAAGCCGAACCACCGCTCCACCTGGTTGATCCAGGAGGAGCCGGTGGGCGTGAAGTGCAGGTGGAACCGGGGGTGTTTGGCCAGCCATGCCCTGATCGCCGGTGTCTTGTGGGTGCCGTAGTTGTCCACGATGAGGTGGACCTGGAGGTGCCCGGGGACCTCTTTCTCGATCTTGACGAGGAACTTCTTGAACTCCGCTGCCCGGTGCCGACGATGAAGGCTGGTGATGACTTCACCGGTGGCGACGTCGAAAGCCGCGAACAAGGTGGTCAGGCCGTTGCGAACATAGTCATGGGTGCGGCGCTCGGGCATGCCCGGCATCATCGGCAGCACCGGCTGAGAGCGGTCCAGGGCCTGAATCTGGGACTTCTCGTCCACCGAAAGCACCACCGCGCCCTCGGGCGGGTTGAAGTACAGCCCCACCACGTCGTAGACCTTCTCCACGAACAACGGATCCGTCGAGAGCTTGAAAGTGTCGCTCAGGTGCGGCTTGAGCTGGAACTTCCGCCAGATCCGGCCCACGGTCGACTTCGACAGCCCACTGCAGTCGGCCATCGAGGCACGCGACCAGTGAGTGGCATTCTTCGGGATCTCCTCCAACGTGCTGACCACGACTGCCTCTACCTGATCGACACTGATGCTCGGCGGCCGGCCCGGCCGCGGCTCGTCCACCAACCCGTCCAGCCGGCCGGCCAGAAACCGGCGACGCCACTTGCGGACCGTGTCCGCCGCGATCCGTAACTCCCGTGCCACCACGACAATCGGCGGAACATCGGCGCCGACACATGCCAGCACGATGCGGGCCCGCAGGGCCACCGCCTGGGCAGACGACGCCCGCCGGGCCCAACGCTCCAACACCACACGCTCATCGGCGGACAACAACAACGGTTCCAACTTCGGGCCACGACGTGGCACCGGCACAGCCCCAGAGGCACTCATACACAAACTAACGACGGATCTCAGGCGCAGGACACTAGCGCTCTGACCGCATAGGTCCACCCGGTTGGCGCTGGCGAGCCCTTGGCCGGTTGGATGTCCTGAGACGTAAAGCTCGGAGGGGTGCGATGGCAGAGCCGGTCAGGGTCCGTAGGCTCACAGACCAGGAGGGCCAGCAGTTACAGCGGATCGTGCGGCGGGGCAGTACGAACACCGTCCGCTACCGGCGGGCGATGATGCTACCGGCCTCGGCCGGTGGAAACCGGGTCCCGGTGATCGCCCAGGGTCCAGGCCGATGAGGGCACGGTGCGCGATGTCATCCACCGGTTCAACGAGATCGGCCTGGCCGCTCTGGACCCTCGGTGGGCGGGAGGCCGTCCCCGCCTACTCAGTCCTGACGACGAGGACTTCGTCGTTCAGACGGCCACCACCCGCCCGACCACGCTCGGGCAGCCCTTCACCCACTGGTCCATCCGCAAGCTCGCCGCCTACGTGCCCCAGCAGCTTCAGGCCTGCGCAACTGCCAGTTCTGAGCCGGGACTCCTGCGCCGGCGTCTACAGCGAGCCCGGCGCTCCCTTCGACACCACGGGCAGGTTCTGCGCAGGCCCGGCCAACGGCGAGAAGGCTGTCTGTAACGGCGACGCGGGCGGCCCCGCAGTCCTGGGCGGCGTCGTCGTCGGCATCACCTCCGGCGGCGGTCCCGGGTGCGACAAGCCTTCCCTCTTCAGCAGCGCCTCGTACTTCAAACGGTGGCTCGAGTCGCAGTGAACCACCGTCAGACCCGTACGCGACACGCCTCGGACAGGCTGTGCCAGTCCGAGGCGTGTCCCCGGGCCCCGATGACGAACCTGTCGGTCGGCAGCAGCAGAAGGAAGTGTCAGGACTACTTCACGCACACAGCGAACACCTTGCCAGAGCCGCTTGGGCCGCCTGAACTCACTGTTCCGAGGCGTTCTCCGGGCCACCGAACCGGCCCGCGCCAGCACTTCAGCCCTCCAGGTTGTGTTGGTGACTGTCCGCGGCCACGGCGACGGACAGCCACCACATGCGTGCTGTGCTACCACTTCCACCAGCCGGTCATCACCGGAAGCAACATGGTCACGCACCTCCCTCCGTACCTCTCAGGCAGCAAAGCTGCTGACTACTCTCTGCGATGGACACTTCCATCCACAGCAACGACCAGCGGGCATTGCGGACACGAAGCGGACGGCCGCCTTCTCATACGTCGACGGCGCTCCGACACGCATGGCGCGCGAGCTTCCGCCGCGAGGCCCTTTCGCGTGTGCACGCGAAACCATCAAGTTCTCCATGATCTGGGTAAACAACCACCGGTGGCCACTCACGGTGACTAACAGATTTCGAAACGTAATGACCTCGATGGGGACCGGTCCGGTGGTTCCGGCCCCGGCCGATCTGGCTCTGCTGGACCGGCTCATGAATGTCGGCGACCCGGACTCTTTAGTCGGTTCCGAACAGGGGCAACCGCCTGCCCGGTGAGGCGGCCTCGCACCCCGTGCAGGAGCAGAACGGTGAATACGGCCCCTTGACCGGCAGAGACACCGGCCCCTGGCACCCGCCCACGTCCGCGCAGGACCGGCAAAGCTCCGGAGCTTCCGCGCGGAGCCAGGTCAGCGCGTACTGGGCGGTGCTGCGGGTTACACCGAGCATGTCCACCACGGCGGTCGCGGTGACGGTGGGATCGGCGTCCGAGAGCGGGGCCGTGCGCGGGAGCGGCTCTCGCGCGGGACCTGGTACCCCGAGCCTGTCGGACGTCCGGGCGACGGCACAGCCCCACTCGCACCACCACCCGCTCCTTTCAGGGCCGGGTCCTGCTCTCGCTGCACGGATCAGAACTCACGAAACTGAGGCAGCGTCACCCCGCACGCGATAGCGCTCCACGACAGCGATGCCCCGTGGATCTCTCACCTCCAGGACAGATACCTCTCAGCCCTGACACAGCCCATGACCAGCATCAACACCCTCAAGCCCGCTGTCTCTCACTCCACTGTCACCAAACCGAGAGATCGCACCGGTGCGAGACTGAGTAGTCCATGATTCCCGCGGAGCCCCAGATCGCTCCGCCCGCGAGCATGCACCCAAGGCCACCGGTGCCGGCGCACATGCCGGCCATCGCCGCGCCCGCCGCCACAAGTTTGGGGGCCCGGAGGTCCTGCGGATGCTGGATCTGCCCGAACCTCAGGCAGGCCCTGGTGAGGTCCGTGTCCGGGTGCACGCGGCCGCGGTGAGCCCCACGGACATCATGCTGCGTACGGGCGGGCACGCGGTGCGAATGCCCGGCCGACGGCCTCCGTTCGTACCGGGCATGGACGCCGCCGGAGTGATCGACCAACTCGGGCCCGGGGCCGACGGTCGACTCGAAGTGGGCCAACGGGTGGTAGTGCTCGTGCTGTTCACCGGTCCGCACGGGGGCGCCTACGCGGAACAGGTCGTCGTACCGGCCACGTCAGCGGGGCCGGTGGGGCAGCCGCTGTCCAATTTCCTGGAGATTCGGCAGCAGCGCGTCCGCGAGGCGGTCAGCCTCCCGTGGAGAGCGCCGGAGAAACAGGTCCGGTTCGATGAGTTCGAGCTCCATCACCACAGGCTCACCGGCAATGCGAACCAGGTCGACGCGGGCCGCGTGCACGGGTGCCGGTGAGCAGGCCAACGCACTCTGGGCCACTTCCAGCTCACGTGGGGTGGCCTCGTATCCTTCCAGCCGGCCTCCGTGACTTTCCTGTACGAGGAAGCCATCGGCCGCCGGTATTTTCCGCACCGCGTGCGACCACGTGTCGCCGATTTTCACGAGTGATATCTCTCCCTCGGCGGCGATGCTTTCCACAACCGGTTGAATGAGCACATCCCCCTGGGAAAGGAGGTCCGTCAGGGTTCCGTCAAGGTCGTGTCCCGGGCCGAGGTATGCCCCCCGTCCGCCTGCCGCGACTGCCGGTTTCATCACCACGGGGTCCGGACCCAGCGGATCGTGCGGGCCACCGGCGGGAATGAGCGTAGTGGGCACAACCGGTACTCCGGCACGGGCAAGCTCGACCAGGTAGCGCTTGTGCGAATTCCACTCCATCACCGCGAGAGGGTTCTGCAGCACGGTCACAGTGTCCACATGTTTCGCCCAGGCCAGGAACTCGTCACGTCGCCAGGTGTAATCCCAGGTGGTCCGGACCGTCACAAGATCCGCTGTGCTCCAGCCGGCTACCTGCTCCGGGGCATCCCATGCTTCGACACGTGCTTTCACGCCCCGTTCGGTCAGCGCAGCCAAAAGCAATAGATTCTCAGATTCGGCGCTTTCGGACCGTTCTTGAGTACTTGCAATAATTACAGTCGGCTTGATCACCAGGGCAGCATCTCCCAGGGCTCCTCCGCAAAGCAAGCCTGAGCAGTGGCGTTTGACCTCCTGGTCAGCCGCCCCCCGCCCCGCCCGGCGCTGGACCGGAGCGGCGGGCATGCACGAGCACCTGCCCGCGACCCCGGCCGCCGACCTTGAGCACGGCGACCGGGAGCCTCAGTTCCTCGTGCTCCATCAGGTGGGCGCGTTCGGATTCGTCGAGCTGCATCGGGGCGAGGGAGTCCAGGACGGCCTCGGAGGCACCTGCGAGGTTGCCCCGTTCCATGCGGGCGTAGTACTCGGCGCTGACTCCGGCGAGCATCGCGACCTCTTCGCGACGCAGCCCTTTCGCCCGGCGCTGGCCTGCGGCGGACAGGCCAGCCTGCCGGGGTGGCCGCCGGGCACTCCTTGAGCGCGCTCTTGCCGCGGGTCGGCGCAGTCCGCAACCTGGGCCCCACCTCGTGGCAGCTCGCCGACACGGCCGCCGGATGCATCGACGCGTTCTGGCAGGCCGGCCACGACGACGAGGGTGGCCCTCATGGCGGCTTCCTGCCGGACGACGTTGCGGACGAAGCGCAGTCGAAGGATCACTCCAGTTCTCCATCCGGTGGAGCTCCTGCCTCGCCCCTCTTGGGGGCTCGATACCGGAAGGACAACACCGGAATGTCGGCGACATCCGTCGTGACCTGAGCCGCCAGCTTGTCACCGGTGCTCACCCAAGGGCTCGTAGCTTGTGTCAGCCAGCGCTGTCCCGAGAATGCAGAAACTGGCAGGCAGGGGCAGACGACCTGGGAGAACTGACACGACGGACTGCAGGTGCCCGGCCTTGCCGGCTGGCGGCTTCGAGAGGCGGACGTGGGACGGATCGAGCAGGGTTTGGAGCGCGCGTTGCGCACCCGGCCCGTTCCCTCAAGCACCGAGGCCCGCCTGCGGTTTTTGCTGGCAGTGCACCGTGGTTCCACTCGGAGGGTAGCCGCCGTGCTGGGGGTGTCGCAGCGCACCGTGCAGCGGTGGGTGACGAAGAAGCCAGGAGCGCGTCGTCCCCCGGGGTCGACGCAGGTGCGGGCGATCGAGGAAGCGGTCCTGGCTCGGTGGCAGCCCCGAGTACGGGCCCGTCGGCGTGCCCAGGCAAAGGCGGAGGGGCTCGTCTCCCATACCCGTGCGCGATTCGGATTCGCGGCTCCTGCAGGCTCATCGGACGATCCGCGGGTGCGGTGGATCACCCAGGATCTGCCGGGAGAGGTAGCCCGGGAGTTGTTCGCTGCTCGGGATGCCGGCGCGGGTGAGCAGCAGCAGACGGTGATCCTGGCCCGGGCGCTGGGACACTCCTACTTTCGCGAGTGGGGCCGCCGGGCCCACGGGCTGCACATCGCTTTCAGCGACGTCGAGTTCGCCGAATGCTCGATCGGCTGAGCCTGCCTCATCGAGCGCCCGCGTCAGGGGTCAGCGTCGCGATGGCCTTGCGCGCCTGGCCGGCATCAGCCGCTCAACGATCCCCACCATGACGACAGCCTACCGACCGTGCCAAATGAGATGACCTCTTAGCCTCGCCACCTGCCTCATCACACACCGCCACGTCCAACGCCTTTGTTACTGAGGTTGAACTCGGGATGTCGTGCTGATGGTCAGGCGGGGCGGATGGTCAGGCCGGTCTCGGTGAGACAGCCGTCGATGAGGTGGCTGCGGTACTGGATGTGCCGCAGGCCGCGCCGGACGGTCTGGACGAGGTGTTCGGGGGTGCTGAAGGCGACGTTCGAGAGCCATCCGCGCCGTAGGAGTGACCAGATGCCCTCGACGGGGTTGAGGTCGGGTGCGTAGGGCGGCAGGTAGTAGATGGTCAGCCAGTCGCGGGTTTCGGCGAACTCTCTCAGGCCGGCTGCTTTGTGGACGTTGAGGTTGTCCCAGATGAGCACGATGGGGCCGTCGAGCTGCTGGTGGGCGGAGATCAGCAGGTCGCGGTAGTCGCGCCAGGAGAAGCTCTTGCGCCCGTCACGGTTGCCGTCGTCGCGGCGGGGCCGGTAGACCAGCCTCGACCGGTGGCCGGGTTTGTAGCAGGTCAGCGCTGCGATGGATATGCGCCTGCGGGAACGGCCGCGGACGCGGACCACCGGGGTGCGGCCGCGTGGCGACCATGTCTTTGCGTGCGGCGGCGTCATGGAGAAGCCGGCTTCGTCTTCGAAGACGAGCCAGGCTCCATGGGCCGCCGCGAGCCTTCCGCGCAGGGCCACACCTCCTTGACCCACCCCGCGACCGCGTCGTCGTCCCGCTCCATCGCTCTGCGGGCCGGTACCTGGCAAGACCAGCCGTTGCGCACCAGCAGCTTGCGCACGCCCTGGATCGTGTATGTCAGGTGAAAGCGTCGGCCGATCACCGTCGTGACCCGGGCAAGCGTCCAGCGCTGGTCCTGCCAGCCATGCACGGCCGGGCCTTTGGCCAGCTCCGCTTCAAGCTGCGTGAACTGCTGATCGCTCAGTTTCGGCAGCGACGCTGGCCCCTGCGACCGCAAGGATCGCGGGCCGCCCTCGGCCCACGCGTGACGCCATCGCTGGACCGAGCGGACACTGACCCGCAGATCTCTGGCGATCGCGGTACTACCCTCGCCCAGGGCGAACCGCTCGGCCGCCTTGAGCCGTAACTCTTCGCGAAACTGCTGTCGTTCGGCGGTCAGCCCGCCCCCTTGTGGATACCGCATGACTCCGGTGATACCGCAGCCACCGACCAGTCGTCACCCCTTACGACACCACGAGTTCAGCCTCAGTAGCACCTCTTATGCCAGGAGCCCGAGGACCTGCACCAGCCTACGAATGAACGCGGGAGCAGGCACCCCGGGGGTCAGGGCGGCGCGCCGTCCTCGATCGTGTCTTCCGCCGCGCCGGCGAGCAGCCAGCACACGTCGGCGCGGTCGGCGCGCCGCGAGGTTCACTTACCAGCTCTGCCCGGGGGTTGCGTGGTGCCAGAGGCGATCGGCGCTGTTCGTCGCCCGGTACAAGCTGACTGTTGAGTAGGCGCCGCCGACAGTGTCGACCGCCGCGGCCAGCTTGGTGTCACCGGCTGGTCGCAGGCTCCACCATCCGGTCGGTCCTTGTACCCCGGTGCTGGTCGACTCGGGAACGATCTTCCAGCTCTGCGCTGTGCTTCCATTGCAGTTTTCCATGGACACTGCCACTCCGACTGCTGCCGTGGACTTCGGCTGGAGGCACAGTCCGGCCTCCTCGCTGCGGACTGCCCAGGTGCCGTCGTCGTGCCTCTCCAGCTCCCAGCCGACCACTGCCCGCTTGTCGAAGGCTGCGGCGCGGATCGTGGCCAGCGCGGTGCCCGCGTCCTTGGAATCGTTGAAAGACTCCATCCGGGAGCCGTCAGCTCGGTTGACGATCTCCTGGTGCCGGATACTGCTGACTCCTGGCGCAGCTGTCGCCTGACCGGGCATCACAGCGCCACAGAGGCTGGCCGCAGCGACAGCGGTCAGCGATGTGACCAGGCCCTGGCGAAGACGAAGCAACTTTCGGACTGGCATAGATGGAACCCTTTCCACGAAAAGGCGGCCTCAAAGTCGACCGCGCACGCACCGCGGATGGTGCGAGGTCGAGCCTCCCATCTGCCGCAGGGAAGCGTTCCAGAAAATACCCGAATAACCCAAACTGATTAAACAAAGCAGCCAAGGCGATAAAAGGGAAAATTCGATCAAGCGTAATTCCGCGCCCGACTCGCCCCTCGAAGTCGTCAACAACGATCCACGCCAAGGCGTGGTACGGGACTCCGCGGGCCGACAAGGCGCGCCGCCGTAGCCACGCCTCATCCCCGGCTCGCCGAACTGGTGTCCCGCCTTGGCATAACCTCGGGCACAATGGCGGATTGTAATTGATCCGTGGCCGGAATCCGCCTTCCTGGCGAGGGCGAGCGCTCTCACGGCGGCCCTGCAGCGAAGGGCCAACTCCGTGAAGGAGCGAAGTAGAACAACATTAGTGCCTGTTTTCGATCCCCGGTTTTGAGTAGCTTTGGGCCCTAACTTTGATCTTTCGTGATTGGTCGTCAGGTTCGACTGGCGGCCAATTCGTCGTTGTGGAGTGCGTGCGGGCATGCAGGTGGCCCGATCGTCACATCGGGTGGACGCCGGGTTCCACGGTTCCGGTCGGTGGCTCTTCTGCTCGTCGGGGTGGGTCGTTGCTGGTCAGCCTGGGTTCGGGAGGGTGTCGAGCCGTCTGATCGCGTCTGTGATCACGTCGGTCCATGGCCAGTGGCCGGCGAATCGCAGGTGCCGTCGGCGGGCGGTGATGATGATTTGGGCAGCGGCGGAGAACAGCCGCAACGGCAGACGGCGGGGCTCCCAGAGTCGGGGTTTGCCGGTCATGGCGAGCATCGGCATCCAGGCGAGCAAGTCGAGGGCGAGCTGGACGATCTCCAGCCAGATCCGGTTCTGCGCGGTCTCGTGCAGGGGCAGGTTCCGCCGACCGGTGGCCCGCGCGTTGCGAATGCGGTCCTCTGGCCTGGCCCGTCGACGGTGCCTCAGTTCCAGGTCCGTGATCTTCCCGCCCGTCGTATTGGTGGCGAAGCAGGTAAGTCGTAGTCCGTCAGCGTCGGTGAACCGCAACTGGGCTCCGGGGTGGGGTCGTTCCTTGCGGACGATCAGCCGGATCCCCTTCGGCCAGCCCTTGAGCACGTCGCCGTCGAGTTCGGCGGTCCAGGCGCCGTCGCGGATCTCGCCGCCCGGCTCGGCCGCCGGACTCCAGGCGGAGGTCGGGACCTTCAACACGGCCTGATGAATCTGCTCGGTGATGGTCATCCCGACCGAGTACGACAGCCACCGGCCCCGTTTCGGGAGCCAGGCGAGGAACTCATGGGTGCCGCCCGCGGAGTCGGTACGGATCAGTATGGACCGGCCGCGCCGGTGACGCTTGGGGAGCTGGGCCAGGGCGAGCTGGGTGGCGGTGATGTGGTCGGCGGCGGTGTTGGATCCCGCGTTCCCCGGCCGTAGCAGGGCTGCCACCGGCTCTCCGGTGCCCCCACTTCCGTGGTCGACGAAGCCCATCAGCGGGTGATGTCCAAACGACTTCTTCCAGGTCGCGGCCGCGTCCTGCTTGTCGGAGTGGGCCAGGACCAGCACTCCGTCCAGGTCCACGATCACCTGGCGGCCCGCATCCGGCGCCGCGTCCGTGGCCAACGTCCAGACGTACTCGCGCACTTCGGCCCGCGCCGAGCGGATCGCGGTCAGTGCCTTGTCCCCGGCCGCGGCGAGGGTGCCGATCAGCCGGGAGACCGTTGGGTCGGAGGCCACCGGCCCGAACACAGCCGGCTCGGCCCCGGCCGCCTCGACATTCTTGAGCTCCATGCGGGCAGCGACCAGGTTCTCGCCACTCAGGCTGGACCAGAACGGATGCGTACTCACCCGCACAGTGGCCTCCAGCAGGCGAGCCTGTTGCTCGACGGCCTGCTCTCGCTGCTCCGGTGTGTACCCGGACGACGCCGGAAGGGGGTGGTTGCGCCGGTACCAGTGCTCCGGATCCTCCACCGAGCGGGGCAACTCGCGCATAAGCGCCCGGTGCTCCGCTTGAATCCGCCGGAGCTCCGCCTGCTCATCGCGCAGGTCCGGAGGGAAGTCGTATGTCGCCACCCCGATAGCGTACGCCTGTTCGATTTTGCTTCCCGGGACGACACCCAGAGACAGACATTCCGCCCTTTCGGTTCCTTTCCGGGTGAGGTGCGGCCACAGCAGCTTAAGGTCGTGAGCGACCCAGCCAGCTCAGCTGGGCCGCTGGCCGTTCCACTGGCGAGCTATCCCGACGCCTCGCCCTGGAGCCGCCCTTGTCGGGAATCCGAGCGCGCAGCAGGCGCGTGAGAGGTCTTCTCGGGGCGCGACGGCGGATGCGCCCTCACCCATGGCCTGGGGCCGGGGTCCGTCCGCGTCGCTCCTGAGACACACATGTGATACCGCTGCTACCATGGATACCATGTCGGATTCCAAAGCGATGAGCCTGCGCTTCCCCGATCCTGCGCAGCGGGCCGCTATCGCGGCCGCGGCCAAGCAGGCGGGGGTCAGCCTGCAGGAGTACATCCTCTCTGCCGCCTACGACCGTGCGACCGCCGTGGAACGCCAGTTCCTGGACGGTTTCCAGGCGTCCATGGCCCGCAGCTGCGCGGCTTTCGCGGCCGAGCCCAGCAGTCTGGACCCCAGTGCCGAGCAGCGGGCGGCCGAGCAGGAAGCGCACCGGGAGCTCGGACAGCACCAGGAGCGAGGCCACGCCGCGTGACCCAGCCCGAACCGCCGCCCCGCCCGCTCGACGTCACGTTCTTGCTGCACGCCGCCGAGCTGCTCGACGATGATCCGCAGGTCGACGACCTCGGACCGCTGTACGCCGCTGTCGCCCGGGTCAATGCCCGTGCGATGGAGCGCGACATCTACGGATCTCTGTATCTCAAGGCCGGCGCGCTGCTGCAGACGCTGGTGAAACTGCCGTGCCTGGAGCATTCCAACGAGCGCTTTGCCTGGCATGCGACCGAGGCGTATCTGATCCTCAACGCGCGCGAACTCGACTACCCGCCCAAGGCGGCCGTCGCGCTCGTGCGGGACGCGGCCTCCGGAACGCTCGGCATCGCCCGGATCGCCCGCCAGCTGCGCGACTGGACCGTCGCCTGATCTCGTGCAGAACCGGGCAGTCGCCATGGCGTTGTCACGTTGTTGGGGTACTTCTGCTCACCGTTGATCTTGATGAAGACCTCGTCCAGATGCCACTTGCCGCCGGGCTGGGGCCGCCGGCGGCGCAGTCCGTTGGCGTACTGCTGACCGAACTTCAGGCACCAGCGGCGGACCGTCTCGTACGAGACGATCACGCCGCGTTCCAGCATCAGCTCCTCGGCCTCGCGGAAACTGAGCGGGAACCGGAAGTACTGCCACACGCAGTGCGAGATCACCTCGACCGTATACCGGTGCCCCTTGTACGACGGCGACATGCCCTCCACGGACGACCCCCCTCCACCGTGATCAGCCCGAGGATCCTCCCACCCTGTCAGCCAACGTGACAGCGCCAGAGTGCAGGCTGGGCAAGTCGTCCTTGCGTACGGCATCGAGCCACTGCGGGAGCCGTTAGCCCTGGCGCTCGGTGAGCATCTGGGCAAAGGGCCGGACGTGTCCGGTGAGCGCGTCGAGCTCGGGACAGTTGGACAGGACAGCTCCTCTGCAAATGTGTCGCGACCGTACCGTGCACGCTGCGGGGCAGAAGACAGTGCTATGAAGTAGTCATGAAGGGACTTTCTATCCCAAAAAGGCATACCCGACACCGTCTCTTCCCCGGCCCTGCGTCTGATCGGGGTGAGTCCGCGGGCCCGGGGCTGCGCTCTCTGCTGAATCTGCGCAGCGCCGCCGGGCAGGTGTTCGTTTTGCAGGTCGTGATCGTGGCGCTGCTGGTTGCGGCCGCAGTGACGGCCCTGGTGCTCCAGTCGAGGCGTGACAGCACGCGGGAAGCCGAGGTTCAGGCACTGACGGCGGCGGAGACGTTCGCGAACGCCCCGGGCACGGTCCAGGCATTGCGCAGCGGGAATCCGACGGCAGTGCTTCAGCCGCGTGCCGAAGCAGCCCGGAAGCGGGCAGGCGTCAGCGACATCGTTGTCATGAACACTAAGGGAATTCGCTATACGCACCCCGCCCCGAATCAAATCGGGAAGAAGTTCGTCGGCACCATCAAACCATCGCTGGAAGGCCGCACCACCATCGAGCGGGCCAGCGGGCTTCCTCTGCCGGCGGACAGAGGGCCGGTCATCCAGGCAGTGGTCCCGGTGACCGATGACCGCGGCTCGGTCGTCGGCCTGGTGTCCGCCGGGATCAAGGTCCGGTATGTGAGCAACCTGTCCGGACGGGAACTGCCGATCATCCTCGGCGCCGGGGCGGCCGCGCTGGCCCTGTCCACCTCCGGGGCGGCGCTGGTGGCCAGGCGGTTGCGTCGGCAGACGCACGGTCTGGGGCCGGCGGAGATGACGCGCATGTACGAGCACCATGACGCGGTGCTGCATGCAGTCCGGGAGGGAGTACTGATCATCGGTGCCGACGGACAGCTGATGCTGGCCAATGACGAGGCGCGGCGGCTGCTCGAGCTACCCGTGGACGCGGAGCAGCGACAGCTGGGGGAGCTGCAGCTGGATACGGAGACAGCGCAGCTGCTGGCGTCGGGTGAGCCGGCCACGGATGAGGTGCATCTCGCAGGGGACCGATTGCTGGCGGTCAACATGCGCCCTACCGCCCCGCACGGCGGTCAGGCGGGCTGGGTGGTGACATTGCGCGACACCACAGAGCTGGCGTCGGTCACCGGACGGGCGGAGGTGGCGCGGGAGAGGCTGAAGCTCCTGTACGACGCGGGCGAGCGGATCGGCACCACGCTGGACGTGGTGCGCACCGCACAGGAGCTGGCGGATGTGGCGACTCCGCGGTTCGCCGACATCGTCACGGTCGATCTGCTGGAGTTGGTGGAGCGCGGCGAGGAGCCGGCCAGGGCGGCGGATATGCGCCGTACGGTAGTCAGTGGGGGGTATCAGGAGCGGCAGGGGCTCTACCCGGTCGGAGAGCTGATCACCTACTCGCCGGCGGCTCCGCAGGCTCGGGCCCTGGAGACAGGGCGGGCAGTGCTGGAGGACGACCTGCGGCAGGCCCGGGGGTGGTGGGAACAGGACCCTGGCGGGGCCGGTATGGCCCTGGAGCGCGGAGTGCATTCGCTGGTGACGGTGTCGCTCCAGGCGCGTGGTGTGGTGCTGGGGACGACGAACTTCTGGCGCACGGGGGATTCGCCCCCGTTCAAGGAAGAGGACCTCTCCTTTGCGGAGGAGCTGGTGGCGAGGGCGGCGGTGGCCATCGACAACGCCCGCCGCTTCACCCGGGAGCACGCGATGGCGGTGACTCTGCAGCGGAGTCTGCTGCCGCGAGGGGTACCGGAACAGGACGGGCTGGAGGTGGCCTGGCGGTATCTGCCGGCGGAAGCCGGCGTGGGCGGGGACTGGTTCGACGTCATCCCGCTGTCGGGTGCCCGGGTGGCGCTGGTGGTCGGCGACGTCGTGGGACACGGATTGCATGCGGCGGCGACGATGGGGCGACTGCGCACCGCGGTACAGAACTTCTCCGCCCTGGATCTGCCGCCGGACGAGTTGCTCGGACGCCTGGACGACCTGGTCACCCGCATCGACAGCGACGAGAGCGTTGACGACGGGCCGCACGGCCACGAAAGCGAAGCGGTCACGGGGGCGACCTGCCTGTACGCGATCTACGACCCGGTCACGGGAGTATGCGTGACTGCGCGAGCAGGACACCCGGGACCGGCGGTGGTGCATCCCGACGGGACCGTCACCTCTCCGGAAGTGCCTGCTTCGCCGCCTCTCGGCCTGGGCAGCAGCCACCCCTTCGAAACTGTTGAACTGCGCTTACCCGAAAACTCTCGGTTTGTACTGTTCACCGACGGGCTGATCGAGAACCGCAACCAGGACATCGGCGCCGGGTTAAACCTGCTGCACCGGGCGCTGGAGGGGGCGGGGCGTACTCCGGAGGAGACGTGTCAGGCGGCGATCGACGCGATGCTGCCGGCGCACCCGGCCGATGACATCGCACTGCTGGTCGCGCGCACCCGGTTGCTCGAGCCCTCCAGGGTGGCGCAGTGGGAGGTGCAGCCCGATCCGGCGGCGGTGGCCCCGGTCCGTGCGGAGTGCGGGGTGCAACTTCAGGCGTGGGGACTTGAGGACATCGCGTTCACCACGGAACTCATCCTCAGTGAGCTGATCACCAACGCCATCCGGTATGGCTCGCCGCCGATCAGGGTGCGGCTGCTGCACGACAGCAGCCTGATCTGCGAGGTGTCGGACGGCTCCAGTACCTCACCACGGGTACGCAGAGCAGCGACCACGGACGAGGGCGGACGTGGACTGTTCCTGGTGGCGCAGTCCGCCCAACGGTGGGGCACACGGTACACCCCGGGCGGCAAGGTCATCTGGACCGAACAACCGCTGCACAACGGCGCCCCTGCTGCGACGAGCGACACATCCGTGGAAGCCCTCCTTGACCAATTCGACGATCCCACCCTCTGAACCCACGGGAACATATCGATCAGCGTTGTGGAGGTGGTTCTTCGTCTGGTCGGCGCAAGCGCGGGCGGCGGCGTGCGGTGAGTGGCGGCTCAGAGCGCCTCGGCCCATTCGTGGTGTCCGAGAAGAGGCTGCGGTGCGGAGGCGGCAGGAGGACCCCGGCTTGAGGAGGGGCTGCCGGTCCCCGACGGTTATCTGCAGCAGCGGCAGGTGAACCAGGCGCCCCAACAGCAGAGCCCGTACGACGCCCAGGGCCAGCCGGACCATGAACCTTCCCCTTGAGCGTGGACACCTGGAGACTGGGACGTGAGGTTCCAGAGGAAGTAGCACCAGGTGGGAAGCAAGTACACGAAGCGGTACACCGAGGAGTTCAAGCGTGACGCGATCGCGCTCGTCGATTCCTCGGGCATGACGGTTACGGCGGTCGCCCGGGAGCTCGGCTCGGAGTCCCTGCGCGGCTGGTACCGCCGTGCAAAGGCAGATCGGGGCGAGGGCGCCCCGGGCGAGCTCACCACGGCCGAACGCGAAGAGCTCAAGCGGCTGCGTCGGCAGAACACCGAGCAGGCCAAGACGATCGAGGTGCTGCGAAAAGCCGCAGTCTTCTTCGCGAAGGAGAGCGATCGATGAACGACACCTACGCGTTCATCGAGGCGGAGAAGACCACCCGAGGCGCTTTCCTGTGTCGGCTGCTCAAGGTGGCCCGCTCCTCCTTCTACGCCTGGCTCGCCGCGGCCAAGGCCCGCTCGGCCCGCAAGGCGGCCGCTGACGACGCCCTGGCCCACGAGATCACCGTCATCCACGTCGCCTCCCGCCACACCTACGGGGTCCCGCGTGTCCATGCCGAACTGCGGCGCCTGGGGCGATGTGTGTACCGCAAGCGGGTCGCCCGCCTGATGCGCGAGCACGGCATCCAGGGAGCCCACCGCCGCAGGCGGCGGTCGCTGACCCGGCCGGACAAGAAGGCGAAGCCGGCCCCGATCTGATCGACCGCGACTTCCACGCCGAGACCCCGGCACGAAGCTGGTCGGCGCATCACCGCGCTGCCCACCGGCGAAGGCTGGCTCTACCTCGCCTGCTGGCTGGACCTGGCCACCCGCGAGGTCGTCGGCTACTCGATGGCCGACCACCACCGCGCCGACCTCGTCGTCAACGCGCTGAAGATGGCCTCCGGACGCGGCCGTCTCCAGCCCGGCTACATAGCGCATTCGGACCGCGGCAGCGAATACACCAGCAGCCACTTCCGTTACCACATAAGCGAGTTGGGCCTCCGGCAAAGCTGCGGACGCACCGGATCTTGCTTCGACAACGCCGCTGCGGAGAGTTTCTGGGCCCTGCTCAAAGAAGACATCGGCACCCGCGTCTGGCCTGACCGGGCCACCGCCCGCGCCGAGATCTTCGACTTCATCGAGACGTTTTACAACCGCCGCCGCCTCCGCAAGCACAAGGTCTTTGGCTACCTCACCCAGCCGAGACCCGACAGCGGCACCAACACGACCTCGCGGCATAAAGATCGAGTGTCCAAGATCACGGGGAAGCTTCACAACTGAGAAATCCCCAGCTCATGCAGCAGCGCCTGCGCAGAAAAAACGGGCCGCGACAGCAAGACCCTGCTGGACGCGCCGGAGGCCGGGATGGTGTGGGAGCCCGGCGAGGAAGCCTGGGAGACCAAACTCGCCGCACTCCGATCCTACCGGCGGGCCACCGGGCACCTCGCGCCGCGTCACGACGCCCTGTGGGGCGAGGGCGAGATCGAGGGACTGGTGCCGGTCGGGCAGCACATGGGCAACCTGCGCCGGAAGGGCGGTCTGGGCAAGGACGCGGAGCGGGCGGACAAGCGCGCGAAGCAGCTGAAGGCCATCGACCCCGACTGGGACTGCCCCTGGCCACTGGACTGGCAATGCCGCTACCGCCACCTCGCCGACCTCGCCGAGGACGAACCGGGCGGTGTCCTGCGGGCCATCGCACCCGGCGTACTGATGGACGGCGACGACATCGGCCGGTGGCTGGAGCGGCAGAAGAATCCGGGCACCTGGCTGCGCTTGCGCACCCTGCGCCCCACCCTGAGCCGACCGGCCGAGCTGTCGGCCGATGGAGCTGACAGGGCGCGATCGCTGCGGCGACTGAGCACCCCCAAGTCGCTCTGCTTTCGACTACTTGAACGAGATGCTGCGGTCTCCGGGGTGCGGGTGTGGCCTTGTTACAGAGTCGGGTAGTCGGTGTAGCCGCGGTGGTCGCCGCCGTAGAAGGTGTTCATGTCGGGCTGGTTCAGGGGCGCCTGGGTCTGCCAGCGGTGGACGAGGTCGGGGTTGGCGATGAAGGCGCGTCCGACGGCGACGAGGTCTGCCTGGTCGTTGTCGAGGAGGGCCTGGGCGATGGTGGCGTCGGTCACGGGGTCCCATCCGTTGCTGACGGTACGGGGGCCGGCGAAGCGGCGGGAGAGGTCCTCGATGAGGGGTGTGGTGGGGTCTCCGATGGTGTGCAGGTAGGCCAGTCCCATGGCGGACAGGGCGTCGATGAGCGTGCGGTAGGTGATGGCGGTGTCGTCCGGGTCGTCTTCGATGGCGCCGTGGAGGTTGATGGCGGGTGAGATGCGGATGCCGACGCGTTCGCTGCCGATGGCGTCGCAGACGGCCTGGGCGACCTCGATGACGAAGCGGGCGCGTGCTTGGGGCGTGCCGCCGTAGGGGTCGGTGCGCTGATTGGTGTTGGGGGCGAGGAACTGGTGGAGCAGGTAGCCGTTGGCGGCGTGGAGTTCGATGCCGTCGAGTCCGGCGTCGAGGGCGGCCCGTGCGGCGTGGGCGTATTCGTCGATGACGGAGGGGATTTTGTCGGTGTCCAGGGCGCGGGGGGTGGGGTGGGGCTGGGGACCGGTGGGGGTGAACATCTCGCCGGGGGCGGCGATGGCGCTGGGGCGACGGTTTCGGCGTGGTGCTTGTTGTCGGGGTGGGAGATGCGTCCGGCGTGCATGATCTGCGCGACGATGCGTCCGCCGTTTTGGTGGACGGCGTCGGCGACGGTGCGCCAGGCGGCGATCTGGGCGGGCGTGTGCAGGCCGGGTGAATTCATGTATCCCTGGCCCACGGTGCTGGGCTGTACGCCTTCGGTGATGATCAGTCCGGCGGTGGCCCGCTGCCCGTAGTAGTCGGCCATGAGGTCGGTCGGCACACCGTCGGGGGTGGCGCGGTTGCGGGTCATGGGCGCCATGACGATGCGGTTGGACAGTGTCCACTTGCCGACGGTCACCGGTGAGAAGAGGTCTGCCATGAGGGGTCTCCTATCGGATGAGGGCTGCGCGCGCCGTAGAGGGTGGTGCAGCCGGGGTGCTGCGGGGTGGGTGGGGTTTTCAGGTGCGCCGGATGGTGACGACGGTGTCGGTCACGGTTGCTGTCTGGCCGTTTGGGCCGGTCGCTTCGCGTTCGGGGCTGGCCAGGCGGACAGGGATGAACCGGGCCGGGTCCAGGGCGAGTTCGTCGAAGATTTCTTCGGGGCGGGGGAAACGGGTGTCGGGGTCGGTGTTCCAGGCCCAGGGGCGCACAGAGCCGTGGTCGACGATGAGGAGGAGTCCGCCGGGGGTAAGGGCCTGGGCGGCCTGGCGCAGGATGTCGGCGCGGGGGAGGTCGTAGGGGGTCTGGAGGTACTGGGCGCTGATGAGGTCGAATGTTCCGGTGGGGAAGGTTTCGGCGAGGTCGTGCTGCTGGGTGGACACGCGGTCGGTGACGCCTGCGCGTGCTGCGTGCTGTGTAAGGCGCCGCAGTGCGGTGGGGGCGATGTCGACGGCGGTGACGTGCCAGCCGTGGGTGGCGAGCCAGACGGTGTCGCCGCCTTCGCCGCAGCCCAGGTCCAGGGCACGTCCGGGAGGAGAGAGCTGGGCTGCGGTTTTGGCGAGTACCGGGTTGGGGTCGCCCTTCCACACGGCGTCTTTGCCGCGGTAGAGGTTGTCCCAGAATCGGGCCGCCTCGGCCGGGGACTGCGCGTTGTGGGTGGAGTCGTGCATCGGGTGGCCTTCTGGTCAGTGGGCGGGGGCCGGAGTGGTGGGCTCAGCCGAGGGGGACTTGGGGGGTTTCACCAGGACGGCCAGGGCGAGGACGGCGGTGGCCATGAGGGCACCGGCGACGATGAACGCGATGCGGTAGCCGTGCAGGAAGCCCTTGAGCTGCAGGGCCCGGGATGCTGCGCCGCCGGCCGGGGTGCGGGGGGTGAGGTAGCCGGTGACGGCGGCGAGGTAGAGGGTGTTGAGGAGGGCGGGGCCGAGTGCAGCGCCGATCTGCTGGCTGGTGGTGAGGGCTGCGCTGGCTACTCCGGCGTCGCGCGGATCGACTCCGGACAGTGCGACGTTGGGGCCCGCCAGGAAGAACAGGCCCACACCGACGCTCACGAGGATCTGGGTCGGCAGGACCTCCCCGGTGTAGGCGGAGGCGGTGCCCAGGCGGGTGAGCCAGAGCAGTCCTGCGGTGGCCAGGGAGGTGCCGGCGACCATCAGGGGCTTGGGGCCGAAGCGGGTGACCAGGGGCGGGCCGAGTGTGGTAGCGGCGATGATCCCGACGCTAAAGGGCAGGAAGGCGACGCCGGCCTGTAGCGGGGTGTAGTGGAGGTTGACCTGGAGGAAGTACGTCATGAAGAGGTTCATGCCGAACATGCCCGCGCCGATGAGGAGGTTGGCCAGGAACACCCCGGCCCGGTTCCGTTCCATGACCACCCGCAGCGGCAGCAGGGGGTGTGCGGTGCGGCGTTCCACGAGGACGAACGCGCTCAGCAGCAGGGCGGCGACGGCCAGGAGGATCAGGGTGGCGAGCGCTGTCCAGCCGCCGCCGTCGGCTGCCTGGGTGAAGCCGTAGACGAGGGCGACCAGCCCGCCGGTCACCAGGAGGGTGCCGGGGAGGTCGTAGTGCCGGTCGCCCGTGGCGCGGCTCTCCCGGACATAGGGGCGGGCGGCGAGGGCGACGATCAGGGCGATGGGGACGTTGATGTACATGCACCAGCGCCAGCCCGCGTACTCGGTGAGGACGCCACCCAGGAGAAGCCCGACGGCGCCTCCGCCGCCCTGGAACGCGCCGAAGATCCCGAATGCCTTGGCGCGTTCTTTGGGGTCGGTGAAGGCCACGGTGATGAGGGAGAGCGCCGCGGGTGCCAGGAGCGCGGCGAAGGCGCCCTGCAGGGCGCGTGCGGTGAACAGGGTGCCCGGGTTGGGTGCCAGGCCGCCGAGCATGGAGGCCGCGGCGAAGCCCAGCAGTCCGATGACGAGGATGCGCTTGCGGCCGGCGAAGTCGGCGATGCGCCCGCCCAGGAGCAGCAGCCCGCCGAAGGCGAGGGCGTAGGCCGTGATCATCCACTGGCGGTTGGCGTCGCCCATCGCGAGATCGCTCTGCGCCTGCGGCAGCGCGATGTTCACGATGGACACGTCCAGCACGACCATGAGGGTGGCGACCGATGCGACGATCAGGGCCATCCAGCGCCGCGGATCCGGTGCATCCGCATCCTGGGCCTTTTCGGCGGTGCGGGCGGGGGTAGACATCGGCAGCTCTCCAGAGCAATGAGGGGCAGGAGCTCGGTGGTCCACGGGAAACGTGCTCCACGACGCCAGGAGAGTGCGCCCAGTCCTGAAGAAGTTGCAATCTCTCATGCCGGTTCAGCAAGATGCGGAGCATGGACGACTTCGAGAACGTGCTGGCCGGTGTCGGGCCCCGGCTGCGGTACCTGCGCCGCCGGCACGCCATCACACTGGCCGCGCTGGCCGACCTCACAGGGATCTCGGAGAGCACGCTCTCCCGCCTGGAGGGCGGCGGCCGCAAGCCCAACCTGGAGCTGCTGCTGCCCCTGGCCCGCGCCTACAACGTCCCGCTCGACGAGCTCGTCGGCGCTCCGGAGACGGGCGACCCCCGCGTGCATCTACGCCCGGTCACGCGCGACGGCATGACGTACGTGCCGCTGACCCGCAGGCCGGGCGGCATGCACGCGCACAAGCTCGTCATCAGCCCCGCCGCGGGTGAGCCCGAGCTCCGGACGCACGAGGGCTATGAGTGGATCTACGTTCTCAACGGCAGGCTCCGCCTTCACCTTGATGACCGCGTCCTGGTGATGGCGCCGGGGGAAGTCGCGGAGTTCGACACCCACGTCCCGCACTGGCTGGGCCCCGACAACGACCAGCCCGTGGAACTGCTGGTCCTCTTCGGCAAGCAGGGCGAACGCGCCCACCTGCGCGCCCGCCCCGCCTGACGACCCGCCCACGAAGGGCAGGTCCTCCCGTTACCGGCCGGATTCGGGGGGCAGCATCGAATCCAGGCCGTGGCGGCGATCACCCAGGACCCGCTCGCACACGAGTGCCTCGTTGGCCGGGCTGAAGCCCTGCGTGGACCGGCGGCGGGCCACTGCCTCGTCGGCGTCGGCATTCACCAGGTCGGCGTTGATCGCCGCAGCCGCCGCCACTCCGGATGCCTGCACGGCGGGCAGGCCGCCCATCAGATCGGTGACGTTGCCCGCCACGTACACCCCGGGAACCTCGGTCGCGCCGCCCGGTTCGCAGGGAACGTAGGTGCCCACTCCCATAGAGTGCTCCACCGGGTCGACTCCCAGGCCAGAGAGGACTTCGCTGCGCGCCACGAACCGCGGGGCCACCACCAGCGCTTCCACCGGGATGCGCAGGCCCTCGGCCAGCCGGACAGCGCTCAGGGCGTCGTCTGTGATCTCCAGGCCGGTCACCTTGCCCTGGACGACCTCGATCCCGCGTGCCGCGAGGCGCTCCCACTGTTTCTCGCTCGGCTCGGGGCCGTTGTGGAGGAACAGCGTGACGCGCGGTGACCACTGGCGGAACAACAGCGCCTGGTGCACCGACGCGGCGCTGGTGCCCAGCACCCCGATCGCCTTGTCGCGCACTTCCCAGCCGTGGCAGTACGGGCAGTGCAGCACGTCGCGCCCCCACCGCGCCCCCAGCCCCGGCACCTCCGGCAGCTCGTCCGACAGGCCCGTCGCCACCAGCAGGCGGCGGGCACGGAACGTCCGGCCGCACTGCGTGCCCACGACGAACCCGCCGTCCGTCCGGCGTGCGGACGTCGCGCCTTCCTGAAGCAGAGTGCCCCCGTAGAGAGCCACCTCGATACGGCCGGCTTGCAGCAGATCCCGCGGCGCCACCCCGTCGCGCGTCAACAGGCCGTGGGCCGCGGCAGCGGGGGCGTTGCGCGGCTGCCCGGAATCGAGTACCAGCACCGAACGCCGGGCCCGGGCCAGGGTCAGCGCCCCCGACAGACCAGCGGTTGCACCGCCGACAACAACGACATCAAACTCTTCGGGCATCTCTTCCGTGTTCATGCGGCCCACCGTGCTGCGCCCCCCGCCACCGGTGCCACATCTCTTGCTGAACCAGCAAGGCGCTTCCCCGTAAATGGGGGTTGAGCCCACGCCGGGCGGTCGCCTCGCGAGGAGCGCCCGCTCCCCTCCGTCGACGGAGTGTCCCGTTCCGGGGCGCCGCAGCCCCGCCGGGAGGACCTCGACGGCATGCACTCCGCCGCGCTACTGAACGTTACCGCTGCCCATGATCACGCAAAGTGCTCGATCGGTGCTCATGATCACGCACGGAACGAAGCTCTGACCGGCGAAACCCGCAGGTGGGAGCCCCGCCGCCTCCCTTCTCCGTGTTCTCGCGGGCCCGTTGCCGGGCCGTCCGGGTTCGGTCAGGTCGCGCGGATCGAGGCCGGGGTGAAGGTGGGCCGACGAATTCCTTCGCCCGGCAGACCTCGTGCTGACCGCTCTGAACTCCCGCGGGTCCGGGCCCGACCCGCCCGGACCCGCGGAGTGCGGTGCGGGAGCCCGAGGCCGGACCGGGAGGGGGCCGGGTGGTCAGAAGGCCGCGAGGCCCGCGGGCGTGCCAAGTCCCGTGGGGCCGTCGTAGCCCGGCCGGCCGGTGCACTGGTAGTCGCCGCCGCAGTCGGTCACTACCACGTTGTCGCCGCCGACGACATCGTTGAGGTCGGCGGAGTGCGCGTAGAGGTAGGACGCGTCGGGGAAGCGTTCGGGATGGCCTCCCAGCCCGATCATGCCCGCGACCAGCGGCGCCGAGGCACTGGTGCCGCTGCCCACGCCCCAGCCGTCCTCGCTGTCGTAGACGGCGACTCCGGTGTCGGGGTCGGCGATCGCGGCGACGTCCGCGACCATCCGGCCGGGGCAGTTCGTGTCGTGCTGCCAGGACGGCTTGTCGACCCACGCCGAACACCCGCTGCCCGCGGCCCCCTTCCACGAGTTCCACACCGTCTCGCTCCAGCCGCGCGCGTTGTCGGCCCGGGTCAGCGACGTGCCGCCGACGGAGACCACTGAGGTCAGATCGGCGGGGAAGCTCGGCAGGCCGTAGCCGCTGTCCCCGCTGGCGACCGTAATCGCCACGCCCGGGTGGGAGTAGGACGAGGCGTACTTCACCAGCGCGCCCGATTCCGTCTCGCCGTAGCTGTTGGAGATCTCGGTCGCGCCGAGCCGGGCCGCGGTGTCCTCCGCGGCGGCGAAGTCGGCGAACTCGGTGTCGTCGCTCTCCACCAGGAGGATGCGGCACTGCGGGCAGGCGGCGGAGACCATCGCGAGATCGAGCGCGGTCTCGCCTTCCCAGCCCTGATCGTCGGGGAGCGGGCCGGCGACGCCTGCCTGGTTCGCCTTGCTGAAGCAACCGTTCGCGGTGGTGCAGGCGGGGAGGCCGTAGGTCGTGCGGTAGACGGCGAGGTCGGCTTCCGCGGTGGCATCGTCGCCGGCGTCGACCACGGCGACCGTCTGTCCCGCGCCGCCGGTGTCCGGCAGGTCGTAGGCGGCGCGCAGATCGGCCGGGCCATAACCCGCGGGCGGCGCGGCCGCACCGCGCACTCCGCGACCGCCGCCCGGGTCGGTGCGGATCTGCGCGAAGCACCGGGCATGGCCGGGCGCGGCGTTCGGGCAGACGTCACGCACCTGCGACAGGTCCCGTGGTGCCTGCGGGCCGAGTGCGACCCGTGCGGTCGGCGGGTTGGCGGAGGCAGGTACGGCCGTGGCAGGTATGACGGCAACAGGTACGGCGGTGGCGGGCGCAGCGGCGACGAGCGTCGCGGCCAACGCGACCACCAGCCCCGTACCCACCTGCCGTGGACTTCTCACTGGGCGCTCCCGATCCGGTAGGCGTGCGTGATGGTCTGGCTCAGCGTGTCCCCGGCGGCGTCGGCCGCCGTGATCCGGATCGACGGCATGGCACCGCCGCGGTCGGAGGGGTTGGGCCAGGACGCGAGATAGTCGCCGGCCGCGCCGGTGAGTGCCGCGTGGTGCCAGGTGCTCCCCCCGTCGTAGGAGACGTCCACGCCCGCGGAGGTGATCGGGCTGTCGGAGCCGGCACCGCTGACAGTCAGGTGATCGACCGTCAGGTGCAGCACCTGCCGGGAGGACGTGCTGGTGTCGGCCAGGCCCAGCCCGGCCAGGTCGTAGTGCGCGCCCAGCATGGGGAGCACCTGGCAGGGCGAGGTCGGCGACACGCCGTCGCAGTCGGACGCGCCCGCGCTCGGGGCGTCGGGCGTGTACCGCATGGTGAGATCGGTGTGGCTCGTGGTGCCGAGCGCCGACCCGTCCGCGTCCACGTCGTAGACCGCGCGGTACGCGGCCGCGGTGAGCGGTTGGCCGGCGACCGCCAGCGGCTGCGCCTGCGTGGTCTCGCCGATCTCGGTGCCGTCGCGGTACGCGGTGAGATGGAACGACGCGGGCAGGCCGAACATGAAGACGCCGGAGTGCCCAGGATCGCTGTCGCCGAAGGCCGCCAGGCCGAAATCCACCGTGCCGCCCGCGGCGCACATCGCGCAGACCCGGCCGTTCCATGACGCCGTCGAGGTCGGGGCGACTGGTCCTCTGCCCCAGTCCTCGGTGTAACCGTGCCCGGCGACGTACAGGCTGGAAGCGCTGGTGAAGGTCACGCCGTCGGGTGCGGCCACCTGCTCGGCCCAGGTCGCCTCCCCGGTGGACGCGAAGTAGTCGGTGAGTTCGGTGCCGAACGTCGCCGGCCGGAACGTGGCGAACATGCCGTACAGCGGGTCGGTCAGGGTGTCCGTCATGGCGCCGCCGGCCGAGGAGTATCCGGGAGCCCGGTACAACCGGTTACGCACGGTCGCCAGTTGGCCGGGAGCCACCTGGTAGGTCTCGTCCGCCGGCACCCCGTTCCCCGACGTGAAGGCCAGGTCGTACCCGTAGGCGGTGGAAGAGCCGCTCCACAACACCAAGTTGGACAGCGTGCCGGTCGCGGTCGGGTCGACCGGGTTGACGTAGAGCGGTGTGGTGCCGGTGACGTCGGAGGAAAACGTCATGGTGGCGCCGGTCGCGTCGGTGCGCAGCACCACGTCGGACAGGGATGTCTGGGTCGCCGGCTTCGGGGTCCGTACGCCGATCTGCTCGGTCGCGGCGCTCTCGCTGACGTCGAACGCGGTCACGCCCCTCCCGGACGACACGGTCAGGTCGTCCAGCACGACCTGCCTGGTCGCAGTGGTGTTGCCGTCTGCGTCCTGGTCCTGGAACCAGGCGATCAGCATGTAGTGGCCGGCGGGCGACTGGAGCTTCGCGACGCCGTCGGAGACGGGCACCTGCTCGGCCCGCTGCCGGGCGAAGGAGTCGGTGTTGACGAGGGTGACGAGTGCGTTCGCGGCGGGGGCGCCGGCCAGGTCGGTGACGTTCAACTGGACGGGGCTCAAGGCGTACCGCGCCTGGGTCGGGGCATGGGTCGGGGCCGGGGCAGACGTCGTTGCCGGTGCCTGTTCCGGCGCGCCTGCCAGCGCCATACGGGTCAGCCCGGGCGGCATCGGACCCGGCCCCGCCCGCCGCCGCAGCGCCGCGCCGAACTCCGCGGCCGAAGCCGAAGTCAGGTAGCCGGTTGCCGTGTTGCCGCTGACCGACGTCAAGGTGACGCCCGCCGGTGCGGTGGGCGCGTGGCCCGCCGCGAAGGAGAGCCGCACCGGGACCCGGCCGGTGTCGCCGTCCGTGCGCAGTGCCGAGACGTCAAACAGCGAGGGGTCGAGTCCGTGCCCGAGGAAGGGCACGGCGGTCGCGGGAATCACGTCCACGTCGCCGTCGGGTCGGCGTATCTCGTGGAAGGCGGCGCCGCGGCTGCTGCCGACCGGCGTGTAGGCCGTCCTGCCGCCGGCCGACGTCACCATGACGCGGTCGCCGGTGACCAGGGTGAGGGCGGCGGGTGCGGCAGCGGCGGTGGTGGGCCCGGCCGTGCCCGCCACGGCCGTCCCTGCCGAAACCACGCCGATCCCGCCGGCCACCGCCCCGGCGCAGGCGAGGGCCAAGAGTCGTTTGAGCAGCATGAGTTCTCCGTACCTCTGCGGTCCGAACCGGCCGTCGTGCGGGGTCGGAATGCGCGCCAGCCTCGCCGTGCCATGTGATGGTCCTTGGCCCGGAAGATCACCGATGCATAACGGTCGGGGCGCTGTCGGGGGCCGCAGGTCGGGCCGGGTGCGCGGCGCGGGAGTGCGTTCCGGCTCCCACCACACCCGAATGGTCAGGGTCTGGAGTGGCGCTGACGCCCAGTGAGCCGGTTCAGCACCGCCTCGAGGCCGGCCGCCAGGTCATGGCCTCCTTGCGAGGGGAAGCAGCCGACCTTCCGCCCCTGGCGGTAGAGGGCCGCCGGCACCCCGCCCAGCGGCCGACCCCGCGTCCCGCCGACAGTCAGGAACCACAGCCGTCTCTGAAATCGGCGAACGCGAGGGCTCGTTCGGACGCTCTGGATTATGCTCGCCGCGACGGTCTACGTTCGCCGTCCAGGCGGCACTGGCCAGGCCGCCGTCCAACAAGCATGGGGGAAGTATGCGCAAGTTTATCGCGTCCGCCGCAGGTGCCACTCTCGCTCTGGGGGCCCTTGGCCTCGGCCTGGCGCCCACTGCGTCCGCGGCGGCGCCCTGCCCGTCCGGCGCGGTCTGCATCCGCGAGCCGGACGGCAGCATCCTGCCCAAGAACATCTTCTACCAGTACGGCGCGCACAACTTGGAAAAAGTGCTCGGCGTCCGCGACGTCGTGAACAACCAGACAGGCGGCGCGGGTTACCAGATTTGCCGGGGGTACAACGGCACCAACTGCGGCGGCGTCAACCGTCTGGTCACCACCATCTCGTACGACATGACGCCGGTGAACTCGGTCGTCCTCGTGAAGTGACGCCGCTGTCCTGACGCGGCACCAGGTGCCCGTCCCCGTCGTTCGCGCAGGCGCGGGCACCTGTGCGTCCTGGGTCAGGTGGCGTCGCGTCCTGGGTCAGGTGGCGTCGAAGCGGGCGACGTGGGAGACGGAGAAACGGGCATCGGCTCCGATGCTCACGCTCGTGGTCGACGCCGTAATCGAAGACGTCGTCGTCGGTGTAGTCGTCGAGGATCTCGCCGACGGCCTGGCGCAGCCGCTGGGCCATCTCGTCAGCGACCTCCGGGCTGCACACGATCTGGCAGCCGATGTTGCGGAAGCCGGGGTCGTCGTCGGCCGGGACTTCTTCGGCGGAGTCCGTCATCGCCAGTCCAGCTCCTTCTCCCAGTCGAGGAAGTCGGAGGTTTCCTCTTCCTGGCGCTGGTATTCGTCCGAGGAGGCCTTGCGGTGCGCCTCGTGTCCCGCATTGTTCTTCGGGTTCGGGAACGGGTGATCGGATGGGACTGAGCAGTCCAGTTGGCCACTCTGAGCATCACAGTTGGCCGCATGTGGTGGTGTGCTCCGGCGTGCAGGTGAGGAGATCTCCTTGGATGTCCAGCGACGCAGCCAACGCCCGCCGCGCGGAGGTCAATTAGGACACAAGGGCCACCCGTCGGCGCCGTAGAGTTCCCCGGAGAGTCAGACCTCATCCGATCTGAATGTTTGCCAGATCAGCGACGTGGTGTTGTCAGCAGCTACAGGTTGAAAACCGCAACTCACCAGATGGCCACACACAGGGCTATGAGGGACGCGCCTTCGCCGGAACGCCGCCATGACGCGAGACCCTGAGCCCATGAAGCCGACGGACAGCGATGCCTCGTACTTGGTGGGACTGTTCGCGCTCACGGTTGCTACTGGCCTCGTGGACGCGGTCATCTACCTGGCGCTGGACCACGTCTTCACCGGGAACATGACCGGCAATGTGCTGTTCGTCGGCTTCGGGCTCGCCGGGCCCGGGGAAGTGCCGCTGCTGAACAACGCGGTCGCCCTGGTGGGGTTCCTCGCCGGCGCAATCGTTGCAGGACGCTTCGTGCACGGGCGTAGGCACGTCACGCGCCTGCCCACCGCTCACCTGCTGGTCCTGTCCGGCAGTGCTGCCAACGGTCCTCGTGATCGGAGTCGCCTGGTTGCTGCTGGGCGTTCCGGCCGGAGGATGGCTGGTCGGGCTCACGGCTCTGCTCGCCGCGGCGATGGGTATGCAGGCGGTGGTCACCCGCCGGACACGGATCTCCGACGTCACCACGGTGGTCATCACGAGCACGCTGGTGAACTTCGCGCTGGACAGCCCGCTCGCCGGCGGCACCGGCGACAAGTGGGTCCGCCGCGCGGGAGCGGTTGTCTGGTAGGCGCAGGAGGCGCTCTCGGCGCGCTGCTGATCAGCGCCCGGTCCGGAGCCGACGCGCTTCTCGCGGCCGGTGCGTGCATGACCCTCGGGGCAATCGGGCTCGGGGTGGCGCGCGGCACCGGGAAGGACGCCGGGCGGCCAGCACTCGGACGATCCCCGAACGACCCAGATAGAAGCCGGACGATGAACGACAAGGAGCCAGATGAGCGAGAACCGAGTAGTGGTCATCACCGGGGCGGCCCGCGGGATCGGTCGCGCCACAGCCGTGGCCTTCGCACGAGAGGGATACAGCGTCGCCGGGGCTGACATCGCGGCCCTGGCGAGCTCCGCGATGGACTACCACCCGGCGACGCCCGAGGACCTCGCCGAGACCGGGCGGCTCGTCCAGGAGACGGGAGCCGAGTGGCTGCCGGTGGTCTTCGACCAGCGCGACCGTCACGCGGTGAAGGCCGGGTTCGACCAGGTCGTAGAGCGCTTCGGGGGGATCGACGTCGTCTTCGCCAACGCCGGTATCCAAGGCTTCGCGTCCCTGCTTCAGATGAGCGACGAGCTCTGGGACGACCAGATCGACGTCAACCTCACCGGCACCGCCAACGTTCTCCGCGCCGCCGCGCCGCTTCTCATCGAGCGCGGGGGCGGACGGATCATCGTCACGTCCTCCACCCAGGGTCAGCACGGCACCCTCGACGGCGCAGGCTACTCGGCGTCCAAGTGGGGACTGATCGGGCTGATGAAGTCGGCGGCCCTCGACCTCGGCAAGCACGGCATCACCGTCAACGCCGTGATCCCGGGGCTGGTCAACACGGCGCTCACCCGTCACGAGGACCGCTACGCGCAGATCATCCGCACGGGCGGCCACGAGCCCACCGGCGACGTCGCCAAGGATGAGCAGACTGCAGCCGACGCCCAGCGCGGCAAGCTGCCGCTCGGGGCGCCGTGGGTCGAGCCCCAGGACGTCGCACCACTGGTGGTGTTCCTCGCCTCCGACGAGGCACGCATGGTGACCGGCACCAGCTTCGCTGCCACCGGCGGCGACAGCGCCAACATCACGGCGTGACGACCACGAAAGCGACGCTCAAGCGGCCGACTGAACCGCTAAGAGGCCATCTCATTTGGTGAGTCTGCGGTAGCAGATGAGGGCGCAGGCGATGCTGGTGAAGGCGAGGAAGTGGTCGGCTTTGCGTTCGTAGCGGCGGTGCAGTCGTCGGCTGCCGGCGACTGCACCGCCGCAGTCGTCGGCAGCCGGCGAGCCAGGCCATGGTGCGTTCGATGTCCAGCGATGGCGGCCCAGCCGTTGCGAGGACTCGACTCCCTTGCGGGCGATGCGGTGCGTGATGCCCCGGCCGCGTAACCATCGCCGCAGATGGGCATAGTCGTAGCCCTTGTCGGCATGGACCTTGGCGGGCTTGCGCCGGCGCCGTCCGCGGCGTGAGCGGATCGGTGGGATGCCCTTCACCAAGGGGATCAGGGCCTGACTGTCGTGCAGGTTGGCGCCGGAGATCCCGACGGATATGGGCAGACCCGACCGTTCCGTGATCAGGTGGATCTTCGAGCCGTACTTGCCCCTGTCGACAGGATTCGGACCCGTCAGGTCTCCCTTTTCAGAGCCCGCATGTTCACCGAGTCGATCGCGCACCGCGACCAGTCCAACTCGCCCCGGGAGCCGAGTCCGTCGAGGACCAGGCGGTGGAGCTTGGCCCACACCCTGGCCTTCGACCACTCCGAGAATCGCCGGTGGGCAGGCGCTCCGGACGGGCCGAACGACGCGGAAGGCATCTGCTGCCAGGTACAACCCGACGTGGCCACGAACACGATCGCGGCCAGCACCTCCCGGTCACCGTGCCGACGTCGGCCACCACCCTGAGGCCGCGACGGCGCCTCCGGCACCACCCGCTGGAACAACTCCCACAACTCGTGTGGCACGAGCCGCTCAACGATCCCCACCATGACTCACAGAATACCCAACCAACCAAATGAGATGTCTTATAACTACTCGTTTCAGAATGAGATTCGTAGGCGGCGGAGACAGCCGAAGCTGCCAGCTGGTTCGAGAGGGAACCATGGACGCTTGGGGCCTAACGCAGCGCGGCGGCGACCAGTCCTTCGAGGGCCTCGCGCTGTACTTCGCCGCCGTTCACCAGTCGGTCGAAGACCAGTCCGTCGATGCAGGTCAGCAGAGTGTGAGTGCGGTTCTCAACGTCGGTCACGCCGCGCTTGGCGAGGAACAACCGGACGGCCTCGCGGCCGGCGTTTTCGCGAGGCACGAGGATCTCGCGCAGCTCTTCGTCGCGCACACTCTCGACGGCGCAAGCATGGCGGGCGAGCGAGCGCCGACGGCCCTCGCCGGTGAGTCGCTGTCGGGTGAGCGTCACCATGCCGTCCACCAGTTCCTCGACGGTACGCAGGGGCGGAAGCTCGTCGGCCGTCGTTTGAAGTTCCGTCTGGTCGAGTCGGACCAAGTGGACGACGAGTCCGGTCAACAGTGCGGCGCGGGTGCGGAAGTAGACCGAGGTGGTGCCGGGCGGCATGGCTGCTCTGCGGTCGACCGCGCGGTGAGTCAAGCCGCGCATCCCTTCGTCGGCGAGGACGTCGAGAGCTGCGGTTGCAAGAAGGGTGCGCCGATCCGAAGCCATAGCCCCTTTCTACACCCGTAGAGACTCAGGATAGAGTCGGCTTCTACAGATGTAGAAGAAGGGGCTCCGGCATGGGGAACACGGCAGTGGTGGTCGGAGGAGGCATAGGCGGGCTGGCCGCTGCGATCGGCCTGCACCGCATCGGATGGGACGTGACAGTCCTCGAGCGTTCGTCCATGCTTGAGGACGCGGGGGCAGGCATTTCATTGGCTGCCAACGGCCTGCGGGCACTGGACGAACTCGGCATCGGTGGGGCGGTTCGGGACGCGTCGCGAGGGCAGTACAGCGGCGGCACTCGGACGTCCCGGGGCGGCTGGCTGGCCCGGATGGACGGCTCGGCACTGGCGAAGGCGGTGGGCACGCCGATCATGGGCATCCCGCGCTCCACTCTGCACCGACTGCTACGAGAGGGCGTGCCCGCCGGGTCCCTGGTGATCGGCTCCCAGGCGGCCACGGTCAAGCAGGCCGGCCCGGGAACAGTTCACGTCGGCTACAGCACCACGGCCCTGGAGGCCGATCTGGTAGTGGCGGCCGACGGTATCGGCAGCGAACTCCGCGGCCAACTCTTCCCAGACCACCCCGGCCCTGTCCACAGCGGCTCGACGGTGCTGCGCGCGATCACCGAGCACGCGGTCGATCTGCGTACCGACTTCGAGCTGACCTGGGGCCGAGGCGCGGAGTTCGGACACATCGCTTTCCTGGACGGGAAGGCCGAGTGGCACGCCGTCCTCAGCCTCCCCGCCGGAACGCGGTTCACCGACCCTCTGACCGAACTGCGCCGACGATTCCACACCTGGCACGACCCGATCCCCGCTCTACTCGACGCGACCCGGCCCGAGGCCGTGTTGCATCACGACGTGAACGAACTCCGCACACCCCTCCCCTCATACGTGGTCGGGCGGATCGCCCTGCTCGGCGACGCGGCCCATGCGATGACCCCCAACCTCGGACAAGGCGCCTGCCAGGCACTGGAGGACGCGGTCACTCTGGCCGCCGCCCTTGGTGCCGAGTCCACCGTCGAGGCCGCGCTCGCCCGCTACGACGCCGAGCGTCGACCGCGCAGCCAGGCCGTCGCAGGGGCCGCCCGGCAGGCCGGGAGAATGGGCCAGCAACTGTCCCACCCGCTGGCCGTCACCCTGCGGAACACGGCGATGCGACTGACACCGTCCCGGGCCGCCACACGTATGATTCTGCGGCACCACGCCTGGGTCCCGCCGTCGCTGAACTGATCTGGTTCGCGCCCGCCACCTCACTACCAGGCACTTACTTTCTGGGCCAAGTCGAGCTGTGGGTCTTGCTGTTGGCAGTCACGGTGGGCAAGGTGTCCGGGTCCGTACTGATCTTGTTCCGGACGATCCGTGGGAGCGCGTGGCCCCGCTGCTGCCGCACACTCCCGAACGACGCCGTCGCCACCCCGGGCGCCTGCGCCTTCCCGACCGAGTGGCACTCGCTGGCGTGATGTACGTGCTGCGAACCGGTGTCGCCTGGCGCGACGTTCCGACAAAACCCTGCGAAACTGCATGCGGACAAGGGCTACGACTTACGACCACCTGCGGCGATGGCTCTGCAAGCGCGGCATACGCCCCCGCATTGCCCGGAAAGGCGTCGAGTCCTCCGCCCGGCTCGGCCGGCACCGCTGGGTCGTCGAACGAACCGTTTCCTGGCTGGCCGGCTGCCGTCGCCTGCACCGCCGCTACGAACGCAAGCCCGAGCACTTCCTCGCCTTCGTCGGCATAGCCGCGGCCCTCATCTGTCACCGCCGCCTCGGGAGGCCGAGAACGCTCCGCCAGGAGGACACTGCACGATGATGAGTCGTGTGAAGAGAACTACAGAGCCTGAAGCTGCGGCTGCCCGCCTGTGGCAGGAGCACCTGGCCGCGCGTTTCCCCGCCGCGCTACGTGGTGCGGAACTGGCAGGCACCGACATGGTCCTGCTCGACGCGGACATCGCCGGGTGCGTGTCCGTCTGGTTGAACAACGGCGGGGCTCTCGACACGAAGCGCCTCGGGACTCTCCGCGACTGCATCGAGGACCTGGACCAGGTCCTGCCGTTGCTCACCGAACCAGGAGGGCTCCGTTACTACCAACGGCTGCATCAACTGGCTCTATACGTATTGGCTGGCAGCCCGAAACCCACCAAATGAAACGACCTCTAAGAGGGCGGTTCGTGACCCTTTAAGTGGTTCTGTGGTCGCCTGATGGTGTGGGTGTGGACGGAATCCACTGGGTCCGCCGCCTGCGGTCTGTTGGGGTGGCGGGGTGAGTGAACGCAAGCCGTATCCGAGTGACTTATCGGACGAGCAGTGCTCGTGGATTGAGCCGGTGATCACCGCGTGGAAGGACCGGCACCGTTCGGTCAGTGGCCATCAGGGCGCCTACGAGTTGCGGGAGATCGTTAACGCGATCCTCTATCAGGGGCGGACCGGCTGCCAGTGGGCCTATCTCCCGCACGATCTTCCCCAGAAGAGTGCGACGTACTACTACTTCGCCACCTGGCGGGACGACGGAACCGACCAGGTCATCCATGAACTCCTGCGCTGCCAGGTCCGCGAGCGGGCCCGCCGGTCAGAGGACCCGACGCTGGTGGTGCCGGACACCCGGAGTGTCCATGCGGCCGCCGGGGTCCCCGCCGCCACGACCGGCCGGGATCCCGCCAAGCGGGTGCCGGGCCGCAAGCGCGGACTGGCCGTGGACGTCCTCGGCCTGGTCATCGCGGTCGTCGTCCTCGCCGCGAACACGCACGACAACACCGTGGGCATCATCCTGCTGGACCAGGTCGCCGAGCACGCCGGCGGAAATGTCCGCAAGGCGCTGGTTGACCAGGGCTTCAATAACCAGGTGGTCCTGCATGGCGTCGGCCTGGGGATCGACGTCGAGATCGTCGAACGCAACCCGCAGGACAAGGGGTTCGTGCCGCAGCCGAAGCGGTGGAAGGTCGAGCAGACGTACGGGATCTTGATACTGCACCGGCGTCTGGTCCGTGACTATGAGCACCGCCCATCGTCGTCCGCCTCTCGCGTCTACTGGGCGATGTCCCACGTCATGATCCGCCGCCTCGCCGGCGCGAACGCTCCTACCTGGCGCGAATCGCAGGCGGTGACCCCATGAACATTGAGACCCTGCTCGACGCGCTGGACGTCCAGGAGAACGCCGCCCGAGCGCAGGCCGACGACCTCCGCGCGCAGATCGGCGAACTGCAGACCCGGCTGCGGGAGGCCGAGACGCACCTTGAGCACCTCGCGATCACTCGGAGACCGTCACTGGCCTTGCCGACCGACTTCCGGCCGTCCCACCGGACCTGCCCGAGCACCCTGACTACCCTCGCATCCTCGCCGTCTTCAACGAGGCGACCGGATCGCTGCGGGCCAAGGACGTCTGCGAAGCCCTCGACCACAAACTGCTGCCGAAGAACGTTGAAGGCACCCGAGCCAAGTTGAAACGCCTGGCCAAACTCGGCATCCTCACCGAGGTCGACACCGGCAGCTTCGCCAGGAAGCAGTAACCGGCCGAGCCCCGTGGTGGGGATCAGTGGGCTTTGTCAGCCAGCCGATGGGGTGAGGCTGGTGCGGTCGAACGGGCCACCGTGCGCGGCGGCGTACGTGATGGCGTCGTTGACGGCATTGAGGTCGAACGGCCGGACCCGTTCGGGGGCGAGATCCAAAGCGCCCGAGGCGAGGAGCCGGATGATGCCGACATTGGCTGTGCGCGGGTACATCCACTGCCCGCGCACGGTGATCGAGTTGCGCATGATCCATGGGTACGGGAGTGCGAGGTCGTCGCCACCGAGCATGCCGACGCCGCCCATGAGAACGACCCGGCCGTACTCGCGCACGGTCATGGCCGCCGCACGCGAGGCCGAGCTGGGTGCGCTCGGCGGGAGCAGATCGATCACCATGTCGATCGGGCCGTCGGCCGCCGCGGACATCGCCGCGCGGTCGGTGGCTTCGTCCCCGGCCAGCGGGACCGGGCGCAGACGCGGGCCGAACCGGTCGGCGAGGAGGTCGAGCGCGGCCTTGTTGCGGCCGGGGGCGACCACGCGGCCCGCGCCCATCGCGAGCGCGACCGCGACCGCGCTGCTGCCGAGGTTGCCGGTGGCCCCGCTGACGAGCAGGGTCTCGCCGGCCGCGAGCCCGCCTGCCAGCAGCCCGCCGTAGGAGATGGTGTGCACGGTGAGCGCGGCCCAGCGGGCCGCATCCTCCCCGGCCGCCGCCGGCAGCGGAAAGACGTTCTCCGTCGGGACCCGCATGAGCTCGGCGAACGCCCCGTCGTGCATGTACTCGGCGAGCCGCGCGCCGCCCTCGCCGCGCGAACTCCAGCCCTGGAGCGTGATGTCGGGAGTCAGGGCATCGTCCCGCGAGCGCACCGTCGAGTCGCACCACACCAGGTCGCCGATCTGCAGCCGGGTGGCGTCAGGGCCGACATGGACGATCCGCCCCACCGCGCCAACACCGGGCACGACAGGAGGGACAAGGGGGTACTTCCGCTTGCCGCTGAAGACTTCGGCCGCGTAGGGCGCCACGCCGGCGGCGAGGACCTCGACCACCACCTCACCGCTACCGGCCTCGGGGTCCGGCACCTCCCGCACCGCGAGTGGGGCGCCGAACCGCGTCAGAACTGCTGCTCGCACGTGATGACCTCCGTGTTCGTCCGTGCTCTTGAAATCAACACTAGGAGCGTGACGAGCATGCGGGAAGCGATGATCTCGCATCTATGGTATGCGTATGACGCATGGACATCTCCAGCACGGGACTGCGGGTCCTGCGGCAGATCGCCGAGTCCGGCAGCTTCACCGCAGCGGCCGCGCGACTCGGATACACGCAGTCGGCCATCTCACGCCAGGCCGCCGCCCTCGAACACAGCGCCGGCACCACCCTGTTCGAACGCCGCCCGGACGGGGTGCGGCTCACTCCCCCCGGCTTGACCCTGCTGCGGCACGCCCACACGATCCTCGCCTCACTCGCAGCGGCCGAGCGTGATCTCACCGGCACCGTCCCGCAGACCGAACTGGTCCGGCTCGGGGCGGTCCTGAGCGCGGGCTCAGCGATTCTGCCCCGCGCACTCGCACACCTCGCGGAGGCAGACCCGCAGATCACGGTCACCACCCGCGAGGGCACCACGCCTTCCCTGATCCGGGCGTTGCGCGCGGGCTCGCTCGACCTCGCCGTGCTGACATCCCGACCACCCCACCGTCCCTTCGACAGCGAGTTGCCGCGCCTGCACCTCGAGGCCGTCGCGGACACCGAACTGGCCGTGGCGGTGCCATCGACCGGGGAGTTCGCCGGACGCACCACGGCGCACGTCGACGAACTGGTCGACGCCGCATGGATCGCCACCTCGTCGTCGAACTCCGAGCCGCTGCTCGGCGTCTGGCCCGGCCTGCCCGGACGGCCGCGCGTCGTCCACTCCGCGCGCGACTGGCTGACGAAGCTCCAACTGGTCGCCGGCGGCTTCGGCGTGACCACGGTGCCGTCCCGGCTCTCACCGGTGCTGCCGCCCGGGGTGAGCCTGCTGCGCGTCGAGGGCGCACCCCCCGAGATCCGCCGGGTGCTCGTGGCACGCCTCTCCGGCCACCCCACCCCGGCGATCACCGCCGTCACCCAAGCGATCACCTCGACCGCCTGAACCGCCACCAAGGCCGCACACAATCGCGTGTACCCCCTTTCCCCCTCACGAGTGGGGGCACCGCGGTCACCGTCGGCCTGTTCTTCGCGGTACTGGCGATCGGCTTCGCCGTCGTCACGGCCCTGCACGTACTTTTCGCGCCCCGCGGCCGCGAATAACGGCCGCCGGCCGTCGGCCTTCCGCGGACGTTTCCGGTGGACACGCCCAACGTGGCACTGGTCGGGGTTTGGTGTCCGATCCCCACCAAAACCCTCTCAAACCACCCCCTTAAGACCGTGTCCTATGTCGTGAAGCTGGGTAGTGGCGTCCAACATGGGGCAGGAGAAGTGGAGTTGGATTGTTCCGGACGGGCTGTGGGAGATAGCAAGGCCTCTCATCCCTCCGTCGAAGGTGCGGCCGCAGGGCGGCCAGACGCAGGACACGCCTGATGAGACGTTGTTCGCGGCGATCGTCTATGTGCTGGTCAGCGGGTGTTCCTGGCGGGCTTTGCCGCCGTGTTTCGGGGTGTCGAAGTCGACGGTGCATCGTCGGTTCATGATCTGGTCGAGAGCTGGTGTCCGGGGCCAGCTCCATGAAGCGGTGGTGCATCGCTTCGATGATGCCGGCCTCATCGACGTCTCCCGTGTTGTGCTCGACTCCGCGCACGTGCGGGCAAAAAAGGGGGCGAACACACAGGTCCAAGCCCCGTGGACCGAGGGAAACCGGGTTCCAAGATGCACATCCTGTCGGACGCGAACGGACTGCCCCTGGTCGTCGGCATCTCCGCCGCCAACGTCCACGACAGCCTCGCGCTGAAGCCCATGGTCGCCGGTCACCAAACGAGACACGACCCCCACCGCGGCCGCTACTTCAAGCCTCAGCGGCTGCACGCGGACAAGGCCTACGACGTGCCCCACCTGCGGAAATGGTTATGGGGCAAGCACATCGGCGTCCGCATCGCACGCAAAGGCATCGAGTCCAGCGAACGACTCGGCCGACGCAGGTGGGTGATCGAACGGACGATGTCGTGGCTGTCCGGCTACCGCCGCCTCAGCCCCCGCTACGAACGCCAATCCTCCAACTACCTGGCCTTTCTCGGACTCGCCGCGACACTCTGCTGCTACAAACGGCTCATACGACTCACCACATAGGACACGGTCTAAAGATGCCGAAACCGGTGGAAGGAGCCGGGCCGCGTCGCAGAAGCGGCTTCGTTGGCATATCGCTTGGAGATCGAGCGCGGGAAAAGTTGAGGAGGGTCTGGAGCGCGCGTTGCGTACCCGGGCTGGAGGCGCCGCGCAGAGGTCGACTGCTTTCGTCAACGACGTGCTGCCTGATACTGCCGCAGCACAGCTGCGCAAAGTTGCAAGTAATTGCGCGGCTTACCCCGCTCCGGCGCATGCTTCCGCCTCAGCCAGGTAGCGCGCCACCGGGCCCAGGGTCAGCATTCCGCTGGCGGCGCCGGCGTGTTCGGCACGGGCATCGCGCAGGGCAGCCTCAGCGCGTGCGGCGATTCCGTGCTCGCCGAGGCGTACGGCGGCGCGGGCGGTCAGGCACCACAGCGCCTCCTGCATGTGGTCACGTGGTGGTTCGGGCACCGAGGCGAGGGCGGCACGGGCCTCCTCGACCCGGTCCTGGGCGAGCAGCACGAGAGGTCGCGCCCAGGGTCGGTACGGGCCCCAGTCGAGGCGCGGGTCGGTGGGCGCGGGCCGGTCGTGCAGCAGGCGCAGCCCCAGTAGGGCGAGCGGGAACAGGCCCCGGTGCAGCCCCGGCATTCCGGCCGTCTGGAGGGCGTCCTCGGCAGCACGGTAGTGGGCTGCGGCCGTGGCGGCGGTCGGTCCGCCGGGTTCGGCGCTGCGAGCGGCCGTGGCCCGGGCCCGGAACCACCCGGTGAGGACGGAGACGAGGGGCGCCTCGGTGGTAGCGGCGAGCTGTTCGGCGGCCTTCGCGTGCGAGGTTGCGGCGTCGAGGTCGCCGAGGGCCGAGGCCGATTGCAGGCGGACGAGTCGGCCGAGTACGGCGAAGTTCGGCAGCTCGTGCCGGGTGGCCAGGCCGAGGATCTCGGCACCGATCCGGTCCCGTACCGCCGCGAGCCCGGGGCGAGTGAAGGACTGCAGGAACACCCCGTTGAGGGCGAAGGCCAGCAGGGCGGGATCGGCCAGGTCCCGTGCCAGCGCCTCGGCCTGCCGTGCCGCCTGCTGCGCGCGCTCCAGCTCGGTCCCGGACAGATCGGCGCTGCGGCTCTCGACAGCGATCGTGGCCAGGAGGCGGGCGAGCAGGTCGGCGGGGCCGTCGGGACCGAGCGCGGTGAGCGTGCGCTCGGCAGCCGCGACGACGGCGCGCGACTGCTCGGGGTCGTCGGCCCGGCTCCAGATGGCGGGCACGTCATAGGCGCCGATGATCCGGGCGGTCAGGGAGAGGTCTCCCGTGCGTTCCGCCGCCTGGACAGCGGCGAGGCGGTCGCGCCGCGAGTGAACGAGGGCGTCGCCACCGGCCAGTGCGAGGGTGCGGGCCAGATCCACGGTGGTGCGCGGGCCGAGCCGGACACCATGGCTGGTCCACGCGGTACGTGCGCCTTCGGGAGGCACGGAGCCGTTGAGGATGTCCGTCTCCAGGCGTTGGAGGTCAGCACCAGGGTCGAGCCCGAGTTGATCAACGAGCATCGCGCGGGCTCGGCGGAGGGTGGCCAGCGCGTCGGCCTGGCGGCCCGCGCGGTATAGCGCGCGGGCAAGCAGCCCCCAGGCCGGCTCGCGCCACGGATGTTCGGTGACATGGGCACCCAGTTCGGCGACGAGATCGGCCCCTCCCCCGTAGTCAACGAGGTTGCGGGCGCGCAGTTCCACCCCCTCCAACCTCAGCTCCTCCAGTCGGATCCGCTCGCGCTGCGTCCATGCGGAGCCGGGCACATCGGCATAGGCGGGTCCACGCCAGTCCGCGAGTACCGTGGCGAGGTCGGTCACCGCGTCGGGGCTGCGCCGGGCGCGGGCCAGGGTGTCCTGGAACCGATGGACGTCCACTTCCTCCCGCGGCAGGCGCAGCGCATAGCCGGGACCTTCGGTGACGAGTACGCGCGGTGGATTGCGGGGCAGCCTGTCGGGTTCGAGGGCGCGGCGCAGCGCGGCGACGAACGTGCGCAAAGCGCCCACGGCGCGGGCCGGCGGATCGGCCCACAGGTCGTCGACAAGGGTGTCGGTGGTAACCATCCGTCCCTCGGCGGCGACGAGCCGGGCGAGTACCTCACGATGGCGGGGCCCGCCCAGGTCAACCGGACTGCCGTCGTCGCGGAAGGCCCGCACGGCACCGAGCACGTCGATTCGCATGCCCCCATCCTCTGTGCCAGGGGTCGGCTGCGGCCAACCGTACTGATCGGCTGCTGATCGCCGTCGCCCAGGCTGATCCAGTCAGTCCCCCAACCGAAAAGATGGCCATTCATGACGCTCACCATTCCCGGCTTCGATCACATCCGCCTGCCCGGTGCGGACGGTGTGGAGCTGGCTGCCGCTGTCGGCGGCAGCGGCATCCCGGTCGTGCTGTTGCACGGTTTCCCCCAGACCCACCTGATGTGGCGACACGTCGCCGAACGGCTCGCCGACGGGTACACGGTGATCTGTCCTGACCTGCGGGGCTACGGCGCCAGCGACAAGCCGGCGGCTATTGACTCCGCCGTGTACGCCAAGCGCACCATGGCCACCGACGTCGTCACCCTGGCGGCGGCCCTCGGCCACGAGCGCTTCGCCCTCGTCGGCCACGACCGGGGCGCCCTGGTCGCCTTCCGGGCGGGGCTGGACCACCCCGAGACCATCACGCACCTAGGCATCCTCGACATCGTGCCGACGCTCGACATGTGGAACGTCCTGCACGGCACCTCGGCGGCGGTCGGCTACCACCTCTTCCTCATGGCGCAGCCGCCAGGCCTGCCGGAGGCGATGATCGCCAACAGCGCGGACACGTTCTTTGGCTCGTTCCTCGACGCCTGGGCCAACGACCCGACCGCCATACCGGAAGATGTCCGTGCCGAGTATCTGCGGGCGAGCGCCGAGGCGGTGACGTCGATCGTCGCGGACTACCGGGCCTCGGCGGGCATCGACGTCACGCACGACCAAGCGGACCTGGACGCCGGGTCACAGCTGGCCATGCCCGTGACGGTCATCCAGCAGGACTGGGGCACGCAGCTGGGCTACGACGCTGCCGCGGTATGGAAGGCGTGGGCGCCGAACCTGGACCACCGGCTGACCCGAGCGGGGCACTTCATGGCCGAGGAGGCACCCGAAGAGATCACGGCTGCGATCCAGGACCTGCTGGCCCGCTGAGCCTCCTGTCCCCGACTCGCCGACCGGGCCACGGACGGTCGGCGAGCCCTGGGTTTTCAGCGATGGACCAGCCCCGGGCGCTGCGGTAGGCCAGGAACAGCTCCAGCCCCAGGTGTCGACGCACCCCTGGCCGAACACATTGAGCACACCGTAGAGCTGCTGCTGGAACGCTCCCGCGTCCTGGCCGAGCAGGTGGCTGAAGGTCGCCTGGCCGTGGCGGGGCTGTCCTACCGCCTGGCCGACGGCACTGCCCGCGTGGTCACCACCCGCGGTCTGAGCAGGGCAGCTGCCCCCGCACGGTAATGAGAGCCGGGGCCCTGCGGCGTGGCGGGACCGGGATACACACCGGGTTCGTGCCCGCCCTGTGGGTGGGCACGAACCCGGTGTCGGGTCAGCTGCACGACCCGTACGTCTCGCCGTTGAGGTGGGCACCCCCCAGTCCGGCTCCTCCTCCTCCAGCAGCGGCTCGCCGATCACGGGGCTGACGGTCTGCTGGACGCGACCACGCTCATCAGCCGGCTCCTGTGGGCGCTGAGCGAAACCGGTGGGGTCAGTCGACGCGCACCGGTGTGTCCAGGATGCGGACGGGCCCGGTCCGGCGGATTGGGCCGGTGAGGCGGAGAGCGCCAGTGAGGCGGGTGTCGGTACTGGATGCGCCGAGCATGACAGCGATGTCGCCGGGTTCGACGATGCGATGCAGGTCGGGCCCGGTGTAGCCGAGACGGTCGGCGTGCAGGCGGAACGTGACCCTGCGCTGCTCTCCGGGCGCCAGCCGGACACGGGTGTATCCGGTCAACTGGATAACGGGACGCGGGAGTTGCGCTAAGAGGTCATCTCATTTGGCACGGTCGGTTGGCTGTCGTCATGGTGGGGATCGTTGAGCGGCTGGTGCCGGATGAGTTGTGGGAGTTGTTTCAGAGGGTGGTGCCGGAGGCGCCCTTTCGGCCTCAGGGCGGTGGGCGGCGTCGGCACGGTGATCGTGAGGTGCTGGCCGCGATCGTGTTCGTGGCGACGTCAGGCTGCACCTGGCAGCAGGTGCCCGCAGCTTCATTCGGGCCGTCAGGAGCCACGGCCCACCGGCGCTTCTCCGAGTGGACGAAGGCCAGGGTGTGGGCCAAACTCCACCGAGTGGTGCTCGACGAGCTCGGCTCCCGGGGCGAGTTGGACTGGTCGCGGTGCGCGATCGATTCCGTGAACATGCGGGCCCTGAAAAGGTGCCTCTATGGTTTTCGTCAAGCCGATGCTGGTGTGGGTGGTTGGTAGAAGGTGCCGTCGCGGAGCATGGCGAACAGGACGTCGATGCGGCGTCGGGCGAGCGCGATCAGAGCGGCAACGTGGTGTTTCCCCTCGCGGCGTTTGCGGTCGTAGTAGGCGCGTGACTCGGGCTGGGAGAGCGAGGCGAACGCAGCCAGGTAGAACGCCCTCTTGAGCTGTTTGTTGCCTCGCCGGGAGGGATGTTCACCGCGGATGGAGGAGCCGGAGTTGCGGGTCACCGGCGCGAGGCCGGCGTACGCAGCGAGATGGCCGGCGGTGGCGAAGCCACTGCCGTCACCGACATCGATGAGGATGCGGGCAGCGGTCCTGATCCCGATGCCGGGCATCGAGATCAGGACATGGGAAAGAGGGTGGGCCTCCAGGAGTTCTTTGATCCGGGTCGCGAGGAGTTTTCGCTGGTCAAGGACGGACTGGAGTGAGTCGGCGAGGCTGGGGACGATCAGCGCAGCTGCTTCAGTGCCCGGAACGACGACGGTCTGTTCGTCGAGTGCGGTGAAGATGTCCTCGATCAGACGCTCGGCCATTCGCGGCGCCTTGGGACGTATGAGGGCCACGAGGCGACGGCGTCCGGCTTTGCGGATCTGGGCCGGGGAGCCGAACTGGCCCAGCAGTTTGAGCACGGCCGGATGCTGGATCCGCGGTCCCAAGACTCGTTCCAGGGACGGGTGGATCTGCGTGAGGAGACCACGGAGCCGGTTGGCGATCCGGGTGGACTCGCCCGCGAGATCGTCGTCGAACCCGGCGATCATCGCGAGCTCGGCAACGGCCTCATCCGCGAGATCGATGGTCCTGAGGGTGTGGGGCATCGCTCTGGCCGCGTCCGCGATGATGAACGCGTCACGGGCGTCCGTTTTCGCCTCACCAGGGTAAAGGGCGGCGATCCGCCGCATCGTGAGTCCGGGCAGGTAGGCGACCTGACAGCCCGCGTCCCGGGCGACCGCCAGCGGCAGGGCCCCGATGGAAGCAGGCTGGTCGACGACCACCAGTACCGTTCCGTGCTTGGCCTGAAGCTTGTCGAACAGCTCCCGCAGCTTTGGTTCGCTGTTGGGCAGCGGCTTGTCGAAAACCTTCTTCCCCGCCTGGTTCACGGCAGCGGCATGGTGATCGCCCTTGCCGACGTCCAGGCCCAGATAGATGTCGATGCCCGTCTCGTCCGACATGCCTTCGCTCCCGCGCTCGTATTCCTCCCGGCCTCACCTGCGGCATCAGCGTGCCGGCATCCACGTTACGAAGAGACTGCCCAAGGGGCGCTCGTGCCTCTAATCAGCGGTCTGCCAATGCCTCCGACACCGGCGACACCACCTTTTCGATCATCATCGACTGGGGGACCGAGTCATACCGGGGCCGGAGGCCGGGAGCCCTGATTCAGGGCCACGAAGACGATAACGGGGACCTGACAGGTCCGAATCCTGTCGACCGGGGCAAGTACGGGTCAAAGATCCATTTGATCACCGAGCGAACCGGTCTGCCCCTCTCCGTGGGAATCTCAGGGGCCAACCTGCACGACAGTCAGGCCCTGGTCCCACTCGTGCAAGGAATACCGCCGATCCGCTCCCGCCGCGGACCGCGACGCCGCAAACCCAACAAGCTCCACGCCGACAAGGGATACGACTACTCCCACCTGCGGCGAAGGTTACGCGAGCGCGGCATTCAGCAACGCATCGCACGCAAGGGAATCGAGTCATCACAGCGACTGGGACGCCACAGATGGACCGTCGAACGCACCATGTCCTGGCTCGCCGGCTGCCGCCGCCTCCACTGACGCTACGAACGCAAAGCCGACCACTTCCTCGCCTTCGCAAGCATCGCCTGCACCCTCATCTGCTACCGCAGACTCACCAAATGAGATGACTTCTAAGAGTGCGCGATCGCCGGGCGGGCACGGTCCCGCACCCGCCCGTGCCAGACGAAGTACGCCGACGAGCTGGACCGCTGAAACGCATCCTGCGCGCCGGAAGGCGTCGATCCGTTCAGGAGACCGACGCGCTGTGCTCAGGCTCCGTGGCGTGCTCCGCCGCCTCCGTGGGTGGGATGGGCTCCCCGCCACCGTGTTCCGGCTGCGGGTCGAAGGGGCACCGCGGCGGCGGTCTCATTGTGAGCTCGGCGAGGGGGGCCGCGTCCACGGCGCCTCCAACGTCGCCCGCAGGACGTCGACCGCCTCACGGCCGATGCGCTCGGCGAGCTGCTCCTCCAGCCGTTCAAGGATGATGCCAGCCTGCCGGTGCGCGCGTTCTCCTTCCTGGGTGCGACGAACCAACCGCTGCCGGGCAGACGCGGGGTGCGGGACCTGTTCGAGCAGTCCGGCGGCGACCAGGCCGTGCACGGCCTGGTGCGCGGTCTGTCGGGTGACGCTCATGCGCCGGGCCAGCTCGGACACCGTAATGCCCTGGTCGTCCAGCACGGCGAAGAGTTGGGCCTGCGTCGCCGACACCGGCGTAGCTCCGGCTGCTTCCATGGCAGCCGACAACCCTTCCTCGAACCAGCGCCGGGCCTCGCTGAGAAGTTGGGGGAGATTGCGGCGGGTCGACTGCATCTGTTCCTCACGACGAGGCCGGGCTCCTGCCCAGCGTTTGATTTCGACAGCCTTCGCATGTCAGGCTACCTGACATAAGGCCCAGTGGTCGAACCGAGGAGACGGCGTGACCATCGAATACGCCACCCGCTACCGACAGGCATCGCACATTCCCCCGGAGCCCGGCAAGCCGTACTTCATCGAGAAAGGCGAGGGGGACCGCGCCCACCTGTTCGGCGACCTGATAACCATCTACGCGGGCGGTGAGCAGACCGAGAACACGTTCAACTTCTTCACGGTCGAAGGCCCGAAGGGCGACATCATCCCAGCCCACCTGCACACCGACACGCACGAGGTCTTCTACATCACCCAGGGCGCCGTTCGGCTGTTCGTCGAGGACACCGACGGCAATCAGGAAGAGAAGTTGCTCACCCCCGGCGACTTCGGCTTCGTACCCAAGAACTGCCGGCACGCCTACCGCATGGAGCGCCACCACAGCCAGGTCGTCGGCGTCGCCGCCGGCCCGGGGGGCACCTTCGAGCGGTTCTTCGAAAACCTGGGCGCGCCCACAGAACAACATGGCCTGCCACACCAACCCGTCATCCCGGCCCCCCACAAGTTCGCCAGCGTCCCCGAGCAGCACGACGTGCGCTTTCTGCCGGACCACCAGTGGCGGACCCGATGACGGCAATCGGCTCGCTGGGGGAACTGATCGCCGCACCCCATCCCGACCAGGCTCCGCTGCCACCCGCCGCCCCGAGTGGGCCCGGCGTACACGAACTGCGTGGCGTGCCCTACGCCGAAGTCGAGAGCAGCCGCCCCCTGGAACTCGATCTCTGGTTGCCCGAAGCCCCCCAGACAGGGCCTCTTCCACTGGTGCTGTTCGTACACGGCGGAGCGTGGCGACGAGGCCGGCGCGACGACATGGGGATGCGTACGCGCCAATGGTCTCCCCGGCCCTTCGCACGCATCGCCGGAGCGGGCTTCGCCGTCGCCTGCGCCGACTACCGACTCAGCGGCGAGGCCACTTTCCCCGCCCCACTCGATGATCTGCGCACCGCCCTGCGCTGGCTCACCCTGCGCTCCGCCGAACTCGGCATCGATACCAGCAGAACGATCGTGTGGGGCGAGTCCGCCGGCGGACATCTCGCCTCTCTCCTCGCCCTGACCCACGCCGACCCGCCGCTGGTCGGTGCCGTGATCTGGTACGGCCCGAGCGACCTCACCACCGTACGGGGCTGCTTCACTCCCGAGGACGCCGCCTCCCCCGAGGCACTCATGCTCGGCACGGCCCCGGCCGCCGCCCCGGAGCGTGCCCGTGCGGCCAGCCCGCTCACCCACGTCCACGCCGACGCGCCACCGTTCCTTCTCGTCCACGGAGACGAGGACACCATGGTGGACTGCTCACACAGCCAATCCCTCGCCTCGGCACTGCGGAAAGCAGGATCGCCGGTCGAACTGTGGACGGTACAGCGGGCCAACCATGGCTGGCATGGGCTGCCCGATGACCAGGTGGATGGGATCTTCACCCACTCCCTGGCGTTCGCCCATCGCCTCGTGGCCTGAGGGCGCCTGTCATTCCGGGTGCCCGTACCCGGGCCTGCGGCTTCAGCAGATCGGTGACCTGCCCGTGCGAACCGGCGCCTGCCCGAGCCGGCCGTGACGATCCTGATCGGCTCAGGCCGCCGACGGGTCCTGGGGGATCAGGTGCACTTCGATCGGTTCATTACCGGGCTTCCGGCCCGGGCCCGGGCAAGCCGAGGCCCGTGCGGCAATCTCCACGGCCCGGTCCTCGCTCTTGACATCGACCACCCAGTACCCGGCCAGGATGTGTCCCTCCTGGGCGGGCCCGTCAGTCACCTGCGGCCGTCCGTCGCTCCCGGCGCGCACCGTCTTGACCAGGGACGGGCCGCCAAGGCCCTGACCCTCCACCCATTCCCCAGCGGAAGTCAGGTCCTCGTTGAGGGCGTTCATGTGGGCGAACATGGCCTCCATGTCGTCCTTGGAGAACGACGACATGATGGCGTCCCACTGCGCCGCAGGCACGTTCATCTGGATCATGTACTTCATGTTTCTCACCCTTCCCGGGCTGATGCTGGACTTCCCAGCCTTACGGAGGGGTAGACAGCCCGACACCGCAAAACTCATCGCGTCCGCTACCGGCTACTGGCAGAACGTCCACGGGGCCGCCAGGACCTGGGCCGTGAACAGACGGCTCTCTTTCCCCCACCCATCCGGGCGACCCGCCATCGCCGTGGAATGTGGCGGGGTGATCGGCGTGAATATCCTGCGCCCGTGGTGGATCCGGAGACCCGGCCTGGCGGGCCGCAGCCCAGGACCGGCTCCGCCTACTGAGTGCCCTACTGGCGAAGGTGGAGGTGGCCCCGAACGAGGGTGTAGCCGGGAAGGGCCGGCTGTCCGCAGGCGGGGTCGAAACGACAGCTCGGCAATGGACTCAGGAGTCGTACAGCTCGTCGACGAGCGCGAAACCGTCCGCGATCCAGGCCAGCTCGGTGCGGGCGCGGGCGATGAGGCCGTCGTAGGCGTACATCTTGTAGCGCACGGCCACGATCTCGCCGTCGGCCATTCGATTGAGGTGGTTGAGCCCGACGCAGATCAACCGGGCGCCGGGTGGCACCGCCGGAACCAGCCGCACCTCGGACACGGGCCGTGGTGTCATACCGTCAGGCGCCCGGAACACGCGTCTCCGGGCCGAACCTGCGACGTCGGCGTGCCGCCTCGCCAGTGGGGCCGCTCGATCGGCCATGGAGGGATCGGGTGGAGGCTGCCGCGGTCATCCCGTCGTGCTCTCGCGGACGGCCAGGTGGTGGGGGGCCCACAGTTCGGCGGGCGGCGCGTCCGGGGTGTCGGTGAGGCGGCCGATGAGGCGCTCCACCGCGAGGCGGGCGATCGTTGCCTTGTCGGGCGAGATGGTGGTCAGGGTGGGGGTGCTGTAGCGGCCGGTCTCGATGTCGTCGAACCCCACGACGGCGACGTCCTGCGGGACTCGCAGGCCGCGGGTGAGCAGGGTGCGGATGGCGCCCTCGGCGAGCAGGTCGTTGTAGCAGAAGACCGCGTCGGGCGGGCCCTGCGGGTGGTCGAGCAGGGCAGCCATGGCCGCGGCGCCGTCGGAGCGGTGGAAGCGGGGGGTGGGGACGACCAGGGAGTCGTCGACGGCCAGGCCCCGCGCTGCGTGGGCGTCGCGGTAGCCGCGGGTGCGTAGTTGGGCGGTCTCGCCGGTTTCGTAGGGCTGTTCGCCGACCGCGGCGATCCGTCGGCGGCCGATGCTGAGCAGGTGCGCGGTAGCGGTGTACGCGGCGGTGACGTTGTCGATGGCGACGTGGTCGTAGGGACTCTCGGCGATGCGCTCGCCGAGCAGCACCAACGGCTCGGAGCCGTCGCGCCGCATGAGGTCGGCCTGGGAGAGCGAGAGGGGGCTGAGGATGACGCCGTCGAAGAGGGCCGCGCTGGCGCCGCGCATGATCAGTTCCCGTTCCCGCTCGGGCTCGCCGTCGGTCTGGTCAACCACGACGGTGTAGCCGAACTTCCGGCCTTCGGCGATGACGGAACGGGTCAGTTCGGAGAAGTACGGCACATCCAGTTCGGGGACGACCAACGCGAGCAGTCCGGTGCGTCCGCGCTTGAGGTTGCGCGCCAGCAGATTGGGCCGGTAGCCGAGTTCAGCGACCGCCTTCTCCACCCGAAGCCGGGTCTTGTCGGAGACCTGCGCGTACCCGTTGACAACATTGGACACCGTGCGGATCGAGACGCCTGCGCGGGCGGCGACGTCACGCAGTCGGGTGGTGGCCATCGTGGTCCTTTCGGGCCTGTCCCGGCTCGGTCGAGCCGGGAGGCAGACAGCTTATTGAGTATCCGTCGGCCCCGGCGCCGGGGCCTTGCCGCGGGGCCCGGCGCCGGGCGCCTTCTCAGCGTTCGGCCACGTCCACACACGTGCTGCCGATCACTTGGCCAGAGGCAAAGGCCAGGAGGTGCAACCGCGCCGAGGCGAGGCCGTCCGGCAGGCTTTCGGACACATGGAGGGGCTCGCTGAGCCGGTAGGGCCGCACGGTGACCGGGGCATGGCCGCCGCTGCCGGGCTTCAGGGCGCCGGCCGAGCTCAGCGCCGGCCCCCATGCCGCGGCCAGGGCGATCTCCACCGGCTCGGGGCCGTGGTGGGAGATCCGCACGTCGAAGGCAACCTTGCGGTCGCCGCCGGCCACCAGGTCCCGGCCGGGCGCGACGGGCTCGACGTCGACGACCACCACGGTGTCGGCGTTGGCGTGGGCGGCCGGGTTCGCCCCGCCGTCCTTCAGCGTCCGGTCGAAGGCGTAGATGCCGGCCATCTCGTGCTCGATGTCGTACAGCTCGGTCCACACGTACCCGGAGAGCACGTCGTGGCTGCGCAGCTCCTGTGTCTGCCAGCGCTGGTTCCAGCCGCGTTCGACGCTGGTCTTGCCTCCGCCGAACTCGCTGTTGAGGTTCGGGACCTGGGGTGTGGGACTGCCGTCGGCCATGACGAGCTTGCGCACGATGTTGCCGCCGCCCAGGCCCACCGGGAAGCCGTTCTCGCCGTCGGTGAGCAGGGCGCGGACCTTGGCGGACCATCCGGCCGGCGTCTCGTCGTAGATGTGCCAGTCGACGAGATCGGTGGCCACGTGCGTCCAGCCGGAGTTGTCGACCACAGGCCGGGTGCTGTCCAGGCTCTTCAGCAGGTCGTAGGCGCGGCGGACCGCGTGCTGCTTGGCGGGGTCGCCGGGGATGTCCCAGTCCAGGCCCCACTCCTCGTTGTACAGTCCCCAGATGACGATGCTGGGGTGGTTGCCGTCGCGGGTGACCATCGGTTCGATCTGGGCGTCGAAACGGGCGGCGGCCTCCTCGCTGTAGACGCCCGTGGAGGCGGGCTCGGCCCACACCAGCATGCCGAGCCGGTCGGCGTGGTGCAGGAAGCGCGGGTCCTCCAGCTTCAGGTGCTTGCGGACCAGGTTGAAGCCGGCCTCCCGGGCCAGTTCCAGGTCAGCGGTGAATGCCTGGTCGTCGGGGGCGGTCAGGCCGGTATGCGGCCAGTAACCCTGGTCGAGCACACCGCGTACGTAGAGCCTTTCGCCGTTGAGCAGCAAGGTGTCGCCGCTGACCTCGATGCTGCGCAGGCCGGTGGCCGCGGCGACCTGGTCGGTGCCGTCCGCAGAGTCCAGGGTCGCGGTGACACCGTACAGGTACGGGTCGGTGGGCGACCAGAGCCGCGGTGCGTCGAGGGGCAGGGTGACCCGGACGGGCCCGGCGCCGGGGGCCTCGACGGTCACCGGCCGGCCGCCGGCGGCCTGGACGGTCAGCCGCGTGCCGGCCGGGCGGGGGCCGGCGAGCGCGACGTCGGCCACGATGGCGTCCAGACCCCGCGAAGGGGTCAGCGTGAGGGAGGCGATGTGGGTGGCCGGCCGCGCCTCCAGCCACACGGGCTGCCAGATGCCGCTGGTCGGAGTGAACGCGCAGTCGTCGTAGTCATCGCGCGGGATACTGCGCTGCTTGCCGTGGACGATCTCACGCTTGTCGACGGGCGCGTGGACGCGGACGAGGAGGGTGGCGCTGTCTCGTCCGGCGAGCGCGTCGGTGATGTCGAACTCGAACGGCGTGTAGCCGCCCTCGTGTTCGCCGACCTCGGTGCCGTCCACCCACACCCGGGCGTGGTGGTGGACGGCACCGAAGTGCAGCACGACGCGCAGGCCCTGCCAGTCGGCGGGCACGGCCAGGGTGCGCCGGTACCAGCCGTGCTCCAGCCAGTGCGTGGCGATGCCGGACGCCTCGGTCTCCCAGGCGAAGGGCACGGTGATCGCCTGCGTCCACTGTTCGTCGCGGACCATGCTCTCCGAGGTCGCGGCCCCGGACGGATCGGGGGCGAAGTCCCAGATGCCGTTGAGGGTTCGCCAGGCGTGCGAGCGGTCGAAGTGCGGGCGGGGATATTCGGGGCGGACCGAGGTCACTGGGGGCTCTCCAGGGTGGGCGGTACGAGAAGACGGTGGGCGCCGGAGGCTGCCGGTCCGGCCGCGGGCGGCTCGGAGCAGATTCAGCCGGTGGTACTGCCCTGCAGGGCTCCGCCTCTGAAGTACTTCTCCAGGAACAGGAACAGCAGGATCAGCGGCAGGATCGTGACCAGGCCGCCGGCGATGAGGACGGGGACCAGCTCGGCCTTGGACCCGGTCTCGGCCGCGTGGGACAGCGAGGACAGGCCGACGGTGAGCGGGTAGAGCTGGCTGCGGCTGAAGATGATCAGCGGCAGGAAGTAGTTGTTCCACACCGCGACGACAGTCAGCAGCAGCACTGTGACCAGGCCGGGCACGGTCAGCGGCAGCACGATGCGCAGGAAGATGCGGATCTCGCTGGCGCCGTCCATGCGGGCGGCGTCGATCAGGTCGCGGGGCACGGAGGAGTCGATGTAGGTGCGCATCAGGTAAATGCCGACCGGGGAGACCATGCTCGGAAGGATCATGCCCCACACCGAGTTGACCAGCCCGACCTTGGCGTACACCAGGAACAGCGGCAGGGCCACCGAGGTGATGGGCACCAGCAGCGTGGACATCACCAGGTAGAACAGTGCGTTGGCACCGCGGAAGCCGAAGCGGGCGAAGCCGTAGCCGGCCATGGCCGACAGGATCGTGGCGCCGATCGCCGCGCTCGCCGCATAGAGCAGGGTGTTTCCCAGCCAGTGCAGGTAGACGCCGGCGCCGCTGACGTTGTGGCCCAGGGCCGAGAGGTTCTGAAGGAGGTGGAAGGGGCGGGCGAACCAGAAGCCGTTGGTGCTGTAGACGTTGGCCTGTGTCTTGGTCGCGTTGATCATCAGCCAGGCCACCGGGGCCAGGATGAACAGCGCGAACGCCGCGCAGATCAGGGTCAGCACGGTGACGGTGCCGCGGCGCAGCCCGTACAGGTGGATGGGCACGGTGTCGGTGGGGCGCTTTGCGGGGCGCCTGGCGAATCGTTTGCTGCTCATCGGAACTCCCCCGCCCGCTTGCGGATCGCGAAGGCGCCGAGCGACAGGGCGCCGATGATCAGGGCAAGGACGACGGCCGCGGCGGCGCCCAGGTTGTAGTCGCCGCTGCCGACGGCTGTGTTGTAGACGTACAGGGTGGGTGTGAAGCCGTACGAGACGGCCTGCGGCTGGAAGGCGGCCAGGATGGACGGCTCCGTGAACAGCTGCAGTGCGCCGACGGTGTTGAGGAAGCACAGCATGACGATGGTGGGGCGGACCATGGGCAGCTTCAGGCGCATGACGATCGTGCCGAGCCGGGCCCCGTCCATGACGGCCGCCTCGGTGACGTGCTGCGGAATGGACTTCAGGGAGGTGTAGAGGATGGTCACGTTGTAACCGGTCCACTCCCAGATCACGATGACGATGATCGTGGGCAGGATCAACTTCGAGGAGAAGAAGTCCACGTGTCCGAAGCCGAGGGTGTGCATCAGCTTGGCGTAGGGGCCGAATCCCGGCAGCAGCAGGAAGGACCACATCACCGCGGCCACCACGCCGGGCACGGCGAAGGGCATGAAGAACACCGTACGGAAGAACCGGGCGTACTTCACCACCCCGGCGTCGAAGAGCGCGGCGAAGAAGAAGCCCAGGGCTATGGTCACCGGCACCTGGACGCCTGTGAAGACCAGCACTCGGCGTACGCCGTCCCAGAACTCGGCCGAGTGCAGCACCGTGCTGTAGTTGGCGAACCCCGAGTAGTGGGTGCCGCCGACGAGCCGGGTGGTCTGCATGCTGTCGTAGACCGCGTAGCCCGTGGGCACCAGCATGAAGAGGGCCAGGGCCAGCATGTGCGGGCTGATGAACACCGCCCCGGGCCACTGCCGGCTGCGGGCCCGGCGCCGGGCGGGCCGGCGCGCGGCCGCGGCGCGGGGGGGACCGGTCCCGTCGGCGGGGGTGACGCCGGGCGCTCGGGGCGGCGGCGCGTGGGGTGTGGTTTTCTGGACCACGATCTCGTCTCCTTCCTTGCGATCCCTTGTCATCTCCTCAGCCCTCGGTGACGGTGAAGCCCTGTGCCTTGGCGTACTTGACCATCTGCTGCTGGAAGGTCTTGAACGCCTGCGGCAGGGTCTGGGTGCCCTTGGTGACCTCGGCGAAAGTTGAGGTCCACTGGGTGAGTACCGCGGTCATGATCGGCGGCCACTGGGCGGCCTCGGCTTTCTGCGCCGCTTTGGCGAAGACCTTATTGGGCTGGGAGGTGCCGGAGATCGGCAGCGTGCGGCTCTGGAAGGCCGGCGAGTTCAGCAGCGGCGTGTAGGCGGGGAAAGCGCCGGCGACATCGCCGCTGAGGATCCGCCAGGCATCGGCGGAGCCGCCGAACCACTTGACGAACGTCGCGGCCTCCTTGGCGTGGGCGCCGCCCTTGACCACGGCCAGTGTGGAGCCGCCCCAGTTGCCTTCGAGGTCCTGGCCGGCCTGCGTCTGCGGCATGGGGGCCGCCCGCCAGTCGCCGATGGTCTTCTTGATACTTCCCTGCATGCCCACCGGCCCCCAGGCCGGGCTGATGCGCGCGGCATCGGCGCCGCCATCGAGGTTGGCCCACTGGGCGGGTGAGAAGTCGGCTGCGGTGCTGACTTCCTTCTTGCCGATCATGCCCTGCCACAGGTTCGCGAAGGCGGTCTGGGCGGGCCCGGTGAAGTTGATCCCCAGCTTGTCGCCACCGCTGTAGGTGAACGGGAACGCGCCGTACTGCTGCATGAGCGCGAGCACGTCCTGAGCGTCGACCGGGTCGAAGTTGGTGATCGCGGCTTTGGGATCGGCGGCGTGCAGCTTGTCGGCCGCGGCGGCGAAGTCGCTCCAGGTGGCAGGCACCGCGATCTTGTGCTGCGTGAAGACCCTGGAGTTGTAGTAGAGCCCCAGCGGGCCGAGGTCGACGGGCATCGCGAACTGCGCCGAACCCTGGATGACCTGCGACCACGCGGCGGGGGCCTCGTTCGTCCTGGCGTCGCCGACACCGTACGGCGTCAGGTCCACCAGCGATTTGGTGATCTCGAACGACGGCAGTTCGAAGTACTCGATCTGCGCCACGTCGGGGGCACCGGAGTTGGCCTTGAGCGCGTCGCTGAGCTTGACGTACTCGTCGCCCGCGGCACCGGCGTTCTCCAGCTTGACGCAGATGCCGGGATGGGTCTGGTTGAACTTCTTGACCACCAGGTCGTAGCCGGCCGACCAGCCCCAGAAGGTCAGGTTCGTGGCGCCCGAGTGGCAGCCGGAGCCGCCGGCGGCGGTACTGCCGGTCCCGCCGGGTACGGCAGTGGCGGTGGTGTCGCCGCTGCTGCCGCAGGCGGCCAGGACGACGGTCGCCAGCGCTGCCGCTCCGGTCGTCGCGGCCCACCGGCGGCCCCGGCCGCGCAGGCGGCCTCTGCCCGTTCCGCGTGTCCCTGTGCCTGTGTAGTCTCCGGACATCTCGCTCACTCCATGGTGCGTAATGCAACGACGCAAAGCCATAAGCAGTAACTTGCAACGTTGCAAGGGTTTCGTTTGTCACGTCGGACCGCCTCGGCGGCGGGCGCCGGGGACGTGGCCGACGCCGCGTCGGCCCGTCCGGGGCCGGGCCGGGTGCCGCGTGGGGCCCTGCGGGCAGGACCCCACGCGGAGTTGACCGCTACGGGATGTTCCACACCTGGGTGAACAGCCCGTTGCAGTCGTAGATCTGCAGTTGCGTGCCGTTGTCGGTCTTGGCCTGCGGGTCGTCCAGGCAGCGCCCGGACTGCGGGTTCAGCAGCGAGCCGTTGGCCTGGTGGACCCACTGCTGGCCGCCGACGCCGTTGCAGTCCCACAGCTCGACGGGAGAAGAGTTCGCCGTGCCGTCGGCCACGATGTCCAGGCACTTGCCGAAGGCGCGCACGGTGCCGTCCGACTCGATCGACCACTGCTGGCCCGGGATGGCCGTGGCGTTGCAGTCCCACAGCTGCACCTTGTTGCCTCTGGTGGAGGTGTTGGTGTCCACGTCCACGCACTTGCCGGTGGTGCCGGGGCCGGTGATGTGGCCCGTGGGCCCGGGAGTCACGTCGACGCCGAAGCGCACCTCGCACTTGCCGTTGCTCAGATGCGTGCCGGCCATGTACAGGACCGTGGACCCGTCGGCGGAGGGCAGGATCGGCGAGCTGTATCCCGGACAGGCCGTCTCACCGCTGTCGTAACCGCCGGTGGGGTCGACCACCACGGGCGCCGTGGTCTCGGTCCAGGCCCCGCTGCCCAGGTTGGTGTTGGCCAGCATGACGCTGCCGGACTCCTTCATCACGGTGATCGCGCCGTCGTTGCCGGTCACCACGCGCTGGCCGGACAGCAGCAGGGTGCCGTTGCCGCCGCCCGAGGAGCTCCAGGCCAGTTGCGGGGTGTGCAGGAAGTGGCGGCCGTCCGCTGTCTGCGCGAGGCTGCCGAGACTGCCAGGGGTCCAGTTCAGCGCGTCAGGCGAGGTCTTGACGTAGACCGAACACGCGGTGTCGGGGTCGTAGCCGGCCTTGCAGTCCTCGTAAGCCATGGCGTATGAGCCGTTCGGCAGCTTGGCGACCGAGGCCATGCCCGGCCGCTGCACGTTGTCGTGCACGGCGACGTCGTACACCTCACTCCCCCAGGTGGCCCCGCCGTCGGTGCTCACGACATGGGCCACGACCTGGTTGTACCCCTGGGCCGAGGGCCGCTCGTCGGAGAAGAAGCACACCAGGCCGCCGTTGGAGGCCACGGTGAACTCCGGCTCCCAGATGCCGTGGCCCATGGTGTTCGCGGTCCCCGACTCGCTCGCGCAGGAACTACGGTACGACCAGGTGGCGCCGTGGTCGGTACTGACGAACACCTCGACGGACTGCTGGGTGTAGTCGCCGTGGTTCCACGCTGTGCCCGAGGCCAGCAGCGTCCCGGCCGGCAGCGAGCCCTCGGCCTGCGGGAGTTCGTACAGCGTGGGACCGTCCAGGTCCCAGCCGTGCACGGTGTCGGTGACGGTGCTGATCGGCGAGGCGCTCCAGTGGGCGCCACCGTCGGTCGAGCGGTAGATCGGAAAGCTCGCCTTGGCGCTACCGGCGCCGGAGTGGGCGAAGGTGGCGAGCAGGGTGCCGTTGGAACCGCCGCTGTGCTCCAGCCGGATCACCCGCGGATAGCTGGCGTCCTCGTTGGGGTTCGCTGAGATGTTCGGCGTGTACAGCGTGCCGGTGGTCGCCGCGGCCGAGGCGGGTCCCCCGGCGAGCGTCAGGCCGAAGACGGCCAGGGCGATCGCCGCAAAAAAGGCTCCCGGCCGGGACAGCCACCGGGGTGTTCTCTTCCTGTGCATCAAGCGCTCCTTCGCAGACAGGCGCAGCCAGGTACGGCGGGGTGGGAACGTGCGGGAAGGATCGGAACGGCACGCCGGGCGATGCGTCGGCCGGGTGCCGAGAGGGGAGGACCGGCCCGATGCAACGTTGCAAAATTGGCACGCCGGGCCGCCTGTTGCAACGTTGCAAGGGATGGCGGGAGGTTACCCCGCCATCTCGCCCCTCCACAACGGGGCCGGTGAACATTTATCGGAGGCTCATTCCGGCCATGCGCGCGTGACGCCCCGGAGCTGCGGCTGTGCTATCTGTGTCGTGTTGCGTGCGCGTCGGCGTCTTGCCGCATCGAGAGAGTGTGGCTCCGGAGGAAAACGCCGCGGTACGGGCTGAGTTGGAGGCTTTCACGGAGGAGGCGTTGGCGTTCACGGAGGAGGCCTTCGAGTCGTTCGCGCGTAAGATCAGCGCCGTCCGTGACGGAGGTACCTGCGGGGACCACTGACGGACGGGAAACGCAAGTGCGTGGAGCCGATGGCTGCCCGGCTGAGTGTGGACGGCAATCGGCAGGCGCCGGCCGACTTCGTCGCGACGAGCCCGTGGGATCCCGCGCATAACCCGGGCTGGCCCCGCCTGGCGGATGGAGGCCGGATACGTCCGAAGGCACCGGTCTTCGACGCCACCGGGCTCCTGAAGGACGGGCAGACGTCGGCAGCGCGCGTCGGGCGGCAGCGCACCGGCTCCGCGGGGCCGCTGTACATCAGGACCTCGCGGAATGAAAACAGCCGGCGCCTTCCGGCCCCCCTCCTCACGGACTCATCCCCTCCGCGACCATGCGGGATCTTCCTCGCGGTCCGGGACAAGCCGCTCTGGGGCCCGTTGCCGGAGAGTGAGACCGAACGCTTGCGCAGGTATCCGTGGCGGAGGGGCGGGAACGCGGTCGTGTGCCAACAGGCGTTCAGGGACGCTGACCGGGCGTTCGCGAACTGGCTGAGCTCGGGACGGCGAGCGGGGTGCCTGCCCCTATGTGTTTGGTCAAGGTCCAAGGCCAGTAGGTTCGTTCGTCGAGGGCGGGCCGAGCCGTAGGGGTGTGCACGAGCGCGTCTGGGAGGTGGACCAGCCCGAGCCCGGCAGCTACGGTGAAGGGCCGCCTCGCCACCCCCTTCCGCCCCCGCTGAGGCCAAGAGCTCCGTCCCCGTTCACCGGGCGCCTCCCGAAGGCGTCCGCAGTCTTGCGCTAAAGAAGCGTGACGTGGCTGTTCAGCCGCCATACTTGAACATGCGGGGGATCTCCCGTGATGGCCTGATGCGATATGGGGGAAGCGACGTGGGCGGCAGCAACAGCGGGCTGGAAAAAGTAGAGATACGGCTTCGGTGGGACCCGAGCCCGTTGGGGGAGCCGCCTCACCATCTGGACATCATCGGCGCTGTCTACTCCGCGGACGCCCCGGGAGCGCCGCCGGTGTTCGTCGTCCACACCGAGAGCCGCTCCCCGGACGGCACGATCACCATGGGCCGGCACAGTGAGACAGGTCAGGGCTTCGGCTTCGACGAGGTGATGGTCCTGGAGTTCGACCGGATGGCGTCCACCTACCGTCGGATCGTGGTGGGGGTGGCCATCCACCAGGACGCCGGCACCCGGACCTTCGGTGCGATAGCGAACCCCGGCGTCGTGGTCGTCGAGCGGTACCGGGAACTTCTGGCGGACGACTTCACGCAGGTCACGGGGGCCACTGCCGCGACGGTCGCGGAATTCACCCGGGACGGCTCCGGGGGCTGGGGACTGCACGAGATGATCCGCGGGTTCGACAGCGATCCCGTGGGCTTCATGGCGGAGATGGGTGGCGTCAGCCGGTGACGGCTGTCTTATCGCTTTCTTGACGGCTCGCTGATGCTGTCCTGACGTGATCTCGGCGCCGGTGTGCCGGGAAGCCTGGTCTGCGAAGTTCCTTCAACTCTCCTTTTCGTGAAGGGACTTCGCGTGACCCCTGCAAGTCCGGCTGCCGTCCCTGCGGCTGCCTGTCTCCCGCACGGCCGTCCGCCGCGTCACAGTGTCCTCTTCTTCGCGTTCGCCTTCGCGGTGATCGCCGACCCGGTGTCCCCCGTGGCATACGCGGTCGAGGCGGTGCTGCGTCCCCTGCACGGGGCCTGGCACACCGGTTGTTCAAGGTCACGGGTGACCGGTGGGCGCGGCGAGCGCCGGGTAGAGGACGGCGTGAGAGGCCCTGCTGCTCCGTTCACACCTTCGGACGTCCTGGCGGCACGTCCGGGAACCCGGCTCGTCCCCGGCGTTGCCGGGCGGACGTGAGCACGCCGACTGGCTTGGACTCGCCATCGTCCGGCCCGCCGGTATCGGCACCCCACAGCAAGCGGCGCTGGTGTTAAGAGGCGTGCCCGGGGGTGATCACGACCAGCGGGTTGGCCGGGTTCGGACGGAGGCCGGTAGCGGCCAGGCATGGTGGTGCGAAGTTGTCGACAGGGCGTCAGAAAACGCTCTAGCGTGCGGCGCAGTGACGGTCTCGTCGGTCCCGTCCCCCTCACCATTGGAGGATCTCATGTCACGTCGAAGCACCCTGGCCGCTGTGGCGCTGGCGGCGGCGCTGGTTTGTGCGGCTCCGCTGAGCGCGAGTGCCGCGGACGTGCAGCATGGCAGCACCGCCTACCCAGGACAGCGGCACGGTGGCGGGCACACGGTGCTCTGGAGTACACCGAGCAGCCTCAGTGAGGACGACAACACACAGCTGGTCGGCGTCGATCCCGCCACCGGTAAGGAGGTGGCGCGCTTCGGTATCGGCAAGGAGGCCGAGACGTGGTCGATCGCGCTCTCCAAGGACCAGCACACCGCCTACCTGGCGAACCATTACAGCGGAACCCTGTCGGTGGTGGATCTGGCCGGGCGGAAGCTGGTCAAGGAGATACCGCTGGGCGTGGACGCGGACTACGTCACACTCTCCCCCGACGGGACGACGGCGTACGTCACGAGCATGGTCTCGCAGTCCCTGTCCGTAGTGGATCTGACGGCCGGGAAGCTCGTCACGACCGTCTCCCTGGGCGCGCCGGCAGAGGGTGTGGCGATCAGCCGGGACGGGAAGAGCGCGTATCTGGGCATCTACTCCCGCGACCGGATCGACCGGATGGACCTGTCGACGTACAAGGTCACCGCCTCCTACAGAGGTGGTAAGGCGCCGCGCCGGGGGCTGCTCAGCCCGGACGGCAAGACGCTTTACTCCACGGACTACTACGGCGGTACCGTCTCGGCCTACCAGGTGGACGACCCGGCGGCCAAGCCGGCGCAGGTGAATGTCGGCGGGCAGCCGTACCAGGCGCAGTTGTCGCGGGACGGGCGGAAGCTCTACGTGGCCGATACAGCCGGCAGCAGTGTCTCGGTGGTCGATACCCGCAACATGACGGCCCGCCGGATCGCGGTGCCGGACGGGTTCGGCAATGTAGCCGCGACGCCGGACGGCAAGCAGTTGTTCGAGGCGCAGAACAACAAGGGTGGGATCGCCGTAGTCGATCTGAGGCGTGGAAAGGTCACGGGGACGCTGGACAGTGCCGGCTTGTCCGGGCCCACCACGCTGGCCCTGACCACACGCTGAGACCCAACCGGGCGGGGCCGGCCCGGAGGGGCCTGGGAGGCGGCCGCTGCTAGGGGGCCCGCAGACGGCCGCAAGCCAGTGGCCCGCAGGTCGCTGCCTGCGGGTCCACGGGCCGTGGCCGGGCCGGTGTCGGGGCCGGCGGCGGCCGATACTCTTCGGGGATGTGGGAAGCGGTGGGATTGGGCGAGACCGCGGAGCGGGTCTACCGGGCCCTGGTGCGGCTCGGCAGGGGCACGGCGCAACAGTGCGCGGAGCAGACGGGGCTGGCCGAGGACGAAGTGCGGGCCGCGTTGCGCGCGCTGGCCAGGCTCGGGCTGATCGCGGAGGGGCCGGACACCGCCGGGGTGGCCGTCGGCCGTCCTGGTGGTGGGGCGTGGCTGCCGGCGGATCCCCAGGTCGCACTCGGTGCGCTGCTGCGCCGGCGCCGCTCGGAGCTGGACCGCGTGCGGCAGTCGGTGGACGAGTTGTCCGCCGAGTACCGCGAGGCACAACTGCGTGATGATCCGGCCCGGTTGACCGAGGTGGTGCGGGGCGGTACCGCGCAGTATGCCCGGGTGCAGGATCTGCTGGCCGGCACGGAGAAGGAGCTGCTGACGCTGGTCGGCCCGCCGTTCCTGGATCCGGCGGACGACAGTCTGGCCCCGATGCAGCGGTTGCTGGAGCGGGGTGTGGAGTGCCGCGCGGTGCATGCCGCCGAGGTGCTGGCGGTGGACGGCGGTTACCGGCAGGCACATCGGCTGGCAGAGCTGGGTGAGCGGATACGGGTGCTGCCGAGTGTGCCGGTGAAACTGGTGATCGCGGACCGGCGGCGGGCGCTGCTGCCGCTGTCCACACACGCCGGGCGGATGATGGACAGCGCGGTACTGGTGCGGCATTCCGCGCTGACGGAGGCGCTGGTGGCGCTCTTCGAGGAACTGTGGGAGCGGGCCACGCCGCTGGGGGCCGGAAACATTGCCCGGGCCGGCGGCCCGGGCGCCGCAGAGGCTCCGGCCCGCGATGAAGCGCTGCTGGCGCTGCTGGCGGCGGGTCTCAAGGACGAGGCGATAGCCCGCCAACTCCAGATCAGCGAACGGAGCCTGCGCCGGCGGATGTCGATACTGCTGGGCCGCCTCGCTGTAACGAGCCGGTTCCAGGCGGGTGTACAGGCAGTCCGCCGCGGCTGGTTGTGACACGTGGGACTGTGGCCACAAGCTGCTGTCCGCTCCTGACCGGGTGCCTGCGGGAGTGGTTCCCCGACGCTCCCGGGCCCGCCACCCGGTACCGCCCGGCGGCCTGGTTCGCGGAGACGGCGACCGTTTTTCGGGACAGCCGAGGTCATCGGCGATACCGGCCCGGACCAGATGCGGTGTGACCCAGCAGCGGGATCGAATGATCAGTGATCCATCCTCGACCTGGCCGGCGGTCCAGGAGGCCGTGTCCTACGGACTGCCCGCCATCCTGGCCGGCAATCTGGTGCTCTTCGCCTACGTCGGTGCGCTCACCCACCACACCGGCAGCACAAGGGAGAACTTCGCCCCGCTGGGCGCCGACACCTTCGACGGAGGGGGTTTCCGGCCTGCAACGCGCCCAAATGTGTGCATACGAAATCCCACAAGGCAGGGCGGGAACAGGCCGCACGGGCCCCGGCCGGCTTCGCCCCTCACCCCAACCGGCGGTCGCTCTCACGTCACGGCCCGGCCGGGGTGATCTCCATCTCCGGTCCGCCGAGGCCGTAAGGCTGCTTCGCCGGGGAGGGCCGTCACGGGGCGCGCAGCCGGGACGGACGTCAGGCAGACGCGCTCTGCCTGGAAGGGCCGGCGGGGTGGTAGAGCAGTCAGTGGGTCACGCCGACCGCCGGCGGCGGCGTGTGGTCACTGCCCGGGTCGCTCCTCCAGTGCGTGCAGCACCTTGTCCAGAGTGACCGGCAGGTCCCGGACGCGCACACCGCAGGCGTGCCACACCGCGTTCGACACCGCGGCGGCCGTGCCGACGATGCCGATCTCTCCAATGCCCTTCGACCCCATGGCGTTGACATGGGGATCGTGCTCGGCAAGCCAGTGGGCCTCGATCTCGTCGACGTCGGCGTTGGCCGTGATGTGGTAGTCGGCGAAGTCGTGGTTCACGACGTGGCCGGTGCGGGGGTCGAGCACGCTGTTCTCGTGCAGTGCCATGGACAGCCCCATCGTCATCCCGCCGATGAACTGCGACCGTGCCGTGCGCGGGTTGATGATCCGGCCCGCGGCGAACACGCCCAGCAGCCGCGGCACCCGCACCTCGCCCGTGTCGGTGTGGACGTGCGCCTCGGCGAACTGCGCGCCGAAGGCGTGCATCGCGTAGCGGTCGTCGAGTTGTCCGACATCACCCGACGCCTCGGCACCTTCCGGCGGCTCGGTCCCGTGCCTGTCGCGGAAGGCGCGCGCGGCCTCGACCACAGCCGATCCCCAGGTCGTCATGCCCGAGGAGCCTCCGGCGACCGACGCCATCGGGTAGTTGGTGTCGCCGATCCGCACCTCCACCTCACCGACCGGTACGCCGAGTGCGTCCGCAGCGATCTGCGGCAGCGTGGTCCATGTGCCCGTGCCGAGGTCGGCCGCGCCGATCTCGGCGACGTAGCGGTTCCCTTCCCGGCGGATCGACGCCGTCGACTGCGGCATCCGGTGCACCGGGTAGGTGGAGGACGCAACTCCCGTGCCGACAAGCCAGTCACCGCTGCGCCGCACGCCGGGACGCGGGTCACGCTCCGCCCAGCCGAACCGGGCCGCACCCTCGCGCAGGCAGCCGGCAAGGTTCCGGCTGGAGAACGGTCTGCCCGAGCCGGGTTCGACGCCGGGTTCGTTGCGGATCCGCAGTTCGACCGGGTCCATGCCCAGCCGCTCGGCCAGCTCGTCCATCGCCACCTCGGGCCCGAACATGCCGGGACACTCACCCGGTGCGCGCATCCAGGACGGCACCGGGACATCGAGGGCAGCGAGCCGGTGCGTGGTGCGCCGATTCGCGACGGCGTACATCATCCGGGAGGGCACACCGGTCTGCTCAGCGAACTCCTTGATCCGTGAGGTCTGCTCCACGACATCGATCGCCAGGGCGGTCAGCGTGCCTTGACGGTCGGCGCCCAGGGCGCACCGCTGGATAGTGGGGGTGCGGTAGCCGGCGAGGGAGAACATCTGCTGACGGGTCAGGGCCAGTCGTACGGGCCTGCCGGGGACCGTCCGCGCGGCCATCGCGGCGAGCACTACATTGACGTGCGGCTCGCCCTTGGACCCGAAACCTCCTCCGACGTAGGGGCAGATGACCCGGATCTGTGCCTGGTCGAGGCCGAACACGGACGCCAGGGTGGCACGCGTGGGGTGGACGCCCTGGTTGGAATCCCACAGAGTGAGGAAGCCGTCGCCTGCCGGGTCCCACAGAGCGGTCGTGCTGTGCGGCTCCATCGGATTGTTGTGGTACATCGCGGTGGTGTAGGTCTGCTCGACGCTCACCTCCGCGGCAGCCATAGCGGCTTCGACGTCGCCCTCGGAGGTGTCGGCGGGCAGGTCTGGGTTCACTTTCCCGGGCGTGTACAAGTCGTCGCGGTCTGCCCGCAGTTCGGTGTCATGCGCCGCCTGCGCGTAGGTCGCCGCGATGAGCGCGGCGGCGTGCCGTGCCACCTCCCAGCTGTCGGCGACGACCATGGCGATGACCTGGCCCCGGAAGGCGACCTCCTCATCCTGCAGGGCCGCCAGTTCCCTGTCCTCGGTGGAGGCCAGGCGCTCCGCGGTAGCGGGGGTGAGCACCGCGACCACACCTTCGATCGCTTCGGCGGCGGTGGTCTCCAGCTCCGTGACGCGTCCCCGTGCGATCGTTGCCTGGACCGGACAGGCGTAAGTGGCGTTCTCCACCGGCGTGTCGCCGGCGTAGGTAGCGGTGCCCAGGACCTTGACCGTGCCGTCCCGGCGGGGCAGGTCGCGGCCGATGGCATCCGGTTCGCTCAGGAAGGTCACAAGGCGTCCTCTCGGGCCAGCTCGCGCAGGGTGGCGGTGAGGGTGCGGCGCAGCAGGGGGATTTTGAACGCGTTGCCGCCGTCCAGCCCGTCGGCCGGGCGGGCATCGGCGAGTTCGGCCTGGGCGGCGGCGCGGTAGCTGTCCTCAGTGGCCGCGGAGCCCCGCAGTGCCTCCTCAGCCCGGTACGCGCGCCACGGCGCGTGCGCCACGCCACCGAAAGCAACCCGTGCGTCCACGATCACACCGTCTTCGACCTGGAGTGCCGCGGCTACGCTGACCAGGGCGAACGCGTAGGAGGCACGGTCACGCACCTTGCGGTAGGCCGACCGGCGCGCCAGGGGCTGAGCAGGCAGGTCGATCGCGGTGATGAGTTCACCGTGCTCGAGCACGGTGTCGTGCTCGGGGGTGTCGGCGGGCAGCCGGTGCAGTCCGGTGAAGGGGATCGTACGTTCGCCGTCCGGGCCCAGCAGCCGGACCTGAGCGTCGAGCGCGGTCATTGCCACGGCCATGTCAGAGGGGTGGACGGCGATGCAGTGCTCCGAAGCGCCGAGGATCGCATGGTTACGGGTCCAGCCTCCGATGGCGGAGCAGCCCGAGCCCGGCTCCCGCTTGTTGCACGGCGTGGTGACGTCCTGGAAGTAGACACAGCGGGTCCGTTGCAGGGGGTTACCGCCGGTGGTGGCCATGTTGCGCAGTTGTCCTGACGCTCCCGACAACAGCGCATGGGACAGCACAGGGAAATCCTCGCGCACCCGTGGGTGCGCGGCGAGTTCGCTGTTGCTGACACCTGCGCCGATCCTGAGGGCGCCCCCGCCGAGTTCCTCGATCCCGGCAGGCAGAAGACCGGTGACGTTGACGACCAGGCCCGGTGCGACGACGCCCAGCTTGAGGTGGTCGACCAGATTCGTTCCGCCCCCCAGGAACACCGCTGCCGGGTGCTGGGCGACGCTGCGTACAGCGGCGGCCGCATCGGCGGGGCTGTGGTACTCGAACGGCTTCACCCGGCCACACCCTTCCCGGGGGCCTGTGGCGCAGTGGGCGCCGCCTGCTGAACGGCGGGCACGATGTTGACGTAGGCCGCGCAGCGGCACAGGTTGCCACTCATCCGCTCGGCCACCTCAGCGCGGTCCAGCAGCGGCGGTTGCGTGCCGCTGGTGACGGCGCTCGGCCAGCCTCGCGCGAACTCCTCGAGCATCCCGACCGCCGAGACGACCTGCCCCGGCGTGCAGTAGCCGCACTGGAAAGCGTCGCAGTCGATGAAGGCCTGCTGCATCGGATGCAGGTCGCCCTCGGCACACTGTCCGACAGCGGCGAGCCCTTCGGCGGTAACGACCTGGGCGCCGTCCTGCGTCACCGCAAGGATGAGACAGCTCAGCACACGCTGCCCATTGGACAGCACCGTGCATGCGCCACATTGCCCGTGGTCGCACCCCTTCTTAGGGCTCGTCACCCCCAACTGCTCCCGCAGGGCATCGAGCAGCGTCGTGCGCGTATCGACGGTCAGCCGGCGGGGAGTCCCGTCGACCTGCACAGTGATTTCACTCTTCACCGCGCAAGGATTCCCTGCCCCACTCCTGCTCACGCATCGCCTGGCGGGACTCACCCAGACAGCCGAAGGAAGGGGCGGCACGTTGCGAGCATCAGCCTGGAGGGTCTTCGGCTGGCAGGGCCGCGGTCTGGCGGCGGCGAGGGCGCCAGGCACACGCTGCACATTTTCACCGGGATCAAGAACCGAGAACTCCAGCAGACCCCGCCTCACTGCTCCCGGGCCACCCCCAACCACAACTGGCCGCAACGGCTGCGCATCATCCATACAGTGCTGCGCCGACCCGCCCCCAGTTACGGCCGCCGCCCCCCTTCTGCCCGCGGGCTGCAGGTTCTGGCAGTACGGGCCACGACCAGCTTCATATCTACTCGCTGCTCGCAACGGTGATCCTCGCCGGTCTGACCACCACAACCTCCGCGACGGCCACCGGCTCCCACAACTAACGGCTCGGCGTCCCGCTGTGGTTCCGCAGCCTGGTCACCCTCGATCCGGACGTGCCAGCCATACCCCATGCGCCGCTCATCTACCAGGCACACACCCTGCTCGCCATAACCCTGCTCACCCTGTCCCTTCAGCCGCCTGATACACGCCTCCACCACACCCGCCGACTACCCGCCCGCACCCATGCCTCCTCTACCGCTCACCCACCCCGGCCACACCGCACCGCCGCCCGGCAACCGGAACCATGACAAGCAACAGCCGGACCCGGCCCTGAGCACCACAGCAATACCCCCGGGCCCCGGCCACCACGGACCAGCGGCGCCAGCACATCCCGTCCCGACTCGGCCGGCTCTCCGCACGACTCACCACGACGACGCCGCATGCCCGGCCCCCTGACACGCCAGAGAACCAATCAGGCTCACGGCCGCGACCAACTCATGGCCGTGGCCAAGACTTGTCCCCTCAGTTGCCCTGCTCCCACAGCGTCCGCGAAACCGCGCCTGCGGCTTCGTGTCCGCTCCCCGGACAGGTGACGTCAAAGACCAGGCCTTTGCCATGATCGCTCGACGCCAGATGACCAGCGGATGCTTCCTTCAAAAGTGGCCGCCGACCGGATGTCACTCACCTCGTTCCTCGACTATCAACGCGCGACGCTCGAATTGAGGTGCCAGGGGCTGACCAGCAACCAGCTGAAGCAAAGAGCCGTCCCGACCTCAAAGCTGACCCTCTTGAGCCTCCTCCGGCACGCGGCCGAGGTGGAAACCAGCTGGTTCCGCTTCGTGCTGAATCAAGAACACCTCACGCCTCGGGGGCCGGCAGCCGAAGGCATCTCAGGCGAGTTCCTCGTGGCCGACGCCGACGTGGACGAAGCATTCAAGCTCTGGCGAGGGGCCTGCGAAAGCTCCCGCGCCGTCACGGACTCCTTCGAGTCCCTGGACGACACGGTCGCCTTCCGCGGCGAGACCATCTCGCTGCGCTACGTCCTGACACACATGGTCGAGGAATACGCGCGTCACAACGGCCATGCCGATCTATTACAGGAAGCCATCGACTCTATTACGGCAAGCCATCGACGAGACCGTCGGCGAGTAGAGCGTGCACAGGGCCCGGTCTGCGGCGCCCCGCAGATCCGATCTGAAGCAGAACGAGACGATCACACCGCGAGCTGTTGGCAATCACAGTGAGGTGGGCGCGATGGGCGCGGCGGGCGACGGGCTGGACGGGAGGGCCATTTACTGGGTACGAGGTGTCACGCTGGGTGAGAATCAGGGGCGCCGAGGCCGGTGATATGTGAGCCCGGGCATAGGGCCCACGTCACACAGGACGCCGCCTAGTAGACCCACGACCAGGTTCCACCCCTTCATTACGGGCCCCACCCCACCTCTGTCCGTTTTGTCACTATCTGGGGTCGTAGGTCACATAATTGCCAACCCCCAGGACCCTCTCGCAAGGTGTTGGACATACCGGGGAGCCGAGCGCCGGACCGGGCACAGCACACCGCCCGCCATCCAGACACCGGCCCCACGACACGAACCACGGCCCCAGCGCCCCACCGTGTCGCCGACCCCCCAGTCGGCCTCCCCACGCCACGTCCCACCTGGAGAGGTACACCCATGACTGCCACCACCCGCCGCACCCTGAACCTCCGCAAGACCTCCGTCGCCGGTATCGCCGGCGCGGGCGCCGCCGCCATCGCGCTGACCCTGGTCCCCCACTCCGCGCACGCCGCCGAACCCACCCGCACCGCGCCCGCCTCGGCCGCCGCCATCACCACCGCCCAGATCGCCAAACAGGCCGCCCACGCCGAGAAGGCCGCCCAGCACACCACCGCGGCGAAGAAGGCCCCCAAGGCCAAGCACACCGACGCCGTCACCGCGATCGTCAAGAGCACCAAGTACAGCAACAACCTCGACGGCTGGATCAAGGAATCACTGGCCATCATGAAGGCCAAGCACATACCCGGCAGCTACGAAGGCCTGCACCGCAACATCATGCGCGAGTCCAGCGGCAACCCCAACGCCCAGAACAACTGGGACGTCAACGCCCAGAACGGCATCCCCTCCAAGGGACTCCTCCAGGTCATCCAGCCCACCTTCGACACCTACCACGTCAAGGGCACCAAGAACAGCCTCACCGACCCCGTCGCCAACATCGTCGCCGCAGCCAACTACGCCGCCGACAAATACGGCTCGATGGACAACGTCAACTCCGCCTACTGACCAGGCAAACCGACCACACACCCCCACGACCACCTGAGTCCGTGGGACGGCCAACCCCCCCAGGGGGACGGCAGGACTCAGGTCCTGGCGAGGGCTGGAACAGGTTCATGGGTGGACCCGTTCCAGCCCCCGCCCACCCACTCACCACACGCAGACAGACCGCGAGCAGCAATCAGCTAGTGGCTCGGCTCAGATCCTTGATCGGGTATCTCCGTATGCTGCCGACCGGCCGTGATCACTTTCTGGATGTGCGGCTTGGTGCTGGCGGGAGGGCTTGGCGCGTGTCGGAGTGAACCGTTCCGGGTTCGGTAGAGACTCGATTCCATGAAAGGATCGAGTCATGGCACGCCCTTCCTCCTATCCCCTTGAGCTGCGCAAACGAGCGGTCCGCATGGTCGCCGAGGTCCGTGGCGACTATCCGAACGAGTCGGCCGCGTTCAAGGCGGTCGCCGAGAAGCTCGGCATCGGATCGACCGAGACGCTGCGCAAGTGGGTCCGTCAGGACCAGGTCGACGCAGGTGTCCGTCCCGGGCTCACCAGCGAGGAATCTGTGCAGGTCAAGGCCTTGAAGAAGGAAGTCGCCGAGCTGAAGCGGGCGAACGACATCCTGAAGGCCGCGGCGAGTTTCTTCGCGGCCGAGCTCGACCGGCCACACCTGCGCTCGTAGCGTTCATCGACGAGCACCGGGACCGCTTCGGCGGTGTCGAGCCGATCTGCCGCGTGCTGACCACACACGACTGCAAGATCGCCCCCTCCACCTACTACGCCCACAAGAAGCGCATCGGAACCCCCTCGCCGCGAACGGTGCGGGACGAGGAACTCAAGCCCCTGATCCAGGAGGTCTTCGAGGCCAACTACCGTGTCTACGGGGCCAGGAAGATCTGGCGGACGCTGAATCGGCAGGGCCATACGGTGGCCCGCTGCACCGTCGAACGCCTGATGCGCGAGCTCGGCATCGCCGGCGCCGTCCGCGGCAAGAAGGTGATCACCACGATCACCGATCCGTCCGCCGAGCGTGCCCCGGACCTGGTAGACCGCGACTTCGTGGCAACGGCCCCGAACCGGTGCTGGGTCGCGGACTTCACCCACATCGCCACCTTCGCCGGTGTCGTCCACGTCGCGTTCGTCGTTGACACCTTCTCCCGTCGGATCGTCGGCTGGTCCGCCGCCACGTCGAAGGAGACCAGGCTTGTCCTGGACGCCCTGGAGATGGCGTTGTGGCAGCGCGACCGCGACGGATTCCCGCACAAAGCAGGCGAGTTGATACATCACTCGGACGCCGGGTCGCAATACACGAGCTTCCGGCTCGCCGAGCATCTGGATGCCGTTGGCATCGCGGCCTCGATCGGTTCGGTCGGCGACGCCTACGACAATGCCCTCATGGAGTCCACGATCGGCCTGTTCAAAACCGAGCTGATCAAGCCGGGCCGCCCCTGGAAGACGCTCTCCCAGGTCGAACTCGCCACGGCCGAGTGGGTCGACTGGTACTGCCACCGCCGCCTCCACGGTGAGATAGGGCACATCTCACCCGTCGAATACGAGATCAACTACCAGCTCGCCGCAACGAAACGCCAGGTCACAACCACAATCTGAGATCTCTACCGAACCCGGAACGGTTCAGAGAAGGCCGTGTGGAACTCGGTGCCGTTGGGTGTGTTCCTCGCTGTGACAGTTCGCCCCAAGGTGCCAAATCAGCGTCGTCGAAGTCGTCGAACTGGCCGGTCGCGGCGTCACCGCGGACGCGGCTGCGAACCGTTGGGTACTTGAGGTCGGGAACCCTCGCTGGACGGCCTCACCCTGGCCGACAAGATCAGCGACTTCGGCGAGCGGAAGGACCAGCTCGTCGAACTGTGGCAGGAGTATGGAACCGGTGAGGTCGACGTGGCGGCCTTCGAGACCCGGCTCGCGGTAATCGTCGCCGCCATGGAGAAGTGACCCTCGGCCCCGGAGGAGCCTGTAGAGGACTTCTCAAGCCGCCTTCGCCGGGTACTGAGTCCAAACACGGATGAGTGAGTCGGAGGCGAAGGCCGTCTTCGGTGCGGACGGGCGTTGCGCCAACAGGTGTAGGCGGCGATCGCGGCGTTCTGCTCACCGTGACTGCGGTAGTCGGTTCCGTTGAGAGCGAAGTAGCGCATGGCGGCGAACTCGGCCTCGATCCAGCTCAGCCGCGACCCGTAGGGCGGCAGCAGGTCAGGCTCCAGGTGGAGAACGCGGCGATGCGCCAGTCGGCGGGAGACGTCCGGCCGATCAGGCAGATATGCTCGCGCATCTGGCCACCGATCGACCTGGGGCGCCCCCTCTCCATTCCGGGTCGAGCGCGTCGAACCCCCGCTGGTTGAAGGCGTGGCTGACAGCGCGCACATAGTCGACGCTGACCTGCATCAACGAGGTAATGTCCGGCACCGACTGGCCTTGCGCGGACATCAGCACGACGATCGCCCGCCGCAGCTCGCCGGGTACTTCGCACTTCGACTGGTCTGCTGCAGCCGACGCCCTTCCTCCATGCTCACCGGTCGAACGAACACCCCCGGACGACGCCCCACGACCACCTCCATGATCACGACCTATTACCTGGCCAGGGATCCGAGACGAGCCACTGGCAGCCACATGAACCTGCGCCCCGAGCGACTGCCGCGACGCTCCAGCAGTCAGATCCTGTGGTGCAGTGTCACCAACCGCAGATCCTTGGCCGGACCACACACTCGCCACACCACCCACCAGCAATCCACCCCCACCACACCGAACTCGCCGCGATAGACATCCTCGGCGCACGGATGACCGGCAACGCACCGCCCGTCACGCAGGTCCAGAGCATGGAACGGGCGGCCGTCGGCAAACCGCACAAAGGCCGCCCCGTCCCCGGCCGGCTCGAGGAGATACTCACGGCAGGCGGGCCGGGTCACCCCGCCCCACGTGAACTCTCCCCGCTCGACCTGCCGCAGGCCGACGCCAAGCTCCCCACGTACGAAGTCGGTCGTACCCCGGAACCTGCCATACCGGTCCTCGGACAGGTCATACACCGACCTCTCGACCCGCCATCGTCCCGCGAGATACCCCAGAGTGTCCGCCACATGGTGAAATCCGCCCGGTAGCGAGACGTCCCCGCCCGCCGCCGTGTCCTGTCGCCCCACTGTCCCACCGCCCTGCCGGTCCGTCCTGCCGGCCCGTCCTGCCGGTCCTCCGCCATGCTAGGCCCCGGTACCGGCCCACAGCTCATCCGGGGCCGGACGAGCGCACCGCTTCGCCACCCCCGGCACCACATGAAGAGGCCGCAGAAACTGTTCATCCGCCACTGCCCCCTGTCAGCAGTCGTGGGCCGGCGCGGTCCCGCTATCCCTGGGGCCGCCAGGGCCGGCAGGGTCGGCATCGCGGCGCCGGCCCGGCTCCAGCGGCGGGAGCGCCGGCGCGCCGTGCACGTTGCACTCCGGGCGGGCTCGCGAAGTGTCCTCGGCGGGCCGCAGCACATCGGCCGGCACCGTGACCCACGACACGGCCCCGCCCAGCACCATGAGCCCGGCACAGACCAGCACCGCCTCACCGAAGGCACGGTCAACCGAGGAGACAGTGCGGTATCCGCTGCCGGACAGGCCGACCGCGAGCGGCAGAGCGGCCACCGCGAGCAACTGCGCAACCCGCGCGGCCGCGTTGTTGACGCCGCTGGCGATGCCGGCCCTCCGTACATCGACGGACGCCAGAACCGTCGCGGTCAGCGGCGCGACGAACATACTCATACCGAACCCCAGCACCACCACAGCGGGCAGTACATCCGCCCAGTACGAACCACCCGGATGTACCCGGCGCAGCAGCAGCATGCCCGCCGCCGCGACCAGGGGGCCCAGGGTCAGCAGCGGGCGCGGGCCGATCCGCTGCGTCAGCGCACCTGCCGGCCCCGACAGCAGCATCATCAAGATGGTGATCGGCAGCGAGGCCACCCCGGCGGTCAGTGCCTCGTACCCCAGGCCGTTCTGCAACTGCGTGGGCAGCAGGAAGAACACCCCGCCGATCGCCGCGTAGAGACACAGCGTGACCAGATTGACCGACGTGAACAGCTTCACCCGGAACATCCCCAGCGGGAGCATGGGATGCCCCGTGCTGCGCTCCCGCCGTACGAACAACGCGATGAACACCAGCCCGGCCAGCACCGCCGCGATCACCGTCGGCCCGAAACCACCGGTCGCATCGATCAGCGCATAGGTGACACCGGCCAGACCGAGAGCAGCGAGCACGGCACCCGCCACATCGAACCGCCCACTCGCCTGCCAGTCACGGCTCTCCGGCACCCAACGCACCGCGAGCAGCAGCACAGCAAGGGCGAGCGGCGCGTTGATGTAGAAAATCCACCGCCAGCCCGGCCCATCCACCAACCACCCACCCAGAAACGGCCCGACAGAGGTCGCCACGCCACCCAGGCCCGACCACAGCCCAACCGCCCTGGCCCGGTCCCCCTCCCGGAACGTGCCCTGCACCAACGCCAGCGACCCCGGCGTGAGCAACGCCCCGCCCACTCCCTGCAATGCACGAGCCGCGATCAACGCACCATCATTCGGCGCCAGCCCGCACAACACCGACGCCACCGCGAACCACACCACCCCGATCATGAAAACCCGACGCCGCCCATAACGGTCCCCGAGCCCGCCACCGAGCAGAATCAACCCCGCGAGCGGGAGCATGTACGCGGTGAGAGTCCACTGGAGCGCCGACAACGGCACACCGAAATCGGCTCCGATCCGCGGCAACGCGACATTGACCACCGTGCCGTCCAGCATCGTCATGCCCGAACCAAGCACCGCACACGCCAACACACCACGCCCAGCCCGAGAAGCCAACGGCACAACCCCGGCCCGGCCCGGACCACCCCCACCCGCCCGGGAGACGGCCCCGGTGGGGCAGTCCCGGTCCCGTGCCACGTCACCGCGCCCCTCGCCGTGGTCCGTACCGCCACCGGCAGAGCCCTGATCCACCCATCGCCTCCAGTGGCATTCGCGTTCACCATGCACCGCAGACAGGCACAGGCCAGCCCCGCCGACGGAACAGTTCGCACTCCAGCCTGGCCCAAGACCGCCGCACACGCACCACCACCATCGGGCCAGGCGGACGAGCGGGCTCGTACATCACCCACACCACTACGAGCCACCAGGCCCACTCCGGCGTGGGTGGCGGGTGCGCGCTGCGACGGCCCGTCAGGCAGCCGAGAGGAGCACTCCCTGGGGATCGAAGTGTGGCTTGAGGGCCTTTGCCCTGACCCGAGCCGGCTCCCGGACATAGGTGAGATAGGCATCGAGGTTCTTCGGCCCGATACCGTGCTCGGCACTGAAGCTACCGTGGTGCTCGCGGACGACGGTGTCCAGAACGGCACGAGTCACCGCCGCTGTGTCGGTCTCCGCCGGGAGGGGCAGCAGCAGAGGGAGGCCGCCGTCGCCGTAATGGCCCCAGTTCCAGGGGCTTGCTTCCGGGCCACTGTTCGGTCAATCACGCTGTCAGGCAGGTGCGGAGCGCGGAGATTCCCGTGCGGGAGACCGAGATGTCGAAGGAGCATCGGATGCATCCGGTGAGTGATTTCCGGCACGGCGTGCCGGGCTTCCCACATCCGGCCGACGGGACCGACGGTGGCATCGGTCACCTAGAGCCTCTCGTTTGGATCAAGCTGTTGGAGCGGTCCTCCGCTACAGTGCGAGGATGACGATCCGTCGCATCATGCCCAACGTCGTCACCCAGGACATCGAAGAGAGCCAAAGCTTCTACAGCGATTTCCTGGGCATGGACGTGCGCATGGACGAGCCCGGCTTCTTGATGTTGGCCTCGCCCGGTAACCCGACGGCACAGATGACCGTGGTCTCCCCTGCCGCAGACTCATGGGACCCGCATACCGCCCATTCGACACTGGCGGTCGAAGTCGAGGACGTTGACGCCGCGTACGCCGCGGCCGAGCGCCAGGGGTACCAGGTGGTCTATCCCTTGACCACGGAACCATGGGGAATCCGACGTTTCTTTGTTCAGGCACCCGACGGAAGTGTCATCAACGTCCACAGTCACGTCTGAGGATGAAGGATCGGGCGGACCAGAGGAAAATACCGGCGATGTGGAGTCCGGCCAGATAGATGGTGGCGGTCTTCTCGTAGCGGGTGGCGATCCCGCGCCACTGCTTCAGGCGGTTGATGCACCGTTCGACAGCGTTGCGCCACTTGTAAGTCTCACGGTCGAAGGCCGGTGGTCTGCCGCCGCGGCTGCCCCGGCGGAGCCGGTGTCCGCGCTGGTCGGCGGGGACGGGGATCACTGCCCGGATGCCGCGCTTGCGCAGGTGCTCGCGGATCGCGCGGGAGGAGTACGCCTTGTCGGCCAGGACCAGGTCCGGCCTGGTGCGGGGCCGTCCTCGCCGACGAGGAACGCGCAGGCGGGCCATGACGTCGGTGAAGGCGGGCGCGTCACCGGCCTGTCCGGCGGTGAGGTGAAAGGCCAGTGGGCGGCAGCGGTCGTCGGCGGCGAGGTGGATCTTCGTGCTCAGTCCGCCGCGGGACCGGCCGATGGCGTGGTCGTCAGGTTCGCCCGCCGGGGCCCCTTTTTCCGGGCCCCGGCCGCGGGCTGGTGAGCCCGCACGATCGTGGAGTCCACCGACACGGCCCAGTTGAGGTCCCCGTCCGCGTTGGCCTGGGCCACCAGAGTGGTGAAGACCCGCTCCCACGTGCCGTCGACAGCCCACATCCGCAGCCGGTTGTAGACACCTCGCCAGTTGCCGTACTTCTCCGGCAGGTGAACCCACTGCGTGCCAGTCTGGATCTTGAAGGCAATCGCGTCGACCACCTCTCGATGGTCCCGCCAACGGCCACCCCGCCTCGGCGTCCGATCCGGAAGCAACGGCTCGATCCGCGCCCACTGCGCATCAGTCAACGACACCAACGACCAACTGATCCAAACGAAACTGCCCAGCCGCGCTCGGCGAGTTGCGCGAGTGCCGTGACAAGCCGCTGCTCGGCGTGTTCGTCGGCGGTCGCATACTCCACCAGCACCGGTGGTCGTCGCCCGTCGGCAAGCGCTGGAGCAGGTCGGGCGGTGCGTGCCGAGCAGGTCAGCGACGAGGGTGCCGGCCACCCGCAGGCCACTGGGCCAACCGAGGAGGGGGTACCTTCACGTCTCGGTGCGGCGGTGCTTACGGTTTGTGGGTTACCCAGAGCATTTCTGCCGGCCAGCGGTATGCCCAGTCAGGCGGGTCGGTTTGGTTGTAGCCGTTGGCTGTTCCGGGTTCGGGCCGCGGCTCGATGAGGTCGTCGATGACGAGACCTGCGCCGCGCAGGACCTTGATCCAGCCGCCGTAGGTGAGCTGATAGCTGACCGCGCCCTGGTCTTCGGCGATGGTGGCCAGCCCGAAGTAGTCCTGCTGCAGCGTCTTGGTTACGCGGCTGGCGGCTTCGTCGTAGCAGGCTTCGAACCATGGGCTGGCGACGTTGAACACCAGGCGCCCACCGCGGCGCAGGATGCGTGCGGCCTGCGGGATGGCCAGGTGCGGGGGCGCCCAGCTAAGCCCGCCGTAGTCACAGAACACCAGGTCGAAGCTGTCGGCGGCGAACGGGAGGTTTTCGGCGGCGCCTTGCACCAGCGGGTAGCGGGCAGCTCCCATCTCGCGAGCTGCCGCGGCGAGCTGGGCTTCGGACAGGTCGAGCCCTATCACCGTGGCGTCCTCAGCGGCGAGCGCCCTGGACCACTGGCCGGCGCCGCAGCCGAGTTCGAGGACGCGCTTGCCGGTGACGTCGCCCAGGGCGTGCAGGTGCGCGTCGGGGATGGCGTACGTGCCCCACAACCGGGGCGTTGCGCCGATCTGCGGGTCGTGCTCGTGCTGGTAGGCGCTGCTGATCTGGTTCCAGAACCGCCGGTTGGCAGAAATGCTGTCCACGCGCCGACTCAAGCATTGCCTGCGGGGGGCGGTCAACACGATTGTGCTGGGACCGGGAACGTTCACCGGTTCACGGGTGTCCTGTCTGGCTGCCGATGCGATCGGGTGGGGTCGATCGACTCGTTCCAGCGTCAGGAGACGTGGCGACACCACGGGTTCAAGTCCGCAAGATCGCCGGCTACGAGGAGCAGAAGCTGCAAGAACGTCCGGTGGGACAGCACGAACAGCGTGCGCTACCGGCGGGCGATGATCCTGCCGGCCTCTGCGGGCGGCGACACCGTCCCGGTCATCGCCCGTCTCGTGGCCGTCGATGAGGACACCGTCCGCGATGATATCCACCGCTTCAAACGCGATCGGCCTGGCCTAGCCTGAACCCTCGGTGGGTGGGAGGCAGTCCCCCGCCTACAGCGATGACGACGAAAGCCTTCGTCATCCAGACGGCCACCACCCGCCCGGTCAAGCTCGGCCAGCCGTTCACCCGCTGGTCGATCCGCAAGCTCACCGCCTACTTGCGCAAAGTCCACGCACGCGTGATCCACATCGATCGCGAGGCCCTGCCGGTGCTACTCAAGCGGCATGGCATCACCTCCAGCGCACCAAAACCTGGAAGGAGTCCACCGACCCGACTTCGACGCCAAGCTCGACCGAACCGAGCAGGCCATCGAGCACTTCCCCGGCGAGTTCGGCCCGCTGGGCATCCGTCCGGCTCCTGCTGGGTCAAGCAGGGAAGACCGGACCGGATACCGGCCACCTACCACACGCAGTGAACTTGCACGAAGTGGTCATGCTCGTCGTCGTCGTCGGTGACGTCGAACTGCCGCGTGAGGTCCACAGTGAACATCGGTCGCCCGCTGAAGGCGTACGTGCCGTATTGAAAGAGCAAGCCGTCCGGGTCGGGCGTGGGCGCTGTGTCAAAGCGCCTCCGCCCGAAACGCATGAGGGCCAGCCATTAACCCCGCGTGGTCCACTCGGTCGTCTCCGTCTGCCCGGTCGCCAGCTCGGCCCGCAGGAAGTCACGGGCCTCCTTCAGCCGTGGTCTGTCGGGCACATCGTCCCCTTCGGTTAGTACTTGTTTGCGAACCCCGAACGGTCAGCCTCGTCGGCAGGGCGTACTCTGTGGCGAACTGCGTGACCTGATCATTGAGCTTCTCGGCACGATCGGGTGGCGTGGGCTCAGAGCGGGGTGATGATCATGAGGATCTCATCGCGATCGTCGCCTGCGGAGAGCCGGAGGGCGCCGGGCCACCGGCCGACTTCCTTCCAGCCGAGGCTCCCGTAGAAGTCCTCCAAGCCGACAGCGCCGCGGGCGGCGAGATGCAGCTGTTCCAGGCCCATCTCATCCCTGGCGACCCTGCGCACTTCATGCATAAGGGCACGACCGATACCCCGCCCTCTTATAGCGGTTCGGGTCTGGACGTGGTGAAGAGTGCCCCAGTGGGCTATCAGCTCGAACCGGTCGCGTCGGATGTTGAGCCAGCCTGCAAGTTCCCCGTCCATGGTTGCCGTGAGGAGCCGACTGGTGTCGGGGGAAAGCAGGCTGATGATGCGATCGAGGGCCGGAGTTACGGTGGCGACATCGACAGGGGGAAAGGGGAAGCCGGCCGCACCGCCCGCGTTAGTGACCTCGACCCAGCAATCGGCGAGGGCCTGTCGGAGTTGGGGAGTGACGCCGCCAGACGAGGTGAGCTGCTGAAAGGTGAGGAGGTCGGTAGTCATTCTGAGATCCTGGCACCCACCTCTGACACCCTGGTGCGCGCGGTCTCGGCCTCCATCCGGCGTCTGGCGAAAAGGGGCATCCCGTTCAGTCCGGCTGATGTGTGGTGTGCTCTGGCGGTCAAGGACGTACTGCTGCAGCACATCGCCGGGTGAGCCCACGGGTCATGAGGGTGAGGGCGGCCCAGGTGATGAGCGTTTCATTTTACTGAACCAACTCGGGAGTTTTCCCAGTTCAGGGCCCATATGGAGGATGCTGCTGCTAGCTTCCGGGCAGGCCTGAGAACGAGAGGGCCGAGCGTGATCTGTCTGCTCTGGAGCTGCCGCAGTGGGGTCGCTTACGGGAGACCGGTGATCCCTGGGATCCGTACCAGCTGATCGACAAGGACGGGCGGGTCTGCGCGAAGGCCCAGGCGTTCTTCAAGGACCTCCAGGCTGCGGGCCGCGAAGACACGACCCTGCGCTCCTACGCGTTGGACTTGCTGCGCTGGCTGCGATTCCTCTGGGTCTCGAGGTCAGCTGGGACCGGGCGACCAGCGTCGAGGCGAGGGACTTCATGCGCTTGATGCTGCTGGTCGACAAGCCCGTACGCGTGCACTGGCGCCTCCAGCTCCGACCGCAGACGGCAACACCGAAGGGGCCTGGTGCCGTGGTGAAGAGGCCGCCACCGGGGACACCGAAACCTGTGGCGGGCAAGTCGTCACCGGGCGTCAAGTACGCGGCGACGACGAGGGCTCACTGAGAAACGGTCATGCGGACCTTCTACGACTTCCACCTCCGCGAGGGCACCGGACCGATCATCAACCCGTTCCCGCTGGACCGCTCCCATCAAGCCAGCCGGGCGAATGCCCACCACAATCCGATGAAGCAGTTCAAGCACGAGCGGACCGGCCGCTACCGGCCCAAGGTCCCGAAGCGGATCCCGCGACGGATTCCGGACGAGATGTTCAACGCGATCTCGCCGCGCTGAAGTACAACCGGGACCGCGCGATGCTCGCCTTCTGGGTCTCCACGGGCGTACGCGCGGAAAAGCTACTGACCAGCACAAACCGCGACGCCGACCCGGCGAGGAGGTCATCGGCGTGATCCGCAAGGGAACCCGCGACTACCAGCGGGTGCCGGCCTCGTCGGACGAGTTCGTCGGCTGAGGCTCGCCCAGGAGGAGGCCTGGCGCTGCGGGGGCCCCGGGGACGCAACGCCCCGCTCTGGTGGACGCTCCGGCGCCCCTGGAGGCCGCTGGAGTACCCGGCGGCCAGGGCGATGTTCATCCGTGTCCAGGAGCTCCTCGGGTGGAACTGGTCCCTGTATGGCCTCCGCCACACGGCGACCTACCGCATGAGCAGCAATCCCCTTGTCCGCCTCACCGACGTGCAGTGGGTTCTCGCCCACAAGCAGCTGACCACTCTTCAGATCTACCCCACCCCCGGCTCCGACGAGATCGTCGGGCACATACTGGCCCAGCACGCCCGGCAGGCCACCGGGCAACTGCGACCGCCGCTGCCCGCCCCCGGCTACGCCCCCGCTTCGATGGACGTCCTGTTCGGAAGGCCCGAGGCCTGGCCACCGTCGAGCACAGCCCGCCAGCACTGAAGTCCGCAGAACGAGGGCGAATCGGGGAAGCACAGTCCGCGCTGAGAGGTAAGTTCCCCGCTCGGAATCTGTCCGCTTCCTGGTCGGCCACCAAGGCACCCAGGGACGAAGTCGCGCACCGCTTGGCACAGCCCCCGTTCACCGCGCAGAACGAGGCCACGTCGAGGCCCCGGTGCCGGGGCGTCCGCTACGTACTGACCTGGCTGGAGACCCAACCCGGAGCCACCTGGCAGGAACGCTGGACTTCCACGGGGGCCGAGAACCTGCCGAAGGAGGACTGGCTCGATCTGCCCCGGCAGTGGTTAGTCCGAACTCAAGGACTGGTCCTGCGTGACTCGCAGTTGTCGCCGGGGCTCCTGATGCTGATCTGCGGGGACATCATCCGTACCACATCGGCATGGCTCCTCAGCCGCACCTCACAGCGCCTCGCACGAGCGATGGCATCGGCCCGCGACCCTGAGAGGTCGTTAAGTCCGATCTTCCCCGGTTGGTGATCACTCGATCGTGGTACTGGTTCCCGTACGGGCCGACCGTTCGTCATGTGCATGCTGGGATGCGGGTATGGACCGAAGACCGTATCCGAGCGACTTGTCGGATGAGCATTGGGCGTTGATCGAGCCGATGATCACGGCCTGGAAGCAGGACAGGACGGCACGGTCGGCGACCGGCGATCCCGGGACCTGCGATCTGAGGGAGGTCGTGAACGCGATCTTCTACCAGAACCGGACGGGTTGTCAGTGGCGCTATCTGCCCCATGACCTGCCAGCCTGGTCGGCGGTGTTCTACTACTTCGGCCTGTGGCGCGAAGACGGTCTTGACCAGCGGATCCAGGAACTCCTGCGCTGCCAGGTACGGGAGAGAGCCCGGCGATTAGAGGACCCGTCCCTCGTAATCTTCGACACCCAGTCCGTCCGCGCGGCCGCGGGTGTCCCGAAGACCACGACGGGACTGGACGCCAACAAGAAGGTGTCGGGCCGCAAGCGGGGACTGGCCGTCGACGTGCTGGGGCTGGTCATCGGCGTCGTCGTCCTGGCCGCCTCCGCCCACGACAACACCGCCGGCACCGCCCTGCTCGACCAGACCGCCGAGCGGTGCGGGATGCGCCTGGAGAAGGTCCTGGTGGACCAGGGCTTCAAGGACGAGGTTCTCATCCACGGTGCCCTGCTGGACATCGACGTCGAGGTCGTCCGCCGCAACCCGGGCGACCAGGGCAAAGGCTTCGTCCCGCAACCGAAGAGGTGGATCGTGGAGCAGGTCAACGGCACGTTGATGCTGCACCGCCGCCTGGCCCGCGAGTACGACCACCGCCCCGACACGTCCGCCTCGCGCGTCTACTGGGCCTCGATCGCGAACATGGCCCGCCGCCTCACCACACCGAGTCCGGCCTGGCGCGACACCCTCGGGCTGGCCGCGTGAACGTCATCGAGCTCCTGGCCGACCTCCAGGCCCAGCACGACGAGACCACAGCCCGCGCCGGTGAACTGCGCGACCAGATCCAGCACTTGACCGCCTTGCTGGCCGAGACCGAAGCGCGACTCACGGACCTGGCCACCACCCAGAAGGTCATCGCCGAACTCGCACCGGTTGGAGGCCAACCCGCACTGCCCGAGACGAACACCGCCTACCAGGCCATCGTGAACACCTTCAACCAGCACCCCGACCAAGAGTTCCGAGCCCGTGAGCTGCACGAACTCCTCGGCATGCCCACCGACGAGGCATCCGTCAACATCACCCGCAGCCGCCTCGGACGCCTCACCCGCCAAGGCTTCCTCACCCAACCCGGACGAGGTCGCTACCAAAAACGGACTTAACGACCTCTGAGGGGTTCGACCTTCTGAGTGCCCAAGCGGCGTCCGACAAAGTGCCGCCAGCCGTATTACGGATCGCCCGGCACCGAATCTCGGTTGTCCTCGCCCGCAACGGCGGATCCATCAGCGAAATCACGGTCGGAGACCGCGTGGACATCCTGGAGGCCCAGGACCTTACCCACGCAACGACCGGCGACCGAACCGCGTTCTACTGGCTGCGGCACAGGGCTGGCGTCTTGCCTCCGGACGCGCCCTCAACGATCCGAGCCTTCACCGGAGGACAAGGCCAGCTCAGCGTCGCGGAGATGATCGACCGCTACCGAGATCGCCTGCAAACCGGTGCGCGAGCTGCTCGTGGACAACCTGCGCGAGCGCCAGCCCGCCCTGGACTACACGTCGCTCTCGGCCGTTTCCCGGTCCTGGGGAGCCTGTTCTGGAGGAACCTGGAAACTCACCACCCGGCCATCGACTCTCTTCGCCTGCCACCGGAGGTTGCCTCCGCCTGGAAGACGCTGCACCGGACGAAGACGACGACAATCCGAAGGCCTGATGGCAGCGCGGCCTCGGTCACCAGTCCGCGGGAGAGCGCGCGATCGGATCTGACGACGGGGCGGGCGTTCTACCTCGACCTCGCGCAATGGGCCGCCGAGGACCCCGCGCCCCTGGGGCCCTGGGCAGCCCCCAGTCCCGTCACCATCGCGGAAGCCAACCAGAAGAAGCACCAGCGCCGCGTCAAGGCGAAGATGGGCCAGCGCCCACGGGAAGAACTGCCCGTGCTTCCACTCCTCGTCGGCACCAGCCAACGCAACCGCCTCCAGGGCGCCCCGACGCCGACTCTCCGAAGGGAGCCGTGAGCATGGCCGGGACGACCGCGTCTGCGCCAACGGGACGAAGTGTTGATGTTTCGCTATGCGCCGGAGGACAGTCGGCTTGCTGCCTGGTCCCATGGCTGAGGCTCGACCAGGTCGTCCCTGTCGAAGGCGTCCTCCTCGAACCAGCCCGTCCCCGCGAGCCATGTGGCCAGCCACGCTGCGAGGCTGGCGGAGTCGAGGAACCAACACTGATCCCACGATCCGCCGCTGTACGGGTTCGGCTCGAAGAGCAGGACCTGACCGTCCTCACTGAGACAATCAACGCCTGCGTACATGGCACAGCCCCAGGTCAGGATCGGTACGATGCCTTCGGGCCACTCCGGGTGCTCCACGCCAACGGACGCCTCACGTCGCGTCAGGTAGTCGCCAGCGACGCTGGAGCCCTGACCAAGCAGCGGCAGCAGTCGGTAGTCAGGGCCGAAGCCGCCGTCAGCGACCTCGCGATACAGGCGCGCAAGCCTCTGCGCCGGACAGTGGCACGGGGACAGCTTTCCACGGTGGCCATGGTGGACCGGTACGGCATCCAGTGCCGACTGGTGCGCGATGTGCTGGTCCGCTTCAGGCTCACCACTGAGGTATCACCCCGCCGGCTTGCAACACTCGGCGACTGCTTCACGGAAGTTGGGCCAGAATCGCTGAAAGTGAACGAAGCCAACCTGCGCACCCAGGTCGACGAGACCCCCGAGTGCGCCATCGCGGCCTGCTCGCTCATCGCGGTCGCCACAATGCTCAAGGGGACAGGGCCTCGCGCCTCCCCGGCCTTCACCGGGGCAAGGCGCCTTCCTGGCTGGGCGGGCCCTCAGCCACTTCCGCCGCGAGGATCTGACCGCGGCGGAGGCTCTCCCATCCGGGTCAGTACTCGCCGCCTCTCACGCCCTCGCACGTTGCTCCTTGGGTTGGCGGCGTGGGGAGGAGCTCTGCTGCCGGCGGCCGTCAGTCGTCGGCCGGCGTGCGGCGCTGCGGCTGTCGGCGCCTGCGGCGCTGGACAACCCCGTAGGTCTCATGCAGCGCCACTGTGGTGGCGTCGAAGGAACGCTGCGCGACGCCGACGAACAGGCAGTCGACGACGGCCAGTTGGGCGATGCGGCTGACGGTCGCACCGGAGCGGAAAGGGGTCTCCCGGGCGCAGGTCGTCAGTACGAGGTCCGCGATCTCGGCGAGGGTGGAGCGCGGATCGTTGGTCAGGGCGATGGTGGTGGCGCCGCGTTCGGCGGCGGCCTGCAGGGGCTCTACCGTGTCCTCGGTCTCGCCGGAATGGGAGATGGCCACGGCGACGTCGCCGGGCCGGAGGAGGGCAGCCGCGGTGAGGGCCGCGTGCCGGTCGGTCCAGATGAACGCCATGTGGCCGATCCGGTGCAGTTTCTGGTGCATGTCCTGGCCGACGAAAGCGCTGGCACCCACGCCGAAGATGTCGATCCGCCGGGCCCCCGCCACGGCGTCCACCGCCTGGCCCAGTATCTCGACGTCCAGCCCGGCCGCAGAGTCCTCAAGGGCGCGGACTTCGTTGTAGATGATCTTGCTGACGATCTGGTCGAGGGTGTCGGTCGCGCTGATGTCGCTGCCCGGCGTGGGGCGTTCGCTGCCAAGGGCGCGCTCACGGGCGGCGGCCGCCGCCAGCGCGAGGCGCAGCTGGGGGTAGCTGCCGATCCCCAGGGTCCGGCAGAAGCGCATGACCGTCGTCACCGAGGTACTGGCCCGCTCACCGAGCACACCGATGGACAGCTCCGAGGCCTGGGCGGGATCGGCCAGGACGGTCTCGGCCACGCGCCGTTCCGAAGGCGCCAGGGACGGCAGCGTCGCGCGGATGCGCGCCAGAGTGTCGGCGGAGGAGGCGTCCTCCCCCGGGCGGGGCGGTGTGCACTGTGGTTCCTGGCTGGCCATGGGCCATTCCTCCCTGAGCAGGTGGATCACACGTTAACCACCCCTCAAGGGTGCGTCAAAAATTTACGTACCGAATTTTCTTAAGTTACTTATTGACATACGGAGGTTCGCCTTCCGATACTCGCTGGACCGGGATCCACGCCGGTCACCGCCCCTTTTCGGCCGTCCTGTGACCGGCACCCCGCGAACCCCCACGCCGTCCGCGCACCGCGTATGACAGCCCGCCCACCGACCCCAACCTGCCGGTGCCATCGCCGGCCCCCGCCTAGGAGTGAGTGTGCGCCAACTCGACCTCGTGGTGATCGTCATCTACCTGGTGGCGATCTCCGTGATCGGACTGCGCCTGGCAGGTCGGCAGAGAACGGCGAAGGACTACTTCGTCGGCGACAGCCATATGCCGTGGTGGACCGTTTCGTTCTCCGTAGTGGCCACCGAGACCAGCGTGCTCACTGTCATCAGCGTGCCCGGCGGCGCGTACAGCGGGCAGGGCTTCGGCAATGTCGAACTGGCCCTCGGTTACGTGATCGGCCGGGTCGTCGTAGCCACCGTGCTGATCCCCCTGTACAAACGGGGCGGCTTCGTCAGTGCCTACCAGTACCTTGGAAGCCGCTTCGGGCTGAAACTGCAGGGCCTCGCCTCGGTGACCTTCGTCTTCACCCGGCTTCTCGCCGAGGGCGTCCGGCTTTTCGCCTCCGCGATCCCGATCAAACTGCTGCTGGACGAGCTCGGCATGCACACGAGCTTCCGCACCATCATCATCGTGCTCACGGTGATCACCGTTGTCTACACCTACCTCGGCGGCATCAAGGCCGTCATCTGGACCGACACCATCCAGATGAGCCTGTACCTGGGCGGCGCCATCCTCGCCATCGCCGTGCTGTACGGACACGTCGGGGGCGACGGCCTCTCACGCGCCCTGCACACAGGCCACTTCAAGCTGATCGACACCAACTTCGACCTGGCGCACATCCTCACCAGCCCGTTCGCCCTGCCGACCGCGATCATCGGCGGCGCCATCTTCGCGATGGCCAGCCACGGCTCCGACCAGTTGATCGTTCAGCGCATCCTGACCACCCGCTCACTGCGCGACGGCCAGAAGGCCATGATCGCCTCCGGTGTCTTCGTCACCGTCCAGTTCGCCGCCTTCTCCCTCGTCGGCGCCCTGCTGTGGTCGTACAACAAGGGCAAGAGTTTCCAGGAACTCGGCCTGAGCAGCTCCGACAACCTCTATCCGAGCTTCATCCTGCACGGCCTGCCCGTGGTGATCTCCGGCCTCCTCGTGGCCGGCATCATCGGCGCCGCCATGGGCTCGCTGTCCGCGGCTCTGAACTCCATGTCGAACTCGACAGTCGCCGACATCATCCACAGCTTCTTCCGCAGCACTCCTTCGGAGGAGTTCCTGCTCAAGCTCGCCCGGGTGATGACACTGGTGTGGGCGGTGCTGATGGCGGTCTTCGCCTGCGCCTTCAGCACCAGCACGGGCAACGTGTATCTCACCGGCCTGACGATCGCCGGCTACACCTACGGCGCGCTGCTCGGCGCGTTCCTGCTCGGCCGGATCGTCCGGCGAGCGAACGAGACCGACTCCGTCGTGGCGTTCCTGGTGACGGTCGGCGTGATGACGTACGTCGTGCGCGGTGTGAAGATCGACGTCACCGTGGCCGGCACCACCGTCCCGACAGCGGTCGCCGCCCAGTGGCTGGTGCCGGCGGGCGTTGTGGTCACCCTGGCCGTCGGTGCCTTGACAAGCCTGTTCCACCGTTCCCCGGAGACCGGCGCGAACGACGGCGCGCCGGAGCCCAGTTCCGACCGCGTCGAGGCACCCGCGGGCAGGGAGTGAGGAGCACATACGTGCCCTCCCCGTCCAACAGCCCCTTGAGACATATGCCCCAACTACAGCCCGGCCCCGCCCGAGCGGCGGACCGCAGACCAGGAGACACCATGCGTGTGATCGGCTTGATGTCAGGCACCTCGTACGATGCCATCGAGGCCGCCGCCGCCGACCTCCGCCTGGACGGCGACACCCTGCTGCTGCGTCCGCTGGGCCACCTCTCCGTCCCCTACCCGGACGACCTGCGGGACCTGATCGCCGCCACCCTCCCGCCGGCGGCCACGACCGCGCAGGCCATCTGTGCGCTGGACACCGGTATCGGCCAAGCCTTCGCCGACGCAGCCGAGCGCGCCCTGGGAGAGCTGTGCGACGGCGCCGCGGACCTCGTGGTCTCGCACGGCCAGACCATGCACCACTGGGTCGAGGACGGCGCCGTCCGCGGCACGCTCCAACTCGGCCAACCCGCCTGGATCGCCGAGACCACCGGACTCCCGGTCGTCTCCGACCTCCGCAGCAGGGACGTGGCAGCGGGCGGGCAAGGGGCGCCGCTGGTGGGCATGACCGACACGCTGCTGCTGCGCGCGCTTCCCGGCACACCCGCAGCGCTGAACCTCGGCGGCATCGCCAACGTCACCGTCCTCGTTCCCGGCGCCGAGCCGCTGGCCTTCGACACCGGGCCCGCCAACGCGCTGCTGGACGCGGCCGTGCGGCTCTTCACCGCCGGCGCCGCCGACTTCGACGAGGACGGACGCAGGGCTGCCGCCGGCCGGACCAGCCCCGAGCTGCTCCGCGTACTCCTGGATGACCCCTACTACGGCAGGCCCGCCCCGAAGAGCACCGGCAAGGAACACTTCCACCTTCCCTACCTGCAGCGGGCACTGGACGCGGTGCCCACATCGGCCGACGACGTGCTGGCCACCCTGACGAAGCTCACCGCCGTCACGGTGGCCGACCCCTGCCGCGCCTACGGGGTCACCGGCCTGGTCGTCTCCGGAGGCGGCACCCGCAACCCCGTACTGATGCGCATGATCGCCGACGAACTGTCCGGCGTTCCAGTGCAGCTCAGCGACGACCTGGGCCTGCCATCCGACGCCAAGGAGGCCCTGGCCTTCGCCGTACTGGGCTTCCTCACCGTCAACGGTCTGCCGGGCACCCTCCCCTCGGGCACCGGTGCCCGCCGGGCCACGCTGCTGGGCAGCATCACCCCCGGCCGGTCGCCGCTGCGTCTGCCCGAGCCTGCCGCAGAAACCCCTCATCTGCTGCGCATCACTCACACCGCCCGCTGACCGCCTCTCCCCACGACATCGCGGGGCTGCTCCGCCTTCGCGTACGGGCGAATCGTGCGTTCACGCGTGCAGTCTGGCAGACAACCCAACTTCCGCTCCAGCCCGGCTGCTTGCCTCTGGTGGCCTTACTCCTACTGCTCCACTACTCCACGGTCCAGCTGATGCCGCCGATGCCTGTGCTGTAGAAGGCGCAGTGGCCGGATGATTCGCCCACCTGCCCCGGCTGTACGGTCACGGAGTTCCCCGTCACGTCGGGGGCCATCCCGCAGATGATGTCGGCGTGGAATGTGACGGGGCCCGCGGACCTGTTGGTGCAGTCGACGCCGCCGTACAGCGAGTCTTTGTTGTGGACCCAGGTGTTGCATTCCATCGTGGCCGCGGGTGCGCGTGTACTGAATGCTCCCGCCGGCGGCGCGGGCCTCGCATCCAGCACCCGGAGACCGGGCGCGAACGCCGTTTCGGTGTGCTGCCGACCATCACCCGGCGCAAGAAGGTACTGGTCATCGGCGGCGGACCAGCCGGTCTCAAAGCGGCGGCGGTGGCGGCGGCGCGCGGCCACGAGGTGGAGCTGCACGAGGCGGACCGGCGCGTCGGCGGGCAGGTGCTGCTCGCCGAACGCCTGCCGGGCCGGGCGGAGTTCGGTGGAGCGATCACCAACCTGGAGGGTGAGGCACGACGTTCGGGGGCCCGCGTCCTGGTGGGGTCGCGGGTGGACGCCGAGGCCGTGGCCGCCGTGGCCCCGGACGCGGTGGTACTCGCCACCGGGGCCCGCGCGGCGCGAAGCTGGAACTGATCGACGACCCGGTGGTGCTGGACGCCTGGGAGGTGATCCGGGGCAGTGAGGTGCCGCGCGGCCGGATCGTGGTCGCGGACTGGCGTGGTGACTGGATCGGCATCGGGGTCGCACTCCGGCTCGCCGGCCAGGGCCGCAAGGTCACGCTCTGCGTGACCGGCTTCGCGGCGGGCGAGCACCTGCAGCAGTACGTACGCTCCGCCCTGCGGGGGCAGGCGGTGCGGGCGCGCGTCGACATCGTGCCCAACGTGCGGCTGTACGGAGCGGATTCCGACACCGTCTACCTCCAGCACACCCTGACAGAAGAGCCGGTGCTGCTCGACGGTGTCGCGGCATTGGTGCTCGCTCAGGGCCATGTGCCGGTCAGTGAGGTCGACCCGGTGGCCGCCGGCATCGCGGCCGGACAGGTCTTCGCCATCGGCGACTGTGTCACCCGCGCACGGTCGAGGAAGCGGTACTGGAAGGCCTCACTGTGGCAGCCGGGTTGTGACCTGATCCCCTGTCAGTGCTCTGACCGGGAAGGTTCGCCGGGTCGGTGGTCGGGGCGGTGGGATGTGCTGCTACTCGATGGCGACGACACCCGCTGGGGCGTGAACCGCCGCACAGCCTGACGGGCAGCGGGACTCGGTCAGCCGCGCAGTCGCACGCGATAAACCCGGCGACATCGACGATCGTCCCCGGGATACTGGTCGCCATGGATGAGGTCAAGGTCGTCGTCGCCCATTCCGAGCGCGCGACCCTGCGCGTCGGCGACGTGTTCCTGAAGGTGGATGCCGACCAGGCGCGCATCGACGTCGAGGTCGAGGCGATGGCCCTGGCGCCGGTCCCGACCCCGCAGGTCCTGTGGCGCAAGCCGCCCGTGCTCGCGATCGCCGCTGTCCCGGGGACGGCGCTCGGCCGCCTCGGCGAGCCGTCGGCCGCGTCGCCGGCGGCGTGGGCCGCGGCGGGTGCGGCCATCCGGAAGTTGCACGACGCGCCGTTGCCGCCCTGGCCCGGCCAGGGCCTCGACGAGTTGGCGGCCGATCTCGACGGCGAGTGCGAGTGGCTCGTGACGAACGGCGTCCTGCCCGCCGACCTGGTCACCCGCAACCGCCAAATCGCCGCGGTCGCGCTCCGGGCACGGACTCCCGTGTTCACGCACGGCGACCTGCAGATCAGCCACGTGTTCGTCGACGACGACGAGATCACTGGCGTCATCGACTGGTCCGAGGCGGGCCAGGGTGACGCCCTGTTCGACCTCGCCACCCTGACGCTCGGACACGAGGAGCACCTCGGCGACGTCGTCGCCGGCTACGGCACCGACGTCGACCTCGACGTGATCCGCGGGTGGTGGTCGTTGCGAAGCCTGCTGGCGGTTCGCTGGCTGGTCGAGCACGGCTTCGACCCGTCGGCGCCGGGCTGTGAGATCGACGTGCTGAGATCCCGGCTGTGAGGTTGTGAGGCTGCACGGCTGCGCGGGCCCGACTGCTACGAGTACGTTCCTGACGCATCGAGCAGGCCATCTCCTCAAGCGCCTCGCCTGCCCTTGACCGGCTGCGGCGTCCAAACGAGGCCGACCCTATGCTGACCGTCGTGCAGGTACTGGGTATGAGCAGTGAGGACGAGATGGTCGCCTGTTTCTTGAGCGGCGAGCTGGCCAGCCGGAGGTTCGGCCAGAGTCTTCGCTCCCACCTGGTGGCAGCCGGGCAGACCGAGCAGTTGCTTACGCATCCGGACCTCTCCGACGCTGGCGCGAACCTCGTGCGTCGCGCTCTGCTCGCTGCGACCCGCGGGTACGGCGAGAACCGCGCCCTGTTCGAGAACTTCCCCACTCAAGTCACATGGACCAGAGCACTCCTGTCAGCCGACGAGGCGGCAAGCGTGCGTTACCTCGACTATTCCTACTGGGTCGAACTGTCAGGTGGCAGCCGTCGGCCGACTGACGCGGCCCTACGCATCAAAGCCGGGCAACGGGCGTTCGGCGTGCCCAACGAACCGTTCGTCGACGCAGCCCAGGCACTCATCGGAGGCGAGCGATTTCCTCCGCTCATCCTCGTCGGCGAGAGGCAGGACACCCTGGTCTGCCTTGAGGGTCACTTGCGCTTGACCGCCTACGCCTACGTTGGCTTCCCGATCGGCATCGAGTGCCTGATCGGCACCGCCCCGACCATGGGACGCTGGGCGCAGTAGTACCAGGCGCCCCAAGCTCTCGGCGCTCCGAACGGACGGGGCACCCCATCCAACCGCTCCAACCGGGCTCCGGCGAACCATCGCGGTCACAGCACTGGACGGCGGGCCGGCCCGTACGTCCGCGCCCCGACGGCAGCCGGTCGCACCATCCGACCACCGAGACCGATTCCGATCCACCAAGGAGCACACATGACCACCTACGGCCTGCTGATCTTCGACGGTGCCGAGGAACTCGACTTCACCGGACCCTGGGAGGTGTTCACCGCCTCCTCCATGCTGCGCGGCCACGCCGACACCGCGCTCCTCATCGCCGAACACCCTGACGCCGTCCGCTGCAACAAGGGCATGCGGGTCCTGCCGGACCACACCCTGGACGACCACCCTCCGCTGGACGTCCTGCTGGTACCGGGCGGCAACGGGACCCGTCGCGAAGTGTCCAACCCCGTACTCACCGACTGGATCCGCGAGACCTCCGCCAGCGCCGACTGGACCACCGGCGTGTGCACCGGAGCCCTGCTGCTCCACGAGGCAGGTCCGGCACGCGGCCGCAGGGTCGCGACCCACTACCTGTTCGAGGACACGCTGCAGGCCAGGGGCGACATCACCGTGGTACGCGACGCACGCTACGTCGTCGACGGGACGCTCGTCACCAGCCAGGGTGTCTCGGCCGGGATCGACATGGCCCTGTGGCTGGTCGGCCGCCTCCACGGCCGCGACCACGCCCGCGCCGTCCGCCGGTACATCCAGTACGAGCCTGCGCCGCCCTACCTCGCCGACGAGCCGGAGGCCGACTGACACACCGCGATCATCACCCGGCTGCTCGCCGCTGGTTCGGGCCGGCGAACCCTCCCCCTGGCTCGCCTGCCGCACCTGGCGGCGGCGCCGGGACCGTGCAGCCCGCCCCGGTGTGGGCATGGGCCCCGAAGTGGTCCCAGTGCCCGCTGAGTTGGCCCAGCGGCTGCGTCCGCCGGCCGAGGCCCCGGCAGCCGGGCTCGCGGCGGCTCAGACACCCCGGTGGCGAGCGGGAGAATACGCGTGCTGGGCGCTGGGCACCAGTACTTTGCTCTCCACCCCGACAGGCCCGGTCGGCCGACCGGCCACGCTCTCAGCCATCCGTGGCCGGGGGCGACGGGCCCGCAGGAGCGCTCACCGGCGATCGGGCTGGACGGGCTGGACTGGCTGAACGGGTAGAGGTTCACCACCCTTGGTGCGTGCCGCCTGTTGGGCCGTCAACGGCCGTGCGGGCAGGTCCGGTTCGGGCAGCGTGCGCAGCAGCAGCCAGCTCACGACCGGCAGTACCACCAGCGGAGCCAGCGCCGTACGGAGGGACGTCGCGTCGGCAACAGCACCGATGAGCGGACTGGCGAGCCCACCGATGCTCACGGTCAGGCCAAGAGTGATCCCGCTGGCCGTGCCGACCCGGGAGGGCAAGTAGTCCTGGCCGAGGGTGACCTGGAGCGAGAACGGTACATAGAGCCCGGCGGAGGCCAGTGCCACGAACACATAGAGCGCCGGACCCGGGACGGTCACGATCCCGGCCACCGCGGCCGCCGTAGCGAGATACGACCAGCGCGCCACGGTCACCCGGTCCCACCGGTCGGCCAGCCTGCCGCCCAGCACGGACCCGACGGCGCCGCCCAGGTAGAGCACGAACAGGGCGGCGGTGCCCGCCGGCGTACTGCCTCCCATGCGCTGCTTGGCATAGAGCGAGATGAAGGTGCTCAGTCCGATGAACACGATGGAACGGCAGACCACCACGAGCGAGAGTTTGACGAACGAAGCACGGTCATCACGCCCTGCCTTCGCCGCCGCAACGGCACGACCCGATCCGTTCCTCTCCATCGCCCGCATCACAGGCAGACAGAGCACACTGCCGACCACGGCCGGGATCACCAGCAGCGGCGAGAGCCGGAGGCCGCCGGTGACCACGACTGCCGACACCATGAGCGGGGCTGCCGCGAACCCGAGGTTGCCGCCCAGGGAGAACCACGCCATGCCGCTGTGGCTGCCGCCACCTGCCAGCCGCGCGACCCGGGCCGACTCGGGGTGGTAGGCCGCCACACCGAGCCCGGACAGTGCCACGAACACCAGCGTCAGCTTGTAGGACCCACTCACACCACTGAGCGCGATCCCCACCCCGCCGAGCAAAGTGCTCACCGGCAGCAGCCACGGCATCGCCCACTTGTCGGTCAGCAGCCCGAACGCGGGCTGAGCCACCGACGACAGCAGTGACGCGGCGAGGACGATTCCGGAGACGGCGGCATAACTGTAGGCACGTTCAGCGACGAAGAACGGTACCAGCGCCGCCACGGCACCCTGGTACACATCCACGCAGGCGTGACCGACAGACAGCAGAGGGATCAACTTGTTCCTGGACACCCATCCATGCTCGGCATCCCGCGCCTGTCGCACTTCCAAGAAACTGCCAACTGATGCCGAAATTCCGCCACGCCTCAAGGACGCGGTTCTGGAGACGGCCGGTGCACTCCTCCTGACGGGCGGACCTCACGGGCCGCGCCCTTACCCGGGAGGTAATTGCCGGGGCCTGCGACCCCGGCGAGGATGGCGACCGCCGCACCACCGCGATGCGGGTCGCGTAGAAGCACCTGCAGAAGCAGAAGTCCGAAGAGCCATATCGGAGCACCGTAGTTGAGCAGTGGAGAGGATACGCACGTGCCCACAGCCATACCCGCGACCACCCGCACCCTGGTGGAGGAGCTGCTGCGCCGGATCGGTGAGGGGGGCCCCGAGCGGATCGCCGAGCTGTACGCCGAGAGGGGCGACTGGAAGCTGGACTGGCCGGAGGCCGAGCACGGGCGCACGGCCACACCGTGGATCCGCCACCGGTCCACCCGCGCCGATGCCGCCGCGCATTACCGCGAGTTGGCGGAGCACCATGTTCCCGGGCTCGCGGCCACCGAGATCGAGCGCATCCTCATCGACGGTACCGAAGCGGTCGTACTCGGCGAGATCCGCCAGACCGCCCTGCCCACCGGACGCGCCTACCGGGCCCGGTTCGCGCTGCACCTCACGTTCGAGAACGGCCTCGTCACCCGGCACCACGTCTACGAGGACAGCCTCTCCGTCACCCAGGCGTTCGAGACCCCGTGATGCGGGGCCGGCGGAATTCCCGTCGGCAAGCCGCCTGACCCGTGCCAGAATCTGGCGCATCTCAGTTCGATACCCATGCCCCCTGCGCCCCGGTGACCGTGTCGGCATCACTTCCCCTTCGAGCGGAGTGGCGGAAGATCTGCGTGAGCGGCTCGACGTGGCGATTCGCACGGTTGAGGCCCGCGGGTACCAGGTGGTCGTCGGGCGCTGCATGGATGGAACCGGCCATGTCAGCGCTCCGGCTGCGGACCGCGCGGACGAGCTGACATCGATGCTGGTAGATCCTGTGATCCGGGCCGTGGTCCCGCCGTGGGGCGGGGAGACCGCGATCGACCTGATGCCCCTGCTCGACTGGGGCCGCCTGCGTGCGGCCGAGCCGACCTGGCTCGTCGGCTACTCCGACATGTCGGCTCTCCTCACACCGCTGACCCTTCTCACCGGGACGGCGACCATCCACGGGAACAACCTGATGGACACCCCGTACGAGGTGCCCGCGGGGCTGCTGTCATGGCTCGACATCGCCGCCGCGCCGCGGGGGCACCGGTTTACGCAGACCCCGCCGAACCGTCACCGCACCACCGGGTGGGACGACTTCCGCACCGAGCCGAAGGCGTGCACGTACCTGCTCGACACCCCCGGCAGATGGACCAGGCTGGACGGCCAAGGCGGCGGGGATGTCGCGGGGCGCCTGATCGGGGGCTGCATCGAAACCTTGTGCAACCTCGCGGGGACGCCGTACCTCGATGTACCGGCCTTCGCCCGCGCCGAGTCCCCGGAGGGGCTGCTCGTATACGTCGAGGCGGGGGGCGACGACGCGTTCACCATCTGCAGGAACCTGCACGGAATGCGGCTGGCCGGCTTCTTCGACGACGCGAACGCCGTACTCGTCGGCCGGACCGCCGCGCCGGACGCCGCGTCGCTCACCCAGCACCAGGCCGTTCTGGACGCGCTCGGGCCGCTGAACGTGCCGATCATCGCCGATGTCGAATGCGGTCACGTCCCGCCGTATCTGCCGATCGTCAACGGCGCACGCGGCCGGGTCGTGCACACGTCGACCCGCAGCGAACTCACCCAGACCCTGGACTGATGCCGGGGCCGGCGATCCTGGACGGTTTCGGTGTCACTTCGCCTTGGATCCGCCCGATCGACAGGAACGACGGCCCGAAGAACGCAGCGCTGCACGCGGCCCCGACGGGCGCCGACAGAAGCGACACCATCGCGCCCCCGAGCGCCGGACCTCCGATCTGGGCCGCTGACCTGCAGCCCTCCAGCGCGCTGTTGCCGCGCACCAGTTGATCGCGTTGTACCAGCCGTACGAGGCCCGCCTGGTAGGCCACGTCGAAGTACACGGACAGGGTTCCGGCGATGAAGGCGACCATGAGCAGCGCCGGCAGGCCGAGTCCGCCCAGCAGGCCGGCCAGCGCGGCGCCACCCAGCGCCAGGGCCCGGCCGGCGTCCGTCAGCACCATCACCGTACGGGCCCGCCGTCGGTCGACCCAAGCACCGGCGAAGAGCGAGAACAACAGGATCGGTGCCTGCCCCACCGCGCGGAGGGCGCCCAGCAGGCCGGCGTCCGTGTGGAGCGTCAGCACGGCGATCAGTGGCAGGACCACCAGCCTTGATTGCTCGCCGAGTTGGGAGGATGCCTGGCCGAGCCAGAGCCTTCGGAAGTCCCTCTCCCTCCACAGGCGGGAGGGAACCGGCGAACCGGCATCGGATACAGCGGAGGAACGGGACGACACAGTCGCGCCCCTTGGGAATACCGGGTACGAGGCCCGCCACCCGGCGCACTGCAGGTGCGCCGGCGATTGAGGCAGGAGAAGGCTCGCTGTGCCGCGGATCAGAGGCAGCACGCGATGACCGGGCCGTTCAACGGCCTACGGCGTCAACGCGCGCTCGGAGGACCGGGCATGGGCTGGCTCCTCGTGGGTCTCGATACCCGCATCAGCCCGCGGCGGCCCTGCGCGACAGGGGTTGAGAGCCGACCGGTAACGACCCGGCGAACGGAACCGCGCGGTCGAACACCCGCGCATCCGGCACGATTGTACGAATGTGACCTGTCCCCCGATCCACGCGGTTCGGGAACCCCGGGGCGCCCTCTGCCATCTCCTTCACCGGACCGGGGCCCGGGACGGGCAGCAACGCCCCTGCGGCTCCTCGTTATCCGGAGACGAGAAACTGATGAGCCTTACGGGGACACCCTTCTTCCTGACGTCGATCGTGCTGGTGGTGGCGGCACTCGCGTTTCCGCTGCTGTTCTGGAGCCGGATCCGCGGCCCCGGCGCGGTGCGGCACACCGCGCGACTGGCCATGCTGGTCGCCGTCCAGGCCACCGGGGTGCTCCTGGTGTTCCTGATCGTCAACAACTCCAACGGCCTTTACGACAACTGGGCCGACCTCCTCGGTACCGGCAACCACGTGCACGCTGCCGCCGATCTCGGCCCGGACGGAACCGGCGGCAAGTCCGTCAGGAACGAGCCGCGGATCAGGCAGAAGTTCCACCCGGCCGGCGACCCACGGATGGGACCCGGAGTGCAGGCCACCCAGCTCAAGGGCCGGATCTCCGGGGTGGAGGGCGAGGTCTATGTCTGGCTGCCGCCGCAGTACGGTCAACCCGCCTACCGGCACCGCAACTTCCCGGTGGTCGAAGTGCTCCCCGGCTACCCCGGCTCCGCACGGGCCTGGTTCGGGACCCTGCACGTCAACACGCAGCTCGCACCGATGATGCAGCGCGGTGAGGTGGCCCCGTACATCATCGTCGCGCCCCGAACGACGCTGCTGGGCAAGGTCGACACGGGCTGCGCCAACATCCCGGGCAAGGTCAACGCCGACACCTGGCTCAGTGTCGATGTCCGCAAGATGGTGACGGACACCTTCCGGGCCGACCGCCGGCCGGCCGGGTGGGCCGTCGCGGGCTACTCGGCCGGCGCGCACTGCGCGGTCGAACTGGCTGTCCGGCACCCGGACCGCTACCGGGCCGCGATCGGCATGTCCGGCTACAACGATCCGGTCGGCGAGCCCGCCTCGCTCACGGCTCGGACGATTCAGCTGCGCAACCGGAACAACCCGTGGAAGATTCTTCGGCACGACCGGGTTCCGCCCAGGGTGGCGCTGTTCGTCTCCGGTGCGTCCGGTGACGGCTACCAGGGCGCGGTGGCCCTCAAGCAGGCGGCCAAACGCCCGACGACCGTACAGGCCGTCAGACTGCCTGCCGGTGCGGGCGGGCACACCACCGCGGTCTGGAGGGAACAGGTCCCGGAGATCTTCCGGTGGTTGACACACCAGGTGCCGATGCGCTGACGGGAAGCAGCGACGCGCGCCCGGCCGGACCAGGCCGGCAGTCCGGGCGCGTACTTTCGCCCCGGCCGGACCAGGCCCCGAACCCCCGGGCGCTTGCTCCCGCCCCGCCCGGGCCCGGTCCGGCCGTCCGAGCACTTGCTCCCGGAGGGCAGGAGCGTCCCGCCAGTGCGGCGGGACGCTCCCCCGGGACCACTGGACCCCTGCGGCTAGAGGGTGCGCTCCAGCCGGTCGGCCAGCAGCTTGACGAAGCGCGACGGATCGCTCAGCTCGCCGCCCTCGGCGAGCAGCGCCATGCCGTGCAGAAGCTCGGCCGCCTCTTGGAGGCCGCTGAGGGCGGTGTCGTCCGTCCGTTCCGCGTACGCCTTGTTCAACCCGGTGACCAGCGGGTGCCCCGGGTTGAGTTCGAGGATGCGCTTGACGTGGGGTACGTCCTGGCCCATAGCCCGGTACATGTTCTCCAGGGCCGGCGTCACGTCATGCGTGTCCGAGACGATGCAGGCCGGTGAGACGGTGAGACGTGAGGAGAGCCGCACCTCCTTGACGTTCTCGTTCAGCCGTTCCGTCATCCACGTCAGCAGGGGCTCGAACTCCTGCTGCTGCTTCTCGCGCTCAGTCCCGGCCTCCTTCTTCTCCTCCTCGGTGCCGAGGTCGACCTCGCCCTTGGCGACGGATCGCAGCTGTTTGCCGTCGAACTCGGGGACCGCCTCCACCCACACCTCGTCGACGGGGTCGGTGAGCAGGAGAACCTCGATGCCCTTGGCCCGGAAAGCCTCCATGTGCGGGGAGCTCTCGATGGCCTGGCGGGACTCGCCCGTCAGGTAGAAGATGTGCTCCTGGCCGTCCTTCATGCGTTCCACGTACTGCCGCAGAGTCGCCGGCTCGTCGTCGCTGTGCGTGGTGGCGAAGGAGGAGACACCGAGGATCGCGTCGCGGTTCTCGAAGTCGCTCAGCAGTCCTTCCTTGAGGACGCGGCCGAACTCCCGCCAGAACGTGGCGTAGCGCTCCGGCTCGCCGGACATCATCTCCTTGACCGTCGACAGCACCTTCTTCGCCAGTCGACGGTGCATCAGCTGGATCTGCCGGTCCTGCTGGAGGATCTCGCGCGACACGTTGAGCGACAGGTCCTGCGCGTCGACCACGCCCTTGACGAAGCGCAGATACGGCGGCATCAGCGCTTCGCAGTCGTCCATGATGAAGACGCGCTTCACGTACAGCTGGATTCCGCGCTGGTAGCCCTGTGTGAACAGATCCTGTGGCGCGTGCGCCGGGATGAACAGCAGCGCCTGGTACTCGAAGGTGCCCTCCGCCTGAAGCCTGATGGTTTCGAGGGGGCTGTTCCAGTCGTGGCTGATGTGCTTGTACAGCTCGTGGTACTCGTCGTCCGTGACCTCGTCGCGCGAGCGTGCCCAGAGGGCCTTCATCGAGTTCAGGGTCTCGGGCTCGGCGGAGGCACCCGCGTCGGCGGCCCCCTCCGCGTCTGTCTCTGTCTCTCCCTCCGTGCCGCTCGCGTCGGCGGCCGCGGAATCGGTGACGAGCCTGACCGGCCAGGTGATGAAGTCCGAGTAACGCTTGACGATCTCCCTGATCTTCCACGGGGAGGCGTAGTCGTACAGCCGGTCCTCGGAGTCCTCCGGCTTGAGCCGGAGCGTGACCGCGGTGCCCTGCGGGGCGTCGTCGACGGTCTCGATGGTGTACGTACCCGCGCCGGTCGACACCCAGCGGGTGCCGTGACTCTCGCCCGCACGGCGGGTGAGCAGGGTGACCTCGTCGGCCACCATGAAACTGGAGTAGAACCCGACCCCGAACTGACCGATGAGCCCGTCGGCAGCGGCGGCGCCCTCCGCTTCCTTCTCCTTGAGCTCCTGCAGGAACTTGGCCGTGCCCGAGTTCGCGATCGTCCCGATGAGCTGGACCACTTCGTCGTGCGACATACCGATGCCGTTGTCGCGCACGGTGAGCGTACGGGCCTTCTCGTCCGGCTCTATGGCGATGTGGAGATCGGACACGTCCACGCCGAGAGAGTCGTCGCGGAGTGCTTCGATACGAAGTTTGTCGAGCGCGTCGGAGGCGTTGGAGACGAGTTCGCGCAGGAACACGTCCTTGTTCGAGTAGATCGAGTGGATCATCATCTGCAGAAGCTGTCGCGCTTCCACCTGAAACTCGAACGTCTCAGTCGGCATAATCCGTGCTTCCTTCTCAGGTCATCAAGTGACGGGACTGACCTGGGAACTCTAGATCAGCCGACGGCGGTGCAGGTCCCGTTCACCGTCCCGGGCACGATCGCCCACCGAGGTGCAGCGAGCGCCTCCGCCAGCGGGCCGTCCCCACTCGCGCACACCTCCAGGTACGCCTTGCGCCTTACCTTGGTGCGTGATTCACCGCCCAGGTACGAAGGCGGTCGTACAAGAGGTGCGCAGCGCACGGTCCTCAGGAGCAGAGTCATGAACCCGGAACGCAAAGTCGCCCTGGTCGTCGGGGCGAACGGAGTTGTCGGGCGCGACACCATCCAGCACCTTCGCGATCTCAACGAGTGGGAGATCATCGGAGTTTCCCGGCGCGGAGGCACGGACACCGGCCGCGTCCGCTACATCGCCGTGGATCTGCTCGACGCCGATGACCCACGTCAGAAGCTCGGCGGGCTGACCGAGGTGACACATATCTTCTACGCGGCGTTCCAGGACCGGCCGACCTGGGCGGAGCTGGTACCCCCGAACCTCGCCATGCTGGTGAACTCCGTTGACGCCGTCGAGCCGGTGGCGGCCGGGCTGCGGCACGTCAGCCTGATGCAGGGCTACAAGGTCTACGGCGCGCACCTCGGTCCGTTCAAGACGCCGGCACGGGAGAGCGACGCGGGGCACATGCCGCCGGAGTTCAACGTGGACCAGCAGTCCTTCCTGGAACGCCGGAGCCAGGGCAAGTCGTGTACGCGTCCATCTCGAAGGAGCTCGGCCTGCCCCTGCGATTTCCGGGAAGGCCCGGTGCCTACACCAGCCTCTTCGAGATGACGGACGCCGGCCTGCTCGCGAAGGCGACAGTCTGGGCAGCGACCGACGCGAGCGGAGAGGGGCAGGCGTTCAACATCGCCAACGGCGATCTGTTCCGGTGGGACGAGATGTGGCCCAGGATCGCCGCGTACTTCGGGATGGACGTGGCCCCGCCCCTGCAGATGTCGCTCGCCACCGTCATGGCGGACAAGGAGGCCCTGTGGAACGAGATGTCGGCCCGGTACGGTCTCGCGCACTCCTACGAAGAAGTCTCCTGCTGGAACTTCGGCGACTTCGTGTTCGGTCCCGACTACGACATGTTCGCCGACACGTCGAAGTCACGACGGGCAGGTTTCCACGAGTACGTCGAGACCGAGCAGATGTTCATCAGCATCTTTGACGAATTCCGCAAGCGGAAGATCGTCCCGTAGGTCACCCGCCATCCGCGCCGCATGGGGATCGGCTGATGCTGGGCGAAGCGAAGCCGGACAGGAGCCGTTCTGATTCGGGCGGAGCGCTGGGGTGTCACGCCTGCGGGCGGGCGGCCGCGGTCTCCTGAGCGAGCAGCCCCAGCAGACCGGGAAACCGCTGCTCGACCTCCAGCCTCCTGAGTCGCACCCCGCGGCGGTTGCCGTAGTCCACGTCCGTGACAAGTCCTGACTCGCGCAGCACCCGGAAGTGATGGGTACAAGTCGACTTCGAGACGGGCAAGTCGAATGACGCGCAGGTGCGCTCCGCATCCCCCGGTTCAGCGATCAGCTCTGTCACGACGCGGCGGCGCAGCGGGTCGGAAAGGGCCGTCAAGACCTTCCCGAGGTCCATTTCCTCAAGGCTCGGACGGCCCGGTTCGTCCGCCATGATCACTCACCTCGGATACGGATTGCTTCGTACCGCGTAGCCCGACCCGCCTGTCAGGTATTACTGCCACCATACCTAAGACGGCCGGGATTCCACCCCGGGCACGGAACGTCAACGTCCCCTGACGGCCCCCCGGTCCTGGGGAGCCGAGCGCGCGGATCGCGGATCAACAGCTCAGCGACTCACTGAATCAACGCATGAGCGGAGAAGGCGAGGGCGTCAGGAGAAGACGACCGAGCGCAGCTTCAGCCGCTCCGACGCGTGCCCTCCGAAGGGCCGGAGGGTGAAGTGGTCGCCCCGGCAGTCGATGCCGGTGAAGACGGTCGCCGTGGCATCGGTGAAGTTGCGCGGGGTGTCGGCGGAGGGCGTGAACCACTCCTCCGCCACCTGTGGCAGCGTGATGCACTCCCGGCTCGGCGGACTGGTCAGGCTCCCGGGATGCGGGGCGCCGCTCTGGTCATGGAAGACGTAGGTGAAGTCGCCCTCCGCAGCCCGGGCCGAGCCGGAAAAGGTGAGCGTGAGGGCCGCCGCGCCGAGGGTGGCGGTGAAGACGCGGCGGAAGGTGCGGCGTGGACGGGGCTGAGGCTTCATATGGGATTCCCTTCATGACGGTGCGTACGTGCGATCCCGATCTGCCCCGGACCACACAGCGTGATGCGCCCATCACTCCAAGGAGTGGCCGCGGAAGGGAGTGAGACGGGAGTGAGCTGGGGGCGCAAACGGCTTCCCTCAGTGACACCACCCGGAGAGACGCCGGACTGCCATTGAATTGTTAACGCAGCTGCGTTAGCTTCCAGCTTATGGATGGTCAGAGCGCGTCGACCCGGCTTCATCTGATCGCGACCGCCGAGCGACTCTTCGCGGAGCACGGCATCAACGCGGTCTCGATGCGGAGGATCGCTGCGGATGCGGGCCAGCGCAACGACAACGCGGTCAAGTACCACTTCGGCTCCAAACAGGGCCTGGTCGACGCGGTCTTCGAGCACCGGCAGGTACCGATCGACGTGCGCCGCATTGCGCTCATTGACGGTTTCGACCGCGAGGGGCGCGGCAGCGATCCGTACACGATCGCTGAGGCGTTCGTCCTGCCGCTGGCCGAGTTGCTGGAGGCCGCGCCGGGCCGCAGCTGGTATCTGCGGTTCTGCGTGCAGGCCGCCTATACCATCCACCCCGATGTCGCCACGCTCACCCTGAACGACCTGGAGGCGCGACCGGGGACCCAGGGTCTGGCGAGGCTGCGCGAGCGCGCCCGCGCGGTGCTGGCCGCCGAGGACATGCCCGCGCCGCTGGGCCTGCAGCGGTGGTGGCACTTCACCGGCTTCCTCGCTCACTCGCTCGCCGACCGCGAGGCCCGGCTGCAGACCGGCGGGCTGCGCGGACTCGGCCCCACTGAGCTGTTCCTCGCCGGTCTGATCGACACCGGAGCAGCTGTCCTCACCGCGCCCTGCCGGCCATCGACCCTGGCACTCGCCGAGGGCTGGGCCGACGCCGCTGTACGCGCCGGCTGAACCGGCGCGCTCTCGCGCACTCATCTCCCAACCCGGCCCAGGAGGCCCAGCCATGAGCACATCCCTCGCCGATACCGCGCACCGTGGTGACCGCCCGGTGTTCGACAACGGCGTGTCCGCCGTGCCCGTACGCGAGTTGACCCCCACCGGGGAGTTCACCCCCGGACTGCGCTACGAGCTGTTCGGCCTCGCTCCGTGCAGCCCGACCATCGGCGCCGAGATCTCCGGTGTGGACCTGGCCCGGCCGCTCACCGACGAGCTGTACCAGGAGCTGCACCGCGCGCTGCTGGAGTGGAAGGTGCTCTTCTTCCGCGACCAGCACCTGACGCCGATTCAGCACCGTGATCTGGCCCGCCGGTGGGGCACCCCGGAGGTGCACCCGTTCCTGCCCAAGGCCGATCTGCCCGAGGTGGTCCGGCTCTCCCGGGGCGCCGACTCTCCGGCCGTGGAGAACGTCTGGCATTCCGACGCCTCCTTCGAGACCACACCGCCGATGGGCTCCATCCTGCGCGCCGTGCATGTGCCCGATGTGGGCGGTGACACGCTGTGGTCCGACATGGCCGCCGCCTACGACGGGCTGCCCGAGGATGTGAAGGCGCGGCTGGAAGGCCTGCGCGCAGTCCACGACTTCACCCAGAGCTTCGGCCGCCGGCTCGGACCCGAGGACCTCGCCCGCCTGCAGCAGAAGTATCCAGCGGTGGCGCACCCCGTGGTCCGCACGCTTCCGGAAAACGGCCGCCGGCTCATCTACGTCAACCGGATCTTCACCCATCACGTCGAGGGCCTGTCCGAGCAGGAGAGCCGCGAACTCCTTGAGTTCCTCTACGACCAGGCCCGCCATCCGGAATACCAGTGCCGCCTGCGCTGGCGTGCCAACACCGTCGCCTTCTGGGACAACCGTGCCACCCAGCACTACGCCAACGGCGACTACTACCCCCACACCCGCGTCATGGAGCGCGTGACCATCCTCGGTGACCGGCCCCAGTGACCGCGCCGGAGACAGACGTATCTCCGGAACGGAGCCCGGACGCGCGCAGGCAGCGCCTGGTCCACGCGGCCTTCTGGTTCGCCGGCCTGTACTTCGGCTGGCGCTGGGCCTCGGAGAGCGGTCCGGCATGGCAGCACGCTTTGCAGTTGCTGGCCACGCTGCTGGCCGCCATGAGCATGGTGCAGCTGGTGCGCCGGTGGCGCGAGCGACACCGGCGAGGAGGCGGCGTCCTGAACGGGCTTCCGGTGCGCGACCTGTTCCTGGCCAAGCTGGTGCTGATCGCCTCGGCACTCGCCGTCGATTACCTGCTCCAGTGCTGGATCCCGTCGCAGGGAGCCCAGATCATCGCCGGAGCCGGGCTGTGCGTAGCCTTCGCCATCATCGGGCCCGCCCTGCACAGGCGCCACAACGACCCTCCCGCCCTGCGGACACGTGAGGTCCGGCGGAGAAGACCGTAGCGGCCGCTGGTTCCGTACGCACGAACGCCGGTACCGGCTACCGCGGACTTGCCGTCCCGGGCTCGGGCGGCGAGAAGACAGAGGCGAGGCTGCTCAGTGGCTCGCTGCCGCCCGGACCTTGCTGTTCAGGTCGCGGTGGATGACGCGGGAAGCGCCCTCGATGGTGTCGATGCCGTAGTCCATCGTCTTGTTTCCGCTGGAGAGAACGGTCATGCCGTAGTCGTGGCCGTGCCCGGTGAAGAAGCCGACGCTGTGCACCCGCCAGCCGCCGGTCTCGCGGGACAGCCAGCCGTTCTTTACGTGCGTCGTGGCAGTGGCCGGTGAGCCTGCGGGCACGCCCCACTCCTGGTCGGCCTCGACCTTGGCCATCAGATCCAGGGCGTAGTCGCGTGAGGTCCGGTTCAGCACGGAGTTCTCCGTCGTGAGGAGCTTCATGAGCGTGAGCTCGTCGGCCGCGGTGATCTGGGTGAGGCCCCACGTTCCGTCGGCGCCCGGGACAGTGTGCCGCATCTTCGCGAGAGAGAGGAAGTGCTGGACGCGTGCCGCTCCGAGCTGACGCCAGAGAGCGGACGTGGCGTCGTTGTCGGACTCCGTGATCATCGCCGTGGTCAGTTTCACCTCGCGCGCGGTCAGCTTGCGGTGCGATTCCTCGGCCTCGCGCAGCAGCGCTCCCAGTACCGTGACCTTCACCACACTCGCCGAGTCGAAATGCGCAGTGGCCTTGAACTCGCAGCTGGTCCCGGTCGTGCGGTCGTACACGGCCAGCGCCGACGCGCCCTTGCGCCCCTTGAGCGCGCCGGCTATGTCGTGCGACAGCTCCGGGGCCAGGCCGGACTTCTTCGAAGTGCAGACGACCTTCGAGCCGCCCACGGCAGCGCTCGCGGAGCCGGCCTTGTCCGTCGGCTCGCCAGCGGTGCTCGCCGAGGCCGCGGTCGCCCCGGCGAGCGGGGTGAGCAGCACTCCGGCTGCCACGGAAGCGGCGAGTCCGCGGCGCGCGCGGGCCGGTATGCGTGAGCGGTGCATGAAGGTACGTCCTGTTCCCGCGGTGGGCCGAAGTCCGTCTCGCCTGACCTCGCACGCCCCGGCCGGAAGGCCGGTCTACCGCTGCTTCGGTGGAGTCCCGCCCGGCAGCCGCACCTGCGGGGGCAGCCCGGACCCCGGGTACGGCCTGCAGAGAAAGTTGCCGGACGGGGGCCTGCCCACTGTGCGGGCCGGCTCGGATTCCCGTTCCTGGATCTGAACCACCGTAGGGGCTTCCTCGGCGGTCACCGCGGACACGGTGAGTGAATTGTCTGAATTTGAGTAGCTATGTCGGCGTGTGATGTTCGCCAACCCGTGGGCGCGCGCAACCACCGCCTGCGGCGGGCCGGAGCCACCCGCCGAGCCCACCACGCCCACCGCCGGTCACCGTGGTCCACACCCGCAGCCAACGGGCTCACCTCCAGTAGCCCGCACTCGAGGCGTACGCGACAGATGCCGGCAGTGCGACCACCGGAGGCGTCACCCTGTTCAGCCGTGCGAGCCCCAAAGTCTCCAGCAGTGCGGGCAGTTCAAGCCCGCCACCCCAAACCTCCCCCCTTCCGCCCATACCTGCCCGTGACTTCGGGACACAGCCTTGACAGCCTACTTGGTCTAGTCCAATCTCATGTCTGTGCGCCGTCAAGTTGTCGCCCAGGCCGACCCCTTGCTTCTCCGGCCCCCTGCACCTTGATGACGTCCCCCACTGTCATCGAAAGGACAGGACCATGCGTCGACGTCCCCCCACCACGTCACGTCGAACGATCCCCGCTTCCCGGGCCACCGCCGTTCTCGCGGCTGCATGCCTGGCCGTAGCCGGAGCGGCCCTGGCCGCCGGCCCCGCCTCGGCGACACCCGTGAGCCCACGGGCGGCCGCGAGCTTCGCGCCGTACACCGACATGTCCAACTCCCAGGAAGGGCTGCTGGACACCGCGATCACCCAGCACGGGGTCAAGACGTTCACGGCCGGATTCGTCATCGGCTCCGGATGCAACCAGATCTGGGGGGACACACTGCCGGTCGGCAACGACTCGTACACCGACCCCCTGATCAGCAAGGCCAAGTCCGAAGGCGCATCGGTCATCGTGTCCTCGGGCGGTGCCGCGGGGCTGCCGCTCGCCTGGAGCTGTACGGACCAGAGTGCGATCAACGCCGGCTACCAGAAGATCATCGACTCGTACGGGCCCAGCTCGCTCGACTTCGACATCGAGGGCGGCGCCATCGCGGACACCGCCGCCGCGGCACGGAACATGAGCGCGATGAAGACACTCAAGGCGGCGAACCCGGGCCTGACGTTCTCGGTCACGCTGCCCGTCCTGCCCAACGGCCTCACAGCCGACGGCGTCAACATCCTCAAGGCCGCCAAGGACGCGGGCGTCAAGATCGACGTCGTGAACATCATGACGATGGACTACTACCAGGGCTCACAGGACATGGGTCAGGCCGCGATCAGCGCGGGGAAGGCCACCTTCGCCCAGATGCAGGCGGTCGACTCCGGCTACACCTACGCCAACCTCGGCATCACGCCCATGATCGGCGTGAACGACGACGGCTCGGTCTTCTCGACGGCCGACGCCTCGACGGTGAAGAGCTGGGCAGCCGGCAACGGTGTGGGACGGCTGTCGTACTGGTCGGTCAACCGGGACCAGTCCTGCGGCTCCGTCACCACGGCGGCGTCGCCCACCTGCAGCGGCGTGACACAGGGCCGGCTGGCCTTCGCGGACATCCTGGGCGGCTGACGCCACCGGCTGAACCGGCTTCCCGTACAACGGAGTTCGAGCAGCCGGGCCCCCGAGCCGGTGGGGGCCCGGCTGCCGCCCGGTCCGCAGCCGCCTGACCGCATCCGGAGAAAGCCACTGGTGCTCACCACCGTTTCCCCCGACCATTGCTCCATGATCGGAATACCGGCCTTCCTCGGCGTATCAGCGGTGTCACTCGGCATGGTGCTCACACCGGGTCCCAACATGATGTACCTCGTCTCCCGCAGCATCACGCAGGGCCGCCGCGCCGGGGTGATATCGCTGGCGGGCGTGGCCGTCGGCTTCCTCGTCTATCTCAGCGCGGCCAACCTCGGGCTCTCGGTCGTGTTCCTGGCCGTCCCCGAGCTGTATCTGACGGTGAAGCTCGCCGGTGCCGCCTACCTGGCGTGGCTCGCCTGGAAGGCCCTGCGTCCCGGGGGCACGTCGGTCTTCGCTCCTCAGGAACTGGCGCCCGACTCCCCCCGGCGGCTCTTCGCCATGGGGCTCGTGACGAATCTGCTGAATCCGAAGATCGCCATCATGTACCTGTCGCTCATCCCGCAGTTCATCGACCTGCACGCGGGACATGTCCTCCTCCAGGGGTTCGTCCTGGGCGGGATTCAGATCGCCGTCAGTCTCGCGGTGAACCTGGCCATCGCCCTGGCGGCGGGAACCATCGCTGTCTTCCTCGCACGGCGCCCGGTGTGGCTGCGGGTCCAGCGGTATGTCATGGGGACCGTCCTCGGCGCACTGGCCGTCAAGCTCGCGACGGACCGGGCTCCGGCGGCCACCGTGTGAGCACGCCCCCCGACGGCGGCGAGGGCCCACGGTGCCGCACCCCTGTTTGGCGCTGACGCCCCGGTCTGGTGAGTATGGGGAGCATGAACCAGATCCAGACGCTCTCGGCCACCGACGTCGCCGCCGCGGCAGAACGAATCAGCCCCCATGTCCGCCGTACGCCACTGCTGGACCTGGAGATCGACGGACGCCGTGTCGTCCTGAAACTGGAACACCTGCAGCGCAGCGGTTCGTTCAAACTGCGCGGGGCCGTCAACGCGATGCTGGAATCGCCATCGGACGACCACATCGTCGCCGCTTCCGGTGGCAATCACGGCCTCGCGGTCGCCACCGCAGCCGCGCTGCTCGGCCTCCCGGCGACCGTCTACCTCCCCGAGACGGCCCCCGAGGCGAAGGCCCGGCGCATCGAGGAGGCCGGCGCGCGGCTCGTACGGCATGGCGCCACGTTCGCCGAGGCCGCCTCCGCAGCGCAGGAAATCGCCGCGCGGCCCGGCTACCGCTTCCTTCACCCCTACGACGACCCGGCGGTCGTCGCGGGGCAGGGAACGCTGGCGGCCGAGGTGGTGGCCGACGCCCCCGCGACGGACACTTTCGCTGTCGCCGCGGGCGGCGGTGGACTCACCGCCGGTACGGCGCTCGCGGCGGGCGGCCGCCATGTGGTGGCGGTCGAACCGGAGGGCTGCCGCTCCCTGCACGACGCGCTCGCGGCGGGGAAGCCGGTCAACTCCCCGGTGGATTCGGTCGCTTCGTCCGCGCTGGGCGCTTCGCGGATCGGTGACGTGGCGTTCGGCATCGTGGCCCCGTACGGCGTGGAGTCGGTGCTCGTCAGCGATGCGGAGATCCTGCGGGCCCGTGCCCGCCTGTGGGAGGAGTGCCGGATCGCCGTGGAGCCCGCGGCTGCGGCGCCCTTCGCCGCGTGGCTGGCGGACAGGGTGCCCGGACAGCTGCCGTGCGTGGTGCTGTGCGGTGCGAACGCCGACTGGACGGCCGGCTGAGCGCGGCACTCGCCCGGCACCGGTCTCCGCCCCGGTGGTCCTCACGGAAAGGATCTCCCTAGGCTGACGCCATGCCCACCACACCCGCATACGACATCGTCGCCACCGATCTGGACGGTACCCTGCTGCGCCGCGGTGACACCGTGAGCCCCCGGTCCCGTGCCGCGCTGGCCCTGGCCGCATCGGCCGGGGCCGGCCATCTGATCGTCACCGGGCGGTCCCTCCCCGGTGTCCTGGAGCTGATCGGGGCTCTGGAGTACCGCGGTCCTGTCGTCTGCGGGCAGGGGACGCAGCTGTACGACGCCGGGTCGGCCCGGATGCTGAGTTCCGTGACACTCGACCGCGAACTGGCCGACACGGCGCTCGGCAAGATAGAGGCGGAGACAGGGCCGGTCTTCGCCGCCGTGGACCAGGACGGGGCAGACGGCCGGACGCTCGCCGAGCCGGGGTATCTGATGCCGCACCCCGCGCTGCCCGTCCTGCGGGTCGGGTCGCGGTCGGAGCTCTGGACCAGGCCGGTCATCAAGGTCCTCATACGTCACCCGGCGCTCTCGGACGACGCGCTGGCGGCCGTAGCCCGTACCGTCGTGGGCGACCTGGCCACGGTCACGATGGCGGGGCCCGGCACTGTGGAACTCGCGCCGTACGGTGTGGACAAGGGCACCGGAATCGCCCTGGCCGCCGAGGTGTTGGGACATGGGGCGGGGCGGCTGATCGCGTTCGGCGACATGCCCAATGACCTGCCGATGTTCCGTCGCTCCGGACACGGGGTGGCCATGGCCAACGCCCATCCGGAACTCATCGCCGCCGCGGACGAGGTGACCCTGTCGAACGAGGACGACGGCATAGCGGTCGTCCTGGAGCGCCTGTTCGCCTGAACCGGACCCGGTCCTGGGCCCGGGCCCAGGACCGGCCCGCCCGGGGTGGGCACCGGCCGCGCCGCGCGTCTCAGATCTTCTTCAGGAACGTGTCCGCGATGGCCTGGTACCCGGTGTCGTTGGCGTGGATGTCGCCGCGCGCCATGTTGGTCCACTGCAGGATCCGCGCCACGTTCAGCGGCACCCGCTTTCCGTCCAGCGGCACCAGCGGGAGGAAGGAGTTGGTGCGGAACGCCGACGCCACGTCGGCTGTCGGCACTCCGTGAGCTGCGTCGGTGAGCCCGATCGTGGCGTTGAGCGTGTCGGCGAGCGGTACGGAGAGAGTGGCCGCGGTCTTTCCCTGAGTGCCCGTCATCCATGCTGCCAGGAAGGGGTCGTAGAGGTTCATGCCGATGATCCGGGTCTGCGGTCCTGCCGCTGCCTTGAGCCGGCCCAGGATGGTGTTGAGCCCTGAACCCACCTTCCCGACACCGGAAACGGCGCACCCGATGTCGACGTTCCCGTTGGTCAGGCAACCGTCGACGTCGTTGGCACCGATGTCCAGGGTCACCATCACGCGGTCGTCGTGGTGGAGCCGGAGGAAGTGCTCGGCTTCGGCCAACTGGGAGCCGGTGTACGGGTGCGGGTACGGGCAAGGGCCGTCGATCATGGAACCGGTGGTCTCGCCGGGGCACCCGAGCCCGACGAAGTCGAAGGGCCGCCCGGTGCCGGCGGCGCGCGCCGACAGCGTCCTGGCGATGTCCTGGGCGTAGCCGCGGCCGGTGACATGGCCGCCGCCGGGCAGCGTCTGGTATCCGGCGGCCAGCGAGTCACCGAGCGCCAGGTAGTAGCGCGGTGCGGCGGCTCCCGTGGCGGAGGCCGGAGCGGAGAAGCCGAGCAGCGCGACGGCGGCGAGGAGCCCCGCCGTCAGCGCGAGCCTGGCGGGTCTGAGCAGGGAAACGCGCATGGAGCCTCCAACAGTGAGGGCGGAGAACTCCGTTGAGGCTACTGTCTGGTAGGGCAGCTGAGTAGGGCCGGAACAGGACTCGCGACAACCGCCGTCCTATCCGACGATCGCGCCGGTCGTCTCCCGTACGGCAGTCCCGCCCCACTGGGCGCGTGCCGAGGTCAGTGCGGTGCGGTAGGCGGCGTAGCCGTCCTCGTAGACCTCGCGGGTTCCCTGCCGCGGCTCGACGGTGTGGAACAACTGCGCTTCCGTCTCGGCCGGTTCGCCGAGGAAGCGGCGTGCCACCCGTACCGCGCCGAGCGCCCCGACCTCGTTCTCCACCGGGACCCGGATCTCCCGCCCCAGGATGTCGGCGAAGAGCTGCGTCCACGGGCCGGACCGGGTGCCGCCGCCGCAGGCCGCGAGCGTGCCGGAGAGGCCCGCGGCCTCCAGGCAGTGGCGCGCGGCGTAGCCGATGGCCTCGCACATGGCGCGGACCGCGTCGGCGCGGGTGTGGGCGAGGGTCAGTCCGTCCAACTGGCCGCGGGCCTGCGGGTCGACGAAGGGTGCGCGCTCCCCCGCGTCAGAGAGGAAGGGCAGCGCCGTGACACCGCGGGCGCCCGGCCGGCTGTCGGCGAGCAGGGCTCCGAGGTCGGCGGTGTCCGTGCCGGTGAGGGTGAGGATCCATTCGAGGGCGGCGGTGCCGACCATGGCGGGCATGGAGCGCAGCCAGCGGCCGGGGTCGGGGGTGCAGAGCGACATGCCGGCCGGTTCGGCGCAACTGTCCGTACGGGCACGGTCGGTGAGGACCTGGCAGGCGAGTGTGGTGCCGACGATCAGCAGGCCGTCGCCCACCTCCCGTACGCCACTGCCGATGGCACAGGCGGGCAGATCGTACGGGCCCGAGGTGAGCGGCAGCCCCACCGGCAGGTCCAGGAGCGCGGCCCCCAGTGCGTCGAGGCTCAGGACGGTTCCGGGGGCGGCGGGGGCGGCCAGCAGATGGGCCTGGCTCTCGATTCCGCAGGCGGCGAGCGCCTCGGGCGCGTATGTGCGGTTCACCGGGTCGAGGAACGGAAGTGTCGCGTCGGAGGCGTCCACGCTGATCCGGCCGGTGAGGCGCTGGGCCACGGCGTCCACGCAGTAGCCGGCGACGGCCGCGCCGCGGAGGCTCTGCGGTTCGTGTTCCTGCAGGTGGGCCAGGAGCGGGGCGTGGCAGCCGGGGAACATGCCGGAGCCGGTCCGCGCGTACACCTGCTGCACGGTGCCGTCCGCCAGCCATCGCGCGACGTGGTCGGCGGCGCGCCCGTCCATCCAGGAGATGGCCGGACGGACCGCGCGGCCCTGCCCGTCGCGCAGCCACAGGCCGTCGCCCTGGCCGGTGAGGGCGAGCGCGGTGGGTGGCGCGGGCAGTGCGGCGGCGGTCTCCCGTACGACCTCGGCCACCGTACGCACGACGTCGTCGAGGTCCTGCTCGACGCGGCTGCCGGGCAGTCGTTCCAGGTGGCTGCGGCGGGTCGCGGTGGCGAGTGGCCGTCCTTCGCTGTCGAAGGCGACGGCCTTGGTGACGGAGGTGCCGATGTCCACGCCGATGATCACGCTCATGGCCGCGCGGCCTCCTGGACCTCGGGGTTGGCGGGATGGGCGAGCTTTTCGCCGCGTACGAAGCGGCCCGCCTCGGCGGCTGTGATCGCGGCGGCGCGGTGTGCGGTCTGCCGGGTCGCGCCGGCCAGGTGCGGGGCGGTGACGACGTTCGGCGCGGTGTGCAACTCCCATTCGGCGGGCGGCGGTTCGAGGTCGTAGACGTCGAGGCCGAGGGCTCCGATGCGGCCGCTCCTCAGCAGTCCGGGCAGCGGGGCGTAGTCGAGGAGACCGCCGCGGGCGGAGTTGACCAGCACTGCGCCCTCGGGGAGCAGCCTGAGCTTTTCGGCGTCGATGAGGTGGTGGGTCTCGGGGGTGAGCCTGGCATGCAGGCTCACCACGCTGCTGCGTGCCAGGAGTTGGTCGAGGGAGACCGGCTCGACGCCGTCGGCGCGGGCTGCGACCGGATCGGCGTACGGGTCGGCGACCAGGACATGGGCGCCGAAGGCGCGCAGGACGCGGGCGACGATGCGGCCGATGGCTCCGTATCCGACGAGGCCGACGGTCGCGCCGTCGAGTTCGGTGCCCGCTTCGTCATAGGCGTAGAAGTCTCCGCGCCACGTTCCGCGTTTCAGCTCGGCGTCGGCTGTGGTGATCCGGCGCATGGCGGTCAGCATCAGGCCGACGGCGAACTCTGCTGCCGCCGGGGCGTTGCGGCCGGGTGCGAAGGAGACGGTGACGCCGTGCCGGGTCGCGGCGGCGAGGTCGACGTTGACCGGGCCGCCCCGGGAGACGGCCACCATCCGGAGATCCGGACAGGCGGCGAAGACCCGCTCGGTGAACGGGGCCATCTGTGTGACGCAGAGGGCGGCGCCGTCGAGCGCGGCGATCATCTGCTCCTCGGTGCCGCTGGCCTCGTGGACATCGCCGACCGGGCCGAAGGGCTCGTGCGGCCAGGGCAGGGTGAGTTCACCGATCTCCACCGCGCCGCCGGGTCCCTCCGTCGTGCCGAGTTCTTCGCGCAGGGCGGTACGGAGCAGACCGGGGAGGACGAAGTGGTCACCGGCGGCGAGGATGCGCATGGGCTGGGCCCTTCTTCGGATCACGGGGGCACGGTGCGTCAGCGGTGCCGCACCTGCCCGGCCGCCGCATCACTATCATGGGCTTTGATAGATTTAACATCATCGTTTTGAAGAATCAATGGGCCGACACGGACCCGGGGCGCCCCGTCCCGGGCCGGTGGCGGCCCGCTGCGAAGGAGCGCGATCCGATGGAGGCCCGGCTGCTGCTCGTACGGCACGGCGAGACGCAATGGCATGCCGAGAACCGGTACGCGGGGGTCTCCGACGTACCGCTGACCGCCAAGGGCCTCGCGCAGGCGGAGGAGCTCGCGGAGTGGGCGCGGTGGCGCGGCGTCGACGCGGTGGCCAGCTCACCGGTAAGCCGGGCCCTGCTGACGGCCGGCCCGGCCGCGCGGTCGCTCGGCGGCGGTCCCGAGGTGGTCGAAGCGCTGCGCGAGGTGGACTTCGGCTGGGGCGAGGGGCGCACCATCGCGGAGATGACGGCCGAGGACCCCGAAACGGTGCGGCGGTTCCACGAGGACGCGGAGTCCGGAGCCTTCCCCGGTTCCGAGGCGCCGTCGGCCGCCGCGGCCCGCGCGTCCCAGGCGCTGCGAGCTCTGGCACGTCGCCATCGTGGGGCCACGGTCCTGGTGGTCGCGCACAACACGCTGCTCCGTATGGCGCTCTGTTCGATGCTGGGCATTCCGGTGGGCCGCTACCGGCTGGTGTTCCCCCGGCTCGACAACGCGGCGGTGACGGAGATCGAGGTGAGCGGTGACCGCACCGCCCTGCGGTCGCTGAACGTCCCCACCCGGCCGGCCGCTGCGGGCGGTACGCGAAACTTGGCCGTATGACGACGACCGGCGCCCAGGCCCGCAGGCAGATCATCACGGAGCACGTCCTGGCGAACGGGACCGCGACCGGCGCCGAGCTGGCGGAGCTCACCGGCGTGAGCCTGATGACCGTGCACCGTGATCTGGACGAGCTGGCCAGGCGCGGGGTGCTGCGCCGTTTCAGGGGCGGGGTGTCCGCGCTGCCTTCGACCGTGTTCGAGTCCAATCTCGACTACCGGCTCGGGGTGAACACCACCGAGAAGGACGCCATCGCGAAGACCGCGGCCGCTCTGGTCGAACCGGGTATGTCGGTGATGCTGGACGACTCCACGACCGCGCTCGCGCTGGCCGCACTTCTGGTGGAGCTGGCTCCGCTGACGGTGGTGACCAACGCGCGGCGGGTCATCGACCTGTTCGCGGGCCGGGACGGGATACGTCTGATCTCACTGGGCGGGGAGTACTCGCACCCCCATGACTCCTTCCTGGGCGTCGCGTGCCTGGAAGCCGTCGAAGCGCTCTCCGTGGACATGGTGCTGGTCTCGACGTCGGCGATGGACGCCCGGATGACGTACCACCAGGAGCAGGACGTGGTGCTGGTCAAGCGGGCGATGCTGGCTTCGGGTACCCGGAAGGTCCTGCTGATGGACCGTACGAAGCTGGCCAGGACGGCACTCCACCGGCTCGGCCCGGTGGAGGACTTCGACCACCTGGTGGTGGACGACCGGGTGGACGCGGAGCTGTTGGCCGCTCTGCGGGAGCGTACGGATGTCAGAGTCGCGGCCACGGGCCGATAACAGCGATTCTTAAAGTATTGCGTGTTAATTTCACAGACGTCATGATGCGTTCTCGTCGGGGCTGTACGCCCGTGGGCCGATGACACCTCACTGTGGAGGCACGAGCTATGCGCAGCACCGCCGCAAGTACCGCCGCACCTACGGGAACGGTCTGGGACCGCGCCGGTATCCCCCGGCCGCTCCTGTTCGGCTTCATCGGGGTCCTGATCTTCATGATCGGGGACGGGGTCGAGTCCGGGTTCATCGCTCCGTTCATCAAGACCAACGGCGCGGGCAGCGAAGTCCGTGCGAGCTATGTGATCACGGCGTACGGCGTGACCGTCATGCTCGCCTCCTGGCTGTCGGGCGCACTGTCCGAGCTGTGGGGGCCGCGACGGGTGATGCAGATCGGGCTGACCGTCTGGATCGTCTTCGACGTGCTGTTCCTCTCGCTCGGCGCCGCGCAGGGCAACTACCCGCTGATGCTGGTCTTCTACGGGCTGCGCGGCTTCGGCTATCCGCTCTTCGCGTTCTCGTTCCTGGTGTGGGTGACCGCGACCGCGCCGGTGGCCAGGCTGGGTGCGGCCGTCGGCTGGTTCTACTTCGCCTTCACCGGCGGGCTGCCGACACTCGGCTCGCTCACCGCGTCCGTCACCGACCCGCTGTTCGGGAAGTTCGGCACGCTGTGGATCGCGCTCGGTGTGATCGCCGTGGGCGGGGCCTTCTGCCTCATCGGGGTACGCGAACGCACCGGGTTCTCGCGGCTGGCACCGCCCGGCGTCCGGCCCGTCCAGTCGCTGACCCGCAGCCTCTCCATCGCGTGGACCCATCCGAAGGTCACCGTCGGCTGCGTCGTCCGCATCATCAACACCGCGCCGCAGTTCGGCCTCTGGGTGATCCTGCCCGCGTTCTTCACCGACGAGATGGGCTTCACGGACGGCGACTGGCTGCGGCTGCTGTCGATCATGTTCGCCACCAACATCTTCTTCAATCTGCTCTTCGGGGTGGTCAGCGACCGGATCGGCTGGCGCACCACCATCGGCTGGTTCGGTGCGGTGGGCTGTGCGCTGAGTGTCCTCGCGCTGTACTTCGTGCCGAAGCTGCTGACCGGGAACTACTGGGTCGCGGTCGGTGTCGGCATGGTCTACGGCGCCACGCTCGCCGGATTCGTGCCCATCTCCGCGCTGATGCCGTCGCTGGCACCCGGGAACAAGGGCGGCGCGATGGCCCTGCTCAACCTGGGCGCGGGCGGCGCCGCCTTCGTCGGTCCCGCGATCGTCTCGCTCTTCCTCGGTCCGCTCGGCCGGGACGGCGTGGTCCTGATCTTCGCCGGTCTGTATGTCGTCGCCGCTCTCCTGACGCTCTTCCTCAAGCTGCCGAAGGCGTCGGAGGAGGCCATCCAGCAGGGCAAGTCCCTGCACGATGCCGCCGGCGACGAACCGCTCACCGCCCCGGCCACCTGAGCCGCGTATCCCGCAGCCGTCTTCCGCGTACGAGAGGCCCCTCCCACAGATGAGTTCCGCCACCGGTGCCCGGCCCGCGCCCGTCCCCGTCGTCGCGGGCGTCGACGTGGCCACCGCCGCGGTGCGGGTGGTGTGCGCGGACGCCCGCGGCCGGGTCCTCGCTGAGGCCCGGGCCCCGATCGCCCCGCCGGAGCGCCGCGAGGGCGGTCGCAGTGAGCAGGACGCCCGGTCCTGGTGGCCCGCGACGGCGGACGCCCTGCGGCGGGCGACCGCCGCGCTGCCCGGCGGCGGCCGTGAGGTGACCGCCGTCGCCGTGTCCGCCACCTCGGGCACCCTGGTGCCGGCCGGTCCTGACGGCGAACCGGCCGGACCGGCCCTGATGTACGACGACCGGAGCGCCGCCGATGTCAACGCGCGCGCCCAGAAGTTGGGCGCGCCGCGCTGGCGGGCGCTGGGGCTGACGGTCGGTCCGACGGCCGCGCTGGGAAAGCTGGTGGGATTGGCGGCCCGGGCACTCCCCGGCCAACTGGTGCTGCACACCCCGGACCTCATCGGCCTCAGGCTCACCGGACATCCGGTGGCCACCGACTGGAGCCACGCGCTGAAGTCCGGCTACGACCCGCGTGCCGGCGAATGGGCCACCGAGGTCTTCGACGCGTTCGATGTGCCCTCCCGGCTGCTGCCCGCCGTCCAGGCCCCCGGCACGCGGAGCGGGACGGTTTCGGCGCGGGCCGCCGCCGAGACCGGGCTGCCCGCCGGCTGCGAGGTCCGGCTCGGGATGACGGACGGCTGCGCGGGCCAGATCGCCACCGGCGCGGTGGAACCCGGCCGCTTCGTCGGGGTACTGGGGACGACGTACGTACTCAAGGGCGTGACCCGCGAGTTGGTCACGGACCCGGCGGGCGCCCTGTACAGCCATCGCCACCCGGATGGCTGGTGGCTGCCGGGCGGCGCGTCGAACACGGGCGGCGAAGCCGTCGCCGGGGTGGCAGCGGCCCGTCTGCCCGGTCTGGACGCGGCGGCGGAGGCACGGGGTCCGGCCGGCTGTCTTGCTTACCCGCTGCGCCGCGAGGGCGAGCGGTTCCCGTTCGTCTCCGGCGCGGCGCGCGGCTTCAGCGTCGGGACGCCGCGGGACGAGGCGGATGAGTACCGGGCGGCGCTGGAGGGGGTCGCCTTCCTGGAGCGGCTGGCCGTGGAGCGGGTGCAGGCACTGGGGATCGAGGTGCGGGGTCCGCTGTACGCGGCGGGCGGCGGCAGTCGCAGCGCCGTGTGGAACCGCATCCGGGCGACGGTGCTCAACAGACCGCTGAGCGTGGCGGAACGGGCCGAGACAGCGTTCGGCGCAGCCCTGCTGGCCGCATCGGGCACGCTCCATCCGGACCTCTCCGCTGCTGTGGCGGCGATGGTGGGCGCGGGGCGGACGGTCGATCCGGTGGAGCGGGAGCGGGCCGCACTCGACGCGTCGTACGAACGGTTCGTCACGGAACTGGTGGCCCGGGGGTGGCTGGGCACGGCATGAGTCCCGGCGCTCGGGCGGTGCCTGCTTGTGGCTGCTTCGGCGGGCTGCCCTACGACCGGAAGCGCCGGACGAATCGGCGCTGCCAGGGGGTTTCCACGGCGTGCGGGTCGTAGTGCTCGCGGACGTACCCGACCGCCTCGGCCGGCGGCACTCCGTCCAGTACGGCGAGACAGGCGAGAGCCGTGCCGGTGCGGCCGCGGCCGCCCTCGCAGGCGACCTCGACGCGCTCGTCCGCCGCGCGTTCCAGCGCCTCGCGCAAGGCGTCCGCGGCGGCGGCGCGGTCGGCCGGCAGCCGGAAGTCGGGCCAGCGGATCCAGCGCGACTCCCAGTCGACGGCCGCCGGTTCACGGCCCAGCAAGTACAGGGCGAACGTGGGTGCGGGACCCGCCGGGAGCGGCCGGCGCAGGCCCCGCCCCCGGACCAGGCGGCCCGACGGCAGGCGCAGTACACCGGCCGCGGACGGGTTCCAGGTCTCCACCGGTTCCGGCACCGCGCCTCCATGGATCGGCGGGGACCGCCCTGCGGCGGCCCCGTACGGTCCATCTTCACACCGCCCGGAGCCTGTTCGCAGCCATCGGACGGGATCAGGGGGCCCCGTACTCGTGGAAGCCCCGCCCTGCCTTCTTGCCGAGCAGGCCCGCCTGCACCATCCGCAGCAGCAGCGGCGGGGGCGAGTACAGCGGTTCCTTGAACTCGTCGTACATCGACTCGGCGATCGCATGGACGGTGTCGAGGCCGATCAGGTCGGTGAGCGCCAGCGGCCCCATCGGGTGCGCACACCCCAGGACCATGGCCTGGTCGATGTCGGACGCCGATGCGAACCCCGATTCCATCATGCGGGTGGCGGAGAGGAGATAGGGGACGAGGAGCGCGTTCACCACGAAGCCGGCGCGGTCGGTGGAGCCGATGACCTGTTTGCCCAGCCGGCTGGTGACGAACTCCGCCGCCCGGCGCCGGGTCTCGTCGGCGGTCAGCAGTGAGGGCACCAGCTCGACCAGGGGCAGCACCGGGACCGGGTTGAAGAAGTGGATGCCGATGACCTGCTGGGGGCGTGCGGTGGCCATGCCGAGTTTCGCGATGGGCAGGGACGAGGTGTTGGACGCGAGGATGGCCTCCGGGTTCTGGACCACCTTGTCCAGTGTGGCGAAGACGTCCGCCTTGATCTGCTCGGTCTCCGCGACGGCCTCCACCACCAGCTCCCGGTCGGCGAACTCGCCGAGGTCGGTGGTGAGCCGCAACCGTGCGATGGCGGCCTCGCGTTTGGGCTCGGTGAGCTTTCCGCGCCGTACGGCACGGGCGAGCGACTGCTCGATGCGGCGGCGGCCAGCGGCCAGTGCCTCGTGGCCCGTCTCGGCGACTACGACGTCCAGTCCGGCCCTCGCACACACCTCGGCTATCCCGGAGCCCATGAGCCCCGCGCCGACGACGCCTACCTTGTGGATGGTGTCCATACGAGCGTCTTCTCCTTCTCTGCGGCCCGTGCCGGAGACGGGGCCGGGGCGGGCCGGGCTGTCATACGTGGTGGAGTGCGGGGCCGACGGCCGCGGTGTCCGGGTCCAGTCCCGCGTCGGCGGTCTCGACCACGCGGAGTTCGGCGCCGAGGTCCAGCGAGCGGCACGCCAGCAGGTAGACACCTGCGGCCACCGGCAGACCGACGACCATGGTGAGGTCGGCCCCGCCGACCCACCGGGCGGCCGGCCCCATGGCGCTGCCGACCACGGCGAACGGCATCATGGCGAGGAAGCTCACGCTGTACGCGGTGAGGCCGCGCCAGCTCCACCGCCCGTAGACACCGTGCGGGTTGAAGATCTCCCTGATCGAGTAGCGGCCGCGCCGCACCACGTAGTAGTCGACCAGATTGATCGCCGTCCACGGGGTGAAGAGGTAGCCGAGCACGACCAGGAACTGGCTGAACTCCTGGAGGAAGCTCGCGTCCGAACCGAAGGCGATGGCGGTGGACATGGCGCCGACGACCAGCAGCGCCACCACCCGTTTGGTGACGGTCGGCCGGACCCGCCGGATCGAGTCGACGCTGGAGAGGAGGGTCAGACTGCCGCCGTAGAAGTTCAGGGTGCCGATAGAGGCCAGCGGGACGACGCAGATGATCAGCAGGGTCACACCGAAGCCGGGGAAGAGTTCGTTGCCTGCGGAGATCACCGAGTCGACCAGATCGGCGTGCGGGAACAGACCGGCGGCGACGGTCCCGACCAGCATCATCCACGCGCCGCCCACCCAGGCGCCCAGGTATGTCCACCAGAAGGTGGAGCGCACCCCCACCGTCGGGGGCAGATAGCGGGAGTAGTCGGAGACATAGATCGACCAGGACATCTGGTAGACGGCAGCGGTGAAGAACTGGATCAGGAAGGGGGTGAGCGCGAAGGCGCCGAGATCGGTCTGACTGCTGGTGAAGGGATTGACCAGCAGCACTCCCACCGTGAAGAGCGCGAGACCGGCCAGGGTGATGTAGGTGAGCCAGCGCGAGGCCCGGTGGATGAAGTCGTAGCCGACGATCGCCAGCACGATGGCTACGACGGCGTACCCGACGTAGCTCACCCCGGATGGGGTGCCGGCCAGGTGCCCCATCGTCTCGCCGACGAGGATCTGGTTGAAGGCGGTGTAGCCGACATAGGTGGTCAGGGCGACCACCCAGACCAGCAGGGCGCCGACAAAGCCGAACTGCGGCCGGGACTGCACCATTTGGGGCAGCCCCAGCTGCGGTCCCTGCGCGGAGTGGAAGGCCATGAAGAAGGTGCCCAGTGCGCTGCCGAGTACCACGGCTATCGCGGTCCAGATCAGGTTGCCGCCGAGGGCCACGCCGATGGCGCCGGTCGCGACGGTCGCCAGATGGGCGTCGCCGACGAACCACACCGGGAAGAGGTGCCAGACCTTGCCGTGCCGTTCGGCGAGCGGCACGTAGTCGATGGAGCGGGTCTCGATACCGCGTCTCCGGTCGGGAGCGGCGTCCGGCTTCGCCGGAGGGTGGGTATGCGGCGCGTCTTCGGTCATACGGCTTCACCTCATCAAGTGCGGTCGACGCGGGATGTCCTCGCGGGATGTACGGCCCTCCGGGCGTGGGCCCCGGGTGTTCCGGGGCTCCCGGACAGGGCCTAAGCGGTGCGGTTGAGCGCGGCGTACGCGAGCTGTTCCAGCAGCAGCGCGGCCTCTCGCGGCGCGTCCGTGGCCGCGCCGATCACCTGCTTCGCGATGGAGACGGCGAGCGGCGGCTGGGCGGCCAGTTCGTTCGCGATCTCCAGCGCCCGGCCGAAGTGCCCGCCGACCGGGGCCACTTCGCTGATGAGCCCCCAGGCGTGGGCCTCCGCGACGGGCATCCTGCGGCCCCGCAGCACCAGGTCTCTGGTACGGGCCGGGCCGACCGCCCTGACGAGCCGGGTCACACCGCCCGAACTGGGCAGGATGCCGATCCCCACCTCCGGCAGGGCGAAGACCGCCGACTCGTCGGCGACCCGGATGTCGGCGGCGAGCGCGAGCTCCAGGCCGCCGCCGAGGCAGTACCCGGCGATCGCGGCCACCGTGGGCTGTGGGAGGGAGGCGAACTCCTCGTACACCGCGCCGGATGCCCGGTAGTACGCGGTGATCGCCTCCGGTGTCATCTCCCGCAGCTCGCCGACGTCCGCCCCCGCGGAGAACACCCGGTCCCCGCCGGTGACCAGCACGGCCCGGCCGGCGCGCACCAGAGGCGAGCGGAGTGCGTCGAGCAGCGCCGTCTCCAGGCCGGTGGAGAGGGCGTTGAGCTTGGCCGGGCGGTTCAGGGTGATCACGGCGACCTCGCCGTGCAGCGCGGTCTCCACCGTGCCGTCGTTGTCCCCGGTACCTGCGGAGTGGACTCCGGGACCCGTGGTCGTGCCGGTGTCGGGGCGGGCGTCGGCGTTCACTCAGGCCTCCGTGCTGAAGTTGAGCAGGCCGGACAGGCCGCGCTTGTTGATCTCGTTGGCGATGACCAGCCGCTGGATCTCGGAGGTGCCCTCCCAGATCCGGTCCACACGCAGCTCGCGCCAGAGCCGCTCGACCGGCTGGTCACGCATGTAGCCGCGGCCGCCGAAGATCTGCACAGCGCGGTCCGCCACCCGGTTGGACGCCTCGGAAGCGGCGAGCTTGACCGTGGCCGAGCGGGCGTGCAGCGTCTTGCGGTCGGCGCCCTGGTCGAACTCCCAGGCCACCTGGTGGGTGAACGCCCGGTTGGTGGTGATGTCGACGACCGAGTCGGCGAGCATTCCCTGGATCAGCTGGCGGTTGATCAGCGGCTCACCGCCCTGGACCCGCTCCCTGGACCAGTCGGCGGCCAGCGTCAGGGCACGTTCCGCCGCACCGATGGTGCGGGCGCCGATCATCAGGCGCTCCTCGGTGAACCAGTCCCGGGTCAGGTCGTATCCCTGGCCGACCTCGCCGAGCACGGCGCCGGCTCCCACGCGTACGTCCTCGAAGAGGAACTCGGGGTGCTCGTAGACGAAGGTGTGGGTGTAGCGGGGGGTGCGCTTGACGGAGACCCCGGCGGTGTCCTTGTCGATCAGGAACAGCGTGGGGGCGTTCTGCGGCTGGACCTTGGCCAGCACGATCAGGAAGTCGGCCGCGTCGCCGACGGTGACGAACCACTTCTCACCGTTGATGACGTATCCGTCGCCGTCCGGGGTCGCGGTGGTCGCGATACGGGAGGGGTCGGAGCCCGCGTCGGCCTCGGTGATCGCGACGGCGTCGCGGCAGCGGCCCTGGATACCGGGGAGCAGATACCGCTCGCGCTGCTCGGCCGATGCGGCCCGCAGGCAGTTCGCGGGACGCCAGACCGTGTCCCACAGGGCGTTGGTGAGCTTGCCGAGTTCGTCCTGGACGACGACCTGCTCCAGGATGGTGAGGCCCGCGCCGCCCCACTCGGCGGGCATGTTGATCGCCTGGAGTCCGCTGGCGAGGACCTCGTCACGGATCGCGGCGAGTCCCTCGGGCGTCAGGCCGTTGTTGGTCTCGCACTCGTCCTCGTACGGCATGATCTTCGAGGTCAGATCGGCCGCACGCTGCTTCAGTTCGGCGAGCCTCGGGGTGTATGCGAACTGCACGGTTCTCCTCCTGCTGTTGGTGTGCCGATGGTCGTGGTGGGTGGTTGTGGTGGGTGGAACGGTCAGTCCGCGAGGACGATCCGGGCGTCCAGGCCGAGGCAGCCGCCGGGGGTGGCGAGCAGCGGATTGACCTCCAGTTCGGTGATCTCGGGGTGCTCGGCCGCGACCGCGGTGATCGCGGCGACGGCTTCGGCGAGCGCGGCGATGTCGACGGGGGGCCTGCCGCGTACGCCGTGGAGCAGCGGGGCGGCGGCGAGCCGGGAGAGCAGTTCGCGGGCCTGCCCGGTGTCGAGCGGGGCGAGCGCGAACGCCACGTCCCTCAGGACCTCGGTGGTGACACCGCCGAGCCCCACCATGGCAATCGGCCCGAAGCGCGGGTCCCGCTGCACGCCGACGATGAGTTCGACGCCGTCGCGCAGATCGGCCATCCCCTCGACGCAGAAGCCGGGCGGCCCGAGCCGCTCTGCCATGTCGTCCACCGCGGCGCGTACCGCCGGCTCGTCGGTGAGGCCGAGCGCGACCCCGCCGGAGTCGGACTTGTGCAGCAGGCCCAGGGCCTTGACGACGACCGGGCCGCCGATGGCGCGGGCCGCGTCGGCGGCCTCGTCGGCCGTTCCGGCCAGCCGGGCGTCGGGGAAGCGGACACCGGCGCGGCGGATCAGCTCACGGGCGGACCAGTAGCCGTCGTCGGCCGCGGCGGGCGCCGGGGCGGGGAGCGGCCGGAAGTTGGCGTCGGGTACCGAGCGCCGGGCCAGCAGCGCCAGGCTCTGCGCGGCGTCCTCCACCGCCCGGAACACGGGCACACCCTGGCGGCGCAGTTCGGCGGCGGCGGCGCTGTCGGAGCACATGGTGTGCACGGCCACCGGCTTGCCCCGGTGGCGTACGTGCTCGCCCATCGCGAGAGCGGTGCCGACCTCGGCGGCGGCCAGTTCGGGGCCGTAGTCTCCATAACCGCCGAAGTAGCCGGTGACCAGCACCGCGTCGGTCCCCGGGTCGGCCAGCAGCAGATCGAGCGTCCGGGCGAAGGAGGTGATGTCCTGCTCCCCCGCGCCCGCCAGGTCCACCGGGTTGCCGACGCCCGCCGACGGGGGCAGTTCGGCCCGGAGCGCGGCGGACAGCGTGGTGCTGAACTCCGGGCAGCCCAGGCCGTGTGCCTCGGCCAGGTCGGCGGCGACCGAGGCGTGGCCGCCGCCGTCGGCCAGTACGGCTACCCGGCGGGCCGGAGCCGGGCCGAACCGGTGCAGCCCGCTGAGCAGATCGGCCATCTGCCGTGCGCTGGCGACGCGGTCGACCCCCGCCGCCCGGCAGGCCGCGTCGATGACGGAGCTGTCGCTGGTCAGGGCGCCGGTGTGGGATTTGGCGCCGCGTACGGACGCCTCGCTGCCGCCGACCGTGAGCAGCACCACCGGTTTGCCCGCGGCGACCGCGTCGGCGGCGGCCGAGACGAAGGCCCGGCCGTCCCCGAAGTCCTCGCAGTAGACGGCGATCAGTTCGGTGCCGGGGTGGTCGGTGCAGGCGCGGATCAGGTCGGCCGTGCCGAGGTCGGCCTGGTTGCCGAGGGAGGCGAACCGGGAGAAGCCGAGGTCGCGTTCGGCGAGGAAGCGGCTGAGTTCGAGCGCCATGTTGCCGCTCTGCGAGATCAGGCCGACCGTGCCCTGCGGCAGCGGGTTGGAGGCAAGGTAGAGGCCACTGGTGCTGTCGAGGACGCCGAGACAGTTGGGTCCGAGCAGTGCGGCGCCCGCGTCGCGGACCCGGGCGGCCAGCGCCGCTTCGCGGATCCTGCCCTCCTCCCCCAGCTCTCCGAAGCCCGCCGTGATGCCGACGATCGCCCGGGCGCCGACCGCCAGCGCGTCATCGACCGCGGCCTCGAATCCGGCGGCGGGGACCGCGATGACGACCAGGTCCACCGGTCCCGGCAGGTCGGCCAGGCTCCGGTACGTCGATTCGCCGAGCACCGGCTCGCCGCGCCGGTTGACCAGGTACACCGGCCTGCGGCCCTTCATCCGCAAGGCCTGCACACTGATCCAGTTCCCGTACTTGGAACGGTCGTTGCTGGCGCCGACGATGGCCACACCGCCGGGGTCGAACAGTGCGTCCAGGTCACGTGCGGTCATGCCTGGACCTCCGGGGAGAGCGCGGGGACGGGGTGCCCGGAGCCCCAGGCGTCGGCGCCGCCGTCCACGACGACGGTGGTGCCCGTCACGTAGGCGCCACCGGGTGAGGCGAGGAAGGAGATGACGCCCGAGACGTCCTCGGCGCGGCCGAGCCTGCCGAGCGGGACGCCCTGGGCCCAGCGCTCGCGGTCCTCCTGGGAGTAGTTGCCCGCGAGACCCTCGGTGGCGATGCTGCCGGGCGCCACGCAGACGGAACGGATGCCGTAACGGCTCCACTCCAGGCTGAGTCCGGCCGCGAGGTTCTCGACGGCGGCCCGCGCCGCGGACGCGTGCACCATGCCGGGGATGCCGCGGCGGGGCGAGAAGGCGATGAAGAAGACCGCTCCGGACCGCTGGGGGATCATCGCCCGGCGCGCCACCTCGCGGGTGAAGGTCCAGGTGGCGTCGACGGCGAGGCGGTGCACCGCGCGCCAGCCGTTGGGGCTGATGTCCTCGGCGGGGGCGGTGAACTGTCCGCCCGCGTTGTTGACGAGCACATCGATCCGGCCGAAGGCGTCGAGCGTACGGTCCACGACCTCGGTAATCTGCTGCTCGTCGCGGATGTCCGCCGGGACGGCCAGGCAGGTGGCGCCGGTCGCCTCGACCGCTTTGCGGGTCTCCTCCAGCGGCTCGGGACGGCGGCCGCAGAGCACGATGTCCGCACCGCCCGCGGCGAGATCGAGCGCCGTGGCACGGCCGATGCCGGTGCCGCCGCCGGTTATCAGTGCGACCTTCCCGGCGTGCACGTCCGGCCGCAGCACGGTGGCCGCTGGCAGGGGTGAAGTGCTCCCCACTGAGCTCCTCCTCGGTTCGGTTCCCTGGGTCGGGCTGAACGTTTGACTGATGCGTCAGTTAGCTCTCCCGCGGCAGACCCTGTCAAGGGGGTGGGCAGTTCTTTCCGCCGGAGCTTCCACCCTCAACTGGCCTGCACCAGGGGGTTCTGCGGATACCGGCCCGCTCCCCGTACGGCCGCTGTCAGGCACTCGCTTGCCTTTGACTGGCCCGTCAGTATGCTGTTCGGAGATCAGGCCCGATGGTGCGAGAGCGACGCAGCGGCGGGGGAAGCCGGACCACATGACCAGGAGAAGCGGCATGGCGCGTCAGCCACGCACGGACGAGGACCGCAGGGAAGCGATCCTGGAGGCCACCTGGCAGTTGATAGCCGAGCGCGGGTTCCACGCCGTGCGGGTCTCGGACATCGCCCGCGTCTGCGGCACCAGCACCGGCACCGTGCACTACTACTTCCCGGGCAAGAGCGACGTGCTCACCGAGGCGCTCAAGTACTGCGTGGAACAGGCCTTCAACCGGCAGAGCGTCGAGCTGCGCCGTATTACCGGCGCCCATGAGCGGCTGCTCAAGCTGATCGACATGCAGCTCCCCAGGGTGGGCTTCATCCGCGACGAGTGGTCGATCTGGCTCCAGTACTGGGCGGAGTCGGTGGTCCGGCCCGAATTCCGGGCCGCGCACAACGAGTTCTACGCCCGCTGGCAGGAGACCGTGATCCGGATCGTGCGGCGCGGGCAGTCGCAGGGCGTGTTCCGGGCGGAGGTGGATCCCGAGAACGTGGCGCTGCGGCTCACCGCGCTGACCGACGGAGCGGCGATCCAGGTCCTCACCGGTGCGCCCCGGATGACGACGACCGTGATGCGGGAGCTGCTGGTCGACTTCGTCCAGCGGGAACTGGTGGCGTAGACGGCGGAACCCCGACGCGTTGGGCCCGCGCGCCGCCCCGTCCGCCCTCCGTCCGCTCTCCGTCCGCTCAGATCTCGGCCCGGATCCTGCGTCCCACCGCGGTCCCTCGTAGCCGGCGTACGGCGGAGGCGAGCTGCGGATGGCGTTCGCGCAGCTGCACGGTGCGGCGGTCCAGTTCCTCGGTGAGCCGCTCGGCGCGCTTCTCGACGTCGAGTTCGTCCAGGATGCGGTCGACCTCGGCGAGCAGCGCGCCGTGCAGCTGCCACTGGCGCGGGTGCTGCTGCACGTTCGCCAGGAGGAGATGCGCGACCCGGTCGCGGGTGACCCCGGCATCCTCCAGCGCGGCCGTAAGCCGGGTCTCGGCGTCCTCGGCGCTCTGCGCGACCGGCGTGGTGATCAGTACGGCGAAGCTCTCGATGGCGTCCGCGAGGTTCTTCATCAGCTCCCGCAGAGCCGAGGCCACATCGTCAGGGAAGAGCGGCTCGTCGGTGCGCTCCTTCGCCAGGTCCGTCATCGTCCGGGTGAGGACCCGCAGTACGACGGCGCAGATCTCCAGGGTGTCCAGGCCGGTGCGCAGCACGACGCGCGACAGCAGCCCCTGGCGCACCCGTGGGTTGAGCAGCAGGCTCTCCTCGGCCTGCCGGAGCGACGCGTCCACCTCGACGATGTCGTGGTCGAGTCTGCGTGCCTCGTGCAGCCGTGCGGCCGCCTGCTCGACCGGGATGTGTCCGCTCGCCTCCGCACCGATGGAGCGGAGCATCCTGCCCATCGACTCCGCCATCTCCTCGATGGAGCTGCCGGCGGACTGGACCCAGACCGGCGGTGCCAGCAGCAGATTGAAGAGCAGTCCCACCCCCGCACCGATCAGCGTCTCCAGAATCCGGTCCCAGGCGGTGGCTGCCACCTGGGAGACACCGAGCACCAGCATGGAGCTGATGGCCACCTCGGGTACGAACTCGTACACGCGCACGAACCGCCCCACGATCAGCGCCGTGAAGATCGTCAGGCCGAGGCTCCACCACGTCAGTCCGACGAGCGTGCTGAAGCCGCTGGCCAGGAGCACTCCGACGACGACGGCGTTCACGCGCCTGATCCCCGTGGTGAGTGTCGCGTAGAGCGTGACCTGGACCACGAGCAGGGCGGTCAGCGGTGCGGTGAGGGGCGCGTGCTGCGGCAGGGTCACCAACGCGACCACGTACGCGATGACCGCGGCCGCCGTGGACCGGAGGGTCTGTGCCCCGATCGGCTCCACGCTCCAGCGGACGAGTTTGACCACGGGTGCGGACACCTCAGGCATTCCATGTTCCTTCCTGCGCGGGTGGTGTGCCTCCGTGCCCCGGCGGCGGCGCACCCGTCCACACACGACAGCGGCCAGTGTGACGGCGCCCGGCGCCGACGCGCCGACAGGCGCACCGGGGTGTCGCGGCGGCCCGGCGGGGCGGGAGCGGGAATCATCGGTGGGTCGCCGCGTACGGAGCGCCGGCGGCGGGTGCCCCGTGGGGCGCCCCGAACGGAGGCCCCCGATGTCACGGGACTACCGTGGTACGGCCCCCACGGCGGTCTTCGCGGGCGGGTGCGAGAGGTAAGGATGTCTGGAATGAACCTGCCGGATCTGACCTTTTCCCGGTTCCCGGCCATGTGGCAGCTCGACGGTCCGGCTCTGCTGCTGGTCCTGGTTCTGGGCGGGCTCTACGGCTGGGGAGTGGTGCGGCTGCGGCGGGGCGGCGAGCAGTGGTCCACGGGCCGTACGGCCGTCTTCGCCCTGCTGGGTCTCGGCACGATCGTGGTGGCCACGATGTCGGCGCTCGCCGTCTACGACGAGGTGCTGTTCTGGCCGGCCGCCGTGCAGAACATCCTGCTCGACCTGATCGCCCCGCTCGGCCTGGCGCTCGGCGACCCGCTGTCGCTGGCCTGCCGTGCGCTGCCGGAGCGCCCGTCGGCCCGCCTGCGCCGTGCGGTGACCGGCAAGTTCGCCCGGCTCCTGGCTTTCCCCCTGGTCAGTTCGCTGCTGGTCCTGGTGTCGGAGCTCTGTGTGTACTTCACGCCGTACTTCGAGACCGCGCTGCGCCATGGCGCGCTGCACCAGCTGATGTATTTGCAACTCCTGCTCGTCGGGTCCCTCTTCGTGCTGCCTGTCCTCACCGAGGAGGCGCTGCTGCCCAGCTGGTGCAGCCATCCGGTGCGGGCCGCGATGGTCTTCTTCGACGGGCTCATCGACGCGGTCCCCGGCATCGTGGTGATGACCAGCGGCACACTGATCGCGGGCACCTGGTACGCCCAGCACTCCCCCGCCTGGGCGCCCGATGTGCAGCGGGACCAGCAGATCGGCGGCGGCGCGATGATCACGCTCGCCGAGCTGGTCGGGGTGCCCTTCCTGCTGGTGATCTTTGTGCAGTGGGTACGTTCCGAACGGGCCAGGACAGTGGCGCTCGACCGCCGCCTGGACGCCGAGCTGATCCCTGCCGCGACCAGCGCCGCGCCGGTTCCGTCCAGCACCTCGGCCGTGTCCCCGGCGGCGTCCTCGGTCGCCGCGCAGGAGAGCCCGGCCGAGCCCGAGCGGGTCCGTCCCTGGTGGGAGTCCGACGGCGGGATCGTCGGTGACCGGATGCGCCAGGGCCGCCGTCCATAGCCCCCCGTCACCCGAGCCGGAAGCCACCGCCATGAAGCTGGTTCCGCCCGGTAAACCGGCCATCGGCATACTGGGGTGCGTCATGCGGTGCGGGCCACCGTGGCCCGCAGCCACCGGCGCGACCGGACCACCAGGTCAAGAGGGGTATGGGCAACGGGATGAGTGCTGATCAGGGCCGCGGGACAGGCCGCTACAGCGACGACGCGCAGTCGCCCACCGACGAGCAGCGGGCAGGGTGGCACTCCGTACAGCAGCGCTCCAAGGGCCTGACGCACCACCAGGCGAAGGCGGCCCTGGAAGCAGCCCGGCTGGCAGCCGAGAAGAACTCCCGGCACGACGGCCCGGAGCGGGAGAACACCCGGGCGGAGGCGGAGATCGAGGAGTGGGAGCGCATCACGGAAGCACTCGCCGACCACGCCGGGCGCTACGACCCCGATACCGATCCCTTCGTCCAGGGGGAGCTGGCCGGTCAGGCCGACCGGGCACCGGGCCGGCCACCCGGGCACGGCGCCGCCTGACGGCCGGAATGCGGCGGGGGATTTCGGGACCGCGTCAGGCGACGGTCACGGAGACTCCGGCGTCGGAGATCCGGGCGCACTCGCCTTCCGGCGCCTCCTGGTCCGTGACGAGATGATCCACTGCCGACAGCGGGCAGATCTTCGCGAAGGTGGTCCGGCCGATCTTCGAGTGGTCCGCGACGACGACGGTCCGGCTGCTGTTCGCGGCGAACGCCCGGTCCGTCGCCGCTTCGAGCTGGTCGTACGTGGTGCAGCCCTGTGCTGCGCTGATGCCGTCCACGCCCAGGAACGTCATGTCCATGTGGTAGTCGGCGAGCGTCTTCTCGGCGATGGGACCCACGAGTTCATAGCTCTCGGTCCGCGCGTTGCCGCCGATGACGACCAGAGTGACGTGCTGGTGCAGAACGAGCTCGGCCGCGATGTTCACCGCGTTGGTGACGATGGTGACAGGGCCCCGCTCGGCGAGGAGGCGGGCGATCTCGGTGGCGGTGGTGCCCCCGGTCATCCCGACGACGGCTCCCTGCGGCACCAGCGCCGCCGCTGCCATGGCGATCGCCCGCTTCTCGGGCCTGCTGCGCTCCGCGCGGTACTGCACCGGCACTTCCAGACCGATGCTGCCGACAGCGGCCCCGCCATGCGTGCGGCGCAGCAGGTTCAGCGCGCTCAGGTGCTGGAGGTCGCGCCGGACCGTTGCCCCCGAGACATCGAGCAGGCCGGTCAGCTCCCCGACGTCGACGCTGCCCTTCGCTGACACCTGCTCAAGTATCCGCGCATGGCGCTCAGTTCTCAGCATGTGGTGAGCATAGCCCTGCACGATATGAGCATGAGCCTGCGCGATGTGGGCGTGGCACGGCGTGATGTGGGCGTCTCCTCTGCGCGGATGGCGCGATTACGTCTCGTTCCGGACTGGTCGACACCCTCCTGGGGCCGCTCGGAGCGCCCTCGACTGAGCGAATACGCGCACCAACCGCTCAGGTTCGCGCTCTTGACATGGTGATTCCTGCTCGATTTACTGCGATCAACGCCGAGTTCGAGCATTCGGCGCCAGAGGTACGCCTAGCCGGTGTGCGGCTCACGAGCCGCGAGCCCGGACAAAGTCGCCAGGATCGCTGTCAGCGTCCGAGGCGGGGACGTACCCTCCATCATCTGGAGCTCGATGATGACCAACACTCCCGCAAAGCCGCGTCGGCTTTCCCTGTCGTCGGCACGCCGGGCCGCCGCTGTCGCCGCGGTCACCGCTGCGGCGGCCGTCCCGCTGCTCGCGCCGGCCGGCGCCTCAGCCGCCTCCTCCCCCGCCCTGCCGCCGGTGCATGCCGGGTTCGACTATCAGATCGGCGGCGCCTACACACCACCGTCCGGGGTGAAGGTGGTCAGCCGTGACCACGAAGCCTCTCCGGCCGCCGGTCTGTACAACATCTGCTACGTCAACGCCTTCCAGGCCCAGCCGGACGCCGAAAAGGACTGGGAATCCGATCTGCTGCTGCGGAAAGCCAACGGCGATGTCGTCTACGACACGAACTGGGGCGAGGCGCTGCTCGACCTCCGTACCGCCGACAAACGCCGACGGGTGGCCGAGAAGGTCGACAGCTGGATCGACGGCTGCGCCGACAAGGGGTTCCAGGCCATCGAGCCGGACAACTACGACAGCTACACCCGCTCGTCGAAACTGCTGAGCGCCGCCAACGCCGAGGCGTACATCACCCTGCTCTCCCAGCACGCACACGACCGCGGCCTGGCCATCGCGCAGAAGAACACCTCGCAGCTGTCCGGCGACCGTGCGAAGACCGGCCTGGACTTCGCCGTCGCCGAGGAGTGCGGCACCTGGGACGAATGCGGCGAATACACCGCCGCGTTCGGCAGCAATGTGATCGTGATCGAGTACACGGACAAGGGCCTGTCGAAGGCGTGCAACGGCTGGGGTGACCGGCTGAGCGTCGTCGAACGCGACCTGGACGTCACGCCCCGCGGCAGCAAGGGATACGTACGCAAGACCTGCTGACGCCCCCAACTTCCCCGGTGCGCCCCCCTTGAACACGGCGCACCGGGGTCGCTGCCCCACCTCTGTGCTTCCCGTGCTGCGTCTGTCGTCCGTCCTCTCCCGGCCCCACCGTCGCGCACATCCCCCGCACGTCCCCGCCGGCCCCGATGCGGCGCCGCGCCGTGCCCTGATTCCCCCTGGAGGTCCGGATGGCTGTCGGCCATCACCGCCACATCGGTCCCTCGCGCCGGACGGTGCTGCGGCGTGGCACCGGCCTGGCGTGCGCCGCTTCGGCGGCCCTGACGCTACCCGGTTGCGGCGCGAGCACCGATGACGGCGTCGGAGCGGACGGACGGGTCACGGTCGAGATGTGGCACGGCCAGACCGACACCGGCCGTATCGCGATCGAATCGCTGGTGGCCGATTTCCAGCGCACCCACCCGCACATCCGGGTCGACACCGGCGGGGGCGTCCTGGCCGACTCGATGCTGCAGAAGGTGACGGCCGCGCTGGCCTCCGGCTCGTACCCGGATGTCGCCTACGTCTTCGGCTCTGACCTGGCGGGCGTCGCACGCAGCCCGCAGGTCGTGGACCTGACCGGCGCCGTCCACTCCGGACCCGTCCCCTGGAGCCAGTTCTGGACCCCCGCGCGCGACGCCGTCACGGTGAACGGCCGGGTGCGCGCCGCGCCCGCGCTGCTCGACTCGCTCGCCGTGGTGTGCAACAGGAAGCTCTTCCGCGACGCCGGTCTCCCGCTCCCCGAACCCGGCTGGACCTGGCGGGAGTTCCAGGAGACCGCCAAGCGCCTCACCGACCACGGGAGGGGCGTCTTCGGCACCGGATGGCCAGGGGTGGGCGACGAGGAAACGGTGTGGCGGCTCTGGCCGCTGGTGTGGGACCTGGGCGGGGAGGTGATCGCGCCGGACGGGCACAGCATCGGGTTCGCCGATGCCGGTGTGCGGGCGCTGGAGACAGTGGCGGGGCTCGCCCGCGACCGGAGCGTCTACATCGACCCCAAGCCCGGCACCGAGCAGATGTACCAGGTCTTCCAGTCCGGCCTGATGGGGATGGTCGTCACCGGGCCCTGGCAGCTGCCGGACATCATCCAGGCAGGCGTCGACTACCAAGTGGTGCCACTGCCGAGCTACAGCGGCAGACCGGTCACCATCTCAGGACCCGACACCTGGACGGTCTTCGACAACGGCTCCGCCCGCGTCGAGGCGGCACGCACCCTGGTGAGCTGGCTGATGCAGCCGGACCAGGACGTGCGCTGGGACGTCCAGGCCGGAAGCCTGCCGCTGAGCCGCCGTACCCAGAGCCTGCCTCGCTGGCAGACAAAGGCCGCGAAGACCGAGGGACTCTCGGTGTTCACCAAGGCGCTGGAGACCGCCAGGGTGCGGCCCGCGCACCCCGCGTACCCGCAGATCTCCCAGGCACTGGGAGAGGCAGTCGTCGCCGTGCTGCTCGGCCGGAGTACGCCCGCGAAGGCCCTGCGCCGCTGCGCGGACGACGCCAACGCCGCCCTGCTGATACCGCGTTGAGGAGGCTCACGCCATGCCCGGTCTGCCCACCCCGCTCACTCTCTCCGATCCCGGCCACGAACGGCAGCTGCGCGCCAGGCGCCGCCGGCGCCGCAGCGAATCGGCCACCGCCTGGGCCTTCATCTCCCCCGCGGTCCTCGTCATCCTGGGACTGAGCGTCGTCCCGGTCATCTGGTCCGTGCTGCTGTCGTTCCAGGCCGACGACCTGGTGACACCCAGTCGCTGGGTCGGCCTCGACAACTACCGTGCGCTCACCAAGGATCCGCACTTCAGCCAGGCGGTGTGGAACACCCTGGAGTACACGGGGCTCTACGTGCCGCTGTCCATGGTTCTCGGGCTGGTCCTGGCCCTCGTCCTCAACCGGCGCATCAGACTGGTCGGCCTCTACCGGACGCTGATCTTCGTGCCGTTCGTCATCTCGGCGACGGCGCAGGGCGTGCTGTTCTCCTTCATCCTCGACCCGCAGTTCGGAGCCGCCAACTCGGTTCTGCACGCCCTCGGGGTCTCCCCGCAGGGATTTCTCACCGACCCGGGACAGGCACTGCTGATCCTGGTGGTGATCTCACTGTGGAGCGGCACCGGCTTCTGCCTCGTGGTCTACCTCGCCGCGCTGCAGGACGTGCCGCATTCCCTCATCGAGGCCGCGCGGCTGGACGGCGCGGGACGGCTGCAACTGCTGCGCCATGTCGTCCTGCCGACCCTCACACCGGTCAATGTGTTCCTTCTGCTGTGGCAGACCATCAACGCCCTGCAGGTCTTCGACCTGGTGTACGTGACGACGAAGGGCGGACCGCTCGGCTCCACCACGGTGATCGTCTACTTCATCTGGGAGCAGGCCTTCAAGAACTTCACCGCCGGCTACGGAGCGGCGGCCGCGTACGTCCTCGCGCTGGCCCTGATCGTGATCGCCGGAGGGACGCGCGTGGTCCGGCGGCGCCGACCCGCCATCGAAGGAGCCGTCCGATGACCGTCACCTCCCCGCTGCCCCCACGCACTGCCCGCCCGGCACCGGTGACGTCACCGCCCCCGCCGCGGAGGAAGGGCCCGCGGCTGCCGTTCAGCGCCTGGCATCTGCTGCTTGCGCCGCTCGCCCTGCTCTTCGCGGTGCCGATGATCTGGCTGCTGCTCAGCTCCGTGATGAGCAACGCGGAGATCAACAAGTTCCCGCCCGCGCTCTGGCCCTCCGGTATCCATCTGGGCGGCTACCGCTATGTGCTGGGCAACGCCATGTTCCCGCGCTGGTTCGCCAATTCGCTGATCGTGTCCGCGGTGGCGGTCGTGTCCAATCTGCTCTTCGGTTCGCTGGGCGGGTACGCGTTCGCCCGGATGCGGTTCGCGGGCTCCAAGCTGCTGCTCGGGCTGATGCTGGCCACGATGGCGATCCCCTTCCAGCTGACGATGATCCCCACGTTCCTGGTGATGAAGCGCCTCGGCCTGATCGACACGCTCGGCGCCCTGATCGTCCCGTCGCTGGTCACACCGTTCGCGGTGTTCCTGCTGCGGCAGTTCTTCCTGTCGCTGCCCAGGGAGCTCGAGGAGGCCGCGTGGATCGACGGCTGTTCACGGCTGCGGGTCCTCTTCCTCATCGTGCTGCCGCTGTCACGGCCGGCGCTGAGCACCGTGGCCGTCCTGACGTTCCTCTCCACCTGGAACGATCTGACCTGGCCGTTGATCGCCATCAACCACGACACCCAGTACACCCTGCAGCTCGGCCTGACGACCTTCCAGGGCCAGCACCACACGCAGTGGGCCGCGGTGATGGCCGGAAACGTGATCACGGTGCTGCCGGTGCTGCTGGCGTTCCTGGCGGCGCAGAAGACCTTCATCCAGTCCATCACTTCGAGCGGTCTCAAGGGCTGAGCGGGGCTTGACTCCGCTGCCCCACAGCCGTGTCCGGGCGCCTGCCGGCCCGGCCGCCCTCCCTCTCGACCGCCCCGTACCTTCTCACCGCGACTCCAGGAAGCCGTATGCCGCAGACTTTCGACCTTCTCGTCATCGGGGACGCCAACCCTGACATCGTCCTCGGTCCCCTCCGCGCGCCTCTCGCCTTCGGGCAGCGCGAGCAACTCGTCGACACGGGTGTCCTCACGCTCGGCGGCTCGGGCGCCATCATGGCGTGCGGGGCCGCCAGGCTCGGCCTCGGCGTCGCCTTCGCCGGACGCGTCGGTGACGACGACGCCGGGCACTTCGTCCGGAGCGCCCTGGCCGCCCGGGGCGTCAACACGGACGCCCTGGTCCTCGACCCCGAGCTGTCCACCCCGCTCACCGCGGTGCTGACCGACGGCGACGACCGCGCCATCCTCACCGCACCCGGCACCCTGGGCGCGACCTGCGCGGACGACGTCCCCGACGCGCTGCTCGCCGCCTGCCGCCATGTGCACGCGGCCTCGTACTTCCTGATGCCGAAGCTGGCCGGCGCGCTGCCAGGACTGCTGCGCACCGCACGTGGTCACGGCGCGACCACGTCGCTGGACACCAATGACGATCCGTCCGGGGAGTGGCGGTCCGCCGCTCTGGACGAGGTGCTCGCGGTCACCGACATCCTGCTGCCGAACGCCCAGGAGGCCCGTGCGCTGGCCGGGCCGACGGCCCGTTCGCTGCACGAGGCGGCCGCCCGGCTGGCCGCCGTCGGGCCGCTGGTGGTGGTGAAGGACGGAGCCGAGGGGGCCGTCACCCACGACGGCATCGCCCTCTCACGGACCCCCGCGATCCCGGTCCGGCCGAAGGACACCGTGGGCGCGGGCGACAGTTTCGACGCCGGGTTCATCGCCGCCGTACTCGCTGGTCTGCCGACTGCCCGTGCCCTCGAACTCGCCGCGGCCTGCGGCGCGCTGTCCACCCGCGCCCATGGCGGCACCGCCGCCCAGCCCACCTGGGACGAAGCCGTCGCAGCCCTCACCGACAACGGAAAGAACCACTCATGACGACCACCAAGATCGCATTCATCGGCGCCGGAAGCGTCGTCTTCACCCAGGGGCTGCTGGCGGACCTCTTCGCCTTCCCCGAGCTTCGGGAAGTCCACATCGCCCTGCACGACATCGACCCCGAGCGGCTGGCCACCGCCGACGGCGCCGCCCGCCACATCGCGGCCGAGCGAGGCGCGGCGCCACGGATCACCTCCCACGCGGAGCGCCGTGCGGCCCTGGACGGCGCCGACTTCGTCATCAACATCGTCCAGGTCGGCATGGGAGAGGCCACCCGTACCGACTTCGAAGTGCCCGCACGCTACGGCCTGCGGCAGACCATCGGCGACACCCTGGGTATCGGCGGCATCTTCCGTGCGCTGCGCACCTTCCCCCTCCTCAAGGCACTCGGCGAGGACATCGCCGAGCTGTGCCCCGACGCCTGGCTGCTCAACTACACCAACCCCATGGCGATGAACATCCAGTACCTCAGCCAGGCCACCGGGCTGACCCGCGTCGTGGGCCTGTGCCACTCGGTGTACTGGACCATGCGGGACCTCTCCGACCTGCTGGGCGTCGCGTACGAGGATGTCGACTACCTCGCCGCGGGCGTCAACCACCAGGCGTGGGTGCTCCGTTTCGAGCAGGGCGGCACTGACCTCTACCCCCGGCTGGACGCCCTGGTGGCGGACGATCCCCAGCTGCGTCGCCGGGTCAGGGTCGACATGTACCGGCGCCTGGGCCACTATCCGACGGAGACCAGCGAGCACTCCGCCGAGTACGTGCCCTGGTATCTGCACCACGACGCCGAGATCGAGCGGCTGCGGCTGCCGGTCGGCGCCTATCTGCGCATCGTCGACGAGAACGTCGCGGAGTACGAGAAGACGCGGGCCGCCCTCGCGTCCGGATCGCCGCTCCCGGTCGAGGGGACCATGGAGTACGCCCCGCAGGTCATCCACAGCATCGTTACAGGCACCCCCCGTACCATCTACGGCAATGTGCCCAACCGCGGGCTCATCGACAACCTCCCCGCTTCGGGGACCGTCGAAGTCCCGTGCCTGGTGGACGCGTTGGGCGTGCAGCCCACCCGTATCGGCGCGCTCCCCGCGCAGTGCGCCGCACTCAACCGCACCTACCTGAGCATGAACGACCTCGTCGTCCGCGCCGCTCTGCACGACGAGCCGCGCCATGTCCGGCAGGCCGCGATGACCGACCCGGCGACCGCCGCGGCCCTGCCCGTCGAGCGGATCTGGGAGCTGTGCGACGACATGGTGCGGGCCCACGGCGAAGCGCTGCAGCCGTCGCTGCGCGCCGTACTGGGCCACTGACCGCAGCCGCCGGCGGGGCACTGGGCCCTGCCGGCTGTACGGGACCGGGCTGAAACGGGACCGGGCTGTACAGAACCGGGCGCTAAAGAGGCCGGCTGCTGCGGTTCTCAGCTCAGCGCCCTCGTCCGCGCGTCCGTGGCCTCGGTCCCGCTCCCGGCGAAGTGCTGTGGCACGAGCACCGAGAGGAACTCGGGCCGCCGGCGGAGCCGGAACCCCAGGGACTCGTACAGCCGGACGGCGTTGGTGTTGGACGCCGCCGCGTGCAGGAACGGCGTGTCGCCACGCTCCCTGATCTCATGCGAGAGGGCGTGTATCAGCCGGGTGCCGAGGCCCTGTCCGCGGGCGGACTCGTCCGTGCAGACCGCGCTGATCTCGCTCCAGCCGGGTGGGCGCATCCGCTCACCGGCCATCGCGACGAGTCTGCCCTCGTGTCGTATCCCGAGGTAGGTGCCGAGTTCGACGGTGCGCGGCAGGAAGGGACCGGGGCGGGTGCGTTCGACCAGCGCGAGCATCTCGGGCACGTCGCCGGGTCCGAGCCGTACGGCCTCGGGGTCCGGCTCCGCGGCCACGCCGTCGTCGACGAGCTGGACGCCCGGCGCGTGGAAGAGGACCTCCCAGTCGTCCGGCGGGGGCTCGCGGAACGCGGTGAAAGTCACCACCCCGCCGGGTCCCGCGAGTGCGGCGACGTCCGCCCAGTCCGCGGCGTCGGGGTCCGCGGGCGTGGCGTACCAGGGCGCCACGCCGGCCCGGTAGCACAGGACGCGGCCGCGGGAGCGTGCGAAGCCGGCGTGGGGGCCGGTCAGCGCGGTGCGGACCGGATCGTCCAGGGGGTGCGCCGCGGCTGTCCGATGCGGGACGCTCATCCCGCCACCTCGATCACGATCTTGCCGCGGGTGTGGCCGCCCTCGACGGCGCGCAGGGCTTCGGCCGCCCGGTCCAGCGGGAAGGTCCGGGTGACGCAGGCGCTCAGGGCGCCGTCGACGGCGAGGCGCGCCACGGCGTCGAGGACGGCCGTGTTGCGGGCGCGTACGACCGGCGCGCCGCCCAGCTCCACCACCAGTTCTTTCCCGCCCGCGCTGATGAGCCTCGTCCGGTCCGCGATCAGCGCGGCCACCTCCTCCAGGGCCTCGCCGCCGACAAGGTCGAAGACGGCGTCGACACCGTCCGGGGCGGCTGCCCGGACCCTGTCCGCCACGCCGGGACCCGAGGGGACGTGCACCGCGCCGAGCGCCTCCACGAACTCCTTCTTCTCCGCGCTCGCGGTGCCGATGACCCGCACGCCGGCATGACGTGCGATCTGCACGGCGGCCACACCCACGCCGCCGCCGGCGCCGTTGACCAGGAGCGTCGACCCGGGCGCCGGGCCGAGCTGCATCACCCCGTCGTACGCGGTGGCCGCCGCGACCGGCAGGGCCGCCGCTTCGGTGAAGGGCAGTGCGTCGGGCTTGTGCGCCGTGACGGCGACGGGCATCAGCGTGTACTCCGCGTAGCCGCCGGTCACCGGGTTGCCGAAGACGGCCTGCCCCGGCTCGAACCCTCCGGCGCCCGGGCCTGTGGCCACCACGGTCCCGGCCGCCTCACTGCCGAAGACCTGGGGGAACGCCGGCTCCTCGCTGCCGGGCCTGCGGTATCCCGTACGGAGCTTCCAGTCCACCGGGTTCACGCCGGCCGCCCGGACGGCGACGAGCAGCTCCCCGGGGCCCGGCACCGGCATTTCCAGCTCGGCCCGAGCCTCCGCTTCGGGGCCGCCGTTACGGGTGAATACGTACGCCTTGGGCATGAACTCCCTCACTCCGGATCAGGGCACCGGCGCTGCGCACAGCCGGTGGTTCCTCAGCGAAAAGTCCATTCTGCCTGCACGTATTCCCGGAGCTCCAGCGTCTTCATCCGCCCGCGGGAAGGCCGGGCACGCCTCGCACACACGGATGGGGCCCGCGCGCGGCCGGATCGCCACGCGCAGACCCCAGGTGCGGTACGAGGGCTACTTCTTGAAGCCGTAGTCCATCAGCTTCTTCGCGTCCGCGGTGCGGTTGGCCTCCGAGGAGGACGCGAGGACGGTGCCGATGACGGTCTTGCTGCCCCGGGTGGCGGCGAAGACCAGGCAGTACTTGGCCTCAGGGCCGGAGCCGGTCTTGACACCGATGGTGCCGGAGTAACTGCTGAGCAGCTTGTTGGTGTTGGTCCACGACATGTAGCGGTAGCCACCGCTCTTCGTCGTGACCTTCTGCTTGGTCGACTTCGTCTTCACGACCGTGCGGAAAGTGGAGTACTTCATCGCGTTGCTGGCGAGCTTCGTCAGGTCACGCGGGGTCGAGTAGTTGGCACCACTCCCTATGCCGTCGAACGAGTCGAAGTGCGTGTTCTTCAGCCCGAGCGTCTTCGCGGTGGAGTTCATCTTCCCGATGAACGACTTCACGCGCGCCGCCCGGGTGGAGCCGCTGCCGAACCTGTCGGCCAGCGCGTACGCCGCGTCACAGCCGGACGGGAGCATCAGGCCGTACAGCAGCTGCCGGACCGTGACCTTGTCGCCGACGATCAGCCGGGCCGATGACGCGTTCTTGGAGACGATGTAGTCGCTGTACGCCTTCTGGACCGTGACCTTGGAATCCAGGTTGAGGTTCTTCTGTCCGAGCACGACCCGGATCGTCATGATCTTGGTGGTGGACCCGGTGGACCGGCGGGTGTCCGCAGCCTTGGTGAAGAGCGTCTTCGCCGTGCTGTTGTTCATCACGAAGCCGCCCTTGGCGACGATCGTGGGTGCTTTGGGTGTGGCGGCCTGGGCCGAGGCGCCGAACGCCCCGGCCGTCGACACGGCGCCTGCGGTCACGACGACCACAGACATGCGTCTGATGACCTTGATGCCAATGTTCAAGATGAATACTCCAAATGCTGCTTCAGTGCGGCGTGATGGGAGTGCCGCTCGCACGTGAGACGAATGAGGGGCCCCAAAGGATGTGGGGGCGCACGAGAAAATTTCCGGGCGCCGCGCTCGCCGCGGTCTGCCATCCTTGCGGCGTGCCCTACGGACCGAGCGCACCCGAACCCATCACAGCCGACCCGCCCCGCGAGGAGCCCAGGCCGCTCCTCACGCAGTCCTGGCTGGATCTGGCCTTCCTGCACTGGGCGGCCGACCCGGCTGATGTGGCACCTCTGCTGCCGCCTGGCACATTCCCGGATGTGCTCGACGGGGTGACCTACGTGGGGCTCGTCGCCTTCCGTATGCACCGGATCGGCTGGCTCCGGCTGCCGGGGCTGCCGTATCTGGGCACCTTTCCCGAGACCAATGTGCGCTTGTACTCGGTGGACGGCCGGGGACGGCGAGGCGTGGTGTTCCGCTCGCTCGACGCCGCACGCCTCATTCCGGTGGCCGTCGGGCGAACGGCCTTCCGGCTGCCGTATGTGTGGTCCCGGATGACCGTCGACCGCGACGGGGAGACCCTCACGTACACCAGTCGCAGGCGCCGGCCCGGCCGGCGCGACGCGCACAGCCGGATCGGGATCCGGGTCGGGGAACGCGTCCGGGAGCCCAGCGAGCTCGAGCACTTCGTCACCGCGCGGTGGGGGCTGCACACGAGTCTCCTCGGCCGTCCGCTGTATCTGCCGAACACTCACCCCCGCTGGCCGCTGTACCGGGCGGAGCTGACCGGCTACGCCGAGAACCTCGTCGCGGCTGCGGGGCTTCCGGCACCTGCGGCCGAACCCGTCAGCGTGCTCTACTCACCTGGCGTCCAGGTGCGTTTCGGACGCCCCGAGCGCGCCTGCTGAAGCGCCCGGCGCACCCGCCCGCAGACCCCGAAATATCAATGGCATATGCACTGACCTGGTCGTTCGCCATTAATAATGGCCAGCATTAAAATGGCTCGCATGGCGAGGACATCAGGGCCCGAGACCCGGGAGAAACTGATCCGCGCGGCGGAGGAGATCTTCGCCGCGCAGGGCGTCGACGGCGCACAGCTGCGCGACATCATCCGGCTGGCCGGACAGAGCAACCCATCCGCCGTGCAGTACCACTTCGGTTCACGCGCCGGTCTGCTCGACACCGTGATGGCCGGACGCCAGCGGCGTACCGAAGCCGTCCTGGCGGAGCTGATCGGCGACGGCGGGCAGGATCTGCGCGGGCTGCTCGCCGCTCTGGTCGCGGCCGAGGCGACCGAGCTGCGCACCGAGCGCGGGCAGCGCTGTCTTCAGGTCTCCGCGCAGCTCAGCCACCAGAGCGGCGTACGCACCGGCATCCCGCACCCGACGCTCGACGGCACCGTCTACTGGCAGCTCATCGGCCGGCTGGCCGAGTGCCTGGAAGCGCTGCCCGAGGCGGTCCGGCTGGAGCGCGTGGATCTGGCACTGACGCTGGTGGGCGCCGCGATGGCGGACCGCGCCCGCCAGTACCTCGCGGGCGCCGAGCCCCTCACCGGCGAGCAGCTGTTCCTCACCGACCTCGTCTCGATGACGGCCGCCCTGCTGACGGCCCCCGTACCGCATACAGCTCCGGTCGGAGCCGATGCCCGAGCAGAACGAAGGAACGAGTCATGAACGAACTCACCGGAAAGACCGTCATCATCACCGGCGGCGCCCGTGGACTGGGCGCCGAGGCCGCCCGCCAGGCCGTCGACGCCGGAGCGCGAGTGGTGATCACCGACGTACTGGACGACGAGGGCGCGGCCACCGCGGCCGAACTCGGCGCGCAGGCACGCTTCCTGCACCACGACGTGACGTCCGAGGAGGACTGGGCGCGGGTCGTCGCGTTCACGACCGCCGAGTTCGGCGGGGTCCAGGGGCTGGTCAACAACGCCGGCATATCGACCGGTGCGTATCTGGAGACCGAGTCGGTGGAGAACTTCCGCCGGGTGCTCGACATCAACCTCACCGGCGTCTTCATCGGGATGAAGTCCGTCATCCCCGCGATGAAGGAGAGCGGCAGCGGCTCGATCGTCAACATCTCGTCGGCCGCGGGCCTGATGGGCCTGGCACTCACCGCGGGTTACGGCGCGTCCAAGTGGGGCGTACGCGGACTGACGAAGATCGGGGCTGTGGAGCTGGGCACCGAGCGGATCCGGGTCAACTCCGTGCACCCCGGGATGACCTACACCCCGATGACCGCTTCGGTCGGCATCCAGCACGGTGAGGGGAACTATCCGAACACCCCGATGGGCCGGGTCGGCGAGCCCCCGGAGATCGCGGGCGCCGTGGTGTTCCTGCTCTCCGACGCCGCGTCGTACGTCACCGGGGCCGAGCTCGCCGTGGACGGCGGCTGGACCACCGGACCGACCGTCAAGTACGTCATGGGCCAGTGACCCGATGACGGTCTGATCCGATGACGGCGTGAGCCCCTGCCCCGCCGGCGGAGACCCTGACGGCCGCCCGCGGGGCAGCTCAGGGCGCGGCACCTGCGGCGCCCCGCGCGGAAGGCATGTTCCACTCCGCCGGGCGCCTGTACAAACCGCGGGCCGGTTGCCGATAGATCACGTCAACTCCTGACCGTGTTCTGATCGTTCACGATTCACAATCGGCGAATTCTGGCCGTTCCTCCTCGCACGTATCGGCCAGGGACCGGCCCGGGTCCAAGATGTACCCGTGGTGGGAAACCTTCCCGTCGTCGCGACCAGTTTCGTCGGCAGGGCCGGCGAACTGCGGGGTGCGGCACGGGCACTGGAGAAGCACCGGCTGGTCACGCTCACCGGCGGCGGCGGTGTCGGCAAGAGCCGGCTGGCACTCCGTGCTGCCGAACGGGCCGGCGGGCGGTACGCCGACGGGGTGTGGTGGGCCGACCTGTCGCACCTCTACGACGACCGGCTGCTGATCGGCACGGTCTCCGACGCCGTCGGCCTGCTCGACCACGATCTGGCCCGCCCGGTCGAAGCGCTCTGCGAACGGCTGGCCGACCGCAACCTGCTGCTGGTCCTCGACTGCTGCGAGCGGGTCCTGGCCGGGTGCAGCCGTCTCGTCAGCGCACTGCTGGAGACCGCACCGGGACTGGCCGTACTCGCCACCAGCCGGGAGCCGCTCGGCATTCCCAACGAGTACGTGCTGGACGTGCCGCCGCTCGCCGCCGGTGGGGAAGGCGAGGAAGCCATGCGGCTCTTCCGCGACCGCGCCGCCACGGCCGCGCCCCACCTGTCCCTCGACTCACCCGAGAGCGCGGCGGCCGCCGCAGCCATCTGCCGGCGGCTGGAGGGTATCCCCCTCGCCGTCGAGCTGGCCTGCGCCCGGCTCACGGAGAACAGCATCGAGGGGATCGCCGAACGGCTCACCTCCCGGCTCGACTTCCTCAGCGACAACGACGGCCGCGTATGGCCCCAGCGGCACTGGGCGCTGCGTACCGCCATCGGCTGGAGCCATGAGCTGTGCGCCCCGGCCGAACGGCTGCTTTGGGCACGGCTGTCCGTGTTTCCCGCAACCGTCGACGAGACCGACGTACAGGCCGTCTGCTCGGGCGGGCCACTCACCGCCGCGGACATTCCCGCGGTGCTGGAGCGGCTTGTCGCCCAGTCCGTGCTGCAGCGGGACGGCACGCGGTACCGGATGCTCGACACACTGCGCGAGTACGGCGCGATGTGGCTCGGGGAGCTGGGCGAGCAGCGGACGCTGGCCCGCAGGCACGCCGTGCACTTCGCCGGTCTGGCGCGCCGGGCCCACAACGGATGGCTCGGCCCGCGGCAGGTCGACTGGTACCGCAGGATCGCCGACGCCGACGCGGATCTCTGTGCCGCCCTCGACCACCTCATCGCCGAGGACCCGGAGCAGGCCGTGGAGATGGCGGGGTGCACCGGACTCTTCTGGAGCTGCTGCGGTCATCTGCAGCGGGCCCGCGACTTTCTGGAACGGGCCCTCGGCCTGGAGACCGGCGGGGGCACCGACCGCACCCGCGCCCTGTGGGCCCTCGGGATCACGCTCACGCTGCAGGGCGACCACGAGAGCGCCCGCGGGCTCGGCGAGCGGTGCAGCGTCTCCGCCTGGCACGACCGCGACCCGGAGTCGATGCTCTCCGCGGCCCACGCCGTCAGCTTCAACTACCTGATGATGGGCCGCCCGCAGACCGCACACGATGTCAGCGACCACGCGCTGCGCAGTCTCCCGGGCGACCCGCTGGACGCGCCGTCGCAGATGCGGTGCCGGGTGATAAGAGTCTTCGCGCTCTCCGCCCTGGGCCGCCTGGACGAGGCGTACGAGGACGCCACGGATCTGCAGCAGCTCAGCCTGCGCTACGGCGAGTACTGGGCGCGTGCCTACGCCGACCATCAACTCGCCCTGATACACCTGCTCCAGGGGAGACCACAGGAGGCGGAGAGCCACGCGCGCTCGATGCTGTCGGGCAAGCACCAGCTCCAGGACAGCCTCGGCATCGCCCTCGGGCTCGACCTGCTCGCCGGGGCGATCGCCGCGCGGGGCGACGGTGTGGAGGCCGCGCGCACTTCGGGTACGGGGCATGTCTACTGGCTCATGATCGGCCACCCGCGCCGCGGCACCCCGGAGCTGGGGGTGATCCGCGAGGTCTGGGAGCGCCAGGCCCGCGAGGCGGCCGGGGCCCCCGCCTATGAGCGGGCCTACCGCCGCAGTCTGACGGGGGACGCCGAGACCGGCCTGGTCCGCGCGCTCCAGGGGGATCTGCCCGGGTGACCCGCCCGGGGCGGCCGGTTCCCGTCCGGCCGCCCCGGGGCCGTGCCCCTGCCCGGTTGCGCCCGGGCAGCCCGTCAGGCGCGGTGCGGGCCCGGGTCGCTGGTGCTCGGGCGGCCGTTCTCCAGATGGCCGGACCAGCGGCGGCGGAATCCGCTGTCGCCGTGTCCCGCATCGGTGACCGAGATGTCGTACCAGCCGGAGTGCTCACGGACCGGCAGGGTGACCTCGGTTGAGGCACCAGCGCGCAGTTGGTGCGAGGTGCCGTTGTCGCTGCCGTAGGCATCGGCCACCCGGACCGTACGCGTGGTGCGACCGTGGTTGGAGACCTTGACCCGCACGCGCTCGCCGCCCTGGTGGGCGAATGCGGCACGCAGCGCGTCGTCCGAGGAGCCCGCGAACTCGCAGAGCGTGCCGTTGGGGCCGTAGGCGGAGAGCTGGTACGCCCCGTCGGTGGCGGCCGTCCGCCAGTAGTCGCTCAGGGTGTCGCGGGCGGAGACGGTGTAGCGGCGCGGAGCTGCCTCGGGCTGCTTGCGGTCGTACACGTAGAACGCGGCGCCGGCCCGACCGCGGTTGGCGAACTCCAGCTGGAACCGCCCCTGGTGGGCCTCGCCCTCGTTGACCTGGACGTCGTACGGCAGCGCGCGGGCGCGGCGGACGCCGGGTTCCTGCGCGGGCATCTGCTGGTCCAGCGGCACCTGGTACGGCTTGCCCGACGAGACGATCGGAGCGGGGACCTGGAGCGAGACGGGCGCGGGGTCGGCGCCGGAGAAGTCGAGCGCCGATGTGAGGTCGCCGCAGACGGAGCGGCGCCAGGCGCTGATGTTCGGCTCGTGGATGCCGAACCTGGCCTCCAGGAACCGCAGCACCGATGTGTGGTCGAAGGTCTCCGAACACACCCAGCCGCCGCGCGACCAGGGCGAGATGACCAGCATCGGCACCCTCGGGCCCAGGCCGATCGGCTGGCGCCCTCCGGGGTCGGCGCCGGGCACGAGCGGGCTCATCTCCCCCGGGTACTTGCCGAGGTCGAGGATCTCGTCGCCGAGGCTGCGGACCAGGTCGCGGGAGACCATGCCCTGGGCGCCGGGGGCGCTGCCGACCGGCGGCATGGGCGGCACCACGTGGTCGAAGAGGCCGTCGTTCTCGTCGTAGTTGACGATGAAGACCGTACGGCCCCACACCTCGGGGTTGGAAGTGAGCGCTTCGAGGACGAGGTTGATGTATGTGGCGCCGTCGGTCGGTGAAGCGGACGGGTGCTCGGAGTACTTGTAGGGCGGGACGATCCAGGACACCTGGGGCAGGGTGCCGTGCTCCACGTCGTCGCGCAGCTCCTTGAGCGTGTGGTCCGAGGCCCCCTTCTCCACCAGCGGTCCGGTGGCGCCCTCCGCCACCTGGTACTGCTCGAAGAACATCAGTGAGTTGTCGGTGTAGTTGTCCGTGGGGCTGCCCGGCTCGCCGGTGCCGCCCTGGTACAGCTTCCAGCTGACCTTCGCGGCCTCCAGCCGTTCCGGGTACGTCGTCCAGGTGTAGCCGTTGGTGTTGTTGCGCTCGCCGAGTCCGGGGCCGTTGGGGCGGCGCCCGTACACATTGCGCGGGTCGCAGGTGCCGCTCCACAGGTAGATGCGGTTCGGCGCGGTGTCGGCGTGCACCGAACAGAAGTAGGAGTCGCAGATGGTGAACGCCTCGGCCAGGGCGTAGTGGTAGAGCAGATCCTGCCGCTTGAGGTGGCCCATGGTGAGGGCGTCCTGCTTCTGGTTCACCCACTGGTCGTGGCGGCCCTCGTTCCAGGCGAGGTGTCCGCTGCTCCAGCCGTGGTCGGTGCCCGCCTGGTACTCGGTGGTGCTCTTGGGGTCGATGTACCAGGGCAGTACCTCGGTCGCGGTGTCCGGCAGCCCGCGCGCATGGTAGCGCGCGGTGTGGGTGCCCGCGGCAGGCTGGTTCCAGACGGGTCTGCCGTTGGGCAGCAGGGCGGGGCGCGGATCGCCGAAACCGCGTACACCGCGGAGGCCGCCGAAGTAGTGGTCGAACGAACGGTTCTCCTGCATAAGGATCACCACGTGGTCGACGTCCTTGATCGACCGGGTGCGGGAAAGGGCGGGCATGGCCATTGCCTTGCCTATCGCCCCCGGGAAGACCGAGAGCGCGGCGGCCGATGCGGCGGTCGCGCCGCCTGCCTGGAGGAAACGCCGACGATCAAACGTGGCCATGTGGCTGCAACCTTCTGTTGGCAACAAGGGACTTTCGAACACGTCCGATCATTCAGGACCGTATCCGCCGCTGGGTAGCCCTCTGGAGGCCACCGGGTGATCGAGCGGCCAACTCTGCGTTCGCCGAGGCCCGGGCGGGCAGGCCGCTGTGCTGCGGGAATGTCGCCGGGACGTGAGGAATCAGGCATCGCGGCTCTCGCGGGACGCCGCTGCGAAATCCGTCGCCGACGGGGCGGCCGGCCCACATTGCGTGCGGTTCATCGTGAAGTACCGCGTAGAAAAGGCTGATTCCGCCGGGCTTACTGGATATCGGAGGGTGCGCGGTGAGACGCCCGGTCCGCACCATCGGTTTTTGCCCAAGCTGTGTCCGAAACTATTCGTTCACCCTGCTGAGCGTCTCGGAGATCTCGACAACGGCACATCCACGCCCATAGCGTCTCGCCCATGACAACCCCCCCGGAAGACCGGAGGTTCCGGCGTGAGATGGCCGTGGCCCACAGGTCTGGATGGCATCTCATCGACTTGCTCAGCGCACTGCCCGAGCCAGGCGATTCACTGATGGTGACTATCCTGGGCGAGCCCGTCGTCGTCTGCCGCAATGCCGCCGACGGAGAGCTGGAGGCATTCCGGTGCCTGCGACGACCACGTGGCGCGCCGCAGCCCGTCCGGTGCGTCATACGATACGGAATGATCTTCGTGAATCTCCAGCAGAACGATCACGAAGACATATCGGCCGAGACCCTTCGAACGGCTACTCCCCAGAGCGCCTGAGGCGATTCCCCGTCACAGCAGATCGCCCGGGTGCTCTCCCCGGACAGCGGCGCCACCGTGACCTGAACACGGTGGCGCCGCTGCGGTTTTCCGGCTCACCGGCAGAGCGCCGGGCCGGAACGCCGGTGCCGTTCCCAGAGGCACCGGCTGGCCAGAAAGTCAGGAAACCATGAGCAGACGGCTCTCCACTCCGATGTACTCGCCATTGACCCCGTCGGCGTCGGGCGACGCGAGCAGCTTGACGTTCTTGGCTGCCGCGGCGACCAGTGACGCGTCGGCCCCGGTCTGCCAGACGGATGCCGGGTGCGTGGTGCCGCGCACCGAAACACGCTGACCCCGAGGTGAGTTGAGAGTGACGACATTGCAGGTGATGCCGTGAAATGCCTCGTCGCGGGCCAGCCGGCTGACGAAGCCGCGCAGCGCCGCCTCGGACGTACTGCCGAACTGCCGGGCGGAGAGCCCGTCCTGGGCGGAGGTACACAGGAAGATGATGCGTCCCTGGCCGCTAGTCCTGAGGGCGGGCACGGCCCTGCGGATCAGCCGGAAGGTGCCGATCATCCGGTTGTCGGCGACGGAGACGAACCGGTCGTCCCTCAGCATCAGATCGCACGACAGGTCGATGGAGGCGATGACGATCCCGACGGGCCCGTGCCGCTCCTCCACGAGAGCGAGCGCCCCGTCGATCTGCGACTCGTCCGTCACATCACACGCCACAGCCAGGTCCGGCCCCGCGGGTGCGTGCGGGCCGGAGTACATCGCGGCGACGCTGTCCCCGCACTCTTGCAGCGCCTTGATGATCCCCTGGCTTACCTCACTGTGTCCATCAACGATGAGCACGGACCGCTGGGATGGCATTGCAAGTCCCCTACCTTTCGCGAATGCAGCAGACACTCTGCATTGTTCACCTGCGACAGATCAGAGTCTCGCGGCCATCGAGCGGTCTTTCCACGCAAAAGACCTGCAGATAATTGTGGGCCCGCCGCACGGCGGGCAGTTACGGGGGAAATATGACACTCTCGACCCAGGACGCGGCAGCCCTGCGCACGCTGCTGGAGAGCCGGCGGGCAGCCATCGCGCCCGAGACGGTGGGCTATACGGAGCGGAGCGGAGCCGGCCGCCCGGTGAACGGGCTGAGCCAGGAGCAGATAGACGCACTGACACACCGGGCCCGTGGCACCTACGGGCGCCTCATCAACGGGCCGGAGCACCGCCCCAATCCGGCGTATCTCGGCGATCTGGCCCGGTTACTGAGAATGACCGAGCAGGAGTGGACAACGCTGTACTGGCTGACCCGCCGCGAGGTCCCCGCCCCGCTCCACAACACCTCCGGCATGGAAGTCCCCGGTGCCTGGAAAGCCGTCGAACTGATCCACGGCGTCATGGCCTATCTCGTCGACTCCGCCTGGAACCTGATCACTTGCAACAGCGAGTACAAGGAACTGTTTCCGAGTGGGGAGGCTCCACAGAACGCACTGATGTTCATGGCGGTCAGCCCCGAACGGCATGCCCTGCTGCTGGACTGGGAGCGCAGCTGGGCGCCTTTCGTGCTCGGCCAGTTGCGCCGGGCGACCCAGGAGCGCCCGGAGAACAAGGACCTGGCCCGGATCGAGGAGAGCGTCCTGCACGATCCGGTGGCGGGACCTCTGTACGAGGCAACTCCCTTCCTGGCCCTGCCTTTTCCGGACGGCGCCCAACGCCCCATGTTCCACCCTCAGATGGGCGAGGGGATGGTGAACGTGTGCGCCGCGGAGCCGGTCACATCGATGGGCTCCCGGCTGATCCTGCTCTCTTTCCAGCCCGGCCCGCCGGGCGAGCACCGAAGGAATGCCGACCTGCGGGCGGCTCACAATTCGATCGGCCGGCCTGCTTCCTGATGGAGGATCGCACCAGTCCACCCCCGCACTTCACAGGTGATCAGACTGGGTAACTTTCGTGAAAGATGTATCGCACTGGCGTACGTTGTTCGTACATGTAATCGAGCACTAATGGGAGACACCCATGCCCGCCTACGTCAGCCGTCCCGCGATCGTTCTGCCTGAGTTCGAGGTCAGCACACGCGAAATCATCGACGACATCGCACGGAACCACCCGGACGACCCGCGGCTGAAGGTGTACGAGCGGGTGATCAGCAATCTCCAGGTGGACAAGCGGTACTTCGTGGCCCCCCTGGACTCGCCGGCCATCTCGGGGGACGCGGACATCACGGAACGCGTCGGCACCGGTTACGGACACGCCGTACGCATGGGCGAACTGGCCGCGCGGAAGGCAATGGAACAGGAGGGTGTCCAGCCGTCAGAAATCGGTGCCATCGTTACCTCGCACTCGACCACATGGGGTGTTCCGGGCCTCGATGTGCTGCTCTGCAACGCACTTGGGCTTCCGATGCGGACCCGGCGCATCGGGATGACCACGCTGGCCTGCGGCGGCGGCATACAGGCGCTCATCCGCGCGGTGCAACTGGCCGCCGCCGAGCCGGGCACGAAGGTCCTCGTGGTCGTCTCCGAAGTGATCAGCTCCGTATACAACCACCGCGACACGACAATGCAGTCCATGATCTACAAAGCGCTGTTCGGGGATTCCGCGGGCGCCTGCGTCGTCTCCACGACCGCTCCGGGCACACCCGGAATCCGTATCGAGGATCCCGTGAGCGCGAACACCTTCGAACTCCTGCTGCCCGATACCGAGGACCTGTACAGCGGGAAACTCGATACCAGCGGACTCCACTTCGACAGTACGAAGGCGGGCCAGAAAGGCGCCCTGGACTCGATGCCGTACGTGCTCGACTGGCTGGACCACAAGGTGCCGGACTGGGCCGTCATCCATCCCGGGAGCCCCAGCATCATCACTGATGTCGCCAAGAGCCTCGGGCTCACCGACGAGCACACCCGGCATTCGCGCGCGGTTCTGGCCGAGACGGGAAATCTGGGCGGGATCAGCGTGCTGGCCGTCCTGGACAAACTGCATTCCGCGCCGCCCGCCGCGGGCGAGTCGGGCGTCGCGCTGGCTTTCGCGCCGGGGTTCGCCACCGCCGCCCTGCGCTGTTCATGGTCCGCTCCGGCCGGGGACTGACGGAGCTCACAGCGGCTTGCGCGCCCTGACACCCAGGACGACAGGGGTGGGCGCCCCGTGCTCAGTGAACCCTTCCAGCACGAGTCCCGCGTCCAGGAAGGCCTGAAACAGGCGGGGCAGCGGCAGATGCCCCGCCCCGACCTTGTCCCGCAGACCGTGACCGGTCCAGGACTCCGTGGTCCAGCGGCCGTCGAGGTACCCGGGCCCGATCACCACCGCGCCGGGGTCGCTCCGGTCGGCGAACCCTCCGCAGAAGCAGGGGTGGACGCCGATGTGTACGAACACTCCGCCGGGACGCAGAACCCTGGCGACCTCTCCGAGCACCGCCGGGTAATCGGGCATGTCGGTATGGACCATCACGGCGACGGCCGCCGGAACCGCGCCGCCCAGGACGGGCATCCGCACGGCGTCGGCCTGCGCCACGGGCAGCCGGCCGCGGGCATGTCCCAGCATCCCGGCCGAGAGATCCACCCCGACCGGTGTCCAGCCGAGACCGCGCACCCGGTCGGCATGGACGCCGGTCCCACAGCCGACCTCGAGGCAGACACCGTTCCCTCCGCCGAGGAGCCCTGCCAGCAGGCCGCCCAGGGCCCGGGGGTTGCCGTCGGAGGTCTCGGCGTCCCCCGCGCCCAGGAATCCCGCTCGTACCAGTCGGCTATCCGGTCGTATGCCGCTTTCGGCGCCACGCACGTACCCCTTCCGTCCGTTTTCACTGCGGCTGCCGCCCGGGTACGGCCGCCGACCCGTTCCCTGCCCTGATCCATGGATCCCCCCCCGATTCCGCCCCGGGCGCAATCGCCCCGCGCCCCCTCCCCACAGCCAACTCCGAGCCGGAGCCGGTGGCTGACGGGGCGTCGCCACCGCGCATGCGCGGCCGGAAGCGGACTTGCCGCCCCTCCGCCCTCTTGACCGGGCACGGTCAGCTACCTGAGTGTGTGGTGGGCCCGCCCCGCAACCCTTTCGCAGGAGGTACACGTGAGACGTTGGAAGACTCGCGGCGCGGTCGCCGCAGTCGCGGCGCTCCTCTTCGCCGGAACAGCAGCTCCGGCCTCAGCCGCTTTGACAACGTTGTCCAACGGTTCCGCCACTCCACCTGGCGCCCAGCTCGTCGATGACCCCGCCGACTACGTGGACCCGCTGACCGGTACCGGAAGCGGTGGCTCCACCGTGGGAGAGATCAACAACTTCCCTGGTCCCGCCACCCCGTTCGGCATGATGCAGTTCTCGCCCGACACGGTCGGTTCGTACGCCGGTTACCAGTACCACAGCGACACCCTGCGGGGGTTCAGCATCGATCACGCGTCGGTCGGCTGCACCGCCTTCGGCGATGTGCCGATCCTGCCGGTGACAGGCGACATCGGCCCGGCGCCCTGGAACAGGACCGAGCACTTCTCGCACACCGACGAGAAGGCGGAGCCGGGGTACTACGCGGTCACCCTCGCCGACTCGAAGGTGCGTGCCGAGCTCACCGCGTCGACCCGCACCGGGCTCGCGGCGTTCACCTTCCCCAAGGGCGCGGACGCGGCGCAGGTCCTGGTCAAGGGCGGTGCGAGTCTCGCGGGCGACAAGCGGGCCGATATGCACGTCGTCGGCGACCGGCAGGTCACCGGCTCCGCCACCACCGGGAATTTCTGCGGCAAGGGGAACGAGTACACCGTTCACTACGCCATCACCTTCGACCGCCCCTTCACCGCCCACGGCACCTGGGACGGCAAGACGGTGTCGAAGGGCAGCGACACGGTGAACGCGCCGAAGGCCGGCGCCTATCTGACGTTCGGCACGGCCGGGACCGGCACCGTGCGCGCCAAGATCTCCATGTCGTACGTGTCCGTGGACGGCGCCGAGGCCAACATGGCGTCCGAGGTGCCCGGCTGGAGCCTCGACAAGCTGCGCGAGCAGACCCGCGACCGGTGGACGTCGGCGCTGCGCAAGGTGCGCGTCGCGGGCCGGGACACCGGTCAGCTGAAGACGTTCTACACCTCGCTCTACCACTCGCTGATGCATCCGAACACGTTCAATGACGTGGACGGGCGCTACATCGGCTTCGACAACAAGGTCCGCGAACTTCCCAAGGGCCGCACCCAGTACGCGAACTTCTCGGACTGGGACACCTGCCGCTCCCTCGCCCCGCTCCAGGCCATGCTGTGGCCCAAGGAGGCGAGCGACATGGCGCAGTCCCTGGTCAACGACGCCGAACAGGGCGGCTGGTGGCCGCGCTGGCCGTTCGCGAACGGCTACACCGGGCAGATGACCGGCGACAACTCCGTAGCGCTGATCGCCAATCTGTATGCGTACGGCGCTCGTGACTTCGACCTCAAGACGGCACTGAAGTATCTGGTCAAGGGGGCGACCACGGTGGACAGCACGCCCGGCGCCTACCACGAGCGCCCCGACATCGCCAACTACGTCGAGCGGGGCTACGCGCCGAACAACGACGCCTCACGCGGCGACCACCAGCGCGTCGGTGGCTCGGTGACGCTGGAGTGGGCGATCGACGACTTCTCCATCGCGCAGCTCGCGACCGCGGCCGGGGACAGGAAGACCGCCCGGACGTTCACGCTCCGCAGCCAGAACTGGCAGAACATCCTCAACCCCGCGACCGGCTACCTCCAGCCACGCGGTGAGGACGGCCGATTCCCCGACGGCCCGGGCTTCCAGCCGCCGCCGGCCGGCAAGTTCGGCCAGGACGGCTTCGACGAGGGCAACGCCGCCCAGTACAACTGGCTCGTCCCGCAGAACACCGCTGGACTGATCACCGCCATGGGCGGCCGCGAGACGGCGTCCCAGCGCCTGGACACGTTCTTCACCAAGCTCAACGCGGGCCCCAACGAGCCGTACATGTGGGCGGGGAACGAGATCGACTTCGGGGTGCCGTGGGTCTACGACTACCTCGGTCAGCCGTGGAAGACGCAGAAGGCCGTACGGGACGTGGCCACCACGCTTTTCAGCCCCACGCCGGACGGCGAGCCGGGCAATGACGACCTGGGCGCCCAGTCCTCCTGGTATGTCTGGGCCGCGCTCGGTGTGTATCCCTCGACGCCGGGCACATCCGATCTGGCCGTGCACAGCCCGCTGTTCGAGCGCGCCGTGCTCGACCTGCCGGGCAAGGGCGACCTGGACATCCGCGCCCCGAAGGCGTCGGCGAGCACTCCGTACGTCCACGATCTGAAGCTGGACGGCCGCGACTGGGAGCGCACCTATCTGCCCAAGTCGGCGGTGTCCCGGGGCGGGCGGCTGGACTTCACGCTGTCCGGGACGCCCGACACCCACTGGGCGACATCGGCGGCGGCCGCGCCCCCGTCGTACCGCACGGGCGAACGGTCCTTCCTGGCGAACGCGACCCCCAACCAGGTCACCTCGGCGCCGGGCGGCGACGGCGCCGAGGTCACGGTCGACGCGCAGCGGCTCGCCGGACACGACCACAGCCTGACCGTGACCGCTTCGCCGCCGAAGGGTCTGACGGTCTCCGCGACCACGGAACAGCTCAAGCTGGACCAGGCAACCGGTTCGGGGAGCGTCGGCCTGACGGTCGAGGCGGGGCCGAAGACACCCGATGGCTACTACGAGGTTCCGCTGACCGTAGGGGGTTCCGGGAAGGGGAACACCGTACGCCTCTCCGCGATCGTGCTGGTGGCGGCGGACGGCAGCCCGGCTGCCGCGTACGACAACACCGGGCTCTCCGACGACGCGGACCACGGGCAGGCCGACTTCGACGGCGCGGGCAACAGTTACTCGCGGCAGGCGCTCGCCGCCGGGGGTCTGAAGAGCGGAGCCCGGGTCGAGGCGTCGGGCACGTCGTTCGTGTGGCCCGCGGCTCCGCAGGGGCGCCCGGACAACGTGGTCGCGGACGGCCGGACGCTCGATCTGTCCGGGAGCGCCAAGGACGCGAAGCGACTGCTGTTCGTGGGCTCGGCCACCAACGGGGATCACCAGGACAGCGCGAAGGTGACCTTCACCGACGGCAGTACAGGCACGGCTGATCTCTCGTTCGGTGACTGGACGCTGCCGGGCGGCGGTACGGATCCGGTCCTCGGGAACACGCTCGTGGCACATTCCGCGTACCGGAACCAGCCGGGTGGCACCGGCGGCGCGGCGGACGTCTTCGCCACCGCGCCCTTCAAGGTGCCGGACGGGAAGCAGATCAAGAGCGTGACGCTGCCGAAGAATCCGCAGCTGCATGTGTTCGCCGTCGGGCTCGGCTGACGGCCCGTACGGAGCGGGAGGGAGCGTCTACCGGCCTCGCCGGTAGACGCTGCCGTCCCTGGACCGGGTCAGCAGGGCCGACTCCACGAGGTAGCGGCGCAGCGCGGCGCAGTCGTCGTGCACGGTGCGCAGTGCGTCGTTGACCTGGGGCTCGGTGTACTCCCGGTCCCGCTCGAACAGCGTCTCCGCCAGGTGGCCGAGCAGCTGTTCGCGGCGCGCGGGCTTGCGGGGGATCGCGGTGACGCGGCCATGGGAGAACAGCGCCATGACGCCGTGAGAACCGCTGGATACGTTGTCGGACATGGCCGGAAGCCTCCCGCACCGGACGTTCGCGGGCAACGCCTTTTCCGGCGCCACCGCTCTGCGCGGGCCCCGGTGCCGGAGGTTCAGCCGACTGTGGTGCCGCCCTCTGAGGACCCGCTGTCTGTGGGCCCGCTGTCTGTGGGCCCGCTGTCTGTGGTTCCACCGGCTGTCCGGGCGAGCAGTACCTCTTCCTCCTGGGCCGGGTAGCCGCGATGGATGGGAGGTTCGCCGCGTTCGCGGTCCCAGGCCAGGACGTCCGCCGCGGTGACCTCCAGCGGTGTCGCGGGCAGACCGGCCGCCCGCGCTCTGGCAGGACTGCGCTGCTGCGTAGGCCAGTTGGGGCGTACCAGGGGGAACATCCGCGCCCCCGCCTCCGGGGGCACCGGCACGATCTCCACCTTGGTACCGGCGGCCCGCGCGCAGGTCTCGATCAGCGCGCCGAGCGTGGTCGGCTCGGCGGGGCCCACCGCGTGGAACACACCGGGCCGGTCGTCCGCGAGCAGGCGCATCACGAGAGCGGCCAGATCGCGGGAGTCGATGACCTGCACGGGCTGCGCCGGGTCGGCGGGCAGAGCGATCCGGCCGCCGCGTGCGGCCCGGCGCACCCAGTAGGTGAAGGTGTCCGACGGGTCGTGCGGTCCTGCGACCTTTCCGGGGCGCACGATCGTCGCTCGGTTGCCGTACCTGGCCAGGACGTCGTCCTCGCAGGCCACCTTGGCGGGGCCGTAGGTGTCCTCGTCCAGCAACTCGGTGCTGTGCACGTCCCGTACCGGTGCGCGGCGCGGCGTGTCCTCGTCCGAGCCGGGCTCCACCCCCGAGCGCTGGTACACCGCGTGGCTGGAGATGAACAGGTACCGTCCGCCCCGGTCCCCGATGGCATCCATGGCCTGGCCGACATGGCGCGGGACATATCCGCTGACGTCCACGACCGCATCCCAGCGGCCGTCGCGCAGCGCAGCGTAGTCGTCCGTGTCGCGGTCGCCGATGCGCCGGGTCACCCCGGGGAAGAGATCCGTCCCGGTTCTCCCCCGGCCGAACAGGGTCACTTCGGCCCCGGTGCGGAGGGCCTCCTCCACGATGGCGCGGCCCACGAACGACGTACCGCCGAGAACAAGAAGATGCATAACTACCCATCCTATCGGCGGCCACCATCTCCAGGTGCCGGGTGACGGACGTCGGGTCACGGGACGCCAGGTAGCGGGTTTCGAGTCACGGGTGCCCGAGCAGGGGCCCCTCGTCAAGGGGTGTCGCCCTGCCAGTCCCAGAGCAGCGCCCCGGCGACGCGCGGGCCGTACCGCGCGTGGCCGCCGGGGCCGTGGGAGCCGATCTCGGTCGCCAGGGCCGCTCCGTCCGTGAGGCGCGGGCCCGGCCAGCCGGTGACGTCGAGCAGCAGGCCGTCCAGCGGTCCGCCCACCAGTTCCCGGTACTCGCGGCCCGGCCGCGGGCCGGGGTCGGGGTCGTCGTGGTCCGCGCCGTACACCCGGCGCCAGGTCTGTCCGTTCATGCGGTTCAGCATCTCAGCCACCACTGACAGTCGACCCGGTGTGGCGGCGTACGGCAACCGGCCTCCCCCGCTCGCTCCCTCCGGGAGCCGGTGCGTGGCTGCTGGAGCATCGACCGCGACCATCGTGATCCGACGCCTCATCCGCGAAGCCTGGACCAGCCAACGCTGGGACACACGGCCGGCCCGCCAGCCATGACGCCTTGTCCTCTACCCGCGGAATCTCCCAGGCCAGGCTTTTACGCCAACCCTCCGGAGTAAATCGCGTGTTAATTCTTCCGTCGCGTTGACAGAAAGTGATCAACCGGCGGACCATGCGTCCATGACGGAACCGACCGATGCCTTGCAGCGCCTGCGCAGGGTCAATGAAGCCGCCGTCCTCGGTGAGCTGCGCCGCTCCGGCGGTCTCAGCCGTGGCGAGCTGAAGGTGAGGACCGGTCTCTCCCGTACCACCCTGTTCGCGATCGTCTCCGACCTGCTGGAGCGCAAGGCGGTCGTGGAGCAGCCTGCGGCGGACTCCGAACTGCCCCGCGGACGTGGCAGACCCGCCCTGGAGATCTCGCTCAACGCGCGCGGCGCCGAGCTGATCGGGATCGACCTCCAGCGCAACCGGATCCATGTGGTCATCGCCAACTGCGCCCATGAGGTGGTCGGCAGGTTCAGCGCCCCGCTGCCCGTGGGCAGCGGTCCCGCAGAGCGGGCCGCGCAGGCCGTCGCGGCGGTCGGGGAACTGGTACGGCGGGAGGGGATCAGTCTGGCGCCCGTCGAAGGAATCGGCCTCGGTCTGCCCGGTTTCGTCCAGAACCCGGCGTCCGGGGACCCGCACCGGAAGACGCCGTTCGCCGAACACGTCGCCGCCGCGCTCGGCAGCCACTTCGGTGTTCCCGTCGCCACGGAGAACAACTCACGCCTCGCCGCACTGGCCGAAGTCACCTGGGGCGCCGCCCGGGGCCAGGACAACACCGTCTTCCTCGCGTGGTCGGACGGGGTCGGCGGCGGGCTCGTCGTGAACGGTGTGCTGGTGCACGGCGCCCACGGCGCGGCCGGCGAGATCGGCCACACCAGCTGCGATCCCGAAGGACCGCTCTGCCACTGCGGCGGCCGGGGATGTCTGGAGGGCGTCATCCGGATTCCGGTGCTGCTGGCCGCCTGCGCGGAGCGCGGTGTGGAGGTCGGGGACGCGGCCGGGCTGATCGCGCTCGCCGCCGAGGGGCAGCCGGACGTGGCCGCCGTGCTGCGCGGCGCGGCCACCACGGCGGGCCGGGTCCTCGCGGCCCTCGCGGCCCATGTCGACCCCGAATGCATCGTGGTCTACGGCGAACCGGCCGCCCTCGACGCACTGGTACTGACCCCGATCCGGGAGCAACTGGCGGCCCTGTCCCTGCCGTCCGCTCCCCGCACCATCACCGTGTGCGGTTCGGCACTCGGCGCCGACGCGGCCGCGCTCGGCGGCGTGGCGCTGCTGCTCCGCACCACCGGCCAGGACGTGGACGAACTGCTCGACCGGCGGGTCCCCGGAGCGGCTGAGGAAGATCGGAACGAGGTCGGCAGGCCCGGAGCAGAGACCACGACGACCGGCACAGACAGCAAGGAGAGCGTCCGATGAGTGCGTGCTGCGGACCGGCACGGGGAACGGCCCCGGCCCCCGGCGTGACATCCCTGTCCGCTCCCCCGGCGGACTTCGCCGTACCCGACCGCCGCCCCGCCGATGTGCTGCGCGGCATGGTGCCCGTCGCGGGCGGGCCGTTCCTGATGGGCGGCGAGGACACCGACGCGTTTCCCGCCGACGGCGAGGGGCCGGTCAGGGAGGTGACCGTCGGCGCGTTCCACATCGACGCGGCGTGCGTCACCAACGGCAGGTTCGCCGCTTTCGTGAAGGCCACCGGATACCGCACCGAGGCCGAACTCATCGGCTGGTCCTACGTGTTCGGCTCTTCCGTCCCCCCGCAGGCGCGCCACGCGGTGCTGCCGGGCACCGTCCCCGGAGCCCCCTGGTGGCGGGCGGTGGCCGGCGCGTACTGGCGCGCCCCCGAGGGCCCGGGCTCATCGGTCGGGGACCGCAGGGGCCACCCGGTGGTTCATATGTCCTGGAACGACGCGAACGCCTACGCCCGCTGGGCGGGCAAGCGGCTGCCCACCGAGGCCGAGTGGGAAAAGGCCGCCCGCGGCGGCCTGGCCGGGGCGCGCTTCCCGTGGGGCGACGAACTGACACCGCGCGGCAGGGACCGCTGCAATATCTGGCAGGGTGATTTCCCCGTGCGCAACACCCGTGCGGACGGCCGCACGGGCACCGTCCCGGCCACCGCGTACGCCCCCAACGGCTATGGCCTGTACAACACTTCGGGCAATGTCTGGGAGTGGTGCGCCGACCGTTTCAGCCCGGACTGGCACAGCGCCGCCCGCCCGGAGACGCGTACCGACCCCACCGGGCCGCCCACCGGTGAGAACCGGGTGCTGCGCGGCGGTTCGTACCTCTGCCACCGTTCGTACTGCAATCGCTACCGAGTGGCCGCCCGTACCTCGAACACACCCGACAGCACGACGGGGCACGGGGGGTTCCGCTGCGCGCTCTGAGCTTGGCGTGCCCCTCGCCCTCCTCCTCGTCTCCTTCAGCCGCAAGCGGGTCCAAAAACCTGGGTCATTCAAGGACCTCAGACCACCGTTTTCTGACACGCTCTCGGGTCATGAGTGACCTTCCGGAGCCGGCCGGCCATCCCGAACTCCTCGTCGCCGAGCCGCTCGTCCGCACCGAGATCAAGATCGGGTATGCGCGGGTGCCGACCGGTGGACAGAAACTCGAACGGCAGATTCGACGCGCTCACCGTCGCTGGGTGCCGCAAGATCTTCTCCGACAAGAGTCCGGCCAGACCGACCTGCGCCCAGAGCTGAAGGCGTGCCACGCCTTCCTCGACACCGGCGACACCCTCGACCACATGCCGGAGAACTGCGACCCGGCCAACCTCCGGGCCATGTGTCAGGGCTGCCACCTGTACTACGACCAGGATCACCACGCCCGCACCCCGGCCGAAGCCCGCCGCATGTTCGCGTGGTGCAGCCGCCCGGCATTGCGTGCCTCCTTCTTGAGCTGCTGCCTGGTCCGGTCGTCATCCGGGCGTGCGAACTGGACCGCGACCTGCCTCTCCAGCCGCTCGTCCCAGGCCCGCCAGACCACGCCCATCCCGCCCCTGCCGCGGGCGGCACGGGCCGCCACTCAGGCCGCCTTCCGCTCCTCGCGGGCCGCGACCGGTACGTCGAGGGTGCGGGCGAGGCCGACCACTCCCTCGTCGAGGCGCTGCAGGTGCCGCAGTACGCGGTAGGTGACCGTGCCCGACCGGAGCACTTCGGACGAGCTGCTCTCCAGCATGGCGGCGATACTGGCACCGGACTCCACCTCACCCCCGGCGTTCTCGTCCGCCACCCGTGCCACGATCACGTCGATGTTGTGGGCGATACGCACGCCGGACCGCTCCAGCCGGGGATCGGCCGCGATGGTCTTGCTGTACGGCACCAGCTCGGCCGTCGCGGCGAGCGAACGCGCGTGGTACGCACAGGTCTCCAGCACCGCCACCAGATAGCGGGCGGTCTGCCGCCGCACCCGCAGCGGGGTGATGGGGTGCGTCAGCGGCTGGGTGGAGCGGCGCAGGTCGTCCAGGGCGGTGTCGAGATCGCGCGCCATGTCCAGGAGGTCGGCCGGGGGGCCGCCACTGAGCTGGGACACGGCGGCAGATGCTACGTCCCGCAGCCGGGCCAGCACCGTAGCGAGCTCCTCGTCGGTACGTCGGTCGGTGTGCACAGGGAGCACCAGCACGGCCGCGATGATCCCGCAGGCTGCGCCCAGGGCGGTCTCCTCGATCCGCAGCACCAGTACAGAGAAGCTGTAGGTGTTGAGGAGTGTGTAGAGCAGGCCCAGCATCGCCGTGACGAAGAAGGACATCAGCGCGTACGACAGGGGCGCGCTGAAGAACATCCCGAAGATGAAGAGGAGGACCAGGGCGAAGGCGGTCCAGGTGTGGTTGCCGACGAGCCCCGCGAGACCGACCCCGGCGACGACGCCGAGGACCGTGCCGAGCAGCCGCCGGTAGCCCTTGACGAGGATCTCGCCGGTGGACGCGGTGTTGAGGAAGACGACCCAGCAGGTCAGCACCGCCCAGTACCAGCGCTGGCTGGACAGGAACTCGCCGCCGACGATGGCCAGCGTCGAGCCGACCGAGACCTGGAACGCCGTCCTCGTGGTGCGCCGCTGCAGGCCGGTACGGTCCTCATCGGTCTCCTCGGCGCGGACGATGGCCACGTCCTCGGCCTCGAACTCCTCGCGCGAGCGGGTCGTTTCCGGAGTGTCGTCGGACTCGTCCTGCGGTCCGTCCAGCGCGAGCCGCAGCCCGAGCACGGAGCGCGCGGCCTCACCGAGTCCGCGGAACACGTCCTGTACGGCGAGCGAGGCACGCGGCAGATTCTCCTCGTCCCGGTAGCCCAGCAGCCTGTTGCGGAGATGGGCCAGGGCCGTGCCGCGCTCGTCGGGGGCCAGCCGGGTCACCACCAGATGCAGCGCGTTCAGGTCCCGGCGCAGCAGGGCTGTGATCTCGTCCGTCCCGTCGATGCCTCCGGCTCCCCCGCCGGACCGTGCGGTGCTCGCGGAGGCCGGGGCCGGTGCGTTCGGCAGATGCAGGGTGAGGGTGTCCGCGCGTTCCGCGCTGCGGGCGTTGAGCAGCAGCATCCCGAGGCGCTCGGCGGCGATCTCCGCGTCCGCGATCCTGCGCTGCACCAGCGCGGCAGTCGCCGGGTCACGGGTGCCGGACTCCAGCTGGCCCTGGATCATCAGCGCCGTCTGGTGCAGCCGTGCGGTGCGCCCGCGCAAGTCGTCGAGGATCTTGTCGAGCTGCGCCGGGGCGGCGTCGAGCAGCTCTATGTGGGTGGCCACCAGCTGGGCGAGCCGGGCCCTGAACGCCTCCCGCAGCCGGCCCAGGGTGCGCTCGGGTGTCTCCGGTACGACGGCGAACCGTACGACAGCGCTGCTCGCGAAGGCGATGGTCAGTGTCAGGTACAGCGGGGGCAGGGTGGCGACCGTGGCGTGCACGAACAGCGAGACGAAATAGACCTGGAACCCGATAAGACCGAGCGCGGTGCCGCGGTCGCCGAAGCGCCGGGAGTAGACGGCGCCGAAGATCAGCAGGACGAAGAAGGTGTCGCCCGCGATGACACGGGTGTTGAGCAGCGCCCCCAGGGACATCGAAGCGAGGGCGACGGGGAGGCCGAACCCGAGCGTGATGGCCTGGCCGCGCACCTCCTTCTCCCTGATCGCGAAGGTGGAGACCATGGCCGCCATCGCGCCGGCGACGAGGAGGGGGACCGGCGTGTGGAACAGCGAGAGCACGATGAGCGCGAGCCCGATCGCCGCGACGGTCCGCAGCCCCGCCATCAGTCGCAGGAATCCCGGGTCGGATGCCGCGTAGCGGTCCCAGGTCCCGGTCCGTGTCCGCCGTGTTGCTGCCATCGCGCTGCCGTACTCCCCTGTTCTCCGGCCCTGGTCCGGTTGCGCCACCAGCATCGCATGGCCTGCGTCTCCGGGATCCGGGCAGGTCAGGGGCTGATCGGATCGGGCAGCCCGGGCTCGGCGTCCGGGTGCGCCCTGAGGTGGCCGGCGCCCGAGCGGACCGCCCAACCGAAGACCCCCAGCGAGACGACGGCCACCACCACCGAGTCGTACGGGGCCGGCAGCCGTCCCGATCCGCCGAAACTGCCGAGCCAGGACAGCAGGGTCAGCGCGGCCAGATAGAACACCAGCCAGGCTCCGTGCCGTAGTTCGTCGCGCGGGGAGGGGCCTTCGGCGCCGCGCCGCAGCATCAGGAACAGCGGGACGCCCGCGAGCACCAGCGGCAGCGCGAGCCGCAGGTTGTGCCAGCCCGACCAGAAGACGAACTCGCCGGCCACCATGAAACTGACCGGCGCGATCCAGCGGACTCCGGGAACCTGGCCGTCCGCCCGCGGCATTCCCCGCTCCCGGTCGTGCGCCCGGAACACCGCGACGGCGACCGCGGATGCCGCATAGATGAGCAGATACATGTCGCCCATGACGCTGACGATGTCCTGCCAGCCGCCGAACGGCAGCATGAAGACGATGATGACGGCGAGATTGAGCAGCAGCGCCCGGCGGGCCGTTCCGGAGCGGGGGTCGATCCGCATGAAGAAGCGGGGCAGCAGGCCGTTCTTGGCCAGCGCGTAGGTGTGCCGGGCGTCGATGGCCACTCCGACGTACGCCGAGCCGCCCGGCGAGAGCACCGCGTCCGCGTAGAGCAGGGTCGCGAGCCAGTGCAGGTTCAGTACCAGGGCGAGCTGACCGAAGGGCGAATCGAAGTTGACGCCGTGCCAGCCGTGGCCGAGCAGGGAGTCGGGGACGGTGAAGAGGAACGCCAGCTGGAGCCCGAGGTAGACGAGGACGGCGAGGGCGATACCGGTAAGGACCGCGGCGGGTACCGTCCTGCGCGGGTTGCGGGCCTCACCGGAGAAGTCGAGAGGCGCCTGGAAGCCGTTCACGGAGTAGACGATGCCGCCGCCTGCGAGAGCGGTGAGGCAGGCCGCGTAGCCGTACGGTGCGAAGCCGCCGTGGTCGGTGAGGCGGCCGGAGTGGGTGCCCGAGAGGAAGAGGGCGATCACGGTGATGACGGGGATGACGACCTTGAGCAGGGAGACCAGGTTGTTCAGCCGTGCGAACACGCGCACCGCGAACCAGTTGAGCACGGTCAGCAGCACGCTCAGTGCGGCGGCCACACCGAGGCCGGTCGCGGTGAGCCTGCCCCCTTCGTAGAGGCCGGGCAGGTAGTGCGCCGCGTACTGCATGATGGCGCTGATCTCCGCGGCCGTACCGCCGACCGACAGCAGGACGGACCAGCCGATCACGGTGCCGACCAGCCGCCCGCTCGCGTACAGCGGCCAGCGCACGGTACCGCCGCCCTCCGGGCGGGTCGCCCCGAGCTCCACCATCACCAGCGCGACCAGGGCGCAGAGCACGCCCGCGGCGATCCACGACAGCAGGGCGGCGGGCCCCGCGGTCTGGGCGGCGTACAGGGCGGCGAACAGCCAGCCGGAGCCGAGGATGTTGGAGAACCCGATCGCCGTCAGGCCCCAGAACCCGAGGTCCTTGCGGAGCCGGTGTTCCTGGGCGAGTACGGCTTGACCGTTACGTGCCTCCGGTGGCTGGTTCTGCGGCACGTGACACGTCTCCTCGCCTGCTGCGTGATCTACGGGTGCCCAGCGTGCCACGGGTTACTGCAGCCGTAACCGTTGCCGTAGCCGGAAATTGCCGCGCTGCGTGATCAGAGGGGGCGCTGGGGTCAGTGGTCCGGGGTGCCGAGGGCGGCCGCCCCGTCCAGGGCGCTGTCCGCCGGCCCGGTCTGGGTTCCGTTCCCCGGTCCGGCCGAGACCAGTTCCACCCAGGCCCGGGCCAGCACGCGGTGGCCGAACGGCGTGGGGTGCACACCGTCCCCTGCGACATGGGCGGCGCCGCCCGCGCTCCTGGCGGCCTGGTTGAGCAGCCCGTCGGCCGCGAGCAGCGCGGCGCCGAACTCCTCGGCGAGCCTGCGCACCACCTGGATCCGCGGGTCGAGGTCCTCCCGCCAGGCCCACTGCTCGGGGAGCACCGGGACCAGGAAGGGTTCGATGAGCAGGAGTTGGGCGCCGCTGCTCTCCCTGATCCGCGTCAGGATGTGGCGGTAGTCGTCCTCGTACGCCTCGATGGTGGTGAGGTCGCCCCGGTCGTACCGGCGCCAGGTGTCGTTGACGCCGATCATGACGGACAGCAGGTCGGGGGCGAGCGCGACGCCGTCCTCGTGCCAGCGGGCGCGCAGATCGGCGATGCGGTCTCCGCCGACGCCACGGTTGACGAAGGTGTAATCGCTGTCCGGGTGGGCAGCCCGCAGCAGCTCGGCGCTCATTCCGGCGTAGCCGTGGCCGAGTCCGGCCGTGGGGTGGGACACCCGGCCCGCGTCGGTGATGCTGTCGCCCTGGAAAAGGACGGTGGCGCGGCTGGGCAGCTGAAGGGGCACAGGGACTCCGTGAAGGCGGCGAATACGGCGGGCCGGCCCGGACGGCCGGGTCCACAGAAACGTACTACCCGAAGTCGCGCGAGGGCCGGGGCGTCCCAGGAAGACCGGGGGCGGTCCGGGGGCACCGCCCCTGGAACACCGGCCGGTGGCGGATCCCGGTGGCGGATCCCGGACCGGGCGGCCCATCGCCCCAGGTCCAGGCATCACCGCAGGTCAAAGCCGGTGGCGTAACAGAGGCGAAATATTCTGGACGTAGCTTGGGAGACCGGTGGTGAACGGCACTGCCGGGCCGTGCCGCCAGGTGGCGGCGCGCGAGGAGAACGGGAGCGGCGTCCATGGAACACACCTCGTCGCCCTCTTCCGAGTCCTCCCCCGCACGGCGCGCCGACCGGGCCCGCAACGTCGCAGAGGTGCTGCGGCAGCAGGCCGCCGCAGGCCTGTACCCCACCGGTTTCCTGCCGGACGAGCGCTTGCTGTCGAAGGACTTCGCGGTCTCACGCAACACCGTCCGCCAGGCCCTGCTGATCCTGCGGGACGAGGGCCTGGTCGAGCGCCGGCGGGGAGTGGGGACGGTGCTGCTCAACCGCAAGCACTCCCATCCGCTGGAACGGCTGGCCGGACTGGCCGAGACACTGAAGTCGCACGGCACGGTCGACAACGAGGTCAGAGCCAGTGGCACGGTCGTCCCGCCCGCGCAGGTCGCCCGGCGCCTGTCGGTGCCGGACGGCGAACCGGTGGTCCGTCTCGAGCGCCTGCGGCGCCTGGACGGTATGCCGCTGTCCCTGGACCTCACCTATCTGCCGGTCGACATCGGGCTGCCGCTCCTCGACCTCGACCTGGAGAACCAGGACGTGTTCGCACTGATCGAGCAGTCCTGTGGGCAGCGGCTGGGCGCGGCCGAGGTGACGGTCCAGGCCGTGAACGCCGACCCCCACACCGCACGGATCCTGGCGGCCCCCGTAGGGACCGCGCTGTTCGCGGTGGAGCGCCTCAGCAGGCTCGCGGACGGGCGGCCGGTGGACCTGGAGTTCCTCTCCGTACGCGGCGACCGGCTCACGCTCCGGGCCGATCTGCACCGCACCGGGCCGGCCGCCGGCTGACGCGCACGCTCCTCTCCCTCCCTCCCGCCGGAGCCCTCCCCCGCTCCTTGCTTTCGAAGACCGTTCCGGTTGCTTGCGAAGACCGTTCCGGACGCCGCTCCGGCTGCTCTTCTCACCTGTCCGATCCGCCCCGCGGGTGCTTGCCGCCCCCGCCGACCAGGAGGGTCCTGTGCCCCGTTGCCCGGCCGTTCCAGAGTCTGTCCGGCCTCAGTCCCGGACTCCGGCCAGCCGTACGACTGGCCGCCGTACGGCCGGTTCGCGCGCGACCGTCATCGTCATGTGCCTGTGCGTCACCCTGGTCGTGGGCATGGTCTCGGCCGTCAATCTGGCGATTCCCTCGCTGTCGGCCGGCTCGCTGCACCCCTCAGCGGCGGCGGTGCTCTGGGTGGTCGACGGCTATGTGGCCGTCTTCGCGTGTCTGGTCGTTCCCGCGGGCGCGGTGGCCGACCGGATGGGCCGCAAGGGCGTGCTCCTCACCGGCCTGGTCCTGTTCACTCTGGGCTGTGTGCTGGCCGCAGCGGCGCCCGATGTGGGCTTGCTCATCGCCGGGCGGATGGTCAGCGGTGTGGGGGCCGCCGCCGTCCTTCCCACCACGCTGGCGCTCATGGTCACCGGCGCTCCCGGCGACCGGCGGTCGCGCCTCATCGCGCTGTGGGCATCCATGACGGGACTGGCGGCCGTGCTCGGTAACGTCGGCGGTGGCGCGGCGATCCAGAGTGGCTCGTGGCGCTCGCTGTTCCTGTACGCGGCTCCCCTGGCCCTCGTGGCCCTGCTGCTGGCCGCCTTGGTCGCCCCCACGTCGCCGCGTCTCACCCGGCCGGTCGGCCCGGTCAGCGCCCTGCTGCTGACCCTCGGATTCCTGGCACTGCTCTTCGCCATCGTCTCCGGACCGGAACAGGGCTGGGGCAGCGCACAGGTCCTGGGCGCCTTCGCCGCCGCAGTCGTCCTGCTGGCTCTCTGGACCGTCCACGAACTGCACGAGGAGCACCCGATCCTCGATCCCCGGCTGCTGGCCGGCCCGGCCGTGCGGGCGGGCGCCGTGGGCATGATGTCCGTCTTCCTCGGCATGTTCGGCCTGTTCTATCTCAACGGCCAGTACCTCCAGTACGTCAAGGGCTACTCCGCCCTCGGGGCCGGTGTCCGTCTGCTGCCCATGGCCGCGGCCCTGCTGCTGGCCCCGCGCTGCGCCACGGTGCTCAGCCGACGTCTGCACCGACGCACCGTCATCAGCCTCGGGCTGCTCGTCCTGGCGGGCGGCCTCTGCACCGTCTCGCGGGTCGGCCCGGACACCCCTTACCCGGTGTACGCGCTCGGGGCGGGGCTGACGGCAGCCGGGTGCGGGCTGGCGACGCCGCTGCTCTCCGAGACCCTGATGTCGGCCCTGCCGCCTGACCGGGCAGGTCTCGGCTCGGGGCTGCAGAGTCTGACCCGCGAACTGGGCAGCGCACTCGGTGTGGCCCTCACCGGCACCCTGATCACCGCGGGTTTCACCGCCAGGCTGCCCGCTGCGCTGCGGGGCCCGGACGCGCCGACGACGGTGGCCGGCGCGGAAGGCATGAGCGCAGGTCCGGAGTTGCACCGGGCCGTGATCACCGCCTTCACCGACTCACTCAGCACCAGCATGCTGGTGCTGGCCGGTCTGGTCCTCGCCGCGGGCGCTCTCGTCCTCACCTGGCTGCCGGCGGAATCCTCCGTACGGGTCTGAGCCTCTGCGATGAATTCCGGCCCGCGTGACAGTCAGTACAGACGCAGAAGCGGATACGACGACGACCAGGAGAATCCCATGCCCCGGATCACCCCGAACCTCTGGTTCGACACCGAGAGCGAGGAGGCCGCCGCGTTCTACGTGTCGGTGTTCCCCCGTTCGGAGATCAAGCACGTCACGTACTACACCCCGGCCGGGCCCCGGCCGGCGGGCACCGTGCTGACCGTCGAGTTCGTGCTGGACGGCCAGGAGTACATCGCGATCAACGGCGGCCCCCAGTTCACCTTCAGCGAGGCCGTCTCACTCCTGGTCAACTGCGCCGACCAGGAGGAGATCGACTACTACTGGGCCAAGCTGAGCGAGGGCGGCCAGGAAGGACCCTGCGGCTGGCTCAAGGACAAGTACGGGGTGTCCTGGCAGGTCGCGCCCAGTGAGATGCATGAATTCCTCAACGACCCCGACCCCACGCGCGGCGAGCGGGCGATGAAGGCCGTGTTCGGCATGAAGAAGCTGGATCTGGCCGCGATCCGCGCTGCCGCCGACGGGGTGTAGCCGGAACGCTAAGGGCCTTTCGTTCGGATCAGGCCGGCAGCATCCTGCTTCTATTTCGGATCAGGCCGGCACCCTGCTTCTATACGGTGGCGGCCGGGTCCACGGACAGGTCCCGGCCGCGGGTTTCGGCGGTGCGCCAGATGGCGAGCGCGGTGATCAGCCCGCAGACCATGGCCAGGGTGGCGAGGGGCGTGCTGGAGATGCTGCCCGAAGCGGAGAGCCGGCTGCTCGCGAAGAGCGGGGTGAAGCCGCCGCCGATCAGTGCGGCCAGCTGGTAGCCCATGGAGGCCCCGGTGTAGCGCACCCGGGTGCCGAACATCTCGGACAGCAGCGGGCCCAACGGTGCGTACATCGCGTTCTGCACCACCTGCCCGAGCACCATGCCGAGGATCAGCAGAGGGACGGACCCTGTGTTGATCAGAGCGTAGATCGGGAAAGCGAGCAGCAGGATTCCCGCGGCGCCCCCCAGCGACACCGCCCGGCGTCCAAGGCGGTCCGACAGCGCGGAGAAGCACGGTATAGCCACAAGACCGGTGAGCGCGGTGGCCGTGAGGCCGGACATCACGTCGGAAGTCTCGTACCCGACGGCCTTGGCGTAGGTGAGCATGAAGGTACCGATCAGGGCCGTGAGCGCGAAGGGGCCGATGCCGACCGCGCAGGCCAGGATCAGGACACGCGGCGCGCGCAGCACCTGTGCCAGGGGAATGCGGAGTTGCTTCTTCGCGGCCTGCTCTTTCCGGGTCCGTACCGCCTGCTGGAACAGCGGGCTCTCCGTAACGCTGATGCGCACGTACAGGCCGATGCCGACCAGCAGCGCGCTGAACAGGAACGGGACGCGCCAGCCCCACGCCATGAACCGGTCCTCGGGAAGGAGTGTGATCGCGGTGACCACGAGGCTGGACAGGAGGAATCCGATCGGTGACCCCATCTGCATCACGCCGTTCCACAGGCCGCGGCGCCGTGCGTCGGCGTGCTCGACGACCATCAGCGTGGCGCCGCCCCATTCACCGCCGATGGCTATGCCCTGGACGATGCGGAACAGGATCAGCAGCACGGGAGCCGCGACGCCGATGGTCCCGTACGTGGGCAGCAACCCGATCAGGCAGCTCGCCGCGCCCATGAGGACCATCGTCACGATGAGTACGGTCTTGCGTCCGAGCCGGTCGCCGAAGTGCCCGAAGACAGCACCGCCGACGGGCCGCGCGACATAGCCGGCGGCCAGGGTCCCGAACGCGGCGATCGTGCCGACGGTGGAGTTCGACTCGGGGAAGAACAGCGGGCCGAAGACCAGGGCGGCCATCGTGCCGTAGAGCAGGAAGTCGTAGTACTCGATGACGGTGCCGAGCAGGCTCGAAAGGGCCACCTTGCGCAGCAGAGCGGGATCCGGTGCCGTGGGTGGTCCCACGGGCCCTCCGGATCTCTCAGGGGTCTGTGGGGACGACGCGGAGGGTGCAGCGGGCATGACCGACTCCCTTGGGCGTGAGGGATGTTGCGGGTTGGTGAACGATGAGTGGTTTCCGCGGTGTGCGGGGCCCGTTCTCGCCGGTGATTCCGGGAGAACGGCCCTCACAGGAGCGAAACCGGGATCAGGTTTCCTGTGACCGGCAACTGCGTGACGGCGCTCAGCCTTTGCTCTCCAGACCGAACGCCTGTCGTGCGATGAGTCCGCGCATCATTTCCGACGTTCCGCCGCCGACGGTTTCCAGGATCGCCTGCCGCCACATGAACTCGACGTCGCTGTCCTTGATCAGCGCCTCGTTCGACCCGAACTCCATGGCCGAGCGCGCGATCTCCTGGGCGAGCAGGGTACCGGCCAGTTTGTGGTACGCCGCCGGAACCGCCGATGGCTGACCGCTGATGATCTCGCCGAGCAGCGCCAGCGCCAGCGCCTCGGTCTCCGCCACTTTCACGGCGAGGTCGACCAGCCGCCGGCGTACGACGGGATCGTGGCTCAGGCCCGACTTCTCCACCCAGGTGATGAGGTCCTGCAGGTCTCTTCGCAGCCGCTTCGGCGGGAACTGGACATGCCGTTCGACCGCGAGCGCGGACGCGACCACCTGCCACCCGTCGTTCTCACCGCCCACCCGGTTCCCGGCCGGGACCCGCACCGCGTCGAACCGGACCTCGTTCAGGCGACCGCCGTCATGAGTCGGGATCGGGGAGACCGAGACGCCGGGATGGTCCAGTGGAACGATCAGGACACTGAGCCCGCGCGACCTGCTGTCCGGGGCTCCGGTCCGGCAGAGCAGCCAGATGTAGTCGGCCCAGTGCGCATTGGACGTCCAGCACTTGGCGCCGTTGATCTCGTAGTCGTCACCGACCAGCGTGGCCCGGGTCCGCACCGCCGCCAGATCCGAACCGGCGTCCGGCTCCGAATAGCCGAGCGCGAAGTTGATCTGCCCGAGCCGGAGCCCGGGGAGGAGACGTTCGCACTGCTCAGCCGTCCCGTGAGTCATGAGCGCCTTGGCGACGAGGCCCGGGCCCATGGGCGGCCGGGCGACCCGTGCATAGGCCATCTCGTCCCACAGGATGAACTCGTACGCGGGTGACAGCCCCCTGCCACCGAACTCCGCGGGCCAGGACAGTGACAGCCAGCCGCGCTCCCCGAGCGCCCGGTAGACCCTCCGCACGCCCTCCCCGGTGTTCTCACCACGGTGGAAGTAGCCGTCCAGCCCCTGGTAGTCAGCCAGGAACGCGAATACCTCGCTGCGGAACGCCTCCTCCTCGGAGGTGAATCCGAAGTCCATGTCAGTCTTCCCTGCCGGCCGCGGTGGTCCACTTGGGTTCGCGCCCCTCGCTGAAGGCCCGGGGGCCTTCCTTCGAATCGGGGTGCGCCCAGTGCATCCGCAGGAGCGACCATCCGTACTCGCACGCCTGGGTGTAGCCCATTTCCAGTGACCCCCAGATCGCCTGCTGCGAGAGCGACACCGCGGCCGGCGAGTTCTTGGCGATGGACCGCGCCATCTCTTCGGCTGTGTCCATCAGTTGTCCGTGCGCGACCAGTTCGTCCACCAGTCCCAGCTGGTACGCGCGCTCCGCGGGCATCCGGTAGTCCTTGCCCATCAGTGTCATCCGCAGCGCGGAGCCCAGCGGCAGGCGCTTGGCGAGACCGATGTTCTCCATAGCCCCCACCAGGCCGACATTGACGTGGGTGTCCATGAAACTCGCCTGCTCCGATGCGACCACGATGTCGGCGTCGACCACGAAGTGCAGCCCGGCTCCGGCCGCCAGGCCGTTGACGGCGCAGATGACCGGCTTCCACACCCGGTTCTGCCGCGGCGACCAGAAGACCTCGTCGGTCAGGGGCCCTGTGCCGGTGCTCATGCCGCCCCGGCCTGCCACGACGTTCACGTCCGCACCTGTACACAAGTGCCGGTCGCCGGCGCCGGTGATGATGGCCGCACGGATCCACGGGTCCGCCCGGACCTCACTCCATACGGCCTTCATCTGCGGCATCATCGTGCCGGTCAGGGAGTTTCCCTTGTGCGGTCGATTGAGCGTGATGTATGCGACGTGTTCACGCTTCTCGAAGAGCACTTCCGGCTCTTCGACGTCCGCCCGACGATCCTGCTCCTGCGTCATTCCCGACCACTCTCCGTATACATCGCCAATACCTGTTCGCCTGTTTGGTTCGCATGGGACGGCAACATGGAGAGTTGCCTGATGCGCTGCGCAATGTGTCCGATGGGCCCTTCCACGGAGTAGCCCATGGCACCGTGCGTCTGGTGGGAGATGAAAGCCGCGTCCATGGCGGCTCTCGACGCGGACAGCCGCGCTGCGGACGCGAGGCTGGATGCCTGATGGTGACCGTGGTCGATCGCCCGCGCGGCGACCTTGATCAGCTTCTCCGCGGCCTCCAGTCCGAGGCCGGCGTTCACGATCGGATGTGCGACGGCTTGAAAGGTGCCGATGGCACGGCCGAACTGGACCCGGGTACGTGCATGTTCGACCGCGGCGTCCAGTACGCGCTTCCCCGCGCCCCACAGGTACCCGGCAAGCGCCATGTCGGAGAGGGCTGTTCCTTCCCGGACACCTTCCAGCGGGAGAACGCGCTCCAGGGCGACACGTCCCCATGGCTCGTTGCCGAGGGTCTCCAGCGAGTTCACCTCACCGGCAGGACGCGCGAGCCAGGCCCGCTCGCCGTCCGCTTCGATGAACACGTCGGCGACGGGCGCCCATGGCATCAGCGGTGGGCATCCCCACGACACCAGGCGTGTGCCGGAGACGACAGGGTGCGACAGCGCGGACGGCAGCGTACGTGCCGCGAAGACGGTCGACGCCAACGGCCCGGGGGCGAAGGCGCGTCCCAACTCCATGGCTGCGGCGGAAATCTCCCCCGCCCCGCCCTCCTCACCGGGCACCGTCAACGACAGCACACCGAGTTCGGCCAGCCCCTGCCAGAAGGGCCAGGAAAACGCACCTGAACTCGCACGCTGGACTTCTTCGGTACACCGGGCCGCGCAGTAGCTCCGGACGGACCCGGCGAGCGCTTCCTGATCCGGGGTGAACGTGACAGGTTCGCTCATGCCGCTGTGACTTCCCAACGCGATGTCACCACGGCCCGCTGATGCGCGCGCAGACCGCCGAGCTCGGCTCTGATTGCCTGCAGGCGGAGCGTCCAGAGGTGCAGATCGTGTTCCCTGGTCAGTCCGACAGCACCCGTGATCTGGTGTGTCTCCCGCGTCAGCCGGTGCAGTGTGGCCATCGTGTGCGAGGCGGCGACAGCCGACGACTCCGCGGTGGCGCCCCGGAACGCCGCCTCATAGGTGAGCCAGCGCACCCCTTCGAGCAGCACGCTCACCTCGGAAAGCCGGTGCTGCAACGCCTGGAACGAACCGAGGGCACGCCCGAACACCGTGCGGTCCTTCGCGTACTGGACGGTGAGGTCGAAGGCACTCTGCATCATCCCGAGAGCCTCGGCACAGGCCCCCACACGCCACCAGTTCATCATCGTCTGCGACGTCCCCGGGGCGAGGTCATCGGGACGGCGCGCCACCACCCGGGCCAGCGGATAGCCGTATGCCGACGGAACCGGCTCCGCGTCGTCCGGACTCAGCTCCGCGACACCGCACCGGTCAGCGCCGACGACGAGGATCTGCCTGGCCTCGCTGCCGTACCGTACGGGGCCCGGCCCCTCACGGTCGGCCAGGACGACCGGCCCCTCGGGTGCCGGAAGTCCGAGCGCGGGCAGCACGAGCAGATGCGGTACGGGCGTGATCGCGCCCAGCTCAGCACTGATCTGTTCGACCGCCAGGGTGGCTTCCAGCGGCCCCGCGCCGGCTTCGCCGAACACGTCGAGGAATCCGGCCGCGCGCAGCTCGGTCTCAAGCTCGTGGTCGTATGCCCCGCGCTCGGTGAGCTCCCGGCAGCGCTGCGGGCCGGCGTGCCGGTTCAGCAGGGTGCCCAGTGCGTCCAGCAGGGCGCGTTGTGTATCCGATCGTTCGAAATCCACGTCTATTCCTTCGGCAGCTTCAGGATCAGGCGGCTGATCAGGTTGAGCTGGACTTCATAACTCCCTGCGGCGATGCCGGCGCCGAGCGAGTTGCGGAACTGCGCATCGCCGGGCGACTGCTCGGCCAGGGCTTCGCTTCCCATGACATCGAGCGCGAGGTCGCCCACCGCACGCTCGGCCTGCACCATCGCCGCGCGGGCCTGATAGGCCATCGGCGAGGGCTCCTTCGCCTTGGCCCGCTCGTCGATGACCCGGTAGACCAGGACACGAGCAGCCTCGCAGAGTGCTCTCGCATTGCCGAACTGCTCCTGTACGCCCGGATCCGTGAGCAGGCCGGCCGCTCGGCACCAGTCGGCGAGACCGTCGAGGACCAGGGCCGCACGTGCGTAACGGGGGGCGCCGACCCGCTCGTAGGCGAGTGTCCTGCGGACGATGTCCCAGCCCTTGTTCTCCTCGCCGAGCAGGCAGTTCCCGGGAACCCTGACGTCGGTGAGAAACAGCTCGTTGAACGAGTGTTCTCCGACGAACCCGTCGATCCGCCTGACTTCGACGCCCGGCGTTCTCAGCGGCAGCAGGAAGACGGAGATTCCGTTCCGCCCGTCGGACACCGAACCGGTACGCGCGAGGAGGAAGCAGTAGTCGGCCTCATTTGCATACGATGTCCAGATCTTCTGGCCGTTGAGGACGTAGTCCTCACCATCGCGGTCCGCGCGAGTTCGCAGGGCCGCGAGGTCTGTACCGGCCTCCGGCTCGGAGAAGCCCTGGCACCAGAAGACTTCGCCCCGGGTGATCGGCGGCAGGAGTTCCTTCTTCTGTTCTTCCGTGCCGTACTTGATGACGGAGGGGCCGACCCAGTTCACATTCATGTACTGCGGGCCGCGGGGCTCACCCCGCTTCCACATCTCCTCGCCGAGCACGAAGTGCTGCCACGCCCCCTGGCCACCACCGCCGTACTCCGGCGGCCAGTGCGGGGTCAGCCACCCCTTGGCTGCCAGTGTGTGCACGAAGTCTCTTGAGAAGTCGGTGTACACCGCGCTGCCGAGACCATGCTCGGAGCGATTCCATCCGTCGGCCAGTTCGCGGTCAAGAAAGCCGACGAGGTCGCTGCGGAACGCCGTGTCCGCTTCACTCAAAGCGAATTCCATCGATCCCTCCCCGTGTGCGGTCGTGCGCCTGCCGCGCCGCACCTCGAGGAGCGAGCGCATCCCGTGGTGCCACGTCGGTCGCTCCCATCGGCGGAGCTAGGCGCTCTACTGAAAAGAGTACACTTTATTTGGTCGGCGGCAAGACCTCTCGCATCTCGGAAGGAGACGCGTCACAGCCCCGGCCGCCCGTCATGTCGATCGGCAAGGCCACGTGAGGACCCAGCGCCCACGAGGAGAGATCGGCTGCTCCTCCCTAGGCCTGAAGGCGATCTCGGCACCTGCACACCAAACACCCGGAGCCCAGCGTGATCCGGCGCTCGAAGGCGAGAAGATGGCACTCAATTGCCGTTTTAGCCGATACTTTGACGGGAACTCCTCGCGCTGACCGCACCGGCTGATGATCAAGGGAGCAACTTCGTGGGTGATGTACTGACACTGCCGAACTGGCTGCGCACGATCGGCGCCGGGCCGCACGGGGCGCATAGACGAGCGCTGCGTGACGACTCCGGCGAACTGACGTTTACCGAGCTGGTCAAGGCGATGGATGCCGTCGCGGCCGGACTGCGGCGCGCCGGCCTGCGGACCGGAGACCGCGTCGTGACGGCCATGGAGCCGTCGATACCGCACACCGTGGTCATCCTGGGCGCCCTGGCCTCCGGCCTGGTGGCCGCACCGCTCAATGACCGCCTGACCGGGCCGGAAGCACGCTCCTACCTCGCCACGCTCCGCCCCAGCGTGGTGATCGCGGACCCCGCCCATACGTCCCTCGCTCATGAGACGGGCTGTCGAGTCATCGAGTTGCCGGCCGCCGCCGACCCGAAGCCCATTGCGGACCGGACGGCCCCACTGGCGCTCCAGGATGGGCCTGTCACGCCCCCGGACGAGGACGCCCCGGCCGTCATCTTCGCCACCGGCGGCACGACCGGAACGCCGAAGGGTGTGTTTCACACCCATCGCAGCCTGTGGCTCTGGCTCAACACCTGCGCCCACGGGAATCCGCGGACAATCACCGATATCGAGCTGTTCTTCTCCCCGTTCTTTCACATCACGCTGGGAACGAACCTGTTGGCCCCTCTGCTCGCAGGTGGGGAAGTCTGGATCCAGCGGCGGTTCGACGCCGGCTCCGCACTCGCGGCCATCGACAGCGGCGCCAGCCGTCTGATGGGTGCCCCGACGATGTTCGCCGCACTTCGCGGCCACCCCGACTTCGCCACCACCCGCCGCGAGAACGTCACGGCGATCCGCTTCGGGTCCGCGCCCTCCACAGACGACTTCGTACGCGGTCTGCTGCGCGACTTCCCCAACGCAAGGATCCGTGCCGGATTCGGCGCCACCGAATTCGGCTCGGTCATGGGATTCGACCACGAAGACCTGCTGGCCGGCCGGTCCACCGGTGTGGGCCGGCCGCTTCCCGGCGCGGTCGTCCGGATCCTCGGTGAGGACGGCCGCGACGTCCCCGCAGGTGTCGTCGGCGACCTCGTGGTCTCCTGCCCATGGCAGGCCCACGGGTACTACGGAATGCCGGAGGAAACAGCGGGGACGTTCCGGGCCGATGGAGTGCACATCGGTGACCGTGCCTCACGGACGGAGGACGGTTGGGTGTTCATCGTCGGCCGTACGAAAGAGGTGATCATCAGCGGTGGCGAGAACGTGTACCCACGGGAGGTGGAGGAAGTGATCCTCCGTCACCCACGGGTCGCCGACGTCGTGGTGTACGGCCTGCCCGACGCGCACTGGGGGGAACGGGTCGAGGCCGGCATCGTGCCCGTTCAGGACGAGACGGTTGATCTTGAGGAGCTGCGCAGCTTCTGCCGGGCGGACCTGGCCGGCTACAAGCTCCCCAAGAACCTGCGTCTGCTCGACACGATCCCGCTCACCGCGAACAGCAAGCCCGACCGCCGACGAGTGCGCGCGGAAGCCCTCGTCGAAACCGCGGGCACGAGCGCCCAGGCATAACGCGTCGTACCCGGCCCGTGCCCCGGCGATCGGCGGCACCCCTGAACAGCCACAGCCTGCGCGGCCGGTGACGGTCTCACCGTCACCGGCCGCGCAGGCATGGTGTGAGGCTCTATCCGGCGCCTCCGCCGTTGGACTGCGAGATCCCCGGCGCGACGGCGCGGAACTTGTAGATGTAGCCGCCGTTGTCGCCACCGACGGTGATGTACCCGTCCTTCGTGCCCGGCTTGATCACCAGGTTGCTGACGAGGAGTTCCGGCTTGGGCCGCTGCGGTATGGCGATCGTGGCGATCAGGTCTCCGGTCCGGTTCCAGACGAGGATCTTCCCGGCGCCGAGGACCACCTGGTACACGTTGCCGGCGGAGTCGACGGAGTTGGAGTCGAAGCCGCCCTGGCCGACGTTGGCGGACATGCCCACGCCGCTCCCGACCACACTCTTCCCGTCGGGCGCGAGGGTGAGGTAGACCTCGCGGCCGAGGTTGTACTCACCCACCCACAAGCCGGAGAAATCCGGGGTGAACGAGATGCCGTTGGGATTGGACAGGCCGTCCTGCAGGACGATCGGGTCGGTGCCGTGGGCGTCGAGACGCACCACCCGGCCGACCGGGTTCTCCAGCGAGCCCTGGTAGTCGGTGACGTACATGTCCCCCGCCTTGTTGAAGGCGATGTCGTCGGGCACCATCGCCCGGCCGTCCACCGGCCCCGAGAAGACGGTCGTGAATCCGGTGCCGTCGGGGTTGAGCCGGTCGATCTTCCCGTTGTCGTAGTCGGTGACGTAGATCTTCCCGTCGGCCGGGCTGAACTGCAGGGACGAGAAGCGGCTCGTGGCGTCGGTGTAGACAGGCTTGACGGTCTTCGTCCGCAAGTCGTACCGGAGGATCTTGGGCTGTCCCGCCGGAGCGGTGAAGTCGACGAAGTACAGCTGCCCGTCGGGCCCGAAGGCCGGACCCTCCAGCACGGTCGCGTGCCCGAACGCCGACGGCGGGTCAAGAGGCACCACTTTGGCGACCTGAGCGGCCTGGATGCCACGCGCCGGCGTCCCCCGCCCCGCGTCCGAGGTCCGGACGGCGCCCTGGCCGCCGGTCGTACTCGCAGCGCTCGTGCCCCCTGGGCCGCCGACAACCAGGGCCACCACAAAGGCGGCCGCGAGCGCGAGCGATTTCCTGGTCCTGATCATGGTTTCATCCGATCCACTGCTCCAGATCATGGTTCTTCCGCTCCGCGACCCCGCTCCGAGATCTCGGATGACGTCGCGACGCGGGCGTAATTAGGGGGCCGGCCGGGCTCACCGTCCGGCACGCGCGCGGGGGCTCCCGCCACCCGGCCTTCCCCAGCCGGCGGCGCCCCGGCCTGCTACAGCAAACCTGCTACCGGAAACGGGTGAAGCTCGCCCTACGGGACATTCTTCGAGCCGCTGGCAGGAGGCTGATCGATCGCGGCGTGAGAGGCCCTCTGCCGCAGCAGGTTCTTCTGGATCTTTCCCGTCGATGTCTTGGGCAGCTCGCAGAAGACCACTTGGCGTGGTGTCTTGAACCCCGCGATCCTGGCCCGCACGAAGGTGACCAGTTCTGCTTCGGTGACCGATGTGCCGGACCTGAGCTTGACGTACGCGATCGGAACCTCACCCCATTTCGGGTGCGGTGTACCGACGACCGCGGCCTCCAGCACCGCCGGGTGCTCCGCGAGCGCGCTCTCCACTTCGACGCAAGTGATGTTCTCCCCGCCGGAGATGATGACGTCCTTGGCTCTGTCGCGCAGCTCGACATAGCCGTCCGCATGCATGACGCCCAGGTCGCCCGAGCGGAACCAGCCATCGGTGGTCGTCGCTGCGGCGGTCGCTTCGTCGTCGCGGTAGTAGCCGAGCATCACGTCATTGCCGCGCAGAACGATCTCGCCGAGAGTGCTGCCGTCAGCCGGCACGTCGGCACCATCGGAACCGACCACCCGCAGGGGTTCGGCGATGACGTTCGCTATGCCCTGTCGCGCCATCAGCGGTGCACGCTGTTCGACCGGCAGATCCCGCCACTCGGGCTGCGGGTCACATACAACGGCTGGGCCGAACGTCTCGGTGAGCCCGTAGAGATGACGGGTCTCAATGCCGAGCGTGCTCATCCTGGCAAGCAGCGCGGGCCAGGGCGGCGCGCCCCCGACGAACACCTGTACCGGGTGGGAGACCGGTGCTGTCGCAGCGGGGTCCTCTGCCATCATGGCCAGAACGGTGGGTGCCGCACAGAAGTGGGTGACACCGCTCTCGCGAATGGCATGCCAGATGTCCGGCGGGTTCACCTTGCGCAGGCAGTGGTGCACCGCCCCGGCCGCAGTCACCGCCCAGGGGAAGCACCAGCCGTTCGTGTGGAACATCGGCAGCGTCCACAGATACCGCGACGACGTGTCCAGCTTGGCGTGGTAGGCCATCGCCAGCGCCTGGAGATAGGCACCACGGTGGTGGTACATCACTCCCTTCGGCCGTCCCGTCGTACCGCTGGTGTAGTTGATCGACAGGAGGGATCTCTCGTCGGTGGCCGTCACCGCCCGCGGGGTGGCGCCTGCCAGCAAGGACTCGTACTCGTCCTGCGGCTGTCCTGAGCTGATCACTGCCGGCTGGATCTCACAGTGCTTCAGTGCCTCGGTCAGCACGTCGCGGTACGCGGAGTCCACGACCACCACGCCGGGAGCGCTGTGGTCGAGGATGTAGGCGATCTCGGCAGGCGCCAGCCTGGTGTTGAGTGCCACGAGGACCGCGCCGGCCAGTGGCACTCCGTAGTGCGCCTCCAGCAGCACATGGGTGTTGGGGGCCAGTACCGCGACCCGGTCCCCCGGCCGCACTCCGTGCCCGTCCAGCACGCCGGCCAGCGCCTGTGCCCGTTGCCAGAGCTCGGCATAGGAGTACCGCAGGTCGCCGTCGACGACCGCGAGGCGGTCGGCGAACACTTTGGCGGCGCGCGCGGCGAACGCCACCGGAGTCAGTTCGGAGAAGACCATCCCGTGCATCTTGACGCGCCTCCCCGCCCGGTTACGCCACGGCGATCGGCCGGAGCGGCGACCCTGTGCCGCCGCGAATGGTCAGCGGCAGGCCCACGAAGAGGAAGCTGGAGACCGAATCGGCCGCCAGACCCTCGCAGTTGACCCACTCCATGATGTGGATGCCCTGCTCATGGAGCAGGAACAAGTGCACGGGGAGCTGGTTCCCGGGCACCGTCGACGGCCTCACCTCGAAGGACATGGTGTCCGCGCCCACGTAGCGCGCGCCCTGCGACACGAGCCACTGTGCTCCGTCCAGTGCCACGCCACTGCCGTCGCTGTGCTTGCGGACCAGGTCGATGTCGGGCCAGAACTTCATCTGCCCCGTCCGCACCAGCACGATGTCCCCGTCCTGGATCGTCACCTCGGCAGCATCCGCCGCCTGCCGCAGATGCTGCTCACCGACGGCGAAGTGGGGCGGCAGGACTTCAAGACCGAGCGCCCGGGGGACGTCCAGCAGAACGCCTCTTCCGATGATGGGAGCCAGTTCCGAGGCGTCCCCGCGTTCGGCACCGTAATCGCCCAGTGCCTCATTCGCCGACACACCCCCATGCCATTCGTCGTTCTCCCCGCACGTCACATGACAGAGCGCGTCGATATGGGTCCCGGTGTGCAGGCTCCCCGACATGAGCTCGGACACGTAGCCCATCTGGACCTGGTTGGCATCCGGGTCGTCGAACGGGAACCGCTGAGAGACCCGCTGGCCTTGCGGCGAGCTGTAGGTGAGGACCTCGAAACGTGGGTAGCCGTCAAATGTAGGCATGTGCCGCCACCAACCCGAGGACAGGTCGTACACCGCACCCCTGGCTGGGATGCCGAGATTGCGGAGAAGGTCGTCTGCCTGGCGGTCCGGCCGGGTCTGCGAGTTCATGATGACGTCCCTTTCACGAGTTGCTGCAGAGGTGGCCCGATCGCTGCTGTCGATCAGGCCGTGACAGACATGCCGGCACCGGCCGTCAGTACCGTTCCGGTACTCCTCGCGGCGTCGCGCCGAGGCCGGCCGCGTACCGACCGGCTCTGCCGCCGGTCCCGCTGTCCGCGCCGGAGAACACGGCACAACCGCGCTCCGTGCATCCCGTTCTGCTCAGCATCAGTTCAGTGTACTCATTACCCGATATCAAGGTCTAGCCCGGCAGTGGACCAGACGTACTCCGCCTAGGAGCGCAGTAGACCTTGATCACACGCATCCCAACCGCCACCAAAGAGTGCACTTTTATCCTCGCTATGCTTCCTCGCGCGCGCCACTGGGCGCGGCTCGCTGCGGCCCGGACCCAACTCAGCCCTCGCGGCGGTGAGTTCACGGGAATGATCGTCCGGCAGGGGGAAGCCCACGCTCCGGAGGCCAGTGGGTGCTCGTAATCGGCGCGGCTCCGAGAGGCGACTTCGCGCGCACCAGGTCCCAGGAGGGGTCTTCCCGCAGGCTGCTTTCGGCGCACACCGCTAATGCCAGGCGCGGACACGCTGATCGCGACACTCTCCACGCCATTTACCGGCCCGGTCGTCGCCCGCTGATCACGGCCGCGTCAAAAGTGACCCGACGGGGAGTGCCCGCGGAGCAGGACGAGCTGTTCACCGGGCGCCGCCCTTGGGCAGGCGGCCCAGGATCTGTGTCTACGACTCGTTCTTCAACAGCTCCGCCACGGCTTGCAAGTGCCGCCGCATCCGGTGTTGTGCGAGCGGGGCGTCGCCGGCCACGATCGCCGCGACCATCGCCTGGTGAGCTTGGTGGGACTTGAGAGCGGCGTCGCGACTGCCCTCGTCCGGTAGGTCACCGGACGCCCATTCGTCCTGCACCATGTCCTGGTCCAGCTGGGCCAACACCTCGACGAAGAGGGTGATCGCCGGGTTACCGGCCAATTCAGCGATCACGCTGTGGAGGTTCCGCGCGTGCCCGAGCGTCACACCCTGGTCCATGAGCTCCCGCTCGGTCTCCAGGGCGCCCGTCAGGCGTGCGATTCCCGCCTCGGTCAGTTTCTCGATCGCGGTGGTGACACCCGCGAGTTCGAGGGCCATCCTCGCCTCGAACAGCTGACGCCGGCTGACGGCTGCGTGCCGGAGGTAAACCCGCGCGGCATCGCGGACGATGCCGGGGTCAGGTTCCGTGACGACGAGGCCACCGCCCGGCCCACGCCGCATACGCGCCATCTGGTGATGCTCGATGAGCCGGACGGCTTCGCGGAACACGGCACGGCTCACGCCGTAGCGTTCGATCAGATCCCGCTCGGACCCGAGGACCGACCCGGTGCGCCAGCCCTCCTTGACGATGTCCTTCTCGATCAGCGCCGCCACGGTCTCGGCGAGTCGCTGACTCCCCCGTCCGGCAGGTGCGGTGTCGCTCTTCCAGTCGCCCGTCATGGACAGATCTGCCCTGTCTGAGAATCATTGCCTTGGCAACATCGCAGTGCATAGAGAGCACTCTTCCTGAGACCCACTATAGGTGACCTGGGAGAAAGCCGCGCCGATTCCGCGAGGGGGACCAAATAAGTCTCCTCATCCTCCGCGCAGGCGCACCAGAAGACCGCGCGCCGCCCGGTCCCCGCCCGGCGCGGACCACGCCGGACGGGGACCGCTGTCTCAGGCGATCGGCGGGCGCCGGTAGGACGGCCGGCCCGGGCCGCGTGCCATCGAGTATCCGGCAATACCGGCGAGCGCGCCCAGGACTCCGCCGCCCACGGTCCAGATCCAGCGGTCGGACCACCAGCCGGACGACCAGCCGTCCTCGGGTTCGGCGGCGGTACCCGCGGGCGTCGCCGCATCCGGCGTACCCGCCGAGTCCGAGGCCCCCGCGGTGTCCGACGGGGACGACGTGGCCGATGAAGCGTCCGGCGCGGTGACCGCCGTCAGCGGGGACGAGAGCGAACCGTCCACGGCATGTGCTCCGCCGTCACCGGACGAGGTGGCCACGACGTCCGCCTGCACCGGCAGCCCGAGGTCCTCCTGCGGAAGGTCGATGACCGTCAGCCGGATGTAATAGCTGCCCGGCAGCGGGTCGTTGGCCCAGGGCTCCGCCCAGGACCGGACCGTACGCAGATGGCAGGTCATGGTGACGGAGGCGGCATCCGCCGACGCCACCCTGCTCTGGCTGCCGTACTGGCACGACTGCCGCCTGCGCAGCCCGTCGTAGACATCGAGCTGCCAGGTCGAGGCACCGTGACGGGCGGAGGCTTCCGGCAGCTTCACGGTGGCGTCGACCGTGGCCGACTGGCCCGCGTCGGCGGGGAAGACCCAGTACAGGTAGTCGCCGGTCGAGGCGCTCACGGTGGCGTGCCGGCCCTGCCGGATGGCGGTCGCCGTCCGGAATGCCGTGCCGGCCTGGGACGGCGCCCCGCTGCCGTCCGCCGGGGAAGCCGAAGAGGAGACATCCGGAGACGGCGTCCCCGTGTCAGCCGCTGCGGCGCCGGCCCCGCCGAAGAGAGCCAGCCCGGCCAGGACGGTGAGCGGGAATATCCGGTTGATCCGCATCAGTTGGTCCTCCCGGCGAAGCGCAAGCGTGAAACCCAGCCCCACAGCACACCCGCGACCAGGCCGGTGAGGGCCAGGACGCCGAGCAGCCACCAGCCGCGGCCGAGCCCGAAGGCGGCCACGTCGGATGCCTTGCCGGGTGCGTCCACGACGGCGATGTTCAGTTCGACGGGCAGGCCGGGCGTGGTCTTGACCGACGGCGGCGCCGAGAAGGAGTTGCTGACCTGGAGGCAGACCGTCTCCGCCTGGCTCTGTGCGTCGTCCGATCCGACAGACGGCTTCGGATAGCGCAGGCCCGTGGAGATGGCGTCGGTGCGCCCGGTGCCCGACTCCTGCCCTCGTACGAGCTCCCGCCCGTGGACGGTCAATGCCCGGAGCAGTACGCCGTAGTCGTTGTTGACGGCCCGGTCGGCGGCGACACTGACGGAGGCGCGGAGTTCCTGGCCGGGCCGGACGTCCACCCGGTACCAGCGGTGCTCGGCGAACCTCTCCCGGTCGCTGTAGAGCCCGGCCTTGAGCTGCGGGGCGTTCGTGCAGGTGTCCGTACCCTCGGTGGCCACGGGTGTGGTGACGGGGGCCGCCGCTCGGTCCACCAACTGCGTGACGCGCCCGGAGAGTTCATTGGTGTGGCGTACGGAGGTGTACGTGCCGCCGGTCGCCTCGGCGATGCAGCTCAGCTGCTTCTGGGTCTTGGCGTCGGGCACCAGACCCAGGGTGTCGATGACGAGGTGGATGCCCTGGGCCGCGATGTCGCGTGCCACAACGCACGGGTCGAGCGGCGCGCAGGTGTCCTCGCCGTCACTGATGAGGACGATACGGCGGGTGGCTTCACCGCCCTTGAGGTCCCGGGCCGCCGCCTGGAGGGCGGGTCCGATCGGTGTCCAGCCGGTGGGCGCGAGCGTGGCGACCGCCGTCTTGGCCTCGGTCCGGTCGAGTTGCCCCACCGGGTACAGCTGCCGGGTGTCCTTGCACCCGGTCCTGCGGTCGTTGCCGGGGTAGTTCGCACCCAGCGTGCGTATGCCCAGTTGCACCTGCTCGGGCACCGAGTCGAGAACTTCGTTGAAGGCCTGCTTCGCCGCCGTCATCCGCGAGCCGCCGTCGATGTCGCGCGTGCGCATCGAGCCACTGACGTCGAGCACCAACTCGACCTTGGGCGATGGCTTGTCGGACGGTTCATCGGCAGCGGCGGCGCCGGTGGGGAAGGTTCCGACGACCAGGGCAGCCAGGAGCGTGCACACTCCGGCCGCCAGCCGTTTTCTCATGATCATCACCGGATCGTACGGAGCCTGCCCCCATATCTCCAAAACGCTTCCCGGGGAGGGGAGTTCGGACGTGCCAACCGGTCGGCCGAATCGTTACGGGGCCCCGGAACCTGGGCGTGAACCGCGTTACGCCAGGACGAGAACGGCGGCCGTTGCCGCGCCGAGCGAGGCGCCCGCGACCGTCTGCGCGACGGAGTGGTAGGCGAGCGCGACACGGGACCAGCAGACCACGGCCACCAGCACATACCCGGCGATCCACCACGGCGCGTGGACGGCGGCCAGCATCGCGACGACCGCCGAGGCCACGGCCGCGTCCACACTGATCTTCCATACGGTGTTGACCGCCAGCAGGACCACGGTCATCGCCCAGAGGGCGAGCATGGCCAGCAGGATCCCCCGGGGCGCGCCGCCCGCGATCATCAGGGCAGCGCCGGTCCCGACCGAACCGAGGATGACGAGGAAGATCGGCGCGCGCTGCTTGCGGTCCACCACATGCCGGTCCCCCCAAGTGCCGCGCCGGCGCTCCCACTCGATGAACGCCGCGGGAACCAGCCCCGCGCACACGGCGCCGAGCAGTCCCCAGGGGATGCCGGTCCAGTCCCCCGCCGCCGCGATGCCGATACCGGGCATTCCCGCCAACAGGACGTTACGTGGCTGGAGTACGTCCGTGACGGTGCGGGCCACAGCTGTACTCGTCATGCGGTGATACGCACCCCGCCCGGCGCTGTGGCGGTCCCTCACGGTAGCGGTGTCGGGATCGGTCTTCATGGATCCGCACAATACCGGCGGGCAGGGCAGGGCAGGACGTCGCGGCGTAGCGGCGGAGTCAGACGGGCCGGTGTGCGATGACGCCGAACATGGTGACGGACATATGCAGCGCGCTGTGCTCAGCGGCCGACGCGAGGTCCGCGTACAGCTGGTCCCGCTGCTGCTCCGTGATCAGTTCGCGCTTCACCGCTGTCTCACCGAGCATCCGGATGATGGACCAGCTGACCTTCCGGTGATCCTGGATGAGCGCCTGCGAGCCGAGGTCGTCGATCTCCAGCCCCACAGCGGCCAGTTGGCCTGCCAGTCTGCGTCCGGCATTCGGGTTGGCCGCCATCGTGAGGGCGCCACCGGTGAGGACCGCCACCACCTCCGGGTCTCCGGGATGCAGGATCGTGGTGGCCCAGTCGGTGTCGAGCAGGGCGACGCGACCTCCCGGCCGCAGCACGCGCGCGATCTCGGCGGCCGCCCTGTCCGGTTCTGTGAGGTGCTGGAACACCCGCTCGCACCAGACGACATCAAGGCCGGCGTCCTCCACCGGGAGCGCGCAGGCGTCGCCGGACACGAAGCGGGCACTGCTCCGCGCCTCGGCCGCACGGTGCTCGGCGACCTCCCGCAGCCCCGGGTTCGGCTCCACCCCGGTCGCCGCGCCGCTGTCGGTCACCGCCGCCGCGAGCAACTGGGTCTCCGATCCGGTCCCGGCCCCGATGTCGAGCGCGCGCTCACCCGGGCGGGCGGCCAGCGCGTGGTGTGCCCACTCCCGCAGCCGGCGCACGCCCTGGCTCGCCGCCTGCACGTCCAGCGCTCCGACCAGTCGGTCGGTGGTCGAAGGTGTGATGTTGTCCGAGTGGAACGCCGAGGTCGGCCGCGAATCCGCCATGCCCGCCACTCTATTGCTCTGCCGGCGCAGCTGTACGGCCCTGCCCCCTCAGCCTGGATCCACCCGCTCAGTCGCACAACGAGCGCCGACGACACAGCGCCCACGGCAGGGCACGGTCCGTATCCGGCGGGGCCCTGCCCCGTGGTTCAGCAGGCGGACTCTCCTCCGGCCCGCGAAGATGGGCTGTGCCAGGCAGGGGTCAGGGCGCGATTCACACGTGCCGTCACCCGTCCCACGGGGCAGGCGGGAAGGGGACGGACGACCGGGCAGACCTGAGAAGGGACGAACACCGTGGGACGACCCAGGATTCTCGTAGTGGGCGCAGGCTTCGCCGGAGTGGAGTGCGTACGCCGTCTTGAGCGGCGGCTCATCCCCGGCGAGGCGGAGATCGCGCTTGTCGCGCCCTTCTCCTACCAGCTCTATCTGCCCTTGCTGCCCCAGGTCGCCTCCGGCGTCCTCACCCCGCAGTCGGTCGCCGTGTCGCTGCGCCGAAGCCGGAAACACCGCACCCGGATCATTCCCGGCGGCGCAATCGGGGTCGACACCAAGGCGAAGGTCTGCGTCATCCGCGACATCACCGGTGAGATCGTCAACGAGCGCTACGACCAGATCGTGCTGTCCCCGGGCAGCATCACCCGTACGTTCGACATCCCGGGCCTCGTCGACAACGCCCGCGGGATGAAGACGCTCGCCGAGGCCGCGTACATCCGCGACCACGTGATCGCCCAGTTGGACCTGGCGGACGCCAGTCACGACGAGGCGGAGCGGGCGTCCCGGCTCCAGTTCGTGGTGGTCGGCGGCGGTTACGCGGGCACCGAGACGGCCGCCTGCCTGCAGCGCCTCACCACGAACGCCGTGAAGCACTATCCGCGCATTGATCCGAAGCTGGTCAAATGGCATCTGATCGACATCGCTCCGAAGCTGATGCCGGAGCTGGGCGACAAGCTCGGACGCAGTGCGCTGGAGATCCTGCGCGGACGCGGCATCGAGGTCTCGCTCGGGGTGTCGATCGCCGAGGCCGGTCCGGACAAGGTGACGTTCACCGACGGCCGGGTCCTCCCGTGCCGCACTCTGATCTGGACAGCGGGGGTCGCGGCGAGTCCGCTGATCGGCACGCTGGGCACCGAGACGGTACGCGGACGGCTCGCGGTGACACCTGAGATGACGGTGCCCGGACTCGACGGGGTCTACGCCCTCGGTGACGCCGCCGCCGTGCCTGACCTCGCCAAGGGGGACGACGCGATCTGCCCGCCCACCGCACAGCACTCGATGCGCCAGGGCCGGAAGCTCGCGGAGAACATCGTGGCCTCGCTGCGCCATCAGCCGCTCCAGCCGTACGTCCACAAGGACCTGGGTCTTGTGGTCGACCTGGGCGGCAGGGACGCCGTCTCGAAGCCGCTCGGAATCGAGCTGCGCGGCCTGTCGGCGCAGGCGGTGGCCCGCGGTTACCACTGGTCGGCGCTGCGCACCAATGTCGCCAAGACCCGGGTGATGACCAACTGGATGATCAACGCCATCGCCGGGGACGACTTCGTACGGACCGGTTTCCAGGCCCAGAAGCGCGCGACCCTGCGCGACTTCGAGTACACGGACTCCTATCTCACCCCGGAGCAGGTGCGTCAGCACACGGCGTCGATGACGGCCCGGGGCTGACGCGAACCACCCGGGGCTGCCCGTAGTCCCCCCGGCTATGCGTCGTGCTCCGAGACGTGCCTGGCACGGCTCGGCTGCACTCGTTTGGGCTCACCCGGCATCTTCGGGTACTCGGGCGGATACGGGAGGTCGCCCAGGCCGCGGTCCCGCTCGTCCCGGTCGGCCAGTTCCAGCAGGGCGTCCAGGCGGAATCGGTGGTCGTCCATGTCCGCGTGCACGTCACCGAGGCCGGCGTAGCGGTCCCGCATGGAGGCGATGTCGAAGTCGGCGGGGTGCACGCTGTCGACCTCGTCCCAGCGCAGCGGCGCCGACACCTGGGCGCGCGGATGGGGGCGGACCGAGTAGGCGGAGGCGATCGTGCGGTCGCGGGCCGTCTGGTTGAAGTCGACGAAGATGCGCTCGCCCCGCTCCTCCTTCCACCAGGCCGTGGTCACCCGCTCCGGCATCCGGCGCTCCAGCTCGCGCCCGCAGGCGATGACGGCACGCCGTACCTCGGTGAAGGTCCACCGGGGCTCGATGGGTACGAAGAGGTGGAGTCCACGGCCGCCGGACGTCTTGGGCCAGCCGCGCAGCCCGCCGAAGTCGTCGAGTACGGCGCGCAGTTCGTGTGCTGCGCGCACGGCGTCGTCGAAGTCGGTGCCCGGCTGCGGGTCGAGATCGATCCGGAGCTCGTCCGGGTGTTCGGGATCCTGCCGGCGCACCGGCCAGGGATGGAAGGTGAAGGTGGCGAACTGCGCGGCCCAGAGCACCGCGGCCGGCTCGGTGGGGCACATCTCGTCCGCCGTACGGCCGCTGGGAAAGGTGACGGTGCCGGTGGGGATCCAGTCCGGAAGGTTCTTCGGCGCGCGCTTCTGGTAGAAGGACTCGCCGGCCAGCCCGTCGGGGTAGCGCTGGAGCGTGGTGGGGCGGTCCCGCAACGCGCGGGTGATGCCCGCGCCGACCGCGATGTAGTACTGGGCGAGGTCGAGCTTGGTGAAGCCCCGTTCCGGAAAGTAGATCTTGTCGGGACTGGAGAGCCGTACCGTCCGCTCCCCCGCTTCGAGCTCCACTGCTGCACCCATGCGGGTCACGCTAGGCGCCGGGGGCGCGCTTCGCATATCGGGCGGGACGCGGCGTCCGACGGCAGAATCCGAGTATGGATCTGCCTGTTCTGCCGCCCGTCAGGCCCATGCTCGCCAAGTCCGTGAAGAAGATCCCGCCCGGTATGCAGTACGAGGGCAAGTGGGACGGATTCCGGGCGATCGTCTTCCGGGACGGCCCGGAGGCCGAGCTGACCAGCCGTACGGGCAAGCCGCTCACCCGGTACTTCCCCGAGCTGGCGGACGCACTGCTGCGCAACCTGCCCGAGCGGTGCGTCCTGGACGGCGAGATCGTCATCACCCGGGACGGCCGGCTGGACTTCGACGCGCTCACCGAGCGGATCCACCCCGCGGCGTCCCGGGTGAGACTGCTCGCCGAACAGACCCCCGCGTCGTTCATCGCGTTCGACCTGCTGGCCCTCGGTGACGAGTCGCTGATGGCGACGGGCCAGGCGGTCAGGCGCGAACGGCTGACCTCGGCGCTGGCCCAGGCCGGGCCGCCGGTACATCTCGCGCCGGCGACGACCGACGTGGCGGTGGCCGAGGACTGGTTCCGCACCTTCGAGGGCGCCGGTCTCGACGGCGTGGTGGCCAAGCCGCTCGGCCTGCCGTATCTCCCCAACGAGCGCGCGATGTACAAGATCAAGCACGAACGCACGGCGGACGTGGTCGTGGCCGGCTACCGCCTCCACCGGTCCGGCCCGGTCGTCGGGTCGCTGCTGCTGGGTCTGTACGACAGCGAGGGCGCTCTCCAGCACGTCGGCGTCTGCGCGGCGTTCTCCATGAAGCGCCGCGCGGAACTCGTCACCGAACTGGAGCCCCTGCGCATGGAGTCGGCAGCCGGGCACCCCTGGGCGGCGTGGGCCGAGGAGGCGGCACATGAGACGGCACGGCTGCCGGGAGCGCCCAGCCGCTGGAGCGGCAAGAAGGATCTGTCGTGGATTCCGCTGCGTCCCGAGCGGGTGCTCGAGGTGGCGTACGACCACATGGAGAACGGCGCACGGTTCCGGCACACCACCCAGTGGCGCCGGTGGCGCCCGGACCGGGACCCGCAGAGCTGCACGTATGCGCAGCTGGAGGAACCGGCCGGTCCGGGCCTGGCGGACATCCTGAACGCCTGAGCCGTCCCGGCCACGTCTGCCAGGTACTTGCGTGCGCTGCTTAATTGCAGGCGCGTTATAGTTGTCCGCGGGGACGTACAGGCACCCAAGGGTCGACAACCGCCCAGGTGGCTCCCGCCGAAGGAGGTACCGATGACCGCGACGGATCCGGCGATGACCGCTCTGAGCCAGAGCTGGTGCGCCCTCTCCCTCCTGCACGGAAGGATCGAGGCCCACATCGAGCGCGCGCTCCAGGCCGGCCACGGGCTGAGCGTGCGCGAATACTCACTGCTCGACGTCCTGAGCCGCCAGCACGACGGAGAGGGCGGTCATCTGCAGATGAAGCAGGTCGCCGAGGCGGTGGTCCTCAGCCACTCCGCCACCACCCGGCTCGTCACCCGCCTGGAAGACCGGGGGCTGCTCTCCAGGTACCTCTGCCCCACCGACCGGCGCGGCATCTACACCGACGTCACGTCCGCCGGCGCGCTGCTCCTGGAACAGGCCCGTCCCACCAATGTCGCGGCCCTGCGCACCGCTCTCGACCGGGCGGCGGCCGACCCCGAGCTGGCGCCGCTCGTCAGCGCGGTCGGAGCAGCGACGACCGTGCAGGCAGCGGAGGCGGCCGAGTCCACCGGCATTTAATTTCCGCCCTGCGGGAATAACGGCGCCGCTGGGTTGATTTTCCGCGATCCGAGCACTCTTCGAGAAAATCTGCCACGCATCGTGGTGCGCAGCGTGCTACTGTCGTTACCAGTTGCAGTTGTGGTTCCCAAAGACTTCAAGTGCTCTCACTGGCTTTCTGTGCCGGTGGGCGCACTTTTGTATTTCCGGAGTATTCCGGACGTGGTAATCATCGCGGCGACGTGGGGTTCGCACAGTGCGGGCCTCCGGGCATTTTGCCCCGAAGGAGAGTTTCACATGGCATCTGGCACCGTCAAGTGGTTCAACGCGGAAAAGGGCTTCGGCTTCATCGAGCAGGAGGGTGGCGGCGCTGACGTCTTCGCCCACTACTCGAACATCGCCGCCCAGGGCTTCCGCGAGCTCCAGGAAGGCCAGAAGGTGACCTTCGACGTCACGCAGGGCCAGAAGGGCCCGCAGGCCGAGAACATCGTTCCCGCCTGACGCATGACACGCAGCTGGGGCCCGCACCTTGGGGTGCGGGCCCCAGCTCGTTGCTTTGTTCGGGCTTCGCCCGGTTCCCTGTTACGGTGCCGGAGAGGCCCGTTGCCAGGTGCGCACCGCGGCCCCGCTGGGGGCTGGGTGCGCCGCCCGTCGCTTCCTGAGGACGGACGAGGGCCCGCCTGACCCCCTACGCGCCGGTGCACCAGCCGCCTCCGTTCGGCAGTTTCCGGCCGTTTTCGAACTCACCGCCCCGGCATTTCTCCGATCTGTCCGGCCTTGATTTCGCTCTTTACTTCGGCTCGTTCTTGCGATTCTTCGGCCTCTTGTCCGCTGCCGAGAATTCCTCGATACGTGCCACATCGAGGAAGGATCCGCATGGACCGCACAGCACGCTCGAACGACCGTTACGCCCGTACCCGCACCGGTGGTGGCGCAGGTTCCGGCAGGGGCGGCTTCCGCTCCCAGGCGCCGAGCCGCTCGGGCGGCTCGGGCCGCTCCGGCGCGCCCAGCCGCTCCGGTGGCCGAGGCCGCAGGCCCGCACCGCAGGGCGAGTTCGCACTGCCCGTCACGATCACACCGGCACTGCCCCCGGCCGCCTCGTTCGCCGACATGGAGCTGCCGCCCGAGCTGCTGAAGATGCTCACCAGCCTGGGGATGAACGAGCCGTTCCCCATCCAGTCCGCCACGCTCCCGAACTCGCTGGCCGGCCGGGACGTCCTGGGACGCGGCCGCACCGGGTCGGGCAAGACCCTCGCCTTCGGCCTCGGCATGCTCGTCCGTACCGCCGGGCAGCGCGCCCAGCCGCGTCAGCCGCTGGCGCTGGTCCTCGTACCCACCCGCGAGCTGGCCCAGCAGGTCACCGACGCGCTCACCCCGTACGCCAGGTCGCTGAGGCTGCGGCTGGCCACGGTGGTGGGCGGCATGTCGATCGGCAGGCAGGCGAGCGCGCTGCGGGGCGGCGCCGAGATCGTCGTCGCGACGCCCGGCCGGCTCAAGGACCTCATCGAGCGTGGCGACTGCCGCCTCGACCGGGTCAGCATCACGGTGCTTGACGAGGCCGACCAGATGGCCGACATGGGCTTCATGCCGCAGGTCACCGAACTGCTCGACCAGGTGCGTCCCGACGGGCAGCGCATGCTGTTCTCGGCCACCCTTGACCGCAATGTCGACCTGCTGGTCCGCCGCTATCTGCACGACCCGGTGGTCCACTCCGTCGACCCCTCGGCGGGTGCGGTGACCACGATGGAGCACCACGTGCTGCACATCCACGGGTCCGACAAGTACGCGACGACCACCGAGATCGCCGCCCGTGACGGCCGGGTGCTGATGTTCCTCGACACCAAGCACGCCGTGGACCAGCTGACCAAGCACCTGCTGAACAGCGGCGTACGGGCCGCCGCGCTGCACGGCGGGAAGTCCCAGCCGCAGCGCACCCGGACCCTCGCGCAGTTCAAGACGGGCCATGTCACCGTGCTGGTGGCCACCAATGTCGCGGCCCGCGGTATCCACGTCGACAACCTCGACCTGGTCGTCAACGTGGACCCGCCCAGCGACCACAAGGACTACCTGCACCGGGGCGGACGTACGGCGCGCGCCGGCGAGTCCGGCAGCGTCGTCACCCTGGTGCTGCCCAACCAGCGGCGTGACATGAGCCGGCTGATGGCCGACGCCGGCATCACCCCGCGCATCGCCCAGGTACGGTCCGGGGAGGCCGAGCTGAGCCGCATCACCGGCGCCCAGGCACCCTCGGGTGTCCCGGTCACCGTCTCCTCACCGGTCGCGGAGCGCACCAAGGGCAGCCCCTCGTCGGCTCGCGGCCGGCGCAGCCGCCCCGCCCAGGCCCGCCGTACGGCGGGTGCGCCCCGAGGCCGCTCCGGCAATCCGCCGCAGCAGTCGTCCTCGTACAAGAACGTCGCCTGACGGAAGCCCGTACCGGGTGACCCGCTGATCGCCGCTCCGCACTGCGCGGGGCGGCGATCGGACTTTCGGGGGTGGGCCGTTCGGGCCTCCGAGGTGGAGCGGCGGCGTTCCGGAACCCCGCTGGGGCAGCGCTGGGCGCGTCTTGACTTCCCATTGCCCGGCTCTCTACGGTCGGCGCCTGGAACCGGTCCGTACCGAGGAGCACGAATCCCATGGCCCCGCACTCTCCTCCGCCCGCCGACGGCGCTGCCCCGGCGGGACACGACGCGTTCCACCCCGACTTCACCGCCGGGGACGCGGACCGGGGTCCAGGACCACTGCGTGCCAGGCTGCACCACGTACGTGCCGGGTCACTCGACGAGGGCACCGCGCAGAGCGGCGGTATGCAGCGGTTCGCCGCGATCAGCGGGAAGACCGCCGGTTCGGAGCGCATCTGGATGGGCGAGACGCATGTCGCGCCGGAGACGGCGTCCTCCGATCACCACCACGGGGCGTCGGAGACGGCGATCCATGTCGTGTCGGGGCACCCGGAGTTCGTCTTCCTCGACGATGCCGGTGGTACGCCCGAGGAGGTGCGGATCCGGACCGCTCCGGGCGACTACGTCTTCGTCCCGCCCTATGTGCCGCACCGCGAGGAGAACCCGAGCCCCGACGAGACCGCTGTCGTCGTCATCGCCCGGAGCACGCAGGAGGCCGTGGTGGTGAACCTTCCCGGCCTGTACGTGCTGGGCGCGCCTCCTGCCTGAGGGCGGACCGGGGGCCGGTGTCATCGGCAGGGAGACAGCGAAGGCGATGGCCGGCGTCCGCCTGCTGGTGCACGGGGCGGGGAGCCGTGGCGGCCGCAGGCCCCAGCGGGTGAAGCCGTAGGGTCGGAGCTGTTGTTCCAGCACGGTATGGAGGGTCTGTTGCACGCTGTAGCCATGCCTCTGTTCGACCCCGGTGCGGGCCAGGGAGCACGTCAGTTCGCCGAACTCGGCCTGGCCCTTCTCCTGTCGACCCTCATCGGCGCCGAACGGGCCACCCGGCAGAAGAGCGCGGGACTGCGCACCCACACCCTGGTCGGCGTGGGCAGCGCCCTGTTCATGGAGGTGTCGCAGCACGGGTTCAACGCGGTCCTCGCACTGCACAACGTCTCCTTCGACCCGTCACGGGTCGCCGCCCAGGTCGTCTCCGGCATCGGCTTCATCGGCGGCGGGCTCATCTTCGTACGCCGGGACGCCGTACGCGGGCTGACTACCGCGGCCACGGTCTGGCTCACCTGTGCCATCGGCATGGCGTGCGGCGGCGGGCTGCCGCTCCTGGCCATCGGCGTGACCGCGGTCCACTTCCTGGTGGTCCACGGATACTCCTGGGTGACGCGGCGCATCCCCTCGATCGCGACCGCCGAGCAGACCCGGCTGCATCTCGCGTACACAATCGGCACGAGCGTGCTGACGAGGATTCTGGAGCGGGCGACCACCAAGGGGTTCCAGGTCGTTCAGGTGCGGGTGGACCGGGCGGACGGCAAGGCTCCCGAGGACACCGAACTCAGGCATGACGAGGCGGGGACGGCCTTCGTCCACATGGACATCGAGGGGACGGGCAGCGTCCATCAGCTGGTGGCCGAACTCTCCGAGTTCGAGGGTGTGCTGAGCGTCTCGTCCGTCAAGGGCGAACTCGCCGACTGATCAGTTCCGGGCGCGTCCTGCCCGGTCGGCTTCCGGCCGGCACACAGCGGCCCCGGGTGGTGAGGTCCGGACTCGCCGGACCTCACCGCCCGGGGCCGGAGCCGCCATGAGCAGCGAGCGAGATGTGCGGGGCGGGGTCAGGGCTGGGGCCGGTCGTTCTGGTCGCCGCCGAACCTGTTCTTGAGCTGGTCCTGGCCGGTGTCGACCTGACTCTTGTACTTGTCGCCGGTCTTCTTGTCGACGGCGTCTCCCGCCTTGTCGATCCCCTTCCCGGCCTGGCTTTCGTGGCCCTTCATCATCTGCTTCAGCTTGTCCATCATGGACATGAGTCGTCCTCCTCGCAGCGGTTCCCCCTCCACTCCAGGGTGTGCGCACTTGGCCAGGTCCGCATCCCGGCCGGGGTGTAGCGCCGGACCCACCGTCCGGCAGCCGGTTCAGGGGGTACGAGGTCCGGCCGGCCGCGCGGATTTCGCGGGGCCCCGGCGGACCCAGCCGGCCATGAGGACAGCGCTGACCGCGGCGAAGGCGCACCAGGTGGAGACGTATTCGAGCTTCCAGAGCAGGAAGCAGATCAGCGCCCCCGCGCCGACGACCGCGCCGAAGAGCCTCAGCAGCGGATCCGGGGTGAGCAGCAGGGATCCGACGGTGGCCAGCAGATATCCGGCGACGAGGAGCGCGGGAAGCGGCAGGTCGACCATGTATCCGACGGTGTGACCGCGGACTTCGGCGATGACCGGACGGTCGGCGATGCGGAGCGCGAGGACGGCAGCCGTGGCTGTCCCGGCCACAACGGGCAGCAGCAGGCGGCGGGGTGCCGGGCGCGGCGCGGCGAGCAGTACGCCGCAGGGTACCCAGAGGGCCAGCAGGGGCAGCGCGATGACGGCCCACGCCGTGGTGGCAGGGCCGGTGCCACCGCCGGAGTGCCAGACTTCCGCCTCGATGACCTGATGGATTCCGAGGAGCAGCGGCAGCGCGGCCAGCGGAAGGTCCCGGGCCCGGCGCAGCTGCGTCAGACAGGCCACGCCGACCGCCGCGATGCCGGAGCCGGCCACCAGATCGGCCGTCGCGCTCCAGCACATGGCGCCTCCTGGGCCAGGACCTTCGGATGAGCCAGAACCTTCGGAATCGGTTACGGGGGCCGGAGCCCGGCTGTCCGGCACTGTCGTTTGATCGCGGGGCAGCGCTCTCACGGGTCCGGGGCGCGTGATCCGGCCGACAGGGCGAGCGCCAGGGCTCCGGCGGCGCACAGCGGTGGCGGCAGCGCCGCCCAGGCCGGTGCCCAGGTCCGGAGTGCGGCGGCGCCCACCGCACCGGCCAGCAGTGCGGCGAGCCTGCTCCCGGCCGGGCGGCCGCCGGACGGATCGGTCAGCAGGGAGCTGAGGGTCCCGGTGAAGTACGTCGTCGGCGCGCCGGTGGGGCCCGCGGCGAACATCGCGGCCGTCTGGAGACCCATCGCCAGAGACAGAACGGCGATCAGCGCGGCGCGCCCGTCGCCGCCCGGGTGTCCCCCGACGGCCGCCCAGGCCACGCTCACGGCGGCGAGGAAGGCGACCTCGACCGCGAGGCAGACGAACACCCCTCGGCTCCAGGTGGCGCCCGATTCGGCTCCGGCGGGGGCCACGACCGTACGGGCAGCGCCGCGCGTACGGCAGAAGCGGCCCCCGACGACCACGGCCAGCGCGAATCCGGTGAGCGCGACCACCGGATACACCGCGTCGCCCGGCGAGCCGCTACCCAGACCGATGGCCATGAGGATCAGATTTCCGGTCATCACACCGGCGAACACATGGCCGAGGGCGATGAAGGCCAGCGCGTCCACGGCACCCGCCGCGGTCGCCAGCAGGGGCAGCACCGCGACATCGGACCACCTGGCGGCGCGTGTCTTCAGCAAGATCGACCTCCGGTCCCATGCTCGCCGCATTCACCGGCCCGCACAACGGCGCCCGGCGAGGCCGTCGGCGGGATGGAACGCCCGCGCCCCGGAGCACACCACCCGGATTCACTCGAATGGCGTAATGGGTCGCCATCTTCCCAAGCAGGGCGTCAGGGCGCGCCGAGCGCCATCCCCGGACTTTCCGACAGTCGGCCAGGTCCATTCGTGTTGCCGGGAGGCGGGAATGAGCTCCCGATGGAAGAACGCGTGCAATCCGCGGGCGGGGCCGTCCGAGCCTCTGCCGGACCACGTACAAGGGAGTGATCACAGATGGCAGCCGACTTCCGCAGCCCCGATGAGCTGACCGGTTTGATGGTCTACGACATCACCGGGGACAAGATCGGCGGCGTCGAGCAGGTCTACCTCGACGACCAGAGTGGCCGCCCCGAGTGGGCGACCGTGAAGACCGGCCTGTTCGGCACCAAGGAAACCTTCATCCCGCTCGAAGGTGCCCGGCGTGAGGAGAACGCCCTGCACATCCCCCACGCCAAGGAACTCGTCAAGGACGCCCCGCGACTGGACGCCGAGCAGCACCTCGATCTCGCCCAGGAGCAGGAGCTGTACCGGCACTACGGGCTCGCCCACCCGGGTCAGTCCTCCGCCCCGGAGGCCGCCGCAGCTGCCGGCGCCGCGGGAACGGCCGGCGCCGCGAACCGGAAGGCAGCAGGTCCGATGCACGGTGAAGCGGCGGACACCGCCGGCACCCGGTCCACGGCGAAAGCACCCGGCCCGACGACGGCCGGCATGGGCAGCCGTGACACGCGTGGCGGCATGGGCAGCGGTACCGACATGGGCGCCGGTGCGCGAGGTGTCCCCGCCGGAGTGGGCTCCCGCGCGGCCATGGACGAGAACGAGGAGCTCGTACGCTCCGAGGAGCAGCTGCGGGTCGGTACCGAGGAACATGTCTCGGGCCGTGCGCGGCTGCGCAAGGTGGTGGTCACCGAGAACGTGACGACCACCGTCCCGATCAGCCACGAAGAGGTCCACGTCGTACGGGAGCCGATCACGGAAGGCGACCGCACCACCGCGGACCGGGCCCGCATAGGCGAGGCGGAGTCCGAGGTGATCCTGCACGCCGAGCAGCCCGTGGTCAGCAAGGAGGCTGTGGCGGTCGAGCGGGTTCGGATGGAGACCGAGAGGGTCACCGAGCAGAAGGAAGTCTCCGCCGAGGTCCGCAAGGAGCAGATCCAGTACGACGACGGCCACACCACGAAGGAGCGTGGTGACACGGAGGGCACCGGCCACTGAAGCCGCGGGTCCGGCGCGTTCCGGACGCGGCTGGGGCGCGGTCGGCCCAGGACACGGCAAGAGGGTGGTGTGTCTCCACGGGGGAGACACACCACCCTCTGCCGTTGTCCTGGGAGCCTGGCGGGCGCCTACCCTGGGGCGCGCTCTGCCGCATACACATCTGCTCCGGGGCGGGTTCCGCCGCCGCGACGACCAATCCACCGGGCCGACAAAGAGGGAGCCTCTCCGACATGGTCCGTACCGCGCCCGCCCGCAGCCATCCGGACGTCCGTCCCCATGGCTGAGTTCCGCATCGAACGATGCAGCGCGCTGCCCCCGGAGGAAGCCTGGCGGCGCCTCACCCGGTGGGAGCTGCACGCCGCCCATGTGCCGCTGACCAGGATCACCGTTGTGACCCCGGGCCCGAACAGGGTGGGGACCAGGTTCGTGGCGCGTACGGGGGCCGGCCGCGCGGGGTTCGACGATCCCATGCAGGTCGTCCGCTGGGAGCCGCCGCGTCCCGGGCATCCGGGCTTCTGCGATCTGGAGAAGCAGGGCAGGGTGGTGCTGGGCCGGGCCTCGGTCGAAGTGCGTCCCGAGGGATGCGGCTGTCGTGTCGTGTGGCGCGAGGAGTTGCGGATCGCGAGGCTGCCGGGGGCGTTCGACGGACTCATCGCGCGGTCGGGACGGCTCCTCTTCGGCCGTGCGGTGGCCGGGCTGCTGCGGGACTGACCGCACACAGGACCCAGGCGCCGGGACGGCACACTGATTGCTCGCGGGGCACGCGCCGGTACGGGAAGCGCGACCGCACGGCCCCGTCGGGCACCACGCGTGCCCTGCGCGGCCGAACTGCCGGCGCAGGGCACGGTGGAACCGGTGCCGTCCCGCCGCGCCGGGCGCCGCAGGACTGTGGTCGTGTCAGGAGCCGGCGTCCACGAGTTCCGCGAACCGGACGTCCTCGGTGCGCCCCTGCGGCAGCCCGGACGGCTCCGCGACGACGAGGCTGCGGGCCGCCGTCGAGACGGCGGGAAGGGGATTACGGGGCTCAAGCGGGCTGCCGGTGACGGCCTGCGCGCGGATCGTGAACCAGACGACTTTGCCGTCATCGGTGGCATGCGTGCCCCAGCTGTCACTGAGGGTGGACACCATCGGCAGGCCACGGCCGTGGGTGACCAGCGGGCTGGCACAGCGCAGCTGCGGAAGTCGCGTGCTGGCGTCCAGCACGGCAGCGGTCAGGCTGCGGCCGGTCCAGCGTAGTTCCAGGGTGCAGCGCTTGTCCTCGCCCGCGTGCAGATGGACGTTGGTGAGCAGTTCACACACACCCAGACTGACCGGCTGGATCAGCTCTTCGAGCTGCCAGTGGCGAAGATGCGCCGCGACGATACGCCGGACCTGCGGCACTCTGTCGGGTGTTGCTTCCAGGTCCAGTACGTACTCGCGGGATGCTTCAGTGATCACGACTGCGTCTCCTCATCAGGGTGGGCGGCGGTGTACCGGCCACACCTCGTCTGACATGACAGCCCCGAGGACACCGAAAGTAATCGGATGGACACACTCTGACTCCCACCAGGGTCACCCCATCCGGGTGAATCCGCAACGCGCAGGAGTGGCACCAGCCTGACCTGCCCTTTTTACGGCCCTGTCCGGAGGCCCTCGCACGGAGGGGCCGATACCGGCAGTCGTGGCACACGCACGGGCGGGTGGCCGCACAGCTGCGACCACCCGCCCGGACAGCTCAGGAGCGGCTCAGGAACGGCTCAGAAATGCCTCCGGAACGGCTCAGGAACGGTGGAGAACAGTCGAGAACGGCTCAGAGCCGGCTCGGTATCGGCTCAGGAGAGCGTCAGCTCCGGCTTGTAGAGGTCGAGCCAGAGGGCCAGGTCGAGCGTGCGCTCAAGGCCACGCCGGGACGCCTGGGTGATCTGCGGGACGTCCCGCTGGGCAGCGCGGCGCACCCGGTCCGCATCGACCAGGTCGAAGATCGGGTGAGAGGGCTTGGACAGCAGGTCCTTGGCGTGCTCCTGGAGGGCGATGGCGTACTTCGGGTCCTGGGTCGAGGGGTACGGGCTCTTCACCCGGTCGTAGACGGACTTCGGCAGCACGTCCGCCGTCGCCTCCCGCAGCAGGCTCTTCTCCCTGCCGTCGAAGGACTTCAGGGACCAGGGCGTGTTGTACACGTACTCGACCAGCCGGTGGTCGCAGAACGGCACCCGGACCTCCAGGCCGACCGCCATGCTCGCCCGGTCCTTCCGGTCGAGCAGCACCCGCACGAACCGGGTGAGGTGGAGGTGGCAGATCTTGCGCATCCGGTACTCGAAGTCGCTTTCACCGGTGAGACGTTCGATGCCGGCGACCGCTCCGGCGTAGCTGTCCCGGATGTAACCGGGCAGGTCCAGTTTGGCGGTCAGGTCCGAGCGCATGACGTCGGAGTCGTCCCCGAAGTGCTCCGAGAAGCGCACCAGCCAGGGGAACATGTCGGCATTCCTGGCGCCCTCGTCGAAGAACTGGAGGTATCCGCCGAAGACTTCGTCGGCCGACTCCCCCGAGAGAGCGACCGTGGACTGCTCCCGGATGGACTTGAAGAGCAGGAACAGTGATGCGTCCATGTCGCCGAAGCCCATAGGCATGTCACGGGCGGTGATCATCCGGGCGCGTACGTCGGGGTCGGCCAGGGCGTTCGAGTCGAGAACGATGTCGCGGTGGTCGGTGCCGGATGCCTGGGCGACGTCGTGGACGAACGGGGTATCGGGCGTGCCGCGCAGTTCATCGGCGACGAAGTTCTCGGCCTGCCCGACGAAGTCGACGGCGAAGCTGCGGACCGTCTCGCCGGTCTCCGCGAGCTGGCGGGCGGCTATCGCGGTCATCGCGGAGGAGTCGAGGCCTCCGGACAGGAGCGTGCAGCGGGGCACGTCGGAGACGAGCTGCCTGCGGACGATGTCGTCGAGGAGCGTACGCACATGCGCGATCGAGGTGTCCTGGTCGTCGGTGTGCGGCCGGGTCTCCAGGGCCCAGTAGACGTGCCGGCGCAGTCCGCCGTGGTCGACGGTCACGACCGTGCCGGGCTCGACCTCGTGCATACCCTCCCAGAACCCGTGACCGGGCGTCTTGACCATCGCGAAGAGTTCGCGCATCCCGCCGAGTCCGACTTTCGCGCGGGCCAGCGGGTTCGCGAGTATTGCCTTGGGCTCGGAGCCGAAGAGCACACCGTCCGGCGTCGGGTAGTAGTAGAAGGGCTTGATACCCATCCGGTCACGGATCATCACGAGCTTCTGGTGGCGGCTGTCCCAGATGGCAAAGGCGTACATGCCGTTGAGCCGCTCGGCCACCCCTTCACCCCACTCCAGATAGCCGTGCAGCACGACCTCCGTGTCGGATTCGGTGACGAAGCGGTGTCCGCGGCCGGTCAGTTCACGGCGGAGCTCGGTGAAGTTGTATGCCTCGCCCGAGTAGACGATGCCCACTTCGCCCCGGTCGGTCTCGACGGTCATCGGCTGACGCCCGCCGGGAAGGTCGATGATGGCCAGTCGGCGGTGCCCCAGACCCGCGGGGCCGCTGACCCAGGTGCCACGGTCGTCCGGACCACGGCAGGCCATCGTCTCGGTCATTGCATCCAACGTCTCGGACTCGGCCCGCAGATCACGGTCGAAAGAGACCCAGCCGGTGATCCCACACATGTGATTCCTCCTGCTTCCGACCACGGCCGGAGCCTCGGGCCCGCGTTGACCAGCGGATATACGGGCGAACGGGCTGCCGGACCGGATCAGTTGTAATCAGCACCTATATGACGAGCGTGAGTCACGCGACTGGATGCAGTCAACGCACGGTTAACGCAAGTGCCGTCCTCTACCCAGGCATTTCGGCCGTTCGCGGTTCGCGGGTACTGGGTGCCCGGCGGGCAGAAGCCCTGCCGCGCCCGCCTCCTGGCCCTGGTTCCGACAGCAGAACGACAAGATCAAGCCACAGGCAAAGACTTCATCAATCCCGGCTGCTGTCTCGTTCCAGCACCGATCCGGGCGCCGGCCGCCCGGTCGACACCCCACGCAGGGAGTCCGTACTGCCCGTCGTGTCGGGCTTGTTCTTGGGCGAGGTGCAGCGCCTGCCGGGTCGGAGCGAGACGCCCTCGCCAAGCCGGGCCAGGCCAGGCCAGACCAGTGGCGGGCCCGGCCAGACCCCCGTCCAGCGGGACAGGCGGGGCTGCGGAAGCTACAGGCTGCGGGGCTTCGAGGGCTACGGGGCCCTGCGGTCGGGTCGGTGCTCCTCGGGCTGGGTGGTTCCTGTGGTTCTACGACTGATGCGCAGGGCCAGGGGTGCGGATCTCCAGCTGTTCCAGGCGCTGTTGCAGCAACTGGAGCGCTCCGCGCTGGCGCCCGGGGACCCGGCGGCGCAGCCCGACCAGATCCGGGGCGAGAGTACGGACACGCGCCGGGTCCGGTATCTGCTCCCACTCGTGGTGCGCCCGGTCCACCGCCGCCTCGACCTCGGCGTCGTCGACGGCCTGGCCGCTCTGCAGACGGGCGCCCGCGGCCATCAGCCACAGTTCGCAGCTGCGCCCCGCGTCACCGGCGAGATGGGCGAGGTCGGCCCGCACCTCAAGCCAGTGCAGGGCCTGCGCCGAACCCGGCCCGTAGGCGCGCAGCGCCTCGCTCTCCCAGGCGGCGGCCGCGGCGGCGGCTTCTGTGTGGCGTCCGGCCCGCGCCGCCGAGAGGATCGCGGGGTGCGGATCGGGGGCGGGGTCCGGCGCGGAGGCCCGGACCACCGCCGCGGAGGAGGCCGGAGCGGGAGCGGAGGCCGGTGCCGCTCCGGGGGCGGTGGTACGGCTGGGCCGGTAGGGGGCCGGGGTGGTGTCCGGGCAGGCCTGCTGCGGGACGTGGGCCCGTTCGTGCTGCGATACGAGGCCGGAGACCGCTGCCGCCGGAACGCCTTCGCCGCCGCCGAACAGCAGGGCTCCTTCGGATCCGCCCTGGTCCGCGGCCAGTTCGTGGAGCTGGTCCATCGGCGGTCTCGCTCCGGTGCGCCAGATCTCGGCCATTGCCTTCAGATAGCTGGGCCCGAGCGTGGTGCGGCGCCCGGGAGGCGACGCGACCCGCCCGTACAGCCGGACGCCGGGCCCGAGGCCGAAGCCCCCGCGCGCGAGCTGCTCCCAGGTGTCGGAGTCGGCCACCAGGTCGACCACCACGGTCGTCGCGCCGGGCGGCCGTACGGCGAGTTCGGTCGCGAGCCAGTGCCAGGGCAGGCCGCTGTAGCGCACGGTGATCGCCGTGGTGCGGGCGAGGGCGAGGTGCACCTGCCGCTGCTTGCGGTCGAGTTGCAACTGGCCCGCGATGTACAGATGGAGCGGCCCGGGAGCAGCCGCGACGGCACGCAGCCGTGTCAGAACCGTCTGCGGATCCATGGGGTCCGCGAGTTCCACCACGGTCGCGACCGCGGTGCCGGTGAGTGCGCTCGGGGGCACCGCCGCGAGCGTCGCGAGCACGGAGGTCGCGTCGGTCAGACGGCCCTTGCCCGCCGGTGCGGCCGCGAGCAGGAGCGCGGTCCCCGGTGTCATATCGTCCCCATTGATCACACCAGAACCGTATCCGGTAGGAGGTGTGATCAGTACCGCAGCCGGTGGCTTCGTTCGGGGCCGGGGCCACGGCCCCCTCAGGCGGCCGGACTTCACGGTGTCCGCCCCCCGCGCGCCGGAGTACGCACGGGAGCGACCGCACGGCGGGCGCCTCCTTTCGTCCTGCCCGGTGGTACCCCCGCGTGCCACCGCCTCAGTCAGCCAGGGCGGACAGGCAGCCGCAGAGTTCGCGCCGGTGGCCAGACCGCTTGCCGGCCCGGGTCCCGATCACTCCCGTCCCCTGCCGGCCGTGATGGCCGCCAGCACTTGCGCGACGTAGGACTCGGTGGCCGACTTGCTGATGCCGAGGCTTGACAGCGCCCCCGCGCCGTCCTCGAACTCCAGTAGTGCGAGCAGGATGTGCTCGGTTCCGATGTAGTTGTGGCCGAGCCGCAGGGCCTCCCGGAAGGTCAGCTCAAGCACCTTGCGCGCGGCGGCGTCGTACGGGATCAGCTCGGGCACCGTCTCCGCCTCGGACGGCAGTGCGGCGGTGACCGCCTCGCGCACGGCGTCCAGTTGGGCGCCCTGCGAGATGAGCGACTGCGCGGCGAGTGCGTCGGGCTCGGCCAGGAGCCCGAGGGTCAGATGCCCGACTCCGATCTCGGCGTTGCCTGCCGCGCGGGCCTCGTCCTGCGAAGCCATCACGACGTTCTTCGCGCGCGGCGTGAAGCGGGCGAACCCCTGGCTGGGGTCGAGGGTCAGGGCTTCGCCGGCCCCCTTGGGGACGAAGCGCTTCTGTGCGGCCTGCCGGGTAACACCCATGCTCTTGCCGATGTCCGTCCAGGACGCGCCCGATCGCCGCGCCTGGTCCACGAAGTGGCCGATCAGATGGTCGGCCACCTCGCCCAGGTGGTCGGCGGCGATGACCGCGTCGGTCAGCTGTTCCAGAGTGTCGGAGTGGACTTTTTTGATGGCTTCGATCAGGTCGTCGAGCCGGACCGGATGAGCCGGAGGCACTGGATTCACCATGTGACAACCGTAGGTTGACAGCAAGGCGGCTGTCAACCTTGGGTTGTCAGGGTAGGGAGGGGCCGCCATTTCCTCCGGAGGCCCCGCCCGGCTCCCGGCTGCGCCACTTCGCCAGCAACGCCCTCGCCCGCCCGCCGCCTTGCGGTCGGGCCGCCATTACGGCGGGGTGGCCCTCACCCGGCCGTGGAGCACCCAGGCTCGCGCGGGCCTCCTCCAGGGCCAGAATCAGACTCGTCCGGCACCAGAGGATCTCGTCGGGATCGTCCGGCGACAGCAGACGCTCCGCCACCTCCCGCGCCGCCGGCGAGTCCGGGCGCACAGCCACCGGTTCCGGCCGGAGCCTGTTCAGATACGCGCGCTCGTACGGATCATCGACCACCTCCGCGAGCTGCACCGGATCGAGCGCACCTGCCAGCACGGCCGCGCGGGCCCAGGCGCCGTCCGCTCGCCGCAGCAACAGCGCCTGCCGACGGCCCCGCCAGTTCCGCGCGCGCCAGTCCTCCCCCGCCGCCAGCCTGCAGCGCAGCTCTTCCGGGGCCCGGCCCCTGAGCAGCGCGGGCTGGTTCACCGCGAACTCCTCGACCTCTGCGGCGAGATACATCCAGACGACGGCTCGGTAGCGGTTCAGGCGGAAAGAGACAGGCGTGAAGCAGCCGGCGCGCGCCAGCCTGGTGAACCGGCCCGGACTGACGCCGATGAGCTCGGCCGCCGCGCCCGTCCCGACCGTCCTCACCCGCTCCCGCAGAGTGCCCGGAAACCCTTCCGTCGCCCTGAGCCGGTCGGTCTCCTCCGGTGCGACCCGGCGCCGCGCGCCCCCCGCGTCCACCGTCACCCTGATGTGGCCGAGCTGGACAGCCAGCTCGAACTCGCCTCGCTTCAGGCCCAGTTCCTGCGCAGCCCGACCGGGAGTCAGCGCCTTCGCGGCCCTCCCGGTCGTGACGGTCGTGCTGCCGCGGTCCGCTTCGGTTACCGCCATGATGCCCTCCCCCGTGAGGTACGAATACTCTCTGTGATCAGAGTAGCCGGGAGAGACCCCGCGCCCGACCGGCCTGTGGATAACTCGGCAAGCCGGGCGGACTTCGCAGGTCAACGTGGTGTCACCAGGTTGCGGACGAAGTGTCGTCGGGCTGCCTGGCGGCGACCGCGAGGTGCTCGCCGACCCTGTTGACGAGCAGGGTCATCTCGTACGCGATCTGTCCGATATCGGCCTCGGCCATGCTCAGGACGGCGAGGCAGCTGCCGTCACCCGCCGCGGTGACGAAGAGGACCCCCTCGTCGAACTCGACCATCGTCTGACGGACACCGCCCGACTGGAAGTGCAGTCCTGACCCTTTGGCGAGGCTGTGCAGACCGGACGCAACCGCGGCCAGATGCTCCGCGTCCTCCCGCGCCAGTTCCTTGCTCGCCCCGGTGACCAGCCCGTCATTGGACAGCACCAACGCGTATCGGACGTGCTCGACCCGGTTCGTCAGGTCGTCCAGCAGCCAGTCGAGCCCCTTGCTCAGCGCCATGTCCCGGCCCTCCCCCTTGATTCCCGTTTCCCCGGTCCCCCGAACTCCGGCCAGCCTTCACCACAGCCGCGCTCCGGGCAAGGAGACGCGTTCGGGGCGCGTTCGGTTCGCGACGCGGCCGTCCACGGCCGATGATGCTGTCATGGCACAGCAGATGACCGAGGAACAGTGGCGGGCATTCGTCTCGCACTCCACGCGCACCGCCAAGCTCTCGACCGTACGCGCCGACGGGAGCCCGCACATCGCCCCGGTCTGGTTCGTCCTGGACGGGCCGGACCTCGTGTTCAACACAGGCCGGGGCACCGTCAAGGGCCGCAATCTGGCCCGGGACGGACGCGTGGCCCTGTGCGTGGACGACGACCGCCCGCCGTTCTCGTTCGTCGTGCTCCAGGGGCACGCGACGCTGAGTGAGAATCTGGCCGAAGTGTCGCACTGGGCCGGCCGGATCGGCGCCCGGTACATGGGCGAGGGACGCGCGGCGGAATTCGCCGAACGCAACGGCGTGCCGGGTGAACTACTCGTCCGGGTGCGGATCGAGAAGGTACTCGCCCAGGCCGCCGTGGCCGATTAGTATCGCCCGTCTCAGTGCGTGGCAGCCTGCCGCGCGCGCCGCTCATGCTTCTCGTGACGGGCGCGCCAGTACGGGTTGTCGTGCGGAAGGCCGCCGGAGACCCGGCCGTACATCCCGAATGTCATCAGCAGAATCCCGACCACAAAGCTGAACAGGACGTTCTGAAGGTGGAAGGCCAGGAAGTTGGAGCTCGTACCGATCAGAGCCAGGTTGACGAACCCGCTGAGGATGAAGGCCACGCCGATGACCATGTTGAGCATCGACGAGATATTCCCGCCGATGACGGAGCCGGCCATCAGGATCAGGCCGATCACGATCGACAGAACGCTCAGTGCGCCGTTGGTGTTCAGCCCGGCGACCATGTCTCCACCGGTACTGAAGAACCCGATCTCGTCGATCACGCCGAGTATCCCGAAAGCCAGCAGGACAAGGCCCATCAGACCGGCCCCGAACCGGTAGACCCGGCTCAGTCTGTGGTCGACCGGCAGATGTTCGTTCAGGACGAAGCGGGTCCGGGGGGCGCGCGCGGTATGGCTCGTACCCATCTCTGATCCTCCTCCGCTTCAGAGGCATCCCACCCCGGTCAGCCGCTCAGGCCGGTCAGCCGTTCATTCACGCGCTGGGTCGATATGCCCCATTTGCTGCTCTTTATGGTATGCGATGCCGCGCAACATGGTGAACGGGAGCGGTGGCCGACCCGGCACCCTGCCGTTCCGGCCCCGCGCGGGCAGCCGAACCCCGTGCAGGTATCCAGGCGGAGGAATCCGGGAGACGCCGCCGGGGGATCATCTCCTCATGACCGATGACCACACACATGTGCAGGAGTTCTTCGGCGCCCGGGCGGCCGACTGGGACACCCGGTTCCCGGACGACGGACCCGCCTACGCCGCCGCCGTCGCGGAAATAGGACTGCGGTCCGGTGACGCCGTTCTGGACGCGGGCTGCGGTACCGGGAGAGCGCTGCCCGCGCTGCGCGAGGCGGTGGGGACGGCGGGTTACGTCATCGGGGTCGATCTGACGCCCGAGATGCTGACAGCGGCCGTGCGTGCGGGGCGGCACCGCGACGCCCAACTGCTGCTCGCGGACGTCGCGCGGCTGCCGGTCCTCGCGGAGTCGCTGGACGCCGTGTTCGCCGCAGGGCTGATCGCACATCTTCCCCGACCCGAGGAAGGGGCACGGGAGTTGGCCCGCACCGTCAAACCCGGCGGCCTGCTGGCGTTGTTCCATCCGATCGGGCGGGCGGCGCTGGCGGCCCGGCAGGGGCGCCGGCTCACCGATGACGATCTGCGCGAGGAGGGTCGGCTGCGCACACTGCTCGCCGCCTCGGGGTGGCGAATGACCTCGTACGCCGATGAGCCCGGCCGGTTTCTCGCGCTGGCTGTGCGCGACGACCAACGAATCCAGCACCGCGGCAGGCCACGCCTGCCCGTAACGGCACCAGGGCCGGGTGCACCCGCGGGCGGCACAAGATCCGGCCGGAAAGACCCACCGGGCGACCCGTCCAGCACACCCCGGGGGGCCGCCCCTCCACCGATGGAGCGCTGACCCTCCATAAGCGGAGTGAATTCCTCCGATCTACTACTCGACGCTGGCGTTACTGACTGGTTAGGGTGCGCCGACGACTGATCAACAGGAGGCTCCAGTGACGGGGACGGACGATGCCGGCGACGACTCGCTGTATGTCCTGACTGCGGTATTGCTGACCCCAGCACAGTTCCCCAGTGTGCTCGGCGACGACTTCCCTTCGGCGTGCCACTCGCTCGGGCTCGATCCGCGTCCCGACGGATACGGCATGGTCCTGGGGCAGGACGGCGCGGGCGCGCGGTGGACCGTGGTGATCGACGATGTGTCGCTGGTCGCTGTGGCCATCGCGTCCTGGGACTGCGGTATGGAGTACGACCTGTCGCCGGACGAGCGGTCGATCGTCGCCTCGCTCCCGGGATGGCCGCTCGACGTCGCGGTCGCCGCGCCGGGGATACCCGCGCCGCACGACCCCGAGGGGCTGCCCGACGGCGGTCCCGAACCGCTCGCTCCCCCTGCTGCGGACAGCTGGGGACCGGCGCAGCGGCGGCTGGGCGCCGACGAGATCGCGCTGCAGTGGGCGCAGTGGCGGGAGCAGATCGGCGACGACGAGACCTTCGTACCCGTCGACTCCCGGGAATCCGGAGAACCAGGAGGATCTGGAGAACCGGGAGAATCAGCAGATCGGGCAGACCGGGGAGAAGAGGCCCCGGGGGCCGGAAAAACCTCGGAGCCCGGGGAGAAGCAGGCCGGTCCGGCCCGTCGCGTCATCGACGAACTGCACGCCTATCTCGACACCCCTCCACCGCTCGGGCGCATCCGGTCGGCCTTCGCACCGGGCGGCGCCCGTACGCTGCGCGCGGACGGGCCCGGCTGGTCACTGGTCGCCAGGACCGACGACATGGCCTTCGTACTCCTCGACGACCAGCCGGGCGATGTGGTGCCGATCGGCCGGGGCCCCGCTCTGCCGGAGCTGCTCGAAAACCTGGAGAAGCTGGCGGTACGCCCGGCCTGACCGGGAACGCAGAAACTCTCCCCGCCTACGCCGCAAGCAGCGCCGCGTACGGTTCCCGGTGAAGATGCGGTGCGCGTCCCCACCGGGAACCGGGAGTCAGCGGCCTATCTCCTTACGGGTGATCCTGCGCAGCCTCCTGCGCTGACTGGGGTCGAGCAGCAGATACGCCACGACGGGCACTCCGACCAGCACCAGCAGCCCCGGAAGGAATCCGATCAGCATCATCAGGATGATGCCGGCGACCACACCGCCGACGGCGATCATTGCGGGTTTGGACATCAACGCCTCCTCAGCGGCTGATGCCGCTCTCTGCCTGTGGAACGCACGGGCGGTCCCCACTGTTCCGCTCCGGTGCCGCTACGACGCGCGCAGCGGCTCTCCGACCTCGTGCATGTGGGTCAGCGCCTGCCGGTAGGAGTCGATCAGGGACGTCTGGGCATAGGGCATTCCCAGCGACCGGCAGTGCGCGCTCACCAGGGACTGGGCGAGCCGCAGATGGGGCCTGGGCATGCTCGGGAAGAGATGGTGCTCGATCTGGTAGTTCAGGCCACCGAGGAACCAGTCGGTGAGCACCCCTCCGCGTACGTTGCGCGAGGTCAGCACCTGGCGCTGCAGATGCCCCCAGCGCTCGCCGTCGGAGTCGGGCATCTCCATGCCCTTGTGGTTCGGGGCGAAGGTCATCCCGAGGTGCAGTCCGAACAGCGCGTGGTGCACCAGGGCGAAGGCGAGGGCCTTTCCCGGGGACATGACCGTGAGCAGGAGCGCGGCGTATCCGGCGAGGTGCACCAGGAGCAGCAGGCCCTCGACGGTCCGTTCGCGGCCCGGCTGACGACAGCCGTCGTGCTTCTCCCTGGACAGCACCGTCTGGAAGCCGTAGACCTTCAGCGCGACGCCTTCGAGCAGCAGCAGGGGGAAGAAGAGCCGTGCCTGGTTCCGGGTGAGCCAGCGGGCGAGTCCCTCGCGCTCCGCCGCCTGCTTCTGCGTCCAGACCATGACGCCGACTCCCACGTCGGGGTCCTTGTCGACGTGGTTGGGGTTGGCGTGGTGACGGTTGTGCTTCTCGTTCCACCAGCCGTAACTCATGCCGAGCAGCAGATTGCTGTGGAAGAAGCCGATGGCCCGGCTCGCCCCGCGGTCACCGGATATCTGCGCGTGCCCGGCGTCGTGTCCGAAGAAGGCGGTGCGCGACCAGAGGACGGCCAGCGGAAGGGCCAGCAGGAGGGTCCACCAGGAGTCACCCACCAGGAACATGCCGGCGATCGTCGCAGCGAGGGCCAGCAGGTTGGCGCTCATGCTGAGGATGTACCAGCCGGTGCGCCGCTCCAGAAGCCCATGTGCCTTCACCGCCCTCAGGAGGGGGGCGAAGTCGCTGCCCGTCTTCTGCTCGGGTTCCACGAGCAGCGAGGCGGTCTGTGGCATGTCGGTCTCCGGTCTGTTGGCCCATGCTCTGACCTCATGAAACGTAAGGTCTCGGGACTGCGGGGACCATGGCACCACCACCCCGCCGGGGCAGGGGACAACCCCCGGCCGGGACAGGGGGGTCACCCCCTGCTGAGCAGGTGGTGCTACCTCCACCCTGCGCCGGACGAAACCGCGTCGCAGGGTGACGGCGTCACCGGCGGCCCTCGGTATGAGGTACCCTCGGCGATCCCGACCCACAGTAGTCAAATTTGAGGAATGCGCTATCGCTGTGCAAGGACTCCCCACGGCAACGCTCTCCGAGATCGCCCAACTCTCCCGCTGCTCCGCGGTCTTCCTGCCTGCGGACCCGGCACGTACCGGAAGGGTCGCCTTCTGGCACCCCGATGGCAACGAGCCGCCCACGAGCCCCGGCCCCATGGAGGAGCTGCTCGTCGTCGGCGGCGACGCACGCCCGTACTCCGTACCGGCGTGTGTGCTGACGGTACAGGAAGCCCTGCCCGTTCTCACCCGTGGCCGTGGCGGTGCGCACGCGTCAGCAGCTGTCGCTTTCTGGGGGTCGGCCGCTCTGCTCGCTCTCCAACTCGCCGCCCGCGGGCGGCTGCTGCCGGGTCTCAGCGCCGACGGCTACGAGGCATGGCGGGCGGGACCGCTCGACGCCGCCGATCTGGCATGCGTACGGGAACTCGCCGCGGCCATGCCGCCGACCGCGCACGCGGTGCCGCTGGACCCGGCTGCGGACCCCGTACTGCTTCCCGCACCCCAGGAGTTGGTGCGCGACTTCCTCGACGCCGTGGCGGACGGCCTGCCGCGGGCGCCCGCCGCGTCATTCGCGGCGGGGAGCCCCGCGTTCGCCGCCGCCGAACCGCGGAAGCTGCCCGGCCAGCAGGCCTGGGCCGCCGATGTCGCGGCCGGTCAGGACGCCGGTGTCCGCATCTCCTTGCGGGTGGAGGTGACAGGGCTGTCCGGCGCGGACATGGGGACCGGCGACGGGCCGGTCTTCCGGGCGGTCCTGCAGATGCACGGCGTCAGCGACCCCTCCCTGACGGCCGACGCCTCGGACGTCTGGTCGGGCTCGGCAACGGGTTTCGGGCCGCGGGCCCGGATGGACGCCCTGCTCGCCCTGCGCCGGGCCGCCCGCGCCTGGGCGCCGCTCGCACCGCTCCTTTCAGCCGCTGTGCCCGACGCGGTCGAACTCGCCGACGAGGAGGTCGCCGAACTGCTCGGCGAAGCGGCGCGGGCGCTCGCCGCCGGAGGGGTACGGGTGCACTGGCCCCGGGAGTTCTCCCGCACGCTGACCGCGCAGGCCGTCATCGGCACGGAGGACGAGACCCCTGACGCCGGAACTGACGCGGGAACCGATTTCGGAACCGATGCCGCATCCGAAGGCGCAGCCGATGCCGCCGCAGGTTACGCACGCCCGGCGGAGAGACCCGCCACCGACCTGCCGTCCGTGCTCTCCGCCGACACCCTGCTCGCCTTCAACTGGCGCTTCACGCTGGGCGATCAGCAGCTGAGCCACGCCGAACTCGACCAGCTCGCCGAGGCGAGCCGACCCGCCGTGCGGCTGCGCGACCGGTGGGTGCTGATCGACCCGGAGGAGATGCGGCGCGCCCGTCACACCCGCGACACCCGGGGCCGGGCCATCGCTCCGATCGAGGCGCTGGGGGCGGCGCTCACCGGCACGACGGAGGTGGACGGGCGGCAGATGGCAGTCACCGCGACGGGCCCGCTGGCGCGGTTGCGCGACCATCTCGGCGACCCGGAGGGCACCGGGCAGCAGACGATCGGGCCGCCGGCCGCACTCGAAGCGACCCTGCGCGACTACCAGTTGCGCGGCCTGAACTGGCTGCACCGGATGACCTCGCTCGGTCTCGGCGGCTGCCTCGCCGATGACATGGGCCTCGGCAAGACCATCACCCTGATCGCTCTGCATCTGCACCGGCAGAGCGACAAGGACTCGGCGGGCCCCACCCTGGTGGTCTGCCCGGCTTCCCTGATGGGCAACTGGCAGCGGGAGATCGAGAAGTTCGCGCCAGGCACTCCGGTACGCCGCTTCCACGGTGCGGCGCGGCGCCTGGAGGGCCTGGCCGACGGCGAGTTCGTCCTCACCACCTACGGCACCATGCGGCTGGACGCCGAGCGGCTGGCCGGGGCGCCGTGGGGGCTCGTCGTCGCCGACGAGGCGCAGCATGTGAAGAATCCGTACTCCGCGACGGCCCGCCGACTGCGGACCATCGGCACCCGCGCCCGCGTGGCGCTCACCGGCACCCCGGTGGAGAACAACCTGTCCGAGCTGTGGGCGATCCTCGACTGGACCACGCCCGGCCTGCTGGGCAGGCTGGGCGGTTTCCGTACGCGTTACGCCCAGGCCATCGAGGGCGGAAAGGACCCGGCCGCGGCGGAACGGCTCTCCCGGCTGGTCGCGCCGTTCCTGCTGCGCAGGCGCAAGTCCGATCCGGGCATCGCGCCCGAGCTGCCGCCGAAGACGGAGACCGACCGCGCGGTGGCGCTCACCAGGGAGCAGACCGGTCTGTACGAGGCCGTGGTCCGGGAGACGCTCGCGGACATCTCCACCGCGGACGGCTTCGCCCGCCGCGGTCTCGTGGTGAAGCTGCTGACCGCGCTGAAGCAGATCTGCAACCACCCCGCGCAGTACCTCAAGGAGGACGAGCCCCTCATCGAGGGGCGCTCGGGCAAGGTGGAGCTGCTCGACGAGCTGCTCGACACGATCCTCGCCGAAGGCGCGAGTGTGCTCGTCTTCACCCAGTACGTGCGGATGGCCCGGCTCATCGAACAGCATCTGGCAGCCCGCGGGGTACCCACCCTCCTGTTGCACGGCGGGACGCCGGTCGCCCGCCGCCAGGACATGGTGGACCGCTTCCAGGACGGCCAGGTGCCGGTGTTCCTGCTGTCGTTGAAGGCCGCGGGCACCGGTCTCAACCTCACCCGGGCCGGCCATGTGGTGCACTTCGACCGCTGGTGGAACCCGGCCGTCGAGGCCCAGGCCACCGACCGCGCGTACCGCATCGGGCAGACCCAGCCGGTCCAGGTGCACCGGCTGATCGCCGAGGGGACCATCGAGGACCGGATCGCCGCCATGCTCGACCGCAAACGCGAACTGGCCAACGCGGTGCTCGGGGCCGGCGAGGCCGCGCTGACCGGGCTGACCGACGCCGAACTGGCTGATCTGGTGGAACTGCGAGGGAGTGCACGATGAGCGGTACGGACGCACCGGAGCGCACCTTCGCCGCGCTCGCACCGGCCCAGGGCCGCGCTTTCGCGGGGACCTGGTGGGGCCTGGCCTGGCTGAAAGCCCTTGAGGACACGGCCCTTGACCGGCAGCAGCTGAAGAAGGGCCGCAGATACGCCCGCGCGGGCGCTGTCGGCGCGGTGTCCGTACGGCCGGGGCGGATCACCGCGGTCGTACAGGACCCGGACTCCACGCGGTACCGCAGCGACGTGCTGCTGCAGCAACTGAGCGACCAGGAGTGGGACCGGTTCCTCGACATGGCGGTCGAGAGCGCGGGGCACATCGCGGCGCTGCTGGACCGCGAGATGCCGCCGCACCTGGTGGAGGACGCGGCCGCTGCCGGGGTGGACCTGCTGCCGGGGCTCGGGGATCTGGAGCCGGAGTGCTCCTGCGACGCGTGGGACCACTGCCCGCACACGGCCGCGCTCTGCTACCAGGTGGCGCGCCTCCTCGACGAGGATCCGTTCGTGCTGCTGCTGATGCGCGGGCGGGCTGAGCGGGGACTGCTGGACGAACTGCAGCGGCGCACCGCGGGGCGGGCGGCAGGACCGGAGAGCGCCCGGGCGTGCGAGGGGCACCGTGAGCCCGGGGGCGTACGGGCCGATGAGGCGTTCGCCGCTGGGGACACGCTGCCGCCGCTGCCCGCGCCGCCGCCGGTCCCGGACGGGCCGGGCCGGCCGCCGTCCCTCGACACGGAGACGGGTCCGGCGCCGGGTCTGGACCCGGGCGCGCTTGAGTTCCTCGCGGCGGACGCGGCATGCAGGGCGGCGCTCCTGCTGGCCGAAGCGCTCGCTCCGGACCATGAACACCGGCCACTGGCCGTGGAGTTGACGGCGGAACAGGACGCCGTACGGCTGGCCGCGAAAGCCACGGAGACGCGCATATCGGCCCGCCTCGCCGAGAGTTCGGGCCGCGAGCGCGCCGAGCTGGCCCTCGCCGTCCGGGCCTGGCACTGCGGCGGCGCGGCGGCGCTGTCCGTGCTGGAGGAGCAGTGGACGCCCGGCGCCGAGGAACTGGCGCGGGCATGCGCACAGCTCGACCAGGCGTGGGAGCAGGGAGCCTGTCCACGGTTCGGCCTGGCCGGGAGCCGCTGGACCGTGGTGGGGGCCGACGCCCAGCTGCGCTACGGGCAGGACGGCCGCTGGTGGCCCTACCGCAAGGAGCTGGGCCGCTGGACTCCTGCCGGACCCGCCGATCCCGACCCGGCGGCCGCGCTGGCCATGGCGACCGACGACGAGTGACAGAGCGGCAGTTGACCAGCGGTGGGAAAGGGCGCGGGCGCACGCCGGAGGGCGGTACGGGGCCGGCCTGCGGGGAACTGGCCGCCGGGCACCGGCGCACCCGGACATGATCCATGAGCGCCGCGAACACGGGTCCGCGCACCCGCCCGCCCGGGCGATTGAACGACCCGCCTGGCCTGCGGCAATGTAGTCCGGGCCGGTTCAGGGGAGTGGATTGCGGCTGCGCTCCCCTGTTCCGGACCAGTCCACAGATCCTGACCGGGCCTCAGTCCATGAAGTTCCACAGCTCTTGAAGGGCCCGCGCCCACTCACCGCCGCCCCCGGAGACGACCACGGCGCCTCCCGTTCCAGCGGGAAGGTCCCGGAACCACCCCCTGCACCGCTCCGCCGCCGACCTATTTCGTCATGAGGTTTAACAAATTAGTATCCAGGGCGCCGCCGGAAAGCCACGGCGCCCGGCCCCTCAGAGCGGAGCAGATCGATGACAGCACCCGAAGGCCCCCTGGTCATCGGCGTGGACTCCTCCACCCAGTCGACCAAGGCACTGGTCGTCGACTCCGCGACCGGCGAGGTCGTCGCGCACGGCCAGGCCCCGCACACCGTCACCGGCAGCGACGGCGCCCGCGAGAGCGATCCCGAGCAGTGGTGGACGGCGCTCACCGACGCGCTCCGCCAGTGCGGACCCGCGGCAGCCCGGGCGGCCGCCATCTCGGTCGGCGGACAGCAGCACGGTCTGGTGACCCTGGACGCGGCCGGACGGCCGGTGCGCCCGGCGATGCTGTGGAACGACGTCCGCTCCGCGCGCCAGAGCGAGCGCCTCATCGGGCAGTTGGGCGCGAGCACCTGGGCCGACCGCACCGGGAGCCTGCCGGGGCCCGCCATGACCGTCACCAAGTGGGCCTGGCTGCTGGAGAACGAACCGGACGCGACCCGTGCCACCGCGGCGGTCCGGCTGCCGCACGACTACCTCACGGAACGGCTCACCGGCCGGGGCACGACCGACCGGGGCGACGCCTCTGGCACCGGCTGGTGGGCCACCAGTACCGAGGCGTACGACGAGGAGATCCTGCTGCTCGCGGGCCTCTCCCCCGACCTGCTGCCCGAGGTCACAGGTCCGTCGGAAGCAGCGGGCACCGTGCGCGCACTGCCCGGTCTGCCGCTTGCCCCGGGCACCGTGGTGGCGCCGGGCACCGGTGACAACGCCGCCGCCGCGCTCGGCCTCGGGCTGCGCCCGGGCCGGCCCGTCCTCAGCCTCGGCACCTCGGGCACGGTGTACGCGGTGTCGCGGCAGCGGCCCGTCGACCCCTCCGGTACTGTCTCCGGTTTCGCCGACGCGCGGGGCGACTGGCTGCCGCTCGCCTGCACCCTCAACTGCACCCTGGCGGTCGACCGGATCGCCGCGCTGCTCCAGCTCGACCGGGAGGCCGTCGAGGCGGGTGGCGGTTCCGTGGTGCTGCCCTTCCTCGGCGGCGAACGCACCCCCCATCTACCCCACGCCGCAGGCCTGTTGTACGGGCTGCGCCACGACACGACAGGGGGGCAGCTGCTCCAGGCCGCCTACGACGGCGCGGTCTACGCGCTGCTCGCCGCCCTGGACCGGGTCCTGGACAAGGACGCGGATCCCGGCGCGCCGCTGCTGCTGATCGGCGGCGGGGCCCAGGGGACCGCCTGGCGGGAGACCGTACGGCGGCTGTCGGGGCGGCCCGTCCAGGTGCCCGTGGCGAAGGAGCTGGTGGCACTGGGCGCGGCAGCCCAGGCAGCGGGGCTGCTGCTCGGCGAGGACGCCACCGAGGTCGCACGGCGGTGGGACACCGCGCGGGGCCCCCAGTACGCGCCGCTCGCCGTGGACGAACCGGCTCTGCACCGGATCGGGGCCACGCTCTCGGACGCGGGCGCGCTGCTGTGCGGGACGGAGCAACGCGAGTGACGCCGCCGCGCAGCGGCCGACCGGGTCAACTACCGTGCCGTGCAGGCGCATCGGCCCCTTCCGCCCCTCCCGCGTCTGCCCGTACGGTATGGCGCGCGGGGCTCGTGCCGGTCGGCGGACACAAGGAGTCGGAGAATGCCGGAAGAACCGGGGGAACCGGGGGAACCAGGTCCGGGGCTGCGACGCGATGCCATCGGACTGCGCGAGGTGCTCTTCCAGAGCATCACCGCCATGGCGCCCGCGGCGGCCGTCGCGGCGTCGATCCCGTCGGGTGCCGCGTTCGCGGGCGGCAGCCTGCCGCTGTCGGTGCTGGTGGCTCTGGTCGCCTGTCTGTTCACCGCTTCGTGCGTCGCCGAACTCGCACGGCAACTGCCCGCCGCGGGATCGGTGGCGACGTACTCCGCGCAGGGGCTGCACCCGGCGGTCGGATTCCTGGTCGGCTGGGGTTATGTGTTCGTCGAGGCGCTGGTGCCCGCCCTGCTGCTGCTCCAGCTCGGCTTCACCACGGCGGGCACCCTGCACCAGGAGTGGGCCTCGTACCCGGCGGACCTGTGGTGGCCGTGGTCCCTGGCCGGAGCGGTGGTCATCGCCCTGGCCGGGTTCTACGGTGTCCGGGCCTCGGCCCGTTTCGGCACGGTGCTCGGCGTCTTCGAGGTGCTCGTCCTGCTGGTCTTCGCCGTACTGCTGATCGTGAAAGCCGGGGACGCCAACACCCTCTCGGTGTTCGGCACTTCCCACACCGCCCATGGTTACACCGGGGTCGGCGGTGTCTTCGCCGGATCCGTCTACACGGTGCTGGCGTTCTCCGGGTTCGAGGCGGCCGCACCGCTCGCCGAGGAGGCGCGCGACCCGCGTCGCACCATGCGGCGGGCGGTCCTCGGCGCGGCGCTGGCGATCGGTCTGTTCTACGTCCTGACCACCTACGCGATGTCCGTGTACTTCGGCCCCGACCGGTTCGCCGGGTTCGGCGTTTTGGGCGCCGCGTCCTGGGAGGGCGTGGCGCGCGCCTCGTTCGGGCTCTTCTGGGTGCTGCTCTTCCTCGCGATCGTCAACTCGACCATCGCCAACGCCAACGCGTGCGCGAACGTGTCGACGCGGACCGCTTTCGCGCTAGGACGGATCGGGGTGTTCCCGCGCCCGTTCGCCCGTGTCCATCCGCGCCACCGCTCCCCCGTCACCGGGGTCGCCGCGCAGTTCGCCGTCGCGGTGGCCGCCGTGCTCGGGCTCGGTCTCGCGTACGGCCCGGAGACCGCTTTCGCGCTGCTGGCCACGGTCATCGTGACGGTGGTCATCGGTGTGTACATCGTCGTCAATCTGGCCTGCGCGGGATACTTCCTGCGGCGCAGGCGCGACCTGTTCCGCCCGGTGCCCCATCTGCTCTTCCCGGTGCTCGGCATCGCCGCCTTCGTCCCCGCGCTCCTGACGGCGGCCGGGATCCCGGCCTTCGACTTCGTCTCCACGCTGAAGCCGCCCGTCTCGTACGCGGGGCCGGTGGTCGGCGGCTGGATGCTGACCGGCGTGGTGGTGCTGGCCGTGCTGGCGCGTCGGCATCCCGAGCGGCTCGCGGAGACGGGCCGGGTGCATCTGGACGGGCCGCCGGACCCCTCCGGAGCCCACAGCCAACAGGAAAGCGGCGCCTTGACCGGGAAGGGCGCCACGACCGGCAACACAACTGATGAGACAGGGGAGTTACGCGCATGACTGATCCGCGCATCGTGACCGTGCGGCCCGGCGAGGGAGAGTACGCCTGGACGTTCGGCGGGGCGGCCCCGGTGGCACGCATCGCTCCCGGCACCGTCCTGGACCTGTTCACCGAGGACTGCTTCGCCGGCCGGGTACGGTCCGAGAAGGACCTGGTGTCCGAGGTCTGCGAGTTCCCCTTCCTCAATCCGCAGACCGGCCCCTTCCACATCGAGGGCGCCGAGCCCGGCGACACCGTGGCCGTGCACTTCGTATCGGTCGAACCGGCCCGCGACTGGGCCGCGTCGACGACCGTCCCGCTCTTCGGCGCGCTGACCTCCACCCACACGACGGCCACCCTGCAGCCACCGCTGCCCGAGGTCGTCTGGATGTGGGAGCTGGACCGGGAGCGGCGCACCTGCCTTTTCCGGGCGCGGGACAGCGACATCGAGATCGCACTGCCGATGGACCCGATGCACGGCACGGTCGGGGTGGCCCCGGCCAATCTGGAGGTGCGCTCCGCGCTGGTGCCCGACGCGCACGGCGGGAACATGGACACCCCGGAGATGCGCGCGGGCGTCACCTGCTACCTCGGCGTGAACGTCGAAGGCGCGCTGCTCAGCCTCGGTGACGGGCACGCCAGGCAGGGCGAGGGCGAGACCTGCGGAGTGGCCGTGGAGTGCGCCATGAACACCGTCGTCGTGGTCGAACTCCTCAAGGGCGTGGCGACCCCGTGGCCGCGCCTGGAGTCGGACACCCATCTGATGTCGACCGGCTCGGCGCGCCCGCTGGAGGACGCCTTCCGGATCTCGCAACTGGACCTGGTGCAGTGGCTGTCACGCGACTACGGGCTGTCCCGGCTGGACGCGTACCAGCTGCTCTCCCAGGCGGGCGAGGCGCCGCTCGCCAACGTCTGCGACGCCAACTACACGTGTGTCGCGAAGATCCGCAAGGAGTGGCTGCCGGCCGGCGAACCGCACCGCGGTCTGCACCGTCATCTCAGGGAGACCGCGGCGCTGCTCCCCCGGCCCTGACCCATCCTGACCGCACCACCGCAGACGTACGTTCCCCCCACCCCAGGAGAGCCGGATGGCACCCAACGGATCAGGTCCCAGCCGCAGACGGCTGCTGCAGAGCGCGGCGCTCATGGTCACCGCGGGCGTCCTGCTGCCCGCGACCCACGCGGACGCGGACAGCGCGTCGGACACCGACTACCCGACCGCCCACTGGACGCCCGCGTCCACCGCCAACTACACAGTGTCGACCCGCCCGTCGGCGTACCGGATCGACCGGGTGGTGGTCCACGTCACCCAGGAGACCTTCGCCAACACCCTGGCCATCTTCCGGAATCCGGCGAAGGCGGTCACCGCCCACTACGTGGTCCGCTCGGCCGACGGGTACATCGCCCAGTGCGTCCGGGAGCACGACATCGCCTGGCACGCCGGGAACTGGGACTACAACACCCGCAGTGTCGGCATCGAGCACGAGGGCTGGGTCGACAAGCCCGAGTACTTCACCGACGCCCTGTACGAGAAGTCGGCGGCGCTCACCGCGTCCGTCTGCGACCGGTACTCGATCCCCAAGGACCGCACCCACATCATCGGGCATGTCGAAGTCCCGGGCACCGACCACACGGACCCCGGCCCCAACTGGGACTGGGTCCGCTACCTGCGGCTGGTCAACCAGGCCTGACGGGACGCTTGCCCGGTCCCGCCGCCGGGGTGACGATGGGCCGTGCACCGGGGTCCGGGGAGGCCGAGTTGACCGACACATGGGTGGCTCTGGAGGCGGGCGCCGATCCCGCGCGGCGCCGCAGAGCGCTGCGCGGGGCGTACGAGTCGTTCGCGGCCGCGGGGCGGGTCGAGCGCCCCGTGCGGCCCGTGGTCGCGGAGTCCTGGCGGCGCTCGGCCCGCGCACGGGTCAGCCGCGAGGGGACGGCGCGCGTCGAGCTGTCCGACGACGGGCTCGCCGCGTACCGGGACGGCCATCCGCTGGCCCGGGTGATGCCACTGTTCCGCGAGCTGATGGGCGCCTACGCGATGGACGGCGAGCATCTGCTGGCGGTGTGCGACGCACACGGTCGGCTGCTCTGGGTGGAGGGGCACGCGACACCCCGCAGAGAGGCGGGCCTGATGAACTTCGTGCCGGGGGCGCGCTGGGCGGAGGCGGCGACCGGGACCAACGCGCCCGGCACCGCCATCGCCGTGGACCGTCCCGTCCAGGTCTTCGCGGCCGAGCACTTCCAGCGGCCCGTACACCCGTGGACCTGCGCCGCGGCGCCCGTCCACGATCCGGGCACCGGGCGGCTGCTGGGCGCCGTGGACATCACCGGCGGCGACCGGCTCGCCCATCCGCACAGCCTGGCCTTCGTCAGCGCGGTCGCGCGGGCCGCCGAGTCGCAGCTCGCGCTCCTGGCGCCGCCGCCCTCAGCCGGATCCGTCCGGCTGTCGGTGCTGGGGCGGGACACGGCACTGCTCGTGGCGGGCGGCCGCACGTGCGGGCTCAGCCGACGGCACAGCGAGATCCTCACGCTGCTCGCCCAGCGCCCGGAGGGTGTGACGGGGGACGAGCTGCTCGTCGAGCTGTACGAGGACGAGACGGTCACCCCGGTCACTCTGCGCGCGGAGCTGTCCCGGCTGCGCGGGCTGCTCGGCCCGGAGCTGCTGCGGTCGCGTCCCTACCGGCTGGCCGGTCCCGTCGACACGGACTTCGCCGGGGTGGCGCGCCTGCTGGCGTCCGGGGCCGTGACCTCGGCGATGAACACGTACGCCGGTCCGCTGCTGCCCGGGTCGCGGGCGCCCGCGGTGGTCCGGCTGCGGCGGCGGCTCGCGGACCAGCTGCGGGAAGCCCTGATCGCACGCCGGGACCCAGGGCTGCTCGCGGACTGGGCGTACAGCCCGTGGGGCGAGGACGACCTCCCCGTCTGGCGGGCGCTCGCCACCGCGCTGCCCGCCCGGCAGCGGTCGTCCGCCGTGTCGCGGGTGCGCGAACTGGACTCCTGGCAGGGTTCCTGACCACTGGTCGCTTCCCCCGGCTGCCTCGCCCGTACTGCGCGGACGCCCCGGGCTCCCTACTGTCGGTTGGTAAAGCACTGCCGGTCGATACGGCACCGCCGGTCGGTGGGGCAACCGCATGGAGTACCACCGAGTGCCCACGCGCAAGCCCGGGCCGCCTCACAACTTACGGAGTACCGCATGCCTGAGCTGTTCATCGGCGGGACCTGGACGCCCGCCGCTGACGGGGCGCTCCGCGAGATCCGCTGCCCCGCCGACGGCACGCTGGTGGCGACGGTCGACGAGGCCGGTCCGGAGGACGCGTCGGCGGCAATCGGCGCGGCGCGTGAGGCGTTCGACAGCGGCCCGTGGCCCGCCACCCCGGCCGCCGAGCGGGGTGCGCTGCTGCTGCGGGTCGCCGCCCTGATCGAACGCGATCAGGACGCGCTCGCCCGCGCCGAGTCCCTGGACACCGGGAAGCGGCTCGTGGAGAGCGAGTACGACATGGCGGACATCGCCAACTGCTTCCGCTATTTCGGCAATCTGGTGGCGTCCGGCGGCACCGACCGGGTCGTCGACACCGGTGACCCCGGCGTCGACAGCCGGATCGTGCACGAACCGGTCGGCGTGTGCGCGCTGATCACCCCCTGGAACTATCCGCTGCTGCAGACCGCGTGGAAGGTCGCGCCGGCGCTCGGCGCGGGCAACACGTTCGTACTGAAACCGAGCGAACTGACGCCGCACACCGCCGTCTTCCTGATGCGGCTGCTGACCGAGGCCGGGCTGCCGGGCGGGGCGGCGAACCTCGTCCTGGGCACCGGACCGGCCGTCGGCGCGCCCCTCAGCGAGGACCCGCGGGTCGACATGGTGTCCTTCACCGGCGGGCTGGTCACCGGACGGCGCATCATGGCCGCCGCGGCCCCCACGGTGAAGAAGATCGCCCTGGAACTCGGCGGCAAGAACCCCAACATCGTCTTCGCGGACGCGGAGTACGAGAGCGCCGTGGACTACGCCCTGACCGCCGTTTTCCTCCACTCCGGACAGGTCTGCTCGGCGGGCGCGCGGCTGCTCGTCCAGGACGAGCTGCACGACCGGTTCGTCGAGGACGTGGTGGCCGGGGCGCGGGCCATCCCGCTGGGCGGCCCGTTCGACGAGAGCGCGCGGACCGGCCCGCTGATCTCGGCCGCCCACCGCGAGAAGGTGGAAGCTTATGTGGCGGCCGGCATCGCCGAGGGCGCGGTGCTCCGGTGCGGGGGCGCACGGCCGGAGGACCGGGCGCTGGACTCCGGCTTCTACTATCTGCCGACGGTGCTGGACGAGTGCACGCCGGGGATGTCCGTAGTGCGTGACGAATCGTTCGGCCCGGTCCTGACGGTCGAGCGGTTCCGCGACGAGGACGAGGCGGTCACCCTCGCCAATGACACCGTCTACGGGCTGTCCGGCGGGGTCTGGTCCCAGGACGTCGGCCGGGCGCACCGGGTGGCTTCCCGGCTGCGGGCTGGCACCGTGTGGATCAACGACTTCCAGCCGTACGTACCGCAGGCCGAGTGGGGCGGGATGAAGCAGTCGGGATTCGGGCGCGAGCTGGGCCCCGCCGGTCTCGCGGAGTACCAGGAGGCCAAGCACGTGTGGCGCAATCTGTCGCCGCGTCCGCTGAGGTGGTTCGAGTGAACCGGAAAGGGCGGGGCGGCCCCGGCGGGGACGACACCGCGCCCGGCCCCGGGAGTGAGACCCGCACACAGCACCAGGACGACGACGACTCGCTCTCGGCGTTCGGCTACAAGCCCGAACTCAAGCGCACCCTCGGCAACTTCCACACCTTCGCCGCCGGCATCAGCTATATCTCGATCCTGACCGGTACCTTCCAGCTGTTCTACTTCGGTGTCAGCTTCGGCGGGCCCGCCTACTGGTGGTCCTGGCCGATGGTCTTCATCGGCCAGCTGATGGTGGCCCTCTGCTTCTGCGAGCTGGCCGCCCGGTACCCGGTGGCGGGCTCCGTCTACAACTGGGCCAAGAAGCTCGGCGGCCCGCACGTCGGCTGGCTCGGCGGCTGGATGATGGTGACGGCCACGATGGTGTCGCTGGCCGCCGTGGCGCTCGCGTACCAGATCACGCTGCCGCAGATCTCGGCGACGTTCCAGTTCGTCGGGGACGGTACCGGCAAGACCGACGCGGCGGAGAACGCCGTGCTGCTGGGCAGCGTACTGATCCTCTTCACCACCTTGGTGAACGCATTCGGGGTCAAGCTGATGGCCAGGATCAACTCCGCCGGTGTCATGGTCGAGCTGATCGCGGCCATCGTCCTGATCATCCTGCTGGCCGCGCACATCACCCGGGGCCCCGCCGCGATCGTCCAGACGCACGGGATCGGTTCGGGACAGACCCTGGGCTACTTCCGTGCGTTCCTGACCGCTTCGCTCGCCTCCGCATACGTGATGTACGGCTTCGACACGGCGTCCTCGCTCGGTGAGGAGTCCCTGGATCCCAGCCGGAACGCTCCGCGGGCGATTCTGCGGGCCCTGTTCTTCTCGTTCCTGCTCGGCGGGCTCATCCTGCTGTTCGCGCTGCTGGCCGTGCCCAGCCTGACCTCGAAGAAACTGGCCGCGGACGGTCTGCAGTACGTGGTGCTCTCCACGCTCGGTTCGACGATCGGCCAGATCGTGCTGTGGTGCGTGGTCGTCGCCATCACCGTCTGCGAGCTCGCGGTGCACGCGGCAGGTATCCGGCTGGCGTTCGCGATGGCCCGCGACAACTGCCTGCCGGCTTCGTCACTGCTCGCCCGGGTCAGCCCGCGCTTCAAGACGCCAGTCCTTCCCGCGATCATCATCGGGATCGTCGGCATCGTGATCCTGGTGATCAACATCAACCAGCCACAGATCTTCTCGGTGATCACGAGCATCGCCATCATCATGATCTATGTGGCGTATCTGCTGGTCACCACCCCGATGCTGATCCGGCGGCTGCGCGGCACCTGGGAGCCCGCAGAAGGGCGCTTCTCCCTCGGCCGGTTCGGACTCCCCATCAACATCCTCGCGGTGCTGTGGGGCTTCGCGATGTCGCTCAACCTCGCCTGGCCGCGCAGCAAGGTCTACAACGCGACGGGCCCGCACCACTGGTACCTCCAGTGGGGCGCGTTCCTCTTCATCGGGATCGTCGGCGGCGGGGGATTCGCGTACTACTGGTTCGTCCAGCGCAAGAAGACCGGCGTACTGGACGCGCACCGGGCCGTCCCGGAGACCCCGCAGCCGCCCGCCGTATGAACCGGCTGAACCCCCGCTGACCCCCCGACGGTCCTCCTCCCCTCCCCTTCTCCCCCGCCGGAACCCCTGATCTGGAGCAGCGATGTCCGAGGAAACGTCCGAGCGCCCCGACGGCGGCCGTGCATACGACTACGTAGTGGTGGGCGGCGGTACCGCGGGCGCGGTCGTCGCCGCCCGGCTGAGCGAGGACCCCGCTGTCACCGTCTGCGTGCTGGAGGCCGGTCCTTCGGACGCCGGCGACGACAGCGTGCTGCGGCTGGACCGCTGGATGGCCCTGCTGGAGTCCGGCTACGACTGGGACTACCCGGTGGAGCCGCAGGAGAACGGCAACAGCTTCATGCGGCACGCCAGGGCCAAGGTGCTGGGCGGCTGCTCGTCGCACAACTCCTGCATCGCCTTCTGGGCACCGGCCGAGGACCTGGACGAGTGGGGCGCGCTGGGCTGTACGGGCTGGAGCGCGGCGGACTGTTTCCCGCTCTACCGGCGCCTTGAGAGCAATGACGCGCCCGGTGACCACCACGGCCGTTCCGGGCCTGTGACCATCCGTACCGTTCCGCCGGCCGACCCCTGCGGGGCGGCGCTGCTGGACGCCTGCGAGGAGGCCGGGATTCCCCGTACGCCCTTCAACACGGGTACGACGGTGGTGCGCGGGGCACACTGGTTCCAGATCAACGCCCGTGAGGACGGGACCCGTTCGTCGGCCTCGGTGTCCTATCTGCACCCGGTACTCACCGACCGGCCGAATCTGGAGATCCGGACCGGGCTCCAGGCCAGGCGGCTGCTCTTCGACGCGGACGAGCGGTGCACCGGGGTGGAGTACCTGGAACCCGACACCATCCACAGCGGTTCGGTGACCGCGCGCCGCGAGGTGATCGTCAGCTGCGGGGCCATCGACTCGCCGAAGCTGCTGATGCTGTCGGGCATCGGACCGGCCGCGCATCTGCGCGAGACCGGGATCGGCGTGCGGGTGGACTCCCCCGGTGTCGGTTCCCATCTCCAGGACCACCCGGAGGGCGTGATCATGTGGGAGGCGAAGCAGCCCATGGTCACCTCCTCCACCCAGTGGTGGGAGATCGGCATCTTCTCCGACACCGAACCGGGTCTGGACCGACCCGACCTGATGTTCCACTACGGCTCGGTGCCCTTCGACATGAACACCTACCGACGCGGCTATCCGACGGCGGACAACGCGTTCTGTCTCACGCCGAACGTCACCCGGGCCCGCTCGATGGGCACAGTCCGGCTGCGCACACGCGACTTCCGCGACAAGCCCCGTGTCGACCCGCGCTACTTCACCGACGACCACGACATCCGGGTGATGACCTACGGGCTGCGGCTGGCGCGGAAGATCGTCTCGCAGCCCGCGATGGCCGACTGGGCGGGGGCGGAACTGGCTCCGGGGCCGGCCACGCGCTCCGACGACGAGCTGTTCGCGTACATCCGTGAGACCCACAACACCGTCTACCACCCGGCGGGCACCGTCCGGATGGGGGCGGCCGGCGACACGGACTCCCCGCTCGATCCGCAGCTGCGGGTGAAGGGTGTCACCGGGCTGCGGGTGGCCGACGCGTCGGCCATGCCGTTCCTGCCGACTGTGAATCCCTGCATCACCACCATGATGATCGGCGAGAAGTGCGCCGACATGATCAAGGAAGGCTGATCGGCGCCGGGCAAGGGGCTGCCCGGGCGAAAGGCCCACGCGGCCGGTTACGCCCCCGGTCGCCGTCGCAACGTGGTTGCAACGTCGTGGTCAATACCCTCGGCTCCGAGCGCCGCCCGAGGGCGGGCGGCGCGGATTCCGGGAGGCCACTGACATGACCCGTTACGCAGCGCCGGGCACCGAGGGCGCGATCGTCTCGTACGAGTCGCGCTACGACCACTGGATCGGCGGGGAGTTCGTCCCGCCCGCCCGCGGGCAGTACTTCGAGAACCCGAGCCCGGTCAACGGCAGGCCGTTCACCGAGATCGCCCGTGGCACCGCCGAGGACGTCGAGCGCGCCCTGGACGCGGCACACGCCGCGGCCCCCGGCTGGGGCCGGAGGCCCGCCGGGGACCGGGCCACCGTCCTCAACCGGATCGCCGACCGGATGGAGGCGCACCTGGAGGAGCTGGCGGTCGCCGAGAGCTGGGAGAACGGCAAGCCGGTCCGCGAGACCCTGGCCGCCGACATCCCGCTGGCGATCGACCACTTCCGCTATTTCGCCGGCGCGCTGCGGGCCCAGGAGGGCACGCTCAGCGAGCTCGACGACGACACCGTCGCGTACCACTTCCATGAGCCGCTCGGCGTGGTCGGCCAGATCATCCCGTGGAACTTCCCCATCCTGATGGCGGCATGGAAGCTCGCACCGGCTCTGGCCGCGGGGAACGCGGTGGTCCTCAAGCCCGCCGAACAGACCCCGGCCTCCATCCACTTCTGGATGAGTCTCATATCCGACCTGCTGCCGGCCGGTGTGGTCAACATCGTCAACGGCTTCGGTTCGGAGGCGGGCAAGCCGCTGGCGTCGAGTCCGCGGGTCGCGAAGATCGCGTTCACCGGCGAGACCACGACCGGGCGGCTGATCATGCAGTACGCCTCCGAGAACATCAAGCCGGTCACGCTCGAACTCGGCGGCAAGTCACCGAACATCTTCTTCGACGACGTGTGGTCGGCGGACGACGACTTCCGCGACAAGGCACTCGAAGGCTTCACGATGTTCGCGCTCAACCAGGGCGAGGTGTGCACCTGCCCCTCGCGCGCGCTGATCCAGCGCGGTCACTACAGCGAGTTCCTGGAGGCGGGCATCGCCCGCACCCAGCAGATCCTGCCGGGGCACCCGCTGGACACGGACACGATGATCGGCGCACAGGCGTCCAACGACCAGCTGCAGAAGATCCTCTCGTATCTGGACATCGGCCAGCAGGAGGGCGCGAAGATCCTCACAGGCGGGCAGCGGATCGAGTACGACGGGGAGCTGGCCGGCGGGTACTACGTACAGCCGACGGTCTTCGAGGGCGACAACAGGATGCGGGTCTTCCAGGAGGAAATCTTCGGCCCGGTCGTCGCCGTCACGTCGTTCTCCGACTTCGACGACGCGATCAGCACGGCGAACGACACGCTGTACGGACTGGGCGCGGGCGTCTGGACCCGGGACATGAACACGGCCTACCGCGCGGGCCGCGCCATCCAGGCGGGCCGTGTCTGGACGAACTGCTACCACGCGTACCCCGCGCACGCGGCCTTCGGCGGGTACAAGCAGTCCGGGATCGGGCGGGAGAACCACCGGATGATGCTTGACCACTACCAGCAGACGAAGAATCTTCTGGTCTCGTACTCACCGAAGAAGCTCGGCTTCTTCTAGACGCACGCAGAAGGCGCCTGAACCGGGATTCGCCCGTCAAGCGCCTTCTGCGCGGCCTCTCTTGGCCCCGGCCAGGAGTTCTGCGTCACAAGTCCGTGCAGGGGTCTCAGCAGGGGAGCGTGTCCCTGCCGGGAGTCTGCCGGCAGCACAAGGCACTGGCCGCTTGCACTTCGGTGAGTGTTCGCCGTGCGAGTTCGCCGAAGTTGTCGCCGTTGGCCGTGTCTTGCCAGCGCTGGTAGGCGATCTTCCAGGCGAGCGCGCCGAGTTCGGCGGCCACGCGCGAGGCCAGGTCGGGAACGCCGCGGCGCTTGAGCGCGTCGATCATCGATGCGATGAGGCCGAGTCCCTTCAACGCATCGCGTTCTCGCAGTTCCGGGTTGGCGGCGATCACTGCCGACCTCCGGGCGGCGAACTCGCGGTGATCGGAGGTGAAGACTTCCCTGCCGATCACGTCCAGAGCATGTGCCACCGCTTCGAGCGGGCCGGCCCCGGCCGGCGCCGCGTCGATCCCGTCGACGAGTAGTCCGGTCATCGTTCCCCCACCGAAGAGCACTTCCCGCTTGTCCGGGAAATGCCGGAAGAAGGTGCTCTTCGTGAGCCCGGCGCGCTCCGCGATCTCGATCACCGTCGTGTTCTCGTAGCCCCGTTCTTCGAACAGTTCAAGGGCAGCGACAACGAGTCGCTCGGTTGCGTGGGGTTGCCATCGGGCCATGGGGACCATCGTACGGGACTCGGTGCCGTCACTCATGTACAGTGATGAAACTAAGTCCCGTCACCCTCTCTGCTGGAGAAATTCATGAGCCGAGCTGTTGTCTATGAGACATTCGGAGGCCCCGAGGTGCTGGAACTGCGGGAGGTTCCGGAACCCCATGCCGGACCGGGCGAGGTCCGCGTCCGCGTAACGACGGCCGGCCTGAATCCGATGGACTGGGGCATTGCCTCGCGGCCCGAGGCGGCGGCCCGGTTCGGCATCACCGTGCCGTCCGGCTTCGGTTACGACTTCGCCGGGGTCGTCGACGAGGTCGGCACCCGCGTCACGGGTTTTGCTGTGGGCGACCGGGTCCACGGCGGCGCGCTGGGCAGGGCCGCTGCCGATTTCGTGGTGGTCAAGACGCCGACCGAGGCGGCCGGGCCGCTCTGGCATACGCCGGACGGCATCAGTGACGAGGTGGCTGCCACGCTTCCGGTGGCCGGCATGACCGCCGCCGCCGCGTTGGCCGCGATCGGCCTGCGGTCCGGCGACACCGTCCTGGTCGGCGGCGCCGCAGGCGGCGTGGGGGTGTTCGCCATACAGCTCGCGAAGCTCACCGGCGCCAGAGTGATCGGGACCGCCGCGGAGAACACGTTCGAGTTCCTGCGCCAGTTCGGTGCCGAGCCCGTGACCTACGGCCCCGGACTGGCAGACCGGGTACGGGCCCTGGCTCCGGAGGGCGTGACCGCGGCAACCGACCTGTTCGGCGTCGAAACGGCCGAGACCGCGCTCGCGCTCGGTGTGCCGCCCGAGCGGATCTCCACGATCGCCGCGGGGCCCAATCCTCCCGGCGGTGTCCGCGCGACCGGTGGTTTCGACGCGGGCCCGGACGCCATGGAGCAGATCAGCGACGCGATCGTCGCCGGCGCGATCACCGTACCGATCGCCGCGGCCTTCCCGGTCGAGCAGATCCGCGATGCCGTGACACTGCAAGCCGGACGCCACGTCCACGGCAAGATCGTGATCACCCTGCGACCGCGTCTCCGCTGAACACTGCGCAATGCTCCGCCCGTCGGGATCGAGTGCTCGCAATACGTCTGGAGCCTCGCCGGGAGAACCTCCGGGCCCCGCGCTCGCGCTCCGCACTCGATGTCGTCCAGTCGGACGAGAAGCGGCATCGGTTGCCACTGACCGCCGAGGCCCACCGAGGCTCTGTCCTGGTGCGCGGCGGTGTCCCCTCCGTCGCGCCGCCCGGCGGCCGGCATGAGGCGCAGCGCCCGCCCATCGTGTCCCGGGGAGTACGAGCAGAGCCTGGGAGAAGACCCCGCACGCGGATCCCGCGCGTCGCTGTGCGGAGCGGGCGCCGAGTGGGGCCGCCTCAACTGCCGCATCCGGCATCGCGAGACGGCACCTGGCAAGAGGTCCGTGCCTGACCGTCCACCGAGGTCGGGCAAAGCACCCCTTCCGGTCAACAGGATTGACGGAGCCGGACTTTGAAGGCAAAGTTCACCCGACTTGACAACGTTGTCACAGAAGGGATCGCGATGAGAGCGTGGAAACGTGCGTTCGCAGCCTTGCTGCTCGCCACCACCGTGGCCGCGGCGTCCTCCACTCCCAGCGTCGCAGACGCCAAGGAGCGGGGGCCGAAGTTCGCCGCTGACCCCACCACACTGGTCGACACGTCGATCGGCAACAACGGCGACGGGACCACTTTCCCCGGCGCCGCCGTTCCGTTCGGCATGGTGCAGCTGAGCCCGGACACGCAGCTCAACCAGTACGCCTCCTATGACTACAAGCAGGACAAGATCCTCGGCTTCAGCCACACGCACCTCTCGGGCGTCGGCTGCCAGACGATGGGCAACTTCCGGTTCATGCCGACCACCGGTGCGGTTACGTCGTCCGACCCGGCGCAGTACGGTGCGAAATTCAGCCACGCCAACGAAACCCGAGCGCCCGGCTACTACGGTGTGAAGTTCGACAACGGCATCCAGGCCGAGCTCTCCGCGACCCAGCGGACCGGCCAGCACCGCTACACGTACCCCGCCGGATCGGGCCCCGAGAACATACTCATCGAGACCGGCGAGAGCAACGGCAGCACCTATGCCGGCGACGTCCACGTGGTCGGTGACGACACCGTCGAAGGCTGGCTCCAGGGCGGCAACTTCTGTGGAGAGACCGGCAAGGAGCGCTACCGGATCTATTTCAGCGCCAAGTTCGACCGGAAGTTCTCGGGCTTCGGCACCTGGACCGACGGCACCATCACCCCGAACAAGCGCGACGCGTCGCGTGGCACCAAGCGCGCCGGCGCCTATGCGACATTCGACCCGGCGAAGGGCAAGCAGGTCGGCACCTCGGTGGGCCTGTCCTACACGTCGATCGACGGCGCGCGCCTCAACCGCAAGGCTGAGCAGCCGAAGTCGTTCGACAAGGCCCGCACGGCCGCGCACAACAGCTGGCAGGAGGAGCTGAAGCGGATGCGCGTGGCCGGCGGCAGCACCGCCGACCAGCGCACGTACTACAGCGCGCTCTACCACTCGCTGCTGCACCCGTCGATCGGGTCCGATGTGGACAACCGTTACCGCGGCTTCGACGACAAGGTGCACCGAGCCGATTCCACGTACTACCAGATGTTCTCGCTCTGGGACACCTACCGCTCACAGAATCAGCTGGTGGCCCTGCTGAACCCGGACAAGGCCACTGATATGGCCAAGTCGGTGCTGCACATCTACCAGGACGGTGGCTGGCTGCCACGCTGGGCGCTCGCCGGCAGCGAGACCAACGTGATGAGCGGCGACCCTGTCACACCGTGGATCGTGGACATCTACAACCGCGGCCTGCTCGACAAACGCACCGCGGACCAGCTCTTCGGCGCGCTGTGGAAGAACGCCAACGAAGTCCCCGCGGACCAGTCGATCTTCCGCGGCCGTGACGGCAACCCCACGTACGTCAAGAACGGCTGGGTCGGCTACCAGAACCTGCCCGGGTACAAGTACGGCGACAGCCGCCAGTCGGGTTCGGCCACACTTGAGTACTCGCTCGCCGACTGCGCGCTGTCCACGATGGCGGGCGGTCTCGGCTACCAGGACAAGGCCGCGACGCTAGCCTCGCGCTGCGACAACTTCACCAAGCTGTGGGACCCCACCGTCACGTCGCAGGGCTTCTCCGGGTTCCCGGTCGCCAGGAACGCTGACGACACTGTGGCGGGAGACCCCGATCCTGCCCAGGCCGGAGCGTTCCACGAGGGCACCGCTTGGCAGTACGAATGGCTTGCCCAGCAGGACCCGCAGACGCTCTTCGGACTCATGGGCGGCCCCTCGCAGGCCGAGCAGCGGCTCGACAAGTTCTTCGACATGCCGACCGTGCTCACCGACCCGGCGAAGGCAGCTTCCGACTCGTGGGTGACCGGCGCGTACGACTACCACAACAACTTCGCCTTCAACCCCAACAACGAGCCCGACTTCCACGCACCGTGGATGTACACGTGGACCGGCGCGCCGTGGAAGACCTCCGCCGTGCTGCGTGCGATGCGCACGCTCTTCACCGACAACGTGTATGGAATGCCCGGCAATGACGACCTCGGCGCCACCTCCTCGCTGCTCGTCTTCGCCATGGCCGGCATCTTCGAGCCCCAGCCCGGCTCCGCCACCTACGTGATCTCCGCGCCCATGTTCGAGAAGGTCGAGATCCGGCCCGACCATGGCCGCACGATCAGGATCGACGCCCCGGGCGCCAACGCTTCGCAGCTCCAGTACGTGTCCTCCGTGGACACCAGCAAGGGCGAGTTGCGTCAGAGCTGGCTGTCCCACAAGGACCTGCTCCGCTCCGGCACGATCAAGATCAACCTCTCCGACAAGCCGACGAGTTGGGGAGTCAACGCTGCCCCGCCCGCCATGGGCCGACCCTGAGGCTCCGGGGTGCGGGCCCTTCCACGAGGGGCCGCACCCCGGACCCGCCGGCACTGGTTGAGCCGGATCTGCGGGCTGCGGGCTGCGGGCTGCGGGCTGCGGGCTGCGGGCTGCGGGCTGCGGGCTGCGGGCTGCGGGCTGCGGGCTGCGGGCTGCGGGCTGCGGGCTGCGGGCTGCGGATGATCTGATGTCCCGTTGCGGTGGACGGTGAAATCGCCTCGCCTTCCACGCGGCCCGTTCCATGGAGGACGCTGGAGCGCGATCCACTCGCTGGCAGTGGTGACTTCTTCGAGGATGTCGGGCAGCGGCTCGGTGCCGAGCCCCACCATTCGCTGTACAGACCCAAGAGTGCCGCGCGACCGTCATCTATTCGGCGAGGTCGGCGGCGTGCCGACGGAGCACATGGACGAGGGCGTCCGTCGAGGGCGTCGTGGAGCCCGGCAGGCGAACCAGGCTGACGCGGCGTCGTTCCTCCGGAAGGTCGTCGATGGTGATGAGGCGGACGCCGGGCGGGATCGCGGACAGCAGCATGGAGGGAACAGTGGTGATGCCGGCGCCGGCTGCGACGAGGTGCAGTTTGGTCAGCCAGTCGCGGGTGGCGTGGTGGACCCGGGGCCGTCCGGGCAGGCCCGGCCAGATGCCCAGCAGAGGCTCGCCGGTGCTGGCCGGGCTGGTGATCCACGTCTCGCCGGCGATGTGCTGAGCGGTGACGCCGGCGCTGTCGGCGAACCGGCCGCCGGTCGGCACTGCCAGGACCAGACGGTCTTCCAGCAGCGGCTCGACATGCAGGGGTGGATCGTCGGCGTCGGGTGAGCGGTGGCATCACCTCAGCCCCCGGCTCTCACGGAACGCTCCGGGTGTCACGCCAGTCCGCAGGCGGAAGAACTTCCCGAAGTCGCTCGCATCGCTGAACCCGAGCCGGACGGTGACCTCCGTCGCTGTCAGGCCGCTGTGCTGCAACAGGCGTTTGGCCTCGAGGAGCACCCGGTCGTCCACGTACTGCTTGGCAGTGCGGCCCGTTGCGGCGAGCGTGGCCCGGGTCAGTGTGCGAGGGCTGTAGCCGAGCGCCGTCGCGTAGTCCTCCACGCGGCGGCTCACCGCGTGGTCCCGCTCGACGGCCGCGTGGAAGCGGCGGAACGTCTCGGATGCCGCCGTGGGGCGCGGCGCCGGGTCGCGGACCACTGCGAGCCGGATCGCCAGGACCGAGAGCAGCGCGCGCAGCACCTCGGCGTGCGACTCCAACGGCAGTGAGGCCAGAGCGCCGTACTCGTAGGCGAGGTGGTCGAGCGCCCGTCGCACGCTCTCCGCGTCCGGGCCTTCCGGTGTCAGCGGCCGCTGCTCGTAGGGCGGATCCATGTGCGACGCCGATACGGCGGCCGGCGGGAGGAAGCCCGGCTGAAACAGCACGATCACCCCGTCCGCCCTCACCAGGTCCGGCCCGAACCGCTGCACCTGGCCCGGCCGGATCCACAGCCATGATCCGGGCTCCAGGTCATGCTCGACGAAGTCCACCCATACCCGAAGCGGCCGGGCTCGGGCCCCGATCAGCTGGTGGAAGGCAGGCCGCAGCGGCGCGTACGGATCGTTGCCGTGCCGCTGGGAGCGCTCGTAGAGGTCGGCGAGTTCCATCACCTCGACCCCGGCCGCTGCGCCCACGTTCGGGGTGTACTCCAGGGTCCGGATGTCGGGTCGGCCGACAGAGTGTCCGTTTTTGCCCATCGTGAGTCACGAGGATACCGGCGCGCCGATCAAATCGCCTTCTACGGTGAAACCGCAGTTCACAGACATATCAGAGGTGGTCCTGTGCGGTTGATCGTAGGAATGACCGGGGCGACGGGCGCTCCGTTCGGTGTCCGTCTGCTGCAGAATCTGCGCGAGCTGCCGGACGTGGAGACCCATCTCGTCCTCTCCCGCTGGGCGCGCACCACGATCGAGCTGGAGACCGGTCTGTCCGTGGCCGAGGTGTCGGCCCTCGCCGACGTCACCCACAACCCCGACGACCAGGGCGCCACCATTTCCTCCGGCTCCTTTCGCACCGACGGCATGGTGATCGTGCCGTGCTCCATGAAGACCCTCGCGGGTATCAGGGCCGGATACGCCGAGGGGCTCGTGGCCCGGGCCGCCGACGTCGTCATCAAGGAGCGCCGCAAGCTGGTCCTCGTCCCCCGCGAGACGCCGCTGAGTGAGATCCATCTGGAGAACATGCTCGCGCTCTCGCGGATGGGCGTGCAGTTGGTGCCGCCCATGCCTGCCTTCTACAACAACCCGCGGACCGTCGACGACATCGTCGACCACGTCACCGCCCGCGTCCTCGACCAGTTCGACCTGCCCGCGCCTGCCGCCAAGCGCTGGGCCGGTATGCGGGCGGCCCGCGCCGCGTCCCGTCTGCCCGTCGACGCCGCCTGAAGTCCCGTACCCAGCAAGGAAGAGTTCATCATGGCCTATGACGATCTGCGCAGCTTTCTCGGCGCTTTGGAGAAGGAGGGGCAGCTGCTCCGTATCACCGACGAGGTGCTGCCGGAGCCAGACCTCGCAGCCGCCGCGAACGCCACCGGACGCATCGGTGAGAACGCCCCAGCGCTCTTCTTCGACAACGTGAAGGGCTTTACGAACGCCCAGATCGCCCTGAACGTTCACGGCTCCTGGGCCAATCACGCGCTCGCACTCGGCCTGCCCAGGAACACCCCGGTCAAGGATCAGGTCGAGGAGTTCGCCCGCCGCTGGGACGCCTTCCCCGTCACCCCTGAGCGCCGCGAGGACGCGCCCTGGCGCGAGAACGTCCAGCAGGGAGCCGACGTCGATCTGTTCTCAGTCCTGCCCCTGTTCCGCCTCAATGACGGCGACGGCGGCTTCTACCTCGACAAGGCCGCCGTCGTCTCCCGCGATCCCGGGGACCCGGAGAACTTCGGCAAGCAGAACGTCGGCACGTACCGCATCCAGGTCATAGGCCGCGACCGGCTGGCTTTCCAGCCCGTGCCGATGCATGACGTCGCCCAGCACCTGCGGAAGGCGGAAGAGCAGGGTGAGGACCTGCCCATCGCCATCACCCTCGGCAACGACCCGGTGATGGCGATCGTGGCCGCGATGCCGATGGCGTACGACCAGAGCGAGTACGAGATGGCCGGAGCGCTGCGCGGGGCGCCGGCGCCGATCGCCTCCGCGCCGCTCACCGGCTTCGACGTACCGTGGGGCAGTGAGGTCGTCATCGAGGGGGTCATCGAGTCCCGCAAGCGTCAGATAGAGGGCCCGTTTGGGGAGTTCACCGGCCACTACTCGGGCGGCCGCCGTATGCCCGTCATCCGCGTGGAACGCGTTTCGTACCGCACCGACCCGGTCTTCGAGTCTCTCTACCTCGGGATGCCGTGGACCGAGTGCGACTACCTCGTCGGCCCCAACACCTGCGTCCCGCTGCTCAAGCAACTGCGTGCCGAGTTCCCCGAGGTGAAGGCCGTCAATGCCATGTACACCCACGGCCTGATGGTGATCATCTCCACGGCCAAACGGTACGGCGGTTTCGCCAAGGCCGTCGGTATGCGCGCCATGACGACGCCGCACGGTCTCGGCTACGTGTCCCAGGTGATCCTCGTCGACGAGGACGTCGACCCCTTCAACCTGCCGCAGGTCATGTGGGCCATGTCGGCGAAGACCAACCCGAAGGACGACGTCGTCATCATCCCGAACCTGTCGGTCCTCGAACTCGCGCCCGCCGCCGAACCTGCCGGCATCACCAGCAAGATGATCATCGACGCGACGACGCCAGTCGCCCCCGAGGTCCGCGGCAACTTCTCCACGCCGGCCAAGGACCTGCCCGAGACCGCCGAGTGGGCGGCCCGGCTGCAGGGCCTCATCGCGGCCCGCCACTGACCCCTCGCACACTTCGAAAGGACAACTCCCGTGAACGTAGAGCCCGCTGAGTGCCCACGCTGCGCCTTCGCGACGGTCAGCCACCTCGCCACTTCCCCCGCCCCCGGAGTGTGGGACGTGCTCCAGTGCGGCCGGTGCCTCTACACCTGGCGCACCATCGAACCTGCCCGCCGTACCGAGCGTGCGGCCTATCCCGACAACTTCAAGCTGACCGAGGCGGACATCGAGAACGCGATCGAGGTGCCCCCGGTGCCGCCGCTCCTCAAGTGACGAACCGGTCGTCACCCGGCGCATCCGGCTCCCGCACGCCCACGATGCGCAGCGCGATGTCACCGTACTGGTAAGCGAGTTGGTCGACGGTAAACTCCCCTCCCTCGCGAAACCAACTGGCCACCCCGATACCCATGTCGAGGATCGAGTACGAGGCGATCCTGGCCGACTGCACCTCGAAGGCGCCCTCGGCCATGCCTCGCTCGATCAGCTCGCGGAAGCGGCGCTCGTAGTCACTGCGGCCGGTGAGCACCCGGTCCTGGTCGGGCTGTTCGAGGCTGCCGATCTCGCGGTTGCCGACGAAGGCCTCCAGGCGGTTGCGGGCGTGGTAGCGGATGTGCGCCTCCACGGAACGACGCAGTCGCTTCCGTACGTCGCCGGTGCCCGCGACGGCCGCCTCGTTGTCGGCGATGAGCTGCTCGATCGTGCCGATCATGATTTCGGCCAGCAGTTCATGCTTGGACGCCACGTGCTTGTAGAGGCTCGGCCCGCGGATGCCGACGGCTGCGCCGATGTCGGTCATGGTCGTGGACCGGTAGCCCTGCGTGGCGAAGAGTCTCAGCGCCGCCTCGCGGATCCCCGAGCGGCGATCGGACGCCGGGGCACTCTCCGGGCGCGGCGGCCGGTGCGGACGCTCGTAGGCCTCGTGTGGCGACGCGCTCACATGACCCCCATGAAACTACTGCAGGTTAGCCGAATAGGGCGCCTGACTTTCTTGAGTGAGTAGTCACTATAGCTCGCTCCCTTGACATGCCACCCGGACTGGCCATCTGATGGCTAATGGTCAGTAGCCTAGTTCAGGGGTGAGATGTGTCCATCAGCTTCGAGATCGACGAGCGGGTCGCCGCTGTCGCACAGCGCACCACGGAGTTCGTCCGCGACGTGGTGATACCCGAGGAACAGGCATACGGCGGCGGTGACGTGCACGCCGGGCCCGAACCGCTGCGGCGGCGACTGCAGGAGGCGGCACGGGCCGCGGGTGTGTTCGCCCCGCACGTCGGCGAGGAGTTCGGCGGGCTCGGGCTCGATCTGCGCGATCAGGCCGTTGTGTTCGAGGCGGCCGGCCGGTCACTGCTGGGGCCGCTCGCGTTGAACTGCGCCGCGCCCGACGAGGGCAATATGCATCTCCTTGAGGTGGTCGCCACCCAGGAGCAGAAGGAGCGGTATCTGCGTCCGCTCGCCGCGGGCGAGGTACGTTCCTGCTTCGCCATGACCGAGCCGGCACCCGGGGCCGGATCCGATCCGCGCGCGCTGGCCACCACGGCGACCCGGACGGACGGCGGCTGGCGGATCGACGGCCGCAAGTGGTTCATCAGCGGCGCCGACGGGGCGGCCTTCGCCATCTGCATGGCCCGCACCAGCGGCGCTCCGGGCGACGCGGGCGGCGCGACGATGTTCCTCGTCGACGCCGGCACCCCGGGTCTGAAGATCCTCCGGAACATCGACACGCTGGACCATGGCTTGTTCGGTGGGCACAGCGAGGTCGTCTTCGAGGGCTGCGAAGTGCCTGGCAGTGCCGTGCTCGGCGCGGTGGACGAGGGCTTCCGGTACGCGCAGGTGCGGCTCGGTCCCGCGCGCATGACGCACTGCATGCGCTGGCTCGGGGTGGCGCGCCGGGCGCAGGACATCGCCCTCGAACGGGCGGCGGAGCGCTCGGCCTTCGGCGGGCAACTGGCCGAACTGGGCATGGTGCAGCAGATGCTGGCCGATTCCGAGATCGACATCGAGACCAGCCGCGCGGTGCTGTGGCGGGCCTGCTGGGAGCTGGACCAGGGCCGCTCGGCGGCACAGCAGACCTCGATCGCCAAGACGTATGTGTCCGAGGCGGTCAACCGCGTCGTCGACCGCGCCGTCCAGGTGTGCGGCGCGCTCGGCATCTCCGGGGACACCCCGCTCTCCCGGCTGTACCGGGAGGTGCGTCCCTTCCGTATCTACGACGGCCCGTCCGAGACCCACCGCTGGGCGATCGCGAAGCGAGCGGTACGGGCGGCGGCCGGGCAGCGTGACGCGCGATGAGCCCGGCACACGCCGCGGTGGCCGGTGTGGACGTGGCCGCCCTGCAGCGCTACTTCGATCGTCATGTCCCCGAATGTGCAGGTGAGTTGAGCCTCGCCCTGCTGCACGGCGGGCGCTCGAACCTCACGTACGAGGTGACGGACGGCGCGCACCGCTGGGTGCTGCGCCGGCCGCCGTTGGGGGTGCTGACGCCGACGGCGCACGACATGGACCGCGAGTACCGGGTCGTCGCGGCGCTCGGCGGGACCGGGGTGCCGGTCGCGCGAGCGGTGCTGTCGTGCACGGACGCGGAGGTGATCGGCGCGCCGTTCTGCGTCGTCGACTTCGTCGAGGGCACGGTGCTGCGCCACGGCGACGAGGCGGCCACGCTGCCGGCCACCGAGGCCCGCCGCGCGGGGGACGCGCTCGTCGACACCCTGGTGGAGCTGCACTCGGTGGACGCCATCGACGCCGGACTCGGCGACTTCGGCCGCCCCGATGGCTATCTGGGGCGCCAGGTACGCCGGTGGCGCGGCCAGTGGGCCGAGGTCGCCACGCGTGAACTGCCCGATCTCGGCGCGCTGCACGGCCGGCTCGCCGCCACCCTCCCGGCGAGCGGCGCCCCGGCCGTCGTTCACGGCGACTACCGCCTGGACAACACCATCCTGGCACCCGGCGACCTCGGGCGGATCGCGGCGATCGTCGACTGGGAGATGGCCACGCTCGGCGACCCGCTCGCCGACCTCGGGATGCTCCTCATGTACTGGGATCCGGTCTGCGAACCGGTCCTCGGCACGCGCCACGCGCCGACCGCCAACTCCGGCTTCCCCACCGGCCGCGAGCTGACAGAGCGGTACGCCGCGAGGTCCGGCCGGGACATCGCCTCCATTGCCTGGTACCAGGCGCTCGGGTGCTTCAAGCTCGCCGTGATCGCCGAGGGCATCCACGCCCGCTATCTCGCGGGCCGGACCGTCGGCACCGGATTCGAGCACGTCGGCTCGGCGGTGCCCGCGCTGCTGCGCTCTGGACGGGAGCTGCTGTCTGACCGCTGAGAACGCTGGGACCAGGTCTGTGGGGCGGTGACGTTCCTCGCCTCGGACGACGCGAGTTCGTCACCGTCTCGTGTGACGTGCTGTGCGAACAGAAGAATCCCGGCTTCTTCCAGAGGCCCGCAAAAAGGCGCCTGAACTGGGTTTTTCCCGTCAGGCGCCTTTCGCTGTGCCCATTCGGGGGGGGGCCGGCCGGAGTATCGGTCTCCCAGCCGGCCCTGCCGGCCGGGATACGAGAGTTCTCTGTGTGCGCCGTCGCTGCGATGGCCTGGGCGCAGGTCTGTTCCGGTGCCGCCGCCGCCGTGCAGCCGTTTTTCTCAGAGGGTTCCCAGGAACTCACCGGAAGCAGCCAGTGCCGGATGTGACCCTCCGTTGGGACAACTCGCGGGGCGGGCCGGTTGTGGACCGGGTCGGCAACTCGCCGACCTGCACGGCGGCCCGGCTCGCACACCCGGTGCCGCACCGCGTTCCCGGGCCGTCCGACGGCATCAGCCGGCCTCGCCCGACGGGGCCGCTGCGGTCGTCGGGCCGCCGAAGACGGGCCGTCCAGACCTGTTGAGCCACGAACTGACCAGGAGCCTTCTGTGGCCGCTTTCCTCTTCAAACTAGGCCGCTTCTCCTTCCGGAGGCGGTGGTACGTCGCGTTGGCATGGACCGGCTTGCTGGTCCTGGCCGGCATGCTGGCCGCCCGGGCCCCGGCGGCCCCGCCCACTGACTTCTCCATTCCCGGCACGGAGGCGCAGCGCGCCTACGACCGGCTCGACGAGCACTTCCCCGGGCAGAACGCCGAAGGCGCCACAGCCCGCGTGGTCTTCAAGGCCACCGGCGGAAAGGTGACGGCCCCGGACGTCAAGCGCGCTGTCGAGGAAGCGGTCCGCGAGCTCGGCAACGCACCTCAGGTCGGGCAGGTGACCGACCCCTTCCGTACCCGATCGGTGAGTGCGGACGGTTCCACCGCCTACGCACAGGTCAGCTACCAGGTCTCCAGCTCGCGCATGGCGGATGCTTCACGCACGGCGCTGCAGGACACCGTGGAGCAGTCGCGTTCCTCGAAGCTCACCGTCGAGGTGGGCGGCAACGCGCTCAAGGCGTCCAAGCAGAGCCATTCGTCCGAGGCCGTCGGTATCGCCGTCGCCGCAGTGGTCCTCGTCCTCACCTTCGGCTCGCTCCTCGCCGCAGGTATGCCGCTGCTCACCGCCTTGCTGGGAGTCGGCATCGGCACCTGCGTGATCAGGGCGCTGGCCGACCCGCTCGGCCTCGGCTCCACGACGTCGGTACTCGCCACAATGCTGGGCCTGGCCGTAGGCATCGACTACGCGCTGTTCGTCGTCTCCCGCTACCGCGGCGAGCTCGCGAAGGGCAGGAGCGGCGCGGAGGCAGCCGGGCGGGCGCTCGGCACGGCGGGATCGGCGGTGGTGTTCGCGGGTCTGACCGTGGTGATCGCCCTGGCCGGCCTGGCCGTGGTGAACATCCCGCTGCTGACGCAGATGGGACTCGCCGCCGCGGGCACCGTCGTCCTCGCCGTGCTGATCGCTCTCACCCTGATCCCCGCGCTGCTCGGCATCGCCGGCCGGCGCGTCCGGCCCGCCCGCGCGCGGCGCGGAATCCCGGCGGACGGGACTCCGGCCGACGGGGCGCCCCTCAAGTCCAAACTGGCCGCCAGGTGGGCGCGCTTCGTGACCCGCCGCCCCCTTGCGGTCCTGCTGACCGGCGTCGCCGCGCTCTCCGTAGTCGCCATCCCCGCGGCTTCCCTCCAGCTGGGCCTGCCCGACGACGGCAGCCAGCCGGCCTCCACCACTCAGCGCAGGGCGTACGACCTGCTCTCCGAAGGATTCGGCCCCGGCTTCAACGGCCCCCTGCTGGTGGTCGTCGAAGCCGGCAAGGGCGGAAGTGCCCAGTCGGCAGCCAGGAGTACCGCCACGCGTATCCGGAAACTGGACAACGTCACGACTGTCACTCCGCCCCGTGTCAACGGCTCCGGCGACACGGCCGTCCTCACCGTGGTTCCCGCCACCGCTCCCAGCAGCCAGGAGACAACGGCGCTCGTACACGCCCTGCGTGATCCGGGTCTTGAAGCCGGCAGCGGAGCCCGCGTCCTGGTGTCGGGCACCACGGCGATGAACATCGATGTATCGCAGAAGCTCGACGATGCGCTCCTCCCCTATCTCGCGCTCGTGGTGGGGCTGGCGTTCCTGCTCCTGATCGCCGTCTTCAGGTCCCTCCTCGTCCCGCTCAAGGCGGCACTGGGTTTCCTGCTCTCCATCGCCGGCGCGCTGGGCGCGGTCGTCGCGGTATTCCAGTGGGGATGGCTCGGCTCACTCCTCGGGGTGTCCCAGCCGGGCCCGGTGATGTCGATGATGCCGATCTTCATGGTCGGCGTGGTCTTCGGGCTCGCCATGGACTACGAGGTCTTCCTGGTGACCCGTATGCGCGAGGAGTACGTGCACGGGCGGTCGCCGCTGCACGCGGTCACCAGCGGATTCGAGCACGGGGCCCGGGTTGTCACGGCGGCGGCGATCATCATGATCGCGGTCTTCTCCGGATTCATGGGATCGAACGAGCAGATGGTCAAGACCATCGGGTTCGGTCTGGCCTTCGCCGTCTTCCTCGACGCCTTCGTCGTCAGGATGACTCTCGTTCCCGCCGCCCTGGTCCTGCTGGGGAACAGGGCGTGGTGGCTTCCCGGGTGGCTGGACCGCTTCGTACCCGACATCGATGTGGAGGGCGAGAAGCTGCGTACGGAGACGGACGGGAGTGAGCCCGCGACGCCGCAGGGGACCATGCACCGCGTCACGGACAAGGCCGGCCAGACTTCGTGACACGGCAGACAGACGAACGGAAGATGCGACGGATGCCCCTGCTGTCTCGGCGTAGAACTGAAAGCCCCAGTGAAGTCACGGTGGCAGGGCCCGGAGGAGCCGCGCGGAACGCTCTGGAAGGCGCTCTCTCGCTGCTGGCCGCAGTCGCGGCGATGGCAGCCACCGGGTACGCGGCGCTCAGTGCCCTGAGTGCCGGTGCGACAGCCCCGCTCGGCAGGCTCACCGCGGCAGTGACCAGCATGGCGCTGGGCAGCACCCTCACCCTGACCTCAGGCACCTCCAGGAACACCGGAAATTCAGGAGGCGGTCTCCTCGGCGGGCTGGGCGGCTCCTCCGGCGGCATGAGTCTCGGTGTTTCCGGCCGGATGGCCGCGATACCGCTCGCACTGACCGTCCTGGGCACCGCTGTTCTGGCCTGGGGCTTCTTCAGACCGCTTCGGCGCCGCAGCCGCCTCACACCCGCGCTGCTGTCCGCCCGTGCCGGCGGGGCGCTGTTCAGCACCCTCCTCCTCTTCCCGGCCCTGGCCCTCCTGGCCCACGGCACGCTGCATCTGCCCAAGTCCGTGACCGGCAAGTTCGGCGGGGGCTCCGGCGGGGGCCCGGGTGACGGCTTCGGCGGGGGTGGAGGCGGCATCGGCGGCCGGCTCAAGGACGGGCTGTCCTCCGTACACTTCGACGCCGACCCCGCCGCAGCAGGGTTCTTCGGATTTCTGTCAGTGGCGCTCGTCCTGGGCCTCGGCTGTGTAGCCGCACGGCGTACGACGCTGCCGCGGCCGATTGCGCTGAGCCGGCTGCGGCTGAAGTGGAACCCTGTTTCCTCCGCCCTGACCGGGGTCTTCGCCGGCCTGTGCTGCCTCACCCCGGCGCTGGCAGCCCTGGCCGGAGCCGCCGCTCTGACCGGCAGGAGCGATGCGGCGAAGGCCGCAGGGGTGCTGCTGCTGGCGGGGCCCAACCTGCTGGGCGTACTGCTCACTTCCGGGCTGGGATCGTCGTGGCAGGCGGCGGTGCACCGGCAGCAGCCCCAGGGCGGTGGACTGATGGGGGCGCTCGGGCAAGGCGGCGGCCGGCCGGGCGGCGCCGCGGACCGGGCCGTCGACATCGCCGACCGGAGCGTGGCGGGCATTCCCGTGTGGCTGGCGGGGCTGTGCCTGCTCGTCGGCGCCCTGGTACTCACCGGGTATCTGGCCGCGTCCCGTACACCGGTGCGCACGCGGCGCGAGGAGGCGGACGCGCTCCTGGGCCGTCATCTGGAACTCGCTCTGCGACTGGCGGTTGCGACCGCGTTCGCGGGACTGGTCCTGCCCTTCCTTGCCCATGCGTCCGCCCGGCTCGGCATCAGCGCCATGGGCATGGACATGGGCGGGCTGGAAGCCGGCCTCCACGGCAGCGTACGACTGGCCGGGCTCACCGGGATGGTTCTCGGGGGCATCACCGGATACTGCGGAAGCCGTCTGCACGGCCTGCGCACCGCACGCCCGAACCCTGCGAAGCCCGGCGGCGGTTCTCACGCCGGCAGGGACGACACCGCCGCCTCTCGCCACCCCGGCAGTGGTCCTGTGCAGGGCCGCCGTGCCACGGCCGGCTCGGCGTCCCGACCGTAATGTGCTCTCCTGGATGTCCGTTTCCGGTCCCGGCCGGCGCCGGAAACGGACACCAGGATGCCCCCCGGCCCCGAGCCCCCCGAGGCGACGAAGCAGATCATGCAGAACCCGACCCGATCCGAGCGCGCCACGGCGCCACACGCCCACCTTCTCGTCGTCGACGACGAACCGACCGTAAGGGAGCTGCTGCCGGCGGCACTTCGCTACGCGGGCTTCGCCGTCGAGGCGGCGGCGGACGGACAGGAGGCCCTCGACATGGCCTCTCGCCGACGGCCCGACCTGGTCGTGCTCGACATCATGCTGCCCGACATGGACGGCTTCGAGGTGATCCGCCGGCTGCGCGCGGAGCCCAGGTCGTCCGGGACCGGACACCTGGGTGACGTGCCTGTCCTGTTCCTCACCGCGCGCGAAGCCATGCAGGACAAGATCAACGGGTTGCAGCTGGGCGGCGACGACTACGTCACCAAACCCTTCGACCTCGAGGAACTGATCGCCCGCATCCACGCGATCCTGCGCCGGACGAAGGGAGAACCGCCGGCCACCCTGGCCATCGGCCATCTGGAACTCGACCCGGAAGGACATCTCGTCACCCGGGCCGGCGAGGGGGTCCGGCTCTCACCGACGGAGTTCCGGCTGCTGCACTTCTTGATGGTCAACGCCGGACGGACCATGTCCAAGGCCCAGATCCTGGAACACGTCTGGCACTACGACTTCGGCGGCGACCCGAGCATCGTCGACACCTACATCAGCTACCTGCGGCGCAAGGTCGACACGAGGGAGCCGAAACTCATCCACACCGTGCACGGCATCGGGTATGTCATACGCGGGCCACGAAAGTGAGGCGGCGGCCCCTGCCACAGCTGAAGGGCGCGCTGTCACGGCTGTCGCTGCGTACACGTCTGCTGTTTCTCTCCATCGCCATGGTGGCGGTGGGACTCCTCTCCGCGAGCGTGGTCGTCAGCACCGTTCTCAGCCACTACCTCCAGGAGAGGATCGACGACACGCTCACCACGGCGGCACCGGTCATCGCCCGCCTGGCGCCGTTCGACACCCTGCGCGCCGGATCCGCGCAGACCGCGAAGAACCTCAACTTCTTCGGCGACACCACCGTGGTCTCCGTGGACGAGAACGGAGCCACCCTCACGGAGTACGACGCGAGCGCCGCCCCGCTCGGCGGCGGCCCTCAGCTTCCCGCCCTGGACCGGAAGGCCGTACTCGCCAGAGAAGGCCGTCCCTTCACGGTCCCGGCCCACACAGGTGACCAGCGCTGGAGGGTTGTCGCCCTGCCCCGGTCCGGCCGGCGGATCGGACCGGCGGCGGAGGACACCGGAGCTTCCGGCAGTGTCGTCGTGGCGAAGTCCATGGGTGAGGTCGACAGCACCGTCGGCAAGACGCGGACCATCTCGCTCACTGCCGGCACGGCTCTGCTCGCCGCGCTCACGGTTGCCGGGTGGTTCGCCGTACGGTCCGGACTGCGCCCGCTGACCTCCATCGAGGAGACCGCCACGGCGATAGCCGCCGGAGACTTCTCCCGCCGGGTCCCCGAACTCGCGGGTCCGCAGACCGAGGTGGGCCGTCTCACCGAGTGCCTGAACGGGATGCTCGCCCAGATCGACACCGCCTTCCACGCGCGGGCGGAGGCCGAGTCCCGGATGCGGCGCTTCTTCGCCGACGCCAGTCACGAACTGCGCACACCGCTGGCGGGCATCAAGGGCTACACGGACCTCTACCGCATGGGAGCCCTGCCGACGCGCCAGGACATCGACCACACCATGAAGCGCATCGCCCAGGAGTCCGATCGTCTGACCCGGCTCGTGGAGGACATGTTGCTCCTGGCACGGCTCGACGAGCGTACGCATCTTCCGGCCGCGCGAACCGGCGAAGACCTGGCCTTCCCGCTCGACCTGGCGCCGATGGACCTGCGGACCCTGGCGGCCGACGCCCTTCACGATGTACGCGCCCTGGACGCCACCCGCCCGGTCACCCTCACCGGCCCGGGCGGCGGCAGACCGGCGACAGCACCCGCTCTGGCGGACGAGGCCCGTCTGCGGCAGGTCGTCACCAATCTGGTCGGCAACGCGGTGACCCATTCCCCGGCGGGCGCCCCCATCCGCATCGGGGTGGGTACGGTCGACGACCACGCCGTACTGGAAGTGGCCGATCAGGGCCAGGGCCTGTCGCCTCAGGACCGGCAGCGGGTCTTCGAGCGCTTCTACCGGGCCGACGGTTCCCGAAGCCGCACCTCGGGAGGCGGATCCGGCCTCGGACTGGCCATCGTGCACTCACTGGTCACCGCGCACGACGGTCAGGTGGACCTCATCACCGAGCCGGGCAGCGGTTGCACCTTTCGCCTTCTGCTGCCGCTGCCCGATCAGCGCGCCTCGCGGTGATCCCTGGGGATGGCGGATCTCCTGCATGGCGGTGACCGGCCCTGGCCGTTGACGCGGTAGTAGAAGTGCCTTCCGGTCGCGCGACGGGACGTGTCAGGCGATGGGTCACAGGGTCGTGTCGCGGTGGATGGTCCGGCCGTCCAGCACCATCAACAGGACGGGCATGTCCGGCAGTTCGGTGGCGGAGGTGGTGAGCGGATTGCCGGCGAAGACCGTGAGGTCGGCGCGGTAGCCGACGGCGAGGCGGCCGGCCTCGTGCTCCTCGCCCGCCGCGTGGGCGGCATTGACGGTCATGGCCTGGAGGCACTCCAGCGCCGTGAGCGCCTGGTCGGGGCCGTGCGGGGGCTGGGTGAGATCACGGTTGGGGCGACGGTGCCGGGCGCCCGCCATGGTGCCCAGCGGCGGGTAGGGAGCGATGGGCCAGTCGGAGCCGAGGACGACAGTGGCACGAGAGTCCCACAGGTCGCGGCAGCGCCAGGCGAGGGAGGCGCGCTCCTCTCCGAGACGACGCGACCAGTTGTCGGTGTGGTCGGCCCGGGTGAAGTCGCAGCAGTGGGTGGGCTGCATGGACGCGATCACGTCGAGCTCCGCGAAGCGGCGCAGGGTGTCGTCGGGCACCGTCTCAATGTGCTCGACCCGGTGCCGCAGCCCGCGGTCCACACCGGCCTGGGCCTTCTCGACGGCGTCGAGGGCATGCCGCACCGCTGCGTCACCGATGGCGTGGGTCGCGGTGGGCACGCCGGCCCGGTGGAGTTCACCGACGATGTGGGTGTACGCCTCCGGGTCGGGCCAGAAGGAGTGCGTGGACTCGCCGTGACAGTCGGGGCGCTCCAGCCAGGCGGTGCCGTTGTCGATGGTGCCGTCCATGAAGAGCTTGACGCCCGCGGTCTGCCAGAGCCGGCCGCCGGCGCCCTGCTGCTCGATGAGTTCGCGCAGCGCGTCCGCGTCGGTGCCGGGCTGGCACCAGGGGGCGACCCGCAGCCGCAACGGCAGCTCGCCGGCCGCGTCGAGCTCGGCGTACAGCGCCAGACTGTCGCCGTTGGCGTCCATGGCGTGGCCGCCGGTGAGGCCTGCGGCGGCCATGCCGTGCAGGGCGGCGGCGAGACGGTCGCGGCGCGCGGCGTGGGTGGGCTGCGGTGCGGCGCGCTCGACGAGTTCGCAGGCGGCGTCCTCCAGGAGCAGCCCGGTGGGACGGCCCGCGTCGTCGCAGACGACCTCGGCGGCCTGGGCGAAGGGGCGCGGCCCGTCGACGCCGGCGAGTTCGAGCGCGCGCGGGCTGGCCAGCATGGAGTGCGCGTCGAAGAGCTGGAGGAGGGCCGGTACGCCGTCGAGGACGGGAGCGAGGGCGGCGGTCTCGATGGGCCGGTCCCCGAAGACGTTCGGGTCCAGGCCCCAGCCCTGCAGGTACGCGCCGGGCGGAAGGGTCCTGACCTCACGGGCCAGCGCTTCGCGCAACGCGTCCAGGTCGGCGCAGTGCGACAGGTCAAGGCCGTGGGTCAGCTCGGCGCCCGAGACGGGGTGGAGGTGGCCGTCGACCAGGCCGGGGGTCACCACGGCCCCCTTGAGATCGATCACCGTCGTGGCGGAGTCAGCGAGCGCGCGTATCTCGCGGTCGCCGCCCAGGGCGCAGATCCGTCCTGCGGACACGGCCAGAGCGGTTTCCGGCAGGAACTCGCCGGTGACCGGGTCGAGCAGACGGGCGGAGAGCAGGACGAGAGGGGTGCGCACAGCGGCTCCTCGGAGGTGATGGGAAAGGGTCGGTCAGTTGGGGTGGCGGACGATGCCTGTGACGGTCCCGCCACCGGGCAGGGGCTGGTGCCGTGGCACTGTGGCCTGTCCGGCCCTAGTCGGCAGCGGGCTCCGTGCCGGGATCGGCAAACGAGGCGGGGGACGCCCCGGCCGGCCGGCCGAGCGCGCCTCTCGCCAGCCCGAGTTCACGCTCCGCCGTGATGACGGCCATGTACGTCACGGCCTCGTAGCGGTCGCTGGTTTCCGTGTTGGCGTGGGCTCCGAGGCCGTCAAGTACCACCAGGACCTGAATGGCACTCACATACGGGTCGTCCGTGCGGAATTCCGCCCGCTCGACACCCCGCCGTACGAGATCCGCCAGCCGTCCGCGCCACAAGGCCTCCTGCTCCGCGACCCGGTCGCGGAGCACGGGCCGGTAGCGGCTGAGGTGCCGTGCGTTGATCCAGAGCCGGCTGAGGTCGTCGTACGTCTCGCCTGTCGTCTGCGCGAAGAACTCCGCCAGGTGCTGAGTGGGCGTCCCGTCGGGCCGCCCGGCCGGCAGGAGGGTGTCGAGCTCGCCGCTCGCGGCGCTGCCGAACGCCTCAGCCACGAGGTCCTCCACCGAGGGGAAGTAGTGGCTGATCAGCCCCGGCCGGACGCCGAGCTCTTCGCCGATACGCCGGAGCGTGACGCACTCCAGGCCCTCGGTCAGAGCGACGGCGGCAGCCGCGGCAACGATTTCCGCACGTCGGACGGCTGGTGGCTTCCGAATTCGCTTGCGCTGAACGCTTGACGACATACCCCGAATGCTATTGAGTGTGCGACCAATAAGCAAACAGTGACGACGACCACCCGAACCCCCGGAGGGCCTCATGGCGTCCACGATTCCCGACCCGCACCCCGGCACGGCCGACGCGCCCCCGTCGGATCGGCCGGTCCGTATTGAGGCCCACGGCATCGACCACATCCCCGACGCGGACCGCCATGGCAAGGCGCGGGAGCTGTTCTTCGTCTGGGCGGCGGCCAACGTCAACTACCTCAGCCTGGTGGTCGGCGGCGCGTTGATCCTCATGGGGCTGAGCCTGCGGCAGGCCCTGGCCGTGCTCGTAATGGGCAACCTCTTCTGGGTGCTGACCGGATTCCTCGCGGTATCGGGCCCGGCCGCCGGCGCACCGAGCGAGGTGATCACGCGGGCGATGTACGGCGTCCTCGGCAACCGGGTCAACAACGCCATCGTCGGCTGGATGATCTCCGTCTGCTACTTCGCCCTCAACCTGTCCGCCGCCGCGGTCGCCGCCTTCTCCCTGGTCGGGAAGTGCGGCATCCCGACGACCACGGGCGTCAAGGTCGTTGTCGTGGTGGCCATCGCCGCCCTCACCCTGACCATCAGCGTCTACGGGCACGCCACGATCGTGAGGCTCTACCTTCCGATCACAGTGGCCCTCACCGCCGCCTTCGCCGTCGTCGCCGTCAGCGTGGCCGGGCACACCGACTTCGATTACGTACCCGCGAAGCCGCTGACCGGCGTGGACCTGTGGGCGACCCTCATCGCCGGGGTCACTCTCATCGCCTCGGGCCCGCTGTCCTACACCACCAGCGCCGATTTCTCCCGCTACCTGCCCAGCACGACGCCCCGGAAGGCGATCGTGGGCTGGACCGCACTCGGCAGCTTCCTGCCCAGCGTGGTCGTCTGTTCCCTGGGCGCGTTCGCCGCGACGACGGTCGACATGACCGACCCGCAGGCCGCGCTGGAGAAGATCCTGCCCGGCTGGTTCACCCCCGTCTTCCTGCTCGCCCTGGTCCTCGGCACGATCTCCATCAACGCGCTGACCGCCTACAGCGCCGGGCTGGCCCTCCAGGCCGTCGGCATCCGTATCCGCCGCTCCGTCAGCGTGCTCTTCGACGGAACCGTCGCCGTCGCTCTGACCCTGTACGCGCTGCTCGTATCCAACTTCCTCGACACCGTCAGCAACGTCCTCCAGCTGACCGTCGTCCTGCTCGGCCCCAGCATGGCCATCTACGCCACCGACATCCTGCTGCGCCACAACCGCTACGACGGACGCGCGCTCACGGACGAGGCCCCCGGCAGCACCTTCTGGTACACCGGGGGCGTCAACTGGGCGGGCGCCGGCGCGCTCGTGGCGGGCGTCGTCGCGTCCGCCCTCTGCGTGAACACGCTGTACACCGGCCCGATAGCCGCCGCCCTGGGCGGAGTTGACCTGGCGCTGCCCGTCGGCATGGTGGTCGCGTCGGCCGCCTATGTGGTCCTCATGCGTCCCCTCGGCGGCCTCGGTACGGCGGTACGCGCATGAGCCGCCGTACCCCGGGCCGGTCAGCTCAGGTTGATGACCGGCTTGTGCAGGTCGAACCAGGTGGCCAGGTCGAGCGCCCTCTCCAGGTGGGAACGCTGGCGAGTGGTAATGGTCGCACCGTCGGCCTCGGCGGCCTCCTGGAGCCGCGTACGGTGGCACAGGTCCAGGGCGGAGTGGCGGGAGGCAAGCAGGTCGGAGGTCTGCGCCTGGATGGCCGCCACGTAGTTCGGGTCGAAGCTGCCGGGGTAGCCGCTCTTCTTGCGCTGCACCACCGAGTCCGGCAGCAGGTCGCGCGTGGCCTCGCGCAGGATGCTCTTCTCCCGCCCGTCGAACGTCTTCATCGACCACGAGGTGTTGAACACGTACTGCACCAGCCTGTGGTCGCAGAACGGCACCCGGACCTCGAGCCCCACAGCCATGCTCATCCTGTCCTTCCGGTCCAGGAGGGACTGCACCATACGGCTCAAGTGCAAGTAACAGACCTGCCGCATCCGCTTCTCCAGGCCGCTTTCTCCCTCTTTGAGGGGGGCCTCCGCGAGGGCGGACGAGTAGCTGTCGTGCAGGTAGGAGTCGAGATCCAGAGTGTTCGCGAGGTCGTCGGACAGAGCGCCCGTCAGGTCGATCGGAGATTCTCCGGCCAGCCAGGGGAAGGTCTGCGCCTCACGTCGCTCGTCATGGAACCACGGATAGCCGCCGAAGACCTCGTCGGCGGACTCCCCCGACAGGGCGACCGTGGAGTGTTGGCGGACCGCCGCGAACAGCAGGTAGAGGGAGTTGTCGCGGTCGCCGAGCCCGACCGGCAGGTCGCGTGCGCCGACGGCCGCCCGCCGTACCGCCGGGTCGGACAGAGCGGCACCGTCCAGCATGATGTCGCTGTGGTCGCAGTTGATGTGTTCCCTGACCGCGTGCACGAAGGGGGTGTCCTGGGTCGGACTGATGTCCATGGCCCGGAAGTTCTTCGCCTGGTCCGGGAAGTCGACGGCGAAACTGCGTACGGTCTCGCCGTGTTCGCCGAGCTGCTCGGCCGCCAGAGCGGTCATCGCGGAGGAGTCGAGCCCTCCGGAGAGCAGGGAGCAGCGGGGCACGTCCGCCACGAGCTGCCGGGCGATGATGTCCTCCAGCAGTTCCCGCACATGCGCGACGGTGGCCTGCCGGCTGTCGGTGTGCTCGGTGGCTTCCAGCTGCCAGTAGGCGTGCTCGCGCAGGCCGTTGCGGTCCAGAACCGCCACATGACCGGGCTTCAGCTCCCGCATGCCCTCCCATATCGCGAACCCTGGGGTCTTGGCGAACGAGAAGATCTCCCGCAGCCCGTCCCGCCCCACGACAGCCGGAGCCAGTGGGTTGGCCAGGATGGCCTTGGGCTCCGAGCCGAACAGCACGCCGTCGTCGGTCTCGTAGAAGTAGAAGGGCTTGATGCCCATCCGGTCACGGATCATGACCAGCTTCTCCGTCCGCGGGTCCCAGATCGCGAACGCGTACATACCGTTTAGTTTGGCGGCCAGCTCCTCGCCCCACTGGAGGTAGCCCCGCAGCACGACTTCGGTGTCGGAATCGGTCTCGAAGCGGTGTCCGTGGCGGCGCAGTTCCTCGCGCAGCTCGACGTAGTTGTACGCCTCGCCGGAGTACACCATCGCGACCGTGCCGTCCTCAGTCCGCGCCTCCATCGGCTGGGCGCCGCCGGGGAGGTCGATGACGGCGAGTCGGCGATGCCCGAGAGCGGCCCGCGGTGTCAGCCAGGCGCCCTGAGCGTCAGGGCCACGGCAGGACATCGTCTCGGTCATGGCGTCGACGGTCTCGCGATGGGCCGTCAGGTCGCGTCGGTAGGAAACCCATCCAGTTATGCCGCACACAGTGGAAAACCTCTCCGTGGGGGGATTAGGTGTATCCACCATCTCTCTTGTAGTGCTGGTCCGACCATCCACAGCAACGCCCGGCGGAGTGTGGTTTCTCACCAGTAAACTCTTGTTAAGTTCGCGTTTCGGGAGTGGTGTTCTTGCCCACCGGGCACTTTGGGCCGGTCGTTCCGTCCCATGGCTCGGGTCGGGACCTTTCGTCCGGTGGACCGGTCAGGGCACCGGCCAGGGCACCGGCCAGGGCAGCCGCCATTGCCTCCCGCATCGCGGCGGTGGCGACGGAGAGAGTCGCCGGGTGGGGCAGGTACGTATCGGTGTGGCACGCGGGCCGCACCGCGCCCAGGCCGCCGCCCGGTTCGCCGGAGCCGACGAACCAGTACACCGACGGGCAGCCGGAGGCCCGGGCCAGAACACTGAAGTCGTCAGAGGCCAGCGCGGGCGGGACGGTGAGGTGACGCACCGACAGCCGGCGCTCGTGCAGGGCGGCGCGGCGGTCGCGGGGCCGCAGGGGCGTTCTCCACCCGGGGGACGTGCGTGTCATGGGTCAGCCGGACGTCGCCGCCGAAGGAGAGTCCGGCTGCGGCGGTCTCAGCCCGAACCAGGGCGCCGACGCGGCTGAGGACCGCCTCCCGCACATGCTCCTCGAAGGTGCGGATGTTGACGGTGACGACGGCTCGCGGCGCGCGCAGGCCCGCCGTGGAAGGTGCCACGATCCCGGGCACTGACACCACTGCCTGCTCGAACGGCGCCACATCACGGCCCACCACGGTGTGCAGGCGCTGCGTGAGCCCCGCCGCGAACAGCACCGGGTCCGCGCCGGAATCCGGAGAGCCGGTGTGCCCGCCACGGCCTCCGCCGCTACGCCCGCCGAGGCCACGGCCCGTTCGACGTCCCCGAACCACCCGGCACCGTCGGCCCGTTCACCGGCCCACCCGGCGTCGAGTACCAGCCTCGTCTCGGTGTCGCCGATCCGTATCAGGATATCGGACGCGGTGGGCGGCCCGGCTCGTACGGCCCGTACCGACAGCTGGCGCAGGCTCGCCTCCAGCAGCGGCAGCCACGGTTCGGCCGGCGCGCGCACCACGGCCTCGGCGGCGAGCAGCGCCGCGCACCGCGCGTACGGCGCGTCGCCGCTGGTCGGCGACGGCAAGCAGCTCGTCGGGGAGTTCCTCGGGACGCGCCGTCGCCTCTCGCCGCAGCGCCGCAGCGCTCCAGGAGGTCCAGGGCACGGCGGACCACCGGCCGCTGCGGTTCCGGGACCAGGGCCAGGACTTCGGACCCGGCCGTCCGGCCGTCCAGCATTGGGCACAGCCGGTGCAGCAGCGGATGCAGTGCGGCGGGGCCCCGGTGGTGGCCGGTACGCGTGGTCAGCAGCGTGCTCTCCCGGGCGGCGACGGCGTGCACCGCGCTGAGCAGCCGTGGGAACCGGTCAGGCTCCATGGGCCCGCCCCGCGAGCACGAGCCGCCGGATGGAGAGCGTGGGCAGCGGGTGGAACTCCACCGGGGCGAGCACCGTCAGCCGGGCGAACCGCCGGACGACCGCGCGCACCGCGGCGGCCGCCTCGATCCGGGCCAGCGGGGCGCCGAGGCAGTAGTGCACGCCGTGTCCGAAGGAGAGGTGACGGCGGGCCGGCCGGTCCAGCAGGAACCGTTCCGGCTCGTCCGGGTTCAGCGCCGGGTCGTGGTTGGCGGACAGGACCCACGCCGAGACCAGCGCCCCGACCGGGGACGCCGATACCGGACAAGGTGCTGCCCAGGGCCGCGATCCGGGTCACCTGAGCGAAGGCGGCGCGGTGCGCAGCGCCTCCAGGACCAGGTCGTCGACACGGTCGTGGGCGCGTACCACGCTGTCCAACTCCGGCCGGACGCACAGCTCGTGGACTGCCGCGCGGCGATCAGCGATGTGGGTGGTGACGTGCCCGGTGAGCAGGATCAGGCCGCTGAGTGAGGCGATCTCGTCGACTGTCGCCAGGCCGCCGTCCACCTCGGCCGTCGCCAGACGCGAGATCAGGTCCTCCGCAGGCTGTGCCCGTTTCGCCGCGGCGGCCCGGACCAGATCCCGGGGTCCGCGGCGATGCGGTCCGTCGCGGCGCGCAGCGCGGCCAGGCCGGTCGCCCCGGCGGCGCCCGTGATCAGCGGTCAGCGCGGTGACGGCACCGTCCTGTTCCAGGACATCGAACACGTCGAAGGAGAGGTCGCTGACGTCGACGAAGTACCCCTCGTTGCTGTTCATGTGACTTCCTTCCGTTCTCGATGAGAAAGGCCGGCCCCCCGGTGAATCCGACTGCATACTCCGGATTCGAAGAGTCATTCTTATCCTGTACGGAATCACCGTCCCGGGTCACGCGACGGAAACCGGTGACCGGAATTCACGGCCGGTCACGCGCCCTTCCATCACGGAGCCCGTCCGACGGCTCCGCAGGGCGGCCCGGCGCTGCTTGACGGCCAGCCGCTCGGCGATCCCCTTGATCTTGCCGTCCTCCGCCTCCCGCGCGGTTTCCACCATCTGCCGGGCCACATCGCCGTGCAGCTCACCAAGAGCCATCAGCGCTGCCACGGCCACCAGCGACTCCGGGTCCTCCACCGCGGCGCCCAGTGCCTCCGCGGCGTCCTCCGCATCCGGGTGCCCGATGTAACACAGGATGTCCGCCGCGTGCCGCCGCACGACCCGGTCGTCCGACCCGAGTGCGCAGACCAGCGCCGGAACGGCAGCGGAGCCGAACGCCGCCACGTCGTCGGTCAGGGCGTTGCGTTCTTCCTCGCGCACCTGGTCGCCGAGCAGCGCGATCAGGTGCGGGGACCGCCCGGGGCTCCCGGATGCGGCCGAGCGCCCAGCGGGCCTTGCGTGCGACCAGCTCGTCCGGGTCCGAGATATGGGGCAGAACGGCGTCTGCCGTCTCGGGGTTGGCGAACTTGCTGACGACGTGCAGGCCTGGACCCGTACTTCCGGCGACTGGTCCACCGTGATGGCGGCGAGCACGGCCGGACGGGTGGCCTCCTTCAGCCGGGTCACCGCCCAGGTCATGGTCTCCCGCACGAAGAAGTCCGGCTCCCGCCACAACGCGTCGACCAGCGAATTCCCACACTCGATCTCGCGCTGTTTCCCGATCTCCAGCGCCGCTGCATTGCGCACATCCTGATCCGAAAGTTTCTCGATCAACTCGTCCCGGTCATTACGCTGTTGTGAGGCTGCGAAGTCGACATGCTGCGGATCCGCGCAAGTTGCAAGCGTTTGCCTTCCCGAATTTGATGCCACTGCCCAATGACGGGAGGTCAATTATCGATTTTGAACTCGTGGGGGCGGTAGGAGGCGGACGGTTCGTCTCCTGTGCGATATCACGCAGACCTGCGGTACGCACAAGGCCCGCGTCCGTGGCCGCTCCCGCCGCTGAGTCCTGCCGCCCTACGCACCCCGGCCTCTGCCCCGTCGAAGGCAACTGGTCACTCCGGCGACGCGGCCGGCTGTCCAACGTCGCCTCCCCGTCCCAGCTTGATCTCGGCGGTTTCGCTGCCCGGGCACTTCACTATCGAGTCCGGTCACTTGTTACTGTTTCCGATCATGCGAGCCCTCTTCCCAGGATCCTTCGACCCGGTCACTCAAGGACACCAGGACGTTCTCCGCCGCGCAGCCCTCCTGTTCGACGAGGTAGTCGTCTGCGTGATGTTCAATTCGAACAAGACCGGCCGCTTCCCCATCACCGAACGACTCGACCGGCTCCGCGCGGCAGCAGCTGAGCTGAGCAACGTCACGGTCGACTCCCACACCGGCGGCCTGCTGGTCGACTACTGCCGCCGAGCGGGAATCGACGTCGTCATCCGCGGAGTCCGCGACGTGCACGACTTGGACTACGAAATGCCGATGGCCCGCATGAACAACGAACTGGCCGGGGTCGAAACGTTCTTCATCGCTGCCGACCCCTCCCTGGCCCGCATCTCCTCCACCCTCGTCACCGCGATGAGTCAACAGGGCCGTATCCCGAACGATGATATGAGCGAGCTTCTTCCAGCAGGTGAGGGGAGAGCGAGGGCGAGGAAGACGGCGAATGGGTTCACCCCGGAGGGATGACGTCAACTCCTCGCGGACCAGCCGCCGTTCGGCGGTCAAGCCCGCCACCTTGCGCCTACCGCGTACTTGCCGGTGACGATCCGGAAGGCGTTCGCTCGACCTGGGGCCACCACGTGACTACACGGCGGTGAAGTCCAGCACGAGACGGCCCCGCAGCCCGCCCTCGGCCAGCCGCCGGTGCGCCTGGACCACTTGGTCGGCGGGGAGTACGCCGGCCACGCGCAGAGTCAGCTCGCCCGCATCGGCCTGGTCCCGCAACCGCAGCAGTCGGGCATGGTCGGTGGCAGCCTCGTTGACCCAGACCGGGTGCACCCGGACCCCGCGGTCGACCGGGCCGTCCCAGCCACGGATGACGGCGATCCCGCCACGGTCCCGGATCGCCGGGACGACCAGCGCGTGCAGCATCGCCCCGTCGAGCACGCCGTCCACCCCGTCGGGCGCGTGCGCACGGAACCGGTCGGCGACGTCGTCACCGCGCGGCACCACCTCGTCGGCGCCCAGGCCTGCCACCAGTTCCATGTCGGCCGGCGAGGCGTCGGCCAGTACGCGCAGCCCGTCGCTCTTGGCCAGCTGCACCGCGTACCCGCCGAAGGCCCCGGCCGCTCCGGTCACCGCGACGGTGCCACCGGCCGGCGCGGCGAGCAGGTCCAGTCCGAGACGGGCGGTGAGGGCGTTCATCAGCAGCGTCGAGGCGGCTGGGAAGTCCACCCCGGACGGAATCGGCACCGCCGACTCGGCGGGCACCACGACCGACTCGGCGTAGGCGCCGCCGCGCGGCTCGTAGGGACGGACGATGGCGATCACCGCATCCCCCGTCCGGAGCGGGGTGTCGGTGTCCGGTCCGATCGCGTCGACCACACCCGCCGCGTCCATGCCCGGCACGTACGGCCCGGGACGACCGTTGAACCGTGCGCTCGTGGCGCCGGAGCGGAGCAGGGTGTCGGTGGGGTTGACGGACGCAGCGTGCACACGGATGCGCACCTCACCGCTGCCCGGCACCGGCTCGGGCAGGTCGATCATCCGCAGTACCTCGGGTCCGCCGAACTCGGTCAGGCCGATCGCTCGCACAGCCCTTACCTCCTTGTACGATATGTATCAAACTAATAGCCACGGTACAGGTCTTGACAGGCGACCCGGCTTGCGAGGGACGGGCGATGTCACGTTCGGATGCCGTCGACATCCAGCCACAGGTGGCGTGGACCACGCAGCGCGGCGGTGAGCCGATAGTGCGGCGGATCGGTCACCAGCCGAGGGTTGTCCAAGCGGCGAACAAGTTCGGGAAGCACGATCTGCGCCTCCAACCGGGCCAGCGGCGCACCGATGCAGTAGTGGATCCCGCCACCGAAGCCGAAGTGGTCATTGAGTGTGCGGTCCGGGACGAAGCGGTCGGGATCGGAGAAGTGCCGGGGGTCGCGGCTGCCCGCGGCCAGCAGCAGGACCACAGCGGAGCCACGCGGGATCGTCGTGCCGCCGATCTCGATGTCCGCCAGGGTCGCGCGGTGGCGGAACTGCACCGAGGGCTCGTAGCGCAGCAGCTCCTCCACCATGGGCACGACCAGTCCGGGCTCAGCGCGGAAGCGCGCCAGGGCGTCGGGGTGACGCAGCAGGGTGAGCATCCCGTTGGTGATGAGGTTGACCGTGGTCTCGTGCCCGGCGATGAGGAGGAGGCGAGTGGTGATCACCAGTTCGCTTCCGCTGAGGGGATCACTGCGCCGGCTCCCGATGAGCAGTCCGGAGATCAGGTCCTCCCCCGGACTCTGGGCACGGTCCCTGGTCAGTTTCTCCAGATATCGGCCCAACTCATCTGACGCCGATCTGGCGCGGTGTCAGGCTCGGGTCGTTGTCGAGGGTGCGTGCCAATGTGTCGGCCCAGGCGTGGAACCGGGTCTCGTCCTCCCGGCCGACGCCGAGCAGTGTGCAGATGACACTGACAGGCAGCGGGTAGGCGATCTCCTCGACCAGGTCCAGGCGAGTCCTGGACCCGACGGCGTCCACCAGTCTGTCGACCAGCCTGCGCACCTCGTACCGGAAGGACTCGACCACGGCAGGCGTGAACTTGGCCATGACCGCGCCGCGCAGCCGATCGTGGCCGGGTGGGTCCTCCACGATGAGGGAGGGGCTGACCTCGGTCAACGGCGTCCGGTTGGCGTTGTGCAGGTCGGAGCTGATGCGCGGATCGTGCAGCAGGGTGTTGATCTCCTCGTAGCCGCTGACGACCCAGGTCCCGTCCGTCTGGCGGGACACCGGCCGTGTGCGCAACGCGGTGTAGAGGGGATACGGGTTCGATCGGCTGCCCTGGTCGAGGACTTGGGCGAAAAGTTCCTCGTGCGGCGTCGATGCCGCGATGTCACCAGTGGACCGGGTACTGGTCGGCATGGTCGGTCTCCTTCGACTCGGGGTGGCGGGCGGTTGCGGCGGCAGATGAGAGAGCGGTGTCCGGGCGCTGTCGGTGGTCACCGCATCCCAGTCCGCTCGCCCGACCGCCGCTCGGGGGTGTGGGTCGCCTGTCGGGCCGCGGGCATCATGGCGTCCATGACCCGGATCAGGCCCGGGGCATCGGCCGCGTTGAGATCGGGCGGGAAGGCGACACGGTCGTTGATCATCGCGGCGTAGGAGTCGAGCGCCCGCGGCGTGTTGACCGCCAGCGCGCCGATGAGCCGACCCTGACGACCGTAGGCCGCGACGAAGGCCGCGTCGCGCACCGAGCCCTGGACGACCGCAACCTGGTCGGCACGGCTGGGTACGCCAACCACCTTGATGTTCACGCCGAACTGGTTGGACCAGAACGTCGGCAGCGCCGTGTGTTCAAGCACCGGGCCGTGCAGCATCGTCGTCGCGGCCACACGCGCCTGGCGCACCGCGTTGTCCCAGTGCTCCACCGCAAGCGGGTCGTCACCGAACAAGGGATGCGGCCAGCAGGCGACATCGCCGGCGACCAGCACATCGTCGTCAGGCCGTCCGTCGTCGTGGACAGCGCGGCAGAACGCGTCAGGTGGAGGTGCGCAGGTCCACGCCGTGGCGGCGCTGCAGCCGCCCCGCCGCCGCGCCCACCGGGCCGCCCAGTGCGCCCGTAAGCGGTGCCGATGCGCGCTCGACGACCGTCACCTCCAAGCCCAGCTCGCGACAGACCGAAGCGGTTTCCGAGCCCACGAAACCAGCGCCGATCACCAGGACCCGCCGGGGACGCGCGGTCAGCCTGGCCCGCAGTTCGCGGGCGTCGTCGCGGGTGCGGATGGTGAACACCCCGTCGAGTGAGGCCTCATGAGGCTGCGGCCAGGCGCGGGCCCTGGTACCAGTAGCGATCAGCAGCTTGTCGAAGCCGAGCACGTCGCCGTCGGCAAGTGTCACCGTCCTGGCCCGAGCGTCGAGCGCGACCACCGCGGTGCCCAGCCGCCACCCTGCGTCCAGGCCGGTCGACAGGGGAAGCCCGGTGTCCTCGGCGGCCAAGCGTCCGGCCAGGACCCGCTTGGACAGCGGCGGACGGTCGTACGGCGGATACGGCTCCGCGCCGACGAACGTGACACGCCCGGTGAAGCCGTTCTCTCGTAATGCCTCGGCCGCGTGCACGGCGGCCAGAGACACGCCCACGATCACGACCTGCCCGGCACCCGGTGGCTGATCGAGAAATCGGTCACCGAAAAGCCGCTCCTCCCGATCGGGTGTCGCCTTCGCGGTCTCTTCGGCTCCCGATCCCATTGCGGAACGATCCCGTTGCGGGCCGGCGGCCGGCCCGATCGTGATGGCTTGGACCGGGCACGCGGCGCGGGCTCGTTCGGCATGCTGCCGCAGCCCCTCGTCGGGGGCGCTGTCGTACTCAAGGACTTCGGGCCCTCCGGTCAGTTCGAAGATTTCCGGTGCCGCGAACACGCACTGTCCGTAGCTCTGGCACCGGGCGAGATCAACAACAACTCGCATCGCCATCTGCTCCCTTCGGTCACTCACGCCGCCGAGGTCGTTCGCGGCAGACGCCGCGTCAGCTCGTCCAACTACTATCGTCACGCAAGTACTTTGTGTCCAGTAGTACTTTCGAATCTGTGGCGACCGGTATCCTGACCCGCATGACGACCAGACCACCCCTGCCAATGACCCAGGAACTGTTCGCCCTGCTCGGTGAGCGGTGGAACTACGCGATCCTGCGGGAGGTCTTCTACGGCGTGGAGCGGTTCGGCGCGCTGCAGCGCAGCCTGGGCATCGCCCCCAACACCTTGACCGCACGCCTGGCCGTACTGATTGACCTGGAACTCCTCGAACGCCACCGGTACCGGGAGGACAAGGACTGGTACGACTACCGGCTCACCGACAGCGCACGGGAAATCGTTCCGGCCTGGGTCACGCTCTCCCAGTGGGCGGCAAATCACCTGCGCGCCAACCCGACGACCCGACGGCGATTGCGTCACACCGGATGCGGCGAACTGACCAATCCACACCTGACGTGCGGACACTGCGGAGCCGCGCTCCAGGGGCGCGACCTCGAACCCGTCGAATTGCCCCTTGAGGACGAGGGCCCATCCGGCAGCACGGCCGCCACCGAGCCGAGTACCTGAACCCGGGCCGTCCGGCCGCAGACCGGCACAGCCCGCCCTGCCACACGAAAGTCAACAGATTCTGACCGTTTCCAAGTGCGGAAGGAAAACCGAAGCAACAAATATTGACGCGGACAACCCGTGCGCGTAACTTCCCGGCGAAGGTGCCGAGCGGCGTGAACTCCCGTGCCGCAACGCCAGGTTGAGCTCCGTTCCCCCACCACATCGCTGGGAGCACACCATGCGCGAAGACAGATTCACAGCCGCACGAGCCGTTGCACGTCTCTCCGAGGGTCCACCCGCTCCCCGCCTCCGGAGACAGCTGCTGTCGGCCGTGGCGGCCCTCGGGCTCGTTCTCGGTGCCCTGATCGGCCTTCCCGCCCTGTCACAGGCGGCCGGTTCACTGCCCTGCGACATCTACGGCGCCGCCGGCACCCCCTGCGTCGCGGCGCACAGCACCACACGCGCCCTGCTGTCCTCCTACAACGGCCCCCTGTACCAGGTCACACGCGCCTCGGACGGCGCCCGGACCGACATCGGCCTGCTGGCCCAGGGCGGGTATGCCAACGCCGCCCGGCAGGACACGTTCTGCCAGGACACCACCTGCCGTGTCACCAAGGTCTACGACCAGACCTCACGCCACAACGACCTCACCCCGGGACCGGCGGGCACCTCCGGAATGGGCGCCGACCGCGGAGCCGACGCCGGTGAGATCGCCGTCACGGCCGGCGGCCACAAGGTGTACGGCATCTGGGTCTCACCCGGGGTGGGTTACCGCTCCACCGGAGCTGCCTCGGGTGTCGCCGTGAACGGTCAGGCCGAAGGCGCCTACATGGTGGCCAGCGGCACCCATGTCGGTTCCGCCTGCTGCTTCGACTACGGCAACGCCGAGAGCACACCGGCCGACACCGGCAACGGTCACATGGACGCGGTGTCCATCGCGACCACGTGCTACTTCGCGCCGTGCACCGGCTCGGGCCCCTGGGTCGAGGCGGACATGGAGAACGGCATGTTCCAGGGCGACAACGGCTCCAATACCGCGAACGCAGGCAACAGGAGCCCGTTCGTGACGGCCATGCTCAAGAACAACGGGCAGACGACGTACGCCCTCAAGGGCGCCAACGCGCAGTCGGGCCCACTGTCCACCTGGTGGAACGGCTCGCTGCCGACCCGCGGCGGCTATATGCCGATGCATCAGGAGGGAGGGATCATCCTCGGCACGGGCGGGGACAACAGCAACTGGAACATGGGCACCTTCTTCGAAGGCGTGATGGTCGCCGGCTACCCGACCGACGCCGCCGAGAACGCCGTACAGGCAAACGTCACCTCCGTCGGCTACTCGGGCGAGACGGACGTGCCCAACGGCCCGCAGGGCACCATCACAGGTCCCGGCGGTCAGTGCGTGGACGTCGCCGCCGACGACACCGGTGCCAACGGCTCGGCCGTCCAGCTGTGGAACTGCCAGTCATACGCCGAGGACCAGTACTGGAACCACCACACCAACGGCTCCCTGAGCACGATCGGCAGATGCCTGGACATCGACGGCAACGGCACGGCCAACGGCACTCTGGTCGAATTGTGGGACTGCAACGGCGTCGGCGGGCAGGTCTGGCAGCAGCGCTCGGACGGCTCGCTGTTCAACCCCCAGTCGGGCCGCTGCCTCGACTCCCCCAACGGCGCGACCGCCAACGGCACCCACCTCCGGATCTGGGACTGCAACGGGGCTACGGCACAGAAATTCACGCTGCACTGAGACCCGGCGGAGCAGCGGGGCACTGATCCGCTCACGCAGGGACGGCAGGGGTACGGGAACCAGTTGTTCCCGCCCCCCTCCCCTCCCTCGGCCACCCTGCGACGGCAGAGGCCGGCGCAGGCGTGGTCATTTCACATAGACCTCCGCCCGGTCCACACTCACGAACGACGCCTGGGACTGCGTGTCGTGCTCCCCCGTCACCCGTACCCGGAGCGTGTGCTTTCCGTAGGGCAGGAGCGGGCTGCGGTACTGGACCGTCTCCCCGGTGCGGATCGCGCCGTAGTAGTCCAGCCGCTGTTCGGGGCCACCGTCGATGCTGAGGCCCGCGTAACCGTTGCCGGTGTCACGGACGGACAGCAGGGCGATCCGGGTACCCGTGAAGGTGTACGTTGCGGTGTTCCCGGCGCGGTCGCTCCAGTGATCGTCCCCCCAGAAGCACTGGGCGGCGCAGCCGGTGCCCGAGTTCCAGGCGCCGGTGTAGGAGACGGTCCCGTTGCCGCTGGAGCGGCCGTCGTCGTTGATCCAGTAGGCGCCCGGCCCCGGGTCCCCGGACGGCAGATCCTGGGTGGCACCCATCGCGAGCGGGCGGCCGAGGTCGGGGCTTCCGTCGGCGTTCCAGCCGATGCGCTGGGCGCGCGTGGTGCGGTCGCTGTAGGTGAAGACCGATGTGGTCTTGGCGTGGTAGACCATCCAGTCCTCGGTACCGTCGGGCGAACGGAAGAAGGCGTGATGGCCGGGGCCGAAGACCCCGTGGTCGTCGGCGCGGGAGAAGACCGCCCCCTGGTGCTGCGTCCAGTTGCCTGGCACCAGCGGGTCGGCGTCGGACGGGAGCGACATCATCCAGATCTGGTAGTCCGGTTTCCCGGTGTCGCACGTGGAGTAGGTCATCCATGTGCGTCCGTTGCGGTACAGGAACTCCGGCCCCTCGCGGACCTCGGGGCAGCCGCCGGCGCCGTTGATGGCGACCGCGTCGCCCGAGACGGTGTACGGGTTCGACAGGGGCGCGAGGTTGAGGCCGTTGTGCTGGTACCGGTTGATGCCGCTGTAGGCCAGGTAGAGACGGCCGTTGTGCTGGAGGATGCCGGGGTCGATGGCGAAGTCGGCGGCGTGGTTGGGCGGCGCCAGCTCCGCCTTGAAGTGGTAGGAGCCTGCCGGGTCGTCTCCGTCGGACTCCGCGACATAGATCCGGTGGTGGTCGTCGACGCCGTCGTCGGCGGTGTAGTAGAGGTACCAGTGGTCGCCGAAGCGGTAGAACTCGGGGGCGAAGATGTCCCGGTTCCGGGAGCTGTCGCTGTCGGTCCAGACAGTGATGGGATCGGCGGTGAGCAGGGTACTGAGGGACGGCGAGCGCCACATCCGGATGCTGCTGCCCTGGGTGGTGGTCAGGTAGTAGTTCCCGTTCCAGTAGGTCATGAACGGGTCGGGGCCGGTATTGAGGGGGTTACGGAACGTGCCCGCGGCGGTGGTCTGCTGGAGTGCCGCAGTGGCGGCTCGGGCGGCGGTGTTGGCTGGGGCAGCCGCGGCGGCGGGCCGCACGGTGCACGTCCCGGTGAGTATCAGCCCGAGCGCGGCCAGCACGCCGAGCAGACGCAGTGGACCTACGGTTCTGTGGAGTTGCGTGCTCATGACGGACTCCTTCTATGCGGGCCGCTTTCGCGGCGCACACGCCTGTTTCGCTGCGACGGGGCGCCTCTTTGCATCGTTGTAAGTTGATGGTGCGTCACCGTAGAATGTGGCTGATGCAGCGTCAAGACGGCGTAACCGCCGAGTGCGTACCGCGTGGCCACGGGAAGGCCCAGCACGCCGAGCGGGCCGAGGGACGACTCGGCGCCACGCGGCTGGGGGCGACCGGGGCCGCGCGTCGGCAAGACCATGCCAGGCACGCCACCCACGCCTTTGTCGTGGCGGGCCCCGGCCCCGTATGGCGCCCCTGCTCCGGAGAGTGAGCAGTAGCGGATCAAAGCTACGCGGGCAGGTCGAGCTGCCAGGAGACACCGAAGCGATCCTCCACCCAGCCGAACCGGGTGCTGGACCCGTAGGGCCCCAGCGGCATCAGCACCGTGCCATGCCCGGAGAGAGCGGCGAACAGGCGGTCGACCTCGGCCTCATCCTGACACCGGACGTACAACGAGATCGCCGGGGTGAAACCGAAGTTGTGCTCCATGTTGCTGTCGATGCACATGAACCGCTGCCCAGCGAGCGAGAACGTGGCGCGGTGAACGGTGCCCTCATCCCCCGGTTCGTTGGCGCCGTAACGGGTGATGTCGATGACCTCGGCGTCGTCGAACAGCGAGGTGTAGTACGTGATCGCTTCCTCTGCGTCGCCTTCGAACATCAGGAACGTGGTGATCTTCTGTGGTACCGCGGCGGCCATCCTGTTTCACTCTCCTGGGCAGTCGTAGCGTGAGCCGTTGTCCGTTGCGTTCGGCCTGGTGGACGGGGACCGAGATGGCCCGCCCCAACGGTGGTGCCGAGGTTAGACCGTGGCCTCGCCGGGACACGCTCCGGCTCACCGCCGCCCCCGTGGTTCACGAACATGCTCCGGGGCTCCGGGCTCGCGCGCCCCTCAGCGTCACGGCCAAGCGCTCCGATGACTACCTGCGCGGGCACGCTGACGAACCCGCAACACGGCATGCGCCGCCGGGGAATCGCACCTGTTTCCCGCCGAAAGCATGCACTTTAAAAAGAAACCATAATTCCATCGATGCAGGCCAGAAGACGGTTTATGATTAGACCAATTCATTTTGTCCACATGTTGGACACCTCATCACCGCCGCCCACGCCCCCATTGAGCTGCCCGAATCCCGCCTCCCGTCGCCGTGAACGGACAGCTGCGTCCGAAAATCGATCAGCCACGTGCGGCAACTCTGCGCACCCGCCAGACTCCTGTCCGCAATCAATCACCCCCGTTCGAACAGGAGATTCGAAATGCGGCACAGCCTCAGCCTCAAGACGCTCGGCGCGGCGGCACTCGCAGCGGCGGCCTGCGTGACGAGCATCGCCGGCACGGCGCACGCCCGGCCGACGAGCGTCTACGCCCCCTCCGCACTGGTGCTCACCATCGGCCGCGGAGACGAGGCGGCATCGACGGTCCTCCGTGCCGTCACCCTGAGCTGTGCGCCCCAGCCACAGGGGACCCACCCTGCGAGTCGGGCCGCCTGCGCCGAACTCAAGGCCGTGGGCGGCGACTTGGCCCTCATCGGCACCACACCGTCGGACCAGCGTTGTTCGTTCCTGTGGGCTCCCGTGACGGTAACGGCCGACGGCGTCTGGCAGGGCCGACGGGTTGCCTGGCGGGCCACCTACGGCAACGCCTGCCAAATGAACGCGACCCTCTCGGAGAGCTCGGTCTTCAACTTCTGACCTGCCGCGCACCTGTGCAACCCCGCGATCGGGGTTGCACAGACCGGCCGCGCCTGCGGGATGCGGCGCTCACCCTGGCACGTGGGCTGGTCACCGCGGCCCTGGAGCACCAGCACCCACTCCGGGTCCGCCGGCGAACAGGACAGCGGATATCAATGCGGCCGTAAGCGTCAGCCCGGCAAGTGAACATCCGGCGAGCGATGACACAGCGTTGGTACGCGCAGCCAACGGCCGCTCTTCTGAACCGGATTGGGATGACGCCTCATAGGCAGTTTCACCGAAGCGTCCACTTCGGTCCAGCCGCGCAGGCGCCACCAGGCCGTCACGCCACTACAGCCGGCCTGCTCCAATGAATCTCCCCTGGGTGGCTGGGACTACCCGTCAGGACCCGAGCGCCTGCGGTTGTAGTCATCGAACTGCGGGAGCCGGACCGGAACGAGCGTCAATTGAGTCTTGACGCCCCTCGATCGTCAATTTACGGTTGACGCATGAGCCCACTCGACATCAGCCTCGCCGACCTGATCGCCCGGCTCGACGAGGAACTCCCTGGGACCGACGAACTGGCCCGCATCAGCGAGGCGCGACTGCGCGCCCAGACCCTGTCCGACCTCGGTGACCAGCTCATCGACCATTACGTCAGCAAGGCCAAGCAGACCGGTGCGTCATGGACCGAGATCGGGGATGCCATCGGGGTGTCCAAACAGGCCGCCCAGCAACGCCACGCACCCGGTCCTTTCGAGCTCTACACCAACCTGAACCGGCACAGCATCGTGCTGGCGCAGGAGGCCGCCCGAACGCACAAGCACGGCTTCATCGGCACCGAACACATCCTCCTCGGCCTGCTCGGCGAACCGCGGGGCCTGGCATACGAGTTGTTGATCGCGAAGACCGGGTCGGAGCAACGCATCCGCGACGCGATCGAAGAAGCGATGCCGCCGGCCGGGCGGAAGGCGCTGCGGGGGCACATCGCCTTCCGGCCGGAGAGTAAGGAGGCCATCGAGCAGGCGCGCCGCGCGTCGGCCGACCTCGGCCACGACTGGGTCGGCACCGAACACACACTGCTGGGCCTGGTCCGCACCGAGGAGAGCCCAGCCGCGCAGATCCTGCGCAACCTCGGCTTCGCGTCCGACGAACTGCGCGAGACGATCAAAACCGAGATCACCGAGCGATCCGCCGCGCGCGAGAAGCAGTAGCGAACGAGCAGTAGCCGCGAAGGGCTGGGCCAGCCCAGCCCTCAAGTCGTCACACCCCTCCCGAACCCGCAAGGCCTTTCGCATTGACGGCAGTTCACCTCCCTGGAAGCAGTTCGGGCACCTGCCACCGTGAGTGGCGTACGTGACATCCCAGATAGCTCGCGTCCCGACAAGTAGCAGGTGACGCCTTCCGCCGAAGTGAAGCCGAGGGCGGCGTCCTGGCATTCGCGCAGCATCGCACCACGCACCACGCACCACGCACCACGCACCACGCACCACGCACCACGCACCACAGGATGCTGCCCGATCGCGCGTATCCAGCCAGTGAGTCGTCGGGGGCGTTTCCAGCAGACGATCGCGGCGGTTGCCTCGCGGGCTTCATTCGCAGCCGGCACCCAACACGCCCAGACACCCCCGGATCCCAAAACTTTCCATGTCATCCGAACGGCTCTCATGTCGAAACGATTCTGCACAGATACACAAAGGGGTGCCCATACCTCTTTCCAGCGGATGAGCGGGTCCTGACATCTATCAGGAGAACTTCAAATATCTGTGAATTAGGAGTCAAGCGAAGGGCGAGCCCGCCCTTCCGACATCGGAACCTTGGAGCTTCGATGCGTTATGGACCAGCGCTGCGCGAGGAAATCTCCGCGCCCGGCACCACACCGCTCATCGGTATCTACGACATGTATTCGGCATCTGTCGCCGCTGGACACTACGACGGGTTCTTCGTCTCGGGATTCGGTTTTGCGGCTTCGCACTACGGTCTTCCCGACATCGGGTACATCGCCTGGCCGGACATGGTCGCCTTCGTGGAGCGGCTGCGTCTGGCCTTCCCGGGCCGGCACCTCCTCGTCGACATCGACGACGGATATGTGGACCCGGAAGTCGCCTGCCACGTCGTGCAGCGCCTGAACCGGGCCGGTGCTTCGGGCGTGATCCTGGAGGATCAGAAGCGCCCCCGCCGGTGCGGGCATGCCGACGGCAAGCAGGTCCTGCCGTTCCAGGAGTACCTGGACAAGCTCAACATGGTGCTGGAATGCCGTGGTGACATGGTCGTGGTGGCCCGCACCGACGCGGTCGAGGAGGACGACATCCTCTACCGCGCCGCGGCGCTGGCCAAGACCGACGCCGACGTGGTGCTCGTCGACGGCGTACGCAGTGTGGAGTGGATCCGGCGCATCCGAGACGTCATCGGGGACAAGCCGCTGCTCTTCAACCAGATCGCCGGCGGCAAGTCACCGCGCCTGTCCCTCCCGGAGTTGGACGCGCTGGACGTCGACGTCGCGATCTACTCCACCCCGTGCCTCTTCGCTGCTCACGAGGCCATCGATGCCTCCATGCGGAGTCTCAAGGCCGCGCACGGGCGACTCCCCGAGATGAGCGGCCCGCGAAGCGTTGGCGTGCCCGAGTCGACAAAACTGCTGGAGCGCAACATCAGCCGCCACCACGACTCGCCGTCGCGCCTGGGTGTCTGACCGGTACCTCCGCCCGGCCACCCGCCGGCCACGACTGCCAACGGCCACCGCGTCGTCGCGGTGGCCGAGAGGAGCGCCACACCATGAACCCCCCTTGCGAACCCCACGCCGTTCCAGCATGTACCGGGTCACCGCGCCATGCGCGTCGCCCGGACGTGACACGTGTGTACCAGTCACCCCTCGCGACGCGATTCCGCAGCGTCCTCACGGTGGCCGCCGGCCTGGCCATCAGCGCGGCCTGGGGGCAGGGGGTCTCAGCTGCCACAACAGAACGCCCGTTGCTCGTATCCTCCCTGACTCTGCCCACCCACATCGCGGCGGTCGAAGTGGACAACTCGCACGCGGACTCGTGGCTGGAGGTCGACCGTACGGCCAACACCCAGACCGGCGCAGGCGATGCGGGCAGCGATCACGAAGGTGGAGACTGAAGGTGGGTGGCCGACAGCCTGGCGCGCGGTTGCCCCGGGCGGACCAGCGGACTGCCGATGGCCCGTACTGCCGTAAATGCCCGAATCGCGCAAACCCTCAGAGCCACTTGATGCTGCAAGTACAAGATCCGGACACCCTTCCTTTATCCGCACGGTGCGGGATACCCCTGGACCGTGAGCGCCCGGCCGGCGGGCGCGGCACAGGAGGGAACGGGCCATGGGCGAGGAACGATCCGAGGACGGCTGGCGGGTGGACGAGCGGTGTACGAACTGCGACGTCGCCCGACAGTTCGCCCCCGGCCTGATCGGCGAGGCCGACGGCCGCTCGGTCGTTCTGCGCCAGCCGGGCAGCCGGACCGAGCTCCGGCAGCTGAACGCCGCGGCGCATGCGTGCCCCTCTCGGTCGGTCCGTCCCCCGGCCGGGCGGCTGGATGCGGCGCTGGATCCCTTCCCCATGGGCCTGGACGACAACGTGTACCTGTGCGGACACAACTCCACGCACACCGCAGGGGCCAACTCCTACCTGCTGCGCCGCCCCGGTGGCACCACGATGATGGTGGACACCCCGCGCTGGAGCACGTCACTGGCCACGCGCTACGAGGGGCTGGGCCCTGTCACCGACGTCCTGCTCACCCACCGCGACCACGCCGCCCACGGCCGCCGCTACGCCGACCACTTCGGCGCCCGGCTGTGGATCCACGAGGGTGACCTCGATGCCGCCCCGGACGCCGACAACGTGCTTCGCGGCACCGACCCGGTGCAGATCGCCGAAGGGGTGCTCGCCCTCCCCTGCCCCGGGCACACCCCAGGCAGCGTGCTGTTCCTCGCGGACGAGCGGTACTGCTTCAGCGGCGACAGCTTCTACTGGTCACGTACCACAGCGGACATCGAGGTGGCCGACAGCGTCACCTGGTACTCCATCAGCGAGCTGGCCGCTTCCCTGGCCCGGGCCACCGGCCGGCTGCGCTTCGAATGGCTGCTGCCGGGCCATGGCGACCGCCGACATCTGTCCGCCGACGACATGGCCCGGCGCATGAGGCGGCTGACGGCGCGCACCCGGGAACTACGGCCCCGTCCCATTGACTTCACCGCGATGCGCTGGTGACGGCCCGACCGGCGCGGGCGGTCCAGGTCGGCAGTCAGAACTGGGGCCGGTGATGAACGACGCCATCGACGAGGCTCTGGCCCGCTCCCAGGCACTTGACGACTCCCGCCCGATCCAGGACTCGGTCATCCGGACACAGTCGCTGCTGGTCGGTGCCACCTCGCCGCAGATGCCCGCCTGTCGCGGCTACGACTTCGACAAGTACCGGCGCCTACGGCGTGGGGCTCAAATTCGTGCTCGTCCACGCGGCGCGCAGCGCCTTCTTGTCCACCTTGCCCACCTTGGTCGTCGGCAACTGGTCCAGCAGGACCGTCTCCCGGGGCGTGTACAGCTCTCCCAACTCGGCGACCACCGAGGCGCGGACCGCATCCGGGTCGATGTCGGCCCCCTCGGCCACGGCCAGGAAGATCTGTACGGCCTCCCCGTAAACCTCGTCGGGGACGCCCAGCGCCGCTGCGTTGCGCACACCGGGCAGGGTGAGCAGGAAGTCCTCCAGGACCCGGGAGTAGACGTTGTCGCTGGTGCTGCCAGTGACGATGATGTCCTTGGCCCGATCGACGAGGTACAGGTACCCCTCGTCGTCGAGGTAGCCCATGTCCCCGGTGCGCAGCCAGCCGTCGTGCAGCGCCTCAGCGGTGCGCTGCGGGTCTTCGTAGTACCCGAGCATCACCGTCTCCCCCCGGACACACACCTCACCGACCTGCCCGGAGGGCAGCGCCACCGCACTGCCCTCACCACGGACCTCGATCTCGGTGTCGTGTATCGGGCGACCGCAGCTGCTCCAGAGCTCGGGCCGCTGTGCTCCCGCCGAGGCTAGGTCCTCCGCACCGAACGCGGCGATGCCGAGCGCCTCCGACTGCCCGTAGCCCTGGCTGAGCACGGGCCCGAAGACCTTCACCGCCTGCTGCAGCCGGCTGGGCGACGAGGCCGCGCCTCCGACGACGATCCGCCGAAGTGCGGGGAGGGCCCCCGGCTCACACTCCGGGTGGTCGAGGAGCGCGTACAGCATCGGGGGTACGAACATGGTGGCGGTAATCCGCTCCTCGCGCAGCACCTCCAGCGCCGCGCCCGCTTCGAACTCGGGCAGCACGACGAGGGCGGACCCTGTCACCAGCGCCTGAACCGCAGTGAGGTGGCCGCTGCCGTGCGTGAGCAGTGTGGAGGCGAGTACGCGGTCCGTGCCCGGATCCATGGCTGGGAAGGGCGCCGGCCGGGAGCCCTGCGGGGTGCCCTGCACCAGGTTCACCAGCGCGTCGTAGAGGCGGTGGCTGTGCGCGGCGAGTTTGGGACGGCCCAGGGTGCCGCCGGTGTAGAGGACGGTCACGGCCTCGTCCGGTCCCGGCGCGGGCACACCTTCGGGGCGCACCGCCGGGCACTCGGCCTCAAGCGCCAGCAGGTCCGCACACCGCTGCTCACTGGGCCCGAGGCTGAGCAGCACGGGGGCGTGGACGCTACGGCCGGCCGCAACGGCGGCCCGCTGCGCGAAGAGCGGGTCGGTGACCACGGCGCGCGCCTTGGACTGCTCGACCAGTGCGGCGAGTTCGCCGGGGCCGGGCTCAGGCGGCAGGAACACGACGCGGCAGCCGATGAGGTGGACAGCGAGCTGCACAAGGACGGAGTCGACCCGGTTGGCCAGGAACAGTCCCACGCCGTCGCCGGGCTCCAGTCCCTGCCCGCGCAGCGCGTGTCCCAGACGGAACAGCCGCTGCCGGGCCTCGCCCCGGGTCAGCCGCTGCGCACCCTGGACGAGCGCCTCGGCGTCCTCGTCCTTGTGCCATTGCTCCAGGATCCGGTCGATGTACGTCCGCTGTGCGTTTGTTTTCGATGCATTAACGATCATGAACATATGCTCACATGCCGCACAGGAGCCGTGGTCTCTCGGGGGAGGTCCTTCGATCACCGACTGGGTGAGTACCATGCCCCTTCCGGCACACAGGCTTGGCTCTCCATGGTCCGCGGCCGCGAGGTGGAGGTGGTCGAGGAAGGTAAGGGACCCGCCCCTCGTCTCTTACCTCCTGGTGGCCGTCAGCGCGAAGGCCAACCGGTCCAAGAGCGACCAGCACGTGGGACTTGCTGCCATCACTGGCAGACGTCCGCTAGCCGGCGCCGCGGCCGAAGAGCGTGTCGATCACTGGCTGCGGAAGGGCGTCCTGCCGGTGAATGTGCTTCTCGTCGTAGAAGAACCGCACCGCGGCCGTACCGTGCAGGGCGATGGCGCGCTTTGCCCAGCAGGCGCGCGCGGACGGGAGCACCGCCGCTGCGGCGCCTGCGATCGGGTCACCAGCCGTATCCCCCGCAAGAGAAGCGGCAGGGTGTCATCGACCATGGGGGCCTCCGAGGTACTGGCGGTACGTCGTACGAGGGGCGGACGTGGGAGACGGCACCCAGGGGCAAAGGGACGTCGGGCCGGCCGTCCGCCGGGGCGCAAACACGGGGGGCCACGCGGGACCGCCGGCCTCCGGTCAGGGGCGGCGCCAGTCATCGGAGCGCAGATGGGAGCCCGCCTGCGGTCCCATGCGCAGCATTCCGCCGTCCACCACCCAGCAGGCTCCGGTTGTGTACGACGATTCCGGGCCGGCCAGGAAAGCGACGACGGAGGCGACTTCCCGGGCGTCACCCGGGCGGCCGAGCGGGATGCCGGGCCGGTCCACAGTCTCCACGTCGGTGTCCTCCTGTCCGGTCATTGGGGTGGCGATCTCCCCGGGCGCCACCGAGTTCACCGTGATGCCGTATTCCGACAGTTCCAGGGCCATCACCTGTGTCAGCAGTCCCAGTCCACCCTTCGCGGCGCAGTAGGGGGCTGCCCCGACCCTGGGCTGGTGCTCGTGTACCGACGTGATGTTCACGATGCGGCCCCCGTCCCCCTGGGCGATCATGCGGTAGGCCGCGCGTTGAGAGCAGAGGAACGGGCCGATGAGGTCAACGTCGACTACCTGCTGGAACGTCGCGTGGTCCAGGTCGAGGAACTTGGTGGCTGTGCCGGTGCCCGCACAGTTGACCAGTACGTCGATACGACCCAGCTCGTCCGCCAGGGCGTCCACCACCTCCGCCGCTCCCGGTAGGTCGGAGAGATCCAGGCGGGCCAGCGCGGCACGCCGGCCGGTGGCCCGGACTTCGCGGGCGGTGCTTTCGGCGCCCTCCCTGTCGGTGTGCCAGGTGACGCCCACGTCCATGCCCTGCTGCCCGAGTTTCACAGCGACGGCTCTGCCGATCCCGGAATCCGCACCGGTCACGAGCGCGACAGGCCGGGCATCTTCGGTCATCGTTCCTCCTTTGAGCGGTGTCACCGACGGGACGGCCATCCGGTCGGGCATGTTGAGGCCGAGTACCACCGTCACCGGGCACCAAACGTCGCGTGCGCCGCCGCCGCGGTTGCAGATGTACGGGTCTGGTTGGTGTTGCCCGGCTCGCGGTCCCCGGCGCTTCGCGTAGAGGACTGTCCCGGATACCGATTTCCGGATGCCCGGTACTGCGGGCGGTTGCTCAGGCGTGCGGGATGCAGCTCTGACCGTCGTGCCCGTCCGCCTGCGCTGCAGAAACTCTGGGTCAGCATCGCAGCGGGGCAACCTCCTGTCGCGTTGAGAGCGGCGGCCGGGACAGTTCGTCGCTCGTACGCACGTGCAGCTGTCGTCATCAGCGGGGCTACCCGTTTGCCGGGCGCTCCACTGGTGAGACCTGGGCCGGGCCGCGATTCGGTGCCATGGAAGGTACGCCCGGCCCGAACCCTGCGCCGCTGGTCCACGGCCCCGAAGATGTTCGGGGCCGCGCCCGCCTGCGCTTTCTCGGACGATCGCGGATCATAGGGCTTGTGCCCCGTCACCCCCTTATCACGGTCGGCCATAGCAGCGCGAACCGTGAACAGTTGGCAACGTTGCTGCTCAGCGCAGAGATCGCCGCTGTGGTGGACGTTCGTACCGCGCCGGGCAGCCGACGCAATCCCGATGTGGGACGGAAGGAGTTGCAGGCGTGGTTGCCGGAGTACGGACTCGACTATCGCTGGGAGAAAGATCTTGGCGGCTTCCGCCAAGCTATGCCTGATTCACCTGACATCGTGTGGCGAAACGACTCCTTCAGAGGCTATGCGGGGTACACCCGTGATCCACACTTCCTCACCGCCATGGACCGGCTGCTCCCCCAGGCCGCTCAGCGGAGGACAGCCATCATGTGCAGCGAGGCCGTCTGGTGGCGCTGCCACCGCAGAATCATCGCTGACTTCACCGTCCTGGCTCGCGGCGTGCCCGTCCTTCACCTGATGCCCGGCACCGGACTCGTAGCCCACCGTCCTACCCCCGGCGTGCGTCTGCGCGACGACGGCCTGCTCGTATACGACGACATCGCGGCCGCGACACCGCCTCCCCCACCTCAATGAACACCGGCTCCAGGGAAACGTACCGTCGGCTCGAGCTTCCACCATGTAGAGCCCCCTTTCGGGCCCTGGGTGTACAGGAGAACCGTAACGCAGGTCGTTCGCCCAGCAGTTGAGGTCGGGCGGTCATGGATTGTTCACTGTCTGGGCCTACCCGCACAGACCTGACTGGTGGTGTCATGTCGTCAGCGCCCGAACTCCCGTCTCCCGGCCCGGGTCAAGCCGGGCGCCCCGGCCTCGAAATCCCCCCGCCCCTCACGGAGTCGAAATGACCGGTACTCCTCTGCGGATACCACGTCCGGTGCTCTTCATGATCTCCATCCTGCTGCTGGGCGCGCTCAGCACGCTGGCCCCCAGCAGCGCGCAGGCGGCCAACGGTGTCCCGCGCCCCGACCATGTCGTGATCGTCGTCTTCGAGAACACCTCGGAGAGCTCGATCATCGGCAATCCGCAGGCCCCGTACTTCAACCAGCTCGCCAACACCGGCGCGAACTTCACCAACGCGCACGCGATCGAGCACCCCAGCCAGCCGAACTACCTCGACCTGTTCTCCGGCTCAAACCAGGGCGTCACCGACGACTCATGCCCGCACACGTTCAGCACCGCCAACGAAGGCTCCCAGCTCCTCGCCGCCAAACTGACGTTCACCGGCTACTCCGAGAACCTGCCTGCGGCCGGCTCAACGACCTGCAGCTCAGGCAACTACGCCCGCAAACACAACCCCTGGGCGAACTTCACCAACATCCCGGCCGCCGACAACCAGCCGTTCACCGCGTTCCCGACCGACTTCACCCACCTGCCGACCGTCTCGTGGGTCGTGCCGAATCTCTGCAACGACATGCACAACTGCTCCATCGCAACCGGTGACACGTGGCTGAAAGCCCATCTTGACGCCTACGCGCAGTGGGCCAAAACGCACAACAGCATCCTGATCACTACGTTCGACGAGAACGACGGCTCGGGCGGCAACCAGATTGCGACGATCTTCAACGGTCAGCCGGTGAAGACCGGGAACTACAGCGAAACCATCAGTCATTTCAGCGTGCTGCGGACCATCGAGGACATGTACGGCCTGCCCCACGCCGGAGCCGCCGCCAGTGCCACCCCCATCACCGACATCTGGGCCACCCCCACGGGCGCGCCACCCTCCGCCCCGCGCCCGGTCCAACCGCTGCCTCGGCACCGATAGCAGCCACGCCGGGCCACGAGAACCCGCTTCGGGGATCGCTTCCGGTTCCGGCTGGATCACTGGTCCAGCCGGAATCTCCGATTCGGCGCGAGCCCCCAGCCGGACCCGGCATCAACCACCGCCGCCTGGGCCGCCTTCGCCACCAACCGCAAGCACCCCAGACGCTCATCGGGCGGTGCGTGATCGGAGCAGGGGGTGGCTTGGAGGGTGGCTTCAGGGGGTGCAGAACCCGCTGCACGGTCCCAGCCACAGTGGACCGCAGCCATGATCGGTCCAGTTGCAATAATACGGTGAGTCATAGCAAACCGTGTCGCAGCTTCCGCTCCCTGCGCACTGGGAATTGCAGTCGAGGACCTGGATGTTCTGACCGCTCCGAGGCGCCGCGCTCTGCGTGTCGGCAGGGCCCAACGTCCTGAGAATCTCCTGGGCCCCGCTCTCGCCGAACGCCGCCACAGCCGCCGTCTCCATCCCTTCGACCGCAGTCCCCCGCTCGCACCCTGCGATGATCTGCGGTGCCATCCGCGTCGCGTGGTCCAGAACGGCGGACTGCTCGGCCGACAGACCGGGATGTGTCTTCCGGTAGTTCGCAAAGTGCGCCACCCACAGATCACTACGAGCCGAAGCGGACAGCGCGCCGTAAATAGCACGCCGGTAGTCCGCGGGGTAGGAGGCGAACTCGGAGTAGCCGGAGGGCAGCCGGCCGGGGTTGGCCTTCACCCATCGCGACGCCTTACTGCCCTTCGCGCGGGTCACAGCCTGCGCGGGGGAGGCTGCCAGGCCGCCGGTGACCAGAAACGTTCCCAGGGCCAGCCCCGGCACGGCCTTGAGGATTCCTCGGCGGCTCGGGGGCCGCAGCGCATTGACGTCGCGGAGCGCACGCACCACCCGCAGCGAGTCCGACGGCCCCAATAGCCGTGCCAGCCGGAGGGACAACGCGGTGCCGGTCCAGGCCCGGACCTGGTCGCCGTTGACCGCTAGCAGCGTCGGGGCCCACTCGGCCGCTTCCCCCAGGGCACGCGTGCGCAGGCCGCGAATACGGGGATCCGCAAGGCCCGCAGTGGTCAACGTGCCATCGACGGACACGCGAACCCGATCCACCACTTCTTCACAGAATCGACAATCGGCGTCGAATGCCAAAATCCACTCGGTCACAAGCTTCACCCCATGTTTGTGTGACGACCCGTCCCGTGGTACCCGCCCGGCGTGAGCTTTCAGGCCGAGACCTGGCGCGCCGTTCAGCACTCTTGCGCGCTCGGGGTCTACCTGAAGAGAAATTCTTTACCGAGGTATCTGGCGCGAGCCACCGGTTTACGAGGTTTGGCTGGAATCCTCACATGCGGACGAAGGCCGTTCGTCGGCGGACGCATCCGCGCCGCCGGTGGACGTGCCGGGAGGGCCGCTCACTGAATGGACCGTGGCTGCGCTCCGGTTGGCGTGCCGACGTGGGGAGCTTGGACTCAGCGCGCGGTCGAGTCCCCGGTCAGTACCTCCATGAAGAGGTCGAAGAGCGGGCGGAATTGCTCTCCGGAGCCCTGCTGTCAGGCGATGGTGGACCGGCTTCAGGACACCCCCGCACAGATCATGGGCAGCCTCGGCGAGACTCTCGTCCAGACCCCGCCCGCTGTGGCGCTCCTTGGCAAACAGACCCACTACACCGGCCTGGCCAGGAGTAATGTCTACAGGTGGTTCACCGACCCCTCGTCGAGGCTGATCTACCCCGCAGCCGACCACGCGGCCAACGGGCGCGTCTTCACTGCCCAACTACGCCGCGTTGCGACCCAGCAAGGCCCGCACGCTCCAGCCGCCGCCCTCGCTCGCCGGCTCCTCGACGAGAGCGAGGAGTTCGCAGCCATCTGGAACGACCACCCGGTCGGCCTCACCTTCACCGACGAGAAGCACCTGGTCCATCCCGAGGTCGGAGAACTCACCCTCCACTGCCAGATACTCCTCGACCCCGACCAGGAACATTGCCTCCTCACTTTCACGGCGACGCCCGGCACGGAAAGCTATGACAAGCTGCAACTCCTGGCGGGTATCGGAAACCAGCAACTGTCCAGCGGGCCGGCGAGCCAGAGCGAGACGAGTTGACTCGAGCAACCGCCGGAGGGGCCTTCAAGAAAGCAACCCGATACTCGTGCTGTTCCTCTCCGGCCGCAGACGATTCGCCCGACCGCCGGCGAGGGCGCGCGGCGGCATTGCCTCCGCCTGGACGGAGACCGACTGCCACGGTGGGAGTTGGCCGCTCGCAACAGGCTGAACAGTGGGTTCTCATCAGCGCTTCACATGTGCAGCAGCAGTGCAGCCGGGCCTGAGATTGTGAAGCGGGTTTTAAGAACGCACCACGGGAATCTCAGCACTGCGTCGTAAGTGGCATTCAGAGGACAATAGTTGCGCGAACATGATGCAGATTCTGAGTACCTGAACCGACAACGCCCCCGGACCGGCGCGCCGTATGCCTGCCGTCGTTCACCGGCGCGGACAATGGACAGACGGTTGGGCCGCCGACGGTGCCCGACTGCGCGTGACCGGACCGGTGGACCAGAGCCCGGCCGGAAAACCAGCGACAAAGGAGCCGTATGAAGTTCGGGATCTCCACCTTTATCACCGACCTGAGCATTCGGCCGGCTCCCCTCGGGCGGGCCATTGAGGAGCGCGGTTTCGACTCGCTGTTCATCGCCGAGCACAGCCACATCCCGGTCGACCGCAGCTCGCCGTACCCCGGCGGCGGCGACCTGCCCGACATCTACTACCGCACGCTCGACCCCTTCGTGGCGCTCACCGCTGCCGCCACCGTCACCGAACGTCTCCTGGTGGGGACCGGCATCGCCCTGGTCTCGCAGCGCGACCCGATCCACACCGCCAAGGGCGTCGCCTCGCTCGACCTGATCTCCGAGGGCCGGGCCGTCTTCGGTGTCGGCGTCGGCTGGAACCGTGAGGAGATGGCCAACCACGGCACCGACGCCTCTACCCGCGGTCGGCTCGTCGACGAGCGGCTGCGCGCGATCATCGAGCTGTGGACCAAGGAGAAGGCCGAGTTCCACGGAGCGTTCGTCGATTTCGACCCCGTCTACTCGTGGCCCAAACCCGTACAGCGTCCGCACCCCCCGATCTACGTCGGCGGCGGAAGGGGCGCCTTCCCCCGGGTCGCCGAACTCGGCGACGCCTGGCTCGCCAACAGCGTCCCGCCCGAGACGCTGCGGACACAGATCGAGGAGGTACGGGGCGCGGCCGGCCGCGAGGTCCCGGTAACGGTCTACGCGGTGCCCGACACCCCCGAAGCGATCGAGAAGTACGCGGAACTCGATGTGGAACGCGTGCTGTTCTACCTGCCCTCCGATCCGGAATCCGCCGCCCTGGCACAGCTCGACCGGCTGGCCGAGGTCGCGGGGCGCTTCCGCTGATGCCCCGTCTGACCCGGTCCGAAGCGCGTGAGCGTTTCGCGGCGTGCCGGGTCGCCCGCCTGGCGACCGCTGACGCGGCGGGGCGCCCGCACCTGGTGCCGGTGGTCTTCGCGGTGGCGGGCGAGACGCTGGTCATGGCGGTCGACCACAAGCCCAAGCGGTCGCCCCGTCTCAAACGGCTGGCCAACATCCGTGCTAATCCCCAGGTCTGTCTGCTCACCGACGAGTACCGGGAGGACTGGGACCAGCTGTGGTGGGCCCGCGCGGACGGGGAGGCGCGCGTGCTCGCGCCGGCCGGACAGTCCGCCGAAGCGGCGCGCTACGCGGCGCTGCTCGCCGGGAAATACCCACAGCAGTACGCGGGACGCCCGCCGGCCGGTGAGGTGGTGGAGGTTCTCATCACCGGCTGGACGGGGTGGCGGGCGACGTAACCCGGCCTCGGGGCCGGTGAGCTCGCATCTCTCTGGTTGCCCATCATCCATGCGCCTGACGACCGATCGGATGTGCCGCTTCCCCGGCTGCCCGGCTGACGGCGCCTGCGGCTAGGAGGCGGCAAGGTGCGTCTTTCCCCCGGGCGGTGGGGAGTGGCGCGGAGTCGTCGGCAACGGATCGGTTGGGTCATGCAGGGGGCAAATGATGGTGTCACCCCTCGAGTGGCCCGCGACGGTGACCGCCTCGGCATGGTCGCGGGCCGCCTGCTGCAGCGCGTCGACCGCAGCCCTGGCCGCTGTGGCGGTGCCGCCGTGGCCGGTTCTATAGTGCGTGCGGGTGATCTGGCTTCCGGTGACGGGCAGGGTGGTCACTGCTACGTGTTCGAGCTGGGCGGCGAGCTACGCGGGCAGGACGGCGGCACCGATCTCTCCGGCCGGCAGGGCTTGGGCGGCGATCATGTGGTCGGCGAGGTGTTCGACCGACGGCGCGACCCCGTGCGCGCTCGCGAACCGGGCGAAGGCACGGCCGCGCGCGGAGTGCCCGGGCGCTGATCCAGGGGCGGCCGGAGAGCTCGGCGGCAGTGGCCGGCGGGTCCAAGGTGGCCGGGACGACCACGCGGTACTCGTCCTCGCTCAGCACCGGCGGACGTCGAGCGGCAGCAGTAGCGCGGAACCGATCCCGGCGGCGAGGTGAGCACTCCTTGGAGTCCGGCGGGCCCGTTCCCTGGGTCGGTCACTCCATCAGGTGGTCAACGCACGGTATAGCCCGGGTAGTTCGGCCGGGCTGGGAACCTGGAGGTCCGCAGGGTGCCGGGGTCGTCGGCTGTGTATCAGGCCGGCGCTGGGGTGGGGAAGAGGACGCGGTGGTGTCTGGTGACGGCAGTGGTCCGAAAGGTGTGGCTCGTGGGACGGAGGCGGCATATCTGCTTGCCGGAGTCGCCGACCTCGCGCTGAGTGGTGCGGTGTCGGCTCTGCGCAGCGTACGGGGACTCCTGGGGCGCTCCGACCTTGTCGAGCTGGCCCAGGACGGTGAGGAGGACCTGAAGGTACGCGGCCGGCTGGCGGTCCAGCGGTACGCCTCCGTGCCGGAACCCCATCTTGAGCTGCTGGCCCGCCGGGCCGCTGTCCGTCTCGATGTGAGCGATGACTGACGGCGGGCGCGAACGCGCCGCCTTCAAGGCCCGGGTCGACAGGGAACTCACCTCCTTCGTGGATCAGGAGATCGTGCAACTGGTCGCCGTAGATGAGCAACTCACCCCTCTCGCAGACCAGTTGCGCACGGTCACGTCGGACGGCAAACGGCTGCGGGCCGCCTTCTGCTACTGGGGATGGCGGGCGGCCGGTCAGCCGGACTGTGACGAGATGGTCCGGGCGGCAGCCGCTATGGAGCTGGTCCACGCGGCCGCCGTCGTGCACGACGACATCATCGACAACAGCCCTGTCCGGCGGGGAGCCCCCACCGCCCACATCGCGCTGCAGGGCGCGCTCCCCGGCCGCGCGGGCCGCCAGGCCGGTGGCCGGGCGCTGGCCATGCTGACCGGGGATCTCCTGATGTCGTGGGCCGGACAGCTGTTCACGTCGTGCGGCCTGCCCGCCCCCTATCTGGCCCGTGCCCGCCCCATGTGGGCGGCCCTCGCCCGTGAGCTCGTGGCGGGTGAGGCGCTGGAGGTCCTGCGCACCGGCTCCCGTCCGCACGCCCAGAGTTCGCTTCAGGTCATCCGGTACAAGACTGCCAAGTACACCGTGGAGCACCCGCTGCACATCGGTGGCCGTCTGGGCGGCGGCCGCGCGGCTCTGATCGAGGTGTTCAGCGCCTACGGGCTTCCGCTGGGGGAAGCGTTCCAGCTGCGCGACGACTTGCTCGGCGTCTTCGGCGATCCCGGGGCGACGGGGAAGTCGAACGCCGATGACATCGTGGGCCACAAGCCCACCACTCTGCTGGCGACGACCTGGACCTCCGCCACAGCCGCCGAGCGCAAGGTGCTGCGCGGGCTGCTCGGCCGCCGCACCCTCGGCCAGGAGGGCATCGACCAGGTACGGGACATCATGCGGCGTACCGGAGCTGTCGGGCGGATCGAGGAGCTGATCGCCGAACGTGTGCGGGTCGCCACTGCGGCGATCGACCGTGCGGACCTGCCGTCCCTCGCTGCCACGGCGCTCACCGGCCTGGTGGGCTCAGCCGTCACTCGTCAGTCATGAAAACGCAAGGAGAGAAGCCCGTGCCGTATACGAGCCAGTCCATGGACGCCCTGCGGGAAGTGGGTGACGAGCTCGCGGACGCAACGGTGGCCACCCTCTTCGGACGGGGTGAGGTCGGCAAGTTCAACACCCTCATGCGCTGGTTCTCCGAGGCCGGCCAGGACCCGCCCGACGGGCTGCCGGACGTCGCCCGCGAGTATCTGCAGGCCACCAGCGCACCCCCGTCATGGGTGGACTGGGGCGAGATGGAGAAGGCCCGGCTCTTCTTCATCGACAACAACGTGCACATCTCCACCGCGCTGTCCTTCGCGGCGATGCCCGCCTGCTATGTCGTCCCGCACGTCGCCAAGCTCCTCAGCTCCACCCACGCGCTGGCGTATCCCTCCCGGCGGATGGCCGAGACCGGCCAGTTCACCGTCTACCTCATGCGCCCCGACGCCTTCGAAGCCGGCAGCCGTTTCATCCCGGCCGCGCAGAAGGTCCGCCTGCTCCATGCCTCCATCCGCCACCATCTGCGCCGCGAGAACCGCTGGGACGTGGCGAAGCTGGGTGTGCCGATCTGTCTGGAGGACATGATCGGCGGCCAGATGATGTTCTCCATCCAGGTCCTGGACGCCCTGCACCGGCTCGGCATCCATATGTCGGCCGACGGCGCACAGTCGTACTACTACGCCTGGCGCGTGGTCGGATCGATGCTCGGGATCAGCCTCGAACACATGCCGGCCGACCTGGAGAGCGCGCGTCAGTTCTCCGACCTGTACATGACCCGGCACATGGGCCCATCCGAGGACGGGGCCCGGCTGACCCGCCAGTTGATCGACCTCTACGAAGAGATCGTCCCGGGCACCGTATTCGACCCCGTGGTCTCCGCGCTGATCCGCTACCTCATCGGCGACACGGCCGCCGACTGGCTCGAAGTACCCCGCTCGGCCTGGGATTCCGCCATCCACACCGCCCCCTTCCTGCTGGGAATCCTCGAACACCTTGAGGACAGCTCCCCGTTGGCCGCCTGGGCCCTGGACCGCCTCGGCAGTCTGACCACCAACCTGGAACTCAGCTCCCTGACCCGCGGCCGCGTCATGCAGTACGCCATCCCGGAGCAGCTCAAGGCCGAATACGGCGTCGCGTCAACCGCGTCCCGCACCAACCGCTGGACCCCTCCCCCGCTGTACGAGCCCCCGCTCTCCGATCCGCGGTGCTCCGATCCGCAGCGCTCCGGAAAAGCGTCCGCCCAGGAGGGCCGCTGACTGCGGTGCGGCCTTCGGGGGCTTGTTGCGTCACGCCAGGGCGGAAGTCACGTGCAGATCCTTGTTCTTGGTCTCCGGCGCCATGAAGAAGCTGACGAGAGCGCCGACGAGAGCGATGCCCGCCGCGATGTACATCGTGGCACTCAGACCCAGCGTGGCCAGGGACCACGGCGTGGCGAACGTGCCGATCGCCGAGCCGATCCGGCTGATCCCCGTACACAGCCCGACCGCGGTGGCGCGGACCTCGGTGGGGAACAGTTCATTGGGATAGATCCATTCGAGGATCGACGGTCCGCCGTTGAAGACCGCGTACACCGCGAACGCGATCGCGACCATCCAGAGGCCGGAGTCCGGTTCGACCGCGAGGTAGAGCAGGCCGAGCGCGGAGACCGCGAACCCTCCGATGAGGACGGGGCGGCGCCCCAGCCTGTCGACGAGCAGAAGGGCCACGATATTGCCGATCAGGAAGAACAGATTGATCAGGCCGTAGCCGAGGTTCGCCTCGTCGGTGCCGCCGTCCAGGTTGAACAGGGCGAGGACCTGCGGTCCGAAGGCGTAGATGGCGAAGAGAGTGACGATGGTGCAGGTCCAGAACACCGAGATGAAGACGACGCGTTTCAGATAGCCGCCGGTCAGCAGAGCGCGCATCGGTACGGCGCCCTCTTCCTCGGGGAGGTCTGCGAGTGTGGCGTGTGCGGCCACCGTCTGCCGGAGGACGTCGATGGCCTCCTGCGTGCGGCCCTGGCTGTGCAGCCAGCGAGGGGACTCCGGGATGCGGGCTCGCGCGCAGACGATGACGGCGGCGGGGACCGCCGACGACGCCACCATCCACTTCCAGCCGTCGGGCGAACTCAGCAGGAGGTATCCGACAAACGCGGCGACCGTCGCGCCCACGAACCACATGGCGTTCAGCCCGCCGAGGAGTTTCGCGCGCCAGGCCTTGGGTGCGAACTCGGTCACCAGGGATGTGGCGATCGGGTAGTCCGCGCCGACGGCGATCCCGATGAGCAGCCGGAGCACGAAGAGCTCGGCCTCGTTGGTGACGAAGAACTGCAGTACGGAGCAGACGATGATGGCGATCAGATCGATCATGAACATCAACTTGCGCCCGATGCGGTCGGTGACCGCTCCGAACACCGCTCCACCGACGAAGACACCGATCAGTGCGGACGCTCCGATCAGTCCGGACCAGAGGAGGCTCATCCCCCACTGGGCCTGTATCTGCACCATGGCGATGCCGATGATGCCGAGGATGTAGCCGTCGAGGAACGGCCCTCCGGAAGAGACCAGCGCGAGTTTGACGTGGAATTTGTTGAGCTGCGCGGTGTCGAGCGAGGAGCCGGCCCGGTGGCCGGCTGAGGCGGATGTATCGACGTCCATCGGGTCCGTCCCATCAAGGGGTCGAGAGCACGGGAAGCGTCTCTGCGCGAGGCGAGAGCTGGGTTGCCATGGCGGCGGGAACCGCTTGGCCGGGGGACCGGATGTGCCCCGGTCCGCCGAGTGGGAACCGGCAGTGTGTACGTACGCGGGAGCCGTTACGGAAGGCCGTTGCGGGGAACCGTTACGGGCCGGGTACGAGCGCCGCCACCGCGTCGATCTCGACCCGTTTGGCACCGCGGAAGCTCGCGACCTGGACCGTCGTACGGGGCGGCAGCGCAACGTCCGCCAGGCGGCCGAGGTAGGCGGAGTCGTAGCGGTCGAACTCGGCGAGGTCGGCCAGGTACACGGTGACCTTGAGAAGTGTGCCCAGGCCGCCGCCTGCTGCGGTCAGTACGGTCTCAAGGTTGTCCAGGGCCAGCCGGACCTGGTCGCCGATGTCGTGCGGTGTGTCGCCGTCGGTGGTTACGGGGACCTGGCCGCAGGCCCAGAGCGTGCCGTTGTGGAGGGCTGCGGCGGAGTAGGGCCGGGGCCTGCCGTCGGGGTGGGGGAAGAGAGTGGGAGTCGCCATCGGTGGACATCCTCTGCGGTGCGGGGATTGCCGTGCGGGGATCAGGGGGCTGATTGCGGTGAGTGGATTCAGGGGTGCGGGGATTCAGGGGTTGCGGGGACCAGGTATCGGCGCGAGGCGCCGTAGACCGTTGCCCACGGGCCGGGGTCGACCCGCAGACCGTGCGTCATGGCTGTGGCGAAGCGCTCGTGGTGGTGCGCCGGGGTGCGGGCCGGTGGCAGCTCCAGGGACCGGGTGTCCCCGTCCCAGCGGCTCAGCCGGATGCCCTCACCGGGCCGGCCGGCATCGTGCTGCCCAGGGGCGTACGCGGTGTGCCGGATACCGAAGGCCCCGGGGCGGGGAGCCCGGTACACCATGCTGTCGGCGGTGGCCAGCACACAGGTTCCGGGTGAGCCGTCCGCCCGTATCCGCGTGGCGAGGAGCGGGGTTCCGGTCCGGGCCGTGGCGCTGACGAGGATCCACTCCACCGACGGCGTCCATGCTCCGGGCAGCAGGACCGGGCGCGAGCCCGCCGCTGCGAGATCCGCTGCCGAAGGCCCCAGCAGCAGGGGCCCGCGGCGCGCCGGATCGTCGAGTACGACAAGGGCGTCGCCGGAGCTCGGGACCGGGCGCCGGCCTCGCGGTACCCGGTCGAGCTCGTCGGCCAGCGCGAGGACACCCGCTCCGTCCAGGACCTCGCCGAGCACGACGAGGTCCGCCGTCGTCGCGGCTTCGCCGCTGGACGCTCCTGCGGCGACGACCGCGCGGAAGGCCGCCTCGCGGATCTCCCGTACCGCCACCCGGAAGCCGCTGCCGGTCCGGCCGGGGCCCGTGCCCGCGCCGGTGGGTCCCTCGGTCATCGTGCCTCCGTGGTGTCGAGGACTTCTGTGAACAGCCGGAGCCAGTTCTCGCCCATCACCTTCGTGACGGTGGCATCGTCGAGGCCCGCGGAGAGCAGACCTTCGGTGACGGCCGGAAAGTCCTCGGGGCCGCCGAACCACTGCGGCCAGGCCGGCCATTCGGGTTCGACCGGGTTGGCCGCGGCGGGCCTCCAGCGCCCGTTGCGCAGCCAGGCCACGAAGTCCTGCGACCAGTTCCGCGTGCAGTCGCTGCCGATGGCCACATGGTCCGGGCCGATCTCGTCGACCAGCCGCGTGACCATCGAGCAGAACTGGTCACGGGTGGTCAGCTCACCGCCCAGCACATTGGGGTACAGGCAGCACCCGATGACCCCACCCCGGTCGGCGAGGGCCCTGATGACTTCGGCCGGTTTGTTCCTGGGGTGTTCGAAGAACCACGTCGGGTTGGAGTGGGTGATGGCCACGGGCCCCGCGGATGCCTCGATGGCGTCGCGCGAGGTCCGGTTGCCCACATGCGAGAGGTCGATGAGCATCCCGACCCGGTTCATCTCGTCCACGATGTGGCGGCCGAAGGCGGTCAGCCCGGAGTCGTGTGCGTCGTAGCAGGCGCCGCCGACCAGGTTCTGGATGTTGTAGGTGAGCTGCGCGACGCGCACCCCGAGCCGGTGGAACACCTCCACCAGCCGGTAGTCGTCGCCGAAGGGCGAAGTGTTCTGAAAGCCCAGCAGCACCGCCACCTTGCCCGCGGCCTTCGCGGCACGTATCTGTCCGGCCGTCTCGGCGAGCACGACCACATCGTCGTTGTCCCTGGCCAGCTGGTACCAGTCGGCGATCGCACGGGTGGTCTCGGTCGGCCCCTCCCATACGGCGCAGGTGGCGTTCACACCGGTGACGCCGCCGGTACGGAGCTCTTCGAGCACCTTGCGGTCCCAGTTGTTGATCTCCAGGCCGTCCACGACGACCAAGTCCTCATGCGCGAGCGAACTCACCGTGCCTCCTTTCGGGGTTTGCGAACGAAGAACCAGTCGTGGTCGGTTCCGGACGCGATGTCGGCCACTCGCGGGGCCCCGGAGAACAGCGTGACCCGGAGCCAGTCAGTGGACTGGGGGCTGTAGTTGTCCATGCCGTACAGGGCGAGCTGGAACCGTTGCAGGTGCAGGGGGAGAAAGTTTCCGGCGAGCAGGTTGGCCCTGACTTCGGCGTAGGGGAGCCCCGCCAGCGACTGGACCCGGCCGGCCGCTCCGCGGTGCCATGGGTGTGTCAGCAGGAATTCGCCGACGAGTTGTCCGTCGTCCGCGCTCTCCAGGTCGCCGAGAAGTTCGGTCACCGCGCGGGCGATGTCGACCGGGTGCTCCACCTCCTCGCCCGGATCGATGCCCCGTCGGCCGCGCCGGGGTTCTTCGTTGTCCTGGGACGAGAACCAGAAGTGCGCCTGCTGGCCGGGATCGCCGAAGTCGAAACGGCGCACCCAGCCGTAGCGGTCGAGCACCTCGCTCCTGAGCTCACCGCAGGTCTGCGCGGGCGCCACCTGGAGGGTCTGGTCGCAGCGGAGCAGTGCGTCGATGTCCTGGTCGAGGTCGTCGTAGACCTCGACGAGTACCGAGTCGACGACACCGCGCGCCTCAAGACCGATCTCCTCGGCCGCCGTGTGCAGGGCGTGCCAGGCGCGGTCGGTCCGCTCTCCCAGGATCAGACCGGTGGCGATGTATCCATCGAGCAGTTCGGCCACCTTGTCGAGCCGGTCGGCCAGTTGCGGGCCCGGCAGATAGGGCGCGGTGGCCAGGGTGTCGCGTTCGCGGTAGTACTCCCGCGCCCGGTCGAGCAGCAGGCGTACCCGCGCCGTACGCGCGTCCTGCGGTGACGTGGCCTGGTGAAGTGCGTACGCGAGAGGGAGTTCACGCACCGCGCACCACGCGTCCAGCACCTGCGGGTGGTTGATCACGTAGGGGACCATGCCGAGCCCGGTGGCGTTGCCGAGCCCCAGGAAGCACCGCCAGTCTCCGTCCATTGCCACGGCGTGCGGGCTCTTCGCCGCCGCGCAGTGCTCGACCAGGTCGTAGCTGAGCTCGCGCAGCAGCCACGCGGTCAGCATCTGCGACCGGTACGGCAGCCGCAGCGGATGGCCGGCGCCCAGCCGGCCGAAGTCCGCGAGTCCGAACTTCCCGTTGCTGTAGAAGGCCGTGCTGCGCAGCACGTACGCGGCGTCGCCCAGTTGGGCCGGATCGGGTTGCCGCCCTTCGGCGAGCCGGTCCACCACGTAGTCGAAGAACCGTCTGCTGCGGTTGGCCCGCGTCCACACCAGTGTCGCGGCGTCGGCGCGGCCCGTCTCCTGCCCCGGCACCTGCGCTCTCAGTTCCGACCGCCGGGCCTCGTTCCACGGGCCTTCGACCAGGGCCGCGGTGACGTCCCAGGCCTCGGCGACGACCCTGTCCGTACGCTGCCCATCGGGCAGGACCGTGGAGAAGGCGGCGAACCTCAGCTCGTGGCCGTCGGCGTCGATCCGGTAGACAGCTTCGCCCCTGCCCTGCGCGTCGATGTCCCAGGTCTCGCGCTTCACGTTCCAGCGCTGTGCGGCGGCGACGCGCAGGAAGGACCGGGCGAAGCTGTGCCGGGTGTGGCGGGAGGCCCCGAGCTCCTCCGGATCGAGGACCTGGTCCGCCGGGCGGGCGAACTGCTGGGCCCGGCGCAGCCGTTCGGTGGGCCGCAGCTCCGGACCGGCGGTCACGACCGGCTCCGGGCCGGGGTCCCGGTGCGCAGGTACGCTGTCTTGGACCAGGTGAAGAACTCCGCGCCGCTGTCGCCGTTCTGCTCGCGCGGCGCCGGGAAGGAGGAGTCCTTGAGGCCGCCGAACGGCGCGTGCAGCTCCGATCCGGTGGTGGGTGCGTTCACTTTGACCAGCCCGGCGTCGAGCTCTTCGACGCAGCGCCGTACGGCCCGTTCGTCGCAGGTGAACACCGCTGCCGTGAGGCCGAACCGGGTCCCGTTCGCGATACGGATCGCCTCGTCCAGATCTGCGGCGCGCACCAGGGTGGTGACCGGGCCGAAGACCTCCTCGTGGCAGATCGTCAGGCCGGGGTGGCCGGCGAGCAGGGTGGGCGCGAAGAAGCAGTCACCGTCGGATGCGGGCCCGGCATCGGCGCGCGCCAGCACCTGGGCGCCTTCCGACAGCGCCTGCTCGACCGCCGTTTCGACCTCCTGGCGTGCCCTGGCCGAGACCAGCGGGCCGATGCCCACGCCGTCGTCCAGGCCGTCGCCGACCACCAGGTCCTCGATCCGGTGCTTCAGTTCGGGCAGGAGGGCGTCGTACGCCTCTCCGACGGCGATGATCCGGCGGGTGCCGGTGCACTTCTGGCCGGTGCTTCCCATCGCGCCTGCCACCAGGTCCGCGGCGGCCCCGGCCGGGTCGACGTCAGGCAGCACGATGGCCGCGTTGTGCCCGCCCAGTTCCATCTGGACCTTGGCTCCGCGCGGGACCGCGGCTGCCTGGATGGACCGGCCGACCGCCACCGAACCGGTGAAGGTCACCCCCGCGACCTCTTCGCGGGCGACCAGTGCCGCACCGAGGCTGCCGGGCGCGAGGAGGAGGTTGAGCACACCCGCGGGCACTCCCGCGTCCGCCAGTACCTGGGCGAAGGCGGCGGCCACGGCGACGGTGTCGCTGGCCGGCTTCCAGATGACCGCGTTGCCCCACAGCAGGGCGGGGGCGATCTTCCACGCAGGGATCTGCAGCGGGAAGTTCCATGGTGTGATCGCCGCGACGGTACCGAGAGGGCGCCTGAGGGTGCGGATGACCTCGTCGGGGTGGCCCGACGGGTAGGTGGCTCCGTCTGCCGAACGGGCCCGGGAGGCGTGGTAGTACAGGGTCTCCACCGACGCGGCTACTTCGCCACGCGACTCCGGGAGCGTCTTGCCCTCCTCCCGCGTCATCAGCAGCGCGATGTCCTCGGCCCGGTCCGCGAGCAGCCCGGCCGCCCGGCGCAGGACCAGGCCGCGCTGGATCAGGCCCTGAGCGGACCAGTCCGGCTGTGCCGCCTGTGCGGCTGTGACCGCCCGGTGCAGGAGCTTCTCACCGGCTGTCCGGTACACGGCGACCGCCCGGTCCGGGTGCGCGGGGTCGAAGCTGCGCGCCTCGGCCCCCTCGCCGTCGATCCACTCCCCCGCGATGAGATGCCGCAGCTCCGTGGGTTGATCAAGGGTGTTCGGAATGTCCGGCACGGCGGCGCTCCTCGGTGTTCGACTGCGGCTTCGCGTTAAACGTTAAGCAGTCACCGAACATGAGAGAAGTATCTATTGCCATTGAATTCATAACCTGCAAGTATCAATCGCATGGAGCTCCGCCAACTCCGGTACTTCATTGCCGTCGCCACGGAAATGAACTTCCGCCGCGCTGCCGAGCGGCTGCATATCGCGCAGCCCGCTCTGAGCCAGCAGATCAGCAAGTTCGAGAAGGAACTGCGCACACCCCTGTTCCGCCGGACGACCCGCAGTGTGGAGCTGACCGAGGCGGGCCGCGTACTGCTGGCCCAGGGGCGCCGGGTGCTGGCCGAGGCCGAGCACGCCCTGTCCGCCGTCGGACACGCCGCGCACGGCGACATCGGCCTGCTGCGGATCGGCTTCGTCAGCTCGGCTGCGCTGAGCATCGTTCCGCGCAGCGTGCTGGCCATGCAGCAGTCATGGCCTGGGCTCCACCTCGAACTGGCCGAAGCCACGACCGACGCGCAACTGGAGTCGATCAGCGAGGGCCGGTTGGACGTCGGGATCGCCCGCGAGGTGGATGCGGCGGCGGGGCTGGTCGTCCGGCGCATCCACCGCGAGCGGCTGATCGTCGCCGTCCACGAGTCCCACCGGCTTGCCGGCCGGAGCGCCGTCGAACTGGCCGACCTCGCGGGAGAACGCTTCCTCACCTTTCCCCGGCACCAGGTGTCCCGCCTCTACGACCACATCGCGGCGCTGTGCCACCACGCCGGACTGCGGCTTGAGGCCGCTCAGGAAGCGGTGCAGTTCCCCACCCTGCTCGGTCTCGTCGCCGCCAACACGGGGGTGACGATCGTTCCCGACTGCCTGCGCGTGCTCCGGCTCCCGGCCCTGCGGTACGTGCCGTTGACGGACCCGCATGCGTTCTCCACCGTCTCGGCCGTCTGCCGTGCGGACCGGCAGGACGCCCCGTCGGTGCGCAACTTCCTTGCCACGGTGGGGGGTCTGCGGTTCGGCGACACCTGACCGGTGGTGACGGTCCACCCGGCCGTACGGTCCTGACGACCCGCCGGGCGGCACCCGGCCTCCGGGCGGGCGGCCCGTCAGGCGTCCGCTACCCAGCTTCCGTGGAAGCCGAGCGGCACCCGGCCCGGCAGATGGACACGGGCCAGGGGGTGACCCGTGATGTCCTGCGCCGAGAGGATCACCAAGTCGGTTGCCCCGCGCTCCGGATCGTTCACGTAGGTCACGACGTACCCGTCGTCCTCGTCCCGTGCGCCACGGCGCGGCACGAACACCGGCTCGCTGACGGCCGCGCCCTTCGCGAAGCGATGCACCTTCGTGCTGCCGCGCAGCATGTCGTGCTTCACGACACAGTTGGTGAACGTGTCGTCCGGCGGGACCCCGTCGACCGTCTCGTACGCGACCCACATCTCGGCCGCGCTGGCTGTGTAGCCGAAGCGGTGCCGACGGGACACCAGCGATTCGTTGATCCGGGGGAAATCCTGCGGACGGTCGTCCAGCCTGGCGGAGGCGACGTGGCCCGTGCTGAGGTTGATCGTCCACCGGTTGAGTGTCGGTGTACCGGTCGCGGAGGGCCCGCCGTTCCCCCGTCCCGCAGCGTAGAACGGGGCGGGCATGGAGATGAACTCCACCACCACGGTGTCGCCCTGGTCGTAGGCGTTCAGTGTGTGCGAGTAGTAGACCGGGTCGATCTCGAACCACCGGGTGGCGCCGCCCGTACGCGGCATCATCCCCACCCGCATCGGGTGCTTGTCATTCCAGATGTAGGGCACAGGCGCCCCGGCCTCGGCGGCCGCTACGTCGAACGTGATCGGTACATCCACGATCACCACGTGCGTCCGGGTGAGCGCGAAGTCGTGCATCATCGGCGCGTCAGCGACCGGAATCCTGGTGGACCGCGCCACCCGGCCGGTCCGGTCGATCATGATATGCCGGACGTAGTCCCACGTCGGGTAGTACGCCACGGCGTGCAGCTCGTCCGCGGCCGGATCATACTTCGTGTGCGCGGTGAACGCGCCCTCCAGCGTGGACCGGAAGTCGTACGGGCGCACCGTGTTCAGCTCGCCGTCCATCTCGTACGGCAGCGGTCCGCTCTCCTGGAGCGCCAGGATGCGTCCCTTGTACGGGATGACGTGTGTGTTGGCGGCGAAGTCGTCGGGCGGGACCTCGCCCCGGTACTTCTCGCCCAGCTTCTTCGCAACCTGCGAGGAGCGCACCCACCGGTTGCGGTACCACTCGGCCCTTCCGTCGCGCAGCCGCACTCCGTGGACCATGCCGTCGCCCAGCATCCAGTGGTGCGCCCGCGGGTCCTCAATACCGAGCGCGTTCGGCCCGGTGCGCAGGAAGCGGCCGTCCAGGTCGCGCGGCACACGGCCGGTCACCTTGAGGCCGAACTCAGTCAGTTCCTCGGTGACCGGCGCGAACGCGCCCTCCAGGAACGGGAACGATGTCGCGCCTTCTCCGGAGGCCGTACCGGCGGCCCACGCCGACGAAGCGCAGGGCCCGAGCCCCAGGCCCCCGACCACACTCCCCGCCGCCGTGAGCGCCGCACCCTGCAGAATCCTCCGTCGCGTATGACTGGCCATCTGACTCTCCCCGTTCGTCGTCCACGTCAGGCAGTGGCCTGCCGACCGTTCGTCGGTCACAAGGGAAATCGTCCTCCTGAAGACGCTGTGGGGCAGGAGCCCTGAGGACCGGATCGGGGGTGGTGCCGGCACCACCCCCGATCGGATGCCACCCCCACCCGGCTCCTCTGTGCCCCTTTGCCCCTTTGCCCTCTGCCCCTCTGCCCCTCTGCCGCGCGGATGGTGCGGGCAGGGCGGTCGGCGGAGATCCGCCCACCCGTCCGCCCGTCCATGCGGTGTTCTCCGCAATGTGTGTTGGACATGGTGATGGATCAAGTTCACTATCATCATGAAGAGTTGAGAGCCGAGGGAGATTTCGTTGTCGTCACCGGACGAGTGGATGAGCCGTACGGACGCGCGTGCGCCGATCGACTTGCGTACCGACAGGGCCCATCCAGCCCGTATCTACGATGTTTTTCTTGGTGGCAGGACGAACTATTCCGCCGACCGGGCCATGGCCGCGACGGTGACGGAGAAGATGCCGTCGGCGCGGCTGGCAGCGCGGAGCAACAGGGAGTTCGTCCTGCGTGCCGTGCGGTACCTCGCCGGCGAGGCGGGCATCCGGCAGTTCCTCGACATCGGCACCGGAATCCCGACGTCACCCAATCTGCATGAGGTCGCGCAGGCGACAGCACCGGAATCCCGCGTCGTTTACACCGACAACGATCCGATCGTCCTCGCCCACTCGCGGGCGTTGCACGTCAGCAACCCGGCCGGCCGCACCACTTATATCCAGGCCGACTTCACCGATCCGGAGACCATTCTCGCGTCCGCGGAACTGCGCGACACCCTCGACCTCGGGCAGCCGGTCGCCCTGACGATGGGGCTGCTGCTGCACTGGATCGCCCCGAAGGACCAGCCGCATGCGGTCGTCCGGCGCCTGATGGACGCGCTGCCCGTCGGGAGCTGGCTGCTGATATCGGTGTTCGCACGGGAGCTCGCGGGGGGTTCCGCCACTCTGCAGGACGACTTCGCGGCTGAGGGCACGGCCCTCCGGCCCTTCACCAGAGACGAAACGCTGCGGTTCTTCGAAGGCACAGAGCTGGTTGATCCAGGTCTGGTCGCGCCCCACCACTGGCGGCCCACGACGTACGCCCAGGAGATCGGCAGCCCGGGTGCAGGGCCCGCCGCCACCGCGGCCCCCATCTGGGCGGGACTCGGAGTGAAGAAGTAGGCGCCGCCCCCAGCGGCCCGATGAACGGAGTACGCGGCCCCGGCGGGAGAGAACTCAGCCCGCCCCGTCCGGGCTGCTCCTGACTGTCGAGAAAGTCAGCACGTCAGAAGCGCACATCGGGAAGCCCTTTCAGGGATCACTTCCGTCATCAGATTCGGCTGAACTGATGGGCCGGCACCCAGGACCGCCCGCGCCTACTGGTTGCGGGTGCGTCCGCCCGTGTCGCAGATTTCGAGGACGACCTCACCGGCCTTCGGAACCCCGTCCGCGTCAGTACCGGCGACGGGACGCACATGGTCACCCACCCACACGAGGTGCGGTGCGGCGCCCACGACGCGACACCGGAACACGAAGCCCTCCGGGAACCGGACGAGGGACTCGTTGCGCGCCACCTCGGTGTACCGGTGCACGACGGTCGAACGCACCACGACCCCGTGGCCCTCGGTGCGCTCCGAATCCAGATCGCTGGAGGCGCACACGGGACACAGAAGTTTCCGGAACGAAGCGGTGCCGCACCAGCGGCAGCGCTGATACTGCAGCCCGGCTTCCTGTTGCGCCCCCGACAGGGCACCCATCTCTGACTGGAACACGGCTCGACCCTCCGCACTCGACGGATGCGCCCGCATCGCGCGTCGGCGCATCAGCACCATATGGCACTGAGTGCCGAGCAGTAAAGGTACTGAGTGCCAAATACGGTCAGTTCTTGCCGAGAGCCGACTCGATCCCCTGCACCACACGCCACATGGGCGCCTCCTTCGAGGCCACCACGACGACGACATCCTCGCCGGCGGCCCAGCCGCCGGCCGCGCCGTTCGCCCCATTCACCCCGTCCGCCTCGGCCCACGCCCGGCGTACGAGTCCGAGCGCGTGGTCCACCGCCGACTCGGGGTCTCCCGCTCCGTCCGAACGCAGCCATGAACGAAGGGCGTTGTTGTGTGCGGCGACCACGGCGGCGGCAATCACCTCGGCCCGCAGCGCGCTGTCCGGCGCGCCCTCGTAACGGCCCCGGAGGTATCCCGCCATCGTGCGCTCGTAACGGCGTACCACTGACAGCTCGTAGGTGCGCAGGCCCGGGACCTCACGGGTGAGGCGGTAGCGCTGGAGGGAGAATTCCGGGTTCGCCGCATACAGCCGCAGCACCAGCTTGGCCCCGTCGCACACCACCTCCACCGGATCGCCTCCGCCGGCCGCCGCCAGGAACGCGGTCATGTCGGCGAGACAGCGCTCGTGGTCGGGGAAGACCGCGTCCTCCTTGGAGGGGAAGTACCGGAAGAACGAACGCCGTCCGACTCCCGCCCGCGCCACGATGTCATCAACGGTCGTCTCTTCGAAACCCCGCTCCAGAAAGAGCTGGAACGCCGCCTCTGCCAGCACCTCCCGCATGGATGCCTTCTTGGCTGATCTGCGCGCCTCGGTCATGCCGGGAACCTAACACCAGACAGCTCGAAGGGCACTGCGTACCTTTACAGAGGGTACTGAGTGCCATATCTTCAGTTCAGTAGGTGCCCCCAGCTAGGAGAGCCGGCGTGAGCTTGAGGATCGTTGTCTGTGTGAAGTACGTGCCCGATGCCACTGGTGACCGGCATTTCGCCGATGACCTGACGCTGGACCGTGAGGATGTCGACGGGCTGCTGTCGGAGCTCGACGAGTACGCGGTGGAGCAGGCGCTCCAGATCGCGGACGGGGCTGACGACGCGGAGATCACTGTGCTGACGGTCGGTCCTGAGGATGCGAAGGACGCGTTGCGCAAGGCGTTGTCGATGGGTGCGGACAAGGCGGTTCATGTCGAGGACGATGCTCTGCACGGCAGTGATGTGATGGGTACGTCGCTGGTGCTCGCGAAGGCGATCGAGAAGACCGGGTATGACCTGGTGGTCTGCGGTATGGCGTCGACGGACGGCACGATGGGTGTGCTCCCGGCGCTGCTGGCGGAGCGGCTGGGTGTTCCGCAGGTGACGCTGTTGTCGGAGGTGTCGGTCGACGGCGCGACGGTCAGGGGCCGCCGTGACGGCGACGCTGCGAGTGAGCAGTTGGAGGCTTCGCTGCCGGCGGTGGTGTCGGTGACGGACCAGTCGGGTGAGGCGCGTTACCCGTCGTTCAAGGGCATCATGGCCGCGAAGAAGAAGCCGGTGGAGGCCCTGGACCTGGAGGACCTGGGCCTCGAAGCGGCCACCGTCGGTCTGGAGGGCGCGTGGACCAGGGTCGACTCCGCGGCTCAGCGTCCGGCCCGCACCGCCGGCACGATCGTCAAGGACGAGGGTGAGGGCGGCAAGCAGCTCGCAGAGTTCCTCGCGGGCCAGAAGTTCATCTGAGAGGTCGTTAAGTCCGATCTTCCCCGGTTGGTGATCACTCGATCGTGGTACTGGTTCCCGTACGGGCCGACCGTTCGTCATGTGCATGCTGGGATGCGGGTATGGACCGAAGACCGTATCCGAGCGACTTGTCGGATGAGCATTGGGCGTTGATCGAGCCGATGATCACGGCCTGGAAGCAGGACAGGACGGCACGGTCGGCGACCGGCGATCCCGGGACCTGCGATCTGAGGGAGGTCGTGAACGCGATCTTCTACCAGAACCGGACGGGTTGTCAGTGGCGCTATCTGCCCCATGACCTGCCAGCCTGGTCGGCGGTGTTCTACTACTTCGGCCTGTGGCGCGAAGACGGTCTTGACCAGCGGATCCAGGAACTCCTGCGCTGCCAGGTACGGGAGAGAGCCCGGCGATTAGAGGACCCGTCCCTCGTAATCTTCGACACCCAGTCCGTCCGCGCGGCCGCGGGTGTCCCGAAGACCACGACGGGACTGGACGCCAACAAGAAGGTGTCGGGCCGCAAGCGGGGACTGGCCGTCGACGTGCTGGGGCTGGTCATCGGCGTCGTCGTCCTGGCCGCCTCCGCCCACGACAACACCGCCGGCACCGCCCTGCTCGACCAGACCGCCGAGCGGTGCGGGATGCGCCTGGAGAAGGTCCTGGTGGACCAGGGCTTCAAGGACGAGGTTCTCATCCACGGTGCCCTGCTGGACATCGACGTCGAGGTCGTCCGCCGCAACCCGGGCGACCAGGGCAAAGGCTTCGTCCCGCAACCGAAGAGGTGGATCGTGGAGCAGGTCAACGGCACGTTGATGCTGCACCGCCGCCTGGCCCGCGAGTACGACCACCGCCCCGACACGTCCGCCTCGCGCGTCTACTGGGCCTCGATCGCGAACATGGCCCGCCGCCTCACCACACCGAGTCCGGCCTGGCGCGACACCCTCGGGCTGGCCGCGTGAACGTCATCGAGCTCCTGGCCGACCTCCAGGCCCAGCACGACGAGACCACAGCCCGCGCCGGTGAACTGCGCGACCAGATCCAGCACTTGACCGCCTTGCTGGCCGAGACCGAAGCGCGACTCACGGACCTGGCCACCACCCAGAAGGTCATCGCCGAACTCGCACCGGTTGGAGGCCAACCCGCACTGCCCGAGACGAACACCGCCTACCAGGCCATCGTGAACACCTTCAACCAGCACCCCGACCAAGAGTTCCGAGCCCGTGAGCTGCACGAACTCCTCGGCATGCCCACCGACGAGGCATCCGTCAACATCACCCGCAGCCGCCTCGGACGCCTCACCCGCCAAGGCTTCCTCACCCAACCCGGACGAGGTCGCTACCAAAAACGGACTTAACGACCTCTGAGGCCTCCGAGCCTCTCAATCGCCCCCAGATTCTTCGCATTCGCAGGAGAGCAATTCCATGGCTGAAGTTCTTGTCTATGTCGATCACCTCGATGGTGTGGTCCGTAAGCCCACTCTGGAGCTTCTGACGCTGGCGCGCCGGATCGGTGACCCGGTCGCTGTCGCGCTGGGCGCCGGCGCCGCCGACACCGCGGCCGCGCTCGCCGAGCACGGTGCGGTGAAGGTCCTGACCGCTGATGCTCCCGAGTTCGCGGACTACCTTGTTGTTCCGAAGGTGGATGCGCTGCAGGCCGCGTACGGGGCGGTCTCGCCTGTCGCGGTGCTGGTCCCGTCCTCTGCCGAGGGCAAGGAGATCGCCGCGCGTCTCGCGGTGCGTATCGGCTCCGGCATCATCACCGACGCCACCGACCTGGAGGCCGGCGAGGAGGGTCCGGTCGCCACGCAGTCGGCGTTCGCCGCCTCGTTCACGACCAAGTCCCGTGTCTCGCGGGGTACTCCGGTGATCACGGTCAAGCCGAACTCGGCACCGGTCGAGGCCTCCCCGGCCGCGGGCACCGTCGAGGCACTGCCGGTGTCCTTCGGTGAGAGCGCCACCGGCACCAAGGTTGTCTCGCGTACGGCGCGGGAGTCGACGGGGCGCCCGGAGCTGACCGAGGCCGCGATCGTGGTCTCCGGTGGGCGTGGGGTCAACGGTGCGGAGAACTTCCACATCATCGAGGCGCTCGCCGACTCGCTCGGTGCGGCTGTCGGTGCCTCGCGTGCCGCGGTCGACGCGGGCTGGTACCCGCACTCCAACCAGGTCGGGCAGACCGGTAAGAGTGTGTCCCCGCAGCTGTACATCGCCAACGGGATCTCCGGCGCGATCCAGCACCGCGCCGGTATGCAGACCTCGAAGACCATCGTCGCCGTCAACAAGGACGCCGAGGCCCCGATCTTCGACCTCGTCGACTACGGCATCGTCGGCGACCTCTTCCAGGTCGTCCCCCAACTCACCGAAGAGATCACCACCCGCAAGGGCTGACTCCTCACCAGGCTGACTCCTCACCACGGTGCCCGCGCCCGGTCCGTACGGGCACGGGTGCTTCTCCCGGGACCACCCGCAGGGCAGGCGGCGGAGCGGTCGTCGGCTGGGCGGCGGCGCAGGACGGGCCGCTCGATGGCGGGCGGGTTGTAGTTGCCGTCCAGCGTCCCGATGTCCGTGCCCGGGGCACGACGGCGTCGATCCTGCCGCCGTACCGGGCAATCGACTTGTCATCGAGAACTGCGCCCTCGCCACCATGGACGCGAGCGGTACCGAGGACGCTCAGCGTCTGGCCAGGCTCGCCGGACTCGGTACGCCTGCACCGAGCGCGTAAGACGCGAGCGGCCCCGCTCCGGCTCACGCTGCCCGCGGGGGCCAGTTCCTGATGGCCTTGGGACGCGGTGCCGCGTACGTGCGTACCTTCGAGGTGGAGAGGCCGAGGCGGACGAGGGACTCGGCGATGGTCACGGCCGCGGCGACGCCATCCACGACCGGGACACCCGTGCGCTCGACGACTCGTTCCGTGAGACCTGCCATGCCGCCGCACCCGAGGCAGATCACCTCGGCCTTGTCGCGTTCGACGGCCTGGGCCGCCTGTTCCACGATGGCCCCGACGGCGGTTTCCTCGTCGCTCTCCAGGTCCAGTACGGCCATTCCGCTGGCCCGCACCGACGCGCAGCGGTCAGAGAGACCGGCGAGCTTGAGCCGGTCCTCGATGAGTGGCACGGTCCGGTCGAGCGTGGTGACGACGGAGTAGCGGTGGCCGAGGAACTGCGCAGTGCTCGCGGCGGCTTCCGTGATGTCGACGACCGGGACATCAAGCAGTTCCTGGAGCCCCTCCCGTCCGTGCTCTCCGTACCCGGCCTGGATGACGGCGTCGAAAGGGTACGGATAGGAGCGGACGGCCTCCATCACGGCGACGGCCGCGAGGTAGCTCTCGTAGTTGCCCTCCACGGACTCCGCTCCGAACGGCGGGGTGAGGGGCACGATCTCCGTCCCGGGTGAGGCGACGGCGGCGGCCTGCGCGCCGATGCTCGCGGTCATAGAGGCGGTGGTGTTGACGTTGATGACGAGGATGCGCATCTCTGGACTTTCTCTGCGGGGGCCGGCCGGGGCCGGAGGTGGTGCGAAAGCCGTGCAGGGGTGGAGGGTGGTGCGGGGTGGTCAGCCGGCGTCGACGGCAATGGCCTCACCGTCGACGTCGCTGGTCGGCTTCTTGCGGTCGGCGAGGAGCAGGTAGATGACGGCGGCGAGGATCGCGCCGATGAACCAGGAGAACCCGGAGACGGACTTGAAGCCGGGGACCAGCGCGACGACGACGGCGACGGCCGCGGCGGGCGCGAAGGCGGTGACGGCCTTCAGGTGGAACCCGCGCTGGTAGAAGTAGTCGCCCTGCTGGTCGTCGGTGTAGAGGTCGGGGACGTTCACGCGGGTCTTGCGGACCAGCCAGTAGTCCGCCATGACAACACCGAAGATGGGGCCGAGCAGAGCTCCGAGGCCGCCGAGGAAGTAGTTGACGACGGTCGGGTTGTCGTAGAGGTTCCACGGCAGGATGACCAGGCCGATCACTGCGCTCACCACGCCGCTGCGGCGGAAGTCGAGCGTGCGCGGGAACAGGTTGACGAGGGCGTAGATGGGCGCCACGAAGTTCGCCATGAGGTTCACCGCGATCGTCAGCGTGATGAACGCGAGTGATGCCGCCGCCATCAGGAACGTGTTGGGGATCGACCGCACGATGTCCTCAGGGCCGGTGATGACCGCGCCGTTCAGCTTGAACTGGGCCCCGCTGAGCACGACCACGATACCGGCGAAGAAGAGCATGTTGACCGGGATGCCGACGAGGTTGCCGCGCACGATCGCCCGGCGGCTCTTGGCGGAGCGGGTGAAGTCGCAGAAGTTGAGCACGAAGGTGCCGTAGATGACGACCCAGAGGGCGGCGCTCTCGAAGATCTGACGCCACATGTCGAGGCCGGCCGGCGCGTGCCCGGTCGACATGGAGATGGAGCCGTCGGCGCGGACGAACATCCAGATCGCCAGCGCGGACATCGTGATCAGGATCGTCGGTGCCGCGAACGCCATGTACCTGCGGATGAGTTCCATGCCGTAGCTGACGATGACGACTTGAACGACCCACAGGGTAAGGAACGTTGCCCAGCCCAGGGTCGAGAGCCCGAGGACCGAGTTCTCGTCGAGGGAGCGCAGCCCGGGGAAGAGCACCTTGACGAGCGCGCGCAGCACCGACGCCGCAAGGTACGTCTGGATGCCGAACCAGGCGATGGCCACGACACCGCGGACGACGGCCGGGATCTGCGCTCCCTTGACGCCGAAGGCGATGCGGCTCATGACGGGGAAGGGGACACCCGTCTTGTTGCCCATGTACCCGGAGAGGGTCAGAAGCAGGAACAGCAGCGCTGAGGCGATCGCGAAGGAGACCAGGATGTTCCAGACGCTCATCCCGAGGGCGAACAGGCCTATCGCGAAGGCGTAGTTGCCGAGGCTGTGCACGTCGTTGCCCCAGAGGGTGAAGACGTTGTAGGCGCCCCACTTGCGCCCTTCCTTCTTCGTGGGGGCAAGGTCGGGGCTGTACAGCCCGGGGCTCGTCCGGGGCTCCCCGTCGACCGCTGCGGTGGGTGGCGTTTCGTGCACGGCGGCCATGGACACTCCCGGTGTTTCCGTACTGCGGAACAAGGTTTCCGTTTCGGGACGGGAGATTACGGGGGCCGATAGGGGCGGTCAATAGGGGACTGCCCAGAATTCAGGCGCCGCCGCCGGACCCCCTGTCGTGACGCCTCCTATGCAGTGGAGATTGCGTAAGCAAATTAGACGTGGCGTGGACCCTTGACCCGTCCGTCGTCACCTCATGGGCCCGAGGGCAGGCATTCTGCATACCAAGACAGGGGGGCTTGTCCGCTCCACAAGCTTAGCCTTTACGTTCACCCCTGTTTTGGTATACAAAACGTGTATGCCAGTTGCTCCGCCCCCACCGCGCATCCCTCATGAGCAGCGCCCGGTTCACCGGCGCCGGTGGGGCGCTCTGCGTCCTCGGTCCGGCGCAGCTGATGATCCCCTTCTGGACAGCGCGACCGTGAACGTGGCACTGCCGTCCATACAGCCGGAACGGGGCATGGCGAATGGTGATCGCCCGTGAGTGGCTGCCATCGCTGGTGCGCTGCTCGAGTGCGGCGCGGCTTGCAGCGGTGGCGTACGCGTGCAGCCGGGCGGAGGCTCAGCGGGGCGTCCCCCTGCACGGCTTCACCTCGGCGGTCCGGATCCCCCGTGCCCTGGTCCTGCCGGCATCCGTCGCGACGTACACGCTGCCCGACCGCCACTTTACGCGCGCATTTGTATGCGCAAATGCTTCTCCGTACAATCCTAGAGAAATCACAAATAGGCAGCGAAGCGTAAAGCGCGGGCCTTGACGAGGGGATATCAAAGAATTCGGACGGGTGTGGTCCGCCCCTCGGCGGACGCGAGTTCGTAGATCGCTTGCTTCCGGGGATGCCGTCCGAGTGTCCCGCTGCCCGGGTGTCGGCCGGAGGGCTCGTGCACTGGTACGCGCCGCGGTTTTCCGACCCGGTCAACGGCCCGCTCGTCGGCCTGTTCGCGTATGCCGTACTGGCCTGATCGCGTATGCCGTACTGGAGAGGATGCCGGTACGAGGCCGGGGTAAGTAATGGCGGACCGGGGCCCGGGTGAGTGATGGCGGCCGGGGCCGACTGGCGGCACGCCGCCGTGTGCCTACCGCTCCGGGGTGCGCTCGCGGTGCGCGGCGGCTTCGCTGCGGCCCGTCGCCAGGTGCTTGAGGGCCAGCGCCTCGACGCGTGGCACGTCCCGGGCCTCGATGGCCTCGTACAGCTCTTCGTGCTCTTTGGCGACGCCGGAGATGTCGTCGTGCTGGCCGAGCAGCCATCGCATGCGGCTGCTCAGGGTGCGGCCGAGCTCGTTCAGCAGCTCGTTGTCGGCCAGAGCTGTCACCGTCTCGTGGAAGTCGGCCGCGGCCCGGCGCGCCGGTACGGCATCGCCCTTGGCCGCCGCCCTCAGCTCCGCGTCCAGGTCCGCCCTCAGCCGCGCGAGTCCCGCGCGGGTGCGCCGCTGGGCCGCGAGACGGAAGGCCAGCGTCTCCAGAGCGGCCTTGACCTCGTCGAGGTCCTCGACGTCGGAGGCGGTGAACTCACGTACCACCGCCCAGCTCCGCGGGCGCGGAGTGACAAGGCCCTCGTTCACCAGGTCCTTGAGGGCGTCACGGACGGGCAGGCGGCTCACGCCCAGCTCGGCCGCCAGCTCGCGCTCCACGAGCTTGCTGCCCGGCGCCCGCACCCCGTCGAGAATCTGATCGCGCAGCGTCCGCGTGACCCGCTCCGACTCGGGTTCAAAAGTGTCATCCCCTGCCATGACCCCCATTCTCGCACTGCGTCGCAGGTCATTCGGCGTTGCCCCACCCGCGGAAGAGCCGGCCGGATGTCCGGGACCCGACCGGCCGGAAGTCCGGGTCTTCGGAGCCGGTCTCCTGCCGGTCGAGGACGGCCACCACTCCAGCGTGCCGGCGACGCGCTCCACGAGCGGGACCTCTGCCGAGCGCCAGTTCTCCCGGTCGTTCATCGTCATCGCCCACACTCCCGGCCCGCCGGTGTGCGGCCGGAACGGCAGGCCGATCCGGGTCGAGTCCACGTGCACGTGCACGTCACTGAACGACGGCAGCAACAGCCGGCCGCGCGCCTCCACCACTTCGCCGGACGGCTGCGCGGCCGGGTCGTGCGGGCGGATGGCCGCGATGCGGTCGCCGGTCAGGATGACGTCGCTGCGCTCGCCACCACCCCACGGACGGACGTCGCGGATCAACACTGCTGTCACCTTTCTGCTGTGCGTTGTGGTGCTCTGTTGCGCGGTACTGCTGATCGTGTGGATACGCGGCGTCCGAATGCCGCCAGCATTGGCCCGCGCGGGCAGCAATCATCGCCGGCGTCGAAGGTGTCGGCCTGCGGCCGTATGCGGTACGTCCGGCGCCTCGGGGCTGGGCTCCTGCCTGCCCTGTTCCCCCGAGCGAGAGGACTTTCACCATGCCGGATACCACCCGCCTGACGGGTCCCGTCGCGGACCGTGTCGCCCACGAGGAGTGGGGTGCCCTGGCCGGCGACCTCAACGCCCACGGAAACGCCTCGACCGGCCGACTCCTCACACCCGATGAGTGCCGGCGGATCGCGGACCTCTACGACGACACCGAACGCTTCCGCACCACCGTCGACATGGCCCGCCACCGTTTCGGCTCTGGGCAGTACCGCTACTTCACCCATGAACTGCCCGCCTTGGTAGGCGAGTTGAGGGAGGCGTTCTATCCGAAGCTGCTCCCCGTCGCTCGGGACTGGGCCGACAAGCTCGGCAAGCCCGCACCGTGGCCCGACGCACTCGGCGACTGGATCGAAATGTGCCACGCGGCAGGGCAGGACCGCTCGGCACAGATTCTCCTGCGGTACGGGCCCGGGGACTGGAACGCGCTGCACCGGGACGTTTTCGGCGACATGCTCTTCCCGCTCCAGGTCGTCATCGGCCTCGACGCACCGGGAACCGACTTCACCGGTGGCGAGTTCCTGATGACCGAACAGCGCGCCCGCGCACAGTCAAGGGGATCGTCCACCACACTGCTCCAGGGCCACGGGCTGATCTTCACCACCCGCGACCGGCCCGTCGCCTCCAAGCGCGGCTGGTCCAACGCCCCCATGCGGCACGGCGTGAGCACGGTGCGCTCCGGACGCCGACGCACTCTCGGGCTCGTCTTCCATGACGCAGCATGAACCCCGACCGGCCGCACGAGAGCACACACCACACCACGAACACCTGCTCCGACCGGGAACCCTCCAGCTCGCCCCTGATCAGCCCGGCGGGCCTGGCCGCGTACGGGGACCAGCCCCGCCCTTCCCCGCGCACCGCAGCCGAACTCAGGTCACCTATAAGGACGTTGAGGCTCCCGAAGTCCCAGATCGAGACCGTCACCGTGGGACACAGCCGTGACGCCGCGTCCCGTGCGGCCGCCGACGCGTTCGCCTCCCTCAACGACTCACGCCTCCCGGCACTGACCGGTCCCGACACACTGCACGGGCTGCGTGGGGCCACCGCCGGGGGCGGCACACGGGACATACGCCATGGGGGGTCACCGCGTTCCTGACCTCGTAACCACGTACGCGCCCCCAAGGACGTCGTCCCGCCCCGGGTCGTCCGCAGTTCGAAGCGCCGATTTCCTGGCACACCGAGGCACCAAGAGGACGGTCGGAAACCTGAGAGGTGATGCCCCCGCCCGGTGGACTCCGCCGCCTGCCGTTGGGGTGCATCGCGGATGGCCGATGGCGTGGCGCATACGAGCGCCTCGTGCCGCTTCCTAGGGTCGCCGCCTACGGACCGCGGTCGGGACCCGGAGTGGCCCGACCGCGGCCCCGGCCGCTCTCCACTGACGGGACGTCACGCAGGTGACGCATCGTCGCCCTCCCGTGTCCTGCGGCGCGAGCGGGGGCGCAGTCTCTGCCGACCGGAACGGCACCGTGCCGACCGTCCAGAACAGATGGGTGTGTCATGACCCGCTTCTCGCTGCCTTCCTCCCCCGCCCATGACAGACATCGGCCGCGGTGGCTGCCGTTGACCGCGACGGCCGGCATCCTGCTGCTGTGCACGGCCGGACTCGGCTCCGCGCATCCGGCAGGGGCTGCCGTGGCCGCGGCCCCCCCGCCCGGGAGCGCGCCCCTGTACGTCTCCGACTACACCGCGGGCAAGGTGCTGCGGCTTCCCGCGGGCGGGGGTTCGCAGACGGAGGTCCCCACCACCGGGCTGACCCGCCCGACCGGAATGGCCCTGGACGCCGCGGGCAATCTCTTCATCGCCGACACTGGCGACAACCGGGTGGTGCGGGTGCCCGCGAACGGCGGACCGCAGAGCGACGTCCCCACCACCGACCTGAACCGTCCGATCGGGCTGGCACTCGACCCGGCGGGCGACCTCTACATCGCCGACAGTTTCAACGACCGGGTGGTCGAGGTGCCTGCGGGCGGCGGGCCCCAGCGGACCGTGCCCACCACCGCGCTGCTCCATCCGAGCGGGCTGGCCCTGGACGCCGCGGACAACCTCTACATCGCCGACTTCAGCAACGACCGGGTGGTCGAGGTGCCGGCCGACGGGAGCGGGCAGACCACCGTCCGCGCTGTCGGTCTCTCCCAGCCGACCGGCCTGGCCTTCGACACCCGCGGGGCTCTCTACATCGCCGACTCGGGCAACGAGCGGGTGATGAAGCTGCCCGCCGGAGGCGGCCGGCAGGTGACCGTCCCCACCACCGGTCTGCGCGGCCCGCAGGGGCTGGCGCTCGACGGCCCCGGGAATCTGTTCGTCGCCGACTTCGGCAACGACCGTGTGATCGAGGTACCCGCCGACGGCCGGGGGCAGACCACCGTCCCCTTCACCGGCCTGAGCACCCCGGCCGGCCTAGCGGTGCCTCCTTCCCCGGCCCCGCCCGCCAACGTCAATGCTGTCCCCGGCTTCGGGCGGGCCACGGTGTCGTTCACCCGGAGCATCTCGCCCTCGGTGAGCCGCTACACCGTGACGGCCATCGACCTCACCCGTTCCTCCCGCGGCGTCCGTACCGCACCGGGCCGGGACACTCATGTCACGGTCACCGGCCTCGCCCCGGGTGACACCTACCGGTTCACGGTCACCGCCACCAACGCGGCGGGAGCCACCAGCCGCGCGTCCGCCCGGTCCGAAGCCGTCACCATCCTCCCGGCGCACCGGCACATCGCCACCCGGCTCAGGGCCGAGCCCGCCACGGCGGTCCAGCACCTGCGACCGCCGGTCCTGCGGGTCAAGGGGCTCTCGGCCACTCTGACCAGAGTGGACGGCGTACCGGTGGCCGGCCGGACCATCGCCTTCACCAACACCGCCAGGACCCGCAAGCTCTGCTCGGCGGTCACCGACCGCAACGGCGTGGCGCGGTGTGACGCCACCGTCCGGGGCCGGAACCGTGGTGCCGGCGGTCTCGCTGACGACCTGCGCTGCCACGGGTACCTCGCGACGTTCGCCGGAACCGCCACGTACCGCCCCAGCAAGGACACCGCGCCGGTGCGCTTCGGACACCGGCCCTGACGCCGCTCCCTCCCCCGGCCCCGCGCCGGAGGGGGGACCACCGTCGTCGACGAGCTGACCGCCGATCGCGGGGACACACTGGCCAGGCCAGGTAAAGCAGGACGGTCAACCCCGTACGGAGGCAGGAGCCGAAGATGGCACGGAACCCCGACATCGCGCACGGTCCGGCGGACGCCGGTCGCCGCTCGGTCCTGTTGAGCGCGGCGGCGCTCGCACTCACCGTCTCCGGATGCTCGGGCACGGCCACCCGCACGACGGCCGATGGCACCCGCGGCCCACAGCTCTCCGCCCCGACTGCCCCGGCGTCGGGAGGGGCCGCCCCTTCGGCGGCCGCACTGCCCCACCCGACGCCCTGGCGGCCGAACGCGGCCGACGTGGACCCCCAGGTGAAGCTGCGCGCCGTGCAGCTCATCGAGGCACTGGGCACCTGGCGGCCGGGAGGCGGCGGCGCGGCGAAGGCCCGGGCCAGAGTGACCGCGCTCGGCCTGCCCGGAGCGCTCGCGGATCAGGCGGGGCCGTTGCTGTCCGGCGCGGACGAGGCCGCCCTGCAGGTCATCGACGCGCAGTACGGCGGCATCCTGACCGACTCCGCGAGCGTCCTGGTCGTGTGCAGACAGTGGACCCGTTCCGGCGGCGGGCCGGTGACCGCCGGCGGTACGACGGTGGACGTACGGCTGAGCCGGGCGCAGCCACGCTGGTCGGTCACGGCGCTCCACCCCGCCACCCCGGGACCGGCCTCGTCCGCACTGTCCGACACGGCCCGGAAGGTCCTCGCCGACCACCGCATCAGCCTGCCGCCGGCCTCCGCGGCCGACATCCGCAGCGGCGCCGTCCATTCCACCGCGCTGGCAGCACTGCTCCGGCTGGCGGGCGGCTACCGCATCGATGTGAGCGTCGTGCGGTCCGGACATCCGCTGGATGTCTTCGGCACCCACCGGCCCAGCGACCACCCGCTCGGCCGTGCCTTCGACGTATGGCGGATCAACGGCCGGCCTGTGGTCGCCGCGTCTACGCCTCGCTCCCTGATCGAGTCCTTCATGCGCGCCGCGGCTGCGGCCGGTTCGTACAACGTCGGCGGCCCCGTCCAGCTCGGGGGCGGCGCCACGTCGAACCAGTTCTTCTCGGACGCCACGCACCACGACCACGTCCACGTCGGCTTCAACAGCTGAGCCGACGGGCCCTCACTGTGCGCCGCTTCGGGGCCGCTTGGTCTTTTGAGGACCCCTCACCGCAAGGTCCTTGTATGCGGGTCAGTCGAGGGAGCCCGCGAGGTGGTCGAGGGCGGCGACCGTTCCGGACGGCAGGCGTACGCTTCCGGCCGCGATGTTGTCGTCCAGGTGGGCCGGGTCGGAGGTTCCAGGGATGAGGAGGGTCTGCGCGTAGTGGGCCAACTGCCAGGCCAGGCCGACCTGGGCGGGCGTCACCCCGAGGGAGGCGGCCGCCTTCACCACGGCGAGGTGCTCGGTCACCTTGGGAACACCGGGAAAAGCGGAGCCGAGCGGGAAGAACGGCACCCACGCGATCCCGTGCTCCCGGCACAGGTCCAGCAGCGGTTCGCTCGACCGGTCGAGGACGCTGTACGCGTTCTGTACGCAGGCGATACCGGCGGGCAGCGCCTGGCGCAGCTGGCCGGGGCTGACGTTGCTCAGCCCGATCGCGCCGATCTTGCCCTCGTCCCGCAGGGCCGTGAGCTCCGCGAGCTGACTGTCGAGATCGACCACCTGGTCGCCATCGGCGCTCAGCCCGGGAGGCGCGTCGAGGCGGCGCAGGTTGACCACGGCCAGCTGTTCGACGCCGAGGCCGACCAGGTTGGCCTCCACCTCGGCACGCAGCTCCTCGGGCCGCTGAGCAGGGACAAGGCCCGCCCCGTCGTCCCGGGCGCCGACCTTGCTCGCGAGCACCAGGTCGTCGGGAAAGGGGTGCAGCGCATCGCGGATCAGTGCGTTGCAGGCTCCGGCGCCGTAGAACTGCGCCGTGTCGAGGTGGTTGACGCCCTTCGCCACGGCGTCGCGCAGCACCACCATCGCCGTGTCCGGCCCGGCGGCCGGTCGGGGCCGGTGGACGAGCTGCATGGCGCCGAACCCGATCCGGGCCACGCGCCGCCCGGCCAGCGTTGCGGTGCCGCCGGGTGCCTGGCGGGATCCGTCTGCTGTCGTCACGTGCGCACTCCTGCCTGTGATGGCCTAGTCTCGACCGCAACCATCCGGAGGGCCCTCCGGCTTGAGAGCAGACTAACAGGAATACGGAGGATCCTCCGGTTAGCCATGGCTGATTCCCACTCGAAGCCTCTGCGCGCGGACGCGCACCGCAACCGGCAACACCTGCTGGAGGTGGCGCGCCGCTCGTTCTCGTCCGCCGGGGGCAAGGTGACCCTGGAGGCGATCGCCCGTGAGGCCGGTGTCGGCATCGGCACTCTCTACCGGCACTTCCCCACCCGTGAGGCGCTGGTCGAGGCGGTCTACCGCGCCGAGTTGAGCGGCCTGTGCGGCAGTACGGGCGAACTGCTGGCCTCCCGGAGCCCCGACCGGGCACTGCGCGAGTGGATGGACCGGTTCGCCGATTACGTGGCGACCAAGCGGGAGATGGCCGACGCCCTGCGCGCGGTGATCGCCTCCGGGGCCGTCACCAGCTCGCAGGCGCGCCACGACCTGTCGGCCGCCGTGCGCGTACTGCTCGACGCCGGGGCCGCCGACGGCACGCTCAGGGAAGACGTGCGCGCCGAGGACGTGGTCGCCGCCCTGGTCGGCGTCTTCCTCGCCTGCGGACGGCCCGAAGAGCGCGACCAGGCCGGGCGGATGCTGGACCTGCTGCTGGACGGTCTGCGCTACGGCCGGTGAACGTCGGCGGGCTGCCGACCGCCGGGCCGCCGACCGCGTAGGCTCGACGGATGGCGAAGTATTTTGACGTGCACCCGGACAATCCGCAGCGGCGCACCATCAGCACGGTGGCCGAAAGTCTCCGCTCCGGTGCGCTCGTCGCGTACCCGACGGACTCCTGTTACGCGTTGGGCTGCCAGCTGGGCAACCGTGACGGCATCAGCCGGATCCGCTCGATCCGGAACCTCGACGACCGCCACCACTTCACGCTCGTGTGCCAGGACTTCGCCCAGCTGGGGCAGTTCGTGCACATCGACAACGACGTGTTCCGCGCGATCAAGGCAGCGACCCCGGGCAGCTACACGTTCATCCTCCCGGCGACCAAGGAGGTACCGCGTCAGCTGCTGCACCCGAAGAAGAAGACGGTCGGTGTGCGGATCCCTGATCATGTCGTCGCTCAGGCGCTGGTCTCGGAGTTGGGTGAGCCGCTGCTCTCCAGCACCCTGCTGCTGCCCGACGAGGACGAGCCGATGACGCAGGGCTGGGAGATCAAGGAACGGCTCGATCACGTACTGGACGCCGTGGTCGACTCGGGCGACTGCGGGACCGCGCCGACCACGGTCATCGACTTCTCCAACGGTGAGCCCGAGATCGTACGGCGCGGGGCCGGCGACACCGCACGCTTCGAGTAGCCACGGCGTTCGGGCAGTCACCAACACCGTTACTCCGTCAGGCAGTTGGCGTCAGCACGTCGGCGACCAGCGCGGCGGCCCCGGCCACCAGCGCGTCGTCCGCGGGTGCCTTCGAGTCGTACTTGGTGGAGAGCACCGACAGCACCAGCGGTGACCGCTTCGGCGGCCATACGACCCCCACGTCGTTGGTGACGCCGTAGTCGCCGGTCCCCGTCTTGTCCGCCAGGATCCAGTCGGCGGGCAGTCCGGTTCCGAAACGCGCGCCGTTGGTGGTGTTCGCCGTCAGCCAGCCGGTGAGCTTCTCGCGGTGACCGGCGGTCAGGACACAGCCGACAACGAGGCGGCCGATGGTGGACCCGATGGCACCGGGGCTGGTGGTGTCCGTGACCCGCCACGGCTCCGCCGAGTTCAGCTCGGGTTCCCACCGGTCGAGCCGGGTCGTGGTGTCCCCGATGGAACGGCAGAAGCGGGTGACCGCTGTCGGGCCGCCGAGTTCGGCGAGCAGGAGGTTCACCGCGGTGTTGTCACTCTGACCGAGAGCGGCGGCGCACAGCTCGGCGACGGTCATGCCGTTGGCGATGTTCTCCGGCTTTCCGGTGACCGGGGCGTTGCCCGACTTCTTGACGAGTGCCTCGGTGTACCGGACGCGCTTGGCCAGGAACTCGCCGTCGTGGTCGAGGTCGCGCAGGACAGCCCCGACGGCCGGGGCCTTGGACACCGAGCACACCGGGAAGCGCTCGCGGGCGCGGTACAGCACTGTCGCACCCGTGGCCATGTCACGGGCGAACACACCCAGCCGGGCCGCGTGCTCCTTTTCGAGTGCCTTCAGCCGACGGGAGATCCCGTCGCCCGGCGATACGGCATAGGCCCGGCCGGCTGCAGGCGCCAGGGCGGCCAGGGCCGTACCGGCACCGAGGGCCAGTACGGTCCGGCGGGACGGAGCGGATTCGGGGATGCGCACGGGTGGCCTCGTTCCTCGTCGCTTGGTCAGGAAGGTCCGGGCCGCGCCGGAGATGCGGGGCGGACCGGATCCGCACAGCGCACAGTCAAGTCGGCCGCCGTGATCCGTGTCGAATACACTCTCGGCTTCAGGGCGATTCGATATGGATATACGTGCACGTCGGAGGGCATGTTGCTGACCGAACGGCATCTGGAGATCTTTGTCGCGCTCGCGGAGGAGGAGCACTTCGGCTCAGCCGCGCTGCGCGTGGGAATCACCCAGCCACCGCTGTCCCAGGGACTGCGCCGGCTGGAGGCCCTGCTGGGCGTCCGGCTGTTCGACCGCGACCGGGGCGTCACGCTCACCGACGAGGGATCACTGCTGCTGCCGCACGCCCGCCGCGCGCTGACGGCGCTCACGGAGCTCCGGGAGGCGGGGGCCCGCGAGCAGGCCGATGGCCGCCGGCTCAGGCTGGGTCTGGCGCCTGAGGTGCCGGCCAGAGTCGCGGCTGCGGTGGCTGCCGCGCCCGTCCGCGCCGGTGAGCGCAGCCGGATCGCCGTGACGACCGCGCCGACCGTCACGCTGCTGTCCGAGACCGCCGCGGGGCGGCTCGACCTCGCGGTGATCCAACACCCGGCCGTACTGCACGGTCTGGCGGCGGACCGGGTGGTGCTCTTCCCGAGCTGGATTCTCTCGCCTGCGGACCAGCAGACCGGGGCCGGGGAAATCACCCGGCGCCTGCCCGTCGCCGTACGTCCGCGCGACGAAGCCCCCGCGGCGCACGACCTGTTCGTCGACACCCTGGCCAGTCGCGGGCGCCGGGTGGAGACCCTGGTGGTGTCCGACGAGCGCGCCGGACTGGCGCTCGTCGCGGCAGGGCAGGCGGTACTGGTCACGGCCGACGAGACACTTGCCGCCGACGGTGTCGAGCGCGTCAGGGCGACCGACCCGCCGCTGCCCCTGCGGTTGCGGGTGGTGTGGGACGCGCGGCGCCCGGACTGCGAATGGACGGCGCGCACAGCACAGTTGGTGGTCGAGGCCCTGTCGCTCCAGGCGGCGAAATGAGCGGGTCCGGGCGCACGAGCGGTGTACAGCGCACGATCCGCGGCCTGTTCGCCGACGCGGGGGTCCGCGGCTGGCTGCACGTGGCGGAGCTGCGGCGTCCGGCGGCGCACGTCGCGGTCGATCCCGACGAGGCGGTCCCTGTCGGCTCCGTCTACAAGCTCCCGCTGATGGCCGCTTTCTGCCGGCTGGTGGACGCGGGGGCGGTCGACCCCCGGCTGCGGGTGACACTCGAACCGTCGGCCCGGATGCCCGGCCCGACCGGCATCTCCATCCTCCGGGACACGGTGTCCATGTCACTGCGGGACCTGGTCGCCCTCATGATGACCATCTCCGACAACACCGCGGCCGACGCGGTGCTGCACCGGGTCGGGACCGCGGCCGTGGACGAGCTGTGCCGGGACCTCGGCATGAGTGACACGACTGTGCACGGCGGGGTCGCCACCACGTTCGCGCAGCTGGTGACGGAGACCGGGGCCGATTCGCTGCGCGCCGCGATGGAGCGGATCTCGGACAACGACTCGACGGTGCCGCCGGTCGTCTACGACCCGCTGTCCAAGGCATCGGCCACCCCTGCGGACATGGCCGTGCTGCTCCGGGCGATCTGGACCGGCCGGGCGGCCTCCGCCGAGAGCTGCGCGTTCATGCGCCACGTCATGGGAAAGCAGCCGTGGACGCACCGGCTCGCTTCCGGATTCCCGTACGACGACGTGACCGTGTCGGGCAAGACCGGGACGTTCGGGTCGATGAGGCACGAAGCCGGGGTGGTCGAACTCGCCGACGGCAGCGCGTACACCGCCGTGGTGTTCACCCAGGCGGCCCGCGCCGACAGCACCCTGCCGCGGGCGGACGCGGTCATCGGCGCGGCCGCCCGTATCGCGGTGGAGGAGCTGCGCGGTAACGAGGGCCTGTGAAGGCGGCGGTACGCCACTGCGCACCGGAAGAACTGACAGGTATCGGCACCCGGTTCGTCAGCCGGGCGCCGATACCTGCAGCGTCGACGTGCGGTCAGACCGGCGCCTGCCCGGCTGCCGGACGCCGGTAGGTCTCGCCCGTCATCGATTCCAGCTCCCGCTGCTTCGTCTCCGGGACCTTGCCGCGTACGAAGAAGAACGAGGCGAGGGCGAAGAAGGCGAACGTGCCGTACAGCCAGGAGAGGCCGACCTGGCGGGTCATCGGCTCGAAAGCGAAGGTGACGATGAAGTTGAAGATCCAGTTGGACGCGGTGCCGATGGCCAGCGCCATCGCACGCATCCGGTTCGGGAACATCTCGGCCAGCATGATCCACAGGATCGGGCCCCACGAGAGCGCGAAGAAGACGACGAAGGCGTTCGCGCCCACGAGCGCCAGCGGCCCGTAGGGGCCGGGCAGCGACACATGGTTTCCGCTGCCGTGCTGCTGGGAGAAGGCCACCGCGGTGAGCAGCAGCGACAGGAACATGCCGAGGGAGCCGATGGTGAGCAGCCGGCGGCGGCCGACCCGGTCCACGAAGAGCATGGCGACCACGGTCATCACCACATTGATCCCCGCGGTGATCACCGAGGTGGTGAACGAGTTGGACTCGCTGAATCCGACCGACTTCCAGAGGGTGGTCGAGTAGTAGAAGATCGCGTTGATGCCGACCAGTTGCTGGAACGCGGCCATGATGATGCCGACCCAGACCAGCGGGTGGAGGCCGAACCGCTTGCCGCGGATGTCCGCGAACGTACTGCGGTGCTCCTTGTTCAGAGTCTCCCGGATCTCCTCGACCTTGCTGTCGGGGTCGCTCTCGCCGGTCACCCGCTTCAGCACACCGGCCGCCTTGCCGTACTCGCCCTTGAGTACCAGGTAGCGGGGGGATTCCGGGATCAGCATGGCCAGCAGGCCGTACACCAGTGCCGGGATGACACCGATCAGGAACATCCAGCGCCAGGCCGCCATGCCGAACCACAGGTTCTGCGAGGCGCCGCCCGCTGCGCCGGCCAGGCCCTTGTTGGAGCTGAGCACCACCAGCTGACCGATGGTGATCGCCAGCTGCTGCAGGGATCCGAGAGCGCCGCGCCCCTTCGCGGGCGCCACCTCGGAGATGTACGCCGGCGCGATCACGGAGGCGACGCCGATGGCCAGCCCGCCGACCACCCGCCACACCATGAGATCGGGTACGGAGAAGGCGGTGGCCGACCCCACGGAGCTGATGACGAACATCACCGCGCCCAGCACCATCACGCGCCGGCGTCCCCAGCTGTCCGCCAGCCGCCCCGCGTACCAGGCGCCGACCGCGCAGCCCAGCAGAGCGATGGAGACGACAAAGCCGGAGAGGAACGTGCCGAGATGGAAATGCGAGCTCAGAGCGTCGACCGCGCCGTTGATGACGGACGAGTCGAAGCCGAAAAGAAAACCGCCGACCGCGGCGGCAATGGAGATGCCTACAGCTTTACCGCCACGTTGGGGTGCGTCTGTGAGGGGAGCCGTCTCCGCCATGAACACAATCACCTGACTGACATCGTTGTCCGGTACTGCTTCCACTGTCCGTGAAAACGACCTTTACGTCGGTGTACGCGAGACCGCGGGGCGCTTTCCCTTACGGCGACGCGTCACCTTTACGGCGCTCGCGTACCCAGGCGGAAACGCGGCACTCCCCCAGAAACCTGTGATGTCCGTCAAGGTCGGGGCGGTCAGCTCCCACAGATTTCGGCGAACCGGCGGGCGCCGATGTTGCCGCCCGAGATGATCACGCCGACCCGCTGCGGGAGCCGGTCGACGCGGCCCGCCAGCAGGGCGGCCAGTCCGGTGGCGCCACTGGGCTCGATGACGATCTTCAGACGTTCGAACGCGAACCGCATGGCCTCGCGGATCTCGTCATCGGTCACCAGGTCGATGCCGTCGACCAGCCGCCGGTTGACCGAGAAGGTCAACTCGCCGGGGATGTCGGCCGCCTGGCCGTCGGCGATGGTCCGCGGTACCGGGATGGACACCCGCCTGCCCGCCTCCAGGGACCGCTTCGTGTCGTCCCCTGCCTCCGGTTCGACGCCGATCACCTGGATACGGTCTCCCCGCAGTCCCTTGGCCACGGTCGCGCTGCCCGCCATGAGTCCGCCGCCGCCGACCGGTACCACCAGGGCGTCGAGCTCGCCCGCGTCCTCGATCAGTTCGAGCGCGGCGGTGCCCTGCCCGGCGATGATGTGCGGGTGCTCGTACGGGGGGATGAGCGCGAGGCCGCGGTCGGCGGCCAGTGCCTCACCGATGGCGACGCGGTCGCCGGTGTAGCGGTCGTAGGTGACGATCTCCGCGCCGTAGCCGGCGGTGGCGTCCAGCTTCGACTGCGGGGTGTCCTCCGGCATCAGGATCACCGCGGTGGTGCCCAGTTCCTTCGCCGCGAGGGCGACGGCCTGCGCGTGGTTGCCCGAGGAGTACGCGGCGATGCCCTTGGCCACCTGCCCGGGCGACAGCCGGGAGGCCGCGTTGTAGGCGCCCCGGAACTTGAAGGCCCCGATCCGCTGGAAGTTCTCGCACTTGAGGAGTACCTCCGCGCCGACGAGCCGGTCCAGGGTGCGTGAGCGCAGCACGGGGGTGCGGTGGGCCACGCCCTTGATCTGCGCGGCGGCGTCGCGGACGTCGTCGAGGGTGACGGGCAGTGCGTTCGTCATGCGGGGCTCCATCGGGGCTCGCAGGGGTGGGATGGGCCGTCAGGCGTGGCGGGCTCCCCGCCGGGAGTCCGGCCGAACAGTCTATGAGGGGGACAGCACGTCCGGACTCCCGGTCCGGGGTCAGGGCTTGCGGGCCACTCCCGCGTACATGTTCGTCCCGTTCTCCGGTGGGACCACACCGTCGGCGGGCCGCCAGGAGGTCATCGGCACCACGCCGGGTTCGGCCAGGTCGAGCCCGGTGAACAGGGCCTCCACCTCGGTCCGGGTGCGCAGGTACATGGGGATGCCCCGCTCGGTGTACTCGCGCGCCAGCGCCCCGGACTCGGGGGCGAGGTCGCCGGTGGCGAGGGTGAGCGCCAGATAGCTGCCCGGTGCCAGCGCTCCCATCAGTGTCTCGATGAGACCTTGCGCGTCCTTCACGAACTGCAGCATGGCGATCACCGTCAGGCCCACCGGCCGGTCCAGATCGAGCGTCTCGCGCAGGGCGGGGTCGGCGAGGAGTGTGCCCGGGGCTGTCATGTCCGCCTGAATGTAGGCGGTCCGCCCCTCCGGAGTGCTGCGCATCAGCGCGTCGGCGTGGGCGAGGACGATCGGGTCGTTGTCCACGTAGACGATCCGCGCATCCGGGGCCTGCCGCTGGACGACCTGGTGCAGATTGGGTTCCGTCGGGATTCCCGTACCGATGTCCAGGAACTGGCGTATTCCGGCCTCCGTGGCCAGCCAGTGGGCCATCCGCCGCATGGTCGCCCGGTTCGCCAGCATGCTCGTGCGCAGCCCGGGCCAGGCGCGGAGCGACGCCTCGGCAGCCACCCGGTCCACTTCGTAGTGGTCCTTGCCGCCCAGGATGCAGTCGTACACCCGCGCCGAGTTCGGCCGGTTGCCCTGTACGTCCACTCGGCCGTTCTGCTCGCCCATCCCCTACCGCCCTCTTCGTCTCCTGGTGCCGCGCCCGCTATCCGGAGAGCTTAGACGCCGCGGCCTCCGGCGATCTCGTCTCGCCGTCCCCATCACCCTTGGCGGTGGCCGGAGTTGGGCCCTACCCCGGCATACGGGCGTCACGGGCGGAACGTGCGCGGTGCAGCCCGGTCCGCTGCGGGGCTGGAATGCGCAACCGCACGGGTTCTCCCGGTTCCGGACCGCAGTTGGAGCACGGCCGGAACCGCAGCCGAAGGACAAATCAGAGGATTTGGCGCATTCTGGGTGAGTCGAACCTATAATTACTGCAAAGGTCACTACGGAAGGACTTCCGATGACTGAGTTGCAGGACAAGGAGTTCTACGCCAGTGACAGGCCCGCGCATCCGGTGCTGCCGGAGGACCGGCCGCGCGGTGGCGGTCCCAGGGCGCCGATGAAGCACCGGGGACCCTGGGTCGGCGCGGCCATCGTCGTCGGCATCATCGTCTTGATCATGGTGGGAGTGGCGCTCTTCCCGTGAGGCCGGCCTGCCGCACGAGTGCCGGCCGCAGCACAGCCCGCCCAGGCGGGCTGTGCTCTGTTCATGGCCGGGCACCCCTCGACCGGGCCCAGTGGTTCCGCAACATCCAGGCCAACCCGCACGTCCACGTGGCCGTCCGAGCGGAACACCCCGTTGCCGATGGTCGGATTCCGCCTCGGCCTGAGCGCGGCCGTGCATAACCACCTGCCCCCCTGGATACGCGTCCAGGAGGGCATCGCACACCTCATCCCGCCGTGCGGGGCGCGAGCCGCTCCCTGATGCCGTCGAAGTGGGTACGCATCGCGGCGCAGGCCCGCGTGGAGTCGCCCGCCGCGATGGCGTCGACGATCTCCCGGTGCTGGGCGACCGTCGCAGCGGGGTCCTGGTGTCCGTCGCCGACGTCGTCGCGCACCTGGTCGAGGGCGGCCCAGAAGGCGTCGAGCACTTCACTGAGCAGATGGTTGCCGAGGGACCGGTACAGCACCAGATGGAAGGCGCGGTCCGTGCTCCGGGCGATACGCCCCCGCGCGGCCACGCTCTCCATGTCCGCCACGATTCCCCACAGCACCGCGAGATCCTCGTCGGGCACCGACGCCGCGACGCTGTCGATCAGCCCGGCCTCCAGCGCCTCGCGCACCCGCATGAGTTCGTACAGGCTCGCCTCGCCGTTGCGGTGGCGTACCGCGGCACGGAAGGCGAGGCCCTCGACCAGCGGGGCCAGTGAGAGCGAGCCCACGAAGGTGCCGTAACCGCGGCGGATCTCCACGACCCGCAGGGCCTGCAGCGCCTTGAGGGCTTCCCGCACCGTGACCCGGCCGACCCCGAAGAGCCCGGTCAGCTCGGCCTCGGTGGGCAGCGGGCTGCCGGGTGCGAGGCCGCGGTCCAGGATCAGCCGGCGAATACCGGCCTGCACGTCCTCGGACGCCGTACTGCGGACCACTGGGGGCTCCTTTCCGAGGACCTCTCTCCGGGCCCGGGGTGTGACCGGGGTCACTTTGACGATTGACACAGGGCGGGGGCTATTCTAACCGCAAGACATAGGACATCTGATGTCCCATGTCCTGGAGAGACCCTCCAGTCCTCACTCGCACCAGGAGTAGCCCCATGGCCCTGACCGCCCCCCTTCGTGGGGTCGTACCGCCCGTCTGCACCCCGCTCGACGCCACCGGGGAGATCGACACCGGCTCGCTCTCCCGCCTGGTCGAGCACCTCATCGGCGGAGGCGTGCACGGTCTGTTCGCGCTGGGCTCGACCAGCGAGGTCGCGTACCTCACCGACGCTCAGCGCGCGACGGTCCTGGAGACCGTGGTCCGCACGGCCGCCGGCCGGGTCCCGGTGCTCGCCGGTGTCATCGACACCACCACCGCCCGGGTGATCGACCACGCACAGGTCGCGGCCCGGCTCGGCGCGGACGCGCTCGTCGCCACGGCGCCCTTCTACACACGCACCCACCCACGGGAGATCGCCGCCCACTTCCGGCGTATCCGGGCGAGCGTCGAGCTGCCGCTGTTCGCGTACGACCTTCCGGTCTCGGTGCACAGCAAGCTCTCCGCTTCCCTGGTGCGCGAGCTCGCCGAGGACGGCACCCTGGCCGGGCTCAAGGACAGCAGCGGCGACGAGGGCGGGCTGCGCCGCCTGCTCGTCGAACTCGGCGGCCGGGACGGCCGGAGTCAGGGCCCCGTCCCCCGCTTCAGCATCCTCACGGGCTCCGAACTCACCGTCGACGCCGCGCTGCTGGCCGGCGCCGACGGTGTCGTACCCGGCATCGGCAATGTCGACCCCGCGGCCTATGTGCGGCTGTACGAGGCCGCACGCGCCGGTGACTGGACGCTGGCCGCCAAGGAGCAGGAGCGGCTCGTCTCGCTCTTCGACATCGTGGACGTGGGCCCGGAAGCCGACATGGGGCGCAGCTCCTCGGCGCTCGGCTCCTTCAAGGGCGCCCTGCGGCTCCTCGGAGTCATCGCGTGCGGGGACACCGCGTTCCCGCAGGTCCAGCTCGACGCCGAATCCGTCGCGCTCATCGCCGAGCGGCTGCGCGCGGCCGGACTCACCCCGTCCCGATGACGCCGCCCCGGCCGGTGTGGTGGACCCGCGCAGGGCCGGGGAGCGTTTCAGCAATCCGCACGGGGCCGCCGCAGCACTCGCGCACGGCGCCCACAGCCTCGTCGTCGGCCCCGCGATCACCGCTCCAGCGGCGCTGACCGCCACGTTCGTCCCGGAACTCGCCCAGCCATAGCGCATCACCGCCTGCCGGCCGGCCTCAGCGCCGAGCCCGTCCGGCATTCTGGAGGCATCGTGCAGAACAAGACCCAAGCCCCGCTCCCCTGGTACCGCGAGGTGTCCCGCACCCAGTGGAAGTCGTTCCTCGCCGCCTGGATCGGCTATGTCCTGGACGGCTTCGACTTCGTCGTCATCACCCTGGTCCTCACCGAGATCAGCGCCGACTTCCATCTGAGCACGGTGCAGGCCGCCAGCCTGGTGTCCGCCGCGTTCATCACCCGCTGGCTCGGCGGAGCCGTACTCGGCGCCCTGGGCGACCGGTACGGGCGCAAGCTGTCGATGATCGTGAGCATCCTGCTCTACTCACTCGGCACCTTCGCCTGCGGTCTTTCGTGGGACTACATCAGCCTGTTCGTCGCGCGCCTCGCGATCGGCATGGGCATGGCCGGTGAATACAGCGCAAGCGCCACGTACGCCATGGAGAGCTGGCCCGCGCGGCTGCGCAACCGGGCGAGCGGCTTCCTGATCTCGGGCTTCTCCGTGGGTTCGGTGCTGGCCGCCCAGGCGTACAAGTGGATCGTTCCGGCGCTGGGCTGGCGCTGGATGTTCTACATCGGCCTGGTGCCGATCGTGGTCGCCCTGTGGCTGCGGCGCGCCCTGCCCGAGGCCCCGGAGTGGAGCGAGTCGGTCAAGGAGAAGACGGCGAGGCCCAATCCGTTCCGCCCGCTCTTCGCCACGCCGGCCCTGGCCACGGTCAACACGGTGCTGGTCGTCGTCGCGACCGTCACCCTGTTCGCCGTCTTCACCCCGACCGGTGCGGGGCTCGTACCAGTCCTCTCGGTCCTGGCGGGGATAAGCCTGCTCGCCCTCGCGGTGCAGCTGGGCGGCAGGCGCAGCTGGCTGCTGTACGTGTCGATGATCGTGACCATCTTCTTCGCCTTCCTCTACACGTGGCCCATCCAGGCGCTGCTGCCGACGTATCTCAAGACCGAACTGGGCTACTCACCGAGCCAGGTCAGTGACGCCCTGTTCTTCGCCGGGTTCGGCACGATGGCCGGCTGCTGGCTCGCCGGATTCGTCGGGGACTGGATCGGCACGAGGAAGGCGTACGCGTTCACGCTGCTGGCGTCGATGGTCTTCGTCTTCCCGGTGTTCGCAGTCCGCCACAACCTGCTGCTGCTCGGCGGACTGCTGTTCGTGCTCCAGGCCCTCAGTTTCGGTATCTCCGGGCTGCTGCCGCGCTACATCGGCGGCCACTTCCCGACCGAGGGCCGGGCCGCTGCGCTCGGTTTCACCTACAACGTCGGCGCGCTGGGCGGTGCGGTGGCTCCGGTCCTGGGCGCGCATCTGGCTTCGGGTATGCCGCTCGGCCGCGCCCTCGCGGTGCTGACCTTCGGGGGTACGGTCCTGGTCGTCCTGCTGGTCGGCTTCGATGTGCCGGCGCGGCTCAACCGGCTGACGGACCCGGGGGGCGTCCATGACCACCTGGCCGCGGATCTGCCCGGTGCGCCGCTCTCCCCGCTGCCCGAGCAGGCGCGGACCCGGGCCTGACACGTCCGTACGCGGAACACGCCGGCGGGGCGGTCGTCGTCGACTGCCCCGCCGGGGTGTCGGCGGTCACCGGGGCGGCGGGCCCGGTGAGCACGCTCAGGTGGTGAGCAGCACGCCCGCGTAGCTCACTCCCGCGACGACCACCCAGGAGGCGAGACCGAGGGCGGCCGTCCTGGCTCCGGACCGGGCGAGCGACGGCAGATGGACGGCGCTGCCGAGGCCGAAGAGCGCCATGGCCAGCAGCAGCTGCTGCGCGGTGTCGGCGGCGTCGAGCACTCCGGTGGGCAGTACGCCCGTGCTGCGCAGGGCCGTCATCGCCAGGAAGCCGATCACGAACAGCGGCACGATGGCCGGGCGGCGGGTGCCCAGCGCCTCCTTGCCGCCGGCAGCGTCATGGGCGCGGCGCCGCCGGTGGGCCATCGCGACCCCGGCGACCAGCGGTGCGAGCATCGCCACCCGGATCAGCTTGACCATCACGGCCTCGCCGAGCGCCGTCGGGCCCGCGGTCTGCGCGGTGGCCACGACCTGGCCGACGTCGTGGACGCCGGCGCCGACCCAGCGGCCGAACTGGAGATCGTTCAGGCCGAGCGGGTGGTGCAGCAGCGGAAGGACCGCGATGGCGAGGGTCCCGCACAGGGTGACCAGGGCGACCGAGGTGGCCACGTCGGCCGCGAGCTGCTCGTCGTCCTCGTCCTTGCCGAGCGCACCGCTGACGGCGCTGATGGCGGATGCGCCGCAGATCGAGTAGCCGGTGGCGATGAACAGCGGCTGGTCGCCGGGCAGGCCCATCTTCCGGCCGAGCCACCAGGTCCCGAAGAAGGTCGCGAGGACCACGCAGAGCACCATGGTCACCGTCGCCCAGCCGAGGCCCAGGACATCACCGATGCTGAGCTTGAGTCCGAGCAGCACGATGCCGGCCCGCATCAGCCGCTTGCCGGCCGTCGTGAGCCCCGCCTTGCCCTGGCCCCGTACGAACGAATGCACCCCGGGGACATGCGCCGCCACGACGCCGAGCACGACGGCCGCCGTCAGCATCGGCACGGCGGGGGCCAGCGCGTGCACCCCCTCGGCGAGGCCGAGTCCGACGACGGCGAGCGCGAGGCCGGGCGTGTTGCGGCGCACCGGACCCGGTGCGGACGCGCCGCCGGGAGACGGCTCCGCGGGCCGGCGACCGGGGGACGGTGAGTGGGTGCGTTCCGTACTCGTTGTCATGATCACCAGCCTGTGGGCGATCCGTGCAGCCCGGTAGACGCGAATCCGGGGCCAGGTCATAGGGTTCCCCTATGAAGGTTTTCCTATGAGGAGGCACCGGTGAGCGAGCGCGGCGAGACCCAGGACAGCGGGCAGCGGCCGCTGCCCGATCTGCAGTCGCTGCAGCTGCTGGTCACCGTGGCGGAGACCGGCAGCCTGGGCAGGGCCGCGGCCCGGATGCTCATCAGCCAGCCGTCGGCCAGTGCGCGGATGCGCACGCTGGAGCGCCACCTCGGGCTCCAGCTCCTGGACCGCTCCACCGCGGGCTCCCGGCTCACCCCGGCCGGTGCGGTGGTGACCGACTGGGCCCGTGCGGTGCTCGAACAGGCCGCGGCCCTGGTCGAGGGCGCCGCGGCGCTGCGTTCCCGGCAGGACAGCAGGCTGCATGTCGCCGCCAGCCTGACCATCGCGGAGGAGCTGATGCCCGGCTGGCTCGTCACTCTGCGGGACAGCGCGCCGGACGACGCCCATGTCGGGCTGACGGTGACCAACAGCTGGGGTGTCGTCGAGGCGCTGCGCCGCGGGGGCTGCGACCTGGGTTTCGTCGAGGGCCCCCGGATCCCCGACGATCTGCACCGCTCTGCGGTGGGACGCGACCGGCTGGCCGTCGTGGTGACACCGGGCCATCCATGGACACACCGGCGCAGCCCTCTGACGGGGCGCGAGCTGGCCGACACCCCGCTGCTGCTGCGGGAGGCGGGCTCCGGCACCCGCGAGACGCTGGAGCGGGCGCTGCGCCCGTACGACGGGATCGCCGTCCCGGTCCTGGAGCTCGGATCCACCGCCCCGCTGCGCAGTGCGGCGGCGCGTGGTCTGGCCCCCGCGGTGCTCTCCGCACTGGCCGTACGCGAGGACGTGGCCTCGGGTCGCCTGGTCGAGGTCGAGGTCGACCCCTCCGTCCGGCTGCACCGCGTCCTGCACGCGGTCTGGCCCAAGGGCCGCGAACTGCCGGAGCCGGCGCTCCACCTGCTCCGGGTGGCCAAGCACCGGTAGGGCGCGGGCGGGTCTGCGGTACGTGCGGTGGGCGCGCGATTCAGCTGCCGCGCAGGATGTCCGGCAGGCGGCGGACGGAGTCGATGACGTAGTGCGCGCCGGCTGCGCGCAGCTGGGGTTCGGTGTGGGCGCCGGTCAGCACGGCGACCACCAGCCCGGCTCCGGCGCGCAGGCCCGCCTCGATGTCGTACGGGGTGTCGCCGACGACCACGGTGTGGTGGACGGAGGGCGTCCCGGTGCGCAGGAGCGCGGTGAGCACCATGTCGGGGTACGGGCGGCCGCGGCCCGCGTCGGCGGGTGAGAGCACCTCGTCGGCGAGGTCCTGCCAGCCGAGGGAAGCCAGCAGGCTGTCCCGGGTCCGGGGCGAGAAGCCGGTGTTGAGGACGACGGCGACGCCGGATGCACGGAGGGCCTCGATCGTCTCGCGCGCGCCCGGGATCGGTTTGCAGCGGCCGGCGGCGACGAGCTCGGCGTAGGCGCGCTCGAAGACGTCGTTGGCCCGCTCCGCCGCGTCCTGGTCACCGAAGAGATGGCGGAACACGGAGATCTTGGACTCGCCCATGGTGGCGCGGACGTGCTCCATCATGCGGGTGTGGGCCGCGCCGCCCTCGGGTACGTCCAGCTGGCACAGGGCCTGGACGAAGGCGTCCTCCACGGCGCCCGCGTCGGTGACCGTGGTGCCGGCCATGTCGAGGACGGCGAGACAGATCCCGTCACGGGCCCCGTCGCGGGACCGGGCGCGGTGATCAGTCCGGGCAGCGTGGCGGGGCGCGGCGGTCGGGGATGTCAGGGGCACGGTGCTTCCTCCGGTGCTTGAGTGCGGCGGACGCTGTCCGCCTGCAGGGCTGCTGCCAGGGCGAGGGCCGCGATGTCCGATCCGGTGCAGCCGCGCGAGAGGTCGTGCAGAGGCGCGGCAAGACCCTGGAGCAGGGGTCCGACCGCGGCGGCGCCACCGGCCCACTGGGCGATCTTGTAGCCGATGTTGCCCGCGGCGAGGCCGGGGAAGACAAAGGTGTTCGCCTGGCCCGCGAGCTCGGACGCGGGCGCCTTGGACCGGCCGATCGCCGGGACGGCGGCCGCGTCGTACTGCAGCTCGCCGTCGACGGCGAGGCCGGGCGCGGTGGCACGGACCAGGCTCAGCGCCTCGCGCACCCGGTCCACCTGCGGGTGGGAGGCGCTGCCCTTGGTACTGAAGGACAGCAGCGCCACCCGGGGCGGCTCGCCGGTGAGGGCCCGGTAGGTGGCGGCGGTGGCGAGTGCGATGTCGGCGAGTTCCCTGCTGGTCGGGTCGACGACCACCGCGCAGTCGCCGTACCCGAGGAGGCGGCCGTCGGGCATCACCATGAGAAAGCTGCTGGAGAGGGTACGGATGCCGGGTGCGAGGCCGACGACGTGCAGTCCGGCCCGCAGGACGTCGGCGGTGGGGCGGTTGCTGCCGGCCACACACGCGTCGATCTGCCCCAGGCGCAGCGCCGTCGCGGTGAGGTAGAGGGGGTCGGCGGCCAGGGCGCGCCGTCCGTCGAGGTTGAGACCGCGCCGGGCGGACAGGGCGTCCGCGAGGGTTCCGGCGCAGCGGTCGTCAGCGGCCAGCGCCGCCGGGTCGAGCAGGTCGAGCCGGTCGGGGTCGTCGGGCAGTTTCAGACCGAGTTCGGCCGCACACGCGTGGATACGCGCCGGGTCGCCGACCAGGACCGGGGTGACGGCGTGCTGTTCGGCGAGGTGGACCGCGGCCCAGATCGCCCGTGGGTCGGTCCCCTCTGCCAGGGCGACGCGGGGCCGCCGGGCGGCGGGCCGCAGTCGCTGGGCCCAGGTGTCGAGCAGGTGCTGCACGGCGGCTCCGGCCGGTCCCGCGGGGGGCCGCGCCGGGGCGGTCGGGTCGATGAGCATGGGGCTGTTCCCTTGGCGTGGGCGGTGCGGGAGGAGTGGGGAGAGCGGCGTGGAAGAGACACCGGATACGCGGTCCGGGGCCCGGGGTCCCTGAGGCGCCGTGCGCACGAGGGGCGTGCACGGCGCCTCAGGGCCGGTGGGGTGCGGAGGGCCCGGGGCCGGGCAGGGCAGCCGGGACCGGGACCCCCGCGGTCATGGAGCCCGGTGGCGCGAGCGCCGGCCGGATCGGGTCGCTCAGACGTAGTCCTGGTACTTCTCCAGGTAGCGCACCGGCTTGGACAGCGCGTCGCGGCGGAACGGGTCTCCGAGCTCACGGGTGCACATGATCTCGATGACCGTGGTCCGGCCCTCGTTCATCTGGGCGTCGACGGCCTTCTGCAGGGCCGGGCCGACGTCGGACAGCTTCTCCACGACGATACCGTCGGCGCCCATGGCCTCGGCGATGGCGGCGAAGCTCTCGTTCTCCAGCTCCCCCGCGACGAAGCGCCGGTTGTAGAAGTCGACCTGGTTCTTCTTCTCCGCGCCCCACTGGCGGTTGTGGAAGACGACGGCGGTGACGGGGATGTCATGCCGTACGGCGGTCATGATCTCGCCCATGCTCATGCCCCAGGCGCCGTCCCCCGCGTAGGAGATGGCCGGGCGGTCCATGGCTGCGGCCTTGGCCCCGATGATGGTCGGCAGGGCGTAGCCGCAGTTGCCGAAGCTCATCGGCGCGAAGAAGGAGCGGGGCTCCTCGAAGCGCAGATAGCTGTTGGCCACGGAGTTGATGTTGCCGATGTCGGTGGAGACCATGACGCGGGGCGGCATGGCGCGCTCCAGCTCCCGCAGCACCTCGCGCGGGTGCAGCCAGTCGCCCTCCTCTTCCTCCTGCTCGGCGATCATGTCGAGGCTGAACGGGTCCTTCTCGTGGGTCCAGGCGCTGAGCTCTTCCTCCCACGCGTCCTGCTCGGCCTTCATGACGGCGGCACGCTGCTCGCGGGTGGCGTCGCAGTCCAGGGTCCGGCCGGCGAGGCGTTCGGTGAGCGCGGCCGCGGCCTCCCGGGCGTCGCCGCAGATGCCGACGGTGATCTTCTTGACCAGGCCGAGCATCTTGTGGTCGGCGTCGATCTGGATGATCTTCGCGTTCTTCGGCCAGTAGTCCATGCCGTGCTGCGGCAGGGTGCCGAACGGGCCGAGGCGGGAGCCCAGCGCGATCACGACGTCCGCCTGGGCGATCAGCTTCATCGCGGCCTTGGAGCCTTGGTAGCCCAGCGGTCCGCACCACTGCGGGTGACTCGCCGGGAACGAGTCGTTGTGCAGGTAGCTGTTGACGACCGGGGCGCCGAGCCGTTCGGCGAGCGCCTTGCACTGGTCGACCCCGTCGGCCATGACGACACCGCCGCCCGAGATGATGACCGGGAATTCGGCGGTGGCCAGCAGTTCGGCCGCCTCGTCCAGGCTCTTCGCGCCGCCCGCGCCGCGGTCGAGCCGGTTCGGCCGCGGGATCTCGGTGTTGATGTCACCGTAGAAGTAGTCGCGCGGGATGTTCAGCTGGGTCGGGCCGATCTCCGACATCGCCCGGTCGAAGGCGCGGCCTGTGAACTCGGCCATCCGGTTCGGGTTGTTCACATGGGCCTGGTACTTGGTGAACTCCTGGAACATCGGCAGCTGGTTGGCCTCCTGGAAGCCGCCCAGGCCCATACCCATGGTGCCGGTCTCCGGGGTCACGATGACGACGGGGCTGTGGGCCCAGTACGCGGCCGCGATGGCGGTGACGCAGTTGCTGATGCCGGGGCCGTTCTGGCCGATGACGACCCCGTGCCGGCCGCTGACCCGGGCGTATCCGTCGGCCATGTGGCCGGCGCCCTGCTCGTGCACGACCGGTACCAGGCGGATACCGGCCGGCGCGAAGATGTCCATGGCGTCCATGAACGCCGAGCCCATGATGCCGAAGATATCGGTGACGTCATTGGCCACCAGCGTCTCGACGAACGCCTCCGAGGGGGTCATCCGCTGCGGGCCTGCCGCGACAGTACGGCTGGTGTCCGCGGGGTTCTCGCTCATGGTTCCACTCCTTCAGCACACCGGATCTCATAAAGAATCGGTACGTGGCGTTCCTGAAATCAGGATCTGGGTGGACCATAGGAGCCATACCCCGCCCCGTCAACGGTGCGTTCCGAAAATCGATACCTGGTACGCTACTTTCCGGAACTTGGATCAACCTGGAGCTACCGTGGACCTGTCCCGCGAAACCGACCCCGCCGCACTGAACGGCGACACGCCGACCATGCGGCTCTTCGCGCTGCTCGAACTGATCGCTTCCAAGGACCAGTTGGTCTCGCTCCAGGGCCTGGTCGAGGAGACCGGTATGCCCAAACCGACGCTGCACCGGATGCTGCAGCAGCTGGAGAGCGCGGGTCTGCTCATCCGCCAGAGCGACGGCAGGCACTACGGCACCGGATCGAGGCTGCGGCGGCTCGCCGAGAACCTGCTGCTCAACGCCACCCACCACGGCGCACGCCACGCCGTGCTGCGCAGTCTGGTGGACGAGCTGGGCGAGAGCTGCAACATCACCACGCTCTCGGGCAACGAGGTCGTCTATCTCGACCGGGTGGAGACCCCCGAGCCGCTGCGCTTCTATCTGCGGGCCGGTTCCCGGGTGCCCGCCCACTGCTCGGCCAGCGGCAAGATGATCCTCTCCCAGATGCTCCCGGCGCAGCGGCGCAAGCTGCTCGCCCACGCGCCGCTCAAGCGGTGCACCCCCAACACGGTGACCGATCTCGACACTCTGGAGGAGGAGTTCCGGCGCGTGCGCCGCGACGGATTCTCGCTGGACGACGAGGAGTTCCTGCCCGGCCTGGTGTGCGTGGCCGTCCTCGTGCCGGCCGCGGGCGCCCGTTCCAATATGTGTGTCGCCGTGCAGGCACCCGCCGTACGGCTCACCGCGGACAAGGCCCTGCAGGTCCTGCCCGCGCTCCAGCGCGCCGCCGCGGCGATCAGCCGCATCGAGGCGGAGGGAACGCCGGACGGCTCCACCGACTCCCCCTGACGAAGGGCATTCCCCATGACGACCTGTACCACGACCGCGGGCCGCGCCGAGGGCGCGGCGGAGGGCGAGCCCGCTTCCCCGGCGGAAGGACCGGACGTCCGGCTGGCCGTGAAGGACGTGTTCGGCATCGACTCGCCCCTCACGGTTCCCGCGTTCGCCGAACCGTCCGAGCACGTGCCCGAGACCGACCCCGCCTACCGTTTCAACCCCGATGTGACCCTGGCGCTGCTGGCCGGCTTCACACACAACCGGCGGGTGCTGGTCCAGGGGCTGCACGGCACCGGTAAGTCCACCCATATCGAGCAGGTGGCGGCCCGGCTCAACTGGCCCTGCGTACGCGTCAATCTGGACGGCCACCTCAGCCGCCTCGACCTCGTCGGCAAGGACGCGGTGGTGCTGCGCGAAGGCCGCCAGGTGACCGCCTTCCAGGAAGGGATCATCCCGTGGGCGCTGCGCCGGCCGGTCGCCCTGATCCTCGACGAGTACGACGCGGGGCGCCCGGACGTCATGTTCATCATCCAGCGCCTGCTGGAACGCGAGGGCAGGTTCACCCTGCTGGACCAGAACACGGTGCTGCGCCCCCATCCGCAGTTCCGGCTGTTCGCCACGGCGAACACCGTGGGTCTGGGCAACCTCAACGGGCTCTACCACGGGGCGCAGCGCCTCAACCACGCGCAGATCGACCGCTGGAACATCGTGGCGGCCCTCAACTACCTGCCCGCCGACGAGGAAACGGCCATCGTACGGGCCAGGGTCCCGGCCTTCGCCGACGAGGCGGGACGTGAGCTGGTGACCGCGATGGTGGCGGTCGCCGCGCTGACGCGTGCGGGGTTCCGCGCGGGCGATCTGTCGACGCTGATGTCTCCCCGTACGGTCATCACGTGGGCGGAGAACACCGAGATATTCGGCAACTGCGCCGCCGCCTTCCGGCTGTCCTTCCTCAACCGCTGTGACGAGGACGAACGCCATGTGGTGGCCGAGTACTTCCAGCGCTGTTTCGGCCGGGAGCCCGAGGAGCCGGGACGGGTGTCCGGTCACGGCCCGCTCGCCGGCGAGCCGGCCCGGGGCGCCTGACATGGGCGCCACCCAGGCCGCGGTCCGCCACCGGCAGCAGGTCCAGGAGCTGTGCGGGGCGGCGGTCCGCGCTCTGTGCGATGTCCCGGATCTGTACTTCCGCGGCGGGCGGCCGCACCGAGGGCGGCAGGCGCTCCCGGTGTTCGCACCGCATCTGTATCCCTCCGCGCAGGACGACTTCGGCTCCTTCCGGGGAGCGGCGGACGGCCTGGCGCTGCGTCTCGCCCACTCCGACCAGGAGTTGCACCGGCGGCTGTGCCCTGACGGCCGGACGGCGCGGCTGGTCTTCGAGATGCTGGAGCAGTTCCGGGCCGAGTCGCTGGCGCCCGCGCACCTGCCCGGGATGGAGCGCAACCTCCAGCACCGCCACGAGCAGTGGTCGCTCGCGTTCCACCAGTCGGGGCTGACCGAGACGGCGACCGGTCTTCTCCTGCACACGGTCGCGCAGGTGTGCAGGGCCAGGATCACCGGGCGCCCGGTCGTCGAGGAGACCGAGGGGGCCATCGAGGCCACCCGCGGCGCCCTGGCCCCGCTGATCGGCCACGAGCTTGCGGGGCTGCGCCAGGACCGCTTCGACCAGGCCCGGTTCGCCGTGCACGCGCTGGCGATCGCCCGTGTTGTGGCGGGGATGACCGCTTCCGCCGGGGCCGCCGCCCGCCGGGGCCGCGCGGAGCGCGCCGACGACGTACGGCCCGCTCCCGCGCGCAACGGATTCACTTTGCTGACGGAGTTCGACGACGGCCCGGCAGGCAGCGCCACCGCGCTCCACGGCACGGACACCGGCGAGGGCGACGGCTACCGCGTCTTCACCACCGCCTACGACCGGGAGCGGCGCGCGGGCACTCTGGTGCGCCCCGAGGCGCTGGCCGGCTACCGCGAGCGGCTCGACCGCCGGATCGCCTCGCAGGGTGTCAATCTCTCCGGTATCACACGGGAGTTGACGGCGCGGCTCGCATCTCCCGTGACCCGGGGCTGGGACGGCGCGCAGGAAGAGGGGTACGTCGACGGCCGGATGCTGGCCCGGCTGATCGGATCTCCCACCGAGCGGCGAGTGTTCAGGGCCGAGCGGACCGAGCCGGCGACCGACGCGAGGGTGACGTTCCTGATCGACTGCTCGGGCTCCATGAAGGAGTACGGCGAATCGCTCGCCCTGCTGGTCGATGTGTTCGCCAGGGCGCTGGACCGGGCCGGGGCGGAGTGCGAGATCCTGGGCTTCACCACCGGAGCCTGGAACGGCGGCCGGGCCCGGCGCGACTGGCTGCGCGCCGGACGGCCGCCGCGCCCCGGGCGGCTCAACGAGCAGTGCCACCTGGTGTTCAAGGACGCCGGAACGCCATGGCGCACCGCCCGCCGGGACATCGCCGCCCTGCTGAAGCCGGACCTCTTCCGCGAGGGCGTGGACGGCGAAGCAGTGGCCTGGGCGGCCCGCCGCGCCGAGGGCACGGCGGCGGAGCGCGGCCCCGGGAGCCGGCGGCTGCTGTTCGTGCTGTCGGACGGCGGCCCCATGGACACCGCGACACAGCTCGCCAACGACCGCCACTTCCTCGACCGGCACCTCAAGGACGTGGTGGCGCGGTACGAGCAGTCCGGCGCGGTCGAGGTCCACGGAGTGGGGCTGGGGCTCGACCTGAGCCCGTACTACCGCACGTCACGTGTCCTGGACCTCTCGCGGGGTCCGGACAACGGGGTGTTCCGGGAGATCCTCGGCCTGATCGGCTGACGGAGCGGTCTGGCCGCTCGGGTGAGGCCGAGTGGCCTTTCAGGGGAGGAGGGGCCCGGTGGTGAGGGGAAGTACCGCGACGCCGGCCAGGCCGAGGGCGAGGGCGAGGGCGATTGCGCCGGCGGTGTAAGCGGTGGCGGCGGTCCAGCGGCCCTGGACGGCCTGCGTGCCGGCGGGTGCGGTGGCGGTGGCGGCGAAGCGGGGGGCGAGCCAGCGCAGGTAATAGAAGAGGGAAGCGACGGTGTTGACGACGGCGAGAGCAGCGAGCCACGGGCAGCCGCCCTCGACGGCCGCGCTGAAGATCTCCAGTTTGCCGAGGAAGACGCCGGTGGGCGGGGTGCCCACCAGGCCGAGCAGGCAGACGACGAGGACGGCGGCGAGGCCGGGGGGGGTGGGTGAGACCGCGGTAGTCCTGGAGCGTGCGGGCGTGGGGGAGTTCGGTGACGACGGCGAAGGCGCCGAGGTTGGTGGCGGCGTAGGCGGCCAGGTAGAACAGCAGACTCCTCTGCGCGAGGTCACTGCGCGTGGCCACGGCCAGGGCCAGGGCCATCAGGAGGTAGCCGACCTGGCTGATGGTGGAGTACGCGAGCAGACGCTTCACGGACGTCTGAAAGAACGCGGCGAGGTTGCCCAGAGTCATGGTGACCGCGGCGAGAACGGCCAGCAGCAGGGGCCAGTTGACGTCCGAGCCGGCCAGTGCCTGGTGAAGGAGGCGGTATCCGGCGATCAGGCCGCCGAACTGCGCCGGGGGCACTGCCGGTGCTCTTGCGCTTCTTGTCGGTGGCGGGGACCACCTTGCCCGTCGGGGCTGACAAGGGAAGGGGTGCCGTTGGAGCCGCTGTCGGCAGGCGCAGCTCAGGCCCCCGCCAGCATCCTCTCCACCAGCCCGCCCAGGATGCTGATCCCCGGGTCGATCGCGCGTACCTGCGGGGCCGCGAAGCCGATCCGGAAGTGGTTCAGCGGCGGCTGCCCGGAGAGGAAGTAGATGTCGCCGCGCTCGATGAGCACGCCGCGCCGCTGGGCCAGCTCCACCAGTCTGCGGCAGTCCAGTTCGCGGGGCCCGGTCATCCACAGACTCACCCCGCCGGGCGACGGCGTGGTGTGCCAGGGCAGATGGGTGTTCACTGCGGCGGTGACGGCCTCCCACTTGCGCATCAGCTGGCCGCGGTAGCGGCGTACGGCGCGGTGGTACTCGCCGGACTGGATGAGCAGCGCGAGGGCGCGCTGGATGTGCCCGGACGGGTGCCGTACGGAGTAGCGCCGCAAGTCCCGCAGTTCCCTGATGAGTTCGCGGGAGGCCACCACGTACCCCATGCGAAGTCCCGGTGCCAGGAACTTCGAGAACGTGCCCAGATAGACGACCTGGCCGGTGCTGTCCAGTCCCTTCAGCGCGGGTGTCGGGCTGCCCTGGTAGCGGAACTCGCTGTCGTAGTCGTCCTCGACGATGACCGTGCCGCTCTCGCGTACCAGCGAGAGCAGTTCCCTGCGCCGGCCGATGCTCAGCGTGACGTTGGTCGGATGGTGGTGGGACGGCGTCACATGCAGCAGGTCCACCCCGGCCAGACCGGCCGGCGGTACCACCCCGGCGGCGGTGACCGGCAGCGGGAGCAGCCGGGCCCCGGCCCGTACGAAGATGTGCCGGGCGTCCAGATAGCCGGGGTCCTCCACGGCCACGGTGGAGCCGGTTCCCAGCAGGGCCCGGCTCAGCAGATCCAGCCCCTGCTGGGATCCCACGGTGACCAGGATCTCGTCCGGGGTCGCTTCCACCCCGCGCGCGGGCAGCAGTTGACGGCAGAGCATCTCGACCAGCAGCGGATCGTCGGCGGCGATGCTGTCCTGGAGGCTGTACTGGGCGTGCGGCTGGTAGAGGGCCTCGTTGAGCGCTCTGGACCAGTCGCGGGCGGGAAAGGCCCGCAGGTCCACCTGCCCGGCGAGGAACGGGTACGGGTAGTCGGCCCAGTCGGGCAGTTTCTCGATGTGCGGCAGCCGGTCCTCGGGGTGGCCGCGCAGCCGCGCCCCCCAGTCGAAACGCTCGGCCGGCGGGCGCTCCTCCACCGCGCAGTAGGGACGCATCTCGCGGTTGACGAAGATCCCCTGCCGTTCGCGGCTCTCCACGAACCCCTCGGCGACCAGCTCCTGGTAGGCCGCGTTGACGGTGTTGCGGGACAGGCTCAGCTCCCGGGCCAGCTCCCGTGACGACGGCAGCCTCCGCTCGGCGTCGATGGTGCCGACGGCGATGCCGTGTTCGAGCGCTTTGCGGATCTGCCGGTAGAGCGGCTCCCCCGACGTCCGGTCGATCTCGATCAATGTACGTGGCATACGCGCCTCCTGCGGATGACGTGGGCCGCGCGCGGCCCACCGGGCCGGGCCCCGGGCGCGGTACTCCGCTGTCCCCATCCAGCAGGCCGTTTCCGGGCCGCGTGGGGGTACCAGCTGACCGGGAGCGTAGCCGTACAACAGCCTTTACTCCAGAGGTCGGGCCGGGTGAGATGCCGGGATCGCGATTCCGTCCTGGACCCCTCGGGCGGGGCAGAACTGGCGCTTTCCCCCGGACCAGCCGGTCGGCACTCTGGTGGTGCACTCAGCACGGTGTGCCCGGTCGGGGCACCCGTCCGCACTGCGGGTGAGCCGTTTCCGGGTCTGCCCCGGCACGGCTCCAGCGCTCCGGCACGAGCCGCCGGCGCCCCGCATCACCGAGGGGAGATCATCGTGAAGATCGGGATTCCGCGCGAGGTCAAGAACCACGAGTACCGGGTGGCCATCACTCCCCCCGGCGTCCATGAGCTGGTCCGGGCCGGCCACACCGTCCAGGTCGAGAAGGACGCCGGCACCGGCTCGTCGATCGCCGACGCCGACTACGTCCGGGCCGGCGCCACGATCGTGCCGACCGCCGACGAGGTCTGGGCGGATTCGGAGCTGGTACTGAAGGTCAAGGAGCCCATCGCGGAGGAGTACCACCGCATGCGCGCCGGCCAGACACTCTTCACCTACCTGCATCTGGCGGCCTCCAAGGAGTGCACCGACGCGATGCTGGATTCCGGGATCACCGGGGTGGCGTACGAGACGGTGCAGGCGGTCGACGGCTCGCTGCCGCTGCTCTTCCCGATGTCCGAGGTGGCCGGCCGGCTGGCGCCGCAGGCCGGCGCCCACCACCTCACCCGGGCGGCGGGCGGGCGCGGCGTACTCATGGGAGGCGTCTCGGGAACCCGTCCCGCCAAAGTCGTCGTCATCGGCGCCGGGGTCTCCGGGATGAACGCGGTGGCGGTGGCCACCGGTATGTGGGCCGACGTGGTGCTGCTCGACAAGAACATCGACAAGCTGCGGGCCGCCGACCGGATGTACGGGGGCCGGATCACCACCGTCGCCTCCAACGCGTACGAGGTCGAAGCCGCTGTTCTGGACGCCGATCTCGTCATCGGCGCGGTACTCGTCCCGGGCGCCAGGGCGCCGAGGCTGATCTCCAACGAGCTGGTCTCGCGCATGAAGCCGGGCTCGGTCCTCGTCGATATCGCCATCGACCAGGGCGGCTGCTTCGAGGACTCCCGGGCGACCACCCACGCGGACCCGGTCTACCGCGTGCACGACTCGGTCTTCTACTGCGTCGCCAACATGCCCGGCGCGGTGCCGAACACCTCCACCTACGCACTGACCAACGTCACGCTCCCGTACGTCCTGAACATCGCGAACAACGGGATCGCCGCCGCCGCTGAGTCGGACGGCGCCATCGAGCGCGGCATCAACATCGTGGGCGGCCAGGTCACCTACCGCCCGGTGGCCGAGGCGCACGGTCTCAAGTACGTCGAGGCCGCCCAGGCGCTCGGCTGAGCCGCCACCGCGCTCGCCCTGGCGGCATCCGCGGGCCGGCTCAACTGCCGCCGCGGCCAAGCACATCCGCAGTCCACCGCACACCACCCGCCCGGCGGCCGCCGGGCCAGGAGGGGAGATCCATCGTGACCACCGAGTCCGCGTTCCGTGCCAGGGCGCAGCGCCATCTGGGCCAGCACTTCACCCGCCAGGACGTCTGGCAGAGCGCCGAGTTGCCGGTCTTCGTCCGCGGCGAGGGATGCCATCTGTACGACGAGCAGGGCCGGCGTTTCCTCGACGGTCTGGCGGGCCTGTTCTGCGTGAACATGGGGCACAGCCGCCGCGACATCGTCACGGCCGCCACCCGGCAGATGGAGACACTGGCCTACTCGACCAACTGGGGCGCCGCGCACCCGCCTGCCGTGGAAGCGGCGAGCCTGATCGCGGAGCTGGCCCCCGGCGACCTGGATGTCACGTGGTTCGTGAACTCCGGCTCGGAGGCCGTCGAAACGGCGATCAAGTTCGCCCGGCAGTACCACCGCAGCCAGGGCCACACCGAGCGTACGAAGATCATCAGCCGTAACATGTCGTACCACGGCGTCACCCTGGGCGCCCTGTCCGTCACCGGCCTGCCGAAGATCCGCGATCCGTTCCTGCCACTGCTGCCCGGCATCCGGCATGTGCCCAACACGCTCGGCCTCACCGGCGACTGCGGACCGGCCGAGGAGCTGGAGTGCGTGCGGGCGATCGAGGCCGCCATCCTGGAAGAGGGCCCCGAGACCGTCGCGGCCGTCTTCGCCGAGCCGGTGCAGAACGGGCGCGGCGCGCTGGTCCCGCCGGACGGGTACTGGCGCGAACTGCGCAGGATCTGCGACAAGTACGGGGTCCTGCTCGTCGCCGACGAGGTCATCTGCTCCTTCGGGCGGCTGGGCCACTGGTTCGGCAGCGGTTACTTCGGCGTGGTGCCGGACATGATCACCTTCGCCAAGGGCTCCACTTCCGGCTACGCCCCGCTCGGCGGCATGATCGCCCGTGAGCCGCTGGTCCGAGGGCTCTACGACGCTCCCGGCGGCGGCACGTTCACGCACGGCGCCACCTGGGGCGGGCACCCGGTGTCCACCGCCGTCGCGGTCGCCAACATCACCGCGATGCGGGACGAGAAGGTCCTGGACAACGTCGGCAGCCTCGGGCCCGAACTCCGCGCGGGCCTCGAAGAGATCAAGCGGCGCCACCGCGTCGTCAAGGACGTGCGGGGCATGGGCTTCTTCTACGCGGTCGAGCTGACCGCCGACCGTGACACCGGGCGCGAGCTCAGCCCTGAGCAGTCACAGAAGGTGCTGCGCGAGGTCCTCCCGCAGGCATTCAGGAAGACCGGGGTCATCCTGCGCCCGGACGACCGCGGCGCGACGATGCTGATGATCTCGCCGCCGCTGGTGGCGGACCGGGAGGTGCTCGACGAGCTGCTCGCGGGGGTCGACGTGATGATCGGCGACGTCCAGAAGAGCGTCGCCGGCTGACGAGAAGCAGCCGTACGCCGGTGCGGGGAGGGGAATGGCCCTCCCCGCACCGGCTGCCGTGCTGCACACCCTCTGCGCACAACAGACGCACCCTCTGTGAACACAACTGCGCACTCTCACACACTTTTTCCGTTCCATGGCCGGAATTCCACCCCCGTTGCCCCTCGTGGCTACGCTGGGGCACTTCCCGCGGAACAGGCACGGGACCAGCACCCGGGGCCTGGTACCCGGTCGGCGGCCCGTTCTGGATCTTCCTCACACATCCACTTTTCGGCCAGCATTCCGGGCACTGCTGAATTTCCCTACGGCAGCTCCACGCACTTTCCGACATAAGGGGTCCCCGTGGCAGAGAACAACGGGTCCGGCGAGATCGGACGCGAAGAGACCGGAGGGGCCGGACTCCGGAGCGAACTCAAACAGCGGCACATGACTCTGATCGCCCTGGGCGGGGTGATCGGAGCAGGGCTCTTCGTCGGCAGCGGAGTGGTGATCGACGAGACCGGGCCGGCCGCGATCATCTCGTTCCTGCTGGCCGGCGGGCTCGTCATCCTCGTCATGCGGATGCTCGGTGAAATGGCCGTGGCCCGCCCGGCTGTCGGCTCCTTCTACGCCTACGCCCGGCTCGCCCTGGGCAACTGGGGCGGCTTCACGATCGGCTGGCTCTACTGGTACTTCTGGGTCAACGTGGTCGCTCTGGAAGCAGTGGCGGGCGCCAGCCAGATCCACGCCTGGCTGCCCGGGATCCCGTTGTGGGTGGTCAGCCTCTGCCTGATGGTGCTGCTCACCGGGGTCAACATGTTCTCGGTGCGGTCGTTCGGGGAGTTCGAGTACTGGTTCTCCTCGATCAAAGTCGCCGCCATCACCGTCTTCCTCGTCGTCGGCCTGGTCTTCGTCCTCGGCCTGTGGCCCGGCGCCCATGCCGACGTCGGCAATCTGACCCAGCACCACGGCTTCGCCCCGCACGGCATCGGCGCGATCCTCACTGCCGTCATTCCCGCGGTCGGCTTCTTCACCGGCGCGGAGATCGCCGCGCTGGCCGCCGCCGAGTCCAAGAACCCGCAGCGCAGTGTGGCCAGGGCGACCCGCTCGGTCGTACTGCGTGTCCTGCTGTTCTACGTGGGCTCGATCTTCCTCGTCATCGCGATCGTGCCGTGGAACGATCCGTCGGTGGCGCAGGGCCCGTACGTGGCTACGCTCCAGCACATCGGGATTTCCGGCGCCGGCAACCTCATGCGGGTTCTGATCCTGGTCGCGGTGCTCTCGTCGCTCAACGCCGGCCTCTACAGCGCCTCCCGGATCGTGTTCGCCCTGACCAGGAACAACGACGCACCGCACAGCCTGACCAAGCTCAGCAAGCGGGGCGTACCCCGGCGCGCGATCCTGCTCGCGACGGTGCTCGGCTATGTGTCGGTGATCATCGCGTATGTCTCGCCGGACGCCGTGTTCTCCTTCATCGTCCACTCCTACGGCGCGGTCGCGCTCTTCGTCTATCTCCTGGTCGCCCTCTCCCAAGTGCGCTTGCGGCGGCGGCTGGAGCGCGAGGATCCGGGGTCGCTCACGCTGAAGATGTGGTGCTTCCCGTATCTGAGCTGGTGCACCATCGCGGCGATGGCCGTGGTGATCGTCGCGATGGCGGTCCTGCCGGCCACCCGTTCCGACTTCGCCGCCAGTGTGCTGACACTCGCGGTGGTCCTGGGCGCGTACGGAATCCGCGCGTACCGGTCACGCCGTCAGGCGCGTGCGGACGCCGGGCCCGCCGAGACCGGCCCCGAACCCGTGTCCGAGCCTGTGCTGGACACCCAGAAGTGACCACGCCTTTGTGCACCATGGGCCAGGGCGGTGCGACGCGCACCGCCCTGGCCTGCGTCCGCGCAACGGGAGCCGGGTCCACCCCCGTACGACCGGTCGTCACCGGCCGCGAGGAGGACGGATCGGCTGCCGCGGTCAGCTGACACAGGTCGCCGCCGCCTCCCGGTCAGGGCGACGGCGGCTTCACGGCCGGTAGGGGTTCAGCGGAGGTGCCGGGCCAGGAGCTGGGCGAGGTGGTCGCCGGAGCGGCCGGTGAGGCTGTCGAGCTGGGTACGGCAGCTGAAGCCGTCGGCGAGGATCGTGTCGTCCGGGGCGGCCCGGCGGACCGCGGGCAGCAGTTGCTGTCCGGCCACCGCGACGGAGACGTCGTGGTGGCCCTGTTCGACGCCGAAGTTGCCCGCGAGGCCGCAGCACCCACCCAGCCGTTCGACCGTGGCGCCGGCCGTCCGCAGCAGGTCGGCGTCCGCTTCCCAGCCCATGACGGCGTGGTGATGGCAGTGCGGCTGGGCGACGGCGGTGGTGCCGGTCAGGTCGGGCGGGGTCCAGTCCGGAGTCCCGCCGAGCAGTTCGGCCAGCGTGCTGGTGGCCGCGGCGACCTCCGCCACGGCTTTCCCGTCCGTGTCGCCCCCGTCCTCCCCCTCCCCGACTCCGAGGAGTTCGGCGGCGTCGGCGCGGAGCACAGCGGTACAGGAGGGCTCAAGGCCGACCACCAGCGCGCCGGCCCGCACGTATGGCGCCAGCGCTCGCACCGTGGCGCGTATCTGCCGCCGGGCGCCGTCCAGTTGGCCGGTGGAGATCCAGGTCAGACCGCAGCATACGGGCCGTTCGGTGACGGTGACCCGGTACCCGGCGTCCTCCAGGACGGCCACCGCCGCGATACCGGTCGCAGGAGAGAAGGCGTCGGTGAAGGTGTCGACGAAGAGGACCACATCACCGTGGCGCGGGTTACGAGGCTCCGCCGGGCGCCGGGCGAACCAGCTGCGGAACGTCTCGGGTGCGAACGCGGGCAGCTGGCGGCGCGGGTCGACTCCGGCGGCGCGGACGAGGAGCGGGTGCAGAGCCCGCGAGCGCATCACCAGGTTCGCCAGCCGGGTGAGGCCGGGCAGCCTCCGCACCAGGCGCGCCCAGCGGGGGAGCCAGCCGAGGGCGTAGTGGCTGCGCGGGCGCGGCCGGCGGCGGTATTTCTGGTGGAGCGCCTCCGCCTTGTACGCGGCCATGTCGACCCCTGTCGGGCAGTCCGACGAGCAGCCCTTGCAGGACAGACAGAGGTCGAGCGCGTCGTGCAGGGCCGGGGAGCGCCAGCCGTCCGGCCCGAGCCGCCCGGAGACAACGTCCTGCAGGACCCTGGCCCGGCCGCGGGTGGAGTCCTTCTCCTCGCGCGTGGCCAGGTAGCTGGGGCACATCACACCGCCGGTCGCGGTGGTGTCGGCGCGGCATTTGCCGACCCCGGTGCAGCGGTGGACGGCCATGGACAGGTCGCCCCGGTCGTGCCGGTGGGCCAGCCCGAGGGTGGGGAGTTCCTTGCGGCGCAGGGGCCGTGCGCCGCTGGCGCGGACGGCGTGGTCCACCGGGTCCGGCCGTACGATGACGCCCGGGTTGAGCAGGTCGTCGGGGTCGAAGACGCCCTTGATCCGTTCGAACAGGCCGATGGCCTTCGGGGAGTACATCAGCGGCAGCAGTTCGCCGCGGGCCCGTCCGTCACCGTGCTCGCCGGACATGGACCCGCCGTGCCGGGCTACCAGTTCACCTGCCTGGAAGAGGAACTCCCGCAGGGCGCGTGTCCCGTCGGCGGAGCCGAGCGGGAAATCGATACGGATATGGACGCAGCCGTCGCCGAAGTGCCCGTAGGGCAGTCCGGTCAGCCGGTGTTCGGCCATGAGGCCTTCGAACTCCCTCAGGTATCCGCCCAGTTGCTCCGGCGGGACTGCCGCGTCCTCCCACCCGGCGTGGGCCGGGTCGCCCGCGGGGGTACGGGAGGCGAGCCCGGCGCCGTCCTCGCGGATGCGCCACAGTGCTGCGGCGTGCGCGGGGTCGACGACCGTAAGGGAGTCCAGGGCCCCGGCGCCCGCGATCAGCCTGCCCGCGTCGGCGACCAGGGCCGTGGAGCTCTCACCGGCCAGTTCGACCAGCAGCCACCCTTCGCCCCTGGGGAGTTCGGGGACCGAGGCGGCTCCCTTCCGGTCGACGACCACACGGACGATCCGGGCGTCGAGCCCCTCGCAGGCCACCGGCGCGTACGGCAGGATCGCCGGGACGGCGTCCGCCGCGTCCGCCATGGTCGGGTAGCCGAGAGCGATCAGGATGCGCTGCGGTTCGTCGTGTACGAGCCGGACCCTGGCCGCGAGGGTGAGCGCCAGGGTGCCTTCGCTGCCGACCAGGGCGCGGGACACGTCGAAGCCGCGCTCCGGCAGCAGGTGTTCCAGGCTGTAGCCGGATACCTGCCGGGGGAAACGCCCCAACTCGGTCCGGATCACTTCGAGTTCGCTGCCGGTCGTTTCCCGGAGGCTGTCGAGCAGAGGGGAGGGGCCCGTGGTCTGCGGTACCGCGCCGAGGCGCAGCCGCTCCCCCGTGCCCGCGAGGACGTCGAGTCCGAGGACGTTGTCGCTGGTGCGGCCGTACCCCAGGGCCCGGGAGCCACAGGCGTTGTTGCCGATCATGCCGCCGAGAGTCGCGCGGTTGTGGGTGGAGGGGTCGGGGCCGAAGCGCAGGCCGTACGGGGCTGCGGCCCGCTGAAGGCCGGACTGGATCACACCTGGTTCGACCAGGGCGGTCCTGGCGTCCGGGTCGATCTCCAGTACCCGGCCCAGATGACGGGAGGTGTCGATGACGATGCCGGGGCCCACGGCGTTGCCGGCGATGGAGGTGCCCGCGCCCCGCATGGTGAGCGGGACCCGGTGTTCCCGGCACACCGCCAGCACGGCGGCGATCTCAGCCGCGTCATGAGGGAAGACGACCGCCCGGGGCTCCACCCGGTACAGGGAGGCGTCCGAGGCGTAGAGGGACCGGGCCAGCGGGGATTCGTCGACCTCCGCCACTCCTGCGCGGCGGAGCGCGTCGGTGATCTCCGTCGCGGTTCGGGGATGGGGCGTGTGCACAGCGCTACCTCACGGTGGGTCAGGGGCGCCCCGTGCGGATGAGGGGAGCGGGGCGCGGCGGGCAGATGTACGGGGTGCCGGAGGGGCGGTACGGAACACGACGGTCCGAAGGGACAGAGCGGCAGTCCGGCGGAACATAGCGGTCCGAAGAAACCGAGCGGGGCCGCGCGTACGGCCCCGCCCCTCCCCCGTACCTTGCGGTTCAGCTCTGCAGCACCGGTACCGGCCGCGGTGTCTGCACGCCGATTCTGCGGCGCAGTACGGCGATGAGGATGACGGACACCAGGCTGAGCGCGGACATGGCCACGATGTAGACGGACATGAGCCACGGCCTGCCGCCGCCGGAGGCGAGCAGGCTGGTGAGGATCAGCGGGGTGAGCCCGCTCGCGAAGACCCCGGAGACCTGGTAGACGCAGGAGACGCCGCTGTAGCGGACTTTCGCGGGGAACAGCTCGGCGTACAGCGCCGCCTGCGGACCGTACATCGCCCCGTAGAACAGGCCGAGTGTCACGACCAGCGTTCCCCCGATGACCAGCGCGGAGCCGGTGTCGAAGAGCGCGAACGCCGGGAAGGCCGACAGGCCGAAGAGGACCGTTCCGAGCCCGAAGGTCCGCAGTCTCCCGTACCGGTCGGAGATCGCGCCCCACACCGGGATCATGGGGATGCAGACGCCCGCGCCGACCATCACGCCGATCAGCGCATGGGTCCGCGACACGTTCAGTTCGCCGGTGGTGTACGCGATGGCGAAGACGCCCCAGGTGTTGAATGCGATCCCTTCCGCCATCCGCGTGCCCATGCCGAGCAGCAGATTCAGCTTCGAGGTGCGCAGCAGCTCGACGATCGGGATCCGGGCCTCGTCCTGCTTCTCCTGTACGGCCTGGAAGGCGGGGGTCTCATAGACCTGGAGGCGGATGTAGAGCCCGATGACGACGAGCGCACCGCTGAGCAGGAACGCGATGCGCCAGCCCCAGTCGAGGAACTGGGCACTGGACAGCGAGCTGGACAGCAGGGCGTACACGCCGGTGCCGAGCATGAGGCCCGCGGGAACGCCGATCTGCGGCCAGCTTCCGTAGTAGCCCTTGCGGCCTTCGGGAGCGTGTTCGACGGACATCAGGACCGCGCCGCCCCACTCACCGCCGACCCCGATGCCCTGGACGATGCGGAGCAGGATCAGCAGGACAGGGGCCCAGATGCCGATGCTGTCGAAGGTGGGGAGCAGGCCGATGAGGAAGGTGCCCGCGCCCATGATGAACATGGTGACGATGAGGGCGGTCTTGCGTCCCACCCGGTCGCCGAAGTGGCCGAAGACCACCCCGCCGAGCGGGCGTGCGACGAAGCCGATGGCAAAGGTCGCGAAAGCCAGGAGCGTGCCGATGAGGCTGTCGAACCTGGGGAAGAAGAGTTTGTCGAAGACGATTCCGGCGGCCGTCCCGTAGAGGAAGAAGTCGTACCACTCGATCGTCGTGCCGATGGCGCCGGCGAGGGCGACCTTGCTGATCGGCGTCTGCGCTGGTGCGGGCATGGGGATGCCTCCGGGTCGAGGGCGCAGGGGGGGGTGGTGTGCCAGAGGCACCGGGGGACGCGGCACGGGACCGGCCGGCCGCCGCCCGGCGTGCGGGCGGCAGCGGGGCGCGGTCCGGCCGCGCGCCGTTACCAGTTGCGGAGTGACTCGCGGAAGATCTGTTCCGCCGCTTCGGTGGTCAAGGGGCGTGGTACCACGCTCAGTTGACGGGACTGCTTCATCGTGCCCGAGACGAGTTCGCCGAGCCGGTCCTCGGAGTAGCCGAAGGCGGTGATGCCGTTGGGCATACCGATGTCGCGGAGGAGTTCACGCAGCACGCGCGGCAGGGCTTCGGTGCCCTCGTCCGGGTCGACGGGCCGTCCGCCGATCAGCTCGGCGGCCCGCAGATGGCGCTGCGGGTTCGACGGGTAGGTGAAGCGGAACGCGGCCATGGCGGTGGAGGCGACGGCCTGGCCGTGCGGCACCATCGGCATCTCCGGGTAGCCCTGGGCGCGGTAGTTCTCGACGGCGCCGGCGATGGGGTAGGCGTTGGCGTGCGGGATGTGAGTGCCCGCGTTGCCGAAGCCCATGCCGGTGACGGCCGAGGCGTACGCCATGCCGTAGCGGGCGGAGAGGTCGTTGCCGTTCATCACGGCCCGGCGCAGATGGACGCCCACCAGCTCCATGGCCTTCTCGCACCACACGTCGCTGATCGGGTTGGCGCCGCAGAACGCCGCGCGGGCCTTGGCGCTGGGGAAGGCGGGCCGCGCGTCGAAGGAGAGCGCGGTGTAGCTCTCGGCGGCGTGGGTGAGGACGTCCATGCCGCTGGCCGCCGTGACGGCGGCGGGGACGGTCATGCTGGTCAGCGGGTCGACGACGGCGAGCGCCGGGCGCAGCCGTGGATGGCTGATGCCTGCCTTGAGGCGCAGGTCCAGGAGGTCGACGACGCAGATGGTGGTGGCTTCCGACCCGGTGCCGGCGGTGGTCGGCACCGCGATCAGGGGTTTGACGGGCAGGGTGGGGACCTTGCCGCCGCCGATCGGTGGGGCGATGTAGTCCATGAGCGTGCCGGGCTGGGTGGTGAGCAGATTGACCGCCTTGGCGGTGTCCATCGCGGAGCCGCCGCCCACCGCGATGTAGCCGTCCCAGGGGCCCGACCTGGCGAACTCGACCGCTTCCCCGATGCTCACGTCCGTCGGCTCGACGGCGACGCCGTCGAAGATCCGGACGTCGAGGCCGGCGGCCTTCACCGCGTGCGCGACCCGGTCCGGTACGCCGGTCGCGGCGACACCGGGGTCGGTGATGATCAGGGCGTTGGTGACGCCGAGTGCCTGCAGGTCCTCGCCGATCTCGGCGATGGCGCCGAGCCCGAACTTGAGCGGGGGCGCGGCCCAGGTGAAGACGGACTCGGTGGGGTTGTCGAAGCTGGGCATGAACCCTCCTGGCGTGTGGGGCGTTGCGGCGGGGTGCGGCGGGCCGCCTTCCGCCGGTGGTTCCGGGGCCTGAGAACAGTTTTGGAATGACATCCACATTGTGGAGTGCCGTCACGCTAGGACGTCTCCGTACGGCCGGTCAATGCCCATGACAGGAATCGACTCCCGGCCGACGCCCGCTCCGCTCTCCGCGCACCGCGCTCACCTGCGCCGACGGAACACCCGCCACAACCGGGCCGACGGCACCGGTAGGCTGCACGGAAATCGTGATCAGAGCCGAAAGGACCGACACCAGGTGGCTGCCGGCACTCCTCCCGGACGACGGGACCCGGCCGAGCGGCCGGCCAAGACGCCCGACGCGCGTGCGGGCACCCAGGCCATCGACCGGGCGATGGCCGTCCTGCGGCTGCTCATCGAGGCGGACGGGGATGTCCAGGTCACCGAGATCATCCAGCGCCTCGGACTGACCCCCGGTACGGCCCACCGGGTCGTGGGAGCCCTGGCCGCCGAGGGGTTCCTCAGCCGCAATCCGGTGACGGACGGTTACTACCTGGGCAGCACGGCCATACTGCTGGGCCAGGCGGCCCAGCGCGCCCTGGGCACCGACCGCGCCCTCCCGCTGCTCCAGCAACTCAACGCCGAGACCAATGAGTCGGTGAATCTCGCGGTGCGGGACGGCCAGGAGTCCGTCGTGGTGATGCGCGTCCCCTCACCGCTGCCGCTCCGCTTCGAGCAGCACCCCGGCGCCCACTTCCCCCTGTACTCCACGGCGTCGGGCAAGGCCCTGATGAGCTTCGCGGAGAATCCCGGGGAGTACCTCAGCTCGCTGCCGGCCGAACTGCGCGCCGTCACACCGCACACCATCGGGACCCCGGAGCGGTTCGCCGAGGAACTGGAGCGGACCCGCGAGCGGGGGTACAGCATCGACAACGAGGAGAACGTCGAGGGCGTGCGCTGCATCGGCGCCCCGGTGCTGGACGCCCGGGGCTACGCGCACGCGGCCGTGGTGGTCCAGGTCCCGTCCGTCCGGCTGCCTGACACCCGGATCCGTGAACTGGCCCCACGTGTGGTGGAGATCGCCACCGAGGTGGCCCGGGTCGTCCCGTCCGACCGCACCATGCAGCCGAGCCGGGGTACGTACTGAGGCAGCGGGGGTGTTCCGTGCAACGTCCTCGCAACGTTGCCGGGAGTTGACTGGGCGGAGCCCGGCCGCCCGGTGAGCCGGCCGGGTGGCAGACGCAGGCCGAGCGACAACCGGGAGAGTGCGATGTCCGACGCCCCGCGGGTGGAGTTCACCCCCGCCGCCGCCGAGCTGATCCGCAGACTGCGCGGGCTCCACGGCCCGCTGATGTTCCATCAGTCGGGCGGCTGCTGCGACGGCAGCGCGCCCATGTGCTACCAGGCCGGGGAGTTCCGTACCGGAGGCTCGGACATCCTCCTGGAGTCCCTCGCCGTGGACGGCGTGGCCGAGCCCGTCCCGTTCTGGATCTCGGCGAGTCAGCAGGAGGTGTGGGCGCACACCCGGCTGATCCTCGACGTCGTGGCGGGACGGGGCGGCGGCTTCTCGCTGGAGGCCCCGGAAGGCCTCAGGTTCCTCATCCGGTCCCGGCTGATCCGACGCCGCCCTCCGCCTCGATCAGCCGGACAAGAGTACGGGGCGTCAGGGCTTGATCTTGGCGACCATGTCCGCGGTGCCCGTGACCCCTTGCTGGATGGTCGGGGCGAGGCTGGTGCTGGCCAGCATGAAGCCGAGGAGCGCACAGACGATCGCGTGGGAGAGCTTGAGTCCGCCGCCGCGAAGGAAGATGCCCGCGAGGACAACAAGCAGCAGCACAAGTGAGATCGAGATGGCCATGGTCGTCCTCCTCCGCCACACCGGGTATGCGGCATTCGGCCGTAAGTGTGGCGGAGGAGACCCATGATTCCGGCATAAGACCTGTAAGCCGTACGGGTGTTGACTCGCTGTAATGGTCGGGCTCCGGCTACTGCGGCCCCGCCAGACCGACCAGTTCCGCCAGCGCCTCCCGGTGCGTCCCCGCCGGACCGAACGCCACCGCATCGGACTTGGCGCGCTTGAGGTACAGATGTGCGGGGTGCTCCCACGTCATGCCGATGCCGCCGTGCAGCTGGATGCACTCCTCGGCGGCGTGCACGGCGACGCGGCTGCAGTACGCCTGAGCGACCGAGACCGCGAGCGCCTTCTCGGGGCCGTCGGTGGCGAGCGCGTCCGCCGCGTTGCGAGCGGCGGCGCGGGCCGAGACGATCTCCAGCCAGAGCTGTGCCATCCGGTGCTTGAGCGCCTGGAACCCGCCGACGGGCCGGTTGAACTGATGGCGCTCGCGCGTGTACCGGACGGTCTCCTCCAGGCACCACTCGGCCAGCCCCAGCTGCTCCGACGCGAGCAGCCCGGCCCCGGCGAGCAGCCCCCGGCGCAGCGCGGCCGCTGAATCCCCGGCCCCGGCAAGGAGGTTGCCCTGCGCCCCGTCGAGACTGACGGTGGCGAGCGGGCGGGTGAGGTCGAGCGGGACCAGCGGCTCGACGCTGACGCCCGGGTCCTGCGCCCCGACCGCGTACAGACCGTCAGCCGTGGGGACGAGCAGGACCTGCGCAGCCGCCGCGTCGGCGACCCCGCTCACCGTGCCGGTCAGGCCGGGGAGCAGGGGCACGGAACCGGGCGCCGTGGTCAGCGGCAGGGTGAGTACCGCGACGCACTCCCCGGAGGCGAGCGTTCCGAGCAGTTCGGCGGCCGCGCCGTTGCCGGTACCGAGTCCGGTGAGCACCTCGGTCGCCACGACCGAGCTCGTCAGATACGGCACGGGGGCGACGCTGCGCCCCAGCTCCTCCAGCACCACCGCGGCTTCCCGGTGCGTGGCACCCTGACCGCCGAGCTTCTCGGGTACGAGCAGCCCGGCCAGCCCCATCTCCGTGGCCAGGGCGGGCCACAGCCGCAGGTCGCCGGGGGTGCCGGACTCCACAGCGGCCAGCAGCTCCGGCGAGCCGCAGCGGTCGGTGAGCAGCGAGCGGACGGCGGAGCGCAGGTCGTCCTCGGTCTCGGAGTACAGGAGGTCGGTCATCGGGCCAGGTCCTTCCAGGCGGCGTCCTTGTCGTTGCGCGGCTCCGAAGGCAGCCCGAGCACCCGCTCGGCGACGATGTTGAGCAGCACCTCGCTGGTACCGCCCTCGATGGAGTTCCCCTTGGAGCGCAGATAGCGGTAGCCGGCGTCGCGCCCGGTGAAGTCGACCAGTTCGGGGCGGCGCATGGTCCAGTCGCTGTACAGCAGCCCTTCCTCGCCGAGGAGTTCGACTTCGAGGCCGCTGATCTCCTGGTTGAGGCGGGCGAAGGTGAGCTTCATCCCGGAGCCCTCGGGTCCCGGCTGGCCCGCGACGAGCTGCTGGCGCAGCCGTTCACCGGTGAGACGGGCGACCTCGGCCTCCACCCAGAGGGTGAGAAGGCGCTGGTGGAGATCGTGCGTGCGCAGTTCGGGCCGTTCGCGCCAGGTCTTCACGACGGGGCCGATCATGCCGCCCTCGCGCGGGATCCGGGAGCCGCCGATGGAGACTCGCTCGTTCATCAGGGTGGTCTGGGCGACCTTCCAGCCGTCGCCCACCGGGCCGAGCCGGTGGGCATCGGGGATCCGTACCCCGGTGAGGAACACCTCGTTGAACTCGGCCTCGCCGGTGATCTGGCGCAGCGGCCGCACCTCGACGCCCGGGTCGGTCATGTCGCAGATGAAGTAGGTGATCCCCCGGTGCTTGGGTACGTCGGGGTCGGTGCGGGCGATGAGGATGGCCCAGCGGGCGAGATGAGCGCTCGACGTCCAGACCTTCTGGCCGGTGACGGTCCAGTGGTCGCCGTCGCGCACCGCGCGGGTCGCCAGCGCCGCGAGGTCGGAACCGGCGCCCGGCTCGCTGAAGAGCTGGCACCACACCTCGTCACCGACCCAGAGAGGGCGCAGAAAGCGGCGCTTCTGCTCGTCCGTGCCATAGCGCAGGATCGTCGGCGCTGCCATGCCGAGGCCGATGCCGATCCGACGCGGGTCGTTGTCGGGCGCCCCGGCGGCCTCCAGCTCCGCGTCCACGACGGACTGGAGCGAGCGCGGTACGCCGAGACCGCCGAGCCCGGCCGGGTAGTGCACCCAGGCGAGCCCGGCGTCGAACCGGGCGCGCAGGAAGTCGGTACGGCCGGTGGACTCCGGGGGGTGGGCCGCGAGCAGGTCGCGGGTACGCAGCCGCAGCGCTTCTGCGTCCGGCTGCGCGCTGCTGCCCGGCTTTGCTGTGTTGTCCGGCTTTGCGGTTTTGTCCGGCTGCGGGCTGTTCTCCGTCATCGGGCCGCCTCTTCCGGGACGATCACGACGCGGCCGGTGGTGATGCCGTCGGCGACCCGCTGGACCGCGGCAGCGGCATCCTTGAGCGCGACCCGCTCGGAAACCAGCGGTTTGACGGTTCCCTCGGCGGCGAGGGCGGTCAGCTCCACGTGGCAGCGGCCGATCGACGCGGGGTCCTTCTGCGCGTACAAGCCCCAGTGCAGGCCCAGGATCGTGTAGTTCTTCACCAGTGCGTGGTTGAGCGCGGCGGACGGAATGACACCGCTGGCGAACCCGACGACCACGATCCGGCCCTCGAAGGCCACGCACTTCACGGACTTGGCGTACGCGTCGCCGCCGACCGGGTCGTAGACGACGTCCGCGCCCCTGCCCGCGGTGAACTCCTTGACCTTGGCGACGATGTCGTCGGCGCGCCGGTCGATGACCAGGTCGCACCCCAGCTCCGCGGCGATGCGGGCCTTCTCGGGGCCGCCGACCACACCGATGACCCTGGCCCCGGCGGCCTTGCCCAGCTGCACGGCGGCGCTGCCGACGCCGCCCGCCGCCGCGTGCACCAGGAGCGTCTCGCCGCTCTGCAGGTGTGCGCGGCGGTGCAGGCCGAACCAGCCCGTCTGGTAGCCGATATGCAGCGCGGCCGCCTCGGCGTCGTCCAGCGCGGGAGGCGCCGGGAGCACTGCGGCCTCGTCGACGACGACGTACTCGGCGAAACCGCCGTGCGGGAGCGCCGGGTTGGCGATCACCCTGCGTCCGTCGGCGGTCTCGCCGCAGACCTCCACGCCGGGCGTGAAGGGCAGCGGCGGGCGTACCTGGTACTGGCCCCGGCAGAGCAGCGCATCGGGGAAGTTGATGTTGGCGGCCAGGACCTTCAGCTTGAGCTGACCGGGGCCCGCCTGCGGTTCCGCCACCTCGTCGAGGCGCATGACCTCGCCGGGCTCGCCGTTCTCGTGCACTTGCCATGCCTGCATCAGGGGCCTCCACACACCATAGGCTGTACTGCGCTCAGCGCATACTAAGCGGTCGCTTGCCTTGCTGTGAACCGTCCCCGCCGACGGGTTCCGCACCGCCCGGCCTCTGTTGCAGGCTGCGGCAGCGCCGGTCAGCCGGCCGATTTATCCGCGAGCGGGGCGCTGGACCGCGTCGGACGCGGACTGCGCCACGCCGTCGCCGGCAGAGGTGTGCTGCCGCGGTGCGAGACCTTGCTGACCACGATCATCAGCGCGAAGTTGAGTACCCCGCTGACCAGGCCGATATTGACGCCGTACGTGTCGATGTGCCCGTAGTACAGGACCAGCGCCAGGACCGTGCCGCCGACCAGGCCCGCCGACACCCCCACGGCACGGATGCCGCGCATGAAGAAGACGGCCATGGTGCCGGGCACCAGCTGCACGCCGATGTAGTAGAGAAGGTTGAGGATCGTCACGAGCAGGGTCGGCGAGGTGTAGAGGGTCAGCAGGATCGACAGGCAGAAGAACAGCATGATCCCGGTGCGGACCCAGAACCGCTGCCGCCGCTCGGGCATGTCCGGGACGACGTTGCGGCTGATGAGGCCACCGAGGCTGAGGCCGCCGAAAGCCAGCACGAAGATCGCCGACACGAACGCGGCTCCGGCAACGAGGCCGACGAGCCAGGGCGGCAGGATCCGCATGGCGGTGACGATGAAGACGCTGTTCGGGTCCTTCACGTGCGGCAGCCTGTCGACGGCGAAGTACGTCGCGATGATCAGGAACGGATACATCAGCATGTAGAGCGGGAACCAGACGTACTGCTTCTTCAGTGCGCGCTCCGATTTCGCGGTGAAGGCGTGCATGCCCGCTGTCTGGGAGCCGGTGCCGCCCGCGGGCACCATCTGCGCGATGATCGTGGTCAGCGTGAACAGGAACGCCGACGGGGGAACCGAACCGGCGACGAAGGCCGGGCGCTGGGCGGTCGTCGCAGCGGCGGCGTCGAAGATGTCGCCCACCCCGCCGGTCGTGACGAGAATGGCCGCCACCGCCACCACGAAGATCGCGATCATCATCAGCGCGTCCTTGAGCGGGGCGAGCGTCGCCTGCTGACGCATCCCGCCGAACACCACGCACAGCAGCGCCAGCACGGAGGCGATGATCAGCGTCAGCGTCGAAGAGATGTGGATGCCCGCCCCCGCGATCGCGTAGGACAGCCCGGCAAAGCTGTACTGCGCGCCGAACAGCGCGGCGAGGAACGTCACGAAGAAGATGACGATCTCCAGCGTCCTGCTGTCGAAGTGGCGCCGGAACACGTCGGCCTGCGTCATCGCGTCGTAGCGTCGTCCCACGCGGTTCCAGTACGGGGCGAGGAAGTACGCCACCGGCCAGGCCAGCACGATGTACCCCAGGAACCACATCGCGTAGCTGAACCCCTTGGCGTACACGCCTGAGGGGAAGGCGACCAGCGTGCCGATGGTGTAGAACTCACCGGCCGAGATGAAGAACAGCGTCCAGGTGCCGAACGACCGGTTGCCGACCAGCATCTGGTCGAGTGTGACCCTCTTGACGAGAAACGTGCCGACGATGGCGACGAGCACCGCGATCGCGACGATGCCGATGAAGACGGTTGTCTGCATCACCACTCCTCACCGGCGTCGAAACCGGCCTCGAAACCGGCGTCGAACTCCTGGTGGACCGGGCTGTCGATGGCGTACCAGCAGATCGCCAGGCACACAGTCGTGAACACGAACGAGCTGAAGATCCAGAAATACAGGAAGGGGAATCCGAAGACCTTGATCGAGACGCCGCCGAGCAGGAAGGGCGCCACGGCGACGTAGAGGAATGGAATGACGAGACCTATGAGGACGCTGAGGGCGGTGCGCTTGCCCGACGGCCGGGCGGTTCGCGACGGCATGGGACACCTTTCATGGGAACTCAGCTCAGGGAGTACCGGCTCCGGCCGGCGGGACGCAGGTGCGGACGAGTCCGGTCGACCTCGGTGTTGCCCTTGACGGCCTCCTCACGGCGAGCGGTGCACCCGTAGTAGCAGCGCGGTCAGCGGGAGCCTGATCAGAGGACCAGGACCTCGGCGAGGCGGTCGGACACCGACCGCAGCTCGGCGTCGGCCGTTTCGTCTCCGGCGACGATGACCACCAGCCCGCTGGTGTCCGCGTCCTGCCAGTCGCCGTCGGTGGTGACCGAAAGCCTTCCGCCGGAGTACTGGACCACCGTGCGGGCCCGCGGGCTGTCGGCGCAGCGGACTACGCCCTTGAGCCGGACCACCGACTCTGGCAACTCCTGCAGAGCCGCCAGCAGCGCGTCCCGGTCCACCGGGCCCGGGCCGGTCACCGAGGCGCTGCGATGCACCGACCGGTGCGGATCCGGTTCGCCCGCCGCCGGGTCCGCCGGGGCAGCGGATCGCAGCAGATCCTTGAGGTGCACATCACCACCGGTGGACTCCAGCACCCGGGCATCGGCCGCGTGTTCCCGGCAGCGCCGTCGGGCGTCGGTGAGCTGCGCCCGCCCGGCCAGGTCCGCCTTGCTCAGCACCACGATGTCCGCTCGGGTCAACTGCCGGGCCACGGTGTCCCCGACGAACTCGTCACGCAGCAACCGATCGACAGCGGTGCTGTCCGCACAGACCACCGTGCTCCCCGGAGCGAAGCCCGGGTAGTTGCCCCAGGTCCGCAGCGCCGCTGGATCACCGACACCGCTGGTCTCCACCACCACATGGTCCAGGTCGCCGCGCCCGGCCAGGCGCGTCATCACCGCGGAGGTGTCGTCCTGCAGGCTGCAGCAGATGCAGCCGTTGCTCAGCTCCACGGTGTCCTCGGTGGCCGAGGTGATCAGGCGGCGGTCGATGTTGACCGCCCCGAAGTCATTGACCACCACTGCGATCCGCACCCCTCCGGCGGCAGCCAGCAGACCGTTGAGCAGGGTCGTCTTGCCCGCTCCCAGGTAGCCGCCGAGGACTGTCAGCCGCGCGGTCACGTCAGGCCCCGCGGACGGTCGAAGCGTGGTGCGTTCCGCCGACGACGGTGCCCAGTACGTCGATCTCGCCGATCTCGTCGGCCGGGACGGCCAGCGGGTCGGCGCCCAGCACCGCCAGGTCGGCGAACTTGCCCGGCTCCACCGAGCCGGCCTGATGGTCCATCTTCAGCAGGTAGGCCCCGCCCAGGGTGACCGCGTTCAGCGCCTGTGCGGCGGTGATGCGCTCATGAACGCCCATGATCCGGCCGGACACGGTACGCCGGGTCACCGCGTGCTTGACCGTCGCCAGCGGCGACAGCGGTGTGACCGGCGTATCGCAGTGCAGCGAGAACGGTACGCCGCAGCGCAGCGCGGTGGCCGTGGCGTTCATCCGGCCGGCGCGGTCCGGGCCGACGGTGACGTCGATGTGCTGGTCCCCCCAGGCCCAGATGTGGTTGGCGAAGATGTTGGCGCACATGCCCAGCGCCGCCATCCGCTTGTACTGCGCGGGGGTGGTCATCTGCGAGTGGGTGACGGTGTGCCGGTGGTCCGGGCGCGGATGCGCGACGAGGACTTTCTCCATGGTGTTCAGGAAGAGTTCGGTGGCCTGGTCGCCGTTGCAGTGCACGTGCACCAGCAGACCGGCCCGGTGGTAGGCGCTCAGCGCGGACTCGAACTCGGTGGGCGAGACGATCCAGATCCCGTTGGGCCGGCCGCCCAGGTAACCGGGCTCCTGCAGCCGGGCGGTGAAGCCCTGGATGGAGCCGTCGAGCATCAGCTTGACGTGCCCCATCCGCAGTTTGCCGGTGCTGCGCTCACGCAGTTCGAGCAGTCTGGCGGCGGCTTCGGCGGGCATCACCCCGCCCTTGCCCGCGCCGAAGTGGAAGACCGAAAGCCGGGCCGGGAAGTCCTCGGTCACCGCTTCCAGGTACGGCGCCATCGTCTCGTCCGACATCAGCTGCGCCGAGCCGAGGTCGGTCACCGTGGTGGTGCCGGTGTTCACCGCGTCCTGGCCGAAGTTGCGGATCGCCTCGGCGGTGATCCCGCCGGTGATGCCGCCACCGATCTTCTGCTGCACCAGCGACATGGCCGCCCATTCCCGGAGTTCCCCGGTCGGCGTGCCGTCGGCGTGCTTGACCACGCCCTCCACCTGGGTGGCGTGGTCCACGCCACCGATCTTGAGCGCGGCCGAGTTGACCGCCGCCAAGTGCCCGTTGGCGTGCAGGACATGGACCGGCCGGACGGTGGAAACCGTGTCCAGCTCGCGCGCCAGCACCGTCTCGCCGGGGTAGTAGATCGGGTCGAGTCCCCAGGCCAGCAGCGGTACCGCCGGATCGGCCGGCAGCTGCCGCTCGGCGACGCGCAACCGCTCCAGGATGTCGGCGACCGTCGCGCAGCCCGGCCACAACCGGCCGTCCGGGGAGGTCCGTTCGAACCGCCCGACGTAGGCGTGCTCCCACATCCCGCCGGAACCGGCGTGGCTGTGGGCTTCGACGAACCCGGGCAGCAGCACCTTGTCGGCGTAGCGGTCGTCCACCACGGCCTCCGGGAATTCGCGCAGTTCGGCAACGGAGCCGACCGCGCGGATGCGGGCGCCGCGCACCGCTACGGCCTCGGCCTCCGGCCGCGCCGGGTCCATGGTGCGCACAATCCTGGCCGGATAGATGATGGTCAGCTGCTCGTCCACGGTGCTACCCCTCGGCTTCGTTGTCGGCAGGCTCAGGCGGGCACGCCGTCGAGGACCTGCTCCGCACGGTGGCAGGCGGTCCGGTCGGCGCTTCTCACGAGAGACGAGTGACGCCTGTAACCAGCACCGGTAACTGTCCGTCCGGGTGCCTCGTCCGGCCAGATCCAGATCGGCCCCGCGTGACAGGACCAGGCAGTGCCTCCCGAACGCTCCGGTATGCGATCCCGCAAGCCGTGCGATCCCACAACCCGTCGGCGCCGGCGAAGCACAACTGGGCTCCGGGGCGGGGCAGTTCCTTGCGGACGACCGGCGATGCCCCCTTCGGCCGCTCCAGGCGGATGAAGCGGGACTCGCGGCTCAGCGGGCGCGGTTCAGCGGGAGAAGAGCTCGAAGGTGACCGCGGGCCTGCCGCCGAACCGTGCGGCCGCCGCCGTGGCGTTTCCGGTCAGGAAGGTACGGCAGTACGTCTCGGGGTCCTCGTCGGTCAGCGCCTCGATATACGTGCGGTGTTCGAGCAGGGAACGCACCGAACGCTCAAGACCGCCGGTCACGTCCACCGCGTGCGTCGGTGAGGACGATCCGGCGACCGCCACCCAGCGCACCCCGTTCCACGGCTGGAGCCCCCGCGCGGCCAGCTCCGGGAAGATCCAGCGGTTCCCGGCGTCACCCGCCGCGTCGAGCACCGCCCGGCCGACCGCCACATGGTCCGGCGTGTTCCAGGCGACACCGCCCCAGGTGTCCCGGTGGTTGAGCGTGATGACCAGCTCGGGGCGGTGTCTGCGGATGGCGGCGGCGATGTCCCGGCGCAGCCCCGGGCCGTACTCGATCACCCCGTCGTGGTGGTCGAGGAACTCGACCGCCCCCACGCCGACGACCGCGGCGCTCGCCCGCTGCTCCCGCTCGCGCAGCGGGCCGCACCGGGCGGGCTCGATGCTGTCGATGCCGGCCTCACCGCGCGTGGCGAGGAGGTACGAGATCTCCCGCCCCTCGTCCGTCCACCCAGCGACGGCGGCGGCGCAGCCATACTCCAGGTCGTCGGGATGGGCCACGACGGCGAGTGCGCGCTCCCACTGCGTGGGCATGGGCTCCAGCTGCTCGGTCATGACCGCATGATCGCCCACCCGGCCGTCGGCGGCAACGCCTCAGATCTCACCCCGGACCAGTGCGAGCAGCCGGTCGAGTACCCGCGGTCCGCCGGCCCTGAGCCCGTCGTGCTCGAACTCGTCGGTCACCCAGGTGCGCAGCCCGCGGATGGCCCGCGCGGTGCGCAGCGCCTGTTCCGTGTCGACGTACATGTCGTCGTGGTAAACGGCGGCCGCGACCGGCACCTCGTTCGCCGCGAGCCGGTCCCTGTCGTACAGGCGGGGCCAGTCCGTACGGGCTGCGAGCAGGTCGGCGGTCTCGCGCAGCGGGCGCAGGGCCGGGTCCACCTCGAAGTGCCAGGGGTGCACGGACTCGCCGGTGAAGGGCAGCGGGGCGTCACCCGCGAGGGCCCGCTCGGCGTCGAAGGCGGGGAATTCGGCGCGTATCCGCTCGGCCGACCAGTCGGTGGGGCGACTGTCCTGGCCGTAGATCGCCTCGTGGACCAGCGCGTACAGCGGGTGCGCGGCGAAGGAGAGCGCGGCGTGCACCCGCTCCTGGAAGGAGTCCGAGAGCTGCGGGCCCTGCGGGGTCTCGACGAAGGCGTCCTCCAGGAGGTAGTGCAGGGCGTGGCTGCCGTCTCCGCCGCCCAGTGCGATGCCCAGGGACTGGAAGGCCTCGACGGTGAGGGTGTAGCCGCTGTTCAGCACCGGGCGGTTGGCGCGCAGGAAGGCGGCGATCCGGCGGGCGCCGGCGATGTCCTGCGGGTAGCGGGCGTAGTGGGCGGCTGTCTTACGGGCGATCCGCGGGTAGGCGGCCCGGTAGACATCGTCGGCGTGTCCGTCGAGCGTGGGGAGACCACCGGTGATCAGCGCCGCGGCGAGGCCCTCCGGCGCCGCGGAGAGATAGCGGACGGCGCAGAACCCGCCGAAGCTCTGGCCCAGCACGGTCCACGGCACACCCCCCGTGAGGCGCGGGCGGATGAGCTCGCAGTCCCGGACGATGGAGTCGGCGCCGAAGTGCGTCAGATAGCCGGCCTGCTCGGCGGGGCCGCCGCGCAGCGGAAGTGTCTGGCGGTTGACGGGTGTGGAGGATCCGGTGCCGCGCTGGTCGAGCAGCAGCACCCGGAACTCCCGCACCGCGCGCCCCAGCCAGGCCTGCTTCCCGTGGAACCGGTTCGCGCCGAATCCGGGGCCGCCCTGGAGGTAGACCATCCAAGGGAGCCCGGCGTCCTCCTTGCCGGATGCGACGGCCTCGCGGGCGTACAGCTCGATCTGCTCCCCGTCCGGCCGCTCGTGGTCCAGGGGAACCTGGAACCGGTGGTCGGTGAGGACGAGGCCGGGCTGGTGGTAACGGGTCATCGGTACTCCTGGTCGGACGGGCGGCACCCTCATTCAAGCAGCGATCGACCCAGCCGATTCACCGGACGGTTCACAGGCTGCGGTCCCGCCCGGCGGCCGTCATCGCACACCGGCCGGACCGGCCTGCCCCCGCGGGTGCCGCCGATGAGCGCGGTGCGGTACCGGCGGTTAGCGTTGATCCATGATCGAGTTCGAGCGGGTCGGCAAGGTCTACCCGGACGGCACGACGGCCGTGGACGATCTGTCGTTCGAGGTCGCGGAGGGCGAACTGGTGACCCTCGTCGGCCCGTCGGGGTGCGGCAAGACGACCACGATGATGATGGTGAACCGGCTCATCGAACCGACCTCCGGCCGGATCCGGGTGGACGGCAAGGACATCTCCGGCATCGACCCGGTCCGACTGCGGCGCGATATCGGCTACGTCATCCAGCAGGTGGGCCTCTTCCCGCACCGCACGGTCCTCGACAACACGGCCACCGTGCCCGCCCTGGTCGGCTGGAAGAAGGCCAGGGCCAGGGAGCGCGCCGCCGAACTCCTCGATCTGGTCGGACTCGACCCCGGTATCTACGGGTCCCGGTACCCGTCGCAGCTGTCCGGGGGCCAGCGGCAGCGGGTCGGGGTTGCCAGGGCGCTCGCCGCAGATCCGCCCGTCCTGCTGATGGACGAACCGTTCGGTGCGGTCGACCCCGTGGTGCGCGAGCGGCTGCAGAACGAGTTCCTCAAGCTCCAGGCGACGGTGCGCAAGACAGTGCTGATGGTGACCCACGACATCGAGGAAGCCGTGCGGATGGGCGACCGGATCGCGGTGTACGGGGAGGGGCGCATCGAGCAGTTCGACACCCCGGGAGCGGTCCTCGGTACGCCGGCGACTCCGTACGTGGCCGGGTTCGTGGGCGCCGACCGCGGGCTGAAACGGCTCTCCGTCACCCGGATCGAGACCGACGACCTGGAACAGCCGCCCGTGGCCCGTCACGACGAGACGGCCGGGACCGTCGCCGGACGCCTGCGCGCCGAGGGGGCGCGATGGGCCGTGGTCCTGCGGCAGGACGGCGGACTGCACGGCTGGGCGGCCGCCGACTCCCTCACGGGGGCGAGCGGCGCCGTGGGACCGCTGGCCCGCCGGATGGAGGCCTGGGTTCCGGTGGGGGCGCCGCTGAAGCGGGCCTTCAGTGAGATGTTGCAGCACGACGCCGGGTGGGTGGCGGTGCTGGACGGGGACCGGTTCCTCGGTGTGCTGACTCCGGCCAAACTGCACGAGGCGCTGCGGCGCTCGGTGGACGCGGACGCGCACGGGCTCGCGCGGGACGAGGTGGAGTTCACCTCCATCGCGGACGTGTGAGGGCATCGACGGCTGTACCGCTGTACGGCGGCGGCTGTGGGCTGTGCGGCGGCGGCTGTGCGGCTGTGGACTGTGCGGCGGCGGACCGTTCAGAGCAGGTGCTTCGACCGCAGATAGTTCCTGGCGACGTCCTCGGGCAGCCGCCGCCAGCTGTCCACCTGCTCATTGAGCGACGCCAGATCCTTGGTGGTCAGTACGGCGTTGAGCCGGTCGAGCGCGCCGGTGACACCGCGGCTACCGGCGCGGGACCGGTTGACGACGGGCACGATGCAGTCGGCGTTCTGCAGACGCTTGTCGTCCCGGAGGATGACGAGACCGAAGGCTCCGAGGGTGGCGTCGGTGGTCGTCGTCAGCACCATCTGGTCCTGCCCGTTCTGTACCGCCTGTTTGGCCGGGGTGGTGCCTACGCCTTTGGGGTCGATCCCGGTGAGGTGGATGCCGTACGTCTTCTTCAGCCCGGGCGCGCAGTACGGACGCTGGACACATTCGTCACCGGCGGCGAGTCTCACCGGGAGCCTGGACGCCCCCAGATCGCTGAGGGTCTTCAGATGGTGCCGTGCGGCATAGGCCGCGGTGACCGCGTAGGCGTTCTGGTCGACGGCCCGTCCCGCGTTCAGGACCGTGAGACCGCGCGGGGTCGCCAGGCCACGCAGGGCCTTCATGGTGGCCTTGAGGTCGGGCGATCCCGCGGGTGGCGCTCCTGAGCCCTTCACCTTGGTGTTCAGCCAGTCGGCGAAGGTGGCGGCGTACTCCGGAACGACGTCGATCTGACCGCTCTCCAGGGCCGGTTCGTAGAGTTCCCTGTTGGTCACGGACAGGATGCCGGTGCGGTATCCGGCCCGGTTGAGCAGCAGCGCGTACATCTGGGCCAGCAGATCGCTCTCGGTGAAGCCCGCGGTGCCGATGGTCAGCTGTTTGCTGTCACCGGGCGGCGCGGTGACCGTTCCGCGGCTCTCCAGTGCGGGCCCGGTGCCGCAGGCCGTCGCTGTCAGCAGGAGCGATCCCAGCAGCAGCCGGGCCCCGTCCCGGCGCGCCCTCACTCCGTACTGCCTCTCGCCCACGCGGGCGCCAGCCGCTGGCCGATCACGAACAGCACCTCCACGAGCAGCGCGAACACCGCCACCAGCAGCGCGCCCGCCACGACCTGCGGTGTGGAGGCGAGATTGAAGCCGGCGGTGATGATCCGTCCGAGACCGCCGCCGCCGGCGAGAGCCGCGAGGGTGGCCGTGGCGACGAGCTGTACGGCGGCGATCCGCATCCCGGTGAGGATCAAAGGCGAGGCAAGCGGCAGTTCCACGCGGAACAGCAGTTGTCGTCCTGTCATGCCCATCCCCCGGGCGGCTCTGACCACGTCCTGGTCGACCTCCCGCATCCCGACATAGGCGTTGGTGAGCAGCGGCGGTACGGCGAAGAGCACCAGCGCGATGACGGTCGGCCAGTCGCCGTGCTTGCCGAGCGGGGTGAGCAGCAGCAGGACGAGCACGGCGAAGGTGGGGACGGCACGTCCGACGTTGGAGAGGTTGACGGCGAGCGCACCTCCTCTGCCGATGTGGCCGAGCACCACGGCGACCGGCAGGGCGATCACACAGCTCAGGGCGAGACAGACGACGGTGAGGAAGATGTGCTGGGTGAGCCGGTGCGTGATTCCGTCGCTGCCGGTCCAGTTGGCCGGGCTGGTGAGCCAGGACCATGCGGAGGAGAGCGTGTTCATACGCGGGTCCATGGGGTGAGCAGCCGTTGCACCCCGAGGAGGACGAGGTCGGCGGCGACGGCGATGACCACGCAGAGCACGGAGGCGGTCAGCACCTGGGCTTTGAAGTAGCTGTTCATCCCGCTGTAGATGAGGTTGCCGAGACCGCCGTATCCGACGATGGCGCCCACGGTGACGAGCGAGACGGCCGAAACGGTCGCGATACGCAGTCCCGCCATCGCGGCGGGGAGCGAGAGGGGAAGTTCGACGGTGAGCAGCAGCCGGACCGGCCCGTACCCCATGCCCCGGGCGGCCTGCCGGGTCTCCTCGGGCACGGCGCGCAGCCCGGCGAGGATGTTCCGCACCAGCAGGGTGAGCGAGTAGAGGACGAGGCCGGCGGTCACGAGCGAGGCGGAGAGCCCGTACACCGGCAGGAGCAGCGAGAACATCGCGAGGGACGGGATCGTGTAGAGCACGGTGGTGATCCCGAGCACCGGACCGGCGGCCCACCGCCAGCGGCGGGCCGCCACCGCGAGGGGGACGGCGAGCAGCAGACCGACGAGCACGGAGACGGCCGTCAGCTGGAGGTGCTGGAGAACGGCGTCCCAGAGGATGGACTTGCGGGTCGACAGATACGCACCACAGATCCACTCATTGCGCGCGAGGCAGTCGTGCGGAGGCGCGGTCATCCGTCCATTGGAGTCCGCCGCCGGGGACGGTGCGCGCCCTGATGGCCCGTTCGGGTGTCCGGGCCCCCCTTAATTCCGTCGTTGAACATAGCTCCGCCGGAACGGGGCCCGCGCCCGTGTTCGCACGAAACCACAACTCCAGTGCCGAGCAGATCACTTGCGGTCGGGCCGGAACGTACTTGCGGTGGCCTTCGGACCCAGAGGTGTCATCGGATGTGCGGCGCCCCGCCCCGGGTCTAGGTTGGACAGCATGAGCAATCTCGATCGCCAGGCGACCCTCTCCGTCTGCGGCGGCCGCGGCTTCGTCCCGGGCGAGCCGGTCCGCGAACTCCTCAGCCCGCGCAAGGTGCAGCTCGGCGAATCGACCGAGGTGCGCCGACTGCTGCCCAACCTCGGCCGCCGCATGATCGGCGCCTGGGCCTTCGTGGACCACTACGGACCTGACGACATCGCCGGCGAACCGGGGATGCAGGTCCCGCCGCACCCCCATATGGGGCTCCAGACGGTGAGCTGGCTGCATGAGGGCGAAGTGCTGCACCGGGACAGCACGGGAAGCCGGCAGACCGTGCGCCCCGGCGAACTGGGACTCATGACATCCGGCGGGGCGATCAGCCACTCGGAGGAGAGCCCCGCCGAACACGCCCGCTATCTGCACGGCGCGCAGCTCTGGATCGCGCTGCCGGAAGCCCACCGTACGGTCGAACCGCACTTCCAGCACCACGCGGACCTGCCGACCGTGCGCGCCCCGGGCCTCACGGCAACCGTCATCCTGGGCGAGCTCGACGGCGCCCTCTCCCCCGGCACGACGTACAGCCCGCTGGTCGGCGCCGACCTGGACCTCACCGCGGGAGCGGAGACGGCCCTGCCGCTGGATCCGGACTTCGAGTACGCGGTCCTGGCGATGTCGGGTGAGGCGTCCGTGGACGGCGTACCGGTCCAGCCCGGCTCGATGCTCTACCTCGGCTGCGGACGCACGGAACTGCCGCTGCGAGCTGTCTCGGACGCGGGTCTGATGCTGCTGGGCGGCGAGCCGTTCGCGGAGGAGATCGTCATGTGGTGGAACTTCATCGGACGCTCCAACGAGGACATCGCACAGGCCCGTTCGGACTGGATGACCGGATCACGCTTCGGCGAGGTGAAGGGCTACGACGGTGATCCGCTGCCCGCCCCCGAACTGCCGCCCGTACCGCTGAAACCGCGGGGGCGGGTGCGCTGACCCGCATGTGGCCGTCCCGGTGGCCGTCGGCCCGTGAACGCGGCGGCACCTATGGGAACCGGCCGGCCACCCTCGGCCATCTATGGTGGGCCGATGTCATCTACCAAGCAGTTCCAAGTCACCTTCGACTGCGCCGAACCTGAGCGGGTCGCCCGCTTCTGGTGCGAGGTGCTGGGGTACGTCGTACCGCCGCCGCCGGAGGGATTTGCTACGTGGGACGATTTCGATCGCTCGCTGCCGCCTGAGCGTCAGGGTTCCGCGTTCGCCTGCATTGATCCCTCGGGTGTGGGCCCGCGACTGTTCTTCCAGCGCGTTCCCGAAGGCAAGGTCGTCAAGAATCGGCTGCACCTTGACGTACGGGTCGGCACCGGGCTCGTGGGTGAGGAGCGCGTGGCCGCGCTCGAGGCCGAATGCGCACGGCTGATCCCGCTCGGCGCGGTACGCGGGCAGCTACTGCTCGCCGATGACGAAAACGAGTCGTGCCTCGGGATGCAGGACATCGAGGGCAACGAGTTCTGCCTCGACTGAGTGGCGACCGCGACCCGATCCGATTTCGATCGTCAGCACCGAACCGGCGGCCGACGCCCTGACGAGGATCGCCGACCGGGCCCTGGCGCTGCTGTCGGTGACGGCCGCGGCGCCAACCCCGTCGCGGACGCCGGATTCAGAACCACCGAAGCAGCGCTGCTGCGTGACCGGCTGAGCATCCTGATCCGATGACACCTGCTGCGATGCCGGACGTTTCAGCAATGGCGTGAAGTTCCCATTCCTCCCCGTAGCCGGTCAGCGCGCCGTCCGGCTACGGGGAGCGATACTGGCATACCGGGGCGCGAAGCGCCGATCAATGGCCAGCTATTCGCGACCAGTCACTGCACGCACCCTGAAAAAACGTTTTATTTTTGCGAGCCCCCAATTGCGCCGTCCGTGCCGACCACCACTCCCCCTTTCCTCGAAAAGGTGAGTTAGCCGAGACGAATCCATGCCTACCTGCAGGTTCCCGTCACCAGCGCCAGTGGCCCGACTTTAATCTCTCGTTACCGTGGACAGTTCGACGTGGCATCTGGCACGTTTACAGACGTCGAGCTACGGGGCTGAGAAACGCAAAAGAAGGTCCCCGGAGGTTCCTTCTTGTCGGCCACGTGTGATCGGAGAATCGATGGGGCATCAAATTGCCATGGTTTCCGGGAGTATTCGCCATGAGTCGTTGAACAGGCAATTGCTGTCAGTGGCGGAAAGCGTCGCGGAAAACCGCCCCTATAAAGTACGGGTCGAATTTCTCGACATTCACAGCTTGCCCTTTTACGACGGGGACAGGGAAGCGGAGAACACACCGGCCGAGGTGCTGGAGGCAAAGCGGTTCGTGAGGTCCTGCGACGGTCTTGTCATCGCGACTCCGGAGTACAACGGGGCGCCGCCCGGTGTACTGCAGAACGCCTTGGACTGGCTGTCACGGCCTTGGGGGAACAGCCCGCTGACCGGGAAACCGGTGGTCACTCTCAGCGCCTCACCCGGGCCCGGCGGGGCCCGTACTGCCCAGGACCGGCTGCGGCAGATCCTGATCCGCTGTGGAGCGCAGCCGACCGGGGAACCTTTCTCCGTCCCCTGTGCCGACTGGCTGTGCGACCCGGAACTCACCGACACGGGGTCCGTACTGGCCGGGCAGCTGGCCGACCTGCTCGACACGCTGCTGTCCGCGCGCTCGCCCGCTCCACCGGGCCGGCCCCTCCGGCAGTGGCGCCGGCCTCCCGCACCGGAAGAAGCCCTGGGCTGAAGAGGTCCACGGACCGGCGCCCGTACGACGCCGAGCCGACGGCCTGTTCCGTCCGCCCGGACCGGCTCCACGGCCGGCCGCCCACAACTCCTCCCCGTTCATGCGGGGAGTGACCGGTGTGCCGTCCGTCAGGCGGCACACCAACTACCGCCCGACCCGGACAGGAGGTGAATCCGATGCGCAAGATCGTCCGTCGCTGCCCGTGGCCCTGGATCAGCTGATCCACGGCGCCTTCCGCGCTGATCCACGATCAGCGCGGCCCATCGAACAGGCACAGGTGGTAATGGCCGGCTCCCCCAGCTCCCGGCGGGAGCGGCCGGTGTGCCGCCCTCGTGAGCGGTATGCGCCACCGGCGCCCGACCCGGACAGGAGGTGAATCCGATGCGCAAGATCGTCCGTCGCTGCCCGTGGCCCTGGATCAGCTGATCCACGGCGCCTTCCGCGCTGATCCACGATCAGCGCGGCCCGTCGAATAGCGGTGGCCGCCGTCCCTGGGTGAGGTGCTTCAGACCTTCTCCCTCGGTACGGCGGCCATCGCACCGCCTTTGCCCATCGGATCGCCCGGAAGGACAACCGGTCCCCCATGAGTCTCACAGAACGCATCACTCGTATCGTCAGCCAACCGGGCCGTGGCCTGCTCGCATCCGACGCGCTCGGCAACGTCCACCGCCTGGACCCGGACCTGAAACTTGTGGCCTCTTCCGGAGCCACGTCCAGCGCACAAGCCCCGGCGGGTGCCCCCATCTTCGCGATGGCCCTCGCCGGACAGTGGCTGATCACCAGGGACAAACTCGGCACCATCTCCCGCTGGGACGCCGACACCCTGCGTCTGGCCGACCGGCTCGACGCCGCCGCGACCAGTGACCAGAACCTCTTGATGGAGGGCGAGGAGCCCTCGCCCACCATGGTCCGTGGCATCGGCGTGTGGAACGGCAAGGTCTACCTCAGTAACGGCTACTTCCAACTGGTCGTGCTGGACCTGGAAACCTTCGCGGTGGACCGACTTCAGCCATGGTCACCGGAGTTCGCACGGCTCGAATGGTTCTGCACCGACGCGCCGGACGTGCAGGCCGTCACCGACCGCAGCGGCCGGGTCTACATCGGCTCACTCGACGACCTGGACTTCCCGGTCGTCTCCCAGGTCGACAGCTCCAACATCCACCGGCTGCTGTACGACGGCCGCCACCACCGGTTCTGGGCCACGCTCGACGGCGGCACCGGCCAACACCGCAACATCCGCAACGGAGTTGCCACTGTCGGGTTTGACGGCCAAGTCCTGGAACGCTCCCTCTTCGCCCGCAACGACGTGGAGGCGATGGCGTTCTCACCGGACTTCCGCAAGGCGTATGTCGGCGGGTTCGACGGCGAACTGCTCATCTTCGACAACACCTCTGCCGAGCTCCGTATCGAACGGCGCGTCAGCGGCTTCAGCCATCAGATCTTCGACTGCGCCGTCGACGACAGCGGAACGGTCCACGTCCTGACCCAGGACGGCGAGATCGCCTCCTTCGACCCCGAAGGCACCTTCCTCAACCGACTCTCGTACGAACGGCAGTGCGCCTGGGACATCCGTCCCGTTCCCGGCCACAGCGGTCGGTTCGCGGTGGCGACGGACGACGGGGCCGCTGTGGTGGACGTGGTGGAACGGTACCCGGGGCATCCCTCCCTGCGTCTGAGCAGCCACGACGCGAACGGCTCCGGCTTCACCCGCCGTATCCTGCCGACCGCCGACGGGTGGTACGGCATCGCCTGGCCCCGCGAGGTCCTGCGTGTCACGGACGACCGGCGCGCCTGGTCCGTACAGCTGCCGGACATCGTCCACACCCTGGCCCTCTCGCCCGACGGCACCCGACTGCTCGCCGCGTGCAACGACGGCGGCGTCGAACTCGACGCGCAGACCGGACGGGTCACCGACCGGATCGGTGAACTGCCCGCCTCCGCCTGGGTGAGCGGGTACCTCCCGGACGGCCGGCGTCTGCTGGGCACCCGTAACGGCGTCCTGCGCGCCTACGACGGTGCCGGAGCGGTCACCTGGGAGATCGACCTGGGCGGCTACCCCAAACGCCTGGACGTGTTCGGGGACCGCATCCGCGTGACCGGTTCCGGCGGCGCGAAGGAATACCTGGCCGACGCCGAGAAGATGGACCGGCAGTTCGTCGAGCTCTTCGACAACACCGTGGAAAGCGCCACCTTGATCGACGGCACCCTGTGCGCGGTCTCCTACGGTATGCAGCTGGGTGCCTTCGACTACGCCACCGGGGAACTGGTCGGTTTTGTCGAGGACTTGCCCGACTTCGCCAAAAGCATCGCCTCCTTCCACGACTCGACCGGCGCTCCGGTCATCGTCGTCGGCGGACGCGGCGGCTTTCTGCGGTTGTACGCCCTGGACCGCGGCTCCGGGCAAGTCCTGCGTCCGCTGCGGGAGTTGTGGCTGCCGCGCACGCCGGCCACCTGTTCCTTCGAGGTGAAGGCAGTGGCCGACGGAGCGGGAATCCGGTGAGTCCGGTCAGCGGGACCGGCGAAGACGGCCACCGGCTCCCCGGCGCCACCGGTACCCCGGTCGCCACCGGTACCCCGGTCGCCGCCGAGGAGCGGGAGCCATCCCCGCTGCGCGACCGCCGCTTCCGTATCTTCGCCGCCGGAAACGCACTGAACAACGTCGGCGAGTCCGTGTACGCCACCGTGCTTCCCCTCATGGTCTACGACCTGACCGGGTCGCTGGCCGAGATGTCCCTGCTCGCCGCGGCCGTTCCGCTGAGCCTGGTAGCCGGTCCATGGCTCGGCTCCGCGGCCGACCGGTGGGGGTCTCGGGTCCTCGTGGTACCCGGGCTGCTGACCCAGGCGGCCGGGGCCATCGTGATGAATCTGTGTCTGACGGCAGGACACACGCCGACCTGGCTGCTGTTCGGATGCGCGTTGCTGGTGTCACTTGGAGGCTCCGCCTACCTCATCGGCTGGGTCACCGGTGTACCGGCCATGTTCCCCCGCTGCCCGGTCCGGGCCCGGGGAACGCTGAACAGCGTCTTCTTCGCCACCACCCTGACCGGCCCGCTGCTCACCGCCGCGCTGCTGCGGTGGACCGGTTACCCGGCTCTGCTGTGGCTGAACGCCGCCACGTTCGCGGCCCCCATCGCCGTATGGGCGCTGGGCGTGCACCCTCCGGCCAGGCAGGCGGCCTCCGGGACACGGCGTCGCGCCCGCAGCGGTGTCCGCGAGGGCTGGTCGGCCGTCACATCGGACCAGCGGATGCTGACCATGACCGTCGTCCATGTCGTACTGTCGCTGGTCTGCGGTGCCGGCCTGCAGGCCCTGCTCATCTACGACCTGCGGCACTCCTGGCATCTGGCCGGCGCCACTTCGGGAGCGGTGGTCCTGGGAGCCAACTCGTGCATGCTCCTGGGCAATCTGCTGGTGGCCCAGCGCGCCACCTTCCGCCCGCACCTCTCCCTGACTCTGGGCACCTCGCTGCTGGCGTTGTCACTCTTCGTTCTCACGGCACCGTTCTGGCCGCTCTTCTTCGGTGGCATGGTCATGGCCGCCTTCGGACAGGGACTCGTGCTGAGCACCGTGGTGATGATGCGCGTCAAGTACCTCCCGCAGGAGGTGCTCGGCCGCTCCTCCGGGCTGTTGGCGCTGCTCTCCGGCGGCGCGGCCCTGCTCTCACCACTCCTCATCCCCGTTCTCAGTAACACGCTCGGTGTGCGCCGCGCGTTCTGCGTCCTGGGGCTGCTGTCGCTGAGCGCGCTCTGGTATCTGCGCCACGCCGGGCCGGCCTGGGAGGCCGCTGACCGGACCTCGCCCACCGGCTCCTCCACCGCTCTGCCGGAGACCGTCGCACCGGAGAGGACATGACACTCACAGGACGCACCACAGACACGACGGCAGGCGCGTCCGGCGCCACCGGCCGGCACGAGCCGCCCACCGCCCAGCCGCCGCCCGAACCGCCCCCGGAGGAGAACAGCCTGACGCCCGCACGGGTCCGGGCAGCCGTACCCGTACCCGTCCGCTGCGGAAGCCGAGTGCACACCGCCACCCTGACCACGTTCCACGAACTCGTGGACGGACGTGAGCACTTGGCACTGCTGCTGGGCTCCACAGCCGCTTCTGTCCCGCTCGTGCGGCTCCATTCCGAATGCCTGACCGGAGACGTGTTCGCGTCCGAGCGCTGCGACTGCGGGGCGCAGCTCGACGAGGCGTTGGCCCGGATCGCCGTGACCGGTGGAGTTCTGCTCTACCTGCGCCAGGAAGGCCGCGGCATCGGCCTGTACAACAAGCTGGATGCCTACCGTCTCCAGGACCGCGGCCTGGACACGTATGCCGCCAACCGCGCGCTCGGCCTGGAGGACGACGCGCGCGACTACACGGCGGCAGCCCAGATGCTCACCGCTCTCGGGCACCAGGAGATCGACCTGCTCACCAACAACCCCGACAAGCGGCGCCAGCTCGAACAGCAGGGGATCAGCGTCCGCTCCGTGGTGCCCACCGGAGTCCACCTCACCGCGCACAACACCGCATACCTGCGGGCCAAAGCCACGATCACCGCGCACACGCTCCTCATGGAAGGACCCCAGACGTGATCCGCCACCAGGGACCGATCAGCGGCATCGCCACCTACGACGGCCGGTATGTGGCCACCGCCGGCTACGACAACCAAGTCATCCTGTGGGAAGCACCGACCCGGCGGCCGCTCGCACGCGCCGTCCACGACCACCTGGCCAACCAGGTCACGTTCAGCCCGGACGGCCGGCACCTGCTCACCTCCTCCAGCGACCACACCGCGCGGCTCTGGTCGGTGCCGGACCTCAAACTCCGGGCCGTGCTGTGCGACCACGACGACGACGTCGAGATGTCGGTGTTCCACCCCTCCCGCGAACTGCTCGCCACCGCCTCCCGCGACCACCACGTCCGCGTCTACGACTACAGCGGCACGCAGGTGGCCCACTTCGCCGGCCACCGCGCCGACGTGATCTCCGTGGAATGGGTCGGCACCAGCGACGAGTTGGTCTCCTCCAGCGACGACGGAACGGTCAAACGCTGGTCACTGGCCGACGGCGGTCTCACCGCCGACATCGACCTGCACGGGGTCGAGACCGACACCATCGCCATCACGGCATCGGGCGTGGTCTACGCGGGGAACGACCGGGGCGAAGTCGTACGTCTGTCGGGCGGCGACACCCAGATCTTCCCGGCACACGAGGCCGGCATCAAACGCCTGGTCTGGAACGAGGCCGCGGGCCTCCTGGTGAGCCTCAGCTACGACCGTACGGTGAAGATCTGGCGCATCACATCCGACGGCGAACGACCCGTCCCGGTCAGCACAGCGGCCCTGCCGGCGCAGATCTGGCCCCGTTCCTGCGCCTTCCTCGACCAGAGAACACTGGTCTTCGGCACCTTCGGCTCCTCCTACGCCGTCTACCACATCCCACACAACACCTGGGACCTGGAAGGCATCGAGAACACCCCGGCACTGAACGCGGTGACCGTGGCCGACGGCCGTGTGTACACCGTCGGTGACGCCGGTGTCGTCCACATCGACGGCAGACCCGCGGCCGAGACAGGCAGTCTGTGCAACTTCCTGATCGCGGCCGGCGGACGTGTCCTGACCGGCGGGCAGCTGGGCCGGCTGTTCGACGCCGACACCGGCTCGGTTCTGCTGGAGCACCGCTCGCCGCTGAACTGCGCGGCCGCCTTCGAGAGAAACGGAGTCCCCCACGTCATCGTCGGTGCCTACACCGGCGAAGGTCTGGTACTGCGGATCGACGACAACGCCGTACGGCACATCGCGACGCTGCCCCTGCACGCCAACGCCGTCAAAGGTCTCGCCGTGGGCAACGGAACGATCTTTGCCGTCTGCGCGGACACCTCCGCCTCCTGGTTCCGCACCGGCTCACTCACCGAATCCGGCCGCCGCGAAGGGGCACACGCGCGGATCGCCAACGGCTGCGCCCCACTGTCCGACGGGCGGTTCGCCAGCGTCAGCCGCGACCTGATGCTGCACCTGTGGGAGGGCACCACGGACACGGCCGTTCCCACCCCGCACGACCACTCGGTCAAATGCGTGGCCGCCTCCGCCGACGGGCGGCGGATCGCCACCGGCTCCTACTTCGGCACCCTCGCCGTCCACGACACGGAGACCGGCGACTGGCACGTCACCCGCCCCACCACCGCCGGGATCTCCAGCCTCTGCTACGACGCCGCGTCCGACCGCTTCTTGGCCACTTCCTACGACGGCGCGGTCCACGAACTCGCTCGATGACGGGGAACGCGATGACACAGACCTCCTGCGGCAACCCCAACGCGCTCGAAGACCGCCAGGCCATGGGGCTGGGAAAGACCTACAGCGACCGCATCGACCCGCGCGGGCTCAACCGCCAGTGCCGTAGCCTCACCAGCGTCGACCCCACCGCCCTGGCGCAGCTCGCCGAAGACATCGCTGTCGACGCCGGGACCCGGCTGGCAGCCGGATACCTGCTCGCCCTGCACGGCGACCCCCGGATCGATGTGGACAGCCCTGTCATGCTCGACGTCCCGGCGGGCCGGGTGAAGCTGGGTCTGCCGCCCGCACGGGTGGACTCGGTGGCCGCGGCCTGGCGGCATGTCGGCGTGGAACGGGACTGGATCGCCAAGGAGGCACCCCAGTACACGGCGGACATCGGCGCCTTCCGTATCGCCCGCTACCCCGTCACCAACAGCGAGTACCGCACGTTCCTGCTGGATACTCACGTCCGCTGGCTGCCCAGCTCCTGGCAGTTCGGTATCCATCCCGTCCACCTGGCCAACCACCCGGTGTGGACGGTCCCGCCGCAGGCCGCCGACGCCTACGCCTCCTGGCTCTCCCGTCGCACCGGGCGCCGGTTCCGGCTGCCGACCGAGGCCGAGTGGGAGTACGCCGCCAGCGGCGGTGACGGCCGCGAGTACCCATGGGGCGACCACCTCGCCACTCATGTCGCCAACACCGTGGAGACCGGCCCGCTCAACACCACCCCGGTGGGAATCCACCCCGCCGGACGCAGCCCTTTCGGCGCCGACGACATGGGCGGCAACGTCGAGGAGTACGTCAGTGACGACTACCACCCGTATCCCGGCGGCAAGACGGTCTCCGACGACCTGCTGGCCGACGGACGCCGCTACCGCGTCGCGCGGGGCGGCAGCTTCACCAGGTACGCCGACCTCTCCCGCTGCCGCCGACGGCACGGCTGGTACGCCAAGCCCGTGTACGCCATGGGCTTCCGCCTCGCCGAGGGCCCGGCCTGAGCCCGACTCCTCTTTTCACGATCACCACGATGCCGACAGGAGCACACTGTGGCCGAAGAACTGGACGACATCACCGTCGGTACCATCGGAACGACCGAAGTCATCGCTGCCGCACGGGCCTCTGGACGACAACTGCTCGGCAGGACGGATGACTTCGTCGCCAACCTCAGCGACTTCGACCGCCGTGCACGCGTCTGCCTCGCCCGCCCCGAGACCCCGGTCGGCACTCCCGTCTACCTCGACTACGTCACCTCTCAGGTGATGGCATGGAACCGGCAGGAGACCGACGTACTCGCCGAGCTGACCCGCGATCTGGACGTCCGCCTGACCGGCCGGTGGCCGGATCTGCTGCCACCAGTGGTGTATCTGGTCAAGACCACCGGTCAGGAAGAGGGCCGCGCGGCCTACACGCGCCACACCGACACCGTGGTACTCCCCGCCGCCAAAATCGTCCCCGCCCTGGGCCCCACCCCTGGCGCGGACCCCCTCTTCCCGCACAGCAGCACCACCGGCCTGCGCGACATCCTCCTGCATGAGCTCTTCCACATCATCAGCAAGAACAAGCCGCGACTACGGCGGGCCCTGTACGACCTGATCGGTTACACGCAGCTCGACACCGCCGTCCAACTCCCCGACGTGGCCTGGCCCTCCCCCACTTCCCGCACCACACTCCCTTCGCTCAGAATCACCAACCCGGACACCCCCGATCTCGACGTGTACATCCCGCTCCACGTCCCACCGGCCCCCGGTACGGGAGAAGAGCCGGTGGAACGCCCGCTGATGCCGCTGCTCACGGCCAACGGCCCGTACGAGGGGGGCAGTTTCTTCCCGTACATCACCTGGTACTTCATGGCACTGAAGCAGGAAGGCACCAGCTGGGCAGCGGACATGGGACCCGACGGCCGTCCGCTGACGTACGTCATGACGCAGGGCAGCGACCTGTGGGAGGACTACCTGGATCAAGTCGGCAGGAACGCCGAGGGCGAGCTGTTCCACCCTGACGAAGTGATCGCCCAGAACTTCGTCCACGCCACTCTGCTGCCCTCCACGAGGCTGCTGTCGCAGGTGGACCGGATCCTCGGCAACGCCTCCTGCGGAGTGCTCCACCCTTGAACCCGCCCTCCCGGGCGCCCCGTCAGCTCAGCGTGGGACCGCCCGTGGGACCGCCCGGAGGGAAGCCGTATCCGGCCCAGTTCGCTGCGACCCGTTCTTGCAGATCGTCCGGGAACGAGTGCCGGAAGGACGCGGTGATGCCCCGGGTGCGTCCTTCGAACTGCTCCGGCAGCAGACAGCTCATGACGGACTTGCCGCCCCGTCCTGTGCGTACCTCGTCCGGTGTCAGGTACGGAACCATGGGGATGCCGGGAGCGTCGGGGTAGACGTACTCACCGGTGCCCGGGTGGTACCGGGTGGCCAGGGCCCACACCAGCTGGTTGATGTCGGTGATGTCGATGTCGTTCGCCACCAGAAGGACCTTGGGCACCAGCCACCCGGTGTGTGAGCCGAACAGGACGTCAGCCACCGCGTCGGCCAGTTCCCGTTCGCTCAGCCCCGTCCGTGCCAGCCGCTGTATGTCGATGGACAAGGCGATCCAGCACGTCGCAGCCTCGTAGGAGCACCAGGCCATGTCCACGGGCAAGCCGCTGGAGCGCAGCAGGTCCATGCTGGCCGCGGAGATCATGGTGCCCCAGATGGTGTGGTTCTCCTCCGGGGGGAGGCCCGCCACACAGACGGGGAGGATGGGGTCGTCGCGGTGGGTCACCGCCTCGACGTGGAAGACGGGTTGCGGCTTGCTTTCGGCGAACGAGTAACCGTGATACTCGCCCATCGGTCCTTCGGGGGCTGTCTCATCGGGGCTGATGTATCCCTCAAGCACGATCTCCGCGTTGGCCGGGACGTACAGGTCGTGCAGCTCGGTTCGGACCACCTCTACGGGGCTGCCGGTCAGCGCCCCGACGTAGCCGTCCTCGTTCACTCCGGCGGGCAGCGGCATACCCGCAGCGGCCAGCGCTGCCGGCGGGGCCCCCAGCACCATCGCCCAGGGTGTCGGCAGGCCCCGCTCGCGCCACATGGCGTGGATCATGCCGAGGTGCTGCTGCGGCATGGCCGGGCCGACGAGTGTGTTGCGGCCGTTGAGCATGGTGCGGCTGACCGACCAGCTGGTCCACCGACCGTCGGGGGAACGCACCACATGGAAGCCGTAGGTCCCGAAGTACCGGCCGCCGTCCTCCTGGTGCAGCAACGGCACCGGGAACCGCGCCAGGTCGACGTCATCGCCCGTCAGCACGTTCTCCTTGCACGGTCCGGTTTCCACCGTCCTCGGGGCGACGGGGTCCGAGTGCATCGCGGAGATGAGCCGTTCCAGCAGTTGGCCCGGCACGGTCTCGCGGGCCAGTCCGAAGTGCGCGGCGAGCCGGCCGTACTTCCCCTCGCCTGTGCCGCTCAGGCCGGCGGGCGCTCCGAGAATCCGGCATCCCGCCTTGCCTTCGGTCAGGTTGCTGAACAGCGGGGCGGGGCCCCTCGTCTCGTAGACGCGCCGCGTGATGGCTCCGACCTCAAGCGTGGGGCTGACCGGCTCGCGGATGTCGACCGCGTCGCCGACGTCGAGTGAACCCTCCACGAAGTCACGGAAGTTGAGCGCGCTGCCGCGTTGTGTCATAACAGAAAACCTTTCTTGCTCGGGCAGTCGTCTTCATGCCCTCGGCATAAGGCGGATACCGGCGGCGTCGCGCACCGTTGCCGTACACCGTCGTCGCACACGGTTATGGCGTGTGCGTCCTGGTTTCGTTCCACGGTATAGTACGTGTGCGTCCTAATCAACTCGACGGAAATTCGACGGAACGGCGGCGGGACATGTCATCGCAGGACCAGAACCCCGGCCACCTGCTCAGTGCGATCGGCGGCATCGGCCCCCTGGCCCGCCAGCTGAACCAGGTGCACACCCGTCTCTGGTACGAGCAGGTCCACCGGGACCTGACCGGGCCGCAGTTCACTGTGCTGAGCCTGTTGCACGCCCACGGGGCGATGGATCAGGGCAGGCTCGGGGCGCTGGCCAACCTCGACAAGTCGACCGTGGCACCACTTCTGGACCGCCTGCTGCGGCGGGGTCTGGTGGACATCGCCAAGGACGACAGCGACAGGCGGAGAAAGCTGGTGAGCATTACCGAAAGCGGCCGGGAACTGGCCACCTCCCTCGCCCCCGCCGTGGTCTCGGTGAACGAGCAGATGCTGGCGCACTTCTCCCCGCAGGAGCGGGACCAGTTCCTCGCCCTGCTGCGGCGTGCGGTCCAGGGGCCTTAGCGGTAGGTGCCAGGCAGGCACCCCTGGGCCCGATGGGCGCGCGCGGGCCCACCGGGTGGGACCGCGCCGGCCATTGAACCCGCCCGCCCTCTCCGGGGCTCAGAGGATTTCCAGCGGCTCCTTCCCCGCAGGGGGAGGGAAAGCGGCGTCCAGAGTCCGGAGGTCGTCGTCGGTGAGGCACAGATCGAGGGCCGCCCGGTTCTCCTCCACATGGGCGACGGAGGACGCCTTGGGGATGGCGATGACGTCCTCGTGCCGCAGCACCCAGGAGAGCGCCACCTGAGCCGGGGTCCTGCCGTGGGCCGCGGCCACCGCGCGCAGCGCGTCGTGTCCCAGCAACCGGCCCTGCTCGACCGGTGAGTACGCCATGACCGGGACCGCCAGGTCCCTGCACCGAGGAAGGAGAGCGTGCTCGGGGCCGCGCCGGGTGAGGTTGTAGAGCACCTGGTCCGTCTGGGGGATCGCCCCTTCGGGCAGGTCCGCCAGGTCGTCGACGTCGAGGTTGCTGACCCCCCAGGAACCGATGCTGCCGTCCGCCACCAGTGCTTCGAAAGCCTCGACCGTCTCGGCGAGCGCAACGCCCCCGCGCCAGTGCAGCAGGTAGAGGTCGATCCGGTCGGTACCCAGGCGGCGCAGGCTCGCACGGCAGGCGTCGACCGTGCCGCGGGAGTCGGCGTTCGACGGCAGCACCTTGCTCACCAGGAAGACCTCGTCCCGCCGGCCGCGGATCGCCTCCCCGACGAGCTCTTCAGCGGCGCCGCTTCCGTACATCTCCGCCGTGTCGATCAGCGTCATCCCCAGATCGATGCCCCGCCGCAGCGCGGCGAGTTCGCGGGGGCGCCGTCCGCGGTCGTCCCCCATGTACCAGGTGCCCTGCCCCAGAGCGGGCACCGCGGCCCCGGAGGGAAGTGTCACTGTCCGCATCGCTGTCATCGCGTATCTCTCTCCCGTGGTGCGCGCGCCTCACCACCTGGCCCCGTACCAGGACGTACGAGTGCCGAGGAGGCTTGATCCAGGATCGCAGGCCGCCGGACGGCAGGCCCGTCGGCCCTGATCAGCAGCCCGCCCAGGGGGCCCTCGCCGGCATCACGAAGGGGGCAGGACGCTCACCACCCCGCGTGCGATGCCCAGCTCCACCAGATCGTGGGGGCGCAGGCGCAGCTGGTCCGCGGTCTCCCCGTCCCGGCCCGGGTCGCGCTTGAGGATGGCGGCGGCCGCCTCCGGCGCGATGACCGAGAAGTAACTGTCCGGTGTGGCCCAGGTGTTGCCCGGGGCCGCCAGCGCGAGCGCACCGCCGGAGCCGCCCTCGCCGATGAGGAGCGCAGTGAGTGGTACGCGGGCGGTCGCCATGGCCAGGAAGAGGCCGGCGATGGCCGGGCCCGCGCCGGATCGCTCCGCTTCGGCGTCATTGGCGGCGCCGGGCGTGTCGATGAGGGTGAGTACCGGGATGCCGAGGGCGTCGGCGAGAGAGACCAGCCGGGTCGCGGTGCGGTATCCGGCGGGACGCGTCGCGGTGCCGCACTGCGCGACGTACGCGACGGTCAGCCCCCGATGGCTCCCGAAGCCGCAGCGAATGCCGGGGTCGGTGGCACCGCAGCGGTCTCCGCTGATCTCCCGGATACGGCCGCCGAAGCAGGCGGCGAGGTATGCGGCGGCACGTGGGCGCTCCGGGGAGCGGGCCAGCGCGACCGCCTCCTGGCCGGAGGTGGCGCGGGCCGGTCCCCCGACGAGTGTGCCGGGAGGTTCGAACGCCCCGGCGCCCCGTGGCCCGGACAGCAGCGACAGCCAGTCGGCCAGGGCCGCGCGCAGTTCCTCGGGGCGCACCAGCGCGTCGATCTGCCCGGCGGCGAACTGCCCCTCGGCGGTGTACGCGGCCGGTTCCGCGCCCGGCGGTCGCACCCGTGATCCGGCGAAGGCCACCTGTGCGCCGGACAGCGCGAGCACGACGTCCGCCCCCGCGCCGAGGGTGGCCCAGCCGCCGCCCGTCGTGGGGTCACGCGCGACCGCGATCTGCGGGGTGCCCGTGGCTCGCAGCAGAGCGGACTGGCGTGTCACGCGCTGTAGTTGGGTCAGTGCGCGCATCCCCTCCTGCATCCGGCTGCCGCCCGTGGCGATCAGCGAGACGAGTGGGGTGCGCCGTTCCCGGGCCAGCGTGAAGGCGGCTTCCAGGAGGTCACCCGTTGGCTCCCCGAGCGAGCCGCCGAGGAAGCCGAACTCGAAGGAGATGAGAACGGCCTCCTTGCCACCGATCGAAGCGGTCCCGCAGACGACGGACTCGCGCTCACCGGTCCGCGCCGCTGCCCTCGTGGTCATCTCGTCGTACCCCGGCCAGCCGAGCGGACCGTCGGGTTCCGTGGCGCGGGGCGGTTGCCCCAGCTCGGTGAAGGAACCCGGGTCCGCTACGGCGCCGATCGCCTCGCGGGCCGTCCACAGGTCAGCCATGCAGCGCCCGCTTCATGATCTTGCCCATGTCGTTGCGCGGCAGCTCGTCGAGCAGCCGCACCTCGCGGGGCCGCTTGTGCGGGGCCAGCTGCCGCGCCACATGCCCGGCCAACTCCTCGACGGAGGGCGGGCGTTGCGTGTTCGAAGGGACGATCCAGGCGACAATGCGCTCGCCCAGGTCCGGGTCGGGCTCGCCGGTGACCGCCGCCTCGCGTACCGCGGGATGATCCAGTAGGGCGTTCTCGATCTCGCCCGCACCGATCTTGTAGCCGCCGCTCTTGATGAGGTCGGTGGCCTTCCGGCCGACGATGCGGACCGCACCGTCCGGATCGCGGGTCGCCATGTCGCCGGTACGGAACCACGGGCCGTCGAATGCCGCGGCGGTCGCGTCCGGGCGGTTCAGATACTCGGTGAACAGGTTCTGGCCGCACACCTGGATCTCGCCGACGCTCTCACTGTCGTGCGCCGTGATCTCCTCCCCCGTCTCCTCGACCAGCCGCACCCTCACCCCGGCCAGCGGCACGCCGACCGTGCCGGGCCGGGGTTCGCCGTCGACGCGGACGCTCGTGTTCATCAGGGTCTCGGTCATGCCGTACCGCTCGATGACCCGCCGCCCCGTCGCGGACGCGATGCGCTCGTGGTCGTACACGGGGAGCGCGGCCGACCCCGACACCAGCAGACGGGCGCCGGACAGGGCCGCGGCCAGCGCCTGATCGCCGGAGAGCGCCTCGGCGATGCGGTGGTACATGGTGGGGACACCGAAGAACATCGTGCCGTGGGCGGCCAGTTCGCGGGCGACCGCGGCCGTCTCGAAGCGGCCGAGGTGGTGCACGGCGCCGCCCCGGCGCAGCGGGCCGAGGATGCCCAGGATCAGTCCGTGGACATGGAAGAGAGGAAGGGAGTGGACGAGTACGTCGTCGCCGGTCCACTCCCAGGCGTCGGCCAGCGCGTCCAGGGTTGCGGTGATCGCCCGTCGCGGCAGGACGACGCCCTTGGGCGGCCCGGTGGTACCGGAGGTGTAGACGATCAGCGCCGGCGCCTCGGCCGGCGGCTCTTCGGGGAGCGGACGGGCCCCGGAGGTCGCCCGCACGTCGATGTCCACGCGGTCCAGCTCGGCGAGTACCGGCGACAGTTCGTCGCCGGGTGCCGCCAGGACCAGTGACGGTGTGCTGTCGGACAGGATGTGCGTCAGCTCGCGCTCGCCGGTCCGCGGGTTGAGCGGTACGGCGGGCACCCCGGCAAGCAGCGCGGCGACCACACCCACGGCGGTCTCCAGGGTGGGTGTGGCCCAGACGGCGACGCGGCCGGCCCCGGCGAGCAGAGCCGCCGACGCTCCTGCCGCGGCGACCAGTTCGGCATGGCTGAGCGAGCGGTCCCCGAAGGTCAGCGCGGGGCGGGCCGAGCCCGCGGCCAGGGCCGGGAAGAGAGGGGGCATACGTCGAACTCCTTGGACAGAGCGGGGCGGAATGGAGGCTGGTGGTAACACTGGACAGGATGAGGGGGCTGGATGTTCCCGGGTCCGGGCCGCTGCCGGTTCTCCTCCTCTCAGGCCACCCCAACCCTCTTACCCGGTACGCCACCGGACTCCTCCCGGGACGTACGTGTCCGCACCGCCAGTTGTGCCACACCGGTGACGACGAGGTTGGGCAGCAGCGCCACGAGGCCCGGGTCCATTGTCCCCAGATCCACGTTGCCGAAGGTCAGCCAGGTGAGGACGGCCACTCCGGTGAGGATGCCGAGCAGAGCGGGGATCGCGTCCAGGCGCACCTTCCTCGCCAGGCCCATGGTGATGGCCGGGGCCAGCTGACTGAGTCCGCCGAAGGTGAGCAGCAGCAGATTGGCGAGGAGGTCAGGACGGGACAGTCCGAGACAGAGCGCGAGGGCGGCGGCGCCGACCGCGCACACATGGTTCGTACGCAGCTGGGTGCGCTCGCTGCGGACACTCAGGACATTGCGCGACAGCAGGCTGGAGATGCCCACGATGATGGCGGCGGACGGGACCATGGCGGCCGATGCCGCGGCGACCGCGACGACACCGACCAGCCAGCCTGGCAGGGTCTGGCCGGCGAGGGTCAGTGCCACCGCGTTCCCGGGCGAGTGGGGCGACACCATGAGGATGCCGGCGAATCCGACGATGACCGGGATACCGAGGGCTATCTGGTAGAGGGGCAGCCAGATGGCGTTGGAGCGCAGCGCCCGGCCGCTCCGGGCCGCCAGGACCGGAGGCCACAGATGGGCCATGGTCCCCAGGCCGCCGCCGATGCCGGAGATGATGACGGCACTGACGAAAAAGGTCGAGTCGTAGCCTTTCTGGTCGAGCGTCAGGAGGTCCGGGCGGGTGTCCCGTACGGTCTCGAAGAGGCCCCCGATGCCGCCCTTCACCGAGATCGCGACCCCGATGAACAGGACGAGGAGCCCGACGACCATCAGAGCGTCCTTGAGGTAGGCGACGCGGGCGACTCCGCGGATACCGGACCACAGGACGAAGCCGACGGTGAGGACGGTCGCGAGGATCATGCTGAGGTTGCCGCCCGTGCGGCTGCCCGTCGCCAGTTGGACGATCAGACCGAGGCCGGTGATCTGCAACTGGAGGTAGGGCAGCAGGAACACGGCCCCGACGATGGCGACGACCCGGCCCAGGAGCGGGCTGCGGTAGCGCTCGGCGAAGAAGTCCGCCTGTGTCAGATAGCCGTGCTCGCTGCCGAGTCGGCGCATCCTCGGAGCGGTGAAGTACTGCAGGACGAAGTTGATGGCGAGGTAGCACAAGGCGTACGAGGCGGCGACCCCGCCGCCGAAGGCCAGGCCGGCCAGGCCAAGGAAGCTGAAGGTGGTGAAGGACTCGCCCGCCTGCAGGAACCACGTGGTGAAGGTGGAGAACTTCCGTTCGCCCACGGTCCATTCACCGAGCGGGCCCTTGGCCGGACGGTGTCTTCCGATCCCGACCACGGCGATGGCCAGCATGCCGATCGTGGCGATGACACTGGTGCTGTTCATGCCGTGGTCTCCGTCTCAGGCGCGTCCTCGCGTGCCCCGGCGGGCAGGGCGAAGCGGTCGGTGAGGGCGAGCCCGGCAGTCGTCCCGGCCGTCCACAACAGGCACCAGGCCAGTACGGAGGGGACGCCGAGCCACAGGTAGGGGCCGTTCACGAAGGGCAGGAACGGTGTGCTGAGGAACGCCATTACGGGCACCACGGCCCAGATCACGTGCAGTTTTCTCATGAGGGCTCCCGGAGTGCGACAGCTTCAGGCAGAGGGAAATACCGGTCGCCGGCGCCCGTGCCGGGTCACGGCCTCGAACGCGGCGCCGACTTCGAGCACGGCCGCCTCGGCGCGCGGCGGGCCCACGATCTGCAGGCCGACGGGGAGTCCGGCGTCGGTGAAGCCGGCGGGCACCGAGAGGGCGGGTGCGCCCAGAACGGAGAGGAAGTACGCGGAGCGCATCCAGTCGAGGTAGCTGTGCTGGGCCTGCCCGTCGATCCCGGTGGGGTACTCCTCGTCGACGGGGAACGGCGAGACCTGGCTGACAGGCGCGAGCAGCACGTCGTACCGCTCGAAGAAACCGGTGGCGGCGAGATGGATACGGGTGCGCTCGGCGGTGGCGCGTTCGAGGTCCGCACCGGTGAGGCGCCGTCCCTCTTCGATGTTCCGGATGAGGCTGGGCTTGAGCGACTCGCGCCGTTCGTCGAGGTACGTGCCGAACCCGAGGCTGAACGCCTGGGCGCGCAGGGTCCGGAAGACGTGTTCGGCGCCGTCGAGGTCCGGGCAGTCCTCTTCGACGCGGCACCCCAGCTCCTCGAAGACCGCCGCCTGCCGGGCCAGTACGCCGGACACGTCCCGGTCGACGGGCACCCGCCCGCCGAGGTCGGGTGCCCAGGCGACCCGGAGCCCCTTCAGGTCCCCGCGGACCAGAGGCGCCCGGAAGGTGTGGCCCGGCGCCTCCAGGGAGAGGGGGCTGCGGGGGTCCGGGCCCGCCATCACGGACAGGAGCAGGGCGGTGTCCGCGACCGTGCGGCCCATGGGTCCCGCGACCGCGAGGGTGTCCCACACGTCGCCCGACGGATGGGACGGCACCCGGCCGGGGGTGGGCCGCAGTCCTACGACGTTGCAGAACGAAGCGGGGTTGCGCAGCGAGCCGCCCATGTCGCTGCCGTCGGCCAGCGGCTGCAGCCCGGCGGCGAGCGCGGCCGCGGCGCCGCCGCTGCTGCCACCGGCCGAGCGCCCGGTGTCGTACGGATTGCGGGTCGCACCGAAGACGGGGTTGAACGTGTGCGAACCCGCCGCGAACTCAGGCACATTGGTCTTGCCGATGCGGATGGCGCCCGCCGCCTCGATGCGCTGGACCAGGAGTTCGTCCTCGTCCGGCACATGGTCGGCGAAGAGCGGCGAACCGTGTGTGGTGCGCATTCCGCGTGTCAGGTGGGTGTCCTTGAACGCGATCGGCAGCCCGTGCAGGGGGCCGGTCGCCTCGCCCCGTGCCATACGTTCGTCGGCCGCCGCCGCCGCGCGGAGTGCGCCTTCCGCGTCCAGGGTGACGATGGCGTTGACAGCGGGGTTGATCCGCGCGATCCGGTCGAGGTGTGCCTGGACGACCTCACGGGCGGAGAGGTCGCGGCTGCGCAGACGCTCTGCGAGTTCCGTGGCGTCGAGCGTGCAGAGGCCGTCGGCCGTGTCTTCGATCATGCGGCACACACTGAGGGCCATTGACCAGATAAGTCAAGCCTCTTGCGTGGGTGAATGTTTCAGACGCGGACACCGTTCACCTGAAAATTATGGTCAGCCTGAGGAAGGGCGTCAGGTGTGTCGGTGCAGGAGTGGTGTGACCGTCCCGCTCCGTTTCAGAGCCTCCACCACCAGATGGGACTGGACCGCCTGCACCTGCCGTACCCAGGGCGCCGCGGTCAGGAACTCGTGCAGCGCGGCCTTCGAAGGCTGTGTGACGTCGACAAGCAGCTGGTACTCGCCCATGACCACGGCCGCGTACCGCACGAGGGGCGATGCGACGAGCAGCTGCCCGACGGCCTCCACCTCATCGGGGCGCGTCTTGATCCAGAGCAGCGCCTCGACGGGAAGCCCGAGCAGTGCGGGTTCCACACAGGCCCTGATGCTGACGAGCCCGTCGCGGGTCAGCGACTCCACGCGCCGCCGGGCGGTGGCCAGTGAGACTCCCGCCACCGCGGCCAGTTCCTCGTGCGTACAGCGCCCGTCCTCGGCCAGCGCCCGCAGGATCGCCCGCTCCTCCGGACCCACCTCGGAGTCCGGAAGACCGACTCCGTCCGCGAGGGAGGACCGGCCACCGAGCGCTTCGATCTCGTCCTCGTCCAGGATGTCCGGCTGCCACTCGTGCACGGTGCGGAAGTACCGCAGGACCGGCGAGACGTTCTGGGCGAGAAGACCGGGCAGGGCAGGCACCTCGTCCAGCATCAGATGCGCCAACCGGCCCGGCTGACACTGCAGTTCGGCCACACAGTCGACCGCCCCCGCCAGCACGTAACTGAAGATCGCGTCGTCGCGCCCGGCCGCCGCTGCTGCCGCCTCCCGTACCGCCCCCGGGCGGCAGTTCATCCGCAGGATCACGGTCTCCCCCCGCACCACAAGACCCGTGACGGACACCCGCCCGCTCTCCAGGAGCCGCAGGCCGCGCCGCGCCACCTTCCGCTCCGGCTCCCCGAGCGCGGCGGCGATCCGCCGCCAGGACGCCCGCCCGTCGATCTGGAGCGCGGCGGCGATACGGCGGTCGAGGGCGTCGAGTTGCTCAACGGGCGAGGTCACAGTCGTCGGAGGCGTCACCACTCGACCCTATGCGCTCCGTGTGCGGGGGCCGCCGCCCGTCGGCGGGGTGGGGCCTCGGCGGCACCGGCGCCGGCACGACATGCCGCCGGGCGCGGCGGAAGGCACTCCGCGCGGAGCTTCCCCGGTAGCCGGACGGGCTCGACCGCCGAGCCCGTCCGGCGTCCGGGAGGCCAGTGCCGCGGCAGGCACTGGCTTTCAGGGAAGGATCGGCCCGCCGGGGTCCGGCCTGGTACGCCGGTCAGCCGCCGTGGCCGGCGCGGGCGAGAGCCGGGACGAACCGGGACGCGTCCACCGTGCCGACGCCGGTGGCCATGTCATAGCCGTTGACGGCGGTGTAGCCGGTCACCCCCTGGTAACTGTTGTTCGTCCCGTCGTTGACATCCACGATGCCGGACGACGGGCGGTGGGACAGGGTGTACAGCGCCTTGTTGATGTCCCCGACGCGGTGGCCGGCGACCTGGTCGGCCAGGGCGACGACGCCGGAGAACAGCGGGCCGGCCTCACTCGTACCACCGGAGACCTCCCAGCCGACGGCGGTCGGGTCGAAGCTGGAGTACACCCAGGCACCGCCGTCGACCGCGGCGGCCATCGAGATGTCGGGGGTTCCGCGGCGGGTGCCGACGACCTTCTTCTCGCCGTTCTGGAACGCGGGGCGGCCGAAGACGTGCGACTGGCCGCCGCCGCCCGCGCCGTAGTCGTTGTACACGCTCTCCGGCGCGGTGCGGTTGCCCTGGTCGTCCAGATGCAGCTGGGTGCCGCCGACCGAGGTCACCAACGGGTCGGACGAGGGCCAGGAGGTGACCCGCTTCTTGTAGTAGCCCTTGCCGTCCGCCGTGCTGTCGGTGGCGCCCCCGTCACCCGAGGAGGCAAGGACGGTCACGCCGTGCCGGGCGGCGTCCTTGAACGCGTAGCGCAGCTTGCCGATGCTGGAGAAGTCCCCGTTGCCGAAGCCGGGGAACGTGTTCTCCGTGGCGCCGAAACTCTGCGTGATGACGTCACCGACGCCGTGGTCGATGAGGGACTTCTCGGCCGACATCATCTCCGGCAGACCGGTGACGCCCTCGGTCTCGGCGACCGCGGTCTCGACGAGCACGATCCTGGCGTCGGGGGCGACGGCGTGGGCCATCTCCACGTCGAGCGTCGTCTCGCCGGCCCAGCCGGTCATGTCGGAGTTCTTCGGGTCGAACTTGGGCACCTTGCCCCACTTCTCGACCTGCACCTTGGCGCTCTTCATCCCGAACTGCTTGCTGTAGACGTCCAGATCGTGCTGGACGGTCGGCGAGCCGAACGAGTCGACGATGACGATCGTGCGGCCCTTGCCGGTGACACCGGCCCTGTACAGCGGGTTGAGGTTGTACGCCTGGCGGTACTGGACCGGCGTGTAGCAGGCGATCTTCCACTTCGCCTGGCACTGCTGAGTTGGCAGGGGGCTGCTGACCGCGCTGACCAGCTGATGACCTGCCACAGCCGGGACCGCCTTGGTCTGCGGTACGGCCTGTGCGGGTGCGGAGGTGGCGCTGCTGCTCAGGGGGGTGGCTATCACCGCAGCGGCTACGAGGGTGGTGACCCCCGCCGCTGCGGCCCCGGTACGGAGCCGGGTACGGGCTGTGCGCATGGATTCTCCTTGTGCGGAGCGGAGCCGTACGAAGCGGCTTCCGCGATCACATCCGCGGGGCATGCGCAGGACAAGAGCGTTGATTCATTAATATCGAACGCTTTGCCTAAGGATGAAGACTTGGCGCGTCCATGACCGTTTCATGGGCCAATCAGCCGGTCCGGGGACCGGCCACCTCGCGGAGCCGACCACTTGGCGGGGGTCGCTGGGACAGGAAGCGCTCACGGAATCCGGGCAGACCAGACCTCTGAACGGGCTGTCAACAAACTGTTAGCGTGGCCGGATTCCGACACCCCTCATGTTCCGAGGCTCTCGAATGAATCATTTTTCGCGGAGGCAGTTCGCCGCTTCGTCGCTCATACCGCTGGGCGCCGCCCTGTTGCCGGCGGTGCCCGCCCATGCCCAGGAGAGAGCGTCCGAAGCGCCACGCCCCGGCGCCGGTGACCCGTTCCGGGACGGGCTCTCCGACGTACTCGACCTGCACGGCCTTCCCGGGGCGGCCCAGCCGCCGGAGGACAATCCACTCAATGTCTTCGCCGACCTCGGGGCCTGGCACGCCTACGGCCTGCCCTCAGCGGCGGACCACGCGTACTTCGGAGGCTTCAGCGGGCCCCTCTACGTGGCAGAGGAGTACCCCTGGTACCTGAGCCGGGCGTTCACCCGGTTCGGGCTCGTCGACGAGCGGTCGGCGCGGGCTGTCGACCTGTCCGGGGACCGGTCGCCCCGCCTGGAGGCCCGGCCCGGCGTCCTGGCACAGTCGTACGTCACCGACGGTCTGCGCGTGACGGTGGAGCTGCGGTACGCCAGCAACCGCACCGCCCTGGTCCGCGCGACGGTCGAGAACCGGGGAGACAGACACCGCGAGCTGCGCGCCCACTGGACGGGAGCTCTGCTGCGCCACACCAGCGAGCCGGTTCGCAGCGCGCCGCGACTGCACGCGACTGATGACGGCGTCGCGGTCGGGTTCGCCGAGGTCCGCTCGTTCGAGGACTTCCTGACCACAGCCCTGACCCGGTTCGAAGTGGCGCACGCCGTGCCCGTACGCACGACCGTCCACGGCGACGAGTACCGCACCACCGTGCACCGGCCGACGAGGCTGGCGCCGGGCGCGGCGGCCACGTTCACCTGGACCGAGTCGTACACGTTCACCGACGCCGAGCGGCGTACGGACCGGCCCGCCGTACGCGAGGCCCTGGCGCACCCGGAACGTGTCGCGGGCGGTGCGGACCGCCGCTGGCAGCTCTATCTGACCCGCGCGCTCGACGGAGTGGCCCCCGACCGCCGCCGGACCGCGGCCAAGGCGGTACAGACACTGGTGACCAACTGGCGCAGTCCGGCGGGTGCACTGCGTAAGGACGGAATCACTCCGTCCCTCACCAATATGTGGTTCGCCGGGGGCTTCTGGGCCTGGGACTCGTGGAAGGAAGCCGTCGCGACGGCCGTCTTCGATCCTCAACTGGCCGTCTCCACCATTGAGTCGATGTTCGACTACCAGATTCAGCCGGATTCCCCGGACCGTCCGCAGGACGCCGGGATGGTGCCGGACGCACTATTCTACAACGACATCCGCCAGGGTGGCCTGAACTGGAACGAACGCAACTCCAAGCCGCCGCTGGCCGCCTGGGCGGTGTGGCAGGTGTACGAGCGGGGCGGGGGCCGGGCGTTCCTGCACCGGATGTACCCGAAGCTCAGGGCGTACCACGCGTGGTGGTACCGCGACCGGGACCACGATCAGAACGGCCTGGCCGAGTACGGCGCCACGGTGGACCCGGCCAACGACAGCACCGAGCAGCGGAGACTGGCAGCCGCCTGGGAGAGCGGGATGGACAACGCTCCGAGGTTCGACGACACGCAGGTGCGTACCAACACCGACCGGGCGGGGCGCACCGTCGGCTACTCGCTGGCGCAGCAGTCGGTCGATCTCAACTGCTTCCTGTACGCGGAGAAACGCTTCCTCGCCCGGATGGCCACCGAGCTCGGCTGGCCGGACGATGCGAAGGAGCTGAACCACGGGGCGGATGCCTTGCGGGACCGGATCAGGACCCACACCTACGACCCCGCCACCGGATACTTCTACGACTGCGGGCCGGACGGCAGCGGACCGCGCACGGCGGCCGGCAAGGGCATCGAAGGAGCCATCCCGCTGTGGACCGGCGTCGCGTCCGCGCGCGAGGCCGCCGCTGCCCGCACGGCGCTCACCGACCCCGCGCAGTTCGCCACCCACATGCCCCTGCCGACGGTCGCACGCAACAGTCCGAAGTTCGACCCGACCGGATACTGGCGCGGTCTCGTCTGGCTGGACCAGGCGTATTTCGCCATCCGCGGTCTGTCCGGCTACGGCTACGACCGGGACGCCCGGGCCATCGGCGAACAGCTGCTCCAGCACGCGGACGGCCTGCTCGGCGACGGACCAATCCGCGAGAACTACCAGCCGCTGACCGGTGCGGGAGAGAACTCCGCGAACTTCTCCTGGTCGGCCGCGGCCGTTCTGGAGATGCTGCGCGACCGGTGAGGGGTCCGGCATCCGTCGGGCGGGCCCGCCCGCCCGCCCGACGGGCGTCAGGATCGGTCGAGGGCGTTCGTCACGAGTTCGCGGGCGTACTCCGCGTCCAGTCGACCGGGGCGGAAGAGGATGCGGTACATCATCGGCGCCACGACCCGGTCGATCACCCGTTCCGTGTCGGGTACTGCCTCTCCGCGCCGCGTCGCGCGGTTCAGTACGGCGTCGATCTGCTCCGCGGCATAGGCGGAGCACTGACCGGCGTTGGTGCCGTCCGAATCGCCGAGAAGGGCGTCCCTGATGTACGCGCGTCCGGGCGGAGAGGCCATCTCGTCCAGGAACTGCTCCGCCCACGCGTCGAGATCGGCCCGCAGGCCGCCGAGGTCCGCGGGTTCGGTCTCCGGGCGCAGCCGTTCGACTGCGACGTCGGACAGGAGTTCCTGCAGGTCGCCCCAGCGACGGTAGATCGTGGACGGTGTCACGCCGGCCCGGGCCGCCACCATGGGGACGGTCAGCGCTTCGCGGCCCGTCTCACCGACGAGTTCACGGACCGCCGCGTGGACGGACTCCTGCACGCGGGCGCTGCGCCCGCCGGGGCGGGCCATGGGCTTGGGGCTCATGCCTTCCACCTTAATGCGAATACGTTGCTTCTAGCCGCCCCGTCCCGGGAAACCGCGAGCCACCCGGAGTTTCGGTCGGTGCTCATGCCGCCTGCGGGGCGATCCGCCCCATGCCGGTGGCCGTCTCCTCGTACACCCGCCCGGCGCGAAGCACCGTAGCGTCCCCGAAGGGACGCGCCATCAGCTGCATACCGATGGGCAGTCCGGCGTGGTCCCGGCCGACCGGCAGGGTGAGAGCCGGAACGCCGGTGATGTTGGCCGGCGCGCAGAGACGGACATAGCTGTCGGACACCGCTTCCGTGGTGCCGTCGGCCCATTCGACCGTGTCCTGGCCGGACTTCGCGGCCGTCATCGGCACCGTCGGCGCAGCGAGAACGTCGATCCGGTCGAACATGCGGGCCCAGGCGTCTCGCATCATGGTGCGGGCCCGTTGGGCGCGAAGGTAGTCGCCCGCCGATGTGAGTTCGCCGGCCTCGAGCAGGATGCGTACGTCCGGGGTGTACTGATCGCCAGCGGCCCGCAAGGACCCCGCGTGGTAGGCGGTGGCTTCGGGGACCATCAGGCCCCACTGGATGGCCTGGACGTAGCGCGCCATCGGGATCTCCACGTCCACGAGCTCCGCTCCGAGCTCCGCCAGCCGCTCGATCGCCCGGCGTACGGCCTCCTCGACCTCGGGCGAAACCCTGTCGAAGTAGTGGTTGCGGGGTACGCCGACCCGCAGCCCCTTCAGATCACCACCTGCCCCCTCCAGGTCATCGCCCGACCTCTTCGGATCACCGTCACCGGTGAAGTCCGCCGACGGGCCGGACACACTCGCCGGGTCGCGCGGGTCGTGTCCGGCTGTCGCGGACAGCACCAGAGCCGCGTCCCGCACGGTACGGGTGATGGGCCCGACGTGGTCCAGGGACCAGGACAGCGAGGTCACACCGGAACGGGAGACGAGGCCGTAGGTCGGCTTGAGGCCCACCACACCATTCAGTGCCGCCGGGACCCGGACCGAACCTCCCGTGTCGGTGCCCAGAGCGAACGTCGCCTCGCCGGCCGCGACTGCCACCGCCGAGCCGCCGCTCGACCCTCCGGCGACCCGGCTGTGGTCCCAGGCATTGCTGGTCTGCGGTGTGGTCAGGCCGTAGGCGAATTCGTGGGTGTGCGTCTTGCCCAGGAGTACGGCTCCGGCGGCGTTCAGGCGAGCGGCCACCTGGCTGTCGCGGTCCGCGACGTGCCCTGCCCGTACCTCCGAGCTCGCCGTGGTGGGCAGGCCCGCGACGTCGATCAGGTCCTTGAGTCCCATGGGGATGCCGTGCAGCGGGCCGCGCGGGCCGCTGTCGGAGATCTCCAGTTCGGCGCGGGCCGCCGCAGCCAGAGCGGCGTCCGCATCGACCGTGACGTAGGCGCGGAGCTGTCCTTCGAACGCGCCGATGCGGGCCAGTACGGATTCGGTGAGCTCGATCGGCGAAAGTTCCCGTGCTCGTATCGCGCGGGCGGACTCGGTGAGTGACAGCTCAAACGGTTGCATCGACGTTCCCCTGCCCAGCCTCGTACCCCTGTTCGGCCCGGTAGGAGACCGCGGGGGGCGTGTCGCCGAAGTCGAGTTCACGCAGCGTGGTGATGACGGAATGGATGTGGTTGGCGGTCGCGGCCAACCCCTCGTGTCGGTCGTCCCCGAGGGCGAGGCCCGCCCGCAACGCGCCGCGCGCTGCTTGCTGGGGAGTGAGTTCGCTGGTCATGCGTGTCCTTCCGGTCTGTACGGCGCATCGGGCCGGGCTCTGGTCCGTCGGCTCTGGCCAGAGCCCCCGATCGCCTTAAAGCAAGTTGTTTGCCTTAAGGGACAGTAGGACCTACGGTGACTTAAAGCAAACCAGTTGCTTTTACGTCAGCTAAGGGAAGATCACCATGTCCACGGATCCGCAGCCCATCGCCCCGACCACCCCGCAGGCGCCCGCATGGAGCGTTGGCAGCCACACCGTGCGACGTATCGACGAAACAGCGCTTCCCGCCCAGACCGGCCCGTGGCTGCTGCCAGGGGCGACTGCGGACGTTGTGGCCCGGTCACCGTGGCTGCGCCCCGACTTCGCCGACGAACAGGGCGTCCTCCGCCTGGCAAGCCACAGCTTCGCAGTCGAGGCGGACGGACTGCGGATACTGGTCGACACCGGTATCGGGAATGGCAAGCAGCGCGCGAACCCCGCCTGGCACAACCTGAACAGCGACTACGAAGCGCGGCTGACCGCGGCGGGCTTCGCACCGGAGACAGTGGACGTCGTCATCCTGACCCATCTCCACACCGACCACGTGGGCTGGAACACCCGCTCCGAAGACGGCGGTTGGGTGCCCACCTTCCCCCACGCGCGCTATCTCACGTCCCGCGCCGAATGGAACTACTGGGCCGGTACGGAGATGGAGGAGTCGCGGCAGCAGATGTTCCGGGACTCGGTGTACCCGGTCCGGGACGCGGGCCTGTTCGACCTCGTCGACGTCGCGGACGAGGGCACGGACATCGCGCCGGGCGTCCGCCTGCTTCCCAGCCCCGGCCATACACCGGGCCAGGTGACGGTGGAGCTGAGCAGCCGGGGTGAGACGGCGCTCATCAGCGGCGACAGCATCCACCACCCGGTCCAGATGGGGCACCCCGAGCTCTGCAGCTGCGTGGACATCGCACCCGGACTCGCCACCAGGACCCGCCATCAGCTGCTCGAATCGCTGGCAGGTACCTCGACCCTCCTGCTCGGCAGCCACTTCCCGCCGCCGACCGCCGGTTACGTACGGCGCGAGGGCACCGCGTACCGGCTGGTGCCGGCCTCACATGGGGCCGGGACTGTCAGCGGCTGAAAGGCGCCTCTCCCCCGCTTGCGGGGCGACGGGCACAGGGCTTGAGTGGTGAGTGGTTCCCACCTCCACCGCAAGGAGAGAGTGATGGCACACCACAAGTCGAACGACGAAGTCGAAGGCGACCCGGAGACCGGGCATGGACGCGGCATGCCCCGGCGCCCGGACGACAAGGAACTCGAACAGCGCGTGGAGGAGGACCGCGACGACGTGGGCCTGCCCCCGGAACCGGGCGCCGGAGCCGAGTAGGGAAGACGGGGACGCGCCGCGTACGAGTATGAGTACGCGGCGCGTTCCGTCGTGCTGGGCCGTACCGGTCCGCTCAGGATGTGAGTGCCACTACGGCCTCGTCGGTGTGGACGAGGAAGGTCAGCGTCTGCCGGAAGTACAGCTCGATCTCGTTCGTGTCATGCGCGGAATAGCCGATCGAGAGGTCCTCGCTGAGGCGCAGCTCGAAGTCACCACCGCGGGTGGAGACAAGAAAGGCACCGTTGAGTGCGGGTGCCCAGATGGGCGGCGCGTCCAGGAGTCGGCCCAGATGTGCCGCGATGGGGTACCCGTGGTCGGACGTCTCGCTCACCTCGGTGTACGTGTCGGCGCCCAGAAGCAGTGAGTACGGACCGGCGACCCCGGCGAGGCGCAGCGTCGTCAGAGCCCGGCTGACGGTGTCCGGGTACTCACGTACCTCTGCCGGCAGGCTGAGGACCGGGTTGGAGGTGCGCTCGCGCAGCCCGCCGATACCCGCTGCCGCGTACCCCTCGAAGACGGCCCGGTCCTCAATGAACGCCATGGAGCGCGCAGCGTCCTTGACGGGCTGCCAGTCGGAGTCCTGCGCTCCGCGCTCGACGTCGTCCACCGCTTCGCGGGTGACCGTGAAGGGGACGCGGAGTTCGACCAGGGGCTGCACCTGACGCAGCCGCGCGCTGACACCGGCCGCCGGAGCTTCGATGGCGGTGAGATGGCCGGTGCCCACGGCAGCCAGCGCGGGATCGTCGGGTCCTGTCACGTCCACGACGCGGCGGCCCCCGACGTTGCGCTGAAATGTGCGGCGGGCCTCGTCCTCGATTTCTGCCCAGGCCTGGGCGGTGATCGGGGCGAGTTCACGGTGCAGGTTGTTCATACCGGTGGACACGGGCATAACAATCAGACTCCTTTGAGGCTGCCGATACCGAGAGAACCCTCGGTCATCGTGGCGCCCGCGGGCGGGTCCGGCGGATTGTCGAGGAAGTCGGCGCTCGGGACGTGGAAGAGACAGCCGGTGACTGCGGTGGAGAAGTCGAGGATCCGGTCATGGACGCTCGGCCGGTCTCCTAGGAACATATTGCGCAGCATCTGCTCGGTTACCTCTGGAGTGCGCGCATAACCGACGAAGTAGGTGCCGAACTCGCTTTGCCCGATGCGGCCGAAAGGCATGTTCTCCCGCACGATCTTCTGCTCGTTTCCGCCCTCGTCCGTCACAGTGTTGAGGGCGACGTGGGAGTCTGCGGATTTGACATCGTCGGACAATTCAATGTTGTCCAGCTTTGTGCGGCCGATGACCATTTCCTGCTCCTGCGTGGGCAGCGCATTCCATGCCGCGAGATCGTGCAAATATTTCTGCACGACGAGGTAGCTGCCGCCCGCGAAATCGTGGTCCTCGTCGCCGATGAACACCGAGTCGGCCGCGAGCGCGCCCTCCGGGTTCTCACTGCCGTCGACGAAGCCGAGGAGGTCACGGTCGTCGAAGGACTTGAACCCATGCACCTCGTCCACCACGGTGACCGCCCCCTGGAGACGTTCGCCAATCAGCCGGGCCAGCTCAAAACAGAGGTCCATGCGGCGGGCCCGCAGATGGAAGATGAGATCGCCGGGCGTTGACGGAGCACAGTGGCGGGACCCCGCCAAGGGGACGAAGGGATGCAGATCGCGCGGGCGCGGCCCGTCGAAGAGCCGGTCCCACGCGGCGGATCCGATGCCGACGACGCAGGTGAGCTCGGCGTCCGGAGCGCGGAAACCAACCGATCGCTTCAATCCGGCCACATCGGGGAGCAGGTCGCTTACAACGGACTCGCCGCCGGGCGCGATGGTGCACACAAGGAACAAGGCGGATCTGGCCGGCGGGGTGATCACGGACTGCGACTCGGCCACGGAGCCTGCCTCCAAGCTGTTGCGCTGTGGCAATACGCCCCGCAGCAATGTCAGGGGGCGCCCCGAATACTAGCTTCCAGCCGAAACCCGACCCGCGCATCTCAGTTCATCGTCACTTGTGCGACGTACTGCGCCGGAAGCGCGGGCGAGTCACCGCTTACGTGCGTCTACCCGCCCGCTTTCCGTATAAAACTGCCGTGGATCTAGGACTGCGGTCGTTGTCCGTGGTTCGCTGCGTGCTTGCGGCGAGCCCTCTTCTTCCGTCGTCGCTTCGATGACATGGGCGACCTCCCGCGCATAGCAGGTCTCAGGGAGAGCCCCGAACGGGGAGCGTCCTGAGTAGCTGACCATCCCACGCTTCCACATGGCACAAGGCGGCGCGATTCGACGTGCTGTCGCGCAGCGGAGCGCTTGGCATCGACGGCCGGCATTGACGCGGAACATCAAGGTATCCAGTAATCCGGGCGATCGATAAAACGGCTCAATGCCTCGAGCGCCCAGTTCACCGGTGCAGCGGGCGGACCTCCGTCGCCGCGACGCGACCGCCGATCTCGATCCAGCCCCCGTCGGAAAGACGGGCCAGGATTTCGGATCCCCGGCCCTGGCTGATCCGTAGATCACGCCCCAGCTCGCCCGCCAGCACCATCGCTGCCGCGCCGGTCGCCTCGTCCTCGGCGATGGCGTCGCCCCGCCGGGGAAAACCACGTGCACGGATCGTGCCCGCGGCCTCGTCCGCCCATGCCCACGCGTACAACCAGCCATCGCCCGCAGGCGGCGCCGGCAAGGCATCGACAGCCGCGACGGACGGGTACTCCTGTGTGCGCTTGCCCGACACCCATTCCGCCCGACCCCGTATCCACGTGAACTCGCCCTCGGTCCAGGTGGTTACGTCGCCTGCCACCGTCCGCAGGACATCGGCCGACAGGCCGTGTCGCCGCAGCAGCCACGCGGTCCCGATCAGCGGGTAGCCGGCGAAAGGCAGCCGAACGCTGGGCGTGTAGATGTCGACCTCCCCCCGAGCCGGGTCATCGACGAACACAGTCTCGGAGAAACCGAGCCGCCGAGCGGTCTCCTGGCGTTCTGCCGTACCGGGTACGGCAGTTCCCTCACACACCACGCCCAGCGGGCTGCCCCCGGTGCCGTCCGGACGTACGAACACCTGCACAATCTCCAGATCAGTCATATGGGAACTAAAGCATGTGGCCGACTGCCCCTCATCTGCCAGCCGCGGTCGTCGTCAGGCCCTGATGTGGCGCCTGCGGTCACGGCGGCCGGTCGTGGTCACACAGCCCTCCCGGGAGCAAAACCGGTAGTGATGTCCGCTGCCGCGCTGGTAGGAAGTGGTCATGGCTACTGAAGCACTTGATCCGCTGGACCGCCTGATCGCCGAGCGAGAGTGCGAGCGGTTGATCATCGAGTTCGTCCGCCGGCTCGACCTGGGCGACCCGGGCGACGTGGCTGAGCTGTTCACGGCCGACGGGGTCTGGGAGTGGGCTGAGGGCGATCGCAGGGTGCAGGGCCGTGAAGCACTCCGCAGCTACTTCGGCTCCCGGCCCGCCGACCGGCTTTCGCGGCGCATCTGTACGAACATCCTGGTGACCCTGACATCCGGTTCGACAGCTACAGCGACCACGTACTTCACGACGTACCGCGTCGACGGCCACACCGACGGCATGGAACCCCCACGGCCACCCACGCAGGTGGGGCATTACGAGGACACGTTCCACAAGTCCGACGGCCGGTGGCTTCTGTGTACTCGCTCCACGTTTCTGGCTTTCGCCGGACCGACCGAACGCCTCGGGCCGCCGGCCGCCACGTCCTGAAGCATCGCGGCGCCGACCTGCCACGATTACCGGTTCTCCGTGGTCATGCCGCGTACCGGACCGTCAACTACGGGGCCCGCCCGCTGGGCTCCCTCGCCGGTGGAGCACTCGCCGGCGCTGTCGGCCTGCGCCTCATGTGGATCGCCGTCGCGGGCACCTCACCTCGTTCTTGTGGCTACTGCCCTCACCCGTACCCGGCCTGCGCGCCCTCTCGGCCTCCGAGCAGAGCACCCTCACCGGATAACTCATTGGTTGGCCTTCCCTGGGCGCAGTGTCCACGGCACCGGGTCGGTGTTGGTCAGCCAGTCGTCGGCGATCAGCCGACCGACAATGAGGCCGCGGAGGGCGCGTGGCTGTTTTTTCCAGCCCAGGCCCTTGCACAACTGCTTGAAGGACGGACCGTGGCCGTGCTCCGCGCGGAACGCCGCTGCGAACGCCGCCGCACGCGGACCACGGTCCTGCTGCGTCTTCTCCCACTCGGCGCAGGCAGTACGCACGTCATCGTCGCACTGGACGGGAACGGCCTTCCGCATGAATGCCTCCGCCACCCGCACCGTGGAGAACCTGCAGAGAGGACAGCGTTCGACGTTCTCGACGTGTCGGCGCAGCGCAGGACTCGCCTTGGCCTTCCAGCCCTCCCAACTCAACTCCGGGATGGGTGCCTTGCCGACCGGTCGGGAGGGGGGCTGGTCGTCAAGGTCCAGGTACCGCCCCGACAAGTGCCGTACGGCGTCGGACAGTTGATACCGGTCACCCTCCACCTCGGACAGGAAGTTCTTGGCCAGCAGCTCCGGCAGAGCCGCGTGGCACTGCGCGGGGAAGGCGGCGGGAAGTGTACCGATGCGGTCGGACCTACTGTGCGCGGCCAGGAACAGTGCGGCCAGCCGTGCCGGGGAGGAAACCTTCTTGACCGGTTTGGCGGCCAGAGTGCGGGTGGTCCAGCCCGACACCCGGGAGCGCTGCAACTTGCCGAAGAGAAGGCTGCGGTCGGGGCCGGGTTGACCTGAGAGTTCGGGCACGACGACGGACACGGGTACGGAGGGATCGCCCGCCAGCAGGTCACCCTGCGGTTGCCACCCGAGGCCGGACAACGCGGCGAGAGCGCCCTCGGCATCGCCCAGGCGCAGCGAGCGCAGGTCCACTCCCGTCAGATTGCCGGAGCCGTCCCGGGCAGCGCGGATGGCGATCACCGCGGCGAGCAGCTGCGCGTCGGATGATCCTTCCAGCGGAAGCGATCCCACGAAGGCCAGCAGGGCGCGGGCCGCTTCTCCCTGGCGGGGAGTCAGCAGATAGGGCGACGGGGCGCCCTTCGCTGTCGGCGCGGCCGTGGCGGGGGAAGGGGCGGGCAGAGAGTTCGGCACACCACCTACAACGTACGGGGACCACAGAAGTCACCGCCGAGCGCTTGCCCGTGGTGGAGTTCACAATCTGCAGCTCACAGCCTGCGGTTCACCTCGGCCCGGGGCCTGCGGCCCTGTCTGCCCGCCGGACAGGGCAGGGCCGCAGGCTCCGGCCGTAGGCCGGCCCAGTCGCGTCACGCGTAGAGCTTCGCCCAGGTGTGGGCGCCCACCTCGCCGTCCACGGTGAGGCCGTGCGCGCCCTGGAACTTCTTGACGGCAGCGAGTGTCTTCGCTCCGAAATCGCCGTCCACACCGCTCCACGGCAGATAGCCCCAGTTGGCGAGCAGGCACTGGACCTGGGAGACGCGCGATCCGTGGTTGCCGTACACGGTCAGTGCCCTACCGCTGTAGTAGGCACACGCCGCCTGCGGTGACATACCGCCCGAGGGCGCGGCCGTTGCGCTGTGGGCGGTGGCCGCACCGGTGAACGAGAGCAGCGCCGCAGCCGCGACAGCGACCGTGGTGCGCCTGATTCGATTCATGGTCCGTACTCCTGTCTGCGACCGGGGGCGCCCCCGGTGCTCGGAACTCTCAGCAGTCGGGAACGCCTGCGATCTTGCGCCCGCCCTGCAGGAATACGTTGCTGACCCAGGCGTCGTCACTGCCTGTCGTCAGCGTGACCTTGCTCCACCAGGTGTTGGTCCCGCCGCTGGGGTCGGCCACCGGCGTGGTGTTCTTGTTGGTCTGGCACCAGTCGGTGAGGTGGATGTGCGAGACGGTGGCGAGAACGGTCGCGCTGGTACGCGGTGCCTCGCGCAGGTGGACGCTGGTGGCGTAGACGTAGACCGTCTTCGACGCCGGCTGCGCGTCGGCCGCCTGGGCGCTGGGCGCCACGAGCAGCGCTCCCGCTGTGAGTGTGACGGCTCCCGCCGCTATCAGTGCACGTCGGTACGGCATGGTTGAACCCCCGTAGAACTGAATGAACTGAATGAAACCGACTGAACTGGTCGAACCGAGACGGACTGCGTCGAACTGGCGGGTCCGCCGGATCTCGGCCCCCTACGCATCCACGGTGCCGCCGGACCGGCCGCGCGTATTGGAGAAAATCGCACACAGTCGGCGAACGGCGGAAAACCGGCGGTTTCCCGCTGTAGCGCACTCCCTTGTCGCCCGGTGTCGTCCGGGATGTCCGGTGTCGTCCGGTCCTATCCGGCCAGAACGAGGCTGGTGGTCTCCCCCGGCAGCCGGTCCACCGGCGGCCCGCCGCCCGGGAGAGAAGCGCGGCCTTCCATGAACGCCGTCGGGGTCAGCCCGGTCATGGCCTTGAACTCGCGGCACAGGTGCGCCTGGTCGTAGAAGCCGCACGCCGCGGCGACCGCTCCCTGCGACCGCCCGCGGGCGAGCTGCCGACGGGCCCGCTGCATACGCAGCACCCGCGCCGCAGCCTTGGGACGCTGTCCGATCTGCTGCTGGAAGCGGTGTTCCAACTGCCGTACCCCCCAGCCCACATCGTCCGCCAGGCGCGGGATGGGCAGGGTTCCGCCGGACCGGCTGAGCAGGGTCCAGGCCCGTACGATCTGCGGGGCGGGTCGCGGTCCGGTGTCGGCCCAGGCCGCCAGGGCCGCGTCGAGCATCCTGAACCGGTGCTGCCAGCAGGGCGCTTCGGCCAGTGCGTCCGTGAGGGCGGCGATCCGGCCACCCGGCAGCAGGAGCGGATCGACGGATTCGGCGGCCAGATCGCTCTGGTCCGCGTCGAAGAGGGCGAACGCCATCCACGGGGCCAGGCTCACCTCCACCCCGTACAGCCGTCCGCCGTGCCCGGCCAGGGTGGCGCAGGTCCGCAGCCCCGAAAGGACGGACATGCGGCGGAGCGGGCGGTCCGGACGGTCGGAGCGCGTGAGCGTGATCGGGTGCTCCTCGAAGGCCAGAACCAGGGTCGCGGCGCTGATCGGCGCCTCCAGGCGCAGACGCGGCCGGTTCAGCGCCAGCCGGAAACCCCGGTAGGCGAGCACCCCGGGTCGTAATCGGGGATGCGGTAACGCGTCGGCGGCCTCCCAGGTGCCCATCGGACAGGCCCGGAGGTCCATGTCTCTGCTTGTCATGTCAAAGGCGACGCGAGCTCCGGCGGAGCGGTTCCCTCCGATCCCGCCCGGAATGTGACCGGCACGGGGACCCCACCGCCCCCGCGATGAGCTTGCCCCCGGACCCATACGCCGGTCCCGTACCGGTGCTGTACGCCTTGCTGTACGGTCAGGGTATGTCGAAGCCAGTGACGATCCGGGTCGATGACGAGTTGCACGCGTTGCTCAAGGAACGGGCCGAAGCCGAGGGAACCACGGTGACCGCGCTCATCACCCGTGCCGCACACGACGCCGTACGCGACCCCCGCCTCGAAGGCGCCGCCGAAGTCTTCCGCGCGTTCGTCACCGACAACGCGGACGCGTTCGACAGCGCCTTCCCGGAGGACTCGCCGTCCTTGCTCGACGCGTCGGGGCGGGCCGCCTGAGGTGGAGCTCCATGTCGACATCCGCTGGCTTCTGGAACGCCAGGCGGAGGCCCTCCCCAAGCATCCGCACATCCACGACTTCTCCAGCCTGGTGGCCGCCGTCGGCCGGCACCGCGTCAACACCCCGAGGGTCGGCGCCACGGTCGACAACTCCTGGCGCGCCGCCGCTCTGATGCACGCCGTCATCCGGCTGCGTCCGCTGCCCGCCCGCAACGCGTTGTTCGGTGTGGGGCTGGTCGTCGCGTACATGGACGCCGCCGGTGAAGGCATCGACGCGCCCTACGGCGCGCTGATCGACCTCGCCCGCGACATCGACAACGGCCGCTGCGATGCGTACGACGCGGCAGACCGCATCCGGTCCTGGCGGATCTGACCACCACGGGGCCCGGTCCCTCCACTGCTCTGGTGCCCGCGGCCAGGACCCTGCCGGATGGATCTCAGGCCGTCCCGGGGTCCGACGGCGACAGAGGAGTCGGCAGCTGAGCCCGTACGTCGAGCGACCGGGCGAGCCGGAACCCGAGGTCGTCGACGCGGAAGGCCGGGTGGCTCTTGCGGCGGCACGACGCCCTGCATCCTCGCGGATGGTCGTACGCGCCTCCGCCCCGGAACACCCGGTACGGGCCGTAGACCTCGGGATCGTAGAGATCCCAGCACCACTCCCACACGTTCCCGAGCATGTCGTGGAAGCCCCACTCATTCGGCGCCCTGGTCGCGACGGGGTGCACCTGGTCGCCGGAGTTCCCTCGGTACCAGGCGATGTCGTCCAGTTCGCCGTACCGGACGCCGGAGCTCCCGGCCCGGCACGCGTACTCCCACTCCGCCTCGGACGGGAGGCGATAGCCACCGGCTTCCCAGTCGCAGCGCACGTCCCGCGCGTCCGGGTCGTGACCCAGTACGTAACAAGGTTCGAGCCCCGTCGCGCGCGACAGCAGGTTGCAGAACCGGACGGCTTCCTCCCAGGACACCTCGGCCACGGGGGTACACGGCCCTGCCTGACTCGAAGGCGCCTTCGCACCGGAAGGCGCCTCGTCCAAGACGGCGCGGTACAACTCGTGGGTCACGGGAAACGGCGCGAGGCTGAACGCTCCGAGTCCGACTCTCCACTCCGTCCTGGTGCCTTCGTCACGGAGGACGATCTCCCCGGCCGGAATGCCGATCATGCGCTCGGCGGCGACCTCGTCCAGAGCCGGTCCGGGGATCATCGCAGCGCCTGCTTGCTACCGACCGGGTCGACCGGGCCAACAACGTACTCAGGTGTCATCGAGTGATCATAGGGGTCAACGCCCTTCACCCGGCGGCCCGTTCGGCCCGGGCGGCTCCCGGCCTCAGGCGGAAGCGCCCTGCCGGCCGTCTCCGGTCACGTACGAGGTCAAGTCGCTGCCCAGGATTTCGGAGACGATCCGGTGACCAGACTCGTTCGCCGGACCGGACGGCTTGTGCGTTCCTGACGCCGGGCCCGGGTCGGCGGCCGCTGCGGCGGCGCTTCCCAGAACGGCCTGAGCGATCAGTGCACTTGCGGCCAGGAGCTTGGGGAACGTTCGCATTCGACACGCCTTTCTCGGCAGAGGTGGTCCGGACGGCGGGGCACAGCCCGTGGCCCACCGCTGTCCCGCGGTAAGAGGTTCAACGGCGTCCCAGGGGCGCCCGTTGGCGTCCTTTCACCCGCGGTCTCCGTAACAGTGTGTCCGCGTATTTCGTCAGGACCGGTCGCTGGGATTGGTCTCGGTGCTTCGTTCACTCGAACGGGGCCGCGTACCCGGCGCACGGCCACTGCCCAGCACCCCACCGGCAGCGAAGTGAGGCAAGTGCCCCTCGCCTCTGTCGCGTCAGACGTGCACGGTGAGAATGGAGCACGGGAACGAGGACTGACGATCATGGTGATGGCTGTGGACAGAGCAGGTGGCAGGGGCGCCCTGCCGACGCTGGGTGAGTTCCTGCGGTGCCTCGGACCGCAGGTGGTCGCCGGCCAGGAACCGGCGGATCGGGCAGATCCAGCAGACCCAACACGTCACGGGAGCCGGCCGGTGGCAGGGGCGGTACCCGCGAGCGAGCCGTACTCCGGCGATGACATCAAGGATCTGCTGGTGGTCGCGGAGCCCGGCGAGCCGTGGCTGCGGCACCCGCGCGCCACTGACCTCCGGCTGAGCGCGCTCGCCGGGGCGGGCGCCACCGGACTCCTGGTGAACGGGTCTGTCGAAGCCGCCGCGCACGCGTCGCTGACGTCGGCCGCCCGGCGCAACGCCGTACCGGTGGTCTTCGTCTCGGGTGTGCCCTGGCTCCGTGCCGCCCGGGTCATCAGCGATCTGCGCCACGACGCCGCCGAGGTCAGGGCGGCTTCGCTCTGTGACCTGCTGGAGGCCGCCCGTCCGGATACGGGCGGCGATGCCAACCTGCTGCTGGACTGGTTGTCCACCGCCGTGGCGGGCACCGCCGAAATCCTCCCGCCCCACGAGGACGCCACCCGGATGCACGCGCCCGACGCCGTCGACGCGCTGCGTGCGGGACGAGCCGCGGCCTCCGGAGCGAGCAGCGGCTCCACCGAGATCCGGATGTACGCGATCGGAGCGTCGAAGCCGCATCCGGTGCTCGTCGTGACCCGGTCCGTGGACTTCCCGCCCTGGGCGGTGGCGGAGGTGCGCCGGGTACTCCCTTTCCTGGAGAGGGCCGTACGGCATCCGCTCACCGGGCCCGAAGGTCTGGAAAGCGCGCAAGTCGCCGTGCTGCAGCTTCTGATGGGCGGTCTTGTCACCTGGGCCAGGAGGACGGCGCACGCGTTGCGGCTGAGCCGGACAGCGATGGCGGCGTCCGCGGTCCGCGTCCACATCCTCCAGTGCCCGCCGGGGCTGCGCGACACCGCCGCGGGCCAGTGCAGGCAGCGGCTGCGCGAGACGGGACTGGTGGTGCGGTGCCCGGTCGACGACGGTCAGGTGATCATCATCGCCGCCGTGTCCGACAGCGACCGGGAAGACGACCCGGCCCGGGACGCCCTGACCGCCCTCGTGGCCGGAGCTCCGGACTACCGGCTGGGGACCAGCCGCCCAGCCTCTCTGGCCGCGACTGCGGGCGCGTACGAAGAGGCGACCCAGGCACTCGCCGTGGCGCGGAACCGGGCTGACCGGGTCGCCGAGTACGAGGAGAAGGCGGATCTGACACGGCTGCTCCCGCCGGCGGCGCACTCCTGGGCGGAGCGTTTCCTCCAGCCACTCGCCCGGCTTCCGGCGAGCAGAAGGCCGGAGATCGCACACTCCGTACGTCTGGGTCTCGCCTTCGGCGTCAGTGGCGCGGCGAAGCTGAGCGGGCAGCACCGCAATACGGTACGGGCCCATCTCGCACGCACCGCTCAGCTGCTCGGACTCGATCTGCAACGCCTGGGCGACCGGGCGGTACTGAGTCTGGCGCTGCGCATCCAGGACGACATGGCGGACGACCCGGCAGGGGACGACGGCACGGCCGCGACAGCGGACGCGGGGGCTGGTTCGGAAGCGGTCACAGGCGCGGACGCGCCCGGTGATGACAGTCTGCGCGAACTGCTGCGGCACCCGCTCTGCCGGGAGTGGGCCACCCGTTTCCTGGCCCCGCTCGATACGGCCCGCCGCCCGAGTCTCCGGCGCACGGTGACGACGTGGGTCCTCCGGGGCGCCCGGACGGAGGAGACCGCAGGCCAACTCCAGCTGCACTACAAGACAGTGCTTGCCCATCTGGCCACGGCGGAAAAGGTCCTGCAGCGGCCCCTCATCGAAACACATCGGCGGATCACGGAGGGTGACGACAGTGCGAACGGATTCAACGGGCCGCACGACGTCGTACTCGCGCTTCATGTCACCTCCCCCGAACTGGGCATCATCGACGGCAGGCTGCTCGACGGCTGATCGTCCGGCTGCTCGACGGCTCACCGTCCGGCTGCTCGCGTACGGCCTCGCTTGTGCAGCTGTGACAGGCGGCGGGAGAAACTTGTGCACCGGCGCCGTTCCAGCGGCCCCGGAGTGGAGGTTAGCGTCCTCCGGGAGATCGCTTCCCGTCTGCGGTTCTGCCGTCGTCGGCCCTTCGGGCGGACCAGCGCATCGCACTCGGGCCACCGGCCTGGCCCTGACCGGTACAGGGGTTCGGTCAGGGTCTGCCGGTGGGCCGCCGCCCCGCGTGATCCAGGGGCCCGTCTCCCCGCCTGTCCCCCGGCCCCGGCCGCCCTGAGCAGCGCCGAGGGGCACGGAACGCCGTGTCCACGGACAATGGGGTACTCGGGCCCGGTAAGGCAGCCGGGCACGCGGCAACTCTGGGAGGTGGGGCATGGAGCCGAGCGGACAGCAGGAGCGAGCCACCGACACAGGACAGACGGGGAGGACCGGGCAGCCAGGCGAGCGGGGCCGGGCCCCGCACGGCACCGTGACCCACCAGCTCATCGCGGACCATTTGGTCGAAGGGCGGATGGAACCCGGGACCGAGATCGGGCTGCGCGTGGACCAGACACTCACCCAGGACGCTACCGGCACGCTGGTCATGCAGGAGCTGGAGGCGCTCGGCCTCGACCGGGTGCGCACCGAGGTGAGTGTCCAGTACGTGGACCACAACATCATCCAGACCGACGAGCGGAACGCCGAGGACCACGCGTTTCTCCGCTCGGCGGCCCGGCGCCTCGGTGTCTGGTACTCGAAGCCCGGCAACGGTGTGTCGCACCCCGTCCACATGCAGCATTTCGGTGTGCCGGGCCGGACACTCGCCGGTTCCGACTCGCACACCTGCGCCGCCGGGGCCCTGGGCATGTTCGCGGTCGGCACCGGGGGCCTGGAGGTCGCGCTGGCCATGGCGGGCCGTCCCTTGCGCATCACGATGCCGCACATCTGGGGCGTCCGGCTGACCGGAGCCCTGCCGGAGTGGGTCAGCGCCAAGGACGTCGTACTGGAGATGCTGCGCCGGCACGGTGTGAAGGGCGCGGTGAACCGGGTCCTGGAGTACTACGGTCCCGGACTGGCGTCACTGTCGGCGATGGACCGGCATGTGATCGCCAACATGGGCGCCGAACTGGGCGCCACCACCACGGTGTTCCCCTCCGACGAAGCCGTACGCGTTTTCCTGCGCAGCGAGGGCCGTGAAGACGTCTGGACGCCCCTGCGGGCAGCGGAGGACGCGGTCTACGACCTGGACGAGGAGATCGATCTCGCGGCGCTGGAGCCGCTCATCGCCCGGCCCACTTCGCCGGGCAATGTCATGCCCGTGCGCGAGGTCGCGGGCGAGCCGGTGGGCCAGGCGGTGATCGGTTCCTCCGCCAACCCCGGTCTGCGCGACTTCGCCATGGCGGCGGAGATGGTCCGCGGACGGCAGACCCCGCCCGGGGTGAGTTTCGATGTCAATCCGACCTCCCGGGAGATCCTCCAGGACCTCAGCCATTCCGGCGCGGTCTTCGACCTGATCGCGGCGGGGGCCCGGATCCACCAGGCGGGCTGCCTGGGGTGTATCGGTATGGGCCAGGCGCCGGCTGTGGGCCGCAACTCGCTGCGTACGTTCCCGCGCAACTTCCCCGGCCGTTCGGGTACCCAGGACGACGCGGTGTGGCTCTGTTCACCGGAGACGGCGACGGCCTCCGCGCTGAACGGTGTCATCACCGACCCGCGCGACTGGGCCGCGGAGACCGGGCTCTCGTATCCGGCTGTCGCAACGCTGCGGGCGGAGCCGGTCAACACCGCGATGCTCGAACCTCCGCTGCCGCCCGAAGAGGCTTCCCGCGTGGAGCTGGAACGCGGTCCCGGCGTCTCCGCGCTGCCCGACCTCGATCCGATTCCGGATACCGTGCTCCTGCCGGTGCTGCTGAAGACGGGCGACAACGTGTCGACCGACGAGATCTCACCGGCAGGTGCCAAGGCGCTGCCGTACCGCTCCAACATCCCGCGCCTCGCGGAGTTCACCTTCACGCGGATCGACCCCGACTACCCGTCGCGCGCGGCCGAGTGCCGGGACGCCGGCGGGCACCTCGTCGTCGGCGGGGACAACTACGGTCAGGGTTCCTCCCGCGAGCACGCGGCGCTCACGCCCCGGTATCTGGGGCTGCGGCTGGTGATCGCCAAATCGTACGCGAGGATCCACTGGCAGAACCTGGCCAACTTCGGTGTCCTCGCTCTCGAATTCGACGATCCCGCCGACTACGACCGTGTCGAACAGGGCGACGAGATCCGGCTGGAGGGCCTGCACGCGGCTCTCGCGCCGGACGCCGACCCGTCGCTGGTCGCCGTCAACACCACACGGGACGAGACCTATCGGGTCCACCACCGGCTGCCCGCTCACCGGCGCCGGACCGTCCTGCTCGGCGGCACCATCCCGGCGGTCGCGGCCGATGAGGCCGGGAGTTGAGGGGGGCGCGGCAGGCTGACCGGGTGTTACGGGAACCTCCTGCGGATCGTGATCGACGCGTTCGACTCAATCCACGCACGGCGGCCCCGCCCCGTTGATAATGACGTGTGGCACCGAAGGACAGGAAACTCCGCACGCCCCTGACGCTCGTCGTCGTCGGAGCGCTCGCGCTGCTGGGTTACGCCTCACAGGCCGAGACCAGCAGTGCCCAACGACATGCCGACAGCAGGCCCGGGATGCCGGGGGGCGTAGCGCGGGAACAGGACCAGTCGCCGTCGGCGCTCGTCAGCGACGGCACCGCGTACACCCCCCTCAGAACACAGCAGAACGCCCGGGTGGGCGTGCTGTTCGAGAAGGACGACACCGGTGATCACTTCTGCACCGCGAGCGTCGTCGCGAGTCCGGGCCGTAACATGCTGATCACTGCCGCCCACTGCGCCTTCGACGGTGAAGGCCGGCCCAAGGACGACCTCGTCTTCGCGCCCGCCTACCGGGCGGGCGAGAAGCCCGCCGGGCTGTGGAAGGTGAAAAAGGCCGTCGCGGACAACCGCTGGGTCAAGAACGCGGATCCGGACCTCGACGTCGCCTTTCTCCTCCTCGACAGCAACGACGGCAGCCAGATCCAGAACATCCTCGGCGCCAACACGCTCGGCATCAACCGGGGCTTCCACAACAAGGTCAAGGTGACCGGCTACCCCAAAAACAGGGACACACCGATCTCTTGCCGCAACCGGACCACGCGGTTCAGCGCCACGCAGCTGCGTATCCACTGCACGAACTTCGCCGGTGGTACGAGTGGCAGTCCCTGGGTCACCGATGGCACATCGAACACGGACGCCGGCATCGTGATCGGCGTCCTGGGCGGTTACGAACGCGGCGGCGACGAGGACGACGTGTCCTACGCCTCGTACTTCGGCAAGGACATCGCCGCCCTCTACCAGCAGGTCAAAGCCGAGGACTGAGTCCACCCGGACCGGAACCGACCGGACTGGATCGAGACAGATCGGGGCCGTGGATCGTCGGCATACCCCCTCCCCGTACAATCCCCAGGCAGGGAGGAGCCGATGATCCAGGGCGCTTCCGATGCGCGCTCGGTCTCACCCCGATCCTGCTCACCGGAGACAACAAGGCCGTGGCGCAGTCGGTGGCCGCCGAGGTCGGGATCGACGACATCATCGCCGAGGTGATGCCCGAGGACAAGGTAGCCGTCGTCAAGAGGCTGCAGGCGGAGGGCCGCAGCGTCGCCATGGTGGGGGACGGCGTGAACGACGCAGCCGCCCTCGCCCAGGCCGACCTGGGCCTCGCCATGGGCACCGGTACCGACGCCGCGATCGAGGCCGGCGATCTCACCCTCGTACGGGGCGATCTCAACGCCGCCGCCGACGCCATCCGCCTCTCCCGCCGCACCCTGGGGACCATCAGGTCCAACCTGTTCTGGGCGTTCGCCTACAACGTGGCCGCTTCTTACGGGATCAGGGCAGTTCAGGTCGCGGGAATGTGCTGCCGTTCGGATGCGACCGCCAGATCCGCCTCGATACGTGCGACCGCCACCGCCAGGGGAGGCAGCACGGTTTCGAGGAACTCCTGCCGCGTGGCACGGCCCGCGTGCTGCGAGACGTTGACCGCCGCGACGGTGTGCCCCAGGCGGTCCCGCAGCGGCATCGCGGCCGAGCGCAGACCGTCCTCCAACTCCTCGTCGACCAGGGCGTATCCATTGCGCCCGACGGTTTCGATGATGTCCGCCAGAGCGTCGGCCGTGGTCACGGTGTGCCGGGTGAGCGGCTCGAACCTGATGCGCGCCAGCCGGGCGGCCTGTTCCGGTGCGGGCAGGCCCGCGAGGAGGACCCGGCCCATCGAGGTCGCGTAGGCCGCGAACCGGGTGCCGACGGTGATGTCCACGCTCATGATCCGCGACGTCGGCACCCGCTCCACGTAGCAGATGTCGTCGCCGTCGAGGACCGCGATGGACGCCGACTCATGTACCTGCCGGGTGAGTTCGGCGAGGTGGGGCCGGACGATCTCGCCGAAGGACAGGCGGGACAGCTGGGCGTAGCCGAGTTCGAGAACGCGCGGGAGCAGGGTGAAGACGCCTCCGTCGGCGCGCACATAGCCGAGGTACTCCAGGGTGATCAGTGCGCGGCGCGCGCTGGCGCGCGGGAGACCCGCGGCCCCGGCGGCCGCGGTGAGACCCAGTCCGCCCCGGGCCGAGCCGAGCGCGCGCAGGACGGCGAGCCCCCGGGCCAGTGACTGGAGGAATTCCGGGCCCAGTTCCGCCTTGGGCCCGTTGTCCGCGGCCTCGGGGGCGGCGAGCGGCGGTCCGGGACGGGGCGGCGTACGCAGCGCCTTCTCCATGGCCGCCGCGGCCCGGCGCAGGCGCGGCAGGGCGTGCTCACGGAGCGACCGGGCGCTGTGGCGGCTGGTGTGGCTGACGACGCTGAGGGCGCAGACCGCCGTCCCGGCCGGATCGCGGACGGCGTGGGCGACAGCGACCAGACCGGGTTCGATGAACTGGTCGTCCAGCGCCCAGCCGAGGCCGGCCGCCTCCCGGACGCGCGCATCGAACGCCGCCTCGACCGCCTCCGGAGGGGAGAGCTCGGCCCGGGGCGGAACGGCCGGGAACGCGGTGTCCAGCGGGTCCTCCCGGCGGCGGGCCAGCCAGCGCCCGCGGCCGGCCTCGTCCCACTCGCCGGCGAAGACCGCGCCGGGCGCGCAACGCTCGGCCGGCAGCAGATCGCCGATGCGGAAGGCGAGCGACATGGCGCGCCTGCGGGTGGCCTGGGTGATGAAGCGGACTCCGTCACCGTCGGGCACGGCGATCGAGACGGACTCGTCCAGCTCGTCGGCGAGGACGACCGCGTACGGCTCCAGCACGTCGGGCAGGCCGCAGGAGGCCAGATAGGCGTTGCCGAGTTCCATCAGCCGGGGGGCGAGCAGCAGATCACGGCCCTCGGTGCGGAGGTAGCCGAGCCGGGCCAGCGTGATCGCGATCCGGTCGATGGTGGAACGCGCGAGGCCGGTCGCGCGCGCCAGGTCACTGGCGCGGTGACGGGAGCCAGGATCACCGGCCATCACGCGCAGCACGGTCAGGCCGCGCTCCAGCGGACCGACCGCCTCACCGGGCGCGGCGGGTGCCGCGGCGGACTCCCGCATGGCCTGCGGCATGGGCCTTACCTCCTTGGAGCGGCCACCGGGCCGGTGACGCTGGGAAAACCGTACCCGGAGGCGTTGACAGGGCCGAAAGCTCGGCGGACACTCAAGCCCAGGCAATTATGAACGAAAGTTCATCAGGCGAACAGGGGCTTTGCATGGACAAGTTGGCGGCCACCGCCGGTGAGGCGGTGGCGGACATCCTGGACGGGGCGTCTCTCGCCGTCGGCGGATTCGGTCTGAGCGGGGTCCCGGATGTTCTGATCCAGGCCCTGTACGCCAGGGGGTCGAGCGGGCTCAGCGTCGTCTCCAACAACTGCGGTGTGGACGGCGGAGGACTGGGCACGCTGCTCGCGGCCGGGCGGATCGCCCGGGTGACCGGCAGCTACGTCGGCGAGAACAAGGAGTTCGCCCGCCGCTATCTCGGCGGTGAGCTGGAGCTCGAACTCGCCCCGCAGGGCACCCTCGCCGAACGGCTGCGCGCCGGCGGGTGCGGCATTCCGGCCTTCTTCACCCCGGCAGGCGTCGGCACACTGGTCGCCGACGGCGGACTGCCCTGGCGGTACGCCCCAGACGGCAGCGTCGCGGTGGCCTCTCCGCCCAAGGAAGTACGTACCTACGACGGCCGCGACTACGTACTGGAACGCGCCATCACCACCGACTTCGCCCTGGTACGCGCGGCCAGGGGCGACCGGCACGGCAACCTCGTCTTCAACAAGGCGGCCCGCAACTTCAACCCTCTCGCCGCGATGGCCGGGCGGGTCACCATCGCCGAGGTCGAGGAACTGGTCGAGCCGGGCGGGATCGGCCCCGACGAGGTCCATGTCCCGGGGGTCTTCGTCCAGCGCGTCGTCGCGCTGACTCCGGCGCAGGCGGCCGACAAAGGCATCGAACGGCGGACGCTCGCGGTGTCCGCGACAGCGCGTCCGGCGTCCGCGACAACACAGGGGACGGTGCGCGGCTGATGGCCTGGACACGGAACGAAATGGCGGCCCGCGCCGCGCGCGAACTCCGGGACGGCTCCTACGCCAACCTCGGCATCGGCCTTCCGACGCTGGTGCCCAACTTCCTCCCCGCCGGGGTCGATGTGGTGCTCCAGTCGGAGAACGGGCTGCTGGGAGTCGGCCCGTACCCGACCGAGGACGAGGTCGACCCCGACCTCATCAACGCGGGCAAGGAGACCGTCACCGCGCTGCCCGGAGCGAGCTTCTTCGACTCCGCGCTCTCCTTCGGCATGATCCGCGGCGGCCACATCGACGCCGCGATCCTCGGCGCGATGCAGGTGTCCGCCGCGGGGGACCTCGCCAACTGGGCGATTCCCGGAAAGATGATCAAGGGGATGGGCGGAGCGATGGACCTTGTGCACGGCGCCCGCACGGTCATCGCCCTGATGGAACACACGGCAAGGGACGGCTCGCCGAAGATCCTCCAGGAGTGCACGCTGCCGCTGACCGGCCGCCGCTGCGTCGACCGGATCATCACCGACCTGGCCGTCATCGACGTGACAGGCGACGGCCTCGCCCTGGTCGAGACGGCCCCCGGCGTGAGCCCCGGCGAGCTCCTGGCCCGCACGGCCGCACCCGTACGCCTCCCGTCCGACCGCACGCCCGTCCGCTGATGGCCGGCCCGGGCACCACCGCCGCGCCGGGCCCGGCGGCCCTCCCGCAATCCCCGGTATTGGAAAGGCAGCCGTCCGCCATGTCGCTCACCCAGCCCGACGTTTCCCGTGAGATCACCCAGGAGTACGAGGCGTACCTCAGCACGGGCACGGTCCGGCACCACCCCTCCCGCGGGTACCCGCCCTACCGCAGCACCGTGCTGCGCCACCCGCAGCAGCCCCTGGCCGCCGTGCGGGACCCGGAGGCGGTGGAGCTGTCGGGCCCGGCCTTCGGCGTCACGGATGTCACGCAGCTCGACTCCGACCTGACGCGGCAGCACCCGGGCGAGCCACTGGGCGAGCGGATCACCGTTACCGGCCGCGTCCTCGACCGTTCCGGCCGCCCGGTGTGCGGCCAGCTGGTCGAGATATGGCAGGCCAACGCCTCGGGACGCTACGCCCACCAGGGCGACCAGCTCCCGGCACCCCTCGACCCCCACTTCACCGGAGTGGGCCGCTGCCTGACGACCGACCAGGGCTGGTACTCCTTCACCACCGTCAAACCCGGCGCCTACCCTTGGCGGAACCACGCCAACGCCTGGCGCCCGGCGCACATCCACTTCTCGCTCTTCGGCAGGGCCTTCACTCAGCGGCTGGTCACCCAGATGTACTTCCCCGGCGACCCGCTCTTCGCCTACGACCCCATCCTGCAGTCCGTCACCGACGACGACGCCCGTGGGCGCCTGGTCGCCCGGTACGACCATGAACTGTCCCGGCCCGAACGGTCGCTGGGCTACCGCTGGGACATCGTCCTCGACGGCCCCGCCGCCACCTGGACCGAGGAAGGCCGATGACGGTGCACCCCACCCCTTCCCAGACCGTGGGCCCCTTCTACGGTTACGCGCTGCCCTTTCCCGGCGGTCCCGAGATCGCCCCGGCCGGGCACCCCGGCACCATCACCGTCCACGGCCAGGTATCCGACGGTGCGGGGGAGCCGGTCCCCGACGCGGTACTGGAGTTCTGGCAGCCCGCACCCGACGGTTCCCGGACCGGGGCGCCCGGCTCGATGCGGCGCGACCCGGTGACCGGCGGCCACCTCGGCCGCGACGGCATCACGTTCACCGGCTTCGGCCGGGTCGCCACCGACGCCGACGGCCGGTGGGCGGTGCGCACCCTGCCACCCGGCGGCGTGCCGTACCTGTCCGTCTGCGTCTTCGCCCGCGGACTGCTGCACCACCTCTACACCCGCGTCTACCTCCCCGGGGACTCCGCCGGGGACGACCCGCTGCTCGCCTCCCTCGAACCGGACCGCCGGCGGACCCTGATCGCCGTCGAAGCGGCGCCGCGCACCTACCGCTTCGACATCCGCCTGCAGGGCGCCGAGGAGACGGTCTTCCTTGACTTCCGCTGACCACCCCGCGACTTCCGTTCACCACCCCACCGAAGCGGCCGTCCCGTGCGAGGACGGGAACGCGTGGGCCGCGGCCGACGCCGGCCTGCTCGACCCGGTACGGGCCGGGTCGGCCGTCGAGGCGGCCACCGGCGACCGCGCCCTCCTTCAGGCGATGCTCGACGCCGAAGCGGCCCTGGTCCGGGCGCAGGCGACGCTGGGCCACGTTCCGGCGTGGGCCGCGGCGGAGGTCTCGGCTGCCGCACAGGGCGGGAGGTTCGACGTACGCGACCTCGCGCTGCGCGCCCGCCGGGGCGGCAATCCGGTCATCCCGCTCGTCTCCGACCTCGCCGCCGCCGTGTCCGGCGAGGCAGCGCCGTATGTGCACCGGGGCGCCACCAGCCAGGACATCCTCGACACCGCGGCCATGCTGGCCGTGGCCCGCGGTCTGCCGGACATCATCGCGGACCTGCACCGGACGGCCGGGGCCCTCGGGCGGCTGGCCGCGGAGCACCGGGAGACCCCGATGGCCGGGCGCACCCTCACCCAGCACGCCGTACCCATCACCTTCGGGCTCAAAGCGGCGGGCTGGCGCAGTCTCGTACTGGACGCCGCGGACCGGCTGTCGGCCCTGCGGCCGCCGGCCCAGCTCGGTGGCGCCTCGGGCACCCTGGCGGCCTTCGAGGTCCTGGCCGACGAGCCCGGCAGCGGGCCCCGGCTGCTCGCCGCCTACGCCGCCGAACTTGGTCTGGCCGCGCCCGTCCTGCCCTGGCACACCCTGCGTACCCCGGTAGCCGACACCGGCGGGGCCCTCGCCTTCACGACCTGCGCGCTCGGCAAGCTCGCCGCGGACGTCCTGGTGCTCTCCCGCACCGAGATCGGCGAACTGGCCGAGGACGGCGGGGGCGGATCGTCCGCGATGCCGCACAAGAGCAACCCCGTCCGGGCCGCCCTGATCGCGTCAGCGGCCCGCAGAGCGCCGGCCCTCGCCTCCGTGCTGCTGGGCTCCCTGGCCGCCGAGGACGAACGGCCCGCCGGTGCGTGGCACGCCGAGTGGCAGCCTCTGCGCGACCTGCTCCGGCTGACCGGCGGGGCGGCCCACCTCACCGCTGAACTCTGCGACTGCCTGGGCGTGTCCACGCACCGGATGGCAGACAATCTGGATCTCACGCAGGGCCTGGTGGTCAGCGAACGGATCGCCGCCGAGCTGGGCCGCCTGCTCGGCCGCGGCCCTGCCAGGGAACTGCTCACCCGTGCCGCCCAGCGGGCTGCCGCCGAGTCGACCGGCCTGGCCGATGTACTGCGGGACGAGCCCGCTCTCAAGGGCCTGCTCGGGCACGACGAACTCCTCGAACTCACCGACCCCACCAGGTATTCCGGCTCGGCCGCCACCCTGGTCGACCACGCACTGCGGCGTATGCCCGCCGGAAGGACCCAGCCGTGAACCGTCTCCCCCACCATCTGCTCGACGGTCCGGCCGACGGCGCTCCGCTGATCCTCGGGCCGTCCCTGGGCACCTCCGTATCCGTCTGGGAGGCCCAGGCCGCCGCCCTTTCCCGTACCCACCGCGTGCTCCGCTTCGATCTGCCCGGCCACGGCGGCTCACCCGCCGGGCTGCTCCCGCAGGACGGCTCCGCCACCGTCGCCGGGCTCGCCGGTCTCGTACTGCGGCTGGCCGACGCCCAGGGCTGGGACCGCTTCGGATACGCGGGGGTCTCACTCGGCGGAGCCGTCGGCGCGCACCTCGCGGTACACCACCCGGAAAGGATCGGCGCGCTCGCGATGGTCTGCTCGTCCGCCCGCTTCGGCGACCCGGCCGGCTGGCGGGAGCGCGCCGCCCTGGTCCGGGCCGAAGGGACCGCGGCCCTCGCGCCGGGCGCGCCAGGACGCTGGTTCACCCCGGCCTTCGCCGGGTCGACTGCCGCCGCAGGTGCGGTCGCAGACCTGTGCGCCACCGACCCGGCCGGGTACGCGGCCTGCTGCGACGCGCTGGCCGCGTACGACCTGCGGGGTGAACTCCACCGCGTCCGAGCACCCGCTCTGGTGATCGGCGGGCGCGAGGACCCCGCCACTCCCCCGGCCCACGCCCGGGAACTCGCCGACTCCATCCCCGGTGCGACCCTGCTCGAACTGCCGGGCGCCTCGCACCTCGCACCGGTCGAGCGGCCGCAGCCCGTACTCGCCGCGCTCCAGGCGCACTTCACCGCCCAGCCGTACGACGACGAGTCGCGCCGCGCCGCAGGGACGGCCGTCCGCCGGGCCGTGCTGGGCGATGCCCATGTGGACCGGGCCGCCGAACGCGGTACGGGGTTCACCGCCGCCTTCCAGGACCTCATCACCCGCTACGCCTGGGGCGAGATCTGGACCCGCCCCGGCCTGGACCGCCGCACGCGCAGCTGCATCACCCTCACCGCGCTGGTCGCCCACGGCCAGCTGGACGAGCTGGCGATGCATGTCGGCGCGGCGATCCGCAACGGGCTCACCCGCGACGAGATCGAGGAGGTCCTGCTCCAGAGCGCCGTCTACTGCGGTGTCCCCGCCGCCAACGCGGCCTTCGCCACCGCACAGCGCGTCCTGTCCGAGCTCGACCGGGCCGGCTGATGCCGCACTCCCCCTCCTTCCACGTTCGCCTCCGTCCCCGTTCACCTCTCCGTCCCAGGAGTCCGTATGCGCACACGCGTCGGCATCATCGGCGCCGGCCCGGCCGGCCTGCTGCTGTCCCATCTGCTCCACCGCCAGGGCATCGACAACGTCGTCCTGGAACTCCGCACCCGGGAGTACGTCGAACATCGCCAGCGCGCCGGCATTCTCGAACACGGCACCGCCGAGGTGCTGCGAGCCTCCGGGGCCGGAGAACGGATGGACCTCCAGGGCATCCCGCACACAGGCGTGGAGCTCCGGTTCGACCGCCGGTCCCATCGCATCGACCTCGCTGCCGGCACCGGTGGGCGGTCGGTGATGGTCTACGCGCAGACCGAGGTGGTCAAGGACCTGATCGCACTGCGCGAACAGGCAGGCGGCACCATACTCTTCGAGGCCGAAGCGCTCTCCGTCGACGCGATCGACACCTCGGCCCCCGCCGTCCGCTACCGGCTTGGAGGGGCCGAACACACGCTGGACTGTGATGTCGTCGTCGCCTGCGACGGCTTCCACGGCGTCGGCCGCCGCTCCGTGCCCGACGGCCTGCTCACCGTATCGGAGCGCACCTACCCCTTCGCGTGGCTCGGCATCCTGGCCGACGTACCGCCCTCCTGCGACGAGTTGGTCTACGCACACCACGAGCGCGGTTTCGCCCTGCACAGCATGAGGTCCCCGCAGGTCAGCCGCCTCTATCTCCAGGTCGATCCCACGGACAGCACCGACAACTGGCCGGACGAGCGGATCTGGGACGAACTCGACGCCCGCTTCGAGACCGAGGACGGCTGGAAGCTCGGGCGCGGCCCGATCACCGAGAAGGGCATCACTCCGATGCGGAGCTTCGTGGCGGAGCCCATGCGCCACGGCCGGCTCTTCCTGGCCGGCGACGCGGCCCACATCGTTCCGCCCACCGGCGCCAAGGGCCTCAACCTCGCCGTGGCCGACGTCACCCTGCTCGCGCGGGCCCTGACCCAGTGGCACACCCACCAGGACGAGGCCCAGCTCGACGCGTACTCCGAGACCGCGCTGCGCCGTGTCTGGCGGGCTGAGCACTTCTCGTACACGATGACCAGCCTGCTGCACACCGACCCCGCCGCCACCGGGTTCGACCGCCGGCTCCAGCTCTCCCACCTGCGCTACATCGCCTCGTCCGATGCGGCGTCGTCCTCGCTCGCCGAGAACTACACCGGGCTGCCCTTCGTCTGACGGCGGCCCCGCCGTCACGTGGCAGTGGCGCCGCCGTCCCCACGGAATTCGCCGAGGGCAGAACGCCACCGGCAGCCTGCCGGGCGCGGGGCTCCTAGGCTGAAGAGGTGAGCAGCCACATGCCGAACCAAGCCCGCGTCCTTCCCCTGCGTCCGGTTGCAGCCGCTGCTGCGCCGGCCCCGCGGGCCGGGACGAAAGAGCCCTTGTGGCGGGACGTCGTGGGAGACGTCCTGCGCCGTGAGCGCCTCGCTCAGGAGCGCACGCTGAAGGATGTGGCCGAGGCGGCCAGAATCTCGATGCCGTACCTCTCCGAGCTGGAGCGCGGCCGCAAGGAGGCCTCGTCCGAGGTCCTCGCGGCTGCCGGCCGTGCGCTCGGTCTCGGCCTCGGTGATCTGCTCGCCCTGGGCCAGCGCGAGCTGGCACGCCTCACCCGTACGGGGCCGACCGGCCCGCGTACCGCGCCCGTCACCACTGCGCGCGGTCTGGGCTCGGCGCGGCCTTCCGGCGGCGCCGGCGAGAGCGGTGCGGCGGTGTCCGTGGCGGAGCTGAGCATCCGCCGCGCGGCGGTCTGCCCGGTCGTCTCCCCGACCGCGTCCCCGGTCTCGCACCAGGGTGAAGTGCGCCTGGCAGCCTGAGGGTCCGACGTCCGGAAGGGCCGGCCGGGGCGCAACCCGCGCCCGGCCGGCCCTCTTTCTCGCGGCCCCGGCCCCGGACGTTGCTATACGGCTGCGTTCCGGCGGCTGAGCACCTGATCGGCGAGCCCGTACGCGACGGCCTCGCGCGCGGTGAAGACCTTGTCCCGGTCCATGTCGGCGCGCAGTTCGGAGATTTCGTGGTGCGTGTGCCGGGAGAGCACCTCCTCGACCTCCGAGCGGATACGGAGCATCTCCTTCGCCCGCAGGCTGAGGTCGGAGACGGTGCCCTGCTCGCCGCCGCTCGCAGGCTGGCCGAGCAGGACCCGTGCGTGGTCGAGGACGAACCGCCGCCCGGGGTCTCCGCCGGCGAGCAGCACCGCCGCGGTCGATGCCGCCTGGCCGACGCAGAAGGTCGAGATGGGAGAGCTGACGAAGGTCATCGTGTCGTAGATGGCCATCAGCGAAGTGACCGAACCGCCGGGTGAGTTGATGTAGATGGAGATCTCGGTCTCCTGGCTCGACGACTCGAGGTGCAGCAGCTGTGCGATGACGACGTTGGCTACGCCGTCGTCGATCTCGGTGCCGATGAAGATGATCCGCTCGGAGAGCAGCCTGCTGAAGACGTCGTAGGACCGCTCCCCCTGCGGGGTGCGCTCGACGACGTTGGGAATCGTGTACTGGCTCATGTCCACCGGGTGCCGGTCCATCTCAGAGCCCCGTCCGTCGCCGCGGACCGGCCGGCCGGACGTCGTCGAGCGACTCCACGACCCGGTCCACCATGCCGTACTCCTTGGCCTGCTCCGCGGTGAACCAGCGGTCACGGTCGCCGTCGCGGGAGATCGTCCCCTCGCTCTGGCCGGTGTGCTCCGCGGTGATCCGCTCGATGGACTTCTTGGTGAATTCGAGGTTCTCCGCCTGGATCGCGATATCGGCGGCGGTCCCGCCGATCCCGGCCGACGGCTGGTGCATCATGATCCGCGCGTTCGGCAGCGCGAAGCGCTTGCCCGATTCCCCGACCGTGAGCAGGAACTGGCCCATGCTCGCGGCGAATCCCATCGCGAGGGTGGAGACGTCGTTCGGGATGAGCCGCATGGTGTCGTAGATCGCGAGACCAGCCGTCACCGAGCCACCGGGGCTGTTGATGTACAGGCTGATGTCGGTCTTCGGGTCCTCCGCCGACAGCAGGAGCAGCTGGGCGCAGACCCGGTTGGCCGACACCTCGTCAACCTGCGTACCGAGCAGGACGATGCGCTGCATCAGGAGCTGTGCGGCCAGGTGGTCGTCGAAACGGGTGGCGGGTGTGGAGTCGTCGTCGGACGCTCGGGGGGCGAGAGCGGTGCCCCACCCGGTAGGGGAAGTGGACATCGGTCCTCCTTGTCGGGGCGCGGACGCCGGCTCCGCGCTCTTCCCCCACTGTCGGCCCGACCGTGCCGCCCGTTGGCCTTTCTCGGCCCGCAGCAGATTCGCTGACGGCAGAGCCGGACCGGCCTGCCCCGGTGGGCCGCCGGGACAGGCTGGTGCGGTGGTCAGCTCAGCGAGCGGTAGAGACCGAACTCCGCGATACGGGCCGGCAGGCGGGAGCCGAGTACGCGCAGCCGCCACTGCCGGGCTGCCACCGGTGAGGGCAGCAGGACGATACGGCTCGCGCCGACGGTCCCCACCTTCGCGGCCTGGGTCCACCCCTTCTCCGTCAGGGCTTCCACGACGACCTGTTCGACCTGCTGACCGTGACGGATATCCTCGGCGAGCCGGATCCGGTCCACCTCGCGCGGGCGGCCGAAGTCGACGTACAGAGCGCCGGCCGACGCTGCGGGCGCGGTCCATGCCGTGTCCGGGTCGCCGTCCACCGCGAGGGCCGGGTGGTGTCCGTCGCCCCAGGTCCGCGCCGTGTGGGCGAGGTTCTTGGGCAGTTCGGCGCCGATGCGCTCGTCGAAGGCCTGGAGTACGGCGACGTCCGCGGCAGGGAGCTGCCCCTGCTGGTCCGGCGGGATGTTCAGCAGCAGCACGGAGTTGCGGCCGACCGACCGCAGGTAGATGTCGGTGAGCTCGTCGACCGTCTTGGGCTGCTGGTCCGGGTGGTAGAACCAGCCGGGCCTGATGGACACGTCGCACTCGGCCGGCCACCACTGGAGGTACTGGGCCACCGACCGGGATGCGGCGAGCGCGTCGCGGCTGCCCTGGTCGGGGGCGTCGTAGGGAAGCGCGTAGTCGGTACGGCCGTACTCCACCTCGGCGACGGGGACGGCGCTCCACTCGTCCTCGCGGGCCAGCCCGCCCTCATTGCCCACCCAGCGGACGTCCGGCCCCGATACGGCGATGGAGGCCCCGGGCGCGAGGGCACGGACGACCTCGTACCAGCTGTCCCAGTCGTAGTGCTCGACCTTCTCCGGGGGGATGCGGCCCTGTGCGCCGTCGAACCACACCTCGTCCACCGGCCCGTACTCCGTGAGTACTTCGTAGAGCTGGTTGAGCATATGGGCGCCGTAGTCGGTGGCCTGGAGTTCAAAGCTGCGTAGTTTCTTTCCGGCTCGGTCGTCACCGTCGGTAAGGGTGGGCACCGTGCGGGTGGTGCGTGCGCTCCCGTTGGCGTAGACACCGTGCAGGTACTGGTTCTCGTCGGCCGGGGAGATGTAGACGCCGACCTTGATCCCGTGGGCGCGCATCGAGTCGGCGAACGAGCGCAGTACGTCGCCGCGGCCGTCCTCCCAGCTGCTGGAGGCCACACCGTGGTCCGTGTAGCGGGAGGGGTAGAGGACGAAGCCGTCGTGGTGCTTGACGGTGAGGATGGCGAGTTCGAAGCCGCCGTCGCGCAGCGCCCGCGCCCACTGATCGGTGTCCAGTCCGGTGGGCTGGAAGACATCGGGGCTCTCGTCGCCTGTGCCCCACTCCAGTCCGGTGAAGGTGTTGACGCCGAAGTGCAGGAACGCCGTCTTCTCCAGCCGCTGCCAGGCTATTTGACGCTCGGTCGGGCGCAGCCGGGCGGCCTTGGCAACCAGTTCGTCCGGGGTGTCGTCCGGGCCGATGGCGACGCGGTAGCCGGGCTCGACGGATACGGAGGGACGGCTTCCGGACGCGGCCAGGGCGTCCGGGGCGAGCAGGGGCGAGCCTGCGGAAGCGCCGACGACGGCGAGCGTGGTGACGAAGAGGCGGCGGCTGAGAGCCATGGGCAGGTCCTTCGGTGGCAGGGGCTTCGGTGGCAGAGGCCCCGGCTCCAAAACCTCGATGGCGGAGGCCCGGTGGCAGGGCCTCGGTTTCAGGAGCTTCGGGTGCGGGCCTGGCAGGGGCCACGCCTTCGTCCATTCATCCGACGTTCTGCGGAACCCAGACTCTCAATTTCGAACCCTTACTGGTGAGTTGACGGAGAAGAGTCCATCCGTCCGTACGGAAAGTCCATCCCGGACACAGCGGCAGGCCGGTGGAGCCGGTGGTGGGAACCCACTGCGCACATGGGTCCCCACCACCGGCTCCACCGGCCTTGCCGGGCCTGCCGTCAGTCCGCCGTGGGAATCCTCCCGGTCTCCTGCCCCTTGCCGAGCGACGGCAGGAAGCGCCCGATCATCAGCTTGTACAGCCCCGCACCGAGGACACCACCGATCAGCGGCCCGACGATCGGCACCCAGAAGTAGAAGTTGCCGTACTGATCTCGCCAGGCCGTGTGGTAGCCGGTGATGAAGCTCGCCAGTCGGGGGCCGAAGTCACGCGCGGGGTTGATCGCGTACCCGGCGTCGGCGCCGAACGCCATCCCGATGGCCACGATGAGCAGCCCGATGAGAAACGGCCCCATGTTGGCGCCGGGCGGGTCGTTGAGCACGTCGGTGAGCGCGAACAGCACGAAGAGCAGGATCGCGGTACCGATGATCTGGTCGCGCAGGGCTCCCCACTCGCTGACCGGAAAGGTTCCGTTGCCGGGCAGCGTCGAGAAGACGAACTGCGACTTGAACGTGTGGCCGGGGTCGAACTTGGCCAGGATTTCCGTGTAGTTCCACCGCACGAGCAGCGCGGCGGTGAACGCACCGGCGGTCTGCGCCACGATGAACGGGACGACCTTGGCCCAGGAGAAGTCCCGGAAGAGGGCCATGGCGAGCGTGACCGCCGGATTGATGTGGGCCCCGCTGATCCGGCCGGCCACATACACACCCAACGTGACGCCGAAACCCCAGGCCCAGGCGATGCTGTCGTGGTCCCCGAGGCCCCCGGCCACCACCTGCGCCACCACCCCGCACCCGAACAGGATGAGGATCATGGTGCCGGCGAACTCCGCGGAAAGTTCAGCCACCAGACCCGTTCTCTTTGCGCCTTTTGACATGGACACCTGCCTCCAGACAGTCCGGGCTGAGACGTACGGCCGGCGGCACGGAGAGGCAAAGCGCGGCAGACTGACGCACCGTACGGCCGAAAGACGCACACCGGCATACCCATACGACGTGCAGCGGAGCGCCTGCGCAAGCTGGGACCGGCGACCGGGTGCAGGACCGCGCAGGCCGGGTGCAGAACCGCTCAGGCCGGGTGCAGGACCGCGCAGGCCGTCGGACGGGAGACCGCCGCCCACCCGGTCGACCGCCCGCCGGTGGGCGAGGGTGAGGACCCAGGTCATCCCGGAGCCGCGAGAGGGCTGGAAGCGGGCAGCGGACCGCCAGACCTCAAGCAGCACCTCCTGCTGAACGGGCTCAGGCCCTGGAGCCGGAGGTCCGCGCCCGCCGGGATCGGCCGGGCGTACGAGGCGGGCCGCGGGAACACGATGTTCTTCCGTGCGGCGGCGGCCTGGGCCGCCCCTGATGCGTTGAGCCGGCGTCCCAGGACGCCCGCTCCGGCCGATGCCGCCACCGCGGCCGTCGCGGCGATCACAAACCCACGTCGGTCGAAGACCCCGTGCGTCTCGCCCTTCCCCTCGGTCACGCCGACCGTGCGGAAGGGGCGGAGAGCCAGCCTGCCGGTCAGCAGGTAGAGCACCCCGCAGCCCAGCGCGCCACCGACGACCGAGGGCAGTGCGTCCAGCGGGCCGGCGTCAGGCCGCCCCGCCGCCGCCACCGCCCCGACCGCCCCGACCGCCCCGACCGCCCCGAAGAGCAGTACGGCGGCGGAACCGGTCTTCCGGTAGCGCAGCGCGGCCACGCCGACGGCCATGGCGAAAGCGGCCAGGAGGGCCAGGATGCCGAGTTGGAGCACCAGTTTGTCGTTGGTCCCGAAGTGCCGTACGGCGAAGTCCTTCAGCCAGGGCGGGGTCCGGTCGATGACCGCACCGCCCACGGCCGTCACTGGACTCGCCTCCGGCCGGACGGACGGCGCAACGAGCTCGGCGACACACAGCGCGGCGAGCCCGGTGATCAGCCCGCTCAGTGCACCCAGCGAGGCGCGCACGACACGGGCCGGCCCCTTACGGCGGCCCGCCTCCGGCACTGCAACTTCCCGGTCTTCGCTCACACCGGCCATTCGGTGCCGGCACCGTGGCGGATTGGTCCGTCAGCCGAATGATTCACAAGCGAGTTGAGCGCGGGACCGATGTGAGTCGGGAAACACCTTCCGTGAGGGTCGGAAGGCAGTCGATACTGTGAGGAAAGCAACGCCCCGCCGGATGCCTCGACTTGTCACGCACCCGGTGTCAGCACGAGCACGAAAGGATACCGGTGGGTAACACTGCTTTGGGTAACCGTACGAGGCAATCGGCCGTTCCACGGCCCCGGCCTGTCTCACGCGGCACGGAGAACCTGGCTGGGGGGAACCTGGCGGGTGTGAACCTGGCGGGGGCGCCCCACCTCCGCAGCATCGGACCGATGATGGGGTCGATACAGGCGCTCGCCGGTAACAGGGCCGCGTCAGCCGTTGTCCAGCGTCTCGCCCCGGACACCGAGACGAAGGGGTCCAGTGACGGGACGGGCAAACCGAAGGCGAAGGCGTCCCGTACCGGGCTGAACATCCGGGAGAGGATCGCCAGTGCGCTGGAGCGGGCCAACAAGCACCTCGACGTCCTCGACACCCTCGTCCTGCGCGGTCTGGTCCCGGCCGACGCGGAGATGAACTGGCGGGCCTCCCAGACCGCCGACACCCGACTGTCGGAGCAGGTCGGCGCGTCCTCCGCCGCGGCCGGCGCCGAGATGGGACTCACCGACGGGGTCACGGCGGTCAACAACGTCCTCGACGCACGCAAGGCGTACAAGGAATCCAAGGAGAACCCGACGGGCCCCTCCTCCCACGCCCCACGGAAGAAGTTCCCCTCAAAGACGCTCGACGCGATCCAGAACCTGGCGACTTACGGCTCCGATGTCATCGGCGTCGCCAAGAACTCCCTGCACGCTGAGGGCATCGTGACGGCAGCGAGTGTCGCTGAGGCCGGGGGCGGAATGATCGGGGCCGTGGCGGGCGTCAAGAGCGTCCGGGCGGCGCGTCGATTCGGGCTGACGACGCGCAAGTACCGGGACGTCAAGAAGATCGACGTGCCCGCGCCGGTGGACGACCACGAGCTCACCCGGCTCCGCGAGGCCGAGACGGAGAGCCACTGGGCGCTCGCGCAGGCCTATGTCGCGTTGGAGCGCGCCCACGACGGCGACGGGGACGGCCTCGCGGATCGGCTGAGTGCCGCCCTGGACCGTGCCGGCGACGCCTTCTCGACCATCGAGAAGGCCGCCGGAGACGTCAAGCAGGCACAGGACACCAATGTCCTCAACACCACCCGGGACTACGCCCTGGCCAAGCAACGCAACAAGCTCTGGAAACAGGGGGTCGGCGCGGTCGGGGACGGCGCGAGGTCGGCCGGCGGCGCGGTGACGATCGCGGCGGCTGCCACGGGAGCACTGGCGAGCAACCCGGTCGGCTGGGGCCTGGCCGCTACAGCGGCAGGGCTGTTGGCCTCGGTCACCGCGTACAAGGCCGGTCGCGCCGGCAAGAAGCGCTACGACGGCGCCCGCCACCCCGACCGCTGGGCCCCGTCCACGGAGGAGGGTGGCCCGGCCGCCTCCGAGCCCGCCTCCCGCCCGGACGCCCTCAAGGAAGCGCTGAAGTTCTGGAAGAAGGCCGAACACAGCAAGCGCGATGCCATGGCGCGCACCCTCTACGGCCTCGCCGCAGGCCCCGAGGTCCCGGCCGGCCGGAAGACCGAGCCCGGGTTGCGTGCCTCGGCCCGGGAACTGCTCGTCGCTCTGAAGGCAGGCCCCGCCCATCTGCATATGACGGCGGAGGAGTGGGCGGGGTCCCTGAACGACCCTGCCGACGCCGAGAAGTGGCACAAGGAGATCGCCAACCAGCTAGCGTCCAGCTGAGGTTGGTCCGTTGACGGTATGCGGCGCGATCGTTTGTGTCACCTGGCGAGCCGGCACATGTCGGCCCGCCAGGTGACGGGGTGCGGCCCGGCCGCTCCGGGACATGCCTCCGGCCCGTCGCTCCACTGTGACAGCGGGGCGACGGGCCGGAGGCGCCGTCCTGCGGATCGGACGGCGTCGTACGGAACGAGCGACGTACGATTCGACCAACCTACGGATCAGGCGACGTCGTAGCGGTCCAGGTCCATCACCTTGGTCCAGGCGGCTGCGAAGTCACGCACGAACTTCTCCTTCGCGTCGTCGCTCGCGTACACCTCGGCGACCGCCCGCAGCTCGGAGTTGGAGCCGAAGACGAGGTCGGCCCGGGTACCGGTCCAGACGACCTTGCCCGACGCGTCGACGGCCTCGTAGCCCTTGCCGCCGTCGGTGGCCGGACGCCACGTGGTGTCCAGGTCGAGCAGGTTGACGAAGAAGTCGTTCGTCAGCACGCCGGGGGTGTTGGTGAGGACACCCGCCGTGGACTGCCCGGCGTTCGCGCCCAGCACCCGCAGGCCACCGACGAGGGCGGTCATCTCGGGAGCGCTCAGCGTGAGCAGGTTGGCCCGGTCGATGAGCAGGAACTCATCCGGCAGGCGGTTGCCCTTGCCGAGGTAGTTGCGGAAGCCGTCGGCGGTCGGCTCCAGCGCGGCGAACGACTCGGCGTCGGTGTGCTCCTCCGTCGCGTCGACGCGGCCCGGGGTGAAGGCGACCTCGACGGAGTGGCCCCCGTCACGGGCGGCCTTCTCGACCGCGGCGGTGCCGCCGAGCACGATGAGGTCGGCGAGCGAGACCTTCCGCGCGCCCGAGTTGACGTCCGCGCGGACCTCCTCCAGGGTGCGCAGCACCGAGGCCAGCCGCTCCGGGTCGTTGGCCTCCCAGCCGCGCTGCGGCTCCAGGCGGATCCGGGCGCCGTTGGCACCGCCGCGCTTGTCGCTGCCGCGGAAGGTCGAGGCCGAGGCCCAGGCGGTGAAGACCAGGTCCGCCACGCTCAGACCGGAACCGAGCACCTTCTCCTTGAGCGCCGCGATGTCCTCGGCGGTGAGCGGCTCGCCCTCGGCCTCCGGCAGCGGGTCCTGCCAGAGCAGGGTCTCCGCCGGGACCTCGGGGCCCAGGTAGAGCGACTTGGGGCCCATGTCACGGTGGGTGAGCTTGTACCAGGCCCGGGCGAAGGCGTCCGCGAACTCCTCCGGGTTCTCGTGGAAGCGACGGGAGATCGGCTCGTAGACCGGGTCGAAGCGCAGCGCGAGGTCGGTGGTCAGCATCGTCGGCGCGATCTTCTTGTGGGCGTCGTGGGCGTGCGGGACGGTACCGGCGCCTGCTCCGTCCTTGGGCGTCCACTGGTGGGCACCGGCCGGGCTCTGGGTCAGCTCCCATTCGTAGCCGAAGAGGTTATCGAAGAAGCCGTTGCTCCAGCGCGTCGGGGTGCTGGTCCAGGTCACCTCCAGGCCCGAGGTGATCGTGTCGGCGCCCTTGCCGGTGCCGAAGGTGTTCCGCCAGCCGAGGCCCTGTGCCTCCAGGCCCGCCGCCTCCAGGTCGTCGCCCACGTGGTCGGCGGGTCCGGCACCGTGGGTCTTGCCGAAGGTGTGGCCGCCAGCGATGAGGGCGACGGTCTCCTCGTCGTTCATCGCCATGCGGCGGAAGGTCTCGCGGATGTCGCGGGCCGAGGCAAGCGGGTCCGGGTTGCCGTTGGGGCCCTCGGGGTTGACGTAGATGAGGCCCATCTGCACGGCACCGAGCGGTTCTTCCAGCTCGCGGTCACCGGTGTAGCGCTCATCGCCGAGCCAGGTGGTCTCCGGGCCCCAGTACACGTCGTCCTCGGGCTCCCAGACGTCCGCGCGGCCACCGGCGAAGCCGAAGGTCTCGAATCCCATCGACTCCAGGGCGACGTTGCCCGCGAGGATCAGCAGGTCGGCCCAGGACAGGCTCTGGCCGTACTTCTTCTTCACCGGCCACAGCAGACGGCGGGCCTTGTCGAGGTTGACGTTGTCCGGCCAGCTGTTGAGCGGCGCGAACCGCTGCTGTCCGGCACCCGCGCCACCACGGCCGTCGCTGATGCGGTAGGTGCCCGCGCTGTGCCACGCCATGCGGATGATGAGCGGCCCATAGTGACCGAAGTCGGCCGGCCACCACTCCTGAGAGGTGGTCAGGACCTCGGCGATGTCCTGTTTCACAGCCGGCAGATCGAGGGTCTTGAATGCCTCGGCGTAGTCGAACTCCCCGCCGAGCGGATTGGCGACGGGCTGGTTCTTGGCGAGGATCTTCAGGTTGAGCCGCTCCGGCCACCACTGCCGGTTGCCGCCGCCCTGAGTCGGGTGCGGGGCGCGGGCCGTGTGCACGACCGGGCACCCACCCGCCTCCTCGGTCTTCGGATCGGTGACTATGGCGTCGTGGTTCTCAGTCATGGAATTCCTTCCGGACCGGCGCGAATCGCGGTGCTGGAGAAAGTGTGGACGGTGGCAGTGCAGCCGGAGCTTCCCGGACATCAGACACCCAGCTGCGCGCCGGGGCACACACCGGAGTGACCGGGTCGGACGGTAACGAGCGGTGTCGTACGCGAGAAGGCAGGCAGGCCACAGCCGGACCGCCCGTAGTGGTCCATCTCGCGTTCGGCTCCTCCATCGAGAGCACCCGTTCCCTTGGCTAGTGCCGGAACATATCCTACAATGGACTCAGTCTAAGTCAAGAAGTACGCCAGTGCCGTGACCGGCCGCAAGGCGGTCCGGCAGCAGGACCCGTGCGATCGGAAGAGCCCGGAAGAGGGGGACCGCGATGAGCGACCTGGTGGAACGACTGCGCGGGCGGGGCTGGCGGATGACCGCGCAGCGGCGGGTCGTCGCGGAGGTTCTCGACGGCGACCACGTGCACCTCACCGCCGACGAGGTGCAGGACCGGGCCGTTCGCCTGCTGCCTGAGATATCCCGCGCGACGGTCTACAACACCTTGGGCGAGATGGTCTCCCTCGGCGAGGTCATGGAAGTCTCCACCGGCGGGCGCGCCAAGCGGTACGACCCCAACGCCCGTCATCCGCACCAGCATCTGGTCTGCTCCGGCTGCGGCACCATCCGCGACGTCCATCCGGCCCATTCCCCGCTCGGCGACCTGCCCGACACGGAGCGGTTCGGCTTCACCGTGACGGCAGCCGACATCACGTACCGCGGGCTGTGCCCGGCCTGCGCGGGCACAGCCTGAACGCGGCTGCGCCAAGTGGCCGAACACCGTCTGCCCGGACTACTGGGTGCGCAGCCCCTCGGCGCGTTCTGGAACGTCTTCGACCGGGTCGCCGGGGGTGGGCCGGTGACCCGGCTCCCGAGGTCATCGTCGACCGGCACCGCGCCATCGTGGCGGCGCTGCGGGCCCGCGACGTGCAGGAGGCCATAGCCACGCACTTCCGGGGCATCGAGGCGCGGGCGGAGCGTCGCACGCGGGGCCTGAACTGATCAAAACCCCTGCATCCCGGCTCGGATCGTGACACAGTCCCGCCGTGACTTACGAACATGAGTTTGACGTCGTCGACGAGCAGCCGGTCATCGAAGTACCCGGCGCACCCACCCGCATGTCCGCCTATCTGGCCCGCCCCGCTACCGCGGGCGACCACCCGGTCGTGCTCGTCGGCACGGAACTGTGGGGCGTGAACGAGGACGCGCGTGCCGTGGCCCGCCGCGTCGCCGCCCTCGGTTTCGTAGCGATCGTCCCGAACCTCTACCACCGCACCGACCCGGAATCGGCGGCCGGCTTCGCCCACTCCGACGCGAACCGCACCCACGCCTTCGAGCTGGTCGCCCGGATGACCCGCGACGAGGTCGAGGCGGACCTGCGGGCGGCGGCCGCCCACGCCCGCACCTATGCGGGCGCCGCGGACCGCACCGGCATGCTGGGCTTCAGCCTCGGCGGCCACTTCGCCTACTTCGCGGCGGCCCGGCTGCCTCTCGCGGCGGCCGCGATCTACTACCCGGGCTGGTTGCCCACGACCGGCACGGCGCTCAGCCGCCCGGCCCCGCTCCTCGACGACACGGCCGCGATCGCGGCACACGGCACCCGCCTCACGCTCTTCTTCGCCGAACATGACCACGTGATCGACGCGGCCCAAGTCGACGCGGTCCGCCGCGCGCTCACGGCAGCGGGGGTACGCCATCAGGTGACGGTCCACCCCGATGCCGCGCACGCCTTCTTCTTCCCGGGGTACGAGACGTACGACAAGACGGCGGCGGACGCGTCGTGGGAGCAGGTGGTACGGCTCTTCCGCGACGAACTGCGAGTCCCGCGGGCGTGAGCCACGCGGCCGGCCGCCGACCGGCATGACCATGGTGTGACGCCCCGCCTGCCGACGCTGACGAGAAAGGTGCGGTCCTTGTTGACCGGCCGCGCCGCTGGCTCCGCATCATCCAGACGGGTGCGCCGTCAGGTTGGGGGACGCGGATCGACTTCAGCGCGGCCGGCGTGTTTCCGACGACCTTCCTGCGGCGATTGAGGCCCCACAACCGGATCGGGGTCCATCTGCCGTCACGCCGTGTGGGTTAGATTGCAGTGACGGGCCGTCAGTAGTTGGCCCATGGCGACGAAGGGGATCCCGCAGGACATGACGCGCAGGCTCGTCCAGGCCCGGACCGAGCATCCCCGGCACGAGCGCCGTGGGGAGGCCCGGTTGCCCGGTGTCCTCGCGACACTCACCGCGATCGTGCTGTATCTGGCCCTGCCGCAGCGCTTGCTGATCGCGCCGCGCTATCTGCTGCCGGTGCTGGAAGTGTTGTTACTCGTACCGCTGATCGCGGTCAATCCCAAGCGCCTGACCCGCCAGACCCCGGTCTTTCGTGTCCTGTCGCTGACGCTCGTCATGCTGATCGCCGCGAGCAACCTGTTCGCCCTGGGTGTGCTGATCCACGAGCTGGTGTACGCGGGGGTGAAGGACGGGCGTTCACTGCTGGTGGCCGCGTTGCAGGTATGGACCACCAATATCGTCATCTTCGGCCTGGCCTACTGGGAACTGGACCGGGGCGGTCCGGTCCTCCGTACGCAGCTGCCGCGTGGCGAACTGCCGCTGGCGGACTTCCGCTTCTCCCAGGACGAGAACAACGACGCGGTCCAGGAAGTCGCGGACGGATCCAGTGCCGTCTCGGACTGGATGCCCAGCCTGGTCGACTACCTGTACGTGTCCGTCACGAACTCGACCGCCTTCAGTCCGACCGACACCATGCCGCTGTCGGCCCGCGCCAAAGTCATGATGAGCGTCCAGAGCATCGCTGCCCTGCTGACCTCACTCCTCGTCATCGCGCGCGCCGTCAGCATCCTTCGTTAGGCCGGTCCGGCCCTGGGGCATGTTTGGCCGAGCGCTGGAGGAAGCGCCGTGTCTCCGCGGCAATCTGCTGCGTCTCGCCGGTGAAGACCGAACTCGGGAATGAGTTGGGCCCGTCAGCCGGTGGCCGGCTGGTGGGCGTCGGCCGCGGGGGTGCGGACGAGGTTGCCCTCCTGGGCGAGGTGTTCGTGGAGGAGACGGATGGCCATCGCGCCCTCGCCGGCGGCCGACGCCACCCGCTTGACGGAACCGCTTCTGACATCGCCTGCGGCGAACACGCCGGGCTGGGTGGTTTCCAGCATCAGTGGCCTGCGGCCCAGCGGAGCCCAGGGGCCCTCTGGGCCTGTCTCGGCTGCGGCGGCTGCGGCGGTGCCGGTCAGCACGAAGCCCCGGGAGTCCAGAGCGAGCGCACTGGCCAGCCACTCGGTGTGCGGGCGGGCCCCGATGAACACGAACAGCGCCCGCGCTGGGATCTCGCCGAGCCGACCGGTGACGGTGTCGCGCACCTCCACCGAGCGCAGGACGTCCTCGCCGGTGGCCCTGTGCACCTCGCTGTGCAGCAACACGTCGATCTTCGGGTGCCGTTCCACCTGGTCCACCAGGTAGCGGGACATGTCCTTGTCCAGGAAGCCACTGCGCACCAGCAGGCGCACCTCGGACGCGTACTCCGCGAGGAAGAGAGCGGCCTGGCCGGCGCTGTTGCCGCCGCCGACGATGGCGACCGGGTCCGTGCCGCAGGTCTGGGCCTCATGCAGCGTCGCGGCGTAGAACACACTGTGGCCCTCAAGGCGTTCCACGCCGGGCGCCCGCAGCCGGCGGTAGCGCACACCCTGGGCCAGCACGACGGCGCGGGCCCGGATGGTGGTGCCGTCGGTGAAATGTACGGCGCACTGTCCGTCCCGCTGTGCGAGCCCGGCCGCCTCCAGCGGCAGCGTGATCTGGGCGCCGAACTTGCGGGCCTGGAGCACGGAGCGGTCCATGAGTTCGCCCCCTGAGATGCCGGACGGAAAGCCCAGGTAATTCTCGATACGTGCGGAGGACGCGGCTTGGCCGCCGGTGGCGAGGTTGTCCACGATCACCGTGGAGAACCCGTCGGAGGCTCCGTACACGGCGCTCGCAAGACCGGCCGGGCCCGCTCCTACCACCAGCAGCTGGCACTCGGTGACGTCGCGCGCCGGCGCGGGCAGCCCGACGAGTCGGGCGAGGCTCGCGGGGCCGGGGTTGCGCAGCACCTGCTGTCCCTGCCAGATGACCACGGGGGTCTCTTCCGGCCGGATGGAGAATCTGCGCAGCAGTGCCTCGGATTCCCGGTCCCTTTCCAGGTCGGTCCACCGGTGCGGCAGCCGGTTGCGCACGGCGAACTCGCGCAGCTGCCGGGTCTGCGGTGAGAAGCTCGAACCCAGGATCCGGAAACCGGCGCCCATGCCGATGAGCAGCTGGCGGCGGCCCAGGTAGGCGCGGAGCACCAGGTCCCCCAGGACCGGGTCACGGGCGATCAGTTCCCGCTGTCGCTGGACCGGGACGGCCAGCACCTCGCCGGGCTCACGCACGATCGCCGTGTCGAAGGCAGCCTGGTCCTCCAGCAGGCCCAGCTCGCCCAGGAACCTTCCCGGGCCGTGCACGGCCACCGTACGCTCGTCCGCGCCGCCGTGATCGTGGACCACTTCGACCAGCCCGCTGACGACGGCCAGGAACTCTTCGCACGTCCGGCCTTCGCGGAACAGCACCTCCCCCGCGGAGGCCCGCCGCCGCTCACCACGGCGCGCCAGCACGTCCAACTGCTCCGGGGTCAGCCGGGGGTAGGCGCCGCTGTGGTCGGGCGTCTCAGGAGGCGTTTCGGCAGTGGCGGAGCCGACGGCCATCAGACCAGGGCCTCGTCGATGAAGCAGTAGCGCCAGTCCTCTCCCGGTTCGAAGGACTGGACGATGGGGTGGGCAGCGGTGGCCGCGTGCCGTCGGGCGTGCCGGTTCGGAGAGGAGTCGCAGCACCCGACGTGCCCGCAGGTGAGACACATCCTCAGGTGTACCCAAGGGGTGCCGTCGGCCAGGCACTCCTCGCAGCCCTGGGGGGTGCGAGGCTCCACGGGGCGGACGAGTGAAAGATGCGGATCGGTGAAGGTGGTCATCAGTGTCCTCCTGTACGTCTGCTCACGCCGCCGGACGGGCCGTCCGGCGGACTGCGATGGTCTCTTCGGCCCACCGGCGCAGCTCGGTTGCCGGGGCGGCACCGGCTTGGCGGGCGATCTCCGTTCCGTGATCGAGGATCAGCAGGGTCGGCACGGCCTGCACCTGAAAGCGCTGGGCGAGTCGCGGCGAGGCGTCGACGTCGACTTTGACGAGCTTGACCTGGCCGGCCAGTTCCCGTGCGACCTGTTCCAGTGCGGGGCTGACCCGGCGGCACGGGCCGCACCAGGTGGCCCACAGGTCGACGAGCACGAACGGATCCGCCTGCTCGGCGATCTGCGCGAAGTCGACGTCACCGGCATCGGTGATCCAGGGCAGCGCCGTTCCGCAGGCACCGCAGCGCGGGGTTCCCTCGGCCGCTGCCGGCAACCGGTTGGTGCGGCCGCATGTCGTACAGCTGATGTTCTTGTTCCACAGGCGCGCCATCGGATCTCACGCGGCCCTTCCCGTGTCGGTCTGCGACGGCCCGTCGTAGGTCACGACCAGCTCGCCGTTGTGCTCATCCACCCCGATCGTCGCCCCGTCCTGCACGTCGCCGCGGATCAGGGCCCGGCCGACCAGCGTCTCGATCTCGTGTGAGATGTAGCGGCGCAATGGCCGGGCGCCGTAGACCGGGTCGAAGCCTTGCTCTGCTATGTGCTCGCGGGCTGCCTGGGTCAGTTCGACGGTGATCTGCCGTTCGGCCAGCCGCCGGCGCAGGTCGTTGAACTGCAACTCGACGATGTGCTGGATCTGCTCGCGGGCCAGCGGCTTGAACAGCACCACGTCGTCGACCCGGTTCAGGAACTCGGGGCGGAAGTGGCCTTGCAGCTCGCCCATCACGAGGGCGCGGGCGTCCGGCTTGATTTCCCCCTCGGCGGTGACCCCGTCGAGCAGGTGGGTCGAGCCGATGTTGGAGGTCATGATCAGGATGGTGTTGCGGAAGTCGACGGTGCGGCCCTGCGCGTCGGTGATTCGACCGTCGTCGAGCACCTGGAGCAGGGTGTTGAAGACGTCGGCGTGCGCCTTCTCGATCTCGTCGAAGAGGACCACCGAATACGGCTTGCGGCGCACCGCTTCGGTGAGCTGACCGCCTTCCTCGTAGCCGACGTACCCGGGCGGGGCTCCGAGGAGCCGGCTGACGGTGTGCCGTTCCTGGTACTCGCTCATGTCCAGGCGGACGATGTTCTCCTCGGAGTCGAACAGAGCCGCCGCGAGCGCCTTGGCCAACTCGGTCTTGCCGACGCCGGTGGGGCCCAGGAAGATGAACGAGCCGATCGGCCGGTGCGGGTCGCGGATGCCGGAGCGGGCCCGGATGATGGCGTCGGAGACCACCTTGACGGCCTCGTCCTGGCCGACCACCCGTTCGGTGAGGATCTCGTCGAGCCGCAGCAGCTTCTCCCGCTCCCCCTCCTGGAGCCGGGTCACCGGGATGCCGGTCCAGGCTGCGACGATCTCGGCGATCTCCTCCTCGGTGACCACCTCGTGCAGCAGCCGCTGTTCGCCCTGCTTGGCGGCGAGGGTGTCCTCCTCGGCGGCCAGCCGCCGCTCCAGTTCCTGGACCCTGCCGTAGCGCAGCTCAGCGGCACGGTTGAGGTCGTAGGCGCGTTCTGCTTCCTCGGCGTCCTGGCGGACCTGCTCCAATTCCTGACGGAGCTCCTGCACGCGCCGAATGGCCTGTCGTTCGGCATCCCACTGGGCGTGCATGGCATCGGCGTCGGCGCGCAGGTCGGCCAGCTCACGACGGAGTTCCTCCAGCCGTTTGTGGCTGGCCGGGTCGTCCTCCTTGGCGAGCGCGGCCTCCTCGATCTCCAGACGGGTCGCCCGACGGGTGATCTCATCCAGGTCGGCCGGCATGGAGTCGATTTCGGTGCGCAGCCGGGCGCAGGCCTCGTCGACGAGATCGATGGCCTTGTCGGGCAGGAATCGGTCGGTGATGTAGCGGTGGCTGAGGGTCGCGGCGGCCACCAGCGCGGTGTCCTGGATCTTCACGCCGTGGAACACCTCAAGGCGCTCCCGCAGGCCACGGAGGATCGAGATGGTGTCGCCCACGCTGGGCTCGTCCACCATGACCTGCTGGAAGCGGCGCTCCAGGGCGGCGTCGGACTCGATGCGCTTGCGGTATTCGTCCAGTGTGGTGGCGCCGATCATGTGCAGTTCGCCACGGGCCAGCATCGGCTTGAGCATATTGCCGGCGTCCACCGCGCCCTCCACGCTGCCCGCCCCGACGACGGTGTGCAGTTCGTCGACGAAAAGCAGGATGCGACCCGAGGCGGCCTTGACCTCGTTCAGCACGGCCTGCATGCGCTCTTCGAATTCGCCGCGGTACTTTGCGCCTGCCACCAGGGAACTCATGTCAAGGGCGAAGACGGTCTTGTCCCGCAACCCATCAGGCACGTCACCGCGTACTATCCGCTGTGCCAGGCCCTCCACGATGGCTGTCTTGCCGACGCCGGGATCGCCGATCAGCACCGGGTTGTTCTTCGTCTTCCGGCTGAGGATCTGCATCACCCGCCGGATCTCCCCGTCCCGGCCGATCACCGGGTCCATTCGCCCGTTGCGTGCCTCGGCGACCAGGTCGCGGCCGTACTTCTCCAGTGCCTCGTAGGCGGCTTCGGGCGTCGCCGACGTGACGCGCTGGTTACCGCGGATGCGGGTCAGCCCGGACAGCAGCGTCTCCTTCGTCAGGCCGTGTTCCTTCAGCAGGCGGCCCGCAGCGGTCTGGGACCCCTCATCGGCGAGGGCCAGGACGAGGTGCTCGACGGACACGTACTCGTCCTTCAGCCGCTTGGCCTCCTGCTCGGCGGCGTCCAGCAGCCGGGCCAGCCGCTGGGTGACATACACCTGGCCGGGGGTGGCGCCCGGGCCGGTCACCTTGGGCCTGCGGGAAAGCTCCGCCGAGACCGCGGACTTCAGGGCTTCGGTGTCGGCGCCCGCCTGTGCACTGAGCCGCGGGACCAGCCCGTCCGGCTGTTCGAGGAGCGCCAGCAGCAGGTGCTCGCCATCAGTCTCGGTCTGGCCGAGCCGCCCGGTGATGGTCTGCGCCTCTTGGAGGGCTTCCTGGGACTTCTGGGTGAGCTGGTTCATATCCACGATTCGTCCCTCCTGGAGCCTGTCTCAGCGCGTCGCACCTCGGCCTCCAGCTCGCCGATGCGGTCGAGCAGGTGCATCACCAGGCCGACGGCGGCGTAGTTGAGCTGGAGCCCGGCCCGCAGCCGCTGGACGCGGGCCAACGTGGCCGGGGCACCGGGGCCGAACCACAGTCGGCCCTCGGCGTCGTGCGCGGCGTCCACCAGGCCGAGCGCGACCAGCCTGCGGATCAGATCGGGGTGCAAGCCGCAGCGCCGCGCGGTCACATCCAGGCTGAACCGGCGAGTCACCGGCACAAGGGTGTAGACGCCGGCGCCAACGCTGGGGCCACGCCGTGTTGCCTGTTGTAGGTCTTGGGCCCGCGGGGCGTCTGCCCGCGATTTGCTGGTCATCGTGGCTCCCTGGGCTCGAAGGTGGACACGGCTGCCAGCTCCTCGAAAAGCCGGCGCTCCTCGTCACTGGGCTCGGGCGGCACCATGATCCGGATCTCCGCGTAGAGGTCCCCGTCGCGTCCGCGCGGGGCAGGCATGCCCTCGCCCCGCAGACGCAGCCGCCGCCCGCTGGAGGAGCCGCCCGGCACGGTCACCTTGGCGGTGCCGCCGGGGGTGGGCACCGGCACCGAGGCGCCGAGCGCCGCCTCCCAGGGCGTCACCGGGATCGCCACATGGATGTTCCGGCCGTCCAGCCGGAAACGGGGGTGGGGCTTGATCCGCACTCGCAGGTACAGGTCGCCCTGGGGGCCGTCGCCGCTTCCCCGCCCGCCTTCACCGGCCAGCCGGATACGCTGCCCGTCCAGCACGCCGCGGGGCACATCCACGTCGTAGGACCGCTCGCCCTCGGGACCCGCGAGGGTGACACTGCGTCGGCCGCCGCGGTAGGCCTCCTCGACACTCAGCGCAAGCTCGGCCTCCTGGTCGGCGCCGGGCATCGGGCCGAAGCCCCCGCCCCGGCCGAAGAGCCCACCGAAGAGGTCCTCGACGTCGATGTCCGGGCCGCCCCCGCCGAAACCGTTGCCGTACCTGACCCGACGGCCGCCGTCGCCGGCCCGGCCGGGTCCGCCGCGCGCCCCGGCCCCGGCACCGACCCGCTCCTCCCAGTCCTCGGGAATCTGCCGGAAGTTCTCGCCGAATCGGTCGTAGCGGCGCCGGGTGCCGGGGTCGGAGAGCACGCTGTACGCGTCGTTGAGCTCCTTGAAGCGCTCCTCGGCACCCGGGTCCTTGTTGATGTCGGGGTGGTGTTCGCGGGCCAGTCGGCGGAAGGCCTGCTGGATCTCCTGCGAGGAGGCATCCCGCTGCACCCCGAGCACCTCGTAATAGTCCCGTGCCATGGGCCGTCACTCCTGCCGCTTGCTGACCACGACGGATGCTGGACGCAGCTGCTCCTCACCCCTGCCGTATCCGGGGCGCACCACCTGGGCCACGGTGTTCGGCTCGGCATCCGGGTCGTCGACGACGCCGACGACCTCGTGCCGGGCCGGGTCGAAGGGCACCCCGGTCTCCGCGTCGCGCGGGTAGCCGAGCCCGCGCAGCACGTCGACGGCCTGGTCGCGCACCGCCTCGACTCCCTTGAGCACGGCGGACGGGTCGGCCTCGGCGTGCGACAGGGCCAGTTCCAGGTTGTCCAGCACGGGCAACAGGGCCGCCGTGGTACGGCCGCGCTCGTCGGCCCGGACGCGGGCCAGCTCCTTCGCGTGCCGCTTGCGGAGGTTGTCCAGATCGGCCAGGGCGCGGCGCCAGCGGTCCCGGAGTTCGTCGAGCTGCTCGGCGGGGCTCTGGTCCGTTTCCGCGGAGGAGTGGTTTACGCCGACTGGCTCGGGGGGGTTGCCCTCCCTCTCCGTGGTCCGGTTGTCGCCGGCTACTTCGGAAGGGGCCGGGGGCTTCTGCGGCCCTGACGGCGGCGACGAGCCGGGCCTCGCGTCCGAAGGCGCCGTCTGCTGCTGAGGGGGTGTCATCGGATCTGGTTCGGTGGGCATACGGACCTCAGCTCTTGTCGAACTCGGCGTCGATCACGTCCTCGTCGGCCGGTCGGGACTCGCCCGGCCCGCCCTCCTGCGGGCCGCCCTCGGCCTGGCCCGCGTCGGCCTGACGTGCCGTCAATGCGGCGTAGACCTGCTGAAGTTCGGAGGTCAGCGACCGAACCCGCTCCAGTGGCGCCTCCTCCTTGACGGCTGCCCGGGCGTCGCCTACGAGCATCTCGGCGCGGGCCTTTTCGTGCGCCGGGGCGGCGTCGCCCAGCTCGTTCACTCGACGCTCGACCTGGTAGGCCGCCGCGTCCAGCTCGTTGCGTGCGTCCACGGCCTCGCGCAGCGCCCTGTCCTCGCCGCTGTGCTGCTCCGCTTCCTGGACCATCCGCTCGACCTCGGTCTTGTCCAGGTTGGAGCCTTCGCTGATCGTGATGCCCTGTTCGCGGCCGGTGTCCCGGTCGCGTGCGGTGACGTTCAAGATGCCGTTGGCGTCGATGTCGAAGGTGACCTCGACCTGCGGCTCGCCACGCGGCGCGGACCGGATGTCCTCCAGCCGGAAGCGGCCGAGCACACGGTTGTCTGCCGCGCTCTCGCGCTCGCCCTGCAGGACCACGACGTCCACGGCCGACTGGTTGTCCTCGGCGGTGGAGAAGGTCTCGGTACGGCGGACCGGGATCGTGGTGTTCCGCTCGATGATCTTCGTCATCACGCCGCCGCGGGTCTCCACACCCAGCGACAGGGGGGTCACGTCGAGCAGCAGGACGTCCTTGACCTCGCCCTTGAGTACCCCGGCCTGGATCGCGGCACCGACCGCCACCACCTCGTCGGGGTTGACGCTCATGTTCGGGTCCTTGCCGCCGGTCAGCCGGCGGACCAGGCTCTGCACCGCGGGGATCCGGGTGGAGCCGCCCACCAGGATCACCTCATCGATGTCGTTCTCGCCGATCTTGGCGTCGCCCATCGCCTGCTTCACCGGCTCCAGGGTCCGCTCGACCAGGTCGGACGTGATCTGCTCAAAGGTGGACCGCATGACGGTCTCGGTGAGGTGCTTGGGACCGGCCGCGTCGGCCGTGATGAACGGCAGACTGACCTGCGTCTGGGTGACCGAGCTGAGTTCCGTCTTGGCCTTCTCCGCAGCTTCGAAGAGACGTTGCAGCGCCTGAGGGTCGCTGCGCAGGTCGATGCCGTTCTCCTGCTGGAACTTGTCCGCCAGGTGGTCCACCAGGCGCCGGTCGAAGTCGTCGCCACCCAGGTGGCTGTCGCCCGCGGTGGACCGTACCTCCACGACGCCGTCGCCGACATCGAGGATGCTCACGTCGAAGGTGCCTCCCCCGAGGTCGAAGACCAGGACGGTCTCGTGGCCCTTCTTGTCCATGCCGTAGGCCAGCGCCGCCGCCGTCGGCTCATTGATGATGCGCAGGACATCCAGGCCGGCGATCCGGCCGGCGTCCTTGGTGGCGGTGCGCTGCGCGTCGTTGAAGTAGGCGGGCACGGTGATGACCGCCTCGGTGACCCGCTCGCCGAGCTGCTTCGCCGCGTCGTCGGCGAGCTTGCGCAGCACCAGCGCGCTGATCTCCTCCGGCGCGTACAGCTTGCCGCGGACGTCGAACCGGGCGTTGCCCTGCTCGTCGGAGACGACGTCGAAGCCGACCGCCTTGGCCTCGTCGGAGATCTCGTCGTACCGACGGCCGATGAAACGCTTGGCCGAGTAGACAGTGCCCTTGGGGTTGAGGATCGCCTGCCGCCGGGCGAGCTGGCCGACAAGCCGTTCACCGGTGTCAGTGAAGGCGACGACGGACGGGGTCGTACGGGTGCCCTCGGCATTGGCCAGGACCTGCGCCTCACCGCCCTCCCATGCCGCGATGACCGAGTTGGTGGTTCCGAGATCGATGCCGACTGCCTTGGCCATGAGGTGCTCCCTCCTCGGACGGGCACACCCACTCACGAACTGTTAAGGGGTGTGTGTTTCTCATGCGGCGGCCCGTAGCAAGCTGTGCACCCTCCCGTAGGACGGATCGCGGGTGCCTCCGTCAACCCAGTCCGTTCGCGGTCGGCCTGTGCCGTCGCCGGTGGCCAGTGTCCGTATCAGCATGGCGACCTGCACCCCGGCGCCGCCTGCCCCTACCGGGACTAAATCCAGGCTCTCTCTCCCCCCACCGGGACAGGAGGCGAGGGGCGGCCCGGAGCCCTAGCGTGGAAGAGGCGGTCGGCAGAGCCCTTCTGCCGGGGAGCTCCGGTCAGCGGCCGTAAGGCACTCCAGAGAACCGTCGAACGCCACAGAGCACGGAGAGTCCTACCATGACCGCGTCAGCTCTGCCAAGCGCAGTCCCCCGGAGGCCCCAGGATGTGCGCGGGCCCGCCGGCGGCACCCCCCGTCGTCGCGCGACCGAGCGCACCTGGCCCGCCTCCACAGGCTGTCCCCGCTCGCCACGATCATGAACAGCGAGCGGGATGAGGACGATGTCCTGCGGCGTGCCCTGGACGCCGTGGCCGCCCTCGGGCCATGCCGGGCGGAGGCCGGCTTCCTCGCCCAGGACGGGGCGCCGGTGCCCGCGCCCGCCGAGCAGCCGCAAGCCCCCGGTCTGACCGTGCAGGTGCGGCGGCTGCATGGCGGGGACGGCCCGGTGACCGTGCCGGGCCGGGCCTGGGCCTGGGCCTTCGCGCTACGCACCGCGTCCAGCGCTGGAGCCGACGGCACCAGGCACAGCACCCTCGGCCACCTGGTGTGCAGCGCCCAGTCACCGCCCGGCGACGACGCACGCTATGTGCTGCACGTCCTGGCCCAGCAGACCGCAGTGGCCCTGGCCGCAACCGCAGCCCGGCTCGGAGCACGCGGCCGGGCCCGGGAACTGGCCGCGTCGGTAGAAGATCTGGAGCACCAGCACCGCGTCCACGAGGCGCTCAACGAGGCCTTGGCGAGCGGCGCGGGCGTAGCGGGGACGGCCGAGACGGTGCACCGGCTCACCGGTCGGCCCGTCGCCGTCGAAGACCGTTTCGGCAATCTGCTGGCCTGGGCGGGCCCGGGCCGCCCCGACCCGTATCCGAAGCCGGACGCGGCGCAGCACGAGGGGTTCCTCCAAGGGGCAGCCCGCTGGACGCGGCCGGTGCGGATGGGCAAGCGGCTGGTCACCGTGGCCCGGCACTGCGGCGAGGTGCTGGGAGCTGTGGCCCTGGTCGATGCCGACGGCGGCGCCGGACCACGGGAGGAGTTCACGCTCGGGCGTGCGAGCACTGTAATTGCGAGGGAACTGGCCCATGCACGCAGCATCGCCGACGTGGAACTGCGGCTCCGCCGGGAACTCGTGGATGACCTGATCCACGGCACCGACGACGCCGGCGCCTACAGGCGCGCAGCCGCCGTCGGTCACGACCTGCACGGCACTCATCATCTGGCGGCCGTACGGTGGACCGGCCGGGCCACCGACAAGGCGTTGGTCCAAGCGATCGGCCGGTCCGCCGCGAGCCTGCGCATACCGGCGCTGCTTGCCGGCCAGCCGGGCATGGTCGTGCTGGTGCTCCAGGGAGATCCGCGGCCGGAGGCCCTTTACCACTCTGTGGCCCGGGAGCTCGGCTCCGCCGCGGGGGCGATCGGTGCAGGCGACTGCTGCGCAACACCGGGCGAGATCCCGCGGTCGTACCGGGAAGCCCTGCGCGCCCTGGAGGTACGCCGGCAGTCCTGCTCACCGCACGGCGGTACCGCGTTCGACGAACTGGGCCTCTACCGGATTCTCGGACCGGGTGGCGACCAGGGCGACACCGAGCGCTTCGTCCGCGAATGGCTCGGCCCGCTCCTGGACTACGACGCGGCCCACCACTCCGATCTGATGCAAACCCTCTACCAGTACTTCGAATGCGGTGGCAACTACAACGTCACCGCCGCCGCACTGACCATCCACCGGAGCACCCTGCGCTACCGGCTGCAACGCATCCGGGAGATCAGCGGCAGAGACCTCCGCGACGTCGACAGCCGGCTGAACCTGCATGTCGCCGCCCGGGTCTGGAGAGTCATGGGCAAGCCGTTCCGATCGGAGGGATGATGGCCACACCCGAGCGGGATCCGACCGCGTAGACCTGCTCCGTCACTGGCTCTCCTCTGTTTCGAAGGACCCGGAAGTCGTCGTACCAGCCGAGGCTCGCTGAGCCTTTGCCAACTTGACCGCAGTGGGCTGGGGTTGGCCTGAGCGATAGGTGCAGCCCCCGCATTACGTCGCTCAGGCGCGGGCTGATCCAGCTTTCATCAGTGCTTCATGGTCCGAACCGGATTACGGAGCGACAACGAGAAAGCACCAACTGACCCACCCCTCTTTTCCCTGTGGCAAGGTCAGTGATGTATCCCCGTGCGTGGAAGTCGTCCCGTTGCCGCAGGCTGCGGCACCTCCCTCAGTTTCAGCCCGGTGCCCTTGGGATCCAGGCTCATCACCGCGAGGTAGCCGCACTTGAGTGCGGCCTGACCGCCCGTTTCCGCACGCCAACCGACCTCGCCACGTTCCTCGCCTGAGGCCCTGCTCAGATCAAGATCAAGAAGACAGGCTGAAGATCTGCATGCCCTTAATGGCGGTACGTCTCCAGCAGCCGCAGCCACACCTCGCTGATCGTCGGGTATGCCGGGACCGCGTGCCACAGCCGCTCGACGGGGACCTCCCCCGCGATCGCGACCGACGCCGAATGCAGCAGCTCGCTGACTCCCGGGCCCACGAATGTGGCACCTACGACGATCTCGCGGTCGAGGTCGACGACCATACGGGCGCGGCCCCGGTACCCGTCGCCGTACAGGCCCGCTCCCGCGACGCCCGCCATGTCGTAGTCCACTGCCCTGACCCGGTGCCCGGCGCTCTCCGCCTCGGCGAGGGTGAGACCGCACGAGGCAGCCTCCGGATCCGTGAAGACCACCTGGGAGACCGCCGCGTGGTCGGCGGTCGCGGCGTGGGCGCCCCAGCGGTCCGTCTCGAGCAGCGGCACGCCCTGCGCCCGTGCGGTGATCGCGGCACCGGCGATACGGGCCTGGTACTTGCCCTGATGGGTCAGCAGGGCCCGGTGGTTGACGTCCCCGACGGCGTACAGCCAGTCGCTGCCCTCGACCCGGCAGCTGTCGTCCACGGTCAGCCAGGAGCCCGCGGTCAGGCCCACCGTCTCCAGGCCGATGTCGTCGGTGCGCGGGGCGCGGCCGGTGGCGATGAGGATCTCGTCGGCCTCGATCCGCTCGCCGTCCTCAAGCACCACCGTCACCGGTCCATCGCCCCGCTCGACCGAGGCGGCGGACATGTGGAACCGGAGATCCGCCCCCGCTTCCTTGAGCGCGGATGCCACCAGCTCGCCCGCGAAGGGCTCCATCCTCGGCAGCAGCCCGCCGCCGCGCACCAGCATCGTCACGCGGGAGCCGAGGGCCTGCCAGACGGTGGCCATCTCGGTGGCCACCACGCCCCCGCCGACGATCACCAGACGTCCGGGGACCGACTGGGCGCTGGTCGCCTCACGGCTGGTCCAGGGCCGGGCACCGGCCAGTCCGGGCAGCTCCGGAATGGCCGCGCGGCTTCCCGTGCACACGGCGACCGCGTGCCGCGCGGTCAGCTGCTGCTCCCCCTCGGGACCTGTGACGACGACGGTCCTCCTGCCGGTGAGCCGGCCCTGGCCGCGGTAGAGATCCGCTCCGATGTCCGCCAGCCAGCTGACCTGGCCGTCGTCCTTCCAGTGCGAGGTGTACTCGTCCCGGTGGGCAAGCACCTCGGCCGCGTCGAGCGGCCCCTGTACCGCCCCGCGCAGTCCGGGGACCCTGCGTGCGTCGGCGCGCGCCGTCACCGGGCGCAGCAGGGCCTTGCTCGGCATACACGCCCAGTACGAGCACTCGCCGCCCACCAGTTCGCTCTCGACCACCGCGGTGCTCAGGCCGCCGGCGCGGGCGCGGTCGGCCACGTTCTCTCCGACCGGGCCCGCGCCGATCACCACCACGTCGTACACCGTGTTCTTCATGCCATCCGTCATGAGGGCCAGTCTGGTACGGGGTGTGCCGAGCGGCCACATGGGCAGTCGGAATACGACAGCGAACACCACGGTTGATGCGGGCGAACACACCGGTCAGCCACGAAAGGCGGGCACAGCATGACCACGGTCGAACTCACCAAGGAAAACTTCGACGACGTCGTGACCGACAACGACTTCGTCCTCATCGACTTCTGGGCTTCTTGGTGCGGCCCGTGCCGTCAGTTCGCCCCCGTCTACGAGGGCGCTGCGGAGCGGCACGACGATCTCGTCTTCGCGAAGGTCGACACGGAGGCCCAGCAGGAACTGGCCGCGGCATTCGAGATCCGCTCCATCCCCACCCTGATGATCGTGCGTGACAATGTCGCGGTCTTCTCACAGCCCGGCGCTCTGCCGGAAGCCGCTCTGGAGGATGTGATCGGACAGGCCCGCGCGCTGGACATGGACGAGGTCCGCAAGTCCGTGGAGAACGCGAAGGAGGCGTAGCGCCTCTCGCCCGGATCTTCGGATCACGGAGGACCCCAGGGGCCCGGCCACCCGGGTTCCGGTGGACGGGCCATGCCTGTCCACCGGAACCCGGGCCTCACGCCTGTCGGTGTCGCGGCGATCAGCGTTCGAGTACGAGCGCGAGGCCCTGGCCGACGCCGATGCAGAGGGCTGCCAGTCCGGTGCCGGAGCCGGCCGCGGCCAGCTGATGTGCGACGGAGCCCGCGAGCCGCGCCCCTGACGCGCCGAGCGGGTGGCCGATCGCGATGGCGCCGCCCCGCGGGTTCACGACGGCTGGGTCGAGTTCCGGCCATTCGGCCAGGCAGCCGAGCGACTGGGCGGCGAATGCCTCGTTCAGCTCGAAGGTGGTGAGGTCGGCGAATCCCCTGCCCGCCTTGGCGAGCGCCCGCCGGACCGCCTCGACCGGGCCGAGCCCGAACAGCTGCGGCTCGACACCGGTCACCGCGGACGCCCGGATGCGGGCGAGCGGTTCCCGGCCGGTGGCCCGCAGCCCCTCGTCGTCGACCAGCAGCAGGGCGGCCGCGCCGTCGTTGAGCGGGGACGCGTTGCCCGCGGTGACCGTGCCGTCCTTGCGGAAGACGGGCTTGAGCCGGGCGAGCGCCTCCATGCTCGACTCGGCGCGGATGCACTCGTCGCGTACCAGGTCGGCGCCGTCGTACGGCACGACCTCCCCGTCGTAGTGGCCCGTGTCCCAGGCCGCGGCCGCCTTGCCGTGGCTGGCCAGGGCGAAGGCGTCCTGCTGCTCCCGGGTGATGCCGTGCTTGTCGGCGATGAGTTCGGCGCCCTCACCGAGCGGGACTGTCCACTCGTCGGGCATCCGGGAGTTGGTCATCCGCCAGCCGAGCGTCGTGGAGTGCAGCTGCTGGTGTCCGGCCTGAAAGGCACGTTCGGGTTTCTGCAGCACCCAGGGGGCCCTCGACATCGACTCGACCCCGCCCGCCACGGCCACCGAGGCGTCGCCCACCGCGACGGCGCGGGCCGCCTGGATGACGGCTTCGAGCCCGGAGCCGCAGAGCCGGTTCACGGTGACACCGGGGACGGAGACCGGAAGTCCCGCCAGCAGCACGGCCATCCTGGCCACGTCACGGTTGTCCTCACCCGCGCCGTTCGCGTCGCCGAAGTACACGTCGTCGATACGCGACGGGTCGAGTTCCGGCGTCCGGTCCACGAGCGACCTGACGACGTGGGCCGCCAGGTCGTCGGGGCGCACCCCGGAGAGCGCCCCCGCGAATTTCCCGACCGGCGTACGGACTGCGTCGACGATGTACACGTCGCGGATGCTCATCGGACCTCTCCCATGCCACCGGGCTGTTCGCCAAGTGAACAATCGTTCATGACGGGTTACCGCCCGAGTGTCTGCCTGCCCTCCCTCCGTGTCAACGGCCGCCCAGGTCCGCCGGCGGCCCGGATCACTGCCGGGCGAGCACTTTCCAGAGGCCGGGATCCTCGAAGCCGAGCGCCCAGAGGGACGTGTTGCGCACCCCGTACTTGCGTACCGCCGCCAGCTGTACGGAGGCGCCCCGCGCATCCTGGTACCAGACGGTCCTGGGCTCCTCCCCGTCCCGGTACGTGAAGTGCGGGGTGCCCGACGCCGGGTCGAGCGCATAGGGCGCGCCCACCTGGCGGCGCAGCGCCTCCGCCTGCTTCCAGGTCACGTGCCGGGCCGCGCGGCTGCCGTCGGCCGGCCAGTCCCAGCCGTAGCCGGGCAGCGCCATCTCGATCTTTCCCGCGGGTACGAGTGCGGTCGCCCGGCGCAGGATGTCGCCGTACCAGGCCGTGCTGGAGAGCGGGCCGGGCGGGCCGCCCGACCAGTGCAGGTCGTACGCCATGATGCGCATCCGGTCCGCGGCCCGGCCGATCTCGGCGTAGTCCCAGATCCGGCCCGTGGCGGCCGTCTGCGGCGAGACGGTGACGACGCACTGCTTTTGCACCGCGTGCAGTTTCGCGCAGAGGCCGGTGACGAAGGCCGCGTAGGCGGCTCGCACCTTGCGGTACTCGGGTGTTGCGGTGGTGGTGATGGTCTCGTAGTCGAGATCGATGCCGTCGTAGCCGTGGCTCCGCGCGAGCCGGACCAGGGCCGCGGTGTGCGCGGCGCGCAGCGCGGGTGTGGTGAGGATGCTCGCCAGCCGGCCCGGCTTCATGGTGTCCATGTCCATGACCGTGGGGACGACATCGATCCCGGCGCGGTGCAGTCCGTTGATGATGCGCGGGTCGCCCGCACCGGGATGTCCTGAGATGCGGTCCGCCGCTGCGGCCTTGTACCAGAAGGGGCTGACGGTGTGCAGCTGACCGGCGTGGCGCAGGGCGTCCTGGTACCCGCTCTCCTGGTCCCAGTAGGGGAGCCAGGCCGAGGCGGTGCGGCTGGCGGCTCCGGTGTCCGGGGTGTCGCGCGGGCCGGATGCGGCCGCCCGGGCGGGGAGCGCCGTGGCCAGGGCGCAGACGACGGCCGTCAGTGAAAGGGCCATACGGGATGTACGTGCAGTGATCATGGGCAGAGAGTGGCGTCGCTTACCGGGTCCCGCCCTGCGGGATGCTCCGTCCAGGTTCTAACGTGACCCGGATGACGACGTATCAGGGTGACCACACCGACCTGCCCGGCAGCACGGGCCCGACCGCCACAACTGACGCCGAACCCCGGGACATCGGCCCCGTCAGGACCTCGTACGCCCCTGCCCACGACGGCGATCCCGACCCCGGCGAGATCGTCTGGACCTGGGTGCCGTACGAGGAGAACGACGGCCGCGGCAAGGACCGCCCGGTCCTGGTGGTGGCGAGGGAGGAGGCGGACACCCTGCTCGCCGTCCGCCTCTCCAGCAAGCCGCACGACACGGACCGGGAGTGGCTGGCGATCGGCGCCGGGCCGTGGGACCGCGAGGGGCGCGAGTCCTGGGTCGATCTGGACCGGGTGCTGCGGGTGCACGGGGACGGGATGCGGCGCGAGGCCTGCGCACTCGACCGGCCGCGGTTCGACGCCGTCGTGGAACGGCTCAGGGAGCGCTACGGCTGGAGCTGACGGGGCACCGGTCATGACAGCTGAACCGCGCAGGTCAGCGCCGCTGACCGGCACAGGCCATGACAGGGGCACCCCGGGTGGCCGAGCGGCACCCGCCGGACAGGGCCCGGCCGTGAAGGTTCCGGAAACTCCCGGGCAACAGCGTTTCCGGCCGCCCGGGGCGCTCTTGTGCGGACCGTCGGCAGTGGCTTAGGTGGGACGGAACGTTTTCCGGAAGGCACCGGACGACGGCTGAAGGTATCTTCGCCACGAGGAGCCGATCATGACTATGCCGCTGCTTACCGAGGTGGACGCGGAGCACCTGCTCCGATGTATCTGCTTCAAGACAGGACCGCCCCGTACGGTCGGGGTCGAGCTCGAATGGCTCGTCCACGACCTGCACCGCCCGCAGTCGCCGGTATCCGACGACCGGATCGGGCGGGCACAGACGGTGGTGCGCGCCCTGCCGCTCGTCTCAGCGCTCACCTTCGAGCCCGGCGGGCAGCTGGAACTCAGCTCGCTGCCCGCCACATCGCTGACCGAGTGCGTCGACTCGGTGTCCGCCGACCTGGCCGCGGTGCGCGGCGCGCTGCGCGGTGAGGGGCTGGTACTCACCGGTCTCGGCCAGGACCCCTGGCACCCGCCGCGCAGGCTGCTGCGCGAACCGCGCTACGACGCGATGGAGAAGTATCTGGACCGCCACGGGACCGCCGGCCGGTCCATGATGTGCGGTTCGGCCTCCATCCAGGTCTGCCTGGACGCGGGGCACGCCGAGCCGGGGCCGCTGGGCTACGGCAGGCGCTGGAAGCTGGCGCATCTGCTGGGCGCGGTGCTGGTGGCCGCGTTCGCCAACTCGCCGCACCGCCAGCGCCGTACCACCGGCTGGCTCTCCACCCGGCAGTCCCAGTGGGCCGACCTCGACCCGGTGCGGTCACTGGCGCCGGACGACGGTCCGGAGCCCCGGGATGCCTGGGCCGCGCACGTCCTGGACGCTCCGGTGATGTGCATCCGGGCCGACTCGGGACCATGGCCTGTCCCGGACAACCTCTCGTTTCGGGATTGGCTGCGTACCGGCCTGCCCAGGCCACCGACCCGTGAGGATCTGGACTACCACCTGACCACGCTGTTCCCTCCGGTGCGGCCGCGCGGCCATCTCGAACTGCGCATGATCGACGCGCAGGCCGGCGAGGACGGCTGGACGGTGCCGCTCGCGGTGACCGCCGCGCTCTTCGACGACCCGGCCGCCGCCGAGACCGTGTACCGCGCCGTCAAACCCCTGGCGGAGACCGCGGGCGGGGCACGCGCGCCACGCAACCCGCTCTGGGAGACCGCGGCCAGGTCCGGCCTCGCCGACCCCGAGCTGCGCGCCGCCGCGGTGCTCTGCTTCGCCGCCGCGCAGGAGGCGCTCCCCCGGCTCGGCGCCACCACCGCTGTGCAGGATGCGGTAGCCGCCTTCACCGAACGCTATGTCGCACGGGGCAGGTGTCCCGCCGACGATCTGCTGGATCCCGACCACGGGAAGGATCTCCGCCCATGACCGCCGACCCCACCGCTGTGCGCCGCAGCGCGCTCGACGCGCTCACCGCGGCGCGCAGCCGCACCAGCGCTCTGACGGACTGTGTCGAGGACAGCGAACTCACCGCGCAGCACTCGCCGTTGATGTCCCCGCTCGTCTGGGATCTGGCGCACATCTCCAACCAGGAGGAGCAGTGGCTCCTGCGGGCGGTCGCAGGCCGCGAGGCGATGCGCCCCGAGATCGACTCGGTCTACGACGCCTTCGAGCACCCGAGGGCCTCCCGCCCCTCGCTGCCGCTGCTCCAGCCCGCCGAGGCGCGCCGCTACGCGTCGGAGGTACGGGGCCGGGTCGTCGACGTACTGGAGAGCGCCCCGCTGCACGGGCGCCCGCTGGTCGACGCCGGGTTCGCCTTCGGCATGATCGCCCAGCACGAGCAGCAGCACGACGAGACGATGCTCATCACCCACCAGCTCCGCAGCGGCCCCACCGCGCTGACCGCCCCCGCGCCGCCGCGTACCGACAGCAGCGCCCTTGCGGACGAAGTCCTCGTCCCCGGCGGCCCGTTCACCATGGGTACGTCGGACGAGCCGTGGGCGCTGGACAACGAACGGCCCGCGCACCAGCGGCTCGTGCCGGCCTTCCATATCGACACCACCCCGGTGACCAACGGCGCGTTCCTGCGGTTCATCGAGGACGGCGGGTACCGCGACGAGCGCTGGTGGACGGAGAGGGGCTGGGACCTGGTCCGCGGCCATGATCTGGCCGCGCCGCTGTTCTGGCGCCACGAGGGCGGCCAGTGGCTGCGCCGCCGCTTCGGCGCCGTGGAGCCGGTGGCGCCCGAGGAGCCGGTGCTCCATGTGAGCTGGTACGAGGCGGACGCCTATGCCCGCTGGGCGGGGCGGCGGCTGCCGTCCGAGGCCGAGTGGGAGAAGGCCGCACGCCACGACCCGGCGACCGGCCGTTCGTACCGCTACCCCTGGGGCGACGAGGACCCCACCCCCGAGCGGGCGAACCTGGGCCAGCGCCACCTCGGCCCTGCCGCGGCGGGCAGCTACCCGGACGGTGAATCTCCGCTCGGGGTACGGCAGTTGATCGGCGATGTGTGGGAGTGGACGTCCAGCGACTTCCTGCCCTATCCGGGCTTCGTCGCCTTCCCCTACCGCGAGTACTCGGAAGTGTTCTTCGGCCCGGACCACAAGGTGCTGCGCGGCGGCGCGTTCTCCGTCGGTGAAGTGGCCTGCCGGGCGACCTTCCGCAACTGGGACCTGCCGGTGCGCCGTCAGATCTTCGCCGGCTTCCGGACCGCGAGGGATGCCTGATGTGCCGTCATATCGCTTACGTGGGGCCGCCTGAACCACTCGGCGAGGTGCTGTCGCGGCCCCCGCACTCGCTGGTCCGCCAGTCCTGGGAGCCGCGCAGGCAGCGCCACGGGACAGTCAACGCCGACGGGTTCGGGGTCGGCTGGTATGCCGATGACGACCCGCTGCCCGCGCGCTACCGGCGCGCCGGACCGATCTGGTCCGACCTCTCCTTCGCCGATCTCGCCCGGGTCGTACGCAGCGGGGCGGCGCTGGCAGCAGTCCGCGACGCCACCGAGGCGGGCGCCGACGGCGAGGCCGCGGCGGCGCCGTTCGCCGCGGGCCCCTGGCTGTTCAGCCACAACGGCGCGCTCACGGGCTGGCCCGTGAGCGCCGCACCGCTCGCCGCCGCGCTCCCGCCAGCCGAACTGCTCGGGATGGCGGCGCGCTGCGACTCCGCGCTGATCTGGGCACTCGTCCTGCACCGGCTGCGGGAGGGCGATCCGCTCGGCCAGGCGCTGGCCGACACCGTCACCGACCTCGCGGCTGCCGCGCCCGGCTCGCGGCTCAACCTGCTGCTGACCGACGGCGCCGCCATCGCCGCCACAGCCTGGGGCGACACCCTCTGGTATCTCACGGAGCCCGGCACGGCCGCCGGCGCGGCCGCCCGCACCGTCGTCGCCTCGGAGCCGTACGACGACGGTCCGGGCTGGCGCGAAGTCCCCGACCGCACCCTGCTCGTGGCCACCCGCACCGATGTCCAGCTGACCCCACTCAAGGAGCCCACGGCGTGAGTCCCTTCCAGCTGACCCGCACCCTGCCCGAGGACGCGACCGGGGCCGCCCTGCGCGCGGACGTGCTCCAGGGCCTGACCCGTACGCCCAAAACGCTGCCGCCCAAGTGGTTCTACGACGCACGGGGCAGTGAGCTCTTCGAACAGATCACCGCGCTGCCCGAGTACTACCCGACCCGGGCGGAGCGGGAGATCCTGCTCGCCCGCGCGGGCGACATCGCGGACGCCACCGGCGCGCGCACCCTGATCGAGCTGGGTTCGGGGTCGTCGGAGAAGACCCGGCACCTGCTCGACGCGCTGCCCGCGCTGGAGATGTACATCCCGGTGGACGTGAGCGGGAGCGCGCTCACCGCGGCGGCGGACGCGCTGCTCGCCGAGCGGCCGGGGCTCGCCGTGCACGCGCTGATCGCGGACTTCACCCGCGAGTTGGCGCTGCCGGCTGCTCCGGGGCCGCGGCTCGTGGTCTTCCTTGGCGGCACCATCGGGAATCTGCTGCCGCCCGAGCGGGCCACGTTCCTGCGCTCCGTACGGAGTCTGCTGGAGCCGGGCGACCACCTGCTGCTCGGCACGGACCTGGTCAAGGACGCGAGTGTGCTGGTCCCCGCGTACGACGACGCGGCCGGTGTCACCGCCGCTTTCAACAAGAACGTACTGAGCGTCATCGACCGGGAGCTGGGGGCGGACTTCGACCCGGACGCCTTCGACCATGTCGCGGTCTGGGACAGCGAGAACGAGTGGATCGAGATGCGGCTGCGGGCGCGCGGGGCGTTCACCGTGAAGATCCCTGAGCTGGATCTGGCGGTGCCGTTCGAGGCGGGCGAGGAGATGCGGACGGAGGTGTCCGCCAAGTTCCGCCAGGAGCGGGTACGGGCCGAACTGGACGCGGCGGGCCTCTCGCTGCGCCACTGGTGGACGGATTCCGGCGGGCGGTTCGCGCTGTCGCTCAGCGGTCCACCAGCTCGTCCGTGAGGAGCTTCGACGCCTTCTTCGCGGCCGTTCCCGCGTCCTCACCGGTGAGCACTGCCGTCATATAGGGCTTGATCGGGTTGTCCGCCTCGACCGCCGCCCAGCGCGGCGAGTTCGGGGTGGCCCGCCCGCGTGCCGCGCCCGCGGCCATCGCGGCCGTCCCCTCCTCGCCCTTGACCGCGCCTGCCAGCTTGGCCTTGTTGGGGACATAGCTCATGGTCCGGGCCAGCTCGGTCTGCCACTTGCGTCCGGCCAGAGCCTCCACGACGCCGACCGCCGCGTCACCGTGGCGCGCCTTGTCAGGAATGATCAGATCGGAGCCGCCGGTGAACACCTCCGACGGCTTGGCCGCCGTCCTCCCGGGGATAGGGAAGAAACCGAGCTTGCCCTTGAGCCGCGGATTGCTCTTCAGAATGGTCTGCGCCGTGCCGGGTACCGCGATGATCTGCGCGACGTCGCCGCCCGCGAACACGTCGGCCTGCTGCGGGTGGGCCTCGTCCGCGTTCCTGGGTCCGTCGCCGAGGCCCTGGAGCTTCTTGTAGAAGGCCATTCCCCGGATCGCGGCCGGGCTGTCGAGGGCGCCGGTGTAATTGCCGCCGGCCTCGTCGGCCAGCTCACCGCCCTCGTCCCAGATGAAGCCGGAGAGGGTGTACCAGTCCTGCCCGGCCAGATAGATCCCCTGCCGGCCGCCGTGGTTGAGCTCCTCGGTGTCCTTGATCCACTGCGTGCGGGTCTTCGGCGGTTCGGTGATCCCCGCGGCTCTGAACAGGTCCTTGTTGTAGATGACGACCCGGTTGGCCGCATACCAGGGGATGCCGTACTGGGCGCCGTCGATGCTTCCGGGGTCGGCGAGACCGGGCAGCCAGTCCTGGCTGCGGAGGTCGCGGGCCGATTCGAGGGTGAGGTCGCGCAGCCCGCCGCTCTCCGCGTACATCGCGACCTGGGTGTTGCCGACCTCGATCAGGTCCGGTCCTTCGCCGGACCGAAGGGCCGCCGTGACCTTGGCGCCGATGCCGCCCCACTCCTGGATCCGGACAGCCAGCCTGATGTCCTTGTGCTCACTCTCGTACTCCTTGGTGAAGTGCTGGACGAAGCCGTCGGACGCGCTGCCCTTCATCAGCCACACCGTGACGGTGGTGGTGCTGTCCCCCATGCCCGGCAGATGGCCGCAGCCGGTGAGCGCGGTGGCGGTGAGCGCGGTGGCGAGCAGGACTGCGCAGCTCAGGCCTGGACGGTTCTTCACGGAGGTCACCTCTGTCGTAAGGCACGGCAGTTCATGACCCGACGTGGGGGAAGCGCGGACGGCTTGATCGGGTTGGCTGGATTTTGGTACAGACCAATCCTTGCGGTCAAGCCCCTGGCGCCCGCACTTGCGATGACCGCCGGGGCCGGCGGCCGTCGGCGACGCGCGGAGTACGGCTCCGTACGGCACCGTGGAGGGGGGCGACGAAAGGAGCGGGTCATGACGGACCACACCTACCGGGTGACGGAGATCGTCGGTACCTCGCACGAGGGCGTGGACCAGGCCATCCGCAACGGCCTGGGGCGCGCGTCCGACACCCTCAGGGGTCTCGACTGGTTCGAGGTCACCGAGGTGCGCGGGCAGATCGTGGACGGCCGGGTCGAGCACTACCAGGTCGGCCTGAAGGTGGGCTTCCGGCTGGAGGACGAGGGGTGACCCGGAGCGCTCCCCCGTCTGACGGAAGAGCATGGGGAATGCCTGCCCGGCACGGACGTTGAACCCGTCGTGAGCTCTGCGATCTCTACGACCCCGTTCTCCGTACTGGACCGCTCGCGTACCCGCGAAGGCCGGGACGGCCCCGAGGCCCTGCGGGACACCGTGCGCTTCGCACAGCAGACCGAGGCGCTCGGCTACCACCGGTTCTGGGTCTCGGAGCACCACAGCGTGCCGGGCGTCGCGGGTTCGGCGCCCACGGTCCTCGCCGCCGCAGTCGCGGCCGCCACCTCGACGATCCGGGTGGGTACGGGCGGGGTGATGCTGCCCAACCACCGGCCGCTCGTGGTCGCCGAGCAGTTCGGGGTGCTGGAATCGCTCTTCCCGGGCCGGATCGATATGGGCCTGGGCCGGTCGGTCGGCTTCACCGACGGCATCCGCCGGGCGCTGGGGCACGGCAGGCAGGACGCCGAGGACTTCGCCGCCCAGGTGGCGGAGCTGCTGGGTTATTTCTCCGGCGACCAGGCCGCACACCCCCAGGTCCACGCCCGTCCGGCGGAGGGGCTGCGGCTGCCCGCCTTCGTTCTGGCGACCGGCGCAGGAGCACGGGTGGCGGCAGCGGCGGGACTGCCGCTGGTGATCGCGGCGGTGCGCGGCGAGGACGAGATGCTGCGCGCCGTCGACGGCTACCGCGACGCGTTCCGGCCCTCAGCCTGGGGCGGGCGCCCGTACGTCGTGCTCTCGGGCACCGTCGCGGTGGCCGCCACCACCGAGGAGGCCCGCCGGATCCTGCTGCCGGAGGCCTGGTCCACGGCCTTCTCGCGCACCCATGGCACGTTCCCGCCGCTCGCCCCGGCCGAGCGGATCACCGGTCTGCGGATGACCGAACGGGAACGGGCCCTTTTCGATGAGGCCCAGCGCGGTCAGCTGCACGGCACCGAGGACGAGGTGGCGGACGGCCTGGAGAAGCTGCTGAGCCGCAGCGGCGCCGACGAGTTCCTCGTCACGACCAGTACGTACGACCGCACGGCGCTGCTCGACTCCTACCGGCGGCTGGCGCGGATCACCCGCTGATCCACCGGGCCCGCGGCCGCCCCTCCCAGCCGGTCGAGGAGCCGCCTCCGGTTCGGATCGGCCAGCGCCCGGAATGCCTCATCCATGCTCACGCCCGAAGCACAGGCAACCATATGGTTGCCTATCAAGCGGAGGCTGCCCGTCCGGGCGCGGCTCCGGCTCTGCTACGGTTTCCGCATGTCAGTGATCCGTTGGTATCAGCGCTATGAGCCGGCTCCGGGTGGAGCCGGAGGTCACGTGCGCTGACCGACCGATCACCCGGAGCCAGCAAGGCAGAGACGCATCCGTCTCTGCCTTTCGTCGTAACAGGCGGGCTGGTACCGGGCAGCGTGTTCCCACGCAGACGGCCTCCCGCCGCAGCAGAACGGGAAGCCCCCATGAACACCTCCACCACCCATTCGTCCGACACCGGCGACCTGCGGGTCACCGGCTTCCAGCGCCTCGTCGCGCCGTCGGCCCTGCGGGACGCACTCCCCCTGGACGCCTCGCGCGTGGCGCTGGTCCGCGACAGCAGGGAGGCGGTGCGGTCCGTACTCGCCGGGGAGGACGACAGACTCCTCCTCGTCGTCGGCCCCTGCTCCGTCCACGACCCGGCGGCAGCACTGGAGTACGCCCGGCGGCTCGCGGCGGCCGCCGCACCGCTGAGCGGTGAGCTCTGCGTCGTCATGCGCGTCTACTTCGAGAAGCCGCGGACCACGCTCGGCTGGAAGGGGCTCATCAACGACCCCGGCCTGGACGGCACCCACGACGTGGAGCGGGGGCTGCGCACAGCCCGCCAGGTGCTGCTCGACGTGCTCGGCACCGGGCTCCCGGTCGGCTGCGAGTTCCTGGAGCCGACCGGCCCGCAGTACATCGCGGACGCGGTGTCCTGGGGCGCGATCGGCGCACGGACCCCGGAGAGCCAGGTGCACCGGCAGCTCGCGTCCGGGGTGTCGATGCCGGTCGGATTCAAGAACGCGACGGACGGCGATGTCCAGGCCGCGGTGGACGGCTGCCGGGCAGCGGCGGGCAGCCATGTGTTCTTCGGGATCGACGGCGAAGGCCACGGCTCGGTCGTCTCGACGTCAGGCAACCCCGACTGTCATGTGATCCTGCGCGGTGGCCGCGGCGGCCCCAACTACGGCCCGCAGGACATCGGCGACGCACTCGCGCTGCTGGAGAAGGCGGGAATGCCGGGCCGCCTGGTCGTCGACGCCAGCCATGCCAACAGCGGCAAGGACCCGGTACGCCAGGCGGAGGTCGTACGGGAGATCGCAGGACGGGTGGCCGCGGGCGAGGAGGGCATCGCGGGGCTGATGGTGGAGAGCTTCCTGCTGGAGGGCCGTCAGGAGCCGGGCCCGCTCAGCACCCTGACGTACGGCCGGAGCGTGACCGACGCCTGTGTCGGCTGGGAGGAGACCGAGCGCCTGATCGGCGAGCTGGCGGCAGCCGTCGTACGGCGGCGCGGTCGCTCGCCGCGGCAGACCGGGTGACGATGTGAGGGACACCGCTGCCCCTCGGCCGTGAGGGCGACCGCCCGCCGGTCGGCGCGGACCGCAGACAACAGGGGGATCCCCGCATGACCGGCAGCCAGGCCGCGCCCCCGCCGGAGCCCGCGCACCCCGCCGCGCGCTGGCGGTCCTGGCTGCTGGAGGGGCTGGTCGAGCAGTCGGCGCGACACCCCGGCCCGCACCGCACACCACCCGCCGAGAACAAGGGGCATGCCTGGTGGCGGGTGATGTGCCTCACCGGTGTGGACTACTTCTCCACGCTCGGCTACCAGCCGGGCATCGCCGCACTGGCCGCCGGCCTGCTCTCACCGCTCGCCACCCTGGTGCTGCTCGCCCTGACCCTCGGCGGCGCGCTCCCGGTGTACCGGCGGGTGGCCCACGAGAGCCCGCACGGTGAGGGCTCGATCGCCATGCTGGAACGGCTGCTGCCGTGGTGGGCGGGGAAGCTCTTCGTTCTCGTGCTGCTCGGCTTCGCGGCGACCGACTTCATGATCACGATCACTCTGTCGGCCGCAGACGCCTCCGCTCATGTGGTCGAGAACCCGTTCGCACCGCACTGGCTCCGGGGCGCCACCCTCTGGATCACCCTGACGCTGGTCTCCGGTCTCGGCGCGATCTTCCTCAAGGGCTTCAGGGAGGCCATCGGTATCGCGGTCGTCCTCGTGGCGATCTACCTGGGTCTCAATCTGGTCGTCCTCGCCAACTCGGTGTGGCTCGTGGCCACCCACCCCGTGGACGTGAGCAACTGGTGGCAGGCGGCGAGAACCGCGCACTCCTCGCCGCTCGCGATGATCGGTGTGGCGCTGCTCGTCTTTCCCAAGCTGGCACTCGGCATGTCCGGATTCGAGACCGGGGTCGCCGTCATGCCGCAGGTCAGGGGGGACGCGACCGACACGTACGCCAAGCCCGTCGGACGGATCCGGGACACCCGCAGGCTGCTCACCACCGCCGCTCTGATCATGAGCGGGTTCCTGCTGGTCTCCAGCCTGGCCACCACCATCCTCATCCCCGCGCCCGAGTTCAAGGCCGGCGGGCGGGCCAACGGGCGGGCCCTCGCCTATCTGGCGCACGAGCATCTGGGCCAGGTCTTCGGGACGGTGTACGACATCTCCACGATCGCGATCCTGTGGTTCGCCGGGGCGTCGGCCCTCGCCGGGCTGCTCAACCTCGTACCGCGCTATCTGCCGCGCTACGGGATGGCGCCCGAGTGGGCGCGCGCCGTCCGGCCGCTCGTCCTCATCTTCGTGGCCATCGCCTTCTTCGTCACCTGGCAGTTCGACGCGAACGTCGACAAGCAGAGCGGCGCGTACGCCACCGGGGTGCTGGTCCTGATGCTCTCCGCGTCCTTCGCTTCGACGGTCGCGGTCCTGCACCGGCGCCGCCGGCGGGCCGCCGCCGGCTTCGGTCTCATCACGGCGGTGTTCGCGTACACCCTGGTCGCCAATGTGATCGAGCGCCCCGACGGGCTGAAGATCGCCTCCCTGTTCATCGTCGGCATTCTGCTGACCTCGTTCGCGTCGCGTGTGCACCGCGCCTTCGAACTCCGCGCGGCCGAGGTCACATTCGACGACACCGCGGGCCGGCTGGTGGACGCGGCCGCCCGGCTCGGGCCGCTGCGCGTCATCGCCAACGAGCCGCACGAACGCAACGCGGCCGAGTACCTCGTGAAGGAGACCAGCCAGCGCGAGGAGACCCATATCCCCGAGGGGGGCCGGGTCCTCTTCCTCGAAGTCACCGTGCAGGACTCGTCGGACTTCACGGTGAGCATCCGGGTGACCGGCGACGAACGGTACGGGGTGCGCGTCCTGCGCGTCGTCGGGCCGGGCGTGCCCAACACCATCGCTGCGGTACTCCTCCAGCTCAGGGACCGCACCGGCCAGGTGCCGCACGCCTACTTCAACTGGACCGAGGGCAGCCCGGTCGGCCATCTGCTGCGTTTCCTGATCTTCGGCCACGGCGAGGTGGCCCCGGTGACCCGTGAGGTCCTGCGCCGGGCGGAGCCCGATCCGGCCCGGCGGCCCCGCGTCCACGTCGGCTGACCGGCGCCGGCCGAACCCGTGGGGTACCGGCCCGGCTGCCGTGCAGGGCAACCGCAACCAGCAGTCTCTAGAATTCCGGTATGCAAAGCCCTCATGACCCCTATGTCCGTGTCCGTGGTGCCCGCGAGCACAATCTGCGCGGCGTCGATGTGGACATCCCCCGTGACTCCCTGGTGGTGTTCACCGGGGTGTCGGGCTCGGGCAAGTCCTCACTGGCCTTCGGGACGGTCTATGCGGAGGCCCAGCGGCGGTACTTCGAGTCGGTCGCTCCGTACGCCAGACGCCTCATCCACCAGGTGGGGGCGCCGAAGGTGGGCTCGATCAGCGGTCTGCCGCCCGCGGTCTCGCTCGAACAGCGCAGGTCGGCGCCGACGTCCCGGTCATCGGTCGGGACCGTCACCACACTCTCGAACTCGCTGCGGATGCTCTTCTCGCGTGCGGGCGACTATCCGGCGGGGGCCGAGCGGCTCGATTCCGACGCGTTCTCACCGAACACCGCCGCCGGTGCCTGTCCGGAGTGCCACGGACTGGGCCGGGTGCACCGGACCAGCGAGGCGCTGCTGGTGCCCGACCCCGCACTCTCCATCAGGGAAGGTGCCATCGCGGCCTGGCCCGGCGCCTGGCAGGGCAAGAACCTCCGCGACGTGCTCGACGCCCTCGGGTACGACGTGGACCGGCCGTGGCGCGAACTGGAGCAGCAGGACCGCGACTGGATCCTCTTCACCGACGAGCAGCCGGTGGTGACCGTGCACCCGGTACGGGACGCGGGCCGCATCCACCGCCCGTACCAGGGCACGTACATGAGCGCGCAGCGGTATGTGCTGCACACCTTCGCGGACTCGAAGAGCCAGTCGCTGCGCTCCAGGGCCGAGCGGTTCCTGGCGAACGCCCCGTGCCCGGTGTGCGGAGGCCGCCGGCTGCGCCCCGAGTCGCTGGCGGTCACCTTCGCGGGCCGCACGATCGCCGGCCTCGCCGCGCTCCCGCTGTCCGGTCTGGCCGGGGTGCTGGCCGGCGAGGACGGCAGCGAGACGGCGAAGGTCCTGACCGCCGATCTGCTGGCACGCATCGCGGTCATTACGGAACTGGGCCTTGGCTATCTGAGCCTGGACCGCAGCACCCCGAGCCTTTCCTCGGGCGAACTGCAACGGCTACGGCTGGCAACGCAGTTGCGGTCGGGTCTCTTCGGTGTCGTGTACGTACTGGACGAGCCGTCGGCGGGACTGCATCCGGCGGACACCGAGGCGTTGCTGGTGGTGCTCGACCGGCTCAGGGAGACGGGTAACTCCGTCTTCGTGGTCGAGCACGAGCTGGATGTCGTACGCCGTGCGGACTGGCTGGTCGACGTGGGGCCGGACGCGGGCGAGCACGGCGGCCGGGTACTGCACAGCGGGCCGCCCGGACTCCTCGCGGATGTGGCCGAATCGGTGACCCGCCGCTATCTCTTCGACGAGTCCCCGGCTCCGGCGCGCGCAGCGCGGGAGCCGTCCGGGCTGCTGGAGATCGGCCCGGTGACCCGGCACAATCTCGACGCCCTGCGGGCCACGGTCCCGCTCGGCGTGCTGACTGCGGTGACCGGGGTGTCCGGCTCCGGGAAGTCCACCCTGGTCGGCGAGATTACCGGGGAACTGCCGGGTATGCAGCGGCTGGTGACGGTCGACCAGAAACCGATCGGCCGTACTCCCCGGTCCAACCTCGCCACGTACACCGGGCTCTTCGACACCGTACGGAAGCTGTTCAGCGCCACCGACGAGGCGCGGGCCCGCGGATACCGGGCGGGCAGGTTCTCGTTCAATGTGCCGGGCGGGCGGTGCGAGACCTGTCAGGGCGAGGGGTTCGTCTCCGTCGAGCTGCTGTTCCTGCCCAGTACGTACACGCCGTGCCCGGACTGCCACGGCGCGCGCTACAACCCGGAGACGCTGGAGATCAGGCACCGGGGCCGCACGATCGCCGAGGTCCTCGACCTGACGGTGGAGGCGGCCGCCGAGTTCTTCGCCGGTTCGCCGGCCGCCGCCCGCAGTCTGCGGACGCTGCTCGACGTAGGGCTCGGCTATCTGCGGCTCGGGCAGCCCGCGACCGAGCTGTCGGGCGGTGAGGCGCAGCGCATCAAGCTGGCGAGCGAGCTCCAGCGGGCCCGCGGGGCGCACACCCTGTACGTCCTGGACGAGCCGACCACCGGGCTCCATCCGGCCGATGTCGAGGTGCTGATGCGGCAGTTGCACGGCTTGGTGGACGCGGGCCACACGGTGGTGGTGGTCGAACACGACATGGCGGTGGTCGCCGGGGCCGACTGGGTGATCGACCTCGGCCCGGGCGGGGGCGGCGACGGCGGCCGGATCGTCGCGGCGGGTCCGCCGTCCGAGGTGGCTGCCGCCCCCGGCAGCCGGACCGCGCCGTATCTGACGCGCGCGCTGCGCGGGGTGTGACCGGACACCGTACGTCCGGTCACACCCCGCGCGGCGGCCCTGGAGTGAGTGGCTCCCGGGTCAGCGGCTGACCTTGCGGGTGGCCCGCAGCCACTCCTTGTTCATCGCGGTGATCGACGGCAGCGGGATGCCCTTGGGACAGGCGGTGGCGCACTCCCCGGTGAGGGTGCAGCCGCCGAACCCCTCGTCGTCCATCTGCGCGACCATGTCGAGGACCCGCGTCTCACGCTCGGGAGCCCCCTGCGGGAGCACGTTGAGGTGGTTGACCTTCGCCGACGTGAACAGCATCGCGGAGCCGTTGGGGCAAGCCGCCACACAGGCGCCGCAGCCGATGCACTCGGCGTGCTCGAAGGCGTAGTCGGCGTCCGGCTTCGGTACGGGCGTGGCGTGCGCCTCGGGCGCCGCGCCGGTCGGGACGCTGACGTAGCCGCCGGACTGGATGATCCGGTCGAAGGCGGAGCGGTCCACGACGAGGTCCTTGACGACCGGGAACGCCGAGGCGCGCCACGGTTCGACGTCGATGGTGTCGCCGTCCCGGAAGGAACGCATGTGGAGCTGGCAGGTGGTGGTGCGCTCAGGCCCGTGGGCGTCGCCGTTGATGACCAGGCTGCACGCGCCGCAGATGCCCTCGCGGCAGTCGTGGTCGAAGGCGACGGGCTGGTCGCCCTTGAGCGTGAGTTCCTCGTTGAGGGTGTCGAGCATCTCCAGGAACGACATGTCCGGTGAGATGTCGTCGACTTCGTAGGTGGTCATGGCGCCGGGGGCGGCCGCGTTCTGCTGGCGCCAGACGCGCAGGGTGAGCTTCATGCGTAGCTCCGCTGAGTGGGGTGGACGTACTCGAAGACCAGGTCTTCCATGTGCAGGACGGGGGCGTCACCGGTGGCGGTGAACTCCCAGGCGGCGGCGTACGAGAACTCCTCGTCGCGCCGCGCCGCCTCCCCGTCCGGGGTCTGCGACTCCTCGCGGAAGTGGCCACCGCAGGACTCCTCGCGGTGCAGGGCGTCGAGACACATGAGCTCGGCGAGCTCCAGGTAGTCCACGACACGGTTGGCGCGCTCCAGCGACTGGTTGAACTCCTCGCCGGTGCCCGGCACCTTGATGCGGCGCCAGAACTCCTCGCGGATCGCGGGCAGCCGGTCGAGGGCCTTGCGCAGGCCGTCCGCCGTACGGGCCATCCCGCAGAGCTCCCACATCAGTTCACCGATCTCCCGGTGGAAGGAGTCGGGGGTGCGGTCGCCGTCGACCGATAGCAGCAGGTTGAGCCGGTCCTCGGTCTCGGCGACGGCCTCGGCCACCGCCGGGTGGTCGGCGGTGACCTCATCGTGGTGCGGGTTGCGGGCGAGGTAGTCGTTGATGGTGGACGGCAGGACGAAGTAGCCGTCGGCGAGCCCCTGCATCAGCGCGGAGGCGCCGAGCCGGTTGGCGCCGTGGTCCGAGAAGTTGGCCTCGCCGACCGCGAACAGGCCGGGGATGGTGGTCTGGAGGTCGTAGTCGACCCAGAGCCCGCCCATCGTGTAGTGCACGGCCGGATAGATGCGCATCGGTGTCTCGTACGGGTTCTCCGCGGTGATCTGCGCGTACATGTCGAAGAGGTTGCCGTACTTCTCCTCGACTGCCCGGCGGCCCATGCGCTTGATCGCGTCGGCGAAGTCCAGGTAGACGCCCTGGCCGCCGGGACCCACGCCCCGTCCCTCGTCGCAGACGTTCTTCGCGGCGCGCGACGCGATGTCCCGCGGCACGAGGTTCCCGAACGAGGGGTAGGTGCGCTCCAGGTAGTAGTCGCGCTCGTCCTCGGGGATCTCGTTGGCGGGGCGGTTGTCGCCCTTGGCCTTCGGTACCCAGATCCGGCCGTCGTTGCGCAGCGACTCGCTCATGAGGGTGAGCTTCGACTGGTGTTCGCCGGTGCGCGGGATGCAGGTGGGATGGATCTGGGTGAAGCACGGGTTGGCGAACCAGGCGCCGCGCCGGTGGGCTCGCCAGGCCGCGGTGGCGTTGGAGTTCATGGCGTTCGTCGAGAGGTAGAAGACGTTGCCGTAGCCCCCGCTGGCCAGCACCACCGCGTCCGCGAAGTAGCTGGAGATCTTCCCGGTGATCAGGTCGCGGGCGACGATCCCGCGGGCCTTGCCGTCGACGACGATCAGATCGAGCATCTCGGTGCGCGGGTGCATCTCGACGGTGCCCGCGGCGATCTGCCGGGACAGCGCCTGGTAGGCGCCGAGCAGCAGCTGCTGCCCGGTCTGGCCACGGGCGTAGAAGGTACGGGAGACCTGGACGCCACCGAAGGAGCGGGTGTCCAGGAGTCCGCCGTACTCCCTGGCGAACGGCACGCCCTGGGCGACGCACTGGTCGATGATCTCCACCGAGATCTGGGCGAGCCGGTGGACGTTGGACTCGCGGGACCTGAAGTCGCCGCCCTTGACGGTGTCGTAGAAGAGCCGGTGCACGGAGTCGCCGTCGTTGCGGTAGTTCTTGGCGGCGTTGATCCCGCCCTGCGCGGCGATGGAGTGGGCGCGGCGGGGCGAGTCCTGGTAGCAGAACTGCACGACGTGGTAGCCCTGTTCGGCGAGGGTGGCGCCCGCGGAGCCGCCTGCGAGCCCGGTGCCGACGACGATGACGGTGTGCTTGCGGCGGTTGGCCGGGTTGACCAGCTTGGCCTCGAAGCGGCGGGTGTCCCAGCGTTCGGCGACGGGTCCCTGCGGGGCTTTGGTGTCGACGGCGGGGGCGCCGGTCACGTACTGCGTGTAGTCGGTCATGTCAGCTCACGACTCCGGTCATGACGGCGACGGGTACCGAGATGAAGCCCACCGTCAGTACCAGCGCGAGGATGTTGGCGATGGCCTTCAGCGCCCGGTCGCGGGTGGCTTTCCCCGCGCCGAGTGTCTGTGCCGCGCTCCAGAAGCCGTGCCTGATGTGCAGGCCGAGCGCGACCATCGCGACGATGTAGATGACGTCGCCGTACCAGGTGTGGAACGTCGCCACGACGTTCTCGTACGGGTGCCCGGGCTGGGCGTTGTTGTTGACGGTGAGGGTGGTGAAGTCCAGCAGGTGCCACACGATGAACAGCACGATGATGATGCCGCCCCAGCGCATGGTGCGGGTGGCGTAGCTGGCGCGCGGGCGCTTGTGTGCGTACGCGACCGGGCGGGCCCGCAGATCGCGGCGGCTGAGCTGGTAGGCGCAGACCGCGTGCAGCACCACCGCTGCGACGAGCACGACGCGGATGATCCAGAGCGCCCACTCGTAGTGCAGGAAGGGCTCGCCGATGGTGCGCAGCCAGTGCGCGTAGCTGTTGAACTGCCCGGAGCCGAAGAAGATCTTGAGGTTCCCCAGCATATGGACGACCAGGTACAGCAGCATGATCAGACCGCTCACGGCCATGATCGTCTTCTTGCCCACGGTCGATCCCCAGACCGATCGCGCCATGGAAGGCCGTTGGTCCGTCTTTGTTGCCAGTGCCATGTCAGAAGACGTTACGGCTCCGGGTGGCCAGAGGTCCAAGACATGAAACAGCTCATCTCCATAGGTGTTGGCTATTGTGGTCGGCTATCGTCGGAGACATGCAGCTCCAGCAGCTCGGCTACTTCGTCGCCGTCGCCGAGACCCGCCACTTCACCCGCGCCGCCGAGGAGCTGCATGTCGCCCAGCCCTCGCTCTCCCAGCAGATCAGGGCGCTGGAGAAGGAACTGGGCGCCGAGCTGTTCAGCAGGGCCCGGGGGAACATCGCCCTCACCGACGCCGGCGAGACGCTGCTGCCGCTCGCCCGGCGGATCCTCGCCGACGCCGAGACGGCCCGCCACGAGGTGCAGGAGCTGGCCCAGCTGAGGCGCGGCCGGGTACGTCTCGGCGCGACGCCCAGCCTCTGCACCGGACTGCTCCCCGATGTCCTGCGCACCTTTCACGACCGGCACCCCGGCATTCAGCTGGTGATCGAGGAGGGCGGCTCGCACGACCTCGTACGGGAGCTGGCGCGCGGCGCGCTCGACCTCGCGCTGGTCGTCCTGCCGCTGCCCACCCCGTCCCCGGCTCTCACCACCGTCGAACTGCTCCACGAGGACCTGGTCGTCGTCTCGTCACCCGCGGCCACCGCGCCGCGCTCACCCCTGCGGATCACCGATCTGGAGGGCGAGCCGATGGTGATGTTCCGGCACGGCTACGACCTGCGGGACCTCACACTGTCGGCCTGCCGTGCCAAGGGGTTCGAGCCGTACTTCACCGTCGAGGGCGGCGAGATGGACGCCGTGCTCGGCTTCGTACGGGCCGGGCTCGGCATCGCGGTCGTGCCCAGCATGATCGCGGCACGGGCCGGGCACGGGCTGCGGGTCACCCCGCTGGCCCGGCCCGGTCTGCGCCGTACGATCGCGCTGGCCCACCGCAGCGATGTGGCGCCGCCGCGTGCCGCCCGGGTCCTTCAGGACGTCCTGCTGAGCGGCGCACGGCCGGCCGGCCTGGATCAATGAGCGGCGCCGGGCCGCGCCGGGCCGCGGCCCGGCCGCGTCACACCGCGTCGGCCAGCGACAGGGTGTGAATCCGGTCGGGTGCGCCCGGCCGCGCGTAGTACCAGCCCTGGGCCGTGTCGCAGCCCAGCTCCTTCAGCTGGTCGGCCTGCGCCCCGGTCTCCACGCCCTCGACGGTGACCGCCAGCTCCAGGCTGTGCGCCAGCGCGACGATCCCCTCGACGATCTTGAGGTCGACCGGGTCGGCGGGATGCTGCTGCATCGACCGCGTGAACGACCGGTCCAGCTTCAGCACGCTCACCGGCAGTCTGCGCAGATTGGCGAGGTTGGAGTAGCCGGTGCCGAAGTCGTCGAGCGCGATGTCCACGCCCATGTCGGCCAGTTCCCGCAGCGGCTTCAGCAGATCGTCGTCGGCGCCGATCAGCGCCGACTCGGTGACCTCCAGGCAGAGGGCGCCCGGATCGAGGCCGGTGCGCTCCAGGACCGCCACCGTGTCGGCGACGAGCCCCGGGTGGTAGAGCTGGGTCGGCGAGAGGTTCACATTGATCCGCAGCGGGCCGCCGTCGCTGTGCGCGGGGTGCAGCTGCTGCCAGCCCCTCGCCTGCCGTACGGACTCCTCAAGCACCCAGCGTCCGAGCGGCACGATCAGTCCGGTGTGCTCGGCGAGCGAGATGAACCGGTCGGGCCCGAGTATCCCGTGCTGCGGATGCGACCAGCGCACCAGCGCCTCCGCCCCGTGCACGGTGCCGTCACCGAGGTGCACCAGCGGCTGGTACTCGATGAAGAACTCACCGCGCTCCAGGGCCGCGGGCAGCGCGGTGGTGAGCCCGTGCCGGGTGATGGCGCGGGCGTCCGCCTCGGCGTCGGCCAGCTGGAAGCGGTTGCCGCCCGCGGCCTTCGCCCGGTACATCGTGATGTCGGCGCTGCGCAGCACCTCGGCCGCGCTCTGCGTTCCGGACAGCCCCTCGACCACCCCGATGCTCCCCCGGACGGTCAGCTCGCGGCCGTCGATCCGGATGGGCGCCGCCAGCACCGACAGGATGCGTACGGCCAGCTCCTCGACCTCGTCGGCGGACTCGTACCCCGTGGTGAGCGCGACGAACTCGTCACCGCCGAGCCGGGCCACCATCTCGCCCGACGCCGTCGCGCAGCTCTGCAGCCGGTCGGCGACCTCGACCAGCATCCGGTCGCCCGCCGAGTGCCCGAGGCTGTCGTTGATCGCCTTAAAACCGTCGAGGTCCAGATAGCAGAGGCCGAAGCGCGTCCGGCCCGGCGCGGTGACCGCCTTGTCCAGCCGCTCGAAGAAGAGGGTTCGGTTGGGCAGTCCGGTCAGCGCGTCGTGCGTCGCCTCGTACCGCAGCCGCAGATTGAGCAGCCGCCGCTCGGTGGTGTCCTCGATGAGCGCCAGCTGGTACTGCGGCCTGCCTTCCGCGTCCCGCAGCAGCGACACCGTGAGATTGGTCCACAGGACGGTGCCGTCGTTGCGGTAGTACGGCTTCTCGACCCGGTAGTGCTCACGGTCGCCGCGCACCAGCTCGGCGTGCAGCCGCCAGACCTGCGGGGCGTCGTCGGGGTGCACCCACTCGTTGACCTTGCGGCTGCGCACATGGTGGTCGACCCCGCCGAACATCCGCAGCAGGGCCGAGTTGATCTCCAGAATGTTGCCGTCCAGGTCGGCGATGCCGATGCCGACCGCCGCGTCCTCGAACACCGCGCGGAAGCGCGTCTCGGTGACGTGCAGCGCCTTCTCGGCCGCGCTGCGCGCGGAGAGCGCCGAGCGGGCGATGGCCTCCTGCTCCGCGAGGGTGCGCTCGCGCAGCGCCTGGGCGAACCCGGCGGCCAGGGAGTGCTGGAGGCGGGCGCAGCGGTTGCGCATCTCCTCGGCGGTCAGGTCGGGTCCGGTGTCCCGCGCACCGCAGTAGAGCACCAGATACGAGTCGACCACCCCGAGAGTCCGGCTGAGGGCGTCGGGGTCGGTGCAGTGGGCGGCCACCAGATCACCGCCGACCCGGTGCGCGGGCGCCGGGTCGAAGGGCCAGGCGTGCAGCGCTTCGTTGAGGCCACGAGCGAGCGGCAGCAGGTGCTGCTCGAACTCCGGCCTGGTCAGCGAGGTGGCGGTGGACGGGAAGATGGCCCGGCTCCAGATGGTCGCGAAGCGGCCGACTCTGTCCTCGGGGCTGTCCTGGTCGGCCGCGGACGCCGACTTCTGCCTCGGCGGGTTCACGGCCTGAGTCCCACTCCCACGACACCCGCGAAGGCGTACGGGTCCTCCTGGTCAACCGGGGTGTCCGGCCGCCACTCCGGCATGGCGACCAGTCCGGGCTGTACGAGTTCGTACCCGTCGAAGAACCGGGCGACCTCCTCGCCCGAGCGCATCACCAGCGGGTTGCGGATGCTGCGGTAGACGCCGACCGCACCGCCCGCCTGCTCCTGCGGGACGGCCATCCGCTCGTACGACGCGTGGGTGAGGATCAGCAGGCTGCCGGGCGCGAGGGCGTCGCGGAGCGTGGCGACGGCCGTGTACGGGTCGTCGGCGTCCTCGATGAAGTGGAGTACGGCCACCAGCAGCAGCGCCACCGGCTGGTCGAGGTCGAGTACGGCCGCGACCTCCGGGGAGTCGAGGATCTCGTGGGGTTTGCGCAGGTCTGCGGCGGCCACCGCGGTCAGATCGTTGCCTTCGAGCACGGCCTTGCTGTGGGCGACGGCGACCGGGTCGTGGTCGACGTACACCACCCGGGAGCCGGGGTCGACGGCCTGGGCGACCTCGTGCACATTCCCGAAGGTCGGTATGCCGGAGCCGATGTCGAGAAACTGTGTGATTCCCCGTTCCACGGCGAACCGCACCGCACGGCGCATGAACGCCCGGTTCGCCTGCATCACCTTGGGAAGTCCCGGCATGAACTCCATGGCTTTGCGGGCGGCCTCGCGGTCCACCTCGAAATTGTGCGAACCGCCCAAGTAGTAGTCGTAGATCCGCGACACGCTCGGCACCGAAAGATCGATGCCCTGCGGGGCCCAGGCAGGACGCTCCATCAATGTCTCCAACAGTCGGCACGACGGTCGGCCATTGTCCATGGCCACTGTGGGGGCCGAATCTACTGACCACCCGGCAAGAGAGCGAGCAAAAACGGAAATTGGCGGTCCGTTATTGGTCACATACCGCTGGCAAGTGCTTCCGGCCTGCCGCCGCGCGCTCCATGCGAGCGTGGCGGAGCCCATCGTAAGCACCGTCCTCCGCGGCAATTCCCGCGGGTGACAAGTGAGATGGGCGGCTCAAACACAAAGACGCAGATATCCCCCCTTCCGGCGAATCGGCGACAACGCCCGAGTGCTGCCGCGCCGGGCGGATCATGCTGCTCGGCATGTACCGATCGCCGCGGACGCTCGTTCCGTTCACCGGCCGGCTGCTGGCGGTGGCGGGCCTCCTCTGGTTGCCGCTGATACCCGTGCCCGCAGTGGCTTCGGACTGCTCCTACGCCTCCATCTCCCAGTCGGGCCAAGCCGTTTCGGGCAGAGCGGTCGCCATCGGCGGGAGCAGCAGCTGTACGGCGGAGCACACCCACAAGCCGAAGCCCCCGCCACCACCGAAGCCGAAGCCGAAACCGCCACCCCCGCCGCCCCCGCCTCCCCCGCCACGGCCCGTGTACCACCCGCCGCCCGTCCAGCACCGAGCGCCGGCCCCGGCGCCACCGCCGGCCCCCGCACCACGGCCCGTACCAGCGAAGCCGTCCGTACGTCCGCGACCACCCGCGCCGAAGCCCGTGGCCCTCCCGGCGTACAAGGCCCCCGTGCGGAAGAAGCCGCACACCGGGCCGCCCATCGTCACGCTGATGCTTCTGGTGATGGCTCCCGCCGTCTTCGCCGTGGCCGTGCTGCGCCCGCGCTCCTCCCGCTGATCCGCCCGCTGAACGACGGAGACACCCGTGTCGGAATGGCTTGTTCTCACTCTCGCGATGGCGGCCGCCTGCGCCGTCGTCCTGACCATCACCCTGCTCAGCAACCGCCGGATCCCCGATGACGACGACCCGTCCGAGACGCCCGACGTCATCGAGTACATGACGATGATGATCGGCGTGATCTACGCGATCGTGCTGGGCCTGGCCATCGCAGGCGTCTGGGAGGGCCGCGGCGCCGCCCAGGAATCCGTACGCATGGAGGCTCAGGCCCTGCACGAGGTCGACGCCCGCTCGGCCGTCTACCCGCCCGCAGTCCATCAGCGCATCCATAACGATGTGGAGACCTATGTCAGTTACGTTCTGGACACCGAGTGGAAGCACATGAGCGAGCACGGCGACCTCACCGACCGGGGTGCCCGACTCCTCGGCCAGGTACGCCGGGACGTCACCGACTACAAGCCTGCGAACGATCACGAGGGCCAGGCCTACCAGCCCCTGGTCGACCAGGTGGCCGCGGCCGACGACGCCCGCAGTTCACGGTCGCAGAGCGCGCAGGCGACGATGCCGGGGGTGGTCTGGTTCGGCCTGATCACCGGTGCGGTGATCACCGTCGGGCTGATCTTCACCCTGCAGATCCGGCGCTCCCCGAAGGAGTTGCTGCTCGCCGGGCTCTTCAGTGCGCTGATCGCCTTCCTGCTGTTCCTGATCTGGGACTTCGACGCGCCATTCGGCCGGGGTGTCATCTCCGCCACGGCCGGGCCGTTCCTCGATCTCTTCCCGCACGCCTCGAAATAGCCCCGGAGGCGCGGAGGCCTCTGGAACCTCCGAAATAGGAGCCCGAACGCCGGAGCGATAACCTCTCGGCGTGACAGATCAGCAGCCTCACCAGTTCGAACGCGGTACAGACGGTCCCAAGGTGATCGTGGTCGGGATCGACGGATCGCAGCCGTCGCTGCGGGCCGCCGCGTACGCAGCGGGGCTCGCCCGGCGGCAGAACGCGCTGCTCGCCATCGTGTACGTGCAGCCGGTGCTCTCCGGCGGGGTGTCCCTCGGGGCCCCTGTCGGGGAGACCACCGGGGAGATCGCCGAGGCACTGGTCGCCGAGATCCGGACCGCGACCGAGCGGGTCAAGGAGATATTCGCCGTGCGCTGGGAGTTCCACACCTTCCGCGGTGATCCGTACAACGGTCTGGTCACCGCGGCCGACGAGCTCAAGGCGGACGCCGTGGTGGTCGGGGCATCCGAGTCCGCCGGCCACCGGATCATCGGATCGGTGGCCGTCCGGCTGGTCAAGGCCGGCCGCTGGCCGGTCACCGTCGTGCCGTAGGCCGTGTCCGCAGTCGTGCCGTAGCCCGTGTCCGCAGAGTCGCGCCCGGCTCGCGACACCCGGCACGCGCTCTCGCCGCCGACCGCTCACCGTGCCGCTCGTCGCACCGTTCAACCGCTCGCCGCAGAGCGGCGCCCGGTCGCTGTCCCTGCCCGCCGTGCTGCGCTCGTATACGGAGGTGACCTCCACCCAGACCCGCCGCGGCACGGACGAGCGGGACCTCGTTGAGCTCCAGCGCAGCCACGGCGGCGCGCTGCTGCAGTTCCTGCTGCGCCTGACATACGGCGACCGGCAGCGCGCCGAGGACCTGGTACAGGAGACCCTGGTGCGCGCCTGGCAGCACCCCGAGGCCTTCGAGGGGCCGTACGAGTCGATACGGCCCTGGCTGTTCACGGTGGGCCGGCGGCTGGCCATCGACGCCCGCAGATCCCGGCTGGCGCGCCCGGCCGAGGTGAGCGTCCGGTTCCTGGACTCCACCGCCGCGCACGGCGATCCCGCCGAGCGGTCGGCGGCCGCCCTCGATGTCCGTGAGGCCGTACGGACCCTGAGCCCCGAACACCGGGATGTGCTGGTGCAGCTCTACTTCCGCGGGCTGAGTGTGCCCGAGGCCGCTTCGGCGCTCGGGATTCCGGCGGGGACCGTCAAGTCCCGTTCGTACTACGCCCTGCGCGCCCTGGGCCGCAGCCTGCCCGGCTATCCGGACGGGGTCCGCTGAGCCTCCGTGAAGCCGAGCCTGCCGGATGCCGAACCCCCGGTCCGCCGGAAGCCACTGGCTAAGGGGGGTAGCTCGCTCAGCAAAATATCGACAACTTTTGCATTACTCTTGCGCTCATGACGCGACGACTCTCTCAAGTTGCCAAGAAGGTTGGAGTCAGCGAGGCCACGGTCAGCCGGGTGCTCAACAACAAGCCCGGGGTGTCCGAGGCCACTCGGCAGTCCGTGCTCACGGCGCTCGACGTACTGGGGTACGAGCGCCCCACCCAGTTGCGCGGCGAGCGAGCCCGGCTCGTCGGCCTCGTCCTGCCCGAGCTGCAGAATCCGATCTTCCCAGCATTCGCCGAGGTCATCGGCGGCGCCCTCGCCCAGCAAGGACTGACCCCGGTGCTGTGCACGCAGACCAAGGGCGGTGTCTCCGAGGCGGATTACGTGTCGCTGCTGCTCCAGCAGCAGGTGTCGGGGGTGGTGTTCGCCGGTGGGCTCTACGCCCAGGCCCGGGCCCCGCACGACCACTACAAGCTGCTCGCCGACCGCCGGATCCCCGTAGTGCTCGTCAACGCCGCGATAGGAGACCTTGGCTTCCCCACCGTCTCGTGCGACGACGCGGTCGCCGTCGAACAGGCCTGGCGCCATCTCGTCTCGCTGGGCCATGAGCGTATCGGCCTGGTGCTCGGTCCCGCGGACCACGTGCCCTCGCAGCGCAAACTGCTCGCCGCGCGCGGTGCGGCCCTGGCCTCGGGGCGGGAGCTGCCGGATGAGCATGTCGTGCGGGCCATGTACTCGATCGAAGGCGGGCAGGCCGCCGCGGCCCGTCTCCTGGACCGCGGTGTCACGGGCATCATCTGCGCGAGCGATCCGATGGCCCTGGGTACCGTGCGCGCCGCCAGGCGCCGCGGCCTCGCCGTACCGCGGGACATCTCGGTCGTCGGCTACGACGACTCCGCCTTCATGAACTGCACCGATCCCCCGCTCACCACTGTGCGCCAGCCCATCGAGGCCATGGGCAAGGCGGCCGTCGAGCTGCTCGGCGCGCAGATCGCCGGGGGCGCGGTCACCTCCGACGAGCTGCTCTTCGAACCGGAGCTGGTGGTGCGGGGATCTACCGGGCAGGCTCCCGGCAGGGCCGGCACCGGGAACGCCACCCCCGTCATGGCTCCCTCCCTCTCCCAGGACTGACCCCGGGCGAACTCCCTCCCGTCCGACCCCTGCAACCCATTGTCGAGAACTTACGTAATTGGCGTGAGTTATTGCGGCCGTTCGCGGTTGGTGGTTGAGTGTGCGGCGCCGGACAGCGAGCAGCTGTAGGCGTCCCACGCTCATGGCCAAAAGGGGTCCACCGATGAGAAGTTACGGGTTCCGCCGCACATGTACAGCCGCGATAGCCGCCAGCCTCGCCCTCGCCGGGCTCGCCGCCTGCAGTTCCTCCGACAGCGGTTCGAGCGGGAGCGGCGGGAGGACCCGCATCACGGTGAACTGCATGCCGCCGAAGTCCTCCAGGACCGACCGGACGAACTTCCAGGCGGACCTGGCGTCCTTCAGGAAGACCCACCCCGACATCGATGTCGCGGCCCATGACGCCTTCCCGTGTCAGGACCCCAAGACCTTTGACGCCAAGCTGGCGGGCGGACAGATGGAGGACGTCTTCTACACGTACTTCACCGACGCCAAGCACGTCGTCGACATCAACCAGGCCGCCGACATCACGTCGTACGTCAAAGACCTCAAGGGGTACCAGGACATCCGGAAGTCGCTGCGCGACGTCTACACCGTCGACGGCAAGGTCTACGGGGTTCCGCGCACCAACTACTCGATGGGCCTCCTCTACAACAAGAAGCTCTTCGCTCAGGCCGGGCTCGACCCGGACAAGCCCCCGCCCACCTGGGACGAGGTGCGGGCCGACGCCAAGAAGATCGCAGCCCTGGGTCATGGCGCCGTCGGTTACGCCGACTACAGCGCGCAGAACCAGGGCGGTTGGCACTTCACGGCTGAGATGTACTCGCGTGGCTCCAGCGTGGTCAGCGACGACGGCAAGAAGGCCACCGTCGATACCGCGCAGGGGCGCGCGGTCCTGCAGAGCCTCAAGGACATGCGCTGGTCCGACAACTCGATGGGCAGCAAGCAGCTGCTGATCCTCAACGACGTGCAGCAGATGATGGGCTCCGGACGGCTCGGCATGTACCTTGCCGCACCCGACAACATCCCGATCCTGGTCAAGGAGAAGGGCGGCAACTACAAGGATCTGGCGCTCGGCCCGATGCCGGGCGGGCAGGGCACCCTGGCCGGCGGCGACGGCTACATGTTCAGCAAGAAGGACAGCCCCGCCCAGATCAAGGCCGGTCTCAAGTGGCTTGAGTACACCTTCCTCACACCGGGCCGCGGCTACATGAACAACTACCAGCGCACGGCCAGGAAGAACGACCCGGTCGGCCTGCCCGAGCCCCGCCTGTTCACCGGAGCCACCGACGCCGAGGACCAGCAGCTGAAGAAGAAGTACGCGAACGTGCCGGTGAAGAACTACGAGTCGTTCCTCGACGGCAACACCAAGCTCAAGCAGGACATCGAGCCGGCGAAGGCCCAGCAGATCTACTCCGTGCTCGACGCCGCGGTGTCCGCCGTCCTGACGAAACAGGACGCCGATATCGACCAGCTGCTCAAGGACGCGTCCGGCAAGATCGACGGCATCCTCGCCCGGGGCTGACGGTCATGAAGACCGCATCCCGAGACGCGGCCGTCCCTCCTCCGAGGTCCGCCGCCGCGCCGCCCTTCCGCCCCGAGCCGGGCGCGGCCGGCCGCCGGGGCGGCGGACCGGCCTGGCGCCAGAAGCTGGCCGAGCAGTCGCGGGCCTACGCCTTCCTGCTCGGCGGACTGCTCTGCTTCGCCCTGTTCTCCTGGTACCCGGCCGTTCGCGCGGTGGTCATCGCGTTCCAGAAGTACACACCGGGCTCCCCGCCCCATTGGGTGGGCACCGACAACTTCACGCAGGTCTTCCACGACCCGGAGTTCACCGCGGCCTGGAAGAACACCCTCACCTTCACCCTGCTCGCCCTTGCCATCGGCTTCGCCGTACCGTTCCTCATGGCGGTGGTGCTCAACGAGCTGCGCCACGCACGCGCCTTCTTCCGGGTGGTCGTCTACCTGCCCGTGATGATCCCGCCGGTGGTCAGCTCGCTGCTGTGGAAGTGGTTCTACGACCCGGGCTCGGGGCTGGCCAACGAAGCACTGCGCTTCCTTCACCTGCCGACCTCCAACTGGTCCAACGGCTCGGACACCGCGCTCGTCTCGCTGGTCATCGTGGCCACGTGGGCCAACCTGGGCGGCACCGCCCTGATCTACCTGGCGGCACTGCAGAGCATCCCCGGTGAGCTGTACGAGGCGGCGGAGCTCGACGGTGCGAACCTGCTCCAGCGCGTGCGGCACGTGACGATCCCGCAGACGCGGTTCATCATCCTCATGCTGATGCTGCTGCAGATCATCGCCACCATGCAGATCTTCACGGAGCCCTTCGTCATCACCGGCGGAGGACCGGAGGACTCCACCGTCACGGTGCTCTACCTCATCTACAAGTACGCGTTCCTCTACCAGGACTTCGGCGGAGCCTGCGCCCTGAGCGTCATGCTCCTGGTCCTGCTCAGCGCGTTCTCCGCCCTCTACCTGCGGCTCACCCGCAGCGACGACTGAGAGGAGCGCGACCATGCCTCCCAAGCAGGACGGGTACGCCGTGCGCACCCTCGTCTCCCCGCTCGCGCTGTCCAAACGACGCGGCAAGGCGGCCTACTGGACCGTGTTCGGCGCGGTCGTCGTCGGCTTCGCGCTCGCCTTCCTCTTCCCCGTGTACTGGATGGTCACCAGCGCGATGAAGTCCCCGGACGAGGTGACGCGCACGCCGCCCGGTCTCGTACCGGAGAAGTGGCACCTCTCCTCGTACACCGATGCCTGGAACCTGATGGACCTCCCACGGCACCTGATGAACACCGTGGTACAGGCCGCCGGCGCCTGGGTTCTGCAACTGGTGTTCTGCACGGCGGCCGCGTACGCGCTGTCCCGGCTGAAGCCTGTCTTCGGCAGGGTCGTACTCGGCGGCATCCTGGCCACCTTGATGGTGCCCGCGCAGGCGCTGGTCGTACCCAAGTACCTGACCGTCGCCGATCTGCCGCTGCTCCACACGAGCCTGCTCAACAGCCCCCTCGCCATCTGGCTGCCCGCCGTGGCCAACGCGTTCAACCTCTATCTCCTCAAGCGGTTCTTCGACCAGCTGCCGGGAGACGTCCTCGAAGCCGCCCAGATCGACGGGGCGGGCAGACTGCGCACCCTGTGGTCGATCGTGCTGCCGATGTCGCGTCCCGTGCTCGGCGTCGTGTCGATCTTCGCGCTGGTCAACGTCTGGCAGGACTTCCTGTGGCCGCTGATGGTGTTCTCCGACACCGACAAGCAGCCGATCAGCGTGGCTCTGGTGCAGCTGTCGCAGAACATCCCGCTGACCGTGCTCATCGCGGCGATGGTGTTCGCCAGCATTCCGATGGTCGCGTTGTTCCTGGTGTTCCAGCGGCACATCATCGCCGGCATCAGCGCCGGCAGCACAAAGGGGTAGCCGCAGGGAACAGCCCCCGCACGGTAGTTCCCTGCCGCCCCTCCTGTCCCGTCTCACTGCTCCCGCGCGCCGCCGCCCCCATCCTCCCGCCTAGGTCCTGTCCGGCCGCGGGGGCGGCGGCGCGCAGGCCTGCTCGCACATACCCCTTGTGGGGGCGACCGCCCACGCCCGAAAGGAAGCGCCGCATGGAAGCCAGCCTCAAGGAACCGTCCGATGACGACTGGTGGCGAAGCGCCGCCATATACCAGATCTACGTACGCAGCTTCGCGGACGGCGACGGGGACGGCACCGGCGACCTGGCAGGTGTCCGCGCCCGGCTCCCCTACCTCGCCGAGCTGGGCGTCGACGCCCTGTGGTTCACACCCTGGTACCTCTCACCATTTGCCGACGGCGGTTACGACGTGGCCGACTACCGCAGCATCGACCCGGCCTTCGGCACCCTCGTCGAGGCTGAGAAACTCATCAGCGAGGCAAGCGAGGTGGGCATCCGCACCATCATCGACATCGTGCCGAACCACGTATCGGACCAGCATCCATGGTTCAGGGCGGCCCTTACCGCAGGGCCAGGGAGCCCCGAGCGGGAGCTGTTCCACTTCCGCCCCGGACGCGGCGAGCACGGCGAACTGCCGCCCAACGACTGGCCGTCGGAGTTCCCCGGGGCACCGTCGTGGACCCGAGTGCCGGACGGCGAGTGGTATCTGCACCTGTTCACCCCCGAGCAGCCGGACCTCAACTGGGCCCACCCGGAGGTGCGCCGCGAACACGAGGACGTACTGCGCTTCTGGTTCGAACGGGGCGTGGCGGGTGTACGGATCGACTCCGCGGCCCTGCTCGCCAAGGATCCGCGGCTGCCCGACTTCGTCGAGGGCCACGATCCGCACCCGTTCGTCGACCGCGACGACCTGCATGACATTTACCGCTCCTGGCGGGCTGTCTCCGACGAGTACGGCGCGATCTTCGTCGGTGAGGTGTGGCTGCCCGACGCGGAGCGCTTCGCCCGTTACCTGCGCCCGGACGAGCTGCATACCGCCTTCAACTTCGACTTCCTTTCCCGCCGTTGGGACGCCGGTGAGCTGCGGCGCTCCATCGACGCCACCCTCACCGACCACGCTCCGGTGGGGGCACCGGCCACCTGGGTACTGTGCAACCACGACGTGACCCGGACCGTCACCCGCTATGGCCGCGGGGACACCGGCTTCGCCTTCGCCGCCAAGCGCTTCGGCACACCCACCGATATCGCTCTCGGCACCCGCAGGGCCCGCGCCGCGGCGCTGCTCACGCTCGCGCTGCCGGGCGCGGTCTACCTCTACCAGGGCGAGGAACTGGGGCTGCCGGAGGCGGAGCTGCCGGTGGACCGTATCCAGGACCCGATGCACTTCCGCTCGGGAGGCGTCGACCCGGGACGCGACGGCTGCCGGGCCCCGCTGCCCTGGGTCGCGGCTGCCCCGAACTACGGCTTCTGCCCGCGAGCGGAGCCCTGGCTGCCACAGCCCGACGGCTGGGCGCCCTACGCGGCCGACGTCCAGGCCGCCGACCCCGGCTCGATGCTGACGCTCTACCGCAGGGCCCTGGCCCTGCGCCGTATGGAGCCCGGCTTGGGCGACGGCCCCATGACGTGGCTCGACGCCCCCGCCGCGGTGCTCGCCTTCACCCGCGGTGATGGCCTGGCTTGTCTCGTCAATCTGGGCGACGCCGCGTTTGAACTCCCTGCCTCTGCGGAGGTGTTGCTGGAGAGCGGGCCCCTGGACGACACAGGCCGGCTCCCGCAGGACACAGCGGTGTGGCTCCGGATCTGAGGCAGGTTCTCACCGCTGCAACCGTTGCGCAGGAAGGAGGCGGTCGGACCGGGAGCTCCCGGTCCGACCGCCTCCTTCCTTACTCAGCCGTCAGCTTCCGCACGGATTCCTGATGATCTTGAATGTGGTGGTGGTGTTCTTGATGTCCTGCGCGTTGTCGCTGAGGTTGAGGCAGTTGAAGGTGACCTCGCCGACCGCCGGGCCCTGACCCGCCTCCGGCATCTCGTTCGCCCAGAGGCCGAAGCCGGACTTGGCGTCGAACTCGTCGCCGCTCTTGTGGGCTCCTGAGATGGAGACGTCGTCGAGGACGGTGTCCTTGATCGGGAACTGCGGCTGGCCGCCTGCGTAGTTGGTCTGGAACATGATGCCGCTGTAGGTGGGGTCGAGGATGTCGACGTTGCTGACGCGGATGCCCTGGAACACCTTGGAGGCGGAGAAGAGCCAGATGCCGGGGAAGGTCTGGCCGTTCCAGAAGTGGCCGCCCGCGCGGTCGACGGTGATGTTCTCGAAGGTCGTGGGATCGGTGCCGAAGCCGTTCATCGGGTAGCCGAAGTCCAGCGAGCTGATGGTGATTCCGGAGTAGACCAGAGTGTCCGCGATGCGGATGTTCCGGAAGGTGTTGTTGAAGCCGCCGTAGACGGCGACTCCCGCGGCACGCCAGGTCAGCAGGGTGGTGAGGTTCTCGTAGACGTTGTTCTTCTCGTCCGCGCCACCCGCGTCGATCGCGGAGAACAAGGCGAAGGAGTCGTCGCCGGTGGCCCGCGCCTCGTTGTTGACGACGTGGTTGTCGGTGGAGCCGTTGGTCATGTTGACGCCGTCGGCGAAGGTGTCGCGGATCCGGGAGTTCCTGATGGTCATGTTGTCGGTGTTGGCGCCCCAGTAGAAGCACACCGTGTGCTCGTTCCAGATGTTGTCGATGGTCATGCCGGCCACGTTCGAGAAGTCGAAGACCTTGCCGGGACCGTCGATGCGCGAGGTGTAGTTCCCGAAGAACGAGAAGTTCGCGAACGTCGAGCCGTTGGCCGTGTTGTCGGCCCGGAAGCCGGCATCCGTGTTCTCCTGGTCCGCCGGGGTGTGGAAGCGGGTGAACCAGGGCCCCGCACCCAGGATCTTGACGGCCTTGCCGTAGACCTGGAACTTGCTGGACGTCTGGTAGTCACCGGCCGGCAGATAGACGCCGACCAGCTTGCCGGTGGTGTCCATCCGCACCCTGTCCAGGGCGTTCTGCACGTCCTCCTGCGTGAATCCGGTCGGCACGGCATAGGCGGCCGGGTCCAGGTCGGGGATCTGTGCGGCCTGTTCGAGGCTCACGAAGTCGATCGCGTACTTCGAGCCGTTGGCCGCGTCCTTCTGCAGCTTGATCCTGCTGCCCTTGGGGACGGTGCGGCCCAACTGGATGTTCGCCTCGTCGTAGATGTGCCGCGCGGGACCCGCACTCGGCGAGTTGCCCGGGCCCGACTCGGATCCGTACAGCCAGGCGTACTTCGAGGTGAGGTCGATCGCCTTCAGGAACGTGCCGTCCACGTAGACGTCCAGCGTGTCGCTGGTGCCGCCGCCGCCCGCCGAGTCGGGCATCGAGAAGCGGGTGACCAGGGTGTTGGCGTCCGCCTTCGTGGTGAACTCCACCGAGGCGCCCGTGTCGTTGAGGGTGACGGCCTTGCGTCCCGAGGCCTCGCCCGCGAGGTCGCCGATCGTCCGGTTGGGGCCTACGGTCTTCGCACCGCCCGCGAGAACGCCGTCCTCCGCCTCGTACATGTCGTACGGCATGTCGGCCCCCCGCCCGATGAACAGCGGCTGGGAGCTGGTGTTGTTGGCCCGCTTGCCCGGGATCTCGTCGGCGTCGTCCGCGATGACGCATTTCACGGTGTACTTGCCGTTCGCGGCCGTCCAGCTGCCGAGGCTGACCGGGGTCGTGGTGGCGCCCGTCGCGATCGACCCGCCGTAGGAGCCGGTGAACGTCTTGACGACGCTGCCGTTGGCATCGGTGAGGGTCAGAGTGATGCCGTGGCTGCCGGAGGCGGATGCCACCGTGCCCTGGTTCTTCACGGCGACGGAGAACGTGACGCCGTCACCGGCGGCCGGAGCGGCGGGCGTCCAGCTCACCGGGGAGGCCACCAGGTCGGAGGTGTCAACGGGCCTGACGACCAGGGGGGTCGGGCTGTTGTAGGTGTTGTTTCCCTCGTTCTCCTCGATGACCTTGTTGTCCGGGTCGACGACCCCGCTCAACGGGTAGCTGCCCGCGCTGAGCGTGCCGATACCGGCGCTCACCGTCTGCGAGGCACCCGCGGCGAGCGCGCCCACCGCGGTGGTGGCTACCTTGGTCCCGCCCAGCTGGAACGCCACGCCGGTGGCGGCCGCGGCGGCCGAGCCGCGGTTGTGGACCGTGGCCGACAGGGTGATGGCATCCGATTCGACGGGGCTCTGCGGGGCGGCCGTCAGCCCGGTGATCTCCAGGTCGGGGTTGGGCGCGGGCGTCCCGAGGACCTGGAACTCCGCGACCTGCCCGCCCGTGGCTCCCGTGTTCGCGGTGAACTTCAGCTGTACGTCGGCGACTCGGGCACTCACCGGGATGGTGACGGAGTTCCCGCTCGCCGGGTCGAAGGCGTAGTCCTTGGCCGCCACGAGCGTGCTCAGGGAACTCGCGCCCTGCTCGCGGCCCAGGACCTCAATGGTCTGGCTGCGCGCCGACCAGACGCCGTCGGGGTTGAGCTTCACCACGACGGCGCTGGTGTCGGCGTTGGCGCCCAGCTTCACCGTCAAGGCATTGGGGTACGAACCGGGTGCGCCCTCCCAGTACGTGCCCGTGTTGTCGTCGTCGGCATTGGCCGCGACGTAAGTCTGCTGCACCGAAGAGGCGCTGACCGGCTTGCCCACGGCGAGGTTGGTGGCCGCGTCCGCGCTGCCTGAGCGGGTGACGGCCGGACTGGGCGGCGAGACGTTCCCTGCCGCGTCCTTGGCACGCACCGCGTAGGCGACCGTCTTGTGGGCCTGCGGCGTCAGCAGGTACGAGGTCCGGTCGGCGCCGGTGCTCGCCAGGCGCTTGCCGTTCGCGTAGACGTCGTAGCCGGTCACCTTGGCGTTGTCCGTGGACGCCTGCCAGCTGAGGGCGACTTCGCCGTGGGCGCGCGGGGTGAGGGCGGGGGATGCCGGGGCGATGGGGCGTTGGGTGTCACCGGAGGGCTTGGCGCGGGTCAGGGTCTTGCTGTCGGCGGACTGGTTGCCGACGGCGTCCCGGGCGCGCACGAAGTACGTGACCTTGCCGCGGGCCGGGGTCTGGTCCACGTACGAACGCGCGGTGGCGGGCAGGCTGGTGCGCAGCCTGCCGTTCGCGTAGACGTCGTACGCGGTGACGCCGTTGTCGTCGTGCGCCTCCTTCCAGGAGACAGTCGCGCTGCCGGAGGAGTTGTGGCCCAGGACCACGCCCGCCGGAGCGGTCGGCGGCGAGTTGTCGCCCTTCGCGGGGCCGTACACCTCCAGCTGTGGGAGCTGTCCCGCGGGCTTCCCGGCCGTCGTGGCGCTCTGCACGCGCACGTACCGGGTGGCGGTGACGCCGAGCGGGATGGTGGCCCGGTGCATGTTGCCGGTGGTGAACCGGTGGACCTGCGGGTCGCTCAGATCGGTGAAGTCGTGCCCGTTGGTGCTGCCCTGGACCCGGAGCAGCCGGCTGGTGGTGTGCCCGCCATCGGGCAGCCGCAGCACGGCCTCGGCGATGCGCCGGGTCGCACCGAGATCCGTCTGGACCCAGCGGCGGGAGGTGGTGCGCTCGTGCCCGTGAGCGAGATCGGCATGCGATGTCACGGGGTTGGAAGCGGCTGCGGCCGCTGGGGCGTGGCCGGGAAGGCCTATCGTCGCGAGGACGGCGGTCGCGAGGGCGGCGGTGGCCCGCCATCTGAGGTGTGGTCCGGTCATGGAACCTCGATCTTCGGGCTCGCCCGCGAGGACGGGGCGAGGCGCGGCTCTGAGTCGATCGTGGATCTGTGCGGTTTCCAGCAGAGGAGTGTCAACGAACGAGACAGTAACTCTCCATTTTTTGCGCTCAGTTGTTGAAGAATGCCAGAGCCGCATCGGGCGGTCTACGGTTGCGGCAGGGCGGATTGACCGCCCGCGCCCTCCAGTGCATCGAATAGTTGCACGGCAAAGTCAGGCTCTAGTGTACCGAGTCAGGAATTCCGCGTATATGTGTAGGCTTGTTATATGGCGCGGATGGGGCGGCCGAAGGCCGAGTTGACTCTGTCGGATGAGGAACGGGCCGCACTTGAGGAGTGGGTGCGGCGCCGTTCCACGCCGCAGGCGTGGGCATTGCGGTGCCGGATCATCCTGGCCTGCGCCGAAGGCACCTCCAACAAGGACGTGGCTACTCAACTCGGTTCCACACCACAGGCGGTGGGCCGCTGGCGGGCCCGATTCGTGCAATACCGAATCGCAGGTCTGGGTGACATGCCACGTCCGGGTGGCCCCAGGACAGTGACGGACGACCAGGTCGCCGCGGTCGTCACCAGGACGCTGGAATCCACCCCGAAGAACGCGACACACTGGTCGACGCGGTCGATGGCGAAAGAGATGGGTCTGTCTCAGTCGTCGGTGTCCCGGATCTGGCGGGCGTTCGGCCTGCAGCCACATCGCTCGGAGACCTTCAAACTGTCAACCGATCCGTACTTCGTCGACAAGGTCCACGACGTCGTCGGTCTCTACTTGGACCCGCCCGAACGGGCGTTGGTGTTCTGCGTGGATGAGAAGTCGCAGATCCAGGCCCTGGATCGGTCGCAGCCGGTGCTGCCGATGATGCCCGGTGTTCCCGAGCGGGCGACCCATGACTACGTCCGCGCCGGCACCACCACGCTGTTCGCCGCACTCGAGGTGGCCACCGGCAAGGTGATCAGCTCCCTGCACCGCAGGCACCGGGCCGAGGAATTCAAGAAGTTCCTAGTCAAGCTCGACAAAGAGGTGCCTGGCGACCTGGAAGTCCACCTCGTCTGTGACAACTACGCCACCCACAAGACACCCGCCATCAAGAAGTGGCTGCTGGCCCACCCCCGGTTCCACCTGCACTTCACACCAACCGGCTCGTCCTGGCTCAACCTCGTCGAGCGATGGTTCGCCGAACTCACCAACAAGCAGATACGGCGAGGCGTCCACAAATCCGTCCACGCCCTTGAGAAGGACATCCGCAACTGGATCGCCACCTGGAACACCGACCCAAAGCCCTACATCTGGACGAAGACCGCAGACGAAATCCTCGAACGCCTCGCCAGCTATCTGAACAGAATTCCTGACTCAGAACACTAGCGAGGGTTCGTCAACCTCTTGCGCTCTCAACTGCCCGCCATTACGGTCCTGTTGCATTGCCGTCACATCGGCCTCAGTGGTACACCCGCCCCCTCACATCTCCGCGGGCACGCCCCCCACTCGCACTCTCGCGACGAATGGACCACAAGGTGCCAAAGACAAGGCGCAGGACCGAGCTAACAACTGAGCCGCCAGGCTCCGTTCAACAACCGCACCCCCTCACACCACTCGCCGGAGCGCACTCCCCGCGCCGCCTCAGTCGCCTGGGCCGATCCGGCGCCGGCGCCTTCGGCTCCGCGCTGCTGCTCGCAGGCACACTCGCCGTCCTCGCGGCGCAGCCCTCGCACGCCGCCCCCGCCCCCGTCACCCCGACCACCTCGACCTCCCCGGGCACCGTGACCGGCGGCAGCGGCGCGAGCCTGCCGTACTCCGAGGTGCAGGCGGAGGATGCGGACACCAACGGCACGCGGAGCGGGCCGAGTTACCAGCAGGGACAGCTGGCCGACGAGGCCTCGTACCGCAAGGCGGTGACCCTCCAAGGCAGCGGCCAGTACGTGACATTCACGACGCCCGTCGACACGAATTCCATCGACGTCCGGTACAGCATCCCCGACACCTCTGACGGCTCTGCCTACACCGCCCCGCTCTCCCTCTCCATCGACGGCGCCGCGCAGGACGACCTCAGCCTCACCAACGCGTACAGCTGGTTCTACGGGAGCTACCCGTTCACCAACACGCCCGGCAGCAACCCTCACCACTTCTTCGACGAGACGCACCGGCTGCTGCCGAAGACGTATCCGAAGGGCACCACGTTCAAGCTGGAGGTGCCCTCGTCGGGCGCGGCCCCCTCGTACACCATCGACTTCGCCGACTTCGAGCAGGTCGCCGCGGCGCAGTCGCAGCCGTCCGGCTCGGTGTCGGTGACCGACAGGGGCGCGGACCCGAGCGGCAAGAACGACTCGACCGCTGCCTTCAACGCGGCGATCAGTGCCGCCGGCTCGGGCGGCACCGTATGGGTCCCGCAGGGCACCTTCAAGGTTCCCGGGCACATCGCCGTGAACGACGTGACGGTCGCGGGCGCCGGCATGTGGTACTCGACCGTCACGGGCGCGGCCCCCGGCTTCTACGGAAATGCGGCGCCGAACCCGAGCGCCGGCGTACACCTCAAAGACTTCGCGATCTCCGGCGACGTACAGGAACGCGACGACACCGCCCAGGTCAACGGCATCGGCGGCGCCATGAGCAACTCCTCCGTGAACGACGTGTGGATCGAGCACGAGAAGGTCGGCGCCTGGATGGACGGGCCGATGGACGGCCTGACGTTCAGCGGTCTGCGCATCCGTGACACGACGGCCGACGGCATCAACTTCCATGGGGGCGTCACCCGGTCGAAGGTCACCGGCAGCGACATCCGCAACACCGGCGACGACGGTATCGCCACCTGGGCGGACTCCGGCATCGGTGCGGACGCGAACGACACGGTCTCCGACAACACCGTCCAGCTGCAGATGCTCGCCAACGGCATCGCGATCTACGGCGGCCACGACAACACCGTCTCGGGAAATCTGGTGCGGGACACCGGCATCACCCAGGGCGGCGGGATTCACGTCGGGCAGCGCTTCACGTCGACGCCCATCGGCACAACGACGATCTCCGACAACACGATCGTCCGGTCCGGCAGCCTCGACCCGAACTGGAACTTCGGCGTCGGGGCTCTGTGGTTCGACGGCAGCCAGGGAGCGATCACCGGCCAGGTCGACGTGTCGGACACGCTGATCCAGCAGAGCCCGTACGAGGCCGTGCAGTGGGTCGAGGGCACCATCAGCGGCGTCTCCCTCAAGGACGTGACGATCGCGGGCACCGGCACGTTCGCGCTGCAGGAACAGACCGGCGGAGCAGCGTCGTTCACCAACGTCACGGCCACCGGCGCGGGCGGGCCCGCCCCCGTCTACAACTGCGAGGGCGGCAACTTCAAGGTCACCGACGGCGGCGGCAACTCAGGGATCGACCAGGCCCCGTACTGTGGCGCTATGCCCGACCCGGTCTACCCGAGTGCCTCGTCCCATTGACACCGGGCTTCCCGTAACAGCCGCAGCGCTCGCCATCCGGCTACGAACATGACCGGCCTGACAAGTCCTGGGCGAATCCGGGGTTTCCGGCCACGTGGGGCATCCGGCACGGTTCAATGCTCCCTGGAGCGTCTGACGGCGCGCCTGCCGACGTGTCGGAGAACTGCCCGGCCGAGAGACGAAAGAGGCGAGACGGGATGCGTCCCGAGAGCACCAGCGGGACCAGTGGTGACGAACTGCTGGTCCCGATGGACTGGATGTACGCCGAGTACATCGCGGATGAACTGTTGCGGACCGGCGATCTCATGCCGCGGACGACGATCGAGTACCAGGCGGGACGGGACGCGCTGGCGCTGACCGTCTTCCTCTCCGACGGCCCGGTCGGCGGGGCGCGGGTGGTGGCGCGGCTCGACGAATGGCTGTCGCTCACCGCGTACGACGCCCGCTGGCGGGAGTGGGTGTGCGGCCGCATCGCGGAGCTGGTGGCTGCGGGCGGGCAGGGGCCCGACCTGCCACTGGCCCTGGCGGCCTGGCGGTGGCTGGAGGACACCGAACTGTTCGCGGCCGACCTCGACGCGGTCACGCCGGGAGCGGTGCCGGGCAGGGACGACGAGCCCCGGGTGTGGACCCCGGCCTGGCAGCTGGGGCTGCCGCTGGGCCATCTGGCGATCCATCTGTTCTGAGGGGCTCGCCCCTGGCGGCCGACCCGCTCTTCAACGTCAGGGCTCGACCAGCACGCACCGGGTGCCGGAGTAGATCGTCGGCATGCAGCGGTTGCAGTGGATGCACAGCGACTTCGTCGCCCGGTCCTGTTCGATACGCCGGATCAGGTCCGGCTCGCGCAGCAACGCCCGGCCCATCGCCACGAACTCGAAGCCCTCGGCCATGGCCAGGTCCATGGTGTCCCGGGTGGTGATGCCACCGAGCAGGATCAGTGGGAGTTCCAGCGTGGCTCGGAACTGCCGCGCCGACTCCAGCAGAAACGCCTCCCGGTACGGATAGCCGACGAGGAACTTCTTCCCGATGAGCCGCACGCCGAGCCGCTGCGGCTGCGGGAACGCCGCGGCGAACTCGGGGATCGGCGCCTCGCCGCGGAAGAGGTACATCGGGTTCAGCAGCGAGCTGCCCGCGGTCAGCTCCAACGCGTCGAGTGTGCCGTCCTCCTGAAGCCACTCGGCGACCTGGAGGCTCTCGTCCAGCCAGAAACCGCCGGGCACCCCGTCGTCCATGTTGAGCTTGGCGATGATCGCGATGCGGTCGCCGACCACCTCGCGCACCGCGCGGGCCACGCCGCGGGCGACCCTCGCCCGGTTGGCGAGGCTGCCGCCGTACCTGTCCCGGCGCTTGTTGATCTTCGGGCTCAGGAACGAGCTGGCGAAGTAGTTGTGTCCGAGGTGGATCTCCACTGCGTCGAAGCCCGACTCGACGGCGATCCGTGCTGCCTCGCCGTGCGCGCGTGTGATCCGCGCGATGTCCGCCTCGGTCGCGGCCCTCGCCATCCTCATGCTGACGGGGTTGAACAGGCGTCCGGGTGCGAGCGCGGGACGTCTGTTGGATTTCGCGTCCGCTACCGGGCCTGCGTGGCCGATCTGGGCCGAGACTGCCGCGCCCTCGGCGTGCACGGCGTCGGTCAGGCGCCGCAGGCCCGGTATCGCCTCGGGGCGCATCCAGATCTGGCGGCGCTCGGTGCGCCCCTCCGGCGCGACCGCCAGGTACGCGACGGTGGTCATCCCCACCCCACCCGCGGCGGGCCGCCGGTGGTATTCGATGAGCCGGTCGCTGACGAGGGCGTCGGGTGTGGCGCCCTCGAACGTCGCGGCCTTGATGACGCGGTTGCGCAGGGTGAGCGGGCCGAGCCTCGCCGGGGCGAGGACATCAGGGTTGTCACGGGATGTCGGGACAGTCATGAGTCATCCTTCGTACGCTTGCGTGGAAGGGGCGTCGGGCGCGGAAGGGGCGTCTTGCGTGGCAGGGGCGTTGAGGCCCGCCGTGACGAAGGCGATCACCGTGGCGGACGACGGGACCGGGATCGCGCCGAGCCTGCCGGCGGCGGCCGAGGGTTCCCCGTACAGCTGGAGCAGCAGGTCGAAGGCCAGGCACCAGCGGTCCTGAACCTCCTGCGCCGACAGGTCCGGGCGGGCGGCGGCCAGCAGCTCGCACCAGGGATCGTGGCGGAACCACGGCTCGTCCCAGCGCAGGTCGCGGTTGCGGAACACCACGCGGGCCAGCAGGTGCAGCAGCATGCGTCCACCGGGGCCGGCCGCGAGCTCGTCCAGGGGCCGGACGACCACGTCGACGATTTCGGCCACACCGGGGGTCCAGCCGGTGTGCCGACGCCGCGTCAGCCCGGCCAGGCGGTCCGCCCAGAGCGGGCCCAGCCGGCTCTGCAGCAGGGCCACGACCAAGCCCTCCTTGGAGCCGAAGTGGTAGTGGACCGCGGCCGGGTTCATCCCCGCCGCGGCGTTGACGGCACGCGCCGAGACACGCTCATAGCCGTGTTCGAGGAAGAGCCGCTCGGCCGCGTCGAGCAGTCGGGTCCGGGTCGCGTCGGTGGCCATGGCACGACATCAGAGCACAGCGCACCACACTTTTCAATCACTGATTGAAAAGAACCCGCGTCCCGCTCTCCGCCCACAAGCCCGCTGCCGGGACTCCCAGTGGGTCATGAACCGTGCACGCCCGCACGGTATTTCGGGATGCGCAGGGTCACCTTCATGCCCGCGCCGGGCGCCGTCTCGATCACCAGTCCGTACTCGTCCCCGTACACCTGGCGCAGCCGTTCGTCCACGTTCAGCAGCCCGACGCCGGACGAGGTCCCGGCCTCACCGCGCAGAATCCGGCGCAGCCGGTCCGGTTCCATACCGACGCCGTTGTCCTCGACCACCACCTCGGCCTCAGCGCCCGCGTCGAGCGCGCTGATGGTGACGCGGCTCCGTCCCGCCTCCCCCTCGATCCCGTGCTTGACGGCGTTCTCGACGAGCGGCTGCAGACAGAGGAACGGCAGCGCCACGGGCAGGACCTCCGGCGCGACCTGGAGCGTCACACCCAGCCGGTCGCCGAACCGGGCCCGCACCAGCGCCAGGTACTGGTCGATGGAGTGCAGCTCGTCGGCGAGTGTGGTGAAGTCCCCGTGGCTACGGAAGGAGTAGCGGGTGAAGTCGGCGAACTCAAGCAGCAGTTCGCGTGCCCGCTCGGGGTCGGTGCGGACGAACGAGGCGATGGCCGCGAGGGAGTTGAAGATGAAGTGCGGGGAGATCTGCGCCCGCAGCGCCTTGATCTCGGCTTCGATCAACTGCGTACGGGAGCGGTCGAGTTCGGCGAGCTCCAGCTGCACGGAGACCCAGCGGGCCACCTCCCCGGCCGCCCGGGCCAGCACGGCCGACTCACGCGGCGCATAGGCGACGAGCGCGCCGAGCACCCGGCCGTCGACGGTCAGCGGAACGGCCACCGCCCAGCGCAGCGGGCAGTCCAGATCGTCGCAGGCAGTGCTGAAGGCCTGGTCCCTGCCGGTCTCCAGCAGGGCGCCCAGCTGGTCCATGGCCGGGGCGCGGTGGTGTTCCCCGATGCCGTCCCAGGCGAGGACGCGCTCGCCGTCGGTGAGGCAGAGCGCGTCGGTGCCGAGCAGGGAGCGCAGCCGGCGTGCGGCCTTGCGGGCGCTCTCCCCGGTGAGCCCGGCCCGCAGCGGCGGCGCGGCGAGCGACGCGGCGTGCAGCGTCTCGAACGTCGCGTGCTCGACCGGCGTTCCGACGCCGCTGCCACGAGCGGGGCGGGTGTGCCTGCCGAGCAGGAACCCGCCGGCCGCCAGCAGCGGCCCGAGCACGATCAGCGCGGCCAGTGCGGCCCCGCTCACCGGCCGCCGCCCGGGGGCGCGGCCAGCGCTTCCGGCAGGTGGAAGCGGGCCATGGCGGCGCTTGTGCCCGGCGGGATGCGGCCCGGGGTGGCCAGCGACACCAGGATCATCGCGAGGAAGCCCACCGGCACTGACCACACGGCGGGCCAGGCGAGCAGGGTCTGCGCCCAGCCGGGCCGCAGGCCCCCGCCCATCGTGACCGAGACGGCGATCAGCGCGGAGCCGCCGCCGAGCAGCAGTCCCGCGACGGCGCCGGGCGGGGTGAGACGGCGCCACCAGATGCCCAGAACCAGGAGAGGGCAGAAGGAGGAGGCGGACACGGCGAAGGCCATCCCGACGGCGTCGGCGACCGGGACGCCGCTGACCAGCAGGGCGGCGCCGAGCGGTATGCCCATGGCCAGCAGTGTGGCGAGGCGGAAGTGCCGTACACCGCGGGCCCCCTGGGTGAGGACCCCGGCGACCGCCATGGTCAGCCCGGAGGCCGTGGAGAGGAACGCGGCGAAGGCACCGCCCGCGACGAGCGCGCCGAGCAGGGCGCCGCCGGTGCCGCCGATCATCCGGCCCGGCAGCAGAAGCACGGCCGCGTCGGCGTCACCACTGAGGGACAGCTCCGACGCGTACAGCCGTCCCAGCGCCCCGTACACCGGCGGGAGCAGATAGAAGGCGCCGATCAGTGCGAGGACCACGACGGTGGTGCGGCGGGCGGTGCGGCCGTCCGGGCTGGTGTAGAAGCGGACGACGACATGAGGCAGTCCCATGGTGCCGAGGAAGGTCGCGACGATCAGTCCGTAGGTCGCGTACAGCGGATGGCCGCCCCGGTCGAAGCCTGCGGCGACGGCCAGTCGGTGGCCGGCGGACGGCACCCGGGGACGTCCGTCGCCCTGCCAGGCGAGGATCAGGAAGAGCGCGGGGACCAGCAGGGCGGTGAGCTTGAGCCAGTACTGGAACGCCTGGACGAAGGTGATGCTGCGCATTCCGCCCGCGGCGACCGAGATCACGACGACCGCGGCGACGATCACCGGGCCCAGCCAGCCGGGCGCGCCGGTGAGGATCTCCAGCGTAAGCCCGGCGCCCTGGAGCTGGGGCACCAGATAGAGCCACCCCGCTCCGGTGACGAGAGCCCCGACCAGGCCGCGGACCTGCCGTGACTCAAGCCGTCCTTCGGCGAAGTCGGGCAGGGTGTAGGCACCGGAGCGGCGCAGGGGTGCGGCGATGAGCACCAGCAGGACCAGATATCCGGCGGTGTAGCCGACCGGGTACCAGAGCATGTCGGGGCCGTGGACGAGGACGAGTCCGGCGATTCCGAGGAACGAGGCGGCGGAGAGGTACTCACCGCTGATCGCCGCGGCGTTGAGCCGTGGCCCCACGGTGCGCGACGCCACGTAGAAGTCGGAGGTCGTACGGGAGATCCGCAGCCCGAAGCCTCCGACGAGGACGGTGGCGAGAACGACGGCGGCCACCGCCACCACGGCGTACGCCCGGCTCACCGCGCGGGGCGGCCTTCGACGAGACGGGCGAAGTCCTGTTCGTTGCGCTCGGCCCGGCGGACGTACCACCAGGCGACGGCCACAAGCAGCGGATAGGCGCAGAGGCCCAGGACGACCCAGACGGCCAGCTCGCTGCGGAGCGCCGTGAAGGCGAGCGGCAGGGTCCCTGCCAGGACCGCGACGAGGGCGAAGGCGCCGAGTCCGGCACGGAGTTGACCCCGCATCAGGGAGTGTACGTAGGCGTCGCCGAGCGCAGTCTGTTCGTCGATCTCCGACTGCGCCAGGTAGCGGGGCAGTGGCCGCACCCGCCTGGGCTCGCCCGTCACGGTCTCGCGGCGGGGTAGCGGCTCTGGGGACATGGCGCGGAGTGTACGCAGGGCGGCGGGCCGCCGGGAGGGAAACGGAGAAGGACCATCCGTGCGAGGGTCAGGAGCCGGGGCGCCGCATGAGGCGGTCGCGCAGCGCCCTGGCGTGGCGTCTGCTCACCTGGAGTTCGGTCGCACCGACCCGGACGCTCATGGAGCCCGCTTCCAGGCGGAGTTCGTCGACGCGGTCCAGCGCCACGAGATGGCTGCGGTGGATCCGGACGAATCCGCGTGAGCGCCAGCGCTCCTCCAGCGCGGAGAGCGGGACGCGCACGAGATGGCTGCCGTCGGCGGTGTGCAGCCGTGCGTAGTCTCCGTGGGCCTCGGCGTAGGTGATGTCGCTGACGGCGACGAAACGGACGACACCGCCGAGTTCGACGGGGATCTGGTCGGCGCCGGCGTCCAGTACGGGGGCCGCCCGGTCGGAGACGAGTTCGGCGACCCGGCGCACGGCCTCGGCGAGGCGTTCCCTGCGGACCGGTTTCAGTACGTAGTCGACGGCTTTGAGGTCGAAGGCCTGCACGGCGAAACCCTCGTGCGCGGTGACGAAGACGATCAGCGGGGGCCGGGTGAACCCCGCGAGCAGCTGGGCGATGTCGAGACCGGTGAGCCCGGCCATGTGGATATCGAGGAAGACGACGTCGACGGCCGCCGCTTCATCGGCCGCCGGGCCGAGCGCGCCACCGATGCGGCGCAGCGCTTCGGTGGCGCTCAGCGCGCCCTCCGCGCTGCGGACCCGGGGGTCGCTGCGGAGCAGATAGAGAAGCTCTTCGAGAGCGGGCTCCTCGTCGTCCACGGCCAGTACGCGCAGCATGGCCCGGAGTGTACGACCTGGCGGGGCGTGCGGCGGACCGGGAAGCCGTGGGGGCTGCGGCCTCAGATGCCGTAGACGCGTGCGGCGGTGGACCCGAGCACCTGGGCGCGCTCCGCCTCGCTGAGCCGACTGGTCAACCGGTGTGCGGTGGCGACGACTTCACCGTAGGAAGCCATGAGGGTGCAGACCGGCCAGTCCGATCCGAACATCAGCCGGCCGGGGCCGAAGGCTTCGAGCACCGCGTCGGCGTACGGGCGGAGTCCGTCCGTCGTCCAGCCCGGGCCCGCTTCGGCGACCATGCCGGAGAGCTTGCAGACGGTGTTGGGGCGGGCCGCCAGGGCGCGTACGTCGGATGCCCAGGGCTGGAGCGCGCCGTCGGCGATGGGCGGCTTTCCCAGGTGATCGAGTACGAAGGTGAGTTCGGGGAGCTGTGCGGCGACGGCGGCGGCGACGGGCAGCTGGTGGTGGAGCACGATCAGGTCGTAGGCAAGACCGGCCGCCGCGACGGCGGCGAGCCCGCGCCGGACATCGGGGCGCAGCAGCCAGCCGGGGTCCGGTTCGCCCTGCACCTGATGGCGGATGCCGACCAGGCTCTGCCCGCCGGGCAGTTCACGCATCGCGGCGAGAGTGTCCACGATCCCGGGGTCGGTGAGATCGGTCCAGCCGACGACTCCGGCGACCAGATCGCTCTGCCCGGCCAGGGCCAGGAACTCGGGGGTCTCCTCGGCGACGGTGACGGTCTGGACGAGGACGGTGGCCGCCACGCCCGCGGCCCGGGCCTGCGGCGCGATTTCACCGAGCGTGAAGTCCCGGCGCAGCGGGGCGAGTTCCGGCCCGGTGATCCAGTCCTGGTCGCGTACGGCGAGGTCCCACACATGGTGGTGGGCGTCGATGATCCGCATCGGCTCTCAGTCCTCCCCCAGCGCGGCGAGCTCGTCCCAGAGTTCCTCCGGTATGCCGAGCCGCAGCATCTCGGCGGCGTCGCGCACCTCGGCGGCCGAGCGGGTGCCGACGAGCACACTCGCCACCGCCGGGTGGCGCCGGGGAAACTGGAGGGCGGCGGCGCGCAGGGGTATCCCGTACCGTGCGCAGATGTCCTTCATCCGCAGCGCCCGGTCGAGGACGCCGGCGGGCGCCGCCCCGTAGTCGTACGGTGCGCCCGGCCTGGGGTCGGCCAGCAGGCCGGAGTTGAAGACGCCTCCGACGACGACGCTCCTGCCGCGCGCCTGCGCCTCGGGCAGCAGAGTGTCCAGGGCGGACCGGTCGAGCAGTGTGCAGCGCCCCGCGCAGAGCACCACGTCGGCATCGGTGTCGCGGAGGAAGCGGGTGAGCATCGCCGTCTGGTTCATCCCGGCGCCGATCGCGCCGAGCATCCCCTCCGAGCGCAGCTGCTCCAGCATGGGGTAGGCGTGCCGGAAGGCGTCCTCGGCGTGGTCGTCGGGGTCGTGCAGATAGGCGATGTCGATCCGGTCGGTGCCGAGCCGGGCCAGGCTGTCCTCGATACTGCGCCGCACCCCGTCCGCGCTGAAGTCCCAGACCCGGTGGTGGGTCGCGGGGACGGCGAACCCGTTTCCGGTGTCGTCACCCTCATCCGGCCCCGGCTCCAGCAGTCGTCCGACCTTGGTCGACAGCACGTAATCGGCGCGGGGCCGCTCGCGCAGTGCGCCGCCGAGCCTGCGCTCGGAGAGGCCCAGCCCGTAGTGCGGAGCGGTGTCGAAGTACCGGAGCCCCGCATCCCAGGCGGCATCCACTGCCTCGCTGGCCTCCGCCGGGCCCACCGGGGTGAAGAGATTGCCGATCCCGGCTGCCCCGAAGGACAGCTCGGTGATGTCGACCGTGCTGTTTCCGATCTTGTTGCGCCGCATGACACGAATATTCATCGGATCACTTCAGGGCGTCAACACCCTTGCGTGATCTCTCGTGCGTTGCTTGCAGCAGTTCGGCCAGCTCGTCCGAGAAACACTGGGCGAGCCGTCCCGCGTCCGGCACCGCCTTGCCGTCCGCCACCAAGCCGACATGGACCCGCCCGCCGTAGGCGGACAGCGCGACGGCGAGCGACTGCCCGTGCGCGAGCGGCGCCAGCGGGTAGAGCTCCCGGAGCGGGCAGCCGCCGAGCGACAGCGTCGAGCGTGGCAGCGGCACGCTGGTCACCAGGACGTCGAAGAGCATCCGCGCCGCGCTCCCGGCCAGTTGGGCGCCCACCCGGTGGGCCAGCGGGGGGAGCCGGTCCGCCAGCACGGCCACCGCACCGGCGCCGCGCGCGGGTCCGGCCGCCTTGTTGCGGTCCATGGCGGAACGGACCCGGCACAGCCTGCGCCACGCGTCGGGTTCCGAGACCGGCAGCCCGAGCAGATACGCGGACAGCTTGTTCGCCGAGCCGGGCGGGGAGCCGGGGCGCCGCCGGGACACCGGCACGAGGGCCCGCGGATCGGCTCCGGGCAGCCGCTCACCGCGCTCCAGGATCCAGCGGCGCAGCCCACCCGCGACCACCGCGAGCAGCACGTCGTTGGCGGTGCCGCCCGCCTCCCTGCGCACCCGCAGCACGTCGTCCTGGTCGAGCACGGCGGTGGCGAGCCGCCGGGTGCCGCTGGAACTGGCGGCCAGCGCGGACCCGGCCCACAGATCGATACGGCTTGCGCGCATGACGGAGGCGCCGATCCCCACGGCCCGGCCCAGCTCCTCGATCCGCTCCCGGGCGAACCCGGCGAACTGACCGGGTCCCGGCAGCCACGAGCGCGGCGGCACGGGACGCGCCTTCCTGCCGTCGGCGCCGCGCCCGCCGGCGATCTGGTCGAAGATCCCGGCCCCGATCGCCACGGCCCGCATCCCGTCGGCCAGCGCGTGGTGCAGCTTGACCAGGACGGCGAAGGGGTCGCCGGAGCGCCCGGTCAGGACGTACATCTCCCAGGGCGGGCGTCCGCGTTCCAGTGGCCGTTCCATCAGCTCCCCCGCGAGCCGGTTTGCCCCGGTGGCGAAGTGGCCTTCGGGCAGGACGACGTGCCGCACATGACGGCGTACGTCGAATTGCTTGTCCTCGGACCAGGCCGCGCCGCCGAGCGGCAGCAGCACCGGGCGTACGCACATCCGCAGCCGGGGGATCGCGGCGGCGCGCTCCGCCAGCAGGTCCATGACCTCCTGCGGGCCTGGCCCCGGGGCCGGACCCGGCCCGAAGACCGCGAGTGCCCCGAGGTGCATGGGGTGCTCGGCGGATTCGAGGTGCCAGAACGCGAGATCAAGCGGGGCCAGCAGCTCGGAGCTCAACAGAACCTCGATGTCGTCGGGAGCCGGTGCCGCGAGTGCCGCGAGGGTACGGACAGATACCCGGGATGCAGCAGTTAGGCCCCATGAGTCAGTTACGGTCAAGTACTACATCGATACTGACAGTTACTGCCTGGTATCCGTCACATCGCCGTACTGTCCGGCACCGCGAATTCACTCCAGACACACTTGCCGTTGCCCCGGGACTCGACCCCCCACCGGTCCGCGAGCCTGTCCACCAGCAGCAGCCCGCGTCCGGACACCCCCGTCTCCCCCGCGTCCCGGCGGCGCGGCAGCACGCTTGAGCAGTCGTCGACCTCGACCCGCAGCCTGCGGTGCGGCCGGGAGAGCACCCTGAGGGTGATCACCGCCTCGCCCTCGGTGTGCGTCAGGGCGTTGGTCATCAGCTCGTCGGCGGCCAGCTCGATGTCGTCGGCACGCTCCGCGGCGCCCCAGGCCCGTACCGCCGCACGCACCGTGTGACGCGCGGCGGTCAGCGCGTCGGAATCGGACTGCCCCACGCGCTGCTGGAGCCTGCCACCGCTCTGCGGGGCGTCCAGACCCTGTCTGCGCAGCAGCAGCAGCGCGACGTCGTCGGCGCCGCCCCACTCGTCGGCCACATCGCACAGCTGGTCGGCGAGCAGCTGAAGATCCCGGGGGCCGCCCTGGACCACCGTGGCGAGCCGCCGCGTCCCGTCGTCCAGATCGGTGCCCGGCTCCTCCACCAGCCCGTCGGTGAAGAGCAGCAGGGTGTGCCCAGGGTCCAGTTCCAGGGTGGTGACCGGGTAGTCGAGCCGGGCGAACTCGGCCGAGAGCCCCAGCGGCAGCCCGCCGTCCACCGTCACCCGGCGACAGGTGCCGTCGGGTGCCCGCAGCAGCGGATCGACATGCCCGGCGCGGACCAGCTGGACCACTCCGGTCGCCAGGTCGACCTCCGCGTACAGACAGGTCGCGAAGCGGTCGGTGTCCAGCTCGTGCAGGAAGTCGGAGGCCCGCGCGATCACGGTCGCCGGGCTGTGCCCCTCGGCGGCGTACGCCCGCAGCACGATGCGCAACTGGCCCATGACGGCGGCCGCATGGGTGTCGTGCCCCTGCACATCCCCGATGATCATGCCGAATCTGCCGCTGGGCAGCGGGATCACGTCGTACCAGTCGCCGCCGATGTCACGGCCCATCCCGGCGGACCGGTAGCGGACCGCGACCTGTCCGCCGGTGACCTCGGGTATCCGGCGCGGCAGCATGGCCTGCTGGAGCCCCTGGGCGAGGTCGTGCTCCTGCTCGTAGAGCACGGCCCGCTGGAGGCTCTGCCCGATGGAGCTGCCGAGGGCGATCAGCAGGTCGCGTTCGTCCGCGCTGAAGCCGACCTTGTCGCGGTAGAGCAGGCCGATCGCGCCGATCGGCCTGGCCTGCGCGATCAGGGGGAGGTAGGCGGCCGACGTGATACCGAGGCTCTTGATGTGGGGCCACAGCCGGGGGTACGAGACAGCGAAGTCGTGCGCGGACTCGATGAAACGGGGCGCGAAGGTCCGGATCACCTCGCCCATCGGGTACTGCTCGTCCACCCGGGTGTAGCGGGTGCCTGGCACAAAGCTTCCCGCGGGCCCGTCCGCGACCAGCCGGATCCGCCCGCCGTCGACGAGTCCCAGCACCAGGCTGGTCGCGCCGAGATATTCGAGTCCGCGGGCCTCGTTGAGCACGTCGATGACGTCCTGGACGGTACGGGCATGGGCCAGGGCCGCGGTGGTGTCCTCGACGACGCTGGTTCTCCGCCGGCCCTCGTCGTCCAGGGCGATACGGACCGAGGCGTCCGCGAGTTCCTGGGCCGCGTGCCTGACGATGCCGATGATCCGGTGAGGACGGCCCGTGATGTCGCGCCGGACGACGCCCTGCGTATGGGTCCAGCGCAGTGAACCGTCGCGGCGGCGGATGCGGAAGTAGGCACCGTAGAACGTGGCCCCGCTCTTGAGCGCCCGGGACACCATGGCATCCAGCCGGGTCGACTCATCGGGCGGCACCCGGCGGGCGAGCGCCTCCGGATGACCGTTGTACTCGTCGGCGTAGAGGTCGAAAACGTCAAGGGCGGCCTGATCGAGGTGCATCAGCCCGGTGTCGAGATCCCAGTCGAAGCTGCCCATGCGGTTGAGGGCAAGGCTCAGATCGGGGTGGGCGGGCCAGTCCGCCGGTAGCGACAGGGCGCCCTCTGCCCGTTCAACCATGCGATCACTCTGCCATGGTTTGTCCAATTATTCGAGGGATCCTCACCCTCGAAGGGAACACTCGTTCCCTTTCTGTGGGGCCAGGAAGGACGGAAACTCGGAGGGCAGGAGGCGGAAGGGGTCTGCCGGGATGAGCACCCCGGCGGACTCCGGCAGACCCCGGCGCTGCTATCTGCTCTGCTCGACCCTGAAGACCCAGGCGTACTCGCCGGCGGAGCGCGCGCCCGCGGGTACGTCGATCACCAGTTTGTCCCCGCTCGTACGCCAGGTGAGCGGCCGCCGGTAACCGAGCATGGTCACCCGGTCCCCGCTGCGGATCGGCACCGGCGCCTCGACGGTCAGCGTGGCGCCCGGCCGGACCAGCGAGTGGATGTAGAACGCCTTGCCGGGCCGGACCGTGAAGCGCAGATCGTCACCGAGTTGGGGCATCCGCGCCCAGTAGGTGGAGCCGTGGATCGCCTCGCCGTTGACCTCCAGCCATTTACCGGTCTGCCGCAGCCTGGTCTGCATGATCTCCGGGATGGTGCCGTCCGCGCGCGGCCCGATGTCGAGGAGGAAGTTGCCGTTCTTGCTCGATGTGTCGATGAGCGTGTGCACGATCTCCTCCGCCGACATGTACATGCTGTCAGGGGTGGCCTGGTTGTAGCCGTAGCTGTAGGGGTCGAGCCCCCGGCTGGCCTCCCACTTGTCGGTGACGATGGAGTCGTACGTCGCGTACTCGGGGGTCGTGAAGTCGTGCGGCCCGATGCCGGACCGGTTGTTGACGGCGACCCCGATCGGCCGGGCCCGGTCCTTGGCGTTGTTGTAGTACTCGGCCATCACCCGGTGGCTGTCGTTCGGCCCGCCGATGTCGCACCAGAGCACCTCGGGGTCGTACCCGTGGATCAGCTCCAGCATCTGCGGGGCCTGGTAGTCCTTGATGTAGTCCTTGCCCGCCGTGTAGCCGGTGTACGGGACGGGCTCCAGGGTGTACGGATTGCGCGGCGGATAGAGCTGCCCGCTCCAGGGGTTGTCCGGGTTGAACCACTCCGGCATCGAGAAGTACAGCCCCCGGTGCAGCTCCGGCGCGTACCGGCGGGAGGCGTCGAACAACTCCTTGACCAGATCGCGCTTCGGCCCCATCTTCACGGCGTTGCGGTCGGAGACCTTGGTGTCCCACAGCGCGAAGCCCTCATGGTGCTTGGAGGTGAGCACGTGGTACTGCGCCCCGGCGTCCCGGAACAGCTCGACCCAGGAGCGCGGATCGAACTTCTCCGCCGTGAACCTCGGGATGAAGTCGTCGTAGTTGAAGTTCTCGCCGTAGACATCGCGGTGGTGGGCGTACGTCGGGTTGTTCGGGTCCTGCATCTGGTTCCAGTACCACTCGGCGTACTGCTTGCCGACAGGCGCCCAGGCGGGCACCGAGTAGACACCCCAGTGGATGAAGATCCCGAACTTCGCGTCCTGGAACCAGTACGGGGCCTGGTGCGTGGAGAGCGAGGCATCGGTGGCCTCGAACTCCGGCACCCCGAGGGTGAGCCTGCTCGCCGCCGCGGCTGCGTCCGAGCCGCGGCCGTGCGCCACGACCCGGCCGTCGCGCATCGTTCCCGGCTTCACCCCGGGCTTGCTGCGGATACCGATCCGCACCCTCGCCTGGTCGCCGGGGGCGAGTCGCGGCACCCGGGCGGGGACGACCGTACGAGCGCCCTGCACGTCGACGGAGAGGGTGAGCGCGTCGGAGCCGAGCACGGCGACCGTGCCCGCGTTGACGACGGTGGCCTCGACGCTCTGGGCTCCCGAGTCGAGCAGGCTGGTGGTGGAGTGCGCGTCGCGTACGGCCAGCGCACGGCCCTCGGCCGCCGGCTGCAGCGAGAGGGCGAAGACGTGCAGTGACGGCTTGTTCGCCTCGGCCGGGTTCGTCTTCGGCAGGGTGATACCCACCAGCTCCCGGGCGGCGTCCACCGCCAGTTCGGAGACCCCGAGGGAGACCTGGTGCTGGTCCTTCCCGCCGGACGGGGTGTAACGGTAGGGGGCGGAGAGCGGACCACTGCCGGAGTACCAGTCGGGTCCGCCGAGGCCGGCGGTGCCGGTGGAGCCGTCCGCGTAGTGCAGGGTCGCCTGGCCGGACGCCTCCCCGTAGCTGCACGCGACGAGGAATGACCCGGACAGATAGCGCCCCCGGGGCAGGTCCAGCCGCTGCCCGAGGGCGACAACGTTGTTCTTGGCCCCGGCGGTCGCGGCGGGGAAGTCGAACGCGATGCCGTTCAACTGCACGGCGCCGGAAGGCAGTTCGTCGCCCGGGAAGGTGTAGCCGGAGCCGTCGAAGTCGCCGCCGCGGGCGTCCGCGGTGTCGATCCCGTCGTTGTCGAACCACTGGTCGAGCGGTACGGGGACCGCGGCCGGAACCGCTCCCCAGTCGCCCTTCGCCGCTGCGCCGGGAACCGCCGTTCCTGTACCGGGGGCCCGGGCCCCCGGGGTGCCGGTGTCCGCGTCGGCCGTGGCCGGGGCGAGCAGAGCGGCGCCGACAGCCGCCCCCGCCGTCATTCCGAGTACATGGCGTCTTGGAAGTTCGGTCATAAGGTCCGATGATTGGAGCATGTCGAGTGCCTGTCAATACACCTCACAGCACAGAATGCGGCACGAAGAAATAATCCCCCACCAGACATCGGATGCCTGAGCTCTGTCCGGATGCCTGACGGTTGAATCCGCGCCGTCGGCGAAAACCCTGTCCGCACAACGCGAACGGCCCGCTCCAGGTGCGGAGCGGGCCGTCGGGGTGTGTGCGTGCAGCGGTCAGTCGATCCCCTGCAGGATGTGGGGCTCAGCGAGGTCGTCCTCGTAGCCCGCCAGCCTGATCGGGGCCGACCTGGCCCAGACGTCGAGATTGAGGAGCTTCTCGGGCCGGACAGTCCCGGTACGTTCCGCCGGGCGCTGCTCGCGCTTCGTGATGGTCTCTGATGTCACCGCGCACTCCTTTGTGTCGCGTAACCGCATGGACAGGGGCAGTTCGGACGCGGTGGCGCCGGTTTTCGGGCGGGACCGCGGCCGTGGTGCGTACCTGTCCCAGGACGGGACGAGAGATTTGGTGTAACCCCATCGACTGTCCGTCCGCATCAGAGTAACCAAATGAGCGGGGTTCCGCTCGATAGGGGCGACAGTCGGATGGCCAAGTTTTCTTTGCCTTCCGTTCAGAGGGACTCCATCCGGCCATGATCTGCTCGAATCGGCCCGACGGCACTCCGGGAGAGGACAGACCGGTGGCGTCGCACGGCGCGTGGTGGAGCCGGCGTTCCTACCAGTTCGCGGGGGCGTAGTCCTTGAGGAAGACGCTGTGCAGGTCTTCGCCCGCCTCGCCGCGCACGATGGGGTCGTAGACCCGGGCCGCGCCGTCGATCAGATCCAGCGGAGCGTGGAAGCCCTCGTCGGCGAGGCGCATCTTGTCCGGGTGCGGGCGTTCGTCGGTGATCCAGCCGGTGTCCACCGCGGTCATCAGAATGCCGTCCGATTCGAACATCTCCTGGCCGCTGGTGCGGGTCAGCATGTTCAGCGCGGCCTTGGCCATGTTGGTGTGCGGGTGGCCGGCCCCCTTGTAGCCGCGGCTGAAGACGCCCTCCATCGCGGACACGTTGACCACGTAGGTGCGGTCGGCCGCCGCTGCCGCCATCGCCGGGCGCAGCCGGCTGATCAGGATGAACGGCGCGGTGGAGTTGCAGAGCTGGACCTCCAGCAGCTCGACCGCGTCGACCTCCTCGACGGTCTGGATCCAGCTGTTGGTGTCGTGCAGATCAGGCACGAGTCCGCCCGCGTCTATCGCGGTGCCCGCCTCGATACGGGCGGGCGAGGCGGATCCGGTGACCAGTGCGAGCTCGGCCACGTCCTGGGCGCTCAGCCCACCCGGCCTGGCGCTGGGCAGCGAGACCTGTGCCCCGCTCCCGAACGCGCCGATGACCTGCGACGAGGGCAGCTCGCCCGCGGGCAGGGGCGCGGCCTCGGCGGCGATCAGTTCGCTGTACGCCTGCGGCGAGCGGCGCACGGTCTGGGCGGCGTTGTTGATCAGGATGTCGAGCGGGCCCTCGGCGGCGACCGAGTCGGCGAGAGCGACGACCTGGGCGGGGTCACGCAGATCTATCCCGACGACCTTCAGGCGGTGCATCCACTCCCCACTGTCGGGCATCGCCTTGAAGCGGCGGACCGCGTCCTTCGGGAAGCGGGTGGTGATGGTGGTGTGTGCGCCGTCGCGCAGCAGCCGCAGCGCGATGTACATGCCGATCTTGGCCCGGCCGCCGGTGAGCAGGGCCCGGCGTCCGGTGAGGTCGGTACGGGCATCGCGGCGCGCGCGGTTCTCCGCGGCGCAGTCGCGGCAGAGCTGGTGGTAGAAGACGTCGACCTCGACGTACCGGGTCTTGCAGATGTAGCAGGACCGGGGGCGCTGGAGTATGCCCGCGATCTCGCCCTGGGCGCTCGACGAGGGCAGCACCCCCTGCGTCTCGTCGTCGATGCGCTCGGCCGAGCCGGTGGCGGTGGCTTCGGTGACGGCCTTGTCGTGAGCGGTCTTGGCGGCGCGGCGCTCCTGCCGGCGGCGCTGCTTCACGGTGCGGTAGACACCCGCCGTAGCACGGCGGACCGCGACGGCGTCCGGGTGGTCGACGTCGATCTTCTCCAGCTCGTCGAGCACGCTGAGGCAGAGAGCCAGCCGCTCCGGATCAATGCCCGGGCCGAATGCCTGGCTTTCCTCTGTCACCGTCATCGTTGTTCCTCTGTGTTCCGTAGCCCCAGGTCAGCAGTGGGCCATCGACCAACTGACCAAGATATACGCAGCCGGGCGGGAAGCCAAAAACGGCGACTGCGCACCCGGCCGACCTCGCCGGGCGGCGCACTGGTGGTCCTCGCCCGGCGAAGACGGGATCCGGCCTTACACGTTCGGCCCAACACCGCGTTTTATCCCGCTCGTTGGGAATTTTGCGGCGTAATGTCCGACTCGCGCCAATGAGTGTCATTGCGCTTCAAGAACCAGGAGAACCTCTTGTCCACAACCGCTGTCCTCCGTACCGTCCGCGGCCGGAACATCATCGCGGGCGCAGGCGCGCTGACCACCGCCGTCGCCCTCGGAGCCACGCTGATGGCCGCCGCTCCGGCCCAGGCCTCGCCGCACACCCCGTACGGCACGGTCACCGCCCGCTCGGGCCTGATCGAGCGCCAGTACCCCAGCACGGACTCGTCCGTGCGTGGGTCCCTGCACTACCGCGAGCAGGTGGGCCTGAAGTGCAAGGTCCGCGCCCAGAACATCGAGGGCAACAGCATCTGGTACCTGCTCCGTGACCGCCAGGTGTGGGTCTCGGCGCGCTACATGGACAACCACGGCTACGTGAAGTACTGCAAGGACGTCGACCGCAGCAGCCGTGAAATGCTCAACTCGGTGCCGCAGGGCGCCAAGGGCTGATCAGCCCATCGGCGGAGCGCGTTCGGGATGCCCGGCACCCGGCGCGCTCAGCGCCCCGGGGTGAAGTACCCGGTGGGGCTGGTACCGAGCGCGCGGCGGAACATCGCGGTGAACGCGCTCGGTGTCGCGTAGCCCAGCGCGCCGGACACCGAAGTGACCGGCACCCCCCTGGCGAGCAGTGTCACCGCGTGAATGAGCCTGGCCTGCTGAACCCAGCGGGCCAGGCTCATTCCGGTTGTGGCCGGGAATCTGCGCTGGAGAGTGCGTGGGCTCAGATGCGCGAAGGCCGCGGCCTCCTTCGTCCGCCAGGCTGCGCCGGGGTCCCGCACGACCGCCGCGCAGAGCGGCGCGAGGCCGGCGTCCGCGGGGGCAGGCAGGTGCAGCGCGGCGACCGGGTGCGGGGTCAGCTGGAGGAGGAGCAGTTCCATGACCTTTCCGTCGCGGCTCTGCGGGTCGTACTCCACGGGGAGCCGCGCGGCCTCCTCGATGAGTTCGCGCAGCAGCGGTGAGACGGAGACGACGGTCGGCTCCCGTGGCAGGTCCGGCTGCGGCTCGATGTACAGGGTGCGCATGGCGACCGCGCCGGCACAGCTCATCTCGTGGGTGAGGCCGGCCGGCACCCAGACCCCGCGGGTGGCCGGGACGACCCAGGCCCCGTGGCCGGTGACCACGGTGATGGCCCCGGTCGTGCCGTAGATCAGCTGGGCGCGCCGGTGGCGGTGCGGCGGGATGTGGTGGCCGTCGGGCAGGTCCCTGGCCATCGCCGCCAGCGGTCTGGGAACCGACTGGTAGTCGTCGCGCAGCTCGCTCTTTCCGTACATTGGCGCATTCTCGATAGACAATGGCGTAGCAGAGAAAGTATGCCAGCAGGTGCCCGCCCTAACGTCGGCCTATGTGATCGAATCCAACGTTTCCGCAGGCCAGCGCCGTGCGAAGGGTGGCGGGACCCGGCGGCTCACCCTGCTGCTCACCGCCACCAGCGCTGTCACGGCCGCCAATGTCTATCTCAGCCAGCCGCTCATGGGGGCGGCGGCCGCCTCACTCCGGGCCGGGCCCGACGCCCTCGCGGCCGTTCCGACGGCCACCCAGCTGGGCTATGCGGCGGGCATCCTGCTGCTCGTGCCGGCCGGGGACAGCCATGACCGGAGGCGGCTGATCCTCGGGCTCGGTACGGCGTCCGCCGTCGCGCTCGCGGGGTGCGCACTGGCCCCTTCGGTGGGGTGGCTCGTCGTCGCGGGGTTCGCCGTCGGTCTGCTGTCGCCCGTCCCGCAGCTGGTCACTCCGCTCGCGGTGGCCCTGGCGGGCGACGGGCGGGCCGGGCCGGGCGCCGGACGGATTGTCGGCACCGTGCAGGGCGGTCTGCTGATGGGCGTGCTCGCGTCCCGCGCCTACTCGGGCTCGCTGGCCGAACTGGCGGGCTGGCGCGCCGTGTTCGGATGCTCCTGCCTGCTGACCCTGCTGCTGGTGCTGGTGCTGCGCGGGGCACTGCCGTACGTCCCGCCCGCCACCGGCGCCGCCTCGTACCAGGACACCCTCTCGTCACTGCCGCGGCTGTTCCTGGCCCACCCGCTGGTACGCCGGATCACCGTGTCGGGAGCGCTGGTCGGGATCGCGTTCGGCGCGTTCTGGACCACGCTGACCTTTCTGCTGGAGCAGCACTACGGCGTCGGCCCGACCGGCATCGGGCTGTTCGGTCTGGTCGCGGCGGCCAGCGCTCTGCTCTCGCCGTACGCCGGGCGGCTGGCCGACCGGACCGGCCGACGCAGTGCGCTGGCGGCGCTGATCGGGCTGGTCGTCGCGGGGTGGCTGGTCCTGCTGCCGGGCGGCACCCGGTTCTGGTGGCTGGTGGCCGGGGTGATCGTGCTCGATGTGGGGGTCTGGGGCGGTCAGGCCGTCAGCCAGACCGTGCTGTTCACCCTGGACCCGCGCATCCACAGCCGTCTCAACACCCTCTACTTCACCTTCCGTTTCCTGGGGATCGCACTCGGCTCGCTGATGGGTTCGCTGGCATGGGCGGGTGGCGGTTGGCCCGCCGTGGTGGGCACCGGGACGGTCGCAGCCGTGGCCGGTCTGGTCGTGGGGGTCCTGCCCGCACGCGACGGGGACCGTCCGCCCCCGGGTACGGGAGCGGACGGTCCGGATCAGCCGGTCAGCGGACGGCGGGCGGGGCGGCGGAGGGGTCCGTACCCCAGTCGGACGGCTTGGCTCCGACGTCGAAGGACAGGGTGCGGCCCGAGCGGATCTCGTCGGTGGTGAGATACGTCTTCGCGTGGGCCGCGCCGTCCACGGCGGCCGACTGGATGTACCGGTCGGTGTCCGAGGCTCCCGGCGCCTTCACCGTGAAGCCGCCGTGCGGGTAGTAGCGGCGGTCCAGCTTCAGATCGACGCGCTGGAAGGCGGGCGTCGACAGACCCCAGGTGTCGGTGCCCGGCTGGACCGGGTAGACACCGATGGAGGACAGGACGTTCCAGGCGGACATGGTGCCCAGGTCGTCGTTGCCCGTCATACCGGTCGGGGTGTCCGTGAAGAGGGTCAGCGCGGCATGCACCACATCGGTCGTCTTCCACGGCTGGCCTGTGGAGAGATAGGTGTACGGGGCGATCAGGTCGGGCTCGTTCTGCGGGTTGTACTTGTCCGCGTTGTAGTAGTCGTACGGGCCGTTGACCCACACGTCGGTGGCCGTCTTCGCCGGGTCGGCGAGGAGCTGGTCGTAGGCGAAGAAGGAGTCGAGGCGCTTGTTGGCCGCGTCCTTGCCGCCGATCAGGTCCACCATGCCGGACAGGTCCTGCGGGACCATCCACTGGTACTGCCAGGCCGTGCCCTCGTGGAAGCCCTCGCCCTGCGCCGGGTCGGCAGGGCCGGTGAAGTTCCCGTTCTCGTCGCGGGCGCGGAAGAACCCGGTCGAGGGGTCGAAGATGTTGCGGTAGCTCTGGGCGCGGGCCGCGTAACGCTTGGCGTCCGCCTGGTGGCCGAGGTCGCCGGCCATCTGGCCGAGCATGGCGTCGGAGAGCGCGTACTCCAGGGTGGCCGACGCCCCGTGGTCGAAGTCCGAGTCACCGGGCTTCACATGGGGGCGGTTCTTGATGTACGGCGCGAAACCGTCCTTCAGGTACTGGACGTTGGCCTCACGGCCGACCGCCGGGGAGTCGGCTGGCGGGGTCCCGTCGGCGTTCTTCTTGAGTGCGCGGTAGGCCTGCTCCTCGTACCCCTTGAGCAGCCCCTGCCGGTAGGCGTTGGTGAGGAAGGGGGTGACCGGGTCGCCCGTCATGATGTTCGTCTCGACCGTGCCGTAGCCCCACTTGGGCAGCCAGCCGCTCTGCTCGTCGATCTTCAGTACGGAGATCGCCATGTTCCGCTCCTCGCGCGGCGCGAGGAGGGAGAGCAGCTGGGTCTGGGTGCGGTAGGTGTCCCACAGCGACCAGTTCTGGTAGTAGTCGAACCCCTTGGCGCGGTGGATCTTCTGGTCCCAGCCCGTGTAGCGGCCGTCGATGTCACTGCCGATGTTGGGGGCGAGGAACGACCGGTAGAGCGAGGAGTAGAAGGTACGGCGCTGGGTGTCGCTGCCGCCCTGTGCCTGGACGTCGTCGAGCCGGTCCTCCCAGCTCGCCTGCGCGGCGCGGCGCACCCGGTCGAAGCTCTTGCCTCCCTCGGCGTGCAGATTGCGGGCCGCACCGGTCGCGTCGACATAGCTGATGGCCGTGGTGGCCTCGACCGTACGGTCCTTGGACGTGTCGAAGCGCACCCAGGCGCCGTTGCCGCCGGTCCCGGTGGACTTCCGTGAGCCCTGCGAGACGGTGCCGTCCTTCCAGGTGCCCGAAGTGGTGAAGGGGCGGTCGAAGCGCGTGACGGTGTAGAGGGTGTACGGCTTGGTGTCCTGGCAGAAACCGCTGCCCGTGATGGCCGTGCGGATGGTGCGGGAGTCGAGCACTTCGACGGAGGTGGAGACCGTCTTGTGCAGCGACTGGCCCGCATTCAGCAGGACGTTGGCCTTGTCGGTCGCGGGGAAGGTGTAGCGCTGTACCCCGGTGCGCTTGGTGGCGGTGAGTTCGGCGGTGATGCCGGAGTCGAGGCCGACCTTGTAGTAGCCGGGGCTCGCCTTCTCGGTGTCGTGGCTGAACTTCGCCGCGTACTTGGCGTAGTCGGTCTCGGTGACGTCACCGGTGGTCGGCAGGGTCGGCAGATCGCCGCCGAGACCGCAGCCCACCCCCGAGATGTGCACGCTGGAGAAGCCGCGGATCTCGTTCTGGGCGTGGTCGTAGCCGGTGTTGTGCCCGGTGTCCGGCGAGAGCTGCACCATCCCGAAGGGCACCGCGGCGCCCGGGTAGGTGTTCCCCTCGTTCTCCGTACCGATGAACGGGTTGACGAGATCGGTCAGTCGGCCGCCGGGAGGGGCGCCCGCGGCCTCGGCCGTCGGCGCGGCGAGAGCCCCGCCGATGAGCGCGGCGGCGGCCACGGCCGTCCCTGCGCCGCGCAGCCGTTGTGTCCAGTACATGGGTGGAGACCTCCACGGGGAAGAGGGGCGGACTGGGGTGTACGGGGCTGTGGGGGGGGTGTCGGGGACGGCAAGGGCACCATTTAACGGGCGGAAGCGTCTGCGGTCAGTGCGCTGACGTGGCCGTGGCGGGAGAGTTCACCCACCCGTAGGCGAAGCCGTCGCCGCTCACCTCGTACGGGCGAGAGGACAAGCCGCTCCACCTCCTTGGACAACGTTGTCAGAACGCGATCATTGTTGGTTCCTGTCGGGCTCGCGTCAAGAGTTCCGACCGGAATGGTCCGGGTGCACCGGACCGCGCGCCGCGGTCCGGTGCACCCGGATCGGTCAGGAGGCCGGGCACCCTGCCGGAACCGCCTGCGACGCGTCGTGGATCAGCGCGTCCTGGGCGGCCTTGACCCGCTTCACATCGGGCTTGACGATTTTCCGGTCGTAGGTCATCAGCCCGTTCAACTCGCCCTCCACATCGGAGATCTGGGTGTAGACGGCGCCGTTGCTGCCCTGGCAGGCGAGCTTGCGCACCTCGCCGAGCTTGGCGAGGTAGTCGTCGGTGTACGTGGCCGGGTCGACCGCGACGTACGACTGCTGCACCGCCCAGGCGTGCCCGGGAACGGCCAGCCCGAGTCCGCCGTACTCACCACTGACCATCGCGCGTCTCCCGTCGGGCGCCGGCAGTGCCGGGCTCGGGTAGCCGTGCTCGTCGATGATGTCGCCGGTGCCTCCGTCGGCTCCCAGGTTGATGCCCGACATGCTGTTGACCAGGCGCGTCGGGTCCCAGGCCTTGGCCTGGTCGGCGATGCGCGCCATGTCGTACTGGCCCCAGCCCTCGTTGAAGGTCACCCACATGACGACCGACGGATGGCTGCTGTGCTGGTCGATCATCTGCTTCATCTCGTGCTCGTACTCGGTGCGCGCGGCCGGGGACGGGTTGGTGCCCGCCTCCATGGCAGGCATGTCCTGCCAGACCATCAGACCGAGCTTGTCCGCCCAGTAGAACCAGCGGTCGGGTTCGACCTTGATGTGCTTGCGGACCGCGTTGAAGCCCATCGCCTTGTGCATCTTGAGGTCGTACGCGAGGGCCTCGTCGGTCGGCGCCGTGTACAGGCCGTCCGGCCAGAAGCCCTGGTCAAGGGTGGCCATCATGAAGACCGGTTTGCCGTTGAGGACGGTGCGCGGGGTGCCGTTCACCTTCTCGACCGCGATGGAGCGCATCCCGAAGTAGCTGCCGACCCGGTCGGAGCCGACGGTGACCTTGAGCTGGTAGAGATGCGGATCGTCCGCCGACCAGAGGTGCGGCTTGGGCACCGGTACGTTCAGTGCCGCACCCGTACGGCCGGTGGCGGTGCCAACCTTGCGCTTCCCGTCGTACGCGGTGGCCGTGACGCGCACCCCGTCGCGGACGCCCCGCACGTCGACGGCGACCTTCTGCGCGGTGATGTCCGGGGTGAGCTTGAGGGAGTCCGCGTGGTCGGCCGCGACCGGCTCCATCCACACGGTCTGCCAGATGCCGGACGACGGGGTGTACCAGATGCCGCTCGGGTCCAGGCGCTGCTTGCCCATCGGCGGGTTCTCGCCGCCCTTGGCATCGGTCGGGTCATAAACCCCGACGATCACCTCCTGGGTGCGGCCGGGCCTCAGTGCGTCGGTGATGTCCGCGCTGAACTTGTCGTAGCCGCCCTTGTGTTCGGTGACCTTCGTGCCGTTGACATACACCTCGGCCTGCCAGTCGACCGCCCCGAAGTTGAGCTGGAGCCTCTTGCCCGATCCGACCTTCCAGCCCTTGGGGACCGTGAACGTACGCCGATACCACATCCGGTCCTCGTGCCGCTCCACCCCGGAGAGCTGCGACTCCACCGGGTACGGAACGAGGATCTTCTCCGCCAGCTTCTTGCCCACCGGCGGCTTCTCGCCCGCCTTGGCGGCGGAGAACTGCCAGCTGCCGTTGAGGTTCTGCCAGTCGTCACGGGTGAGCTGGGGCCTCGGGTACTCGGGGTGCGCGTTGGAGGGGCTGACGTCGTCGGCCCACTTGGTGCGCAGTTCGTACTCGGAGTTGTTGGCACCGCTCGACCAGAAGGCTCCGACCGCCTTGCCGTCCTGGCCCTTCAGCGCGCCCTGCCCGTCGTAGCGGACGTCCGCGAGACCGTTGGCGCCGCCGCCCTTCTTGCCGACGACCGGTTCCTTGAGTGCGACGGTGAGGCTGCGCGGGTCGGCCGGGTCCGCCTTGACGGCGCCCAGCGGCCAGGTCGCGCCGCCGATGACGGCATCGAGATGGCCCGCGAGTCCGGCGGGCGGGGGTGCGAGCTTCTGTGCGAAGTCCAGCTTGAGGGTGCGCCCGGACTTCTGGACGGTGGCGGCGATGGCGCCGTCGTAGTCGTAACCGTCCGGCAGCAGGAACGCGGACTGCGGGACCGGCACCTTGGTGCCGCCCGGTGGGGTCCACTTCAGATGGAGGTCGGAACCACCTATGTGCTCGAAGTACTCGATCTTGATGTCGTAGGCCTTGCCAGCGGTCAACTCGACCGCCTGGGAGGTCTGTTCCTTCTCCCAGTCGTCGACCCAGTGGTCGATGACAAGCTTTCCGTCGACCCAGAGCCGGAAGCCGTTGTCGCCGATCATCGAGAACGTGTGGGCGCCGGACTTCTCCGGGACGATCTTCCCGGTCCAGCGGACGCTGTCGTTGTCCGACTGGCCGGTGGCGGACTGGAGCCGTGACTCCAGGGTGGGGAAGTCGATGTCCGGGTCGAACCCGGTGGCCTTGAGCTGCCCGAAGTCGAAGGCGCCCGGGGCAGATTGGGTGTAGTACTCCCCCTTCAGCCCGTGGGCGGTGACGGCGGGACTCGATGGGGCGGGTGTGGCCGAAGCGGCCGGTAGCGCCGAGAGCCCCGCGAAGCCGGTGACGGCGGCGAGGAGCAGGGCCAGATTTCTTCGGATGCGCACGGATCCTCCTTTGGTGAGGAAGGGTGGCGGCTCGTTGCAACAGTCTGTACAACGTTGGAAGGAACGGCAGTTGGCATGACAGCACGCACTCCTGCCTGCTGTCCAGCGGCATGGCAACTCGGAGGGGAGACTCAGTGGGCGTAAGCCTCAAGGACGTCGCCGGGCTCGCGGGCGTCTCGATCAAGACCGTCTCGAACGTGGTGAACAACTACCAGCACGTCACTCCGGCGATGCGGGCCAAGGTGCAGGCAGCGATCGACGAGCTCGGCTACGTACCGAATCTCACGGCCCGCCACCTGCGCAAAGGCCGTACGGGAATTCTCGCGCTGGCCGTGCCCGAACTCGGCAACCCTTACTTCGCCGAGCTGGCGGGGGCCGTCATCGACGCGGCGGCCGAGCACGACTACACGGTGCTGCTCGACCACACCCGCGGCGAGCGCGAGCAGGAGATCCTGGTCAGCCAGGGGTTCCGGGGCCGGGTCATCGACGGGTTGATCCTCTCCCCCATCGAGCTGGAGGCCGAAGACCTGCGCAGCCGGATCCATGACGCCCCGCTGGTGCTGCTCGGTGAGCGCGAGTACGACCTCCCGTACGACCACATCGCGATCGACAACGTCGCGGCGTCGCGCAGGGCGGTGCGCCATCTGATCGGTCTTGGCCGCACCCGTATCGCGTACCTCGGCGCGCGCACCGACCGGATCAACTTCCCCGCCCAGCTGCGACTTCGCGGCTGGCGCGAAGAGCTGACCGCCGCCGGGCTGCCGGCGCCCGACACGCTGGTGGCGCCCACCAGCGGCTGGGACCGGGGGGACGGGGCGCAGGCCATGGCCTGGCTGCTGGACTCGGGCCAGCGCCCGGACGCGGTCTTTGCCTACAACGACCTGGTCGCGGTCGGTGCGATGCGGGTGCTCTCAGAGCGGGGACTGCGGGTGCCGTGGGACGTGGCGGTGGTGGGGTTCGACGACATCGCGGAGGGCCAGTTCGGTGCGGTCACCCTCACCACCGTCTCGCCGGACAAGCAGTCCATCGCCCGGCTCGCGGTGGAGTCGGTCATCGGCGGCCTCCAGGGCTCCGAAGGGGGCCAGGAAAAGAGCTCCGGCCAGCACCCGGAGCAGGCAGCCGACGCGCCTGCCGGACGCGAACTGGCGGCGGAATTCAGGCTGGTGGAGCGGGAGAGCACGCTGGGGCGCCGGTGACGCGGGACCGGGCACGGTATCGGCGCGGTATGAGCCTCGGTGACGGGCCCGATATCGCGTTGTCAGGTACGCGAAGGGTTTACAGGATCCTTCTAACGTTGTAAAAAGTGGCCCGGAACGCTGAGTCGACTCGCACGAGCCCGCCTCCCGTGCCTCGTTGCCACGGGCCTGCGCCACATCTGGGGACGCCATGAAACCGACCATGCTTCTTCGACGTACCACCAGCAAAGCCCTTCTCGCCACCAGTCTCGCCGCGAGCCTCGCGCTCGCCTCCGGCTGCGCCAAGTCCGAGGACGACGGCTCGAAGGACACCTCTTCCTCGGCCGGCAAGAGCGATTCGGGCCAGGTCGTCGCCACCCCGTCCGCGGGAGACGCCAAGAGCTGCACCATCGGTCAGTTCGGCGGCAAGAAGCTCGACATCAAGAGCGCGACCATCGGTTTCTCCCAGTCCGAGAAGGAAGCCAACCCCTTCCGGATCGCCGAGACCGCCTCCATGAAGGCCGAGGCCAAGAAGCGCGGCCTGAAGCTGCTCACCGCCAACGCGCAGTCGCAGTTCTCCAAGCAGATCAGCGACGTTCAGGACTTGATGGCCAAGGGCGCGGACCTGCTGGTCATCGCCCCGCTGAACTCGGACGGCTGGGGCCCGGTGCTCCGTACGGCGCGGGCGAAGCACATCCCGATCGTCACCATCGACCGCAAGATCAACGCCACCCCGTGCAAGGACTACGTCAGCTTCATCGGCTCCGACTTCGTCCAGCAGGGCAAGCGGGCGGCCGACCAGATGATCGCGTCGACCGGCGGCAAGGGCAAACTCGCCATCCTGCTGGGCTCCGCGGGCAACAACGTCACGACCGAGCGCACCAAGGGCTTCAAGGACGAGCTGAAGGCGAAGGCCCCCGGGCTCAAGGTGGTCTTCGAGCAGACCGGTGAGTTCGTCCGTGAGAAGGGCCAGCAGGTCACCGAGCAGCTCATCCAGTCGAATCCGGACATCGCCGGGATCTACGCGGAGAACGACGAGATGGGCCTCGGCGCCGTCAACGCCCTCAAGGGCGCGGGCAAGAAGGCCGGTGCGGTGAAGATCGTGACCGTGGACGGCACGCGCAACGGCGTCCAGCAGATCGTGGACGGCTGGATGAGCGGTGATGTGGAGTCCAACCCGCGCTTCGGGCCGCTCGCCTTCGAGACGCTCGACAACTTCACCAAGGGCCAGAAAGTCGCGCAGGACATCATCATCCAGGACAGCGAGTACAGCAAGGACAACGCCAAGTCCGACATCGGCAAGGCGTTCTGAGCATGGGCGCGCCGGAACCGCCGGTGCTGTCCGTCACCGGTCTGACCAAGACATTCCCGGGCGCCCGCGCGCTCGCCCGGGTGGACTTCGGGGTGCGGCCCGGCGAGGTCCATGCGCTGATCGGTGAGAACGGCGCTGGGAAATCCACCCTCATCAAGGTGCTGACCGGCGTCTACCAGCCCGACGAGGGCGAATTGACCTACCGTCAGGAGGCGGTTTCGTTCGCCACCCCGCTCGCCGCGCAGCACGCCGGGATCTCCACGATCTACCAGGAGGTGAATCTGGTCCCGCTGCTGAGCGTGGCCCGCAACCTCTTCCTCGGACGCGAGCCCCGCAACCGTATCGGCCTGATCGATTTCCGCCGGATGCACCGCGAGGCGGACGACGCGCTGCGCTCACTGGGTGTCAGGACCGACGTCCGCAGACCGTTGCGTTCTCTCGGCGTCGGTACGCAGCAGATGGTGGCGCTCGCCCGGGCGGTCTCGGTCGATGCCCGGGTGGTCATCATGGACGAGCCGACGTCCTCGCTCGAACCGGCGGAGGTCCGGACCCTGTTCGGGGTGATCCGGATGCTGCGCGAGCGCGGGATCGCGGTGATCTACGTCAGCCACCGCCTTGAGGAGCTGTACGAGGTCTGCGACACCGTGACCGTGCTGCGGGACGGCGAAGTCGTACACACCGGGCCGATCGCCGAGCTGGGCCGGCTGCGGCTGGTCTCCATGATGCTCGGGCGCGAGATGGGCGAGGTGCGCAGCGAGGGCCTCACCCAGTTCACCGGCGGGCACGCCGACGATGTTGAACCCATACTGCGGGCAGAGGGATTGACAGCCCGTCATGTCCTGGACGATGTGTCGATCGCCATCCGGCCCGGCGAGGTGGTCGGTCTCGGCGGGCTGCTCGGCTCGGGCCGCAGCGAGACCGCCAAGGCCATCGCCGGAGCGCTGCCGCCCGATTCGGGGCGGGTGCTCGTCGCGGGCGGCGCTGTCCGTACCGGATCCACCCCAGCGGCCATCCGGGCCGGCATCAGTCTGCTGCCTGAGGACCGCAAGGCCGAGGGCATCGTGCCGGGGCTCTCGGTCCGGGAGAACATCGCGCTCGCCGCCCTGCCGGGGCTCTCGCGCTTCGGCCTGGTCGACGAGAAACGTATCGACAGCATCGTGGAGACCTTCATGACGCGCCTGCGGATCAAGGCCGCGGGCCCGCACCAGAAAGTGGGCGAACTCTCCGGCGGCAACCAGCAGAAGGTGCTGCTCGCCCGCTGGCTCGCCATGCAGCCCAAGGTGCTGCTCCTTGACGAGCCGACCCGGGGCATCGACGTCGGTGCCAAGGCCGAGGTGCAGAAACTCATCGACGAACTCGCCGAGGACGGGCTGGGCGTGCTGCTGATCTCCTCCGACATCGAGGAGCTGATCGAAGGCTCCGACCGGGTGGTCGTCCTGCGGGACGGCGCCGTCGTCGCGGAGTTGTCCGGTGCTGACGTCACCGGGGAGCAGTTGCTGCGATCCATCGCGGCGAAGGGCGGGGACCATGACTGACCTGGCGCTCGGGCGCACTTTCGCCGACCGCGACCGGCTGCTGCGGCTCCTCCAGGAGTACGGGGTGTATGCCGGGGTGGCCGTACTGCTCGTGGCCAACATCGCCTTCACCCCGCACTTCCTGTCCGCGGAGAACTTCCGTACCCAGGCCGTACAGGTCGCACCGGTCCTCATCGTGGCGCTCGGGATGGCGCTGGCGATCGGCAGTGAGGGCGTCGACCTATCGGTGGGCTCGGTGATGGCTCTCTCGACCTCGCTGGTCTCGCTCTATCTCGGCTACGGGGTGTGGATCGCACTCATCACGGCGGTCATCGGCGGAATCGTGGTGGGGGTGGCCAACGGCTCGCTGATCGCGTTCATCGGTGTCCAGCCCATCGTCGCGACCCTGGCGCTGATGGTGGCCGGGCGCGGGGTCGCCCTGGTCCTGCTCCCCCAGCTGAAGGACATCCACGACCCCGGTATGGCGTCGCTGGGCTCGGGGGACGTCCTCGGCATCCCCTATCTGGTGCTGATCGCGGTGGCTCTCGCCCTGGTCGTCGCGTTCACGGTGCGGCGTACGACGTTCGGCAGGCAGTTGCTCGCCATCGGGGACAGCCGGCCGGCCGCGCAGCTGGCGGGGCTTCCCGTCCGGCGGGTGCTGATCCTGGTCTATGTCTGCTCCGGGGTGCTGGCGGCGGTCGCGGGTGTCCTCGCGTCGGCGCGCCTGCAGGCCAGTGATCCGACCTCGCTCGGCAATCTGATGGAACTCTCCGCTATCACCGCGGTGGTCGTCGGCGGTACGCCGCTGAGCGGCGGCCGCATCAGGATCGGCGGCACCGTGGCGGGGGCCGTCCTCATCCAGCTGCTGACCGCCACACTCATCAAGCACGATCTGCCTCCGTCCTGGACGCAGATCGCCCAGGCCGTGGTGATCGTGCTCGCGGTGTACGCGGCACGGGAACGGGGGAAGCGGTGACCGCCGTGCAGACCATCGGGACCGGTCAGCCGACCGAAGGGGCCGGGCCGCCCGGGCCGTCCCGCGGGGAGCGCATCAGCGCCCTCGCCCAGCAGCACGGCGCCCTGGTGACACTGATCGTCGCCGTGATCGCGGCCTCGCTGAGCTTCGACACCTTCCTCACCACCGACAACCTCGGCAACATGGCCGTCTCCTCGGCCTTCCTCGCCGTTGTGGCCCTGGGTATGACCTTCGTGATCATCACGGGCGGAATCGATCTGTCGGTGGGCTCGCTCTTCGCGCTGGGTGGCGTGCTCGGCGCGTGGGGTTCGCGGTACGGGACCCTGGTGGCCCTGCTCCTCCCGCTGGCGGTCTGCGGGCTGATCGGCCTGGTCAACGGCCTGTTGATCGCGAGGGCCAGGCTGGCGCCGTTCATTGTGACGCTCGCGTCCCTGCTGGCCGCACGCGGCATTCTGCTGGCGATCACCCATGAGGGCGCGACGACCTACCTGGTCGACGACACGTCGTTCTTCGCCCGTCTCGGCCAGGACAAGCTGCTCGGCGTCGGGGTGCCGGTCTGGATCACCGTGGTGCTCTTCGTGCTGGGAGCGGTGGTGCTGCGCCGCACGCGCTTCGGCCAGTACGTGTACGCGGTCGGCGGCAACGAGGACGCGGCCGCGCTGATGGGCGCCCCCGTCGCCCGTACGAAGACCACCGTGTACGCGCTCTCCGGGGTCTGCTCAGGGCTGGCGGGCGCGCTCAACGCGGCCTGGCTGGTCTCCGGTGTCACCATCCTCGGCTCGGGCATGGAGCTGGAGGCGATCTCGGCCGTCGTCATCGGCGGCACCCTGCTGAACGGCGGATTCGGCTTCATCAGCGGATCGCTCGTCGGTGTGCTGCTGCTGAAGGTCATCCAGAACGTCATCAACCAGATCGGCTCGCTGGACTCGGCCTACCAGCAGGTGGTCAGCGGCGCCTTCCTGGCGGCCGTGGTCATCGCCCAGACCTGGCTGGGCAGGCGCCGCAGGATGCTGTGACACCCGGCCCGGCCGCCCCCGGCGGCGGGTGAGGTCGCACGGGGCGGATCTCGGCCTCCCGCACGACCGCCGCGAGGACTACCTCCCGGGCGGGCGCGTACTGCTCTGGTAGTACGGAGGATTCGGTGCCTGGGTACGACGACATTCCGGCCGAAAGGAGAGATCGTTGAAACATGAGTGCCCTCGCGCTGTCCGTTCTGCTGTCGCTGGTCTCCGCGGTCGCGTATGCGGCCGGAGCCATCGTGCAGGAACGCGTCGCCGCGGCCACCCCCGGCAGCCCGTACGCACCCCTGCGTCATGGCGGCTGGTGGGCCGCCATGACGCTGAACGGCCTCGGAGCGGGACTGCACGTGGTCGCACTCGCCTACGGGCCGCTGAGTCTGGTACAGCCGCTCGGCGCGCTGACCATCGTCTTCGCGCTCCCGATGGCCGCCGTGTTCGTACGGCGCAAGGCGGGCGCTGCGGCCTGGCGCGGCGCGATCATGGCCGCTGTGGGTCTTGCGGGGCTGCTCGCGCTGACCGGCGGTGCGGACAGCGGCACGCTCCCGGGCGGTGAGCGGATCGTACTGGCGCTCGCGACCTTCGGCGGGATCGCGGTGCTCTTCCTGGCAGCCCTGCGTGTGCGCAAGCCCGTCGTGCGGAGCATCGTGCTGGCGACGGGCGCGGGTGTGGCCTTCGGCGCCGCGTCCGTCTTCACCAAGACCGTCGCGGTGGACCTGACCTCGCACGCGCCGACTGCCGAGTGGGCGAGCCTGCTGGCGATCGCCGGGTTCGCGGCGACCGGGGTACTGCTCTCGCAGGCGTCGTACCGGGGAGCCGGGCTCGCGGCCCCGCTGGCGACCGTCACTGTCGTCAACCCGGTCCTGGCCGCAGCGATCGGGGTCACGCTCTTCGGCGAGCAGTTCCGTTTCGGGGTGACCGGTACGGTGCTGGCGCTCGCCTGCGGTGTCGTGGCGGCGGGCGGGCTGATCCTGCTGACGACGGAGCGGCTCTCCGCGAGCCGGCCTGGGTCCGGCGACGGGCGCGGGTCACAGGACCGGCGGACCTCCGCCCACGTCCCGCCACCCGGCGGGCCGCCGGGACCGGCGCCGCGGCTGGTGGCCGCGCGCTCCCGGGCCAAGAAGGACGATCAGACGGCGACACCGCCCGCCCTGAGGTAGGCCAGCGGGTCGATGTCGCTGCCGTACGCCGGACCGGTCCGCGCCTCGAAGTGCAGATGCGGACCGGTGGCGTTCCCGGTCGACCCCGAGCGGGCGATGCGCTGTCCCTGCTGGACGTTCTGGCCCATCCGGACCGTCAGTGCGGACAGATGGGCGTACTGGGTGTACCTGCCGTTCGCGTGCCGGATGACCACCTGGTAGCCGTAGGCCCCGCCCCAGCCCGCGGCCACGACCCGGCCCGCGGCGACCGCCTTGACCGAGGTGCCGGTCGGGACCGGGAAGTCGATGCCGGTGTGGTGGCCGCTGGACCAGGAACCGCCGGACGCGCGGTAGGGCGTGGTGTGGTGGCCGGGTACGGGCGCGACCAGGGCGGTCGATGTCGCGGCCGGCGCCGTGGCGTGGTGTTTCGCGGGACTGGTCTTTGCGGGCCTGGTCTTTGCGGGCCTGGTCTTTGCGGGGCCGGTCTTCGCGGGGCCCGCGGTGTGCTCCGCCGCGTCTTTCTTCTGCTTCTGCTGCTCGCCGATACGCAGCCGCTGGCCGGGACGGATCAGGTCGGGGTCGGCGCCGACCACCGTGCGGTTCTGCTCGTACAACTGGTGCCAGCCTCCGCTGACGTCCTCGGCCTCGGCGATCCCGGAGAGCGAGTCGCCGCCGACCACTGTGTAGGCGTCGTGGTGCGCGGCGGGGGTCGTGGACACCGCCGGTCTCGCGGTCGGCACCGACGTGTGTTCCGGCTTCGCGGTCCGGGGCTTCGGTGCCGCTTCGCGCGACCCGCTGTTCCGCGTCCCTGTCCCCGTCCGCGTCCCTGTCCCCGTCCGTACGATGGTCTCCGGCGCGGCGTCGTCCCTGCTGAGCCCGGCCCGTACCGAGCAGATCGGCCAGGCGGTGGGCCCCTGCGCCCTGAGTACCTTCTCCGCGACCGCGATCTGTTGCCGCTCGGTCGCCAGATCCGCACGCGCGGCGTACACGCCACCGCCGTACGCCTGCCAGGTGGACCGGCTGAACTGCAGCCCGCCGTAGTAACCGTTGCCCGTGTTGATCTGCCAGTCACCGGTGGATTCGCAGCGCGCCACCTTGTCCCAGACGTCACCCGAGGCCGCGCCGGCCGATCCGGCGGTGAGCAGCGGGAGCGCGAGTCCGGCACCGCCGGCGGTGACCGCGAGCGAGGCACGGTTGATGCGGCCCGGCTCGTAACGGCGATGACGACCGGATGCGGCCATGCTGGGCTCCCCCACTCGCGCGTCGGGCACGCCCGTCGGTCACACCCGTCGGATATGCCTGCCGGATACGTCGCAGGGCGCAAAAGTAAGGCCGCTGTGGAGGAAATGACAAGAGTGCGTGTTCACGTAACCCGGCGGACGATCCCGGAGAGCGCATGCCGCGGGGCCCGGACCGTGACCCCGCATCGACAGGCGCGGGAGTGACAGACTCCGAGGTGGGGATCGGCGGCCGAGCGGTGCGTGAGCGCCGTGGCTCCGCCGCCCTCCCCGACGGTTTCCCGGTCACGCCCCTCGCCACATTCGGACCCGCAACGGAGCACCCATGACGGCAGGCAGCCCCAAGCATCAGATCGACACCAGCAAGCCGCACCCCGCGCGCGTCTACGACTATCTGCTGGGCGGCAAGGACCACTATCTCGTCGACCGTGAACTGGGCGAGAAACTGGCCGGCTTCATCCGGGTCGGAGCGGAAGAGAACCGGGCGTTCATGCACCGCGCCACCGCCTGGGCCGCGCATCAAGGCATCGACCAGTACCTGGACATCGGCACCGGGATCCCGACCGAGCCGAACCTCCACCAGATCGTCCAGGAGGTCATTCCTGCGGCCCGGGTCGTCTACGCGGACAACGACCCCATCGTGCTGCGCCACGCCGAGGCCCTGCTGGTCAGCACCCCGGAGGGCGCCACGCACTACATCCAGGCCGACGTCCGCGAACCGGATGTGATCCTCGAACACGCGCGCAGGTTCCTGGACTTCAGCCGGCCGGTAGCCCTGTCGCTCATCGCCATCATGCACTTCATCCTCGACGAGGAGGAGCCGTACGCGATCGTGCGGGAGCTGGTCGGCCACCTGCCGTCCGGCAGCTGCCTCATCCTCGCGCAGGCCAGTCTCGACTCGTTCCCGGAGGCCGAGGAGCATGTGGCCAGCACCTACTCCAGCCACATCCCCTTCCAGCCCAGGTCGCGCGCCGAGATCGTGCGGTTCTTCGACGGGCTCGATCCGGTGGAGCCGGGCGTGGTGACGGCACCCGAGTGGTTCAAGGGCGCCCCCGCACCCGAGTTCACGCCGTGCCCCGGCTATGTCGGCGTGGGGCTCGTCCCGTAGGCAGGTGGACCCGCGGGCAGGTGACACGCGAGCAGGCGGACGCCTCACCCTCAGGCCCGAAAAGGCCCGAAAGGCCCGAAAGGCAGGGCGCCCGGGCCTCGCAGGAGGCGGCGCATGACCACACTGCTCGGACAGCGCTACCGCACGGTGCTGCGGCTGCTGCCCGCGTACTACCGGGCCGAGCGGGAGGAGGAGATGGTCGAGACCTATCTGGACGACATGGATGAGACCGGCCAGGACCTCGCGCGCCCCGCCTGGGGAGAGGTGGCGAGCATCGCCGCCCTCTCGGTCCGCACCAGGCTCGGCAGCGCGGGCGCCCCGCCCCGCTACGCGGCCCTCGGATCAGCGGTGCGCCTCTTCGCCCTGCTCAGCGTGGCGCTCCTGGCGGCCGACGCCCTCACCGGACGGGCGCTTCCGGCGGCCTGGCTCAGCGGCGCCGGCCCCAAGGACCGGGCCGACTTCATGAAGACCTTCACCGGTCATGGGGTGCTCATGGGGGTGGCCCAGACCCTGCTGTGGGTGCTGCCGCTCGCCTGGCCGGTGGCGTACGCCGCGCTGCTGCGGGACCGCCGGCGGGCGGCGTTCACGCTCGCCCTGCTCGGGGCGGCGCCCTCACTCTGGTATCTCGTCGGCCGGCCGCTGGACCGGGGGCCCGGCGTGGCGCCGTCCGCGCTGACGGTCGTGACAGCCGCGACGGCCTGGCTGACGGTCGCGGCCGTGCGGTGCGGGTACCACTCGGACGCCCCGCCCGCCCGGCTGCCCTTCGCTCCGGCGGGCCCCACGCTGCTGGGCGCCTGTGTGCTCATGGGCGGTTCGATGGTGGTGTAGCCCCAGGGTGCGGACTCGGTCTGGGGCAGCGGCACCGTGGTCGTTACGGCGGGCATCGCCTGGTGGGTCGTACGGATCCGGCCGTCACGGCGCGGTTCGGGGACCGCCGAACCAGCCCTGCCACTCGCGCTGGCCGAGCCGCCGTTCTGGCCCAACGCTGCGCCCTGATGGGCCTGTTGACGGAGGCGCAGGCCCCGCGCTCCACCATCGACGGCGGCGAGATCCAGGCAGCGGCCCTGGCCGCACTGGTGGTGCCGCTGGCGGTCAGCGGTACCCGCGGTCTGCTCGCGCGGACGACGGCCACCGCCGCCCGTCCCGTCTCGCGAGCCTGACAGCGGGGCGGGGAACCGGGGGCCGGGTCGAGTAGCAGGCCGATCGGGCATCAAGGGCGGTTGAACGGGGATACGCCCCGGTGGAGTTGGGCAGCCGTCTCCCCGGAATGGCCCCGGTGCCCAGTACGCCGCCCGGCCCACAGATCCCGACAGGATCGCGTCGCCGGACGTACGGTCCGGGTATACGCCCAGGCGTCGCATCCCCCACGAGTCCGAGGAGTACGGCCAATGAGTGGAACAGCCCAGATCGGCGTCACGGGTCTCGCGGTGATGGGCCGCAACCTCGCCCGTAACTTCGCACGAAACGGATTCACCGTCGCGCTGCACAACCGCACGGCGGCCAGGACGCACGAGCTGGTGGAAGAGTTCGGCGAGGAGGGTGCCTTCGTGCCCGCGAACAGCCCGGAGGAGTTCGTCGCAGCCCTGGAACGCCCGCGCCGGCTGGTGGTCATGGTGAAGGCGGGCGACCCGACCGATGCGGTGATCCAGGAGTTCGCAGCGCTGCTGGAAGAGGGCGACGTCATCATCGACGGCGGCAACGCGCACTTCGCGGACACCAGGCGGCGCGAGAAGGAGCTGCGCAAGCGGGGGATCCACTTCGTCGGTACCGGCATCTCCGGCGGCGAGGAGGGAGCGCTCAACGGCCCGAGCATCATGCCGGGCGGCAGCAAGGAGTCCTACGCCTCACTCGGGCCGATGCTGGAGAAGATCTCCGCGAAGGCCAAGGACGGGGCGCCGTGTGTCACGCATATCGGCCCTGACGGCGCCGGACATTTCGTGAAGATGACGCACAACGGCGTCGAGTACGCCGACATGCAGCTCATCGGCGAGGCATACCAACTCCTCCGGGACGTGGCCGGTTACTCCGCCGCGCAGATCGCGGACATCTTCCGCACCTGGAACACCGGGCGCCTGGACTCCTACCTCATCGAGATCACCGCGGAGGTGCTCTCGCACGTCGACGCGGCGACCGGCAAGCCCTTCGTGGACGTGGTGCTCGACCAGGCGGAACAGAAGGGCACCGGCCGCTGGACCGTGCAGATCGCCCTCGACCTGGGCGTCCCCGTGTCCGCCATCGCGGAGGCCGTCTTCGCCCGCTCCGTCTCCGGACACGCCGCCTTCCGCGAGGCCTCACACCACCTCGTCGGACCGACCGCCCGCAAGCTCGGCGAAGCCGAGGCGACGGCTTTCGCCGCGCAGGTCGAGCAGGCCCTGTACGCCTCGAAGATCGTCTCGTACACCCAGGGATTCCACGAGATCGCGGCCGGCAGCGAGGAGTACGACTGGAACATCGACCTCGGCAAGGTCGCCGCGATCTGGCGCGGCGGCTGCATCATCCGGGCCGCGTTCCTCGACAGGATCACCAGCGCCTACGAAGCCCAGCCTCAGCTGCCGAGCCTCCTCTCCGACAAGAGCTTCGCCGACGAGATCGCCGCCGCGCAGGACGACTGGCGCGCCGTGATCGCCACCGCCGTCACCCAGGGCGTCCCCACCCCGGCCTTCGCCGCCACTCTCGCCTATTACGACTCGCTGCGCGCCGAACGCCTCCCCGCCGCCCTGACCCAGGGCCAGCGCGACTACTTCGGCGCACACACCTACCGCCGCGTCGACCGCGACGGCGTCTTCCACACGCTCTGGAGCGGCGACAAGTCCGAGGTCCAGAGCTGACCGGCGCTCACCGCGGCTGACGACGAGCCGACGTGCTCCGCACACCGCGCGTCCGAGCGGGCTCCGCGGAGCCCGCCGGTCGCACATCGGTGCGCCGTGGCTCAGACCTATGCCACGAGTGCTACTGGTCAGCGGTCCGACACGGGGCCGGGCTGCGGCTCCGGCGAGGGGTCCGGGCCAGGACCAGGCCCAGGCCCAGGCGACGGTGTCGGCTCGGGGCCGGGCGGCTGCGGTACGGGGTCGGGCAGCGGGTCGGGCAGCGGCGGCGGCTCGGGGGCCGGGCCGGGGCCGGGCGGCGGAGTCGGCGAGGGCGGCACAGGATCCGGACCGCCCGGATTCGGCGGCGCAGGGCGGGGATAAGGATGCGTCACGGTGGACCTCCCACAGTACGGTGCGTGTCCTCACCAATGTCTCCCGCTCCGCCTGCCCACGCGCGCCGGGTCAAACCAGCCCGGCCGCCGCACGCAGCCCGGAGAGCGGGCTCGACAGCACCGGCACGGCAGTGCTCGTACGGCCGACCGCGTCCGCCATGGAGACCTGGGCCAGCACGATCACATCGACGTCCTGCACGGCGTCGGCCGTGCGGGCCACCAGGTCCAGGTGTCCGTCGCGGTCCCCGGCCTCGAAGCGCTCCCAGGCGCCTTCCGCCAACAGGGGGAAGACGTCGGCGTCCGGGTCCGCCTCGTGGAGCAGCGCGGTGGTCGGCGCCAGTGTGCTCTCCACTGTGGCGACGACCGCGATCCGCGGCCCGACGGCCACCGCGGCGGCGGCCATGGGCCGGTCCACGCGCAGGACGGGCACCCCGGTCGCGGCGGAGGCCGCCTCGGCGATCCCGCCGATGGTCGAGCAGGTGCAGAGAACGGCGCCGGCGCCCGAGGCCACGGCTCCGGCCAGCACCCGCCGCACTTCGCCGCCGACCGATTCGGGGCCCCCCTCGCGTGCACCGGCCAGCAGGTTCTCGTGCACCAGGTGGCGCATCGGCAGACCCGGGAGGTCCCGGTCCCGCAGCGCTTCGAAGACCGGGACATGGACGGGCGAGGTGTGCAGGAGCGTGAGCATGCCGGAGATGGTAACGATGCCCGCACGGCGTGGCCGGAACGGGTTCCCGGCCGTACCGGTTACCGGCCAGTTGTGCGTGCCCGCGCTGTCAGACTCCGGCGGCCAGCGACCGGGCGTGCGGAGGGCGCACCTGGTCCGTTCCCGGTACGGGCGCGGATGCGTCGGCCCCGAGGGCGACAATCCGGTTGTCCGCGTCGACGTGCACGACGCTCGGCCGCAACGTACGCGCCTCGGCGTCGTCGACCTGGGCGTAGCTGATGAGGATCACCAGGTCGCCGGGGTGCACGAGGTGGGCGGCGGCCCCGTTGATGCCGATGACGCCCGAGCCGCGCTCGCCCTCGATGACGTAGGTCTCCAGACGGGCGCCGTTGTCGATGTCGACGATGTGCACGAGCTCGCCCGGCAGCAGGTCGGCGGCTTCCATCAGCGCGACGTCAATGGTGACGGACCCGACATAGTGCAGGTCGGCCTGGGTCACGGTTGCACGGTGGATCTTGGACTTGAACATGGTGCGCAGCATCAGGGCACTCCTGGCTCTAGGCTCCCTGCCTGCGTTTTTGCAGGTCAAGGGCTGTTTCGACACCCTACAACGAGTCGCATGTGCGGGCAGCTTTCCCCAGGCTTTTCAGGACTCACGCTGACCACTTGCTGCCTTTCCTGACACTACGTCAGGTGATCGGAGGAGGGCCATCCCCTCACGGATCCCACCGCGACGACGCCCCAAGCCTACGCAGCACCGCCGAAGGACGTCCGTGATCACGGTCACACGCACGGGCCGCCCGGGAGTCGGGCCACGCCCCAATAGCCACCTGCGACAAGCCCCCTCGCGTCCTCCCTTGCGTGTGGCGGCTTCCACTGCGGCCTTCAGCGGGCGGCCAGTTCCGTAAAAAGTCAGCAGGTCCGTTTCAGGTGCCGGGCGAAGGGTGTCCCCTACCAGCGGGTGCAGCAGCATGACCGGCAACGAGTCCAGTCAGGCCCGGAGTGCCAGGTCAACTCGACACTCCCTCCCGTCGGCGGTTGTGGCCCGCAGCGGCGGGGAGAGCGTTATCGATGAGGACGGCGGCGATCGCGGCGGCGGTGGGGAAGGCATCGGCGTCAAGGACCCGGGTGCGGGCAGCGGCGCCATCGATGAGCAGGGCGAGCTGCTCGCCGAGCTGCTCGGGGTCGGCCGCGCCGGCTTCGCGGGCGGTGTCGGCGAGCCGCGCGGCAACGGCCTTCTTGTAGTCGCGTGCGCACTGGGACGCGGGGTGCTGGGGGTCGTGGAGCTCCACGGCGGCAGCGATGTACGGGCACAGGGGTGTGTCTGGGGAGGTATCGAAGGCGGCGAGGAGCCGTTCGCGGGGGGTGAGGTCGGTGCGGTCGAACACGCCGGACAGCACGGAGGGGTCGAACCGGCGGAGGTATTCGGCGACGAGTTCGTCCTTGCCGCCGAAGTGCTGATAAGCCGTGCGCTTGGACACCTCGGCCGCCGCGCAGAGCTCGTTCATGCCGGTGCGGTTGATGCCCTGCTCGCGGAAGAGCTGCTGGGACGCGCTGATGATGCGCTCGCGGGCGCCCCGGCCGCGGCGGCTGCCCGTGGGGCCCTTCTCCAACTCCGTCATGGGTCCACCGTACCGCAGCCGGGTAACGACCGGTGTACATAGTTGCGCCCCGGCCCCGCACCGCCTACGTTAAGCACACAAGGCGGTGTACTTAACTCCGCCTTCCCAGGCACACACGGCACCACCGACCCAGGGGAATGACCATGGGAAAGCTCGACGGCAAGGTCGCGGTCATCACCGGCGGCACCACCGGCATGGCGCTGTCCGGCGCGAAGCTGTTCGTCGCTGAGGGAGCGCACGTCTTCATCACCGGCCGCCGCCAGGACGCCCTGGACGAGGCCGTGAAGCAGATCGGCCGCAACGTCACCGGCGTCCAGGGCGACGCCGCCGACCTGGACGACCTGGACCGCCTGTACGACACCGTCAAGAGGGAGAAGGGAAGCCTCGACGTGCTGTGGGCCAGCGCGGGCGGGGGCGAGCCCGCCCCGCTCGGCGAGATCACCGAGGCCCAGTTCGACACCTGGTTCGGGCTCAATGCCCGCGGCACCCTGTTCACCGTCCAGAAGGCCCTCCCGCTCTTCAACGACGGCGGCTCCATCCTCATGACCGGCTCCAACGCCTCCCTCGGCGCCTTCCCCGGCTGGAGCGTCTACGCCGGCAGCAAGGCCGTCCAGCAGGCATGGGCCCGAATCTGGCTCAACGAGCTCAAGGACCGCCGCATCCGCGTCAACGTCCTGACCCCCGGCCAGGTCGCCACCGCCAAGCAGGAAGAACTCTTCGACGAGGCCACCAGGCGCCAGTTCGAGTCACTCATCCCCCGCGGCCAGATGGGCCGCCCCGACGAAATCGCCACCGCCGCCCTCTTCCTCGCCTCCGACGACTCCAGCTACGTCAACGGCATGGAACTCGTCGCCGACGGCGGAACCACCGCCCTCTGAACCGAACAACCACATCCAGGACGGGACACCTCATGAGCAGCATCAGCATCATCGGCACCGGGAATATGGCTCGCACCCTCGGCGCGCGAGCGGTAGCGGGCGGCAACACCGTCGAGATCATGGGCCGCGATCAGTCCAAGGCCGCCGACCTGGCCAAGACTCTCGGCGGCGGCGCCACGACGGGAGAGTGGGCCACCGCCCCGGCCGGGGACGTCGTCATCGTGGCTCTGCTGTACGACGGTGTTGTGCCGGCAGTCGCCCAGTACGGAGACGCTCTCGCGGGCAAGGTCATCGTCGACATCAGCAACCCCTTCAATTCCACATTCGACGGGCTGGCCCACCGCGAGCAGACCTCGATCGCGCAGGAAGTCGCCAAGACGGCCCCGGCCAGCGCCAGCGTGGTGAAGGCGTTCAACACCGTCTTCCGCCATGTCCTGGAAAAGGGCCGGCCCGACGTCTTCCTCGCCGGCGACAATGCGCAGGCCAAGGCAAGTGTGGAGGCGTTCATCGAGAGCCTCGGGCTGCGCCCGCTGGACGTCGGCGGCCTGACCATGGCGCACTGGCTGGAAGGAGCGGGCGTGGTCACGGTGGGCCTGGCCAATCACGGCGTGGGGAACCTGGACTTCGCCCTCAGCATCACCGAGCTTCCCGTCTGACCGGACGGTTGACGGAACACCGGAAGGACTCGGCATGAAGCGATACCTCGACCCGGTGCTGCTGTGGACCGTCGCTGCGCGCGACGGCGACGAGCCGGGTGCGGCTGAATGCCAGCACTCTCAGCACCTTCTACTGGGAGCCACCGCACCTGGCCCCGCAGCGCGGACTGGCACCGGCGCGGGCGGATGCTCGATGACCCCCGTTCCTGCACCGGTGGTGGCCGGCCAACCCGGTTTCCTGAAGCGCTTGGCCGAGTCCGGCGTGTGGCGGGCAGTGGCTGAACGCCCTCCACACCTGCGAAGCCGAAGGACTCCACTGGCCGACGGCCCCGAGCAGGCCGCCGTCGGCCGGTCAAGCACCGCCTCCGCTCAGTCGGCGCCCACGTCGTGCACGGAGACGCGGATGGTCCCGAGATCGCTGTCCGCCGCATCGGGGATGAGCATTCCGGCGTCGACTCCCGTACGCAGATAGTCCACCACGGCACGGTTGAGCCGCTCACCGGGAAGGGCAGCAGGGATGCCGGGGGGATAGGGGGTGAGCATTTCGGCGCAGACCCGGCCGACCGCTTCGTCAGCGGGGACCTGTTCGACGTCGCCGAAGAAGGCGTCTCGCGGAAGCGTTGCCTGTTCGAGGCGGAGGCTTCCCGGGTCAGGGATGCGGATGTCCGGGGCCGGCCGCAGTTGGCCGACATGGGCCACGAGGTCGCGCAGGCCGTCCAGCAGTCGTGTCGTAGTCGTTTCGTCGTCGGCATGGGTGAGCTGGGCGTTGATACGGCGGTGGTCGGACGTGTGCAGGTTGATGCGGTGATGGCGGCGCATCCAGTCAGCGGCGTCGTAACCGCTGAACCCGAGCTCATGCAGGTCGATGAAGACCTGGAGGGGGTCCAGGTCGAAGGCACGTCCTGGACCGCAGAAGTCGGCGCGGTCGTTGACGTGCAGCCCCTCGATGGCTTCGACGGCCTTCCGTACATCGTGGGCTGTTGAGAGCGCGCCCCCCATCAGCTCGGTACCTTGTTCCACCATCTGACGGCGCCACCCGTCCATGGCCGCGTAGACGAGGACCGAGGGACTGGTGGTGCCCAGCAGGTCGGCGCGGGAGGCCAGCGTGTCCGCGGTCACCAGGTCGCCTTGCAGGTGAAAGACCGACCCCTGTTCGAGGCCGGAACCCATCTTGTGGACCGATGTCACACACACGTCCGCGCCGGCGTCCATGGCCCAGGTGGGCAGGTCGGGGTGGAAGGGCAGGTGGGCACCCCACGCTTCGTCCACGATCAGCGGCACCCCCCGTGCGTGGCAGAGCGCGGCGACGGCTCCGATGTCGGCGCAGGTGCCGTAGGGCGTAGGGCTGGTGACCAGGGCGCCGCGCGCGTCCGGGTGTTCGTCGAGCGCAGCCTGGTAGGCCTCGGGGCCGGGCGGATGAGCGAGGCGAAGGTCGGCGTCCCACCGTGGTTCGACCCACACCGGGCGGATGCCCGCGAGAATCAGGCCGGACACCACCGATTTGTGCGCGTCCCGCCCCACCAGCAGCTTCTCGTGCGGGCCGGCGACGGACAGCATGGCTGCCTTCACCGAGAGGGAACTGCCGCAGGTGGAGAAGAAGGTGTGTTTGGCGCTCACCGCGTCAGCCATCAGCTCTTCGGCCCGTTGCAGGACGCCCTGGGACATGGTCCGGTCGTCCATACCGGCCAACGCGAGCATGTCCGCGCCGAAGAGGGAATCCCCAAGCACGGCTCGTACCCGTGGATCGGCGCCGCGCCCCTGCTTGTGGCCGGGCGGTGTGAACGGCAGCTGTCGCTGAGCCTGGTACGCCGTCAGAGCGTCGAGTACCGGCGCTTGCGAATGGTCCATCGTGTGGCCTCCCGGGGCAAGTGCGCGAAAGGATGGCGCGGAATGAGCTGCCCTGCGCTTCGAGGTTCGTTCTGTCTGCTGGGACGAATTGCCCCCGGATGAACGGCCCATTCGCATTCTCTCGATCGGGATTGTTCCCCGGTACGCGAACTGCCCTGTTCCGGTGCGCTGAGTTGCACGGGAACAGGGTGTTTGTGGTCAAGGCCGGGGGTTCCCGGCCCGAGGAGCGTCCGGTCCACCAGTGAGGGGAAAGCCAACGGGCCCGGCGGCCCGCCGGGCCCTTGAGCCGTCAGGTGTGCAGGATGCTGTTCTGCCCGTCGTGACCGTCAGCGTGTGCCTCGTCGAACCAGTAGTCTCCGGCAGCGAGGTAGCGGAAACCGTAGTGCCGTTCACCGGGGAGTGTGACGCTGACCGCACGTGTTCCGTCTGCCCGTTCGGTGAACGGGTGGACCCCGGGCTTCCAGTCGTTGAAGTCACCGACCACACTGACCTGACCGGTGGGCTGATCGGCCGGAAGGACGAAGGTGATCTCCCTCTTGTCCTTACGGCGGGAACGCTCCAGCATGACGACACCTTTCTCCGGGGACATCAACGTCGAAGTGAGCGTCCCAGACCCGTTGGGCCCCGGCGCGCCCCGCTGCGCCAACCGTGCGGCCCTCTCACTCGGACAGCGCCCCGGACATCGTCCAGTCCTCCTCGTCCTGCCTCTGGCGGGCCTGGCGGCCTTCCATGTCGTCACCATGGGCGCCACGCCCGGAGCACGGTCGCCGCGGCCAGGAAGGAACTGAGCGCCGGGCCCGGAAGCCACTCGGGCGCGGACAGTATTGGCTCGGCAACGGCTCACTTCCGCCTGTCCGTACCGCGGAGGGTCAAACTGTTCCGCACGCCCGGGCCTGCGGGGGCGGTCCGGGCGTGTGGCCACGCCGGACCGCCCCGCGGAGGGCCCGTCAGTCGCTGATCACGTACGGCCGGGTACGGGTGAACAAGCAGGACTACAGATAGTCGCGGGCCACTTTCTCGTTCCAGCTCCGGGAGAACACCCGCCGGTCGTTCTCGAAGCCGTCCAGGGTGGCATCCACGAAGAACTCCTCCTCGCTGCACCGCAACACGGTGCGGGTCTCCACCCGGACGTCCCACTCGTCGCGCTTGAAGCGCATGGTCCACGTCGACTCGCCGCTGGCGGAGGTGAAGTCGTCGGCGGTGGAGGTGTAGCGCTCGTAGGCGCGGCGGCCCACGTCGAGGCCGGTCTCCTCGAAGTGGACCATGCCACGGTCCTTAAGGATCTCCAGCTCATTCCGGTAGCCGATGAGGTCGCGCTTGACCTCCCAGCGTTCCTCGGGAGGCGTCAACTGGGTACTCGCGAGGGGCAGTGCACCCTCCGGCTCCTGGAAAGGACGCTGCGGCAACCGGTCGGGTTCCGTGGTGGGACGCACCGGCAGCGTCAGCGTGCTGGAGCCCTGGTACACACTCAGCCGGACCGGCTTGGGCGGCGGCCAGGCAAGTGGCCAGTACGACGTCGAAAGGGAGAGCCGGATGCGATGACCCGGTGGAAAAGCCTGAGCCACCCCGTTGAGCTGGAAGGTGGCCCGGTAGCGCCGACCGGGTTCCAGCGGCTTCGGCTCGTCCGCACCGGAGCAGTGGGTGAGATTGAGCAGACCATAGGTGACACGGGTGGCGCTGCCGTCGGGGGCCACATCGGACAGCCGCGCCGCGACCATCGCGATGGGCTCGCTGGCCGTGAGGTCCAGTTCGACGGTCGGCGCACCGAGGATCTCCACGCGCTCGGTGAGCTGGTCGGTGTTGAACACCAGCGAGCCGCCGTCCTCCTCACGCTGGTCGTACGGCAGGTCGGGGGGCGCGTTGTACGACGCCCACTTGCCGGCGAACTGCCCTACGGACAGCGGCGACTGCACGGTCATCGCGTCGTGGTCCGCAGCAGATTCCGCTTCGGGCTCCGAGGTCCCGGCAGGGCCGAGGATGCGGTGCCGCACCAGCGGACAGGACACGGACTCGATGCGCTCCGAAGGCCAGGTGTCCTCGCCGACCCAGCGGCCCGGTCGTGCCTCGTAGGAGGTGGACGGGGGCACGCTGTCCTGCATCCAGGTACGCAGCATGGGGCCGTCCATGACTCCGTTGTCGATGCCCTTGAGCCAGTGGTCCCACCAGCGCACGACCTCCTGGAGGTAGCCGATGGCGGGGCCGGGCTCGCCCAGGTGCGGGAACTTGTGCGACCAGGGCCCGATGAGGCCCTTGCGCGGAACGTCCAGATTGCCGAGCAGCCGGGTGACCGCGTTGGAGTAGCCGTCCGCCCAGCCACTGGACGCCAGAACGGGGCAACGCACGCCCTGGTAGTCGTCACAGACGGACGCATGGCGCCAGTAGTCGTCCCGGCGCTGGTGGCGCAGCCATTCCAGCACCCAGGGGCGGGTGTTCTCCAGCCGCTCGTGCCACATCTCCCGCCAGCGGTCGCCCACCAGGGCCGGGTCCGGCGGGAGCGTGGCATAGGCGAACATGGTGCCTGCCTCGGCCAGGTTGTCCGAGAGCAGCGCGCCTCCCATGTAGTGCATGTCGTCGGCGTAGCGGTCGTCGGTGAAGGAGGCGATGACGATGGCACGCAGGCTCGGCGGCTGCCGGGCGGCGACCTGAAGGGCGGCGAAGGCGCCCCAGGAGAGGCCCATCATGCCGGTGTTGCCGTCGCACCAGGGCTGCTCGGCCAGCCAGGCGAGGACTTCCTCCGCGTCGGCCTGCTCCTGCTCCAGGTACTCGTCCTTCAGCACCCCTTCCGAATCTCCGGTGCCGCGCAGATCGACGCGGACGCAGGCGTAGCCGTGCCCGGCGATGTACGGGTGGTGGATCGAGTCGCGCACGGACGTCAGGTCGCGCTTCCGGTAAGGGATGTACTCAAGCACCGCCGGCACCGGGGTCCGGTCCGAGTCCGTCGGGCGCCAGATGCGCGCCGACAGCTGGATCCCGTCGGACATGGTGATCGCGACGTGTTCTTCCGCCTTTGTCGCATGGGGCAGATTGCTCACATAACGCATTCGGCCGGTCGTTCCTTTCGTGCGAGGCAGTACAGCAGACGTCCCCGGCATGGCGGTGCGGCGCGCGGCGCGCGGAGGGAGTTCAAGGGTTCTTCACCTCGCGCCCACCGGGCGTGGTCTCGACGAAACTGAGGTTCAGGGCCGCCACGCAGCGGTCGTACTTCTCTCGCAGCTCCTGCTCACTGTCCCCGCCCGTGAAGATATGGGCGAGCTCAAAGCTGTAGCTGTCCTGCTCAGGCATACGTGACAGCCGCCGCCCCTCCTCGGGCACCGCTTCCACCCGCACGCCGGGAATCTCGCGTTCTATGCGCTCGATGTCCTCATGGGTGGGCGCGCGGTGCACCGTGCCGTCGGCGAACCACCGGTAGTACCACTTGGCGGCGGTCCGGTAGGGGCCGGCGCCACGGGGCAGGCTGGGGTCCTTGCCCAGAGCGAGACTGACCATGCAGTGGTGATTGGGTACGCCGTCGACGTAGTTGAACAGCTCCGCGTGGGACTGCGAATGGCGCGGGTTGATCTCCAGGAGGTTGATCTCGTCGTTCCGCGGGTCGTAGAAGTACTCGATGCTGAAGGTCGCGGAGTCCATACCGATCTGCCGCATCACCCGCTCGGACACGTCGTGCAGCCGGCGCACGACCGGCTGGGGCAGCGTGGAGGGGTACTGATGCCGCAGGAAGGACGAGCTGTCCGGGTAGTTGATGGAGTCCAGTACGCCGTACACGGTGACTTCACCGTTGCGGACGTATCCCTCCACCGCGACCTGGATGCCCGACAGCGCTTCCTCCGCGAGGCACACCTCCCCACCGACTCCCGCCATCTCCGCCGGCAGCTCCAGCCGGTCGAGGACGGACTGGAAGGGCCCTCCGACGCGGCTGATGCCCTCACGGATCTCGGCGACGGCCGCCCGGAACTCCTCCTCGTTCTTCACCCCGAAGGCCAGTTCCGATGAGTACGACAGGGCGGGCTTGAGCCACATCGGGAACCGCACGCCGTCGGGCGGTTCCGGGTGCTCCGCATCCAGGTCCACCCGGCCGAAACGCGGGTGCTCGTCGATGACCTTCGCCTGTTCCAGCCGGCTCCAGTACTTGTGCTCGCACTTGACGACGGACTCCAGACTGGTGCTGGTGGTTCCGTAGCGCTCGCTCAGGATCGGCACCAGGGTGCTGACGGGAAAGTCCCAGTAGCCCACGATCGCGTCGATGCTCCCGTCGAAGGCATCCAGCTGCCGCTGCGCCTTCTCCAGCAGCGCGGCCACCGACACCTCTCCCACCTGGAGTTCCTCGATGGTGAGAAGCTGATGGAACTCATAGTCCTGAGCGTCAGGAATCGCCTTCAGGCTGGGCAGGTTCGGCTCGTTCAGGCCGATCACAAAGACGTTCTTCCTAGGCACGGGTCCTCCTGTCGTCGTCTGGCAGACTCAGGTACCCGCTCATCGGACGAGCAGTCACGTGGCGTCCGGGACCGGCGCCTGCCATCGGGAGGGATCCGCTCCTCACCGCGGTGACCGTCCGTGTGCGTTCAGCCGGGCCAGGTCCCGGTCAGCCGGTTCATGGTGCTGGCGCCACCGCGGTCGACCGCTGCTTTGACGCCGGCGAAGATCGCGCCTTGCAGCGCGGCCGCGAGCAGGACCTCTCGCCAGCTGCGCTCCGGGTCGGTGGCGTCAGGAGCGTCCTCGTCATGCCCGACGACTTTCCAGACCTGCTTGAACACGGCGCCCGCAAGCACCCCGCTGACTGCGCCGAGGGCCATCCCGAGGGGCTTGTAGACCAGCTTGGACGAGTTCATCGGTACCTCCTGCTGCGCCGGATGAGAAGGCCGGATGAGAAGAACGTGTGCGACGCCGGCCTGCGTGGCACGCTTCCTTTTCCGGGTCGGCGCCACGTGCTTATCTCCTGCGAACCACCACACAAAAATTCGCAAAACGGTACGAAATACAAGGATTGCATATCTCGTGGCAGCGGGCTGGGTCAGTGGGACGCCAGTGCCACGAGAGCCGTGAGCGCCTGGCCGAGCGGCAGATCCACGCGATGGTCCGCCCATCGGTCGCCGCGGGTCGGCCCCCTGTTGATGATCAGCACCGGCTACCGCTCTCCGCCGCCCGGCGCACGAAGCGCAGCCCCGACATCACCGTCAGGGAGGATCCGAGCACCAGCAGGGCGGCAGCCTCGTCGACGAGGCGCCGGCACGCTTCGACCCGCTCCGGCGGAACGTTCTCGCCGAAGAAGACGACGTCCGGCTTGAGTACGCCGGTGCCACAGGCCGTACACGCCACCACCCGGAACTCGCGGACCGCTTCTTCGGGGAGGTCCACGTCGCCGTCCGGATTGACCCGTACTGCCCGGTGGCGCTCGGCGGCTGCCTCGAACCGCGGGTTGGCCTCCCGCAGTTGCCGGTCGAGCTCCGAGCGGGTGCCGACGCGCCGGCAGCCGAGGCAGACCACCCGGCTCAGGCTCCCGTGCAGCTCGATGACGTCCCGCAACCCGGCGGACTGCTGCAGCCCGTCGACGTTCTGGGTGATCACCCCGGTCACGAGTCCGGCTCCGGCCAGGGCGGTCACGGCTCCGTGCCCGGCGTTCGGGCGGGCCCGGGTCATGGCCCGCCACCCCAACTGGCTGCGGGCCCAGTAACGCTGCCGCGCCTGCTCGTCGCCGGTGAACTCCTGGAACGTCATGGGGGTGTGCCGCTGCAGTGAGCCGTGCTCCCCGCGGTAGTCGGGGATGCCCGACTCGGTGGACAGTCCCGCTCCGCTCAGCACGGCGACCCCGCCCTCACGCACGGCCTCGGCCACGGCGCTCAGATCGGTCGAGGCCGGTGGCAGTCCGACAGTCGGCTCCCAGGTCAGCGTCGGTCGCATCCGCATGCCTGCCAGCTTACGTACCGAGCGCGAGAAGGAGGGCGGGAGGCGAAACTGCCTCCGTTCTTCCTCAGTTCTGCCTCACTGTGCCTGCGGCAGCACGGCTCTGCCTCACTGTACTTGCGGCAGCGCGGCCGCGAAGCGGCTCGCGATGGCGGCGGGTGCGGTGATCGCTCCGCCGACGACGACGGCCCAGGCACCCGACTCCATCGCCGTACGGGCTTCCTCCGGTGTGTGCAGCCGGCCCTCAGCAAGGACCGGCACGTCGACGCGGTCCGCCAGTTCGGCGATCAGCGCCAGGTCGGGGCCGGTCTGCTGCCGGCTGTACGAGGTGTAGCCGGAGAGGGTCGTGGAGATCAGATCCACCCCGAGCGAGGCGGCTGCCACGCCCTCATCCGCCGTGGACACGTCGGCCATCACCAGGCGGCCGAGCTGGTGCACTGCCTCGACTGTTTCGCGAAGGGGCCGCCCGTCCGGCCGGGGACGGCCGGTGGCGTCGATCGCTACGATCTCGGCTCCGGCCTCGGCGACGGCTCGCGCGTGCGCCGCGGTCGGAGTGATGTACACGCCCTGCGCGCCGTCCTTCCACAGGCCGATGAGGGGCAGTGTGACGACGGCGCGTACGGCGCGGATGTCCTCCACGCCCTGTACGCGGATCGCGGCGACGGGCGCACCGGCGGCGACGGACGCGGCGGCCGCCGCCATGTGCTCGGGGGCACGCAGCGGGTCTCCGGGGGGTGCCTGGCAGGAGACGATCAGTCGTCCGCGCAGCGCGTCGAGCAGTTCGCGGACGCGCTCGGCGGACATCGCGGTCCGGCTGGGCCTGGTCCCGCCGTCGGCGGGGACGGACTCGGTCATACGTCGTTCCTTGGTCCTTTGGTGCGGGCGGTGGGGTGGGGTGTGGGGTTGGGGATGGAGGCTAGGGGCTGGGGGGTTCTTGGTTCTGGCGGTTTTCCCGGGCTCCGCCGTGGAGGGCTCCGCCGTGGGGCCCGGTCCGTCAGGATGTGGCCGGGAGCGGCTGGCCGGCGGCGTCGCGGTCCTCCAGGAGGAGCGCCGCCGCGCCGACCACGGCTGCGCGCGGGCCCAGCTTCGCCGGGACGGGGCGCAGGCCGGAGGGGCCGGGCAGGAGTTCCGCCACGAACGCCTCGGTGAGCGGGCGCCAGTACACGGCCCCGATCGAGGCCACGCCGCCGCCGATCACGACCCGTTCGGGATCCACGGTGTTCACCAGGCCGGCCAGCGCACGGCCCAGCGCCCCGGCCCCCTCGGCGAGGACCGCGCGGGCGGTGTCGCCGGCGCGACCGGAGTCCTCATCGGCCAGGTCGGCGACCTGCCGGAGGCCCCGGCCGTCGTCGTGTCCGGTCAGCGCACGGAAGCGCCCGGCCATGGCCGGGCCGGAGGCCACGGCTTCGAGGTGTCCGGTACGGCCGCAATTGCAGCTCAGCCCGGCAGCCTCGGGCACCGCGATATGGCCGAACTCACCGGCCGTCGAGTGTGCGCCGCGCAGCAGTCGGCCACCGGTGACCAGTCCCCCGCCGATGCCGGTGCCCACACTGACGTACAGCGCGGACCGGCAGCCCGCGCCGGCGCCGTAGGTCTGCTCGGCCAGGGCGAAGACATTGGCGTCGTTGTCGGCGGCCACGGACAGTCCGAGCCGGGCGGTCAGTTCCTCGCTCAGGCGGGTGCCCGCCCATCCCGGAAGCAGTGCGTTGGCGGAGAGGACGACCCCGCTGTCCCGGTCGATGACGCCCCCGGTGCCGATGCCGAGACCTTCGGCGAGGTGATGGCCGGGGAGTTCCCGTACAGCTGCCGCGATGGCGTCGAGCACCGCGGCCGGCCCCTGGGCCGCGGGTGTGGGCCGTACGACGGAGGTCAGCAGAGTGCCGTCGGCCGAGACGAGACCGGCGGCGGTCTTCGTGCCGCCGACGTCGACACCGAGGAGGGTCGGGGCTACGGATGTGGCCGCGGGCGGCCGGTGCGGAGTGGTCATCACTGTGTCCTGCGTACGGTGAAGCGGATGTCGTAGAGATCCGCGCGGTAGGTCGTCGTGGTCGCCTCGACGGGGGTCTCACGGTGGTCCATGCCGACTCGCTGGACCCGTAGGCCGGCGCTGCCGAGCTCCACGCCCAGGAGCGCCGATTCGGTGTCGTCGAGGTCGGCGGCGCGCACGATCTGCTGGGCCGAGCGGATGTCGAGCTGATAGCGCTCGCTCAGCAGGGTGTAGAGCGAGCCGGTCAGGTCCGCTTCGAGGAGCCCGGGCACCCGGTGTGCCGGGAGGTGGACGGTCTCCAGGCACATGGGCGAGCCGTCCGCGAGGCGGAGCCGGGAGACCCGGACCACCTCCATGTCGGGTGTGGTGTCGAGCCGCTCGGCGATGTGCCGTCCGGCCCGTACCGTCTCGGCGGCCAGCAGCCGGGTGCCGGGTTCGAGGCCGCGCTCGCGCATGTCCTCGGAGAAGGAGGTGAGGGTGAGCGACTTGGAGACCACCGCGGGTGACACGAAGGTGCCGGCGCCCTGCACGCGGTAGACGTTCCCGGCGGCCTCCAGGGCGTCCATGGCCTGACGGACGGTGTTGCGTGAGACGCCGTGCCGGGCGGAGATCTCCCGCTCGGTCGGGAGCGGGGTGTGCGGCGGGGCCCCGGTGAATTCGGTCAGCAAGGCCAGCCGGAGCTCTTCGTGTTTGGCCTGTCTGGCCACGCGCACCACTCCCACATCCGAGGGCACCCAGGATAGGTACCAACCAATAAGGCAATTATTACGTCAGATCTTGCATATAGCCAAGCCGAGTGCAACATTGGTCCCATCCAATTTGGACAGTCGCGGTAATGCTGCGTCCCTCCGAGACCGGCGATGTCTGAGAACGTCCCGGTCGCTCGGCGCCCCACCCGGCCGTCCGTGTCTCCATGTCTCGAAAGGACAAGCGCCATGGCGTCACCCGACACCACTGTGACGCAAGGGATCAACGGCAGTCTGCGGCCGGTGATCGGCGTCGCTCTGGTCGCCGCTCTCGGCGGACTGCTGTTCGGCTACGACACCGGGGTCATCTCGGGAGCGCTCCTCAGGATCGAGTCGGACTTCCACCTCTCCTCGTTCAGCTCCGGTGTCGTGGTCAGCTCGATCCTGGTGGGCGCCATGATCGGTGCGGCGGCAGCGGGCAATCTCTCCGACCGCTACGGCCGCCGCCCCGTCCTGGTGGCAGCCGCGGCCATCTTCACGCTCGGGGCCGCGATGGCGGCCTTCGCCCCCTCGGCGACGATGCTCACAGCGGCGCGTGTCGTGCTCGGGCTCGGCATCGGCGTGGCCTCGAACCTGGTGCCGGTCTTCATCGCGGAGGCCGCCCCGCCCCTCTACCGGGGACGGCTGGTGGGCCTCAACCAGTTGATGATCACGCTGGGCATCGTCCTGGCGTATGCCGCCAACTACTCGCTGGAGAACGTCGCCGACAGCTGGCGCTGGATGTTCGGCCTCGCCGCCGTGCCTGCCGTGCTCTTCGGTGTGGGGATGCTGTCGGTGCCCGAGTCCCCGCGCTGGCTGGCCCTGCGCGGCCGGACCGACCGCGCCCGGGCCGTCCTCACCCGGTTGCGGGGGCCCGGCGATCCGGCCGGGGTGGAAGCCGAACTGGCCGAGGCGATGGCCGGGGCGGGCGAGACTAAGGCCCGCGTACCCCGTAAGGGCCGGTGGCGGGCGCTGACCGACCGCTCCGTGCGACCGGTGATCATCGCCGGTGTGGGCCTCCAGATCCTCGGCCAGGCTTCCGGCGTCAACACCGTCATCTACTACGCCCCGAAGATCTTCGAGAGCAGCGGACTCGGCTCCTCCTCGTCCATCCTCGCGACCGTGGGTGTCGGCGTGGTCAACCTCCTGATGACGCCGGTCGGCATGTTCGCCGTGGACCGCTTCGGCCGCAAGAAACTGCTGGCCGCCGGCGCCGCCGTCATGACCCTCTCGCTGGCCGGCCTGGCCATCACCCTCGCGGCCGGCGGTCAGGGCTCATCGGTCGCCTGGCTCGCGGTGCTGTTCGTGGTCCTCTTCGTGGCCGCCGTCGCCACGACGCTCAACGTGGTGGTCTTCATCATCCCCTCCGAGCTCTATCCACTGCGCATCCGCGGGACGGCGATGAGCGCCACGATGTTCTCGAACTGGGCGATGAACTTCCTGGTCTCCCTCACCTTCCTCACCCTGCTCAGCACCTTCGGCGGGGCGGGTACCTTCACCCTGTACGCGGTGGTGTGCGCGCTGCTGACCCTGTTCGCCCTCCGCTGCATCCCCGAAACCAAGGGCAAGAGCCTGGAGCAGATCGAACAGGAACTGCTGCCCAGGTGACCGCGGTTGTGGCCGTCCCGGACCAGGTTCGCCCCGTCACCGCTCACGCCCGGCCCGTCCGGGCGGGCCCGGTGACGGGGCGTTCGACCTCTCAACCTGGAGAGCGCGACGACCATCAGTCTCCAACGGGCGTCTCAGGCACCGGCTTTGGGCTTCAGGGCGCGCAACTGCTGGTCCAGCTCGCTTCGGTAGAATTCCATGAACCCGTCCGGGTCCGGCCCGGCGTTCTGGGTCACCAGCCGGTCGAAGCCCGCGTCCACGAAGGGCTGTGCCGTCTGCAGAAACCGCACGGGGTCGGTTCCGCAGGCGAACGTCGACAGGATGTCCTCTTCGCGCACGGTGCTGGTGGCGGCCTCGAAGTTCGCCGGGTTGGGCAGTTCGGCCATCACCTTCCACCCGGTCACCGCCCACCGCGAGGTCTCCAGGGCGGCCTTGGCGCCGGTGTGCGCATGGCGGGCCCAGGCCATGGGGACCTCGGCGTACCGCGGGCCGCCCCCACCCGCACGACGGTAAGCCTCCACCGTCTCCCTCGCCGGCTCGGTGGCGAAGAGGCCGTCCCCGAGTTCGGCGGCGATCCGGGCGGCGGCGGGGCCCGCGGCGGCCACCGCGATATCCGGGAGCTCCGGCGGGAGGTCGAAGACCCGGGCGTCGTCCAGTTTCAGGTACCGGCCGTCGTACGACCGGTAACCACCGCTCCACAGCAGGCGGATGATCTCCAGCGCCTCCCGCAGCCGTGCGTGCCGCTCGGGCACGGAGTTGGGGAAGCCCTCTCCCGTGACGTGCTCGTTGAGCCGCTCCCCCGAGCCCACACCGAGCGTGAAACGGCCGTCGGACACCAGGGCGAGGGTCGCTGCGGCCTGGGCGATGATCGCGGGGTGGTAGCGGACCGTCGGGCAGGTCACTCCTGTTGCCAGACCGATGCGTTCGGTCTTGGCGGCGATCGCCCCGAGCACCGTCCAGGCGAACGGTGAGTGGCCCTGCACATCCAGCCAGGGATGGTAGTGGTCGCTCATCTCCACGAAGTCGAAACCTGCCTGCTCAGCGAGCACGGCCTGCCGTACCAGTTCTTTGGGGCCGAAGGCCTCGGCAGCGAGTTTGTAGCCGATCTGCACTTTCACTCCTTGTCCGGGTTGGTCTTCTCCGCCGTCCTCCTCGGCCGGGTGCACGACGATCGCTGTCGTGGTGCTCCCGGCAGCGGTGGGGGCGGCCGATCGGCGTGCCGTTGGAGCGTGACCGCTCAGCCTGCGCCGGGGAGCCGCACCCGCACGGTCCCGTCGGCGTCCACGCGCGTCTGGAAAGAAGGCTGCGGCGCGGTGGCAGGGCCCCGTACATTCCAGCCGTCCGAAAGCCGGAAGGTGCTTCCGTGCCAAGGGCACTCCACACATCCGTCGGCGAGTTTCCCCTCGGAGAGAGGGCCGGAGAAATGGCTGCACCGGTCCGCCAGAACATGGATTTCGGTGTCGCTCTCGCGCACCACCAGAAGTGGTACCTCACCCAGTTCCCGGCGCACGGCTTCACCGATCGGGTACTCATCCACCGTGCCCAGGCTCTGCCAGGTGGGTTCCAGCAGATGGGGCACCGGTTCGGTCTTGTTGGCTCCGGCTGCCTGCCGGTACGCGAGGTGCCCGCCCAGCATCCCTCCGATGCTCGCGGCGCTGAGCCCGGTGAACCCCAGGGCGGTGCCCCAGCATTGGCGGCCGCGCCCCCGCGCCACCCAGGAAGCGGCGTACAGGCCTACCGCGGCGGCGTTCGACGCCGCATGCACCAGGCCGACGCGCATCTGCTGCTCGTGCTGCTCGGCCCAGTCGACCCAGCCCGCCAACGCGGCGGGCACCGCCGACACAACGCCGACCCCCACCAGGAGGCGTGCGCTGCGTTCTCTGCCGGGCACGAGATCCAGTACCGCTGCGGACAGCCATGCGCCCATCGGAATCTGTACCAGAAGAGGGTGCAGTGGATGACCGAGCTGGCGGCCGTGCAACACGTCGCGCGCCGGTCCCAGAGGCAGGGCGCGCACCACACGCTGCACGGGGCTGATCAGCACGTCCAGCCACTCCGTGTCACCCATGGCATCAAGTGACTTCAGTAGCGAAGCCTCGGCCGGGCCGCGCTCGGCCCCTCTCCGGCTCTCGCTCCGGGCGCCTGACGCGAACTTCCTGGACACTGCTGAAGACAACCGCATAGTGATGCGGGTTGCCTTCAGCGTCCCCTCCCAAACGGACCGGCGACTCGTGCCACTCCACTGGCCTCCGGCTGAACAGCCTCGACTGGCGGCGTACAACGCTTGCACCGACGCTGGAGACAAGAGGCTCCCGACGAGTGGGGCGGTAGTCACAACCCGACCGGAATCGCGGAGGTGCTCCATGACGACCGCCGCCGGGCTCTCCGGCCTCGGGTCCGTCTGGACGTTTCCCGGGGTGTACGCGCCCCAGATGGACACCCTTCTCCTCGCGCGGGCACTTCGGGCCGAGCGGATCACGGCCGGGATGGAGGTCCTCGATGTCTGTACGGGAGGCGGCGCTCTCGCCCTGCTGGCCGCTCGCATGGGCGCCAGGGTCTCGGCGGTCGACATCTCCAGACGGGCCGTGGTGACCGCTCGCGTCAACGCCCTGCGGGGCGGACACCGCATCCGGGTCCGGCGCGGCGATCTGTCGGTCGCGTGGAACCAGACCTTCGACGTCGTGGTGAGCAATCCGCCGTATGTGCCGTCCGAGCAGGCCCTGCCTCCGGTGCGGGGCCGCGCCCGCGCGTGGGACGCGGGACGCGACGGCAGGCACGTACTCGACCGCGTCTGCGCTCACGCCCCGTCGCTCCTCGGCCCGCGGGGGGTGCTGCTGATGGTGCACTCCGGCCTGTGCGGTACCGGGACGACGCTGCGGCAGCTGACAGGGGCCGGCCTGCGGTGCTCGGTCCTCGACCGGGTGCAGGTGCCCTTCGGGCCGGTACTCACCCCACGGCTGCCCTGGCTCCGCGCGCAGGGCCTGATCGGGCCGGCCGACGACACCGAGGAACTGGTGGTGATCCGTGCCGAGCGATGCTGAGCGGCCCAGGCGGGTCGCCGTCGACCCAGGTGGTCCGATACTGATCGAGGGACCGGTCGAAGTGGCCCTCGACGACGGCACGGTTGTCGTATCCGACCGGTTCGTCGTCGCCCTCTGCACCTGTCGGCGCAGCCACGCCTACCCGTGGTGCGACACCAGCCACCGCGGCCGCAGACGGCCGTCCCCCGCCGACCGCCCCGTACACGGCCCTGACCACACCGGGGAAGGCGCGTCATGACCGCTGCGACGACCAGCTCCGAGCGGCACCGCGCCGAGCCCGCTCTGCCCGCTCACCGGGGCCCGCTGTCAGCGGCCGTCATCACCGCTCTCACCGCGGAGCCCCAGCCGGCCCCCGGTGTCCTGGAGGCCGTGGACGCGGCGGATCCGTACAGCGAGGATCTGCAGCTGTCCCTCTACCTGCTCTACGAGCTGCACTACCGCGGCTTCGCAGGGGTGGCCGACAACCGCGAATGGCATCCCGCTCTGATGCCGCTGCGCAAGGCGCTCGAAGACCGCTTCCTCCGCGCTCTGCGCCGTGACATCCCCGGAGGCCGGAGCACCGAGGACGCGTTCGGGGAACTTCTGCTGGAACCCGCCGATCAACGGGACAGCGTGGCATACCACTTGGAGCACGAGGGCGAGTTGTGGCAGCTGCGCGAGTACGCAGCCCTGCGCTCCCTCTACCACCTGAAGGAGGCCGACCCGCATGTCTGGGTGATCCCGCGGCTGAGCGGCCGGGCCAAGGCCGCGATGGCAGCCATCGAGTACGACGAGTTCGGTGCGGGCCGGGCCGAGAACGTGCATGCACAGCTCTTCGCCGACCTCATGGCAGATCTGGGTCTTGACACCCGCTACGGCCACTACCTCAAGTCGGCGCCGGCTGCCGCGCTCGCGACGGTGAACCTGATGACGCTGTTCGGGCTGCACCGGGGCCTGCGCGGAGCGCTGGTCGGCCACTTCGCGTGCGTCGAGGTGACCTCGCCGCCGGGATCGCGCCGACTCGTCCACGCCATACGGCGCATCGGAGCGGGGCCGGCCGCTGAACGGTTCTACGCCGAGCATGTGGAGGCGGACGCCGTGCACGAACAGGTCGTACGCCGCGAGGTCATCGGTGGGCTGCTCACCGATGAGCCGTGTCTGGAGAACGATGTGGCCTTCGGTGCGGACGCCACCGTGTTCCTGGAGGACCGACTGGCCGCCTGCCTCCTGGGCAAGTGGCGAGCCGGCCGCTCCGCCCTCCGCGTCGGCTGAGACCGGGCCCCGCTCTGCGTACCGTGCGGCTGATCCCGTCAGCGGGAGGCGCGACTACGGGAAGAGCGCGACCCCGACGATGATCAGCACGATCACCGCGACGATGATGGCCGCCACCGTCCACGGACCCCGGTGCTGCAACGGCTGCTTGGGCTGTCCTCCGCGGGGGCGGTCTTCCGGCAGTACCGGGTGTTCGGGCCGGTCGCGCGAGTAGAACTCGTCCTCGTCGTCGTTATGTGCGTTGACCATGGAGACCTCATCGTCGTGGCTGGAACAAGGTCAGGTGCGAATACCCGCAATCCATGACACGTATTCCGGTCGTTACGTCGTCCGTGGAGCCCCGCCTACTCCTGCGCCCGGCGCCGCTCGTTGTAGGCATCTGCCGCACGGTCGTTGAGCGCGCTGCCCCAGGCGCGCAGCTTTGCCCCCACCGGGTGGGAGGGAGGCTCGATATCGGCGCCAGGACGCAGCTCCGGCTCGCCGTGCGCGGTGGGAAGCGCCCGGGCGGCGATGGCGCTGAGACGCGTCGTGAGCACGGGCGCCAGCCCGTGTGCCAGCCCGGCCGCCCGGGCGGCCGGTGTGAGCACGAGCCGGACACTGCGGCGCTCGACCGCTGCCACGATGCGGCCGGCCGCTCGCTGGGCGTCCATGGATACCAGCGGGGTCCCGGCCACCGCGGAGAACCAGCCGAATTCCTTCCGCCGGTCTCCGCCGAACTTGGCATGCAGATGGGAACCGGTGCGCATCAGACCGGGGTGTGCGACGGTGACCGACACACCGTCCCGGGCCGCTTCGGCGTACAGCCCCTCCGCGAGCGTCCCCACCGCGGACTTCGCGCAGGAGTACGGCAGAAGGTGCGGAGCGGCGAGCAGCCCGCCCACGGACCCGATCAGCGCCAGCCGCCCCCCGGCGGAACTGTCGCGCAGGTACGGCATCGATTCCAGCGCCGTGTGGACGGCCCCCTGGAAGATGCCGCTCATCGCGTCCTCGAAGGAGGCCGGCCCGAGGGCTTCGAGTGGGGCCACCTGGATGATGCCCGCGTTGGCGACAGCGATATCCACCGAGCCCCACTCCGCGGCCGCTTCCCGGAAGAGATCATGGACGGCTTCGCGGTCGCGGACATCGCATACGACGGCCCGCACCCGACTGCCGCGGCGTCGGCGCAGCGCCCCCTCCGCCCGCTCCAGTTCCTCCTTGTCGCGTGCCGCGATGGTCACCGCGCAGCCCCGGCGGAGGAATTCGTCCGCGAGAAGCAGCCCGAGCCCGCGTGATCCGCCGATCACCACAGCGGAAAGCCCGTAGAGCCCGGTGTTCCCGGTGCCCCGGGTGGAGGAAGACGACATGCCCTCACGTTCCTTTCAAGGTGCGTAGGTGGAACTGCTCAAGGTGGGTGCGTAGGTGGAACTGCCCGGTCAGCCGGTCTGGCAGTGCGGGCACCACACCGTGCTCCGTCCCGAGACACGGCCTCTGCGCAGCTTTTCGCCGCAGCGCGGGCAGGTCGCGTCGGTGTCGTCACGATGCCCGGTGAGCCAGGTCTTTCTCGGCGGCACGCGCCCCGCGCGCACGGCCGAGCGGACCGTGCGCCTCATATCGGTGTACAGACGCCCACGCTCCTCACCGGTCAGCCTGCCCGCCTTGCGGGCCGGGTCGACACGGGCGCGCCACAGGATCTCGTCCGCGAGCAGGTTCCCGAGCCCGGCCAGATTGGACTGGTCGATGAGGGCCGACTTCACGCCGCCCCTGCGTCTGGCGATGAGCCCGTCGAAGTCGTCCCGTCCGATCTCCGCGGCGTCGGGCCCCTGACTGTCCAGCAGGCGTTCCACGTCACCTCCCCCGGCCAGCCACAGGCCCTTGAGCTTGCGCTGGTCGCGGTAACGGAGCTGCCGGTCGTCCCCGACCGTGAACGTGACGCGGTCGTGCGGGTGCAGGCTCTCGTCCGGGCGGCGGCAGACGAGCTGGCCGGTCATGCCGAAGTGCAGCAGAAGCGTGGGGCCGTCGGTACGGGCCAGCAGCCACTTCCCGTGCCGCTGGGACTCGGTGAACCGGCACCCCTCCACCTCACGGCGGAACCGGGCGGCGCTCACCCCGTGCAGGACACCGGCGTCCCGCACCTCGACCCGCTGGACGGTCCGGCCGCCCGCACACGAGTCGAGGACCGCGCGGAAGGCTTCGACATCGGGCAGCTCCGGCATCTGTCGCTCCCTATCGGCGTGGAACCTGCTCAGTGGAGGGCTTCAGCCGCCACCCGCAGGTCCGCTACGAGTCCCGAGTACATGGCCGCGCGGTCGTCGGACCGCAGAACGGCCGACGGATGGATCGTCGCCATGGCGTCGGCGCCGCCGTCTGCGGCCGTTCCGTCATCGCCGCCGTCCAAAGCGGGCAGCGGAAACAGCACACCTCGGTCCTTCGTCACCCGGAAGGTGGGACCGAACAAGGACCGGGCCGCCGTGGCACCGAGCGCCACGACCACATCCGGGTCGACCAGCCGCAGCTCGGCGGTCAGCCAGGGGCGGCAGGCGGTGAGTTCACGCAGACTCGGCGGCTTGTGGATCCGGCGCTTGCCCGTCCCGTCAGAGGTGAACTTGAAGTGCTTCACCGCGTTGGTGAGGTAGGCCTCCTCCACGTCCACACCGGCTTCTTCGAGGGCCTTTCTCAGCATCCGCCCCGCAGGCCCGACAAACGGCTCTCCCTGGCGGTCTTCCTGGTCGCCCGGCTGTTCACCGACGAGTACGACGCGGGCCGCAGCACCACCGGTTCCGAAAACCGTGCCGGAGGCGTTCTCGAAGAGGGGGCAGCCATGGCACTCGGAGGCCGCTTTCCGGTGGGCCGGGAGCCCGCCGCGGGCCGGGAGGTACGGGGTGGCGTCGTAGCCCTGTCCCGCTGCGCCTTCGCTGCGGCCGGTCATCCCCGGTCCAGACCGTACGGGCTCCGGTGACTACCGCGGGCCGGGGAGAGATGGGGACAGCGCGCCAGCCGGAACACCGTGAATACCTCCTCCGTACGGAGAAACACCCCCCGTAAAACGTACCAAGTGGCTTGCCGGCATGCACTCCTCGGGCCGCCTGCTCCAGGCTCCGGCGCCCCTGGCCATGCGGCGTTGCGGAGCTGCGGGGATGCGGGTGGCGCCGGAAGGGAGTGCGATGGAGGGAGAGAGGGTGGTGGTGACAATGGCGCGTCCGGTGTGGAGCGGGGCCCTGTCGTTCGGGCTCGTCAGCCTGCCCGTCCAGTTGTACTCCGCGACGGAGAGCCACACGGTCCACTTCCACCAGCTCCAGCGCGGGACCTCCGACCGGGTACGGAACCGGCGCGTGAACGAGCGTACGGGCGAAGAGGTACCGCTGGACGACATCGTGAAGGGGGTCGACGCGGGTGACGAGTACGTACTGGTCGAACCCAGGGAGCTGGACGACATCGCGCCGGGGCGTTCCAAATCGCTGGAGATCAGCGGCTTCGTCGACCTCGACGACGTGGATCCCATCTTCTTCGACAAGACGTACTACCTGGGCCCGCGCGGGAAGGAGTACGAGAAGGTCTACGCGTTGCTTCACCGGGCCATGGCGCAGTCGAACAAGGCGGGTATCGCCACGTTCGTGATGCGCAACCGCCAATATCTGGTTGCTGTGAAGGCCGAAGGCGACATTCTGGCCCTGCACACTCTGCACTGGGCCGACGAGGTACGCGACCCCCGCCGCGAAGTGGCCGATCTGCCGGGGAAAGCAGAGGTCAGCGACCGGGAGATGAAGACGGCCGTGCAGTTGGTCGAGGCCATGAGCATCGAATGGGACCCCGAGGAATACCACGACACCTATCAGGAACAGACACGCAAGCTGATCGAAGCCAAACTCAGCGGGGAGACCGTGGAGAAGGCGGAGGCGCCTCCGGAGTCGACGAATGTCATCGACCTGATGAGCGCGCTGCGGGCCAGCGTCGACTCGGCCGGAGGCGGGTCCGGAAAGCAGTCCGGAAAGCAGTCCGGGAGCCGGAGCGGGGCCCGGGGCGGGGGGAAGAGCCACAAGCGCGGCAGGGCCGCATCCGATCGGCGGTCCACCGCCGAGGATCTGGGGAAGCTGACCAAGGCGGAGCTCTATGAGCGCGCGACGGCTGCCGAAATCCACGGCCGGTCCTCGATGACCCGTGAGGAGCTCGTCAAAGCCCTCTCCGGCGCGACCGCCCGCGCCGGATGACCCGCACTCCTTCCAACCGGCCTTCGCCGGTTCCGTGCTGAAGTCATCGCCTCCCTGCTCGCCCTTCAGCCCCAGCGGGCTGTCGCCGGAAGGTTTACGTTGGCCGCAGAGGGCACTGGTTCTCGTACAGATGTCGATGTTCAGGAGGACACGATGGCTGTCGCCACGTTCAGTCTGGTGGCTCTGGACTGCCCCGAGCCGGAGTCGCTGGCCCGCTTCTACGCTGATGTGCTCGGAGGGAAGGTCGAACAGTACGCGGAAGACTGGTATGACCTGTACGCCCCCGGCGGTGTACGGCTCGCTTTCCAGCGGGCTCCGGGATATCGCCCGCCCGACTGGCCGCAGGCCGGCGACAACTCCCAGCAGGCACACCTGGATTTCGACGTCGACGACATCGAGCAGGCGCAGGAGCAGGTGCTCGCGCTGGGCGCCACCCCACTGGATCTGGACGACGCCGACGGCGAGCGCGGCTTCCGTGTCTACGCCGACCCGGCCGGTCACCCCTTCTGTCTCTGCCGTCGCCGGTAGTTCCGACGTGCGGGACGACAGCGCAGACAGCGAAGACAACGCAGGCAGCAGGGACGACGGTCGCAGCGAGACTCCGCAGGAACGCGCAGACCGGAAGTGGACGGATCTGCTTCAGGAGCTGCGCGTGGCCCAGACCGGGGTGCAGATCCTGTTCGGTTTCCTGCTGACCGTCGTCTTCCAGCAGCGCTTCAGTGATCTGTCCGGGACCGATCGCAACATCTACGCCGTCACCGTCATGTTCGGGGCGGCCACGACCGGCGCCCTCGTCGGGCCCGTCTCAATGCACCGCCTCCTCACCGGCCGGCAGCTGAAGCCGCAGACCGTGGAGTGGGCGGGCAGGCTGACGCTGGTGGGGCTGGGGCTCCTGCTCTGCACCATGGCTCTGTCGCTGCTGCTGATCCTGCGGGTCGCCCTGCACAGCCCGCTCGCCATGTGGCTGGTGGGCGCCATGGTGGTCTGGTTCATCCTGTGCTGGTTCGTGCTCCCGGCCTGGGCGCGCCACCACCGGTGACCGGCACCACCGCGTATACCTGGGCGTCTCGTCGTCCGGCCCCGGAATTCACTGGCGTCAGCAGCGCTGGTGCCGCTCCGGATGCGAGGCTGGTGCAGAAGGGTGAAGGATGGTCTGACGGGGGTTTCCTCCGTGCTTCCCGGCCCGGAGGCGATGCTCCGGGTCAGCAGCCGACCCAGCACCCGCGGACAGCCGCGGTTGTGCGATGGCAGCAAGGAAGCGGGTTCCGATGTCGGACAGAAAAGGTGCGAGGATCCAGGAAGAGCCGCAGGAGGAGCGCGGGGCGAAGGGGTCTCGCGACACGGGCTCGGACGAACCGTCCGGCGGACCGGCCGACAGGCCGGCCGGCACGGCGGACGAGAAGTCCGACACGTCCATCAAGCCTCGGAAGTCCTCCCATCCGGACGCCCCCGACCTGCAGTCGGGCGGCGGCTGAGACAGCTCCGGCTGGGATGTGAGAAAGCTCGGGGCATAGGGAGGAGAACCCACCGTGACGAGGAAATCGAGCGGACCCGACGACATGGACGCCGCGGGCAAATCCGTACCGCCCTATGCCGGGCGCCGGAAATCGGCCGACACCGAGGGCAAGCAGCAATCAACCAGAGGCGGCGCGAAGACCGGGGGCGCGACGGGCCCTGTGACGGACGAGGACATGAAGGCCGCTGAGCCCAGCCGCACCAGGGGCGGTGCGACCGGTTCGCCCGCCGACGAAAAGCCCGCCGATGAAAGGTCCGCCGACCGGTCTCGGCGCGCGTCCGGACCACAGTCGGACGACCCCGGCACCGGGCCGTCCCACCACCGCGGAACTCCACGAGCCGAGGACCAGCCCTAGAACCTTGCGCCGGCCTGTTGACAAGGCGCGGCCCCGGGTCGCCCCGACGAGACGTACGGGCGGTGACCCGGGGCCCCCGGAGTGGACGAGGAGCCGGCGGCCGTCCCGCAGGAGGCATGCAGGCGTGAGCGACAACGACAACGACAAGCTGGCCAGGTACCGGGGGAAGCGTCACTTCGACCGTACGCGCGAACCCCGCGGCGAGGACAGCGACGCCAGTGAGAAGCCCGTCTTCGTGGTCCAGATCCACGACGCATCGACGATGCACTTCGACTTCCGGCTGGAGGTCGACGGCACCCTCAAGTCCTGGTCCGTGCCGAAGGGGCCCTCCGCGGACATACACGACAAGAGGCTGGCGATGCCCACGGAGGACCATCCCATGGATTACCGCACCTTCGAGGGCGTGATCGCCAGTGGCGAGTACGGGGCGGGCACAGTGATCGTCTGGGACCAGGGCACGTACGAACCGCTGGCGGGCAGTACCGGGGACAAGGGCCGTACGTTCGCCGAGGCTCTGGAACACGGTCACGCGACCTTCCGTCTCGACGGGTCCAAACTGCACGGCGCCTACGCACTCACCCGTTTCCGCGGAGGCGAGAAGTCCGGAGAGCGCGAGTCCTGGCTCCTCGTCAAGAAGAAGGACGCCCGTGCCGACGGCAAACCCGCCCCCGACCCGCAGCGGGCCCGTTCGGCGCTCAGCGGCCGCACCCTGAAACAGGTCGCCGATGAGGACCCGGAGAACACTGCGGAAGGCTCGGGGGACGCCGGATGAACGACCTGCTCCGGGCTCTGCCCGAGGCCCAGCAGCGGCTGCTGACGCCTGCTCCGGCCGCTCACGAATCGGCGGCCGATCCGATGCTCGCCGTCCTCACCGACCGCCGCGACTTCGGCTCCGACTGGGTCTTCGAACGCAAGCTGGACGGGATGCGGACCCTCGCCACCCGCGACGCGGACCGCGTACGCCTGCTCTCACGCACCGGCCGTGCGGTGGAAGGGGGCTATCCGGAGATCGCCGACGCGCTCGCGGGGCAGTCGAGCGACGGATTCACCGTCGACGGTGAGATCGTCGCCTTCGCCCACGGCCGTACCGACTTCGCCCGCCTCCAGCAGCGCATGCAGCTCACCGATCCGCGCCGTGCGCGGGCCAGTGGGGTCGCCGTCACCTACTACGTCTTCGACCTGCTCCGGCTGGACGGTTTCGATCTGACCCGGCTTCCGCTGCGCACCCGGAAGTCCCTGCTGCGACGCGCTCTCGACTTCCGCGCCCCCGTACGCTTCACCCCGCACCGCAACCAGGGCGGACAGCAGCAGCTCGATGAGGCCTGCGGCCGGGGCTGGGAGGGCCTCATCGCCAAGCGCGCCGACGGCCGCTACCAGCGCCGCCGGTCCCCGGACTGGCTCAAACTCAAGTGCGCGAACGGCCAGGAACTGGTGATCGGCGGCTTCACGGAACCCGCCGGGTCGCGCACCGGATTCGGCGCGCTGCTCCTCGGCTACTACGACAACGGCCGCCTCATCTACGCCGGCAAGGTCGGTACCGGCTTCGACCAGAGGACGCTGGCCCGGCTCCGCGCCCGGCTCGACGCGCTGGAGACCACCGCCTCGCCGTTCAGCACGGCGGTACGGGAGCGGGGCGCCCACTGGGTCGAGCCCGTGCTCGTGGCGGAGACCGGCTTCACCGAATGGACCCGCGACGGAATGCTGCGCCATCCGCGCTTCCTGGGGCTCCGGCAGGACAAGGCCGCGGCAGATGTCGTACGGGAACAGCCGCAGACGGGAAGGAACAGGACACCGTCATGAACGACACGTATCGGATCCGCGCCGGCCGGCGCACCCTCGAAGTGCACAGGCCGGACAAGGTGCTCTTCGCGGAGGACGGCGGTCTGACGAAGGCGGATATCGCCGAGTACTACCGGCGGATCGCCCGGTACATGGTGCCCGAGGTGAAAGGGCGCCCGCTGATGCTGGAACGCCATCCCGAAGGCATCGGAGCACAGCCGCACTTCATGCAGAAGGACACACCGGACCACTACCCGGAATGGGTGCACACGGCCGAGGTCGCCAAGGAGGGCGGCACCGTCCGGCACACCCTCTGCGACGACGCCGCCACCCTGGTCTTCCTCGCCGACCAGGCCTGTGTCACCTTGCACCGCTGGCTGTCCACCACCGCGCACCTGGACCAGCCCGACCGCCTGGTCTTCGACCTCGACCCGCCGGGACACGACTTCGAGGCGGTGCGTCACGCGGCTCGCCTGACGAAGGAGCTGCTGGACGAACTGAAGCTGCCCGCCATGCTGATGACCACCGGCTCCAAGGGGCTGCATGTGACCGTCCCGCTCGACGGTCGCACCGGGTTCGACGACTGCCGGGCCTTCGCGAGGGAGGCGGCCGAAGTCCTGGCCGCCCGGGACCCCGGCCGGCTGACCACCGCGGTACGCAAGGACGCGCGCGGCGACCGCCTCTACCTCGATGTCCAGCGCAACGCCTACGCCCAGACCGCGGTCGCTCCGTGGTCGGTACGGGCCAGGGAGGGTGCGCCGGTCGCGGTGCCACTGACCTGGGACCACCTCGAAGACCCCGGCCTCACCGCCCGGAGCTGGTCCTTGCGCGATGTGGACGCCATCGTGGAGCTCGCCGGGTCAGAACCCTGGTCGGGCCTGGGGCGCGGCCGGTCCCTCCCGGCAGCCCGGCAGAGGCTGGACAGACTGCGCTGACCCGGCGTCCGGCCGGAATGCGGCGCTGGGCCGAGCGGGTACCGTCCGGCCCGGTCGGTGTACGGCTGCGATGTCCCAGCCGGCTACCACTCGATCTCGTCGGTGGAGCAGATGCGCGCGCTCATGTTGCGTTCCATCATGCGCAACGCGGCGTCAGCGAGGTCATCGTGGATGTGGGCGACAGCGTCACGCGGGACGGTGACCTTGAGATGCCGAATGTGCGCGTCGAGGGCGGAGTACAGGACGCACTGCTCGGTGACCTGGCCGCAGAGCACCACGTGGGCGATGCCGAGCTGGTTGAGCAGGTAGGCAAGCGGCGTCTCGTAGAAGATCGAATGTCGCGCCTTCACCACGAACAGCGACGTGTCGTCCGGCCGGATGGGCTCGACCAGTTCCGCGTGCGGGGCCGCCAGCGCGGTGTCGACGATCTCGCCATGGTGCGATCGCCATTCCCCGAAGTTGTCGTTGACGTAGATCACCGGAATGCCGTCGGCGCGGGCCCGTTCCAGCAGCCGGGCGATCGTCGGTACCACCTCCGACACGGTGGGAAGGAGGCGGTTCGCATCGGGGTGGTCATATGTGTTGATCATGTCAATGACGATGAGCGCGCTCTTGCTCATGAGCCGGGCGCCGCTCGTCGCGGGCGGGCCTGTGCCGCCCGGTTACTGAGCACGCTGAAAGTGGACGACACTGCCGTCACGCTCCTTTCAGGATTCGCGGGCGGGCCACACCCCCACGTGGGACAACGTTCCGCCGTTTTCGCTCCTCCTACCACTCGGGTGACCTCTCCCCCGGGGCCTGAACCGCTCCCGGGCCCCCTTATTTCTTCCTGTGGTTATTTCTTCCTGTGGGGTTTCCGTCGCGCTCTTGCGGCTACGCGAATGGCTGATGGCTGTGGCTACGGCGGACAGCGCCGAGATGCCACAGCCGCCACTCCGCGTGAGGATGTTCGAGGCGACTCGGATCTTCGCGTCCTGTGAGCGAAGGCAGGGGCAGCCAGGTCCGCGTGCCCGCGTCATGCGCACACGTTCGTGAGACTCGGGAAAGGAAGGGAGCCATGCAGCCGGAGCCGGCGCAGGACGCCGCCACAGGGGCGGGCGCGACAGCGGCCTTCGACACAGCCGGGCTTGAGAAGGCGCTGCTGTCCAGGGTGCGGGGCGAGGTGCGGTTCGACCCGGGGAGCCGGGGTGCCTACTCCACGGACGGGTCGAACTACCGGCAGGTGCCGACGGGTGTGGTCGTGCCCCACGATGTGGAGGCGGGCGCCGAGGCGGTGCGAGTGTGCGCCGAGTTCGGCGCGCCGGTGCTGTCCCGGGGCGGCGGCACCAGTCTGGGCGGCCAGTGCACCAATACGGCGGTCGTCATCGACTGGACGAAGTACTGCCACCACCTGGTGTCGGTCGATCCGGAAGCCAGGACCTGTGTCGTGGAGCCGGGGATCGTACTCGACGAGCTCAACCGGCAACTGGCCGGTCATGGGCTGAAGTTCGGGCCGAAGCCCGCGACTCACAGTCACTGCACGCTGGGCGGGATGATCGGGAACAACTCCTGCGGCGCGTCGGCCCAGGCGTACGGGAAGACCGTGGACAACGTACGGCGCCTGGAGATCCTGACCTACGACGGGCTGCGCTGCTGGGTCGGCCCCACCACTGACGCGGAGTTCGATGACATCGTCGCCGGGGGCGGCCGCCGGGCCGAGCTGTACCGGGGCCTGCGGCAGATCAGTGAGCGCTGCCTCGCGGACATCCGGCGCGGATACCCGGACATCCCCCGCCGGGTGTCCGGCTACAACCTCGACTCGCTGCTGCCCGAGAAGCACTTCGATGTGGCCGGGGCCCTGGTGGGCAGCGAGGGCACTCTCGTCACGGTGCTGTCGGCCGAGCTCGACCTGGTGCCGGTACCGGCTTACGAGGCGATGGCGGTGCTCGGGTACAGCGACATCTGCGCCGCGGCCGATGACGTACCGCGGGTGCTGGAGCACAGCGATCCGGAGCTCCTGGAGGCGCTGGACGGACGCATGGCCCAGCTGATGCGGGAGGAGCACTCCCATCTGGACTCACTGGCCCGGTTCCCCGAGGGGGAGAGCTGGCTGCTGGTGCAGTTCAGCGCGGAAAGCCGCGAGGAGGCCGACTCCAAGGTTCGCGACATGCTGCGGGCGCTGGGGCGGGACGAGCACGATCCTTCGGTCGCCGTCTCCGACGATCCGGGGCGCGAGCAGAAAATGCTCCAGGCCCGCGAGGCGGGGCTCGGGGTCACCGCGAGGCCGCCGGACGACCGCGAGACATGGGAAGGCTGGGAGGACTCCGCGGTCCCGCCCGAGCGGCTGGGCGACTATCTGCGTGATCTGAAGAAGCTCTTCGACGAGTTCGACTACGACCACCCGTCGCTCTACGGACACTTCGGCCACGGATGCGTGCACACCCGTATCCCCTTCGGGCTCAAGACCGCTGACGGTGTGGCGGCCTTCCGGGAGTTCCTGATGAGGGCCGCCGATCTGGTCTCCTCCTACGGCGGGTCGCTGTCCGGTGAGCACGGTGACGGACAGGCACGCGGCGAGCTGCTGACCCGTATGTTCGGCGACCGGCTGGTCGCAGCGTTCGGCGAGGTCAAAGCGCTCTTCGACCCCGGCAACCGGATGAACCCGGGCAAGGTCGTCGATCCGTACCGGGTGGATGAGAACCTGCGGCTGGGGCCTCTGTGGCGCCCCCGTGACGACGACACCGAGTTCGGCTACCCGGAGGACGACCATTCGTTCACCCGGGCCGTGATGCGGTGTGTCGGTATCGGGAACTGCCGCAGCCACCAAGGCGGTGTGATGTGCCCGTCCTACCGGGCCACCGGTGAGGAGGAACACTCGACCCGGGGCCGGTCCCGGCTGCTGTTCGAGATGCTGGGCGGCCACGCCGACTCGCCCGTCACCGACGGGTGGCGCTCGGCTGAGGTCCGCGACGCCCTCGACCTGTGTCTGGCCTGCAAGGGCTGCAAGTCCGACTGCCCGACCGGTGTCGACATGGCCACGTACAAGGCCGAATTCCTCTCCCACCACTACGAGGGGCGGCTGCGGCCCGCCGCCCACTATTCGATGGGCTGGCTGCCGCTGTGGGCGCGTCTGGCACGGGTGGCGCCGGGTCTGGCCAACGCTGTCCTGCACGCCCCGGGGCTGGCGCGGATCGGCAAGCGCCTCGCCGGGGTCGCCGCCGAGCGTGAGGCGCCGCTCTTCGCCGGGGAGTCCTTCGCCGAGTGGTGGGTCCGGCGCGGCACCCCGGAGCCCGATCCCTTCGATCCGCGTACGGTCGTTCTGTGGCCCGACACCTTCAGTAACCACTTCCATCCCGGCGTGGCCAAGTCCGCGGTGCGGGTGCTGGAGGACGCCGGGTTCAAGGTGGCGGTGCCGCCCGGGACGGTGTGCTGCGGGCTCACCTGGATCTCCACCGGCCAACTCGCGACGGCGAAGCAGGTGTTGAACCGCACGCTGGACGTGCTGCGCCCATGGATCGAGGCGGGCACCCCTGTCGTCGGACTGGAGCCGTCCTGTACCGCTGTCTTCCGCTCCGACGCGCCGGAACTGATGCCCGACGACCAGGACGTGCAGCGCCTCGCGCAGCAGTTCAGGACGTTCTCCGAGCTGCTTGTCAACGACGCCCCCGATGGCTGGCAGCCGCCGTCGCTCAGCCGCACTGCCATGGTGCAGACGCACTGCCACCAGCACGCGGTGATGAAGTACGACGCCGATCGTGAGCTGATGAAGCGCGCCGGCATCGACGCTGACGTACTGGACGAGGGGTGCTGCGGTCTGGCCGGGAACTTCGGCTTCGAACGCGGCCACCACGACGTGTCCATGAAGGTCGGCGAACAGGGGGTACTGCCCGCCGTGCGCGAGGCGTCGCCCAGCGCTCTGGTCCTCGCCGACGGGTTCAGCTGCAGAACGCAGATCGAACAGGGCGACACCGGGCGCCGCGCGATGCACCTGGCCGAGGCCCTCGCGCTCGGCCTCGACCCCCATGCACCCGCGGACCATCCGGAGAAACTCACCGAACGTCCCGGCGCCTCGCCGAACGGCGCCCGCCTGACCACAGCCACGGCCCTCGCGGCCGGGGCGGCAGGGGCCGCCATCGGTGTGTGGGCGTGGCGGCGCCGCTGATCCGTGATCCGAACGGGCAGGGCCGCGGATGAGCCCTCGACGCCCGGCCAAGACCATCCAGAAGTCGAACGAGAGGAAGCCCCGTGTCGATCAAGGTGTCCGACTACATTCTCCAGCGACTGCGCGAGTGGGATGTCGACCATGTCTTCTCCTACGCCGGTGACGGCATCAACGGCCTCCTGGCCGCCTGGGGGCGCGCGGACAACAAGCCGAAGTTCGTCCAGGCGCGCCATGAGGAGATGGCGGCCTTCGAGGCGGTGGGTTACGCCAAGTTCTCCGGCAAGGTCGGTGTGTGCGCCGCGACGTCCGGCCCGGGAGCGGTCCATCTGCTGAACGGTCTGTACGACGCGAAGCTCGACCACGTCCCGATGGTCGCGATCGTCGGACAGACCAACCGCACCGCCATGGGTGGCTCCTACCAGCAGGAGGTCGACCTGCTGAGCCTCTACAAGGACGTCGCCTCCGACTTCTGCGAAATGGTGACGGTCCCCGAGCAGCTCCCCAATGTCATCGACCGGGCCATGCGCACCGCCTACGCCCGCCGGTCGGTGACCGCGATCATCATTCCGGCCGATGTGCAGGAGCTGGACTACACGCCTCCGGCCCACGCCTTCAAGATGGTGCCCTCCAGCCTGGGCATGGCCCAGTACGCTCCGGTGCCCGCCGCAGCCGAGATCACCAAAGCGGCCGAGGTACTGAACGCGGGAGAGAAGGTCGCGATCCTGATCGGCCAGGGGGCCCGCGGTGCCCGCGCCGAGGTCGAGGAACTGGCCGATGTGCTGGGCGCCGGGGTCGCCAAGGCGCTGCTGGGGAAGGACGCGCTGCCCGACGATCTGCCGTATGTGACCGGGGCGATCGGCCTGCTGGGCACCCGTCCGTCGTACGAACTGATGCAGGACTGCGACACGCTGCTCGTCGTCGGCTCCAGCTTCCCGTACACCCAGTTCATGCCCGAGCTCGACCAGGCGCGCGCGGTGCAGATCGATATCGACCCCCACATGATCGGGATGCGGTACCCGTTCGAGGTCAACCTGGTGGGCGACGCCAAGGAGACGCTCAAGGCGCTGTTGCCGCAGCTGAAGCGGAAGAAGCACGGGGCCTGGCGCAAGAAGATCGAGAAGGACACGGCGCGCTGGTGGGAGGTTATGGAACGGCGGGCCGCCGTGGAGGCCGACCCCGTCAATCCGGAGTACGTGGTGCACGCGCTCGACGCACTGCTGCCGAACGACGTGATCCTCGCCGCCGACTCCGGCTCAGCCGCGAACTGGTACGCCCGGCACCTGCGGATGCGTGGGACGATGCGCGGCTCTCTGTCCGGGACCCTCGCCACCATGGGGCCCGGTGTGCCCTATGTGATCGGCGCCAAGTTCGCCCACCCGGGCCGGCCTGCCCTCGCGATCGTGGGTGACGGTGCGATGCAGATGAACGGGATGGCCGAGCTCATCACCGCTGCCAAGTACTGGCAGGAGTGGGAGGATCCCCGGCTGATCGTGGCCGTACTCAACAACCAGGACCTCAACCAGGTCACCTGGGAGATGCGCGCGATGTCGGGGGCCCCGCAGTTCCTTCCCTCACAGGCGATCCCGGATGTGCCCTACGCGGACTTCGCTCGGTCCATCGGCCTCGACGGGGTACGGGTGGAGAAGCCGGGAGAGGTGGAATCCGCCTGGCACCGGGCTCTGGGCGCCGACCGCCCCTTCGTCATCGACTTCCGCACCGACCCCGCCGTACCGCCCATTCCGCCGCACGCCAGCCTGGACCAGATCGAGGCCGCGGCCGCCGCCATCGCCAAGGGCGACAGTGACCGGGCGGGCATGATCCGGCAGGGCTTCAAGGCCAAGGTGCAGGAAATGCTGCCCGGCGGCCACCGGCACGGCGACGCTCCGGAGTCCCGGGGAGGGGCTGACAGTTGATTGCTCCAGGCACTCCTCCGGATACGGACCCGCTGGTGGCGGGCGTCGAGGTCGCCGCGTACACGGTGCCGACCGACGTACCGGAGGCGGACGGCACGCTGGCCTGGGAGTCGACCACCCTGGTTCTCGTGCAGGTGCACTGCGGCGACGCCGTGGGGCTCGGCTACACCTACGGTGCGCCGGCCACCGCCAACGTCATCAGGGACCACCTCACGTCCGTGGTGACCGGCCGGTCCGTCTGGGACACACCCGGTGCCAACGAGGCCATGACCCGGGCCCTGCGCAACGCCGGGCGCCCGGGTGTGGCCGCCGGGGCCGTCTCCGCCGTCGACATCGCGCTGTGGGACCTCAAGGCCCGCCTGCTCGGCCTCCCCCTTGTCCGGCTGCTCGGTGCGAGCCGGACCGAGGTGCCCGTTTACGGCAGCGGGGGCTTCACCACGTACGACGAAGGGCAGCAGGACCGCCAGCTGCGTACCTGGGTGGCGGAGCAGGGCATCCCACGGGTCAAGATCAAAATCGGTGAGTCCTGGGGGCAGGCGGAGAAGCGGGACCGCGAACGCGTCGCACGGGCCCGGCGGAGCATCGGTGACGACGCTCAGCTGTTCGTCGACGCCAACGGCGCGTACACGGTCAAACAGGCTGTCCGGCTCGCCCGGCACCTCGATGACAACGGCGTCTCCTGGTTCGAGGAGCCCGTGTCGTCCGATGACCTCCGGGGTCTGGCGCGCATCCGGGACGCGGTCACGACGGAGGTCACCGCCGGCGAGTACGGCTACACGCTGTCCTACTTCCGGCACATGCTCGACGCGGGCGCCGTGGACTGCCTGCAGGCCGACGTCACCCGATGCGGCGGCATCACCGTATGGCTGCGCGTCGCGGCGCTCGCCGAGGCCGCCGGACTCCAGATCTCCGGGCACTGCGCCCCGCACATGCATGCCCACGTGGCGGCGTCCGTGCCGAACCTCCGTCATCTCGAATGGTTCCACGACCACGTACGCATCGAGCGGATGCTGTTCGACGGCGTACTCGACCCGGACGGCGGGGCGCTCCGGCCCGGCCTGTCCGGAGCGGCCGGGCTCGGCCTGACACTCCGCCACGAAGCAGCCGAGCCCTACCGCATCGCCTGACCTGATCCCGGTCCATGCCCCCGCCCGCCGAGAGGACGTTCCGCCATGGTGACACCGAACGCCACCGACACCGGTGCGGCGTTCACCCCGCATGTGCTGCGCGACTACGCGCTGCTGGCCGACGGAGAGCGGGGCGCACTGGTCGGCCCGCAGGGGGACATCGCGTGGATGTGCGCTCCGCACTGGGACTCCGACGCGGTGTTCTCCGCCCTCATCGGAGGCAGTGGGGCCTACGCGGTCACCCCACAGGACCCGCACCATGTGTGGGGCGGCTCCTATGAGCGGGGAAGCCTGATCTGGCACAGCCGCTGGATCACCACCGACGGCCCCATCGAATGCCGCGAGGCGCTCGCGTTCCCCGGCGACCGCGACCGGGTGGTCCTGCTGCGCCGCGTCCTGGCAGTCGACCGCCCGGCGCGCGTACGGGTGCTGCTGGAGCCACGGGGCGGGTTCGGGTACGACCACAACCGCCACCTGAGGCAGCACGGCGGGGTATGGACGGGACGGACAGGCCCACTGCGGTGGCGCTGGACGGGCGCCGAAGCGGCGCGGCCGACCGACCACGTGGACGGCAAGGGCGAGCTGCTGGCATTCGATCTGACCGTGCCCCCGGGCGGCCACCACGACCTGGTGCTGGAGCTGTCCAGGGAGGCGCTGCCCGATGAACCGGTGGACGCGGACCTGGCATGGGCAGCCACTGAGGCGTCCTGGGCGCGGGCCTGCCCGGCGCCCGCCAACACCATCGCGACGCGCGACGCACACCATGCCCAAGCGGTCCTGCGCGGCCTGACGAGCAGTGGTGGCGGCATGGTCGCCGCGACCACGATGTGCCTGCCCGAGCGCGCGGGCACCGGCCGCAACTACGACTACCGCTACGCGTGGATCCGGGACCAGTGCTACGCGGGCATCGCTGCGGCGGGTGTCGGCGCCGACGAGCTGCTCGATTCCGCGGTGGGTTTCGTCTCCGCCCGGCTCCTCGAAGACGGGCCGCACCTCAAACCGGCCTACACCGTCACGGGCGGCGCGGTGCCCTCCGAGCGCGAGCTGAACCTGCCCGGCTATCCGGGCGGGACCGACAAGGTCGGCAACTGGGTGAACCAGCAGTTCCAGCTCGACTCGTTCGGCGAGGCCCTGCAACTGCTGGCCGCCGCTGACCGGCGCGAGCGTCTGGGCCCCGAAGGATGGGGCGCCATACAGGCCGCTGTCGACGCGGTCGAGCAGGTCTGGTCCCGGCCGGAAGCCGGCCTCTGGGAAATCGACAACCGGCGCTGGACGCACTCGCGGCTCGCCTGCGTCGGCGGCCTGCGTGCCGTCGCCGCGCTGCCGGGCAGAGCCAGGGACGTCGCCCGGTACGCATCGCTCGCCGACACGATCCTGGCCGACACCGCGCGTACCAGCGTGCACGCCGACGGCCGGTGGCAGCGGGCGCCCGACGACCCCGGCGTCGACGCGGCACTCCTGCTGCCGCCCGTTCGCGGCGCGCTGCCCGCCTCGGACCCCCGCACCCTCGCCACCCTGCGCGCCGTCCGGGAGGAGTTGTCCCGCGACGAGTACGTCTACCGCTTCCGCCACGACCAGCGGGCGCTCGGCGACGCCGAAGGGGCTTTCCTGCTGTGCGGATTCATGATGGCGCTGGCCGAGCACCAGCAGGGTCACACCGTGCGCGCCCTGCGTTTCTTCGAACGCAACCGGGCGGCATGCGGATCGCCCGGGCTGTTCTCGGAGGAGTACGACATCACACAGCGGCAGCTGCGCGGCAACCTGCCGCAGGCCTTCGTCCACGCACTGCTCCTGGAGTGCGCGGGCCGCCTCACCGAAGAGCCTCCGCCGCCCGGATAGCGCCGGCTCAGTGCGAGCCGCGCCCGCTTTCCCGAGGCCGGCCGGCACTCCACCCCAGTCAGAAAGGACGGGCACACAGATGCCGCAGACCGTAGTGATCACCGGAGCGAGCGCAGGCGTCGGGCGGGCCACCGCCGAGCTCTTCGGCCGGCGCGGGGCGAACGTCGTCCTCCTCGCGCGCGGTGAGGCGGGGCTCAAAGGCGCGGCCCACGATGTCGAGGAGGCCGGTGGTACAGCCCTGGCGATCCCCACCGACACCGCGGACTACACAGCCGTCGAGGCCGCGGCCGAGCAGGCCGAGCAGACCTTCGGACCCATTGACGTATGGATCAACGTGGGCTTCACCTCGGTGTTCGCCCCGTTCGCCGAGATCGGGGCGGATGAGTTCCGCCGCGTGACCGAGGTGTCCTACCTGGGCTTCGTACACGGAACCATGGCCGCCCTGGCCCGCATGAAACCGCGCGACCGCGGCACCGTCGTACAGGTCGGCTCCGCGCTCGGATCGAGGAGCATCCCCCTGCAGTCCGCGTACTGCGGCGCCAAACACGCCATCAACGGGTTCACGGAATCAGTACGCTGCGAACTCATCCACGACCACAGCAATGTACACATCACCATCGCGCAGCTGCCCGCGGTCAACACCCCGCAGTTCTCCTGGGTGCTGTCCCGGCTGCCGCGCCACCCGCAGCCGGTGCCCCCGATCTATCAGCCCGAAGTCGCGGCCCGCGCCATCGTGTTCGCAGCGGACCATCCCCGGCGCAAGCAGTACTGGGTGGCCGGGAGCACGGCCGCCACGATTCTCGCGCAGAAGTTCGCTGCGCCCCTGCTGGACCGCTATCTGGGCCGCACGGGCTACGACTCCCAGCAGACGGCCGAGCGTGTGCCGGAGCGCCCCGGCAACCTCTGGGAGCCCATGGACAAGTCCGGAGCCAAGGACTACGGGGCGCACGGATCCTTCGACAACAACGCGCACACACGGAGCGTGCAGGTCTGGGCCTCCCAGCACGCCCGGCTGGTGTCAGCGGTGAGTGCGGCTATCGCCCTCGGGGTGGGCAGAGCGCTCATCGGACGGGCACGGAAGTGACGTCGGTCCACGGAGAACAGGGAGAACCGCCGCCGCAGGGCGGCACACCCGAAGCCCCGGACCCGCGGCGCTGGACCGCGCTCGGGGTGTGCCTGATCGCCGGCTTCATGACGCTCCTGGACGTATCCATCGTCAACGTGGCGCTGCCCTCGATCCGCGAAGGACTGCACACCCCGGAATCCGATCTGCAGTGGGTCCTGTCCGGGTACGCGCTCGCTTTCGGTCTGTTCCTCATCCCGGCGGGCCGGCTGGGGGACGCGCGAGGCCGCCGCGCGGTGTTCATGGTGGGCCTTGCTCTCTTCACCCTCGCGTCGGCGGCCTGTGGCGCGGCCCAGTCGAGTACGTGGCTGGTGATCGCACGGCTGGTGCAGGGCGTGGCGGGCGGCCTGATCTCGCCGCAGATCTCCGCACTGATCCAGCAGATGTTCCGCGGCGGCGAGCGCGGCAGGGCCTTCGGGATGTTCGGCACCGTGGTGGGCATCTCGACGGCCGTGGGACCGCTCCTTGGCGGCCTGCTGATCCAGGCGGCCGGCCCGGAGGAGGGCTGGCGATGGGTCTTCTACGTGAACCTTCCGCTGGGCGCCGTCTGCCTCCCGCTGGCCCGGCGGCTCCTGCCCGACACCCCGACCGCCGGCCATGTGCGACTGCGCGACCTCGACCCCCTCGGTGTCTTCCTGCTCGGCGCCGGTGTGCTGGCGCTGCTCCTGCCCTTCGTTCAGGCCCAGCAGTGGCACGGCGGGCTGAAGTGGCTGCTGCTGCCGGTCGCACTGCTGCTGCTCGGCGGTTTCACCTGGTGGGAGTCCCGCTGCTCAGCGGGTGGCGTCCAGCCCGTACTGAACATGGCGCTTTTCCGTGTGCGTTCGTACTGGCTGGGATGTCTGCTGATCCTGCTGTACTTCGCCGGTTTCACCTCCATCTTCTTCATCAGCACGCTGTATCTGCAGAGCGGGCTGCACTACAGCGCACTGCTCGCCGGGCTGTCCATCACCCCCTTCGCGCTCGGCTCGGGTGCCACCGCTGCCCTGGGAGGCCGGCTGGTGGGCCGGTTCGGCCGGCCGCTCATCGCCATCGGGCTGACCATGGTGGCGGTGGGGCTGGGCGGCACGGCCCTGGCGGTGCACATGGTGCCGGGCCGCGGGGCGGGCTGGGCGATGGCGGCGCCGCTGCTGCTGGCGGGGCTCGGGAGCGGTCTGGTGATCGCCCCGAACCAGACCCTGACGCTGTCGGAGGTTCCGGTGGCGATGGGGGGCAGCGCGGGGGGCACACTCCAGACCGGCCAGCGGGTGGGCTCGGCGGTCGGCATCGCCGCTGTGGGCTCGGTGTTCTTCGCCCAGGTGGCCGACGGGTGGCCGACCGCGTACGACCACGGCCTCATCGTGTCGGTCGCGTTCGTGGTCGCCGCGCTGATCGCGGCCCTGGCGGACATCGGCACGAACCGCCTCAGCCGGGAGGGCTGACAGGGTTCGGCCGGAGGCCGCCCCCGTCCCCGCCCCCGCGTCGGTTGGCGCTCGGACTTCCAGTAGCGCGCGCATAGGCTGACGCCCATGCCGGACTCCGCGCCCCGCCCTGAACCGTTCACCCCGCAGGCCTCCCCCTCGGCTCTCGAGGACCTCCGTGCGCGGCTGCGCGCGACGCGCTGGCCCGATTCGCCCGAGGACGCCGGGTGGTCGCTCGGGACCGACGTCGGCTACCTCCGCGAACTGGTCGCCTACTGGGCGGACGAGTTCGACTGGCCCGCGCAGGAGGCGGCGCTCGCCCGGCTGCCCCGTTTCCGTGTCCCGGTCGGCGGCCTCGGGATCCACTTCGTACACGCCCGGGCCACCGCGCCGGCCGGGCCCGTCCTTCCGCTGGTCCTCTGCCACGGCTGGCCGGACTCCTTCTGGCGCTACGCGAAGGTCGTCCCGCTCCTCACCGACCCCGGCGCGCACGGGGCCGACCCCGCCGACGCGTTCGACGTGGTCGTGCCCGACATGCCGGGCTACGGGTACTCCGACCGCCCCACCGGCCTGCCTCTCGACTCCGTCTCGGTCGCCGGCCTGTGGGCCCGACTCATGGGCACCCTCGGCTACGAACGGTTCGGCGCGGCGGGCGGGGACGTCGGCAGCCACGTGAGCCGCTACCTCGCACTCGACCACCCCGACCGGGTCGTGGCCGTCCACCGCACAGACGCGGGCCTGCCCGTTCTCACCGGCGACCCGGCGGACCTCGCACCCGATGAGCGGGCCTGGTTCGACGGCGTCGCGTCCTGGGGCGCGACCGAGGGCGCTTACGCCGCCATGCACCGCACAAAGCCCCAGACCGCCGCTTTCGGGCTCACCGACTCGCCGGCCGGGCTCGCCGCGTGGATCGTCGAGAAGCTACGGGGCTGGAGCGACTGCGACGGCGAGATCGAGCGGAGCTTCACGAAGGACGAGATCCTCACGAACGTCACGCTCTACTGGCTCACGGAGACCATCGGCTCGTCGATGCGCATGTACAGCGCGAACGCCGCGATCCCGCCGGCGCAGCTCGCCCGCCGGGTCGAGGTCCCGTCCGGCTTCTCGCTCTTCCAGGGCGACATCGTCCGCCCGCCGCGGGCGTGGATCGATCGCACGGCGAACGCCGTGCGCGTGACCGAACCCGAACGCGGCGGGCACTTCGCGCCGTTCGAGGAGCCCGAGCTCTACGCGGAGGAACTGCGGGCGTTCTTCCGCCCCTACCGGGATGCGAAGTGACCTGCCGAGAAGCGAAGTGATGGCCCGTCAGCCACCTACGTGCCCGGCTTGCAGTCCTCGCAGAGGCAGGAGGATGCCGTCACTCGGACGGATAGATGTCCCCGGCCGCCATGCCGCTCTCCTGCTCGCTCTGCCGGTCCAGCCTGCTCGCCTTGTCCTTCAGCCGACGCCGCTCCTCCGGGTCGGTGGTCCGCTCGGCCGCCTGCTTCAGGTCCTGCGCCTTGGCACGCATCTGCTGGATCCGCCTGCCGCTCTCGCCCGCACCGCTCATCACAGCTCCTGGTGTTCTGGAAGGGGTCCTCTCAGCGAACCAGGTACCGCTTCCTGCCGCATCCCAGACTGTCACGCACCGTATGCACGGGTTGCGATCACTCACTCTCCGTACAGCTCGGCATGCGCGTCCGGGCGAAACCCGGCATCGTGGTCCGGGTACGGGGCCGGTCGTCGTGTGCCGGTGCACACGCGGGGCGTACTCGGATAGGCGCAGCTCAACCGGGAAGCGTGGGCCAACCATGAACACACCTGATTTTCCGGACAGCTACGAACTCGTCTTCGAGAAGACGGGCGAAGGAAGCGACATCGTCCTCGTCCGGCGCACCACGATGACGGGCGCGGGCGGTTCCCCGGTCTACGCCGACGGAACGGGCATCGTGCGCGCGGAGATCAGCCAGGGCGGCGAAGTGCGCATGCTGGCATCAGGAGGCCATCAGGCGCACGTGGCTCCGCTGGAAGTACACCCGCACAGATCCTGAGGCGGCCAATGTCCGGCGCTCGCGGCGACCGGGCCCGGACAGGCATCCGCGAACCACCGGCAAGGAGCAGCAGATGAAAGAGGACAAGCACCCTGCGTACGGGCCGGTCGTCTTCCGCGACCGTTCCGCCGGATACGCGTTTCTCACCAGGTCCACGGCGGGGAGCGACGAGACCATCGCCTGGGACGACGGGCAGACCTACCCGGTGATCGATGTCGAGATCTCCGCGGAGAGCCACCCCTTCTACACGGGTAAGGCCCGGGTGGTCGACTCGGAAGGTCAAGTCGCCAAATTCGAGAGGCGGTTCGGGGACGGCGGGCAGCAGGGAAGCTAGGGCCCTCCGTCTGGATCAGACCGTTCCGGCAGCAGGAGGCGGCGCATATGTCAGCTCGGCCGAAAGTGGAGGTACGGCGGGTGTACGAGGACCCGTCGGACCGGGACGGGGCGCGGGTGCTGGTCGACGGCATCTGGCCCCGGGGCCTCTCCAAGGAGAAGGCGGGCCTGGACGAATGGTGCAAGGCGGTGGCGCCCTCGACCGACTTGCGCAAGTGGTACGCCCATGACCCCGACAAGTTCGAGGAGTTCGGACAGCGTTACCGGAGCGAGCTGGAGGAGACCGACCGGGCCGAGGCGCTGTCTCATCTGCGCGACCTCGCCAAGAAACGGAAGCTGACGCTTCTGACAGCGACAAAGCGCTCCGACATCAGCCAGGCCACGGTTCTCGCCGACCTGTTGCAGAAATAGGGCTGCTGTTCGGCCTCCCGGCCGGCGAGCCGCAGGCCGGTCGCGCGCAGCGCCCAGGCGCCGGGTGCTTGTCACCGCCGCCTGAGCGTGCCACGCGATGCGTCTCCGTATCTGTCTGTGGCTGTTACGCGCCCGCTCCCGGCACCGCGTCGGCCTCCGCCTTCGCGCGGGCGGCCTGGGCCTTGTTCCGCTTGCTGACCACCGCGGCGCTCGCCAGCGCGCTTCCGGCGAAGGCCAGGGCGAGCATCCAGGGCCGGTCGAAGCGGCGGCCGGTGGCGTGGTCGAGGGAGTAGCGTCCCGCGCCCGCGACCCCGATGGCGGCAGCGGTGAAGCCGAGGAACGCCGGGTACTCGTAGCCTCCCGACTGGGCGAAGAATCCGGCGGGCGCGTGGACGGCCACCGCTCCCGCCATGGTGCCGGCGATGGCGGCGCCGGCGACGGGGGTGCCGAGGCCCAGCGCCAGCATCGCCCCGCCGCCCGCCTCGCCGAGGCCCGCGGCGACCGCGTTCTGGCGTCCCGGCAGGAAGCCCATGTGCTCCATCCCCGCCGCGGTCCCCGCGAGCCCGCCGCCGCCGAACCAGCCGAACAGCTTCTGCGAACCGTGTGCGACGAGCACCGCCCCGGTACCGGCCCGCAGGGCGAGCAGTCCGAGGTCGTGTCGCTTGATGCAGGTCATCGGAAGTCTCCAGATCTGTGGCAGCGGATCAGCGGCGACGGCCGCCCGCGGGACAGCGGGAGCGGCCCCGGCGGCGGACGTACGTACCCACTCTCCCCTCCCTGTCCGGCCCGCCCGCAACGGGGTTGGCCCATCCGGCCGAAGTCGCAGGTCACCGCGGCACGCTCCGGCGCGGAACCGCCCTCATAGGGTGAGGCCCATGGAGACACCCGCCGATGAGACGGCAGCCCGCGCGGTCCAGGACGAACTACGCACCCGTGTGGTGCTGGACGAGCCGGGTCCCGCCCCGGGCACCGGGCTCATCACCGGTGTCGATGTGGCGTACGACGACGAGCGGGACATGGTCGCAGCCGCCGCTGTGGTGCTCGACGCCGCGACGCTGGCCGTGGTGGAGGAGGCCACCGCGGTGGGCCGGGTGACGTTCCCCTACGTCCCGGGACTGCTCGCGTTCCGGGAGATCCCGACCGTACTGGCGGCCCTCGAAGCACTCTCCGCCGGACCCGGTCTTGTCGTCTGTGACGGGTACGGACTGGCGCACCCGCGGCGGTTCGGCCTCGCCAGCCATCTGGGGGTGCTGACGGGTCTGCCGGTGATCGGTGTGGCGAAGAACCCCTTCACCTTCTCGTACGAGCAGCCGGGCGTCCGGCGCGGTGCGGAGGCGCCGCTGCTGGCCGAGGGCGGCGAGGAGGTGGGCCGGGCGCTGCGCACCCAGGACGGGGTCAAGCCGGTCTTCGTGTCCGTGGGGCACCGGGTCTCCATCGACAACGCCTGCGCCCACACGCTGCGGCTCTCCCCCGACTACCGGCTGCCGGAGTCCACCCGGCGCGCCGACGCGCTCTGCCGGCGGGCGCTGCGCGAGGCAGTGGCGTAACCACGGCACTGTCCCCACCCGGTCGCCCGCCGGCCGGCTCAGGCCGCGTTCTCCCGTACCAGCGGGAAGTGGCAGGCCACCTGGTGGTCCGCGCCTGCCGGGGTGCTGGCCGGGGGCTCGGTCTCGGCGCAGATGTCCTTCGCGATGGGGCAGCGGGTGCGGAACCGGCAGCCCGACGGCGGATTCGCCGCGGAGGGCGTCTCACCGCCGAGCGGGATGCGGCCGGAGCCCGCCGCCCCGGGGTCCGGGACGTTGACGGTGTCGAGGAGGCCGCGCGTGTACGGGTGGAGGGGGTTCGCGTACACCTTCTCGGCCGGGCCAGACTCGACCAGCTTGCCGAGGTACATCACCCCGACCGTGTCGGCGAGGTAGCGGACCACCGCCAGGTCGTGGGAGATGAAGAGGTACGTCAGCCCGCGCTCGCGCTGCAGTTCGCGCATCAGGTTGAGGATCTGCGCCTGTACGGAGACGTCCAGCGCCGAGACCGGCTCGTCGGCGACGATCAGGTCCGGGGAGAGTGTCAGCGCGCGGGCGAGTCCGAGGCGCTGGCGCTGGCCGCCGGAGAACTCGTGCGGGTAGCGGTCGACGGCGCCACGCGGCAGCCCGACCGCGTCGAGGAGTTCGGCGACGGTCCGGTCCTGCTCGGCCCGGTCGCCGACGCCCTGGATGACGAGCGGTTCGCGCAGGATGGTGCCGATCCGCATCCGCGGGTCCATGGCGGCGGCGGAGTCCTGGAACATCAGCTGGATCCGGCGGCGGTGGGCGCGGCGACGGCCACGGTCCATGGTGGCCAGGTCCTGGCCCTCGAAGACGATCGAGCCCGCCGTGGGGTCCTCAAGGCCGGCGATCATGCGGCCGATGGTGGTCTTGCCGCAGCCGGACTCGCCGACCATGCCGAAGGTCTCGCCCTTGCGCACTGTCAGTGAGACACCGCCGACGGCGCTGACCGTGCCGCGCTTGCGTGAGAACGGGCCGCCGGTGAGCGGGAAGTCCTTGCGGAGGCCGGTGACTTCGAGGAGGGGCACCCCGTCCGGTACGACGGCGCCGGCAGCCTGCCGCTCCTGGGTGAGTGCATCGCCGAGGTTCGGCTCGCCCTCCTCCGGTACGGGGTGGAAGCAGGCGAACCGGTGGTCGCCCTCGGTCAGTTGCGGCTCGTCGGTGCGGCAGACGTCGGTGGCGAACGCACAGCGCGCCGCGAACCGGCAGCCCTGCTGGGCGGTGGCGAGGTTCGGCGGCAGACCGGGGATGGTGCGCAGTTCGGTCTCGCCCTCGACGGCCTTCTCGGGGAGCGCGGCGAAGAGCGCCTGGGTGTAGCGGTGCCTGGGGCGGGCGAAGAGGTCCCGTACGCCGGAGGTCTCGGCGACCTTGCCCGCGTACATCACGGCGACCCGGTCGACCCGGTTGGCGATGACGCCGAGGTCGTGGGTGACCAGGATCATCGCCATGCCGAGGCGGGAGCGCAGCCCGTCGATGAGCTCCAGGATCTGGTGCTGGGTGGTGACGTCGAGCGCGGTGGTGGGCTCGTCGGCGATGAGGAGCTTGGGCTCGCAGACGAGCGCCATGGCGATGGCGACACGCTGGCGCATACCGCCCGACAGCTGGTGCGGATAGGCCTTCATCCGCTCGGAGGGCTGCGGCATACCTACCAGGCCGAGCATCTCCTCGGCCCGCGCCCAGGCCTCCTGCTTGCTGACGGGGCGGTGCAGCAGGAGGGGTTCGGCGACCTGTGCGCCGATGGTCATGGTGGGGTTGAGGGAGGTCAGCGGGTCCTGGAAGACCATCCCGATGGTGTTGCCCCGGACGTCGCGCAGCACGGGTTCACCGGCCGACGCCAGGTCGTGTCCGTCGAAGAGGACCCGGCCCGACGCGACGGCGCCACCGGGCGGCAGCAGCCCGAGGACGCTGAGCGCGGTCATCGTCTTGCCGCAGCCGGACTCGCCGACCACTCCGAGTGCCTCGCCGGGGGCGAGGTCCAGGCTGACGCCGTCGAGGGCGTGGACGGTGCGATTGCGGGACGCTATGTCGACATGGAGATCGTCGATCCGCAGCAGCGGCTCGGTCATGGGAGTGTCCTCCGGGCAGTGCAGGCAGGAAAGCAGGCAGGGGGTGTGGCTACTTCTTCTGGAGCCGTACTTCGAAGGCGTCCCGGAGGCCGTCGCCCACGAAGTTGAACGCGCCGACGACGAGCACGATGGCGATGCCCGGCGGGAAGATCAGCCACCAGTAGCCGTTCTGGGTGTAGGTGATGCCCGAGGAGAGCATCGACCCCCAGTCGGTCGCGGGCGGCGGGATGCTGAGGCCGAGGAACGCCAGATAGCTGACGTAGAGGATGGCGTCGGCGATCTGGAAGGTGCAGTTGACGATGACGGTGCCGATGGCGTTGGGCACGATGTGCCGGAACACCGCGCGGGCTCCGCCGCCGCCCATCATCCGCATGGCCTGGACGTACTCGCGGTCGCGCAGCGAGAGCGCCTCACCACGGACCAGGCGGGCCGGGGACAGCCAGGCCACCGCCGCGATGATCACGATGAGCACGCCCTTGCTGGGCGTGATGATCGCGGCGACGACCACCAGCAGGAACATCGCGGGGATGGCGAGCGCCGCGTCCGTGACACGCATCATCACGGCGTCGGTCCAGCCGCCGAAGTAGCCGGAGACGGCGCCCCAGAGCGTGCCGAAGAGGGTGGCGAGCAGACCGGCGGCGAGGCCGACTTCGAGCGAGGACTGTCCGGCCAGCATCAGCCGGCCCAGCAGGTCGTAACCGAGGTCGGTGGTCCCCAGGATGTGTCCGGGGCTGCCGGGTGCCAGGTTGGCCTGCGCCAGGTCGGTGTGGACCTGGTCGGTGGAGTGGACCAGCGGGCCGATGTAGCAGAACGCGAGGAGCAGGACCAGCACGATCACGCCGGTGAGGGCGAGCTTGTTGCCGGTGAAGACCTGGAGAGTGCGCTTTGCCAGCGAAGGCGTGGCGAGGTCGGCGTCCTCGTGTCCGGGGGCTATGACTGCGGTGCTCATGAGACGCTCCGGATCCGGGGGTCGAGGACGGCGTAGACGATGTCGGTGAGCAGCGATCCGACGACGGTGGCGACGCCCACGACCAGCGTCACCCCGAGCAGTACGGGGAAGTCGGAGCCCTGCGCCGCGTTCCAGAACAGCAGGCCCATACCCGGGTAGTTGAACATCGCCTCGACGACCAGGGCGCCGCTGAACAGCGTCGGCAGATACAGGCCGAGGAGGGTGGCGAGCGGGATGAGCGCGTTGCGCATCACGTGCTTGGCGAGGATCCGCCGGCTGGACTGGCCCTTGGCCATCGCCGTACGGACGTACTCCTCGGTGAGGTTGTCGAGCGTGGCGGAGCGCATGTAGCGGCTGAACATCGCGATGACGCCGAGCGCCATGGTGACGATGGGCAGCACCATGCCGGAGAAGCCGCTGAAGATACTGGACAGGGACTCGCCCTGGGGTGCCTCCGACGGGAAGATGGGGATCGTCTGGCAGAAGACGATGATCAGGATCAGGCCGAGGAAGAAGACCGGCGTCGCGTAGGCCAGGAAGGCCGCCCCGGTCAGCAGGTAGTCGGTGATCTTCCCGCGCCGGACGGCCTGGAGCAGGCCGAGCGGGATCGCGACGATCACGGCGAGGAGCGTGGAGAGCGCCGTGAGCAGCAGTGTCTTGGGGAGCCGCTGCATGAGCAGGTCGGAGACCGGCTGGTTCAGCTTGTACGACACTCCCAGGTCACCGGTGAGCAGCCGCTTCAGATACTCGAAGTACTGGAAGGGCAGCGAACGGTCGTAGCCCTGGGCGTGGTTGAAGTGCTCGATCTGCTGCGGTGTGCCCTTGGGCCCGAGGATGGCACGCGCCGGTCCGCCGGGGAGCATGTGCAGCAGGACGAAGACGATGACCGACACCAGGAAGAGAACGACCACCGCCTGGAGGAGGCGCTTGAGGAGAAAGCCGGTCACTGGTCGGCCCCCTTCTTGACGTAGTACCAGTCCTGCGGGGCGAGGGTCACGGTGGGGTTCTGGTCGACACCCCGCAGGTCGTTGCGGATCACCGACACCTGGTAGGCGGGGTTCGGCATCCACATCACGGGGAGCTGCTGGGAGAGGTACTGGCCGTACGCGTGGATGGCGTCGGGATTGCTGGAGTACTGGACGGCGCGGATCAGCTTGTCTGCCTTCGGGTCCGAGTAGTTGCCGAAGTTGGCGGAGGCGCCGGTCGAGAAGAGCTGCTCACCGCTGGGGTTGAGCGGGTAGTACCAGCTGCCGGCCGTGCCGAAGAACGACATGTCCCAGTCGCAACCCGGCTGTCCCGGCTTGCAGGGTACGGAGTTACCGAGGACCGAGTTGAGCGGCTGCTGGCGGACCTTGAGGTCGATACCGGCCTTGCTCAGCGAGGACTTCAGCTCCTGCATCATGTTGGTGGACTCGGTGGAGCCCGACTGCGAGAGCAGGGTCAGGTTGAGCGGGGCGTTCTTCGCGATACCTGCTCCGCACCGGTCGGCGCCGGTGCCGGGGCGGGTGCAACGGGCCTGGCCGTCGCGGACGGTCCACCCGTGGTCGGCGAGGAGCGCGCGCGCCGCCTTCACGGAGTACGGGTACTGGTTCTTCTGCATCTGCGGGGTGGTGTACTGCGTCTTCGGTGTGACGGGCACCGGGCCCAGCGTCGGGTCGGCGCTGCCCTGCCAGATGACCTTGCTCATCGACTTCTGGTCGACCAGGTGCTGCATGGCCTGGCGGATGTAGAGCTGGCGCATGGCCGCGCCGCCGTGCGAGGAGTTGAAGTTGTAGACGATGTAGGTGGCCGCCCAGCCTTCCCACGGGTCGACGCGGTAGCCCCGGCTCTCGAACTTCTTCTTCTGCGCGAGCACCGACGGCGCTATGTAGCCGTAGTCGACGCCGCCGGAGCGCAGCACGTTGAACTCGGAGTCCGCGGTGGTGAAGGGCTTGAGGACGACCTTGTCCAGATGCGCCTTGTTGTTACCGGTGTACTTCGGGTTGCGTACGAGGGTGACCTGGCCGGTGTTCTGCCATTCGGCTATCTTCCAGGGCCCGTTGACGGTCTTCCAGAGCGGGTCCTTGGAGTAGGCGCCGAGGCTCTTGGAGTGCGCGGTCAGCCGGGCGAAGACCGCCTTGGCGCCGGCGGTGGTCCGGTCCCAGTCGCCGACGGCGCCGCCGTCCTTCTTCGCGTCCCAGGCGGCCTGCGGCAGGGCGCGCATCAGGGTGAGCTGGTTGGCGGTGAACCAGTCGGGGTTGTACGAGCGGTTGAGGTGCAGCCGGACCGTGTGGGCGTCGACGGTCTCGAAGCTCTTGACGTTGTCGGGCATGGTGCCGACCGAGTAGCTGCCCCACTCCGCCTTGTCGGCCTTGACAAGGTTGAACCAGAACTCGATGTCGCGCGCGGTCACCGGCTTGCCGTCGGACCAGGTGATGTCCTTGCGGAGCGGCACGGTGACGGTCTTGTTGCCGTCGCTGTAGACGGGCTTCGTACCCAGCGTGTTGGGCCCGGTGGTGGTGAGGGCGCCGTCCTTCTTCACCGCGTCGTACACCGGCATGAAGAGCAGTGACTGAATGGCGAAGTTGTACGTGGCGCCGTACCCCGGGGCCCCGATGGGGAAGATCCAGTTGGGGGTGGCCGCGGGCGGCAGGGCCATCGTGGCGGTGCCGCCCTCGACGGGTGTGCCGCCGGTGGGCCCCATGTCGATCTTGCCGCCGTCCTGCGAACAGGCCGAGAGGGCCACGACGAGCGCCGCCCCGGTGACCGCTGCGGCGAGCGCGCGACGCCGCGCGGATGAGCGCCTTGGGCGCATGGGTGGGCCTCCATCGGGTTCCAGCAGCGAGCCGACGTGAACATCGGCTGGAGAATGTCTGAAAGTTAGGACGGCCTTCGAAACTAAGTCAAGGGTAAAGATTCGACTTAGGGTACCCTTCCTGGAGCTTTTGATGCCATATGTCCCATATTTCAATGGCGAATTACTGAAAACATTCCCGTTACCCCTGGCGAAAGATGGCCTTGGATCGCTAACTTTCATCGGGACAGCATGAACTTGTTTTGAAATTTCGAAGTAACTGGAAGTGGCCGACTGGCCAGAAGTGGCTCGGTACAACTCCGAGCCGCACGGAGCCACTCGGAACGGTCCGGGGAGCGCGATGACGGGGAGACCAATGACGGACAGCGCATCGAACCAGCAGATTCTGCGCATGGTCACGTCCGGCACCGCGTCCTCACGGGCCGATCTGGTCCGGGAGTTGGGGCTCGCCGCCTCCACCGTCTCGCTCCGGGTGCAGGAGCTGGTCGCGGCCGGGCTCCTCACGGAGTCGGGCGAGGGCGCGTCCCGCGGCGGCAGGCGCCCCAGACTGCTGCGCGTCCCGCAGCAGGGCGGGGTGGCCCTGACAGCCGACCTCGGCTCGCACCACGGCAGGCTGGCCGCCGTCTCCGCGGACGGCACGGTCATGGACGCCGCCGACCACAGCCACGACCTCACCGCGGGACCCGAACAGGCCGCCGACTGGCTGGTGGAGCGGCTGACCGCGCTCGCCGACCGGCAGCGCGCGGCGGGCCGCACCGTACGGAGCGTCGGCATCGCCTTCCCCGGCCCTGTCAACGTCCAGGCCGGCCGGGTGCTCACCCCCTCCCGGATGCCCGGCTGGCACAACTTCCCGCTCCGCGACGTCCTCGCCGACCGGCTCGGACTGCCGGTGACGGTGGACAACGACGCGACCCTGATGGCCGTCGGTGAGCACCAGTCGGCCCGTCCGGAGCTCCAGCACCTCGTCGTCGTCAAGGCGGGCCGCGGCATCGGCTGCGGAGTCATCTCCGCCGGCCGCCCGCACCGCGGGGCCAACGGCTGCGCGGGCGACATCAGCCATGTCCGGGTCGAAGCCGCCGAGGAGCGCCCGTGCAGCTGCGGGAACATCGGCTGCCTGGAGACGGTCGCCAGCGGCGCCGCCGTGCTGCGTGAACTCGCCCGCCGGGGTACCCCGGTGGACGGCACGGCGGAACTGCTGCGGCTGGTCACCGACGGGGACCCGCAGGCGACCACCCTGGTCCGGGCGGCCGGCCGGCACATCGGCACGGTCCTCAGCGTCGTCGTCAACTTCTTCAACCCGCAGGCCGTCGTGCTCGGCGGCGCGCTGGCGTCGGCGGAGCCCCTGGTGGCCGCGGTCCGCGGAGTCCTGTACGAGCGCTGCCTGCCCATGGCCACGGCGGGGCTCGAAATCACCACCACCGTCTCGGGCCGCGACGCGGGCCTGCTGGGCGCGGGGCTGACGGCCCTGCGCACCGGCGCTCCGTACGCCGAAGCGCCCTGATCCCGCCCCCGCCGCGCCCGGACACCCGGCGGGCACGGCCCCGTACCACCCCACCCGCAACCCGGAGAGCAGCGCCACATGACCACCGCCACCCCCGCCCGCCGTCTGCGCATCGCCATCGGCGGCATCGGCATCGAGTCGTCCACCTTCTGTCCGCACCGCTCCACCGCCGACGACTTCCGCCAGACCCGAGGTCAGGAACTCCTCGACCGCTACACCTGGACGCAGCCCGGGTCGGACCTCGACGGGCTCGTCGAGTGGGTCCCGCTGCTGCACGCCACCGCGCTGCCCGGCGGTCCCGTCGAGGCGGGGTCGTATCTGCTGCTCAAGGACGAGCTGGTCTCCCGGATCCGGGCAGCGGGCCCCCTCGACGGCATGGTCTACGACCTGCACGGCGCGATGAGCGTCATCGGCCTCACCGACGCCGAGGGCGATCTGACCGAGGCCGTGCGCGCCGCGCTGGACGCGGTGGGCACCCCGGAGGACCCGGCGTCCGGCCGCCCGATGATGTCCGCGGCGATGGACCTGCACGGGAACGTCTCGCGCCGCTTCGCCGAGCCGGTCGAGCTGCTCACCGCCCACCGGCTCGCCCCGCACGAGGACGCCTGGGACACCCGCGAGCGTGCGGCCCGCAAGCTGGTCGAGCGGCTGCGGCTGCCCGCAGCGGACCGCCGCCCGCACCGCGCCTGGGTGCAGGTGCCCGTCCTGCTGCCCGGCGAGAAGACCAGCACCCGGCTGGAACCCGCGAAGGGGCTGTACGGGCGTCTCGCCGGGATCGAGGCGAAGCCCGGCATCGTGGACGCCGCGATCTGGGTCGGGTACGCCTGGGCCGACGAGCCGCGCTGCAAGGCGGCCATCGTGGTCACCGGTGACGACGCCGAACTCGCCGCAGCCGAGGCCGAGTCGCTGGCCCGTCAGTACTGGGACGTACGCCGCGACTTCGAGTTCGTCGGCCCGACCGGCACCGCGGATGAGTGCATCGCGGCGGCGGTGGCGTCCGACCGCCGCCCGTTCCTGATCAGCGACTCCGGGGACAACCCCACGGCCGGCGGCGCGGGCGACCTCGCGTACATGCTCGGCAAGCTGCTGGAGAACGAGGAGATCGCCTCCGGCAGGGTGACCGCCGTGCACCCCGGCATCACCGACCCGGCCGCGGTCCGCGCCTGCTTCGAGGCCGGGATCGGCGCCACGGTCACCGTCGGTGTCGGCGGCAAGGTCGACACCAGCCAGGGCGGACCGTGCAAGATCACCGGCACGGTGACGGGCCTGCAGCGCGCGGCCGACAAGACGGACCGGGCCGAGGGCGGCGCGTACGACCGCGGCTGCGACCTCGCGGCGATCACGGTCGGCGGACTCACGGTCGTCGTCACCGGGCAGCGCAAGCCGTTCCACACGGTCGCCGACTTCACCGGACCGGCGCAGGGCGGTCTGGGCATCGACCCGCGCACCTTCGACCTGGTCGTCGTGAAGATCGGTTACCTGGAGCCGGAGCTGCACGACATGGCGGCGGACTGGCTGCTGGCCCTCACCCCCGGCGGCGTCGACCAGGATCTGCTGCGCCTTGGCCACCACCGGGTGGAGCGCCCGCTGTACCCCTTCGACGAGGACGCGTACGAGAGCGAGGGCGGCCCGGACCTGACGCCGGTGCTGCTCTGACCCAGCGGACAGCAGCGGTGCGGCCGGCCCCCGCCCGTCCGTCACGACCACGGCGGGCAGGGGGCTCCGGAGACCCGATAGACCCCGGCTATCAAGCGTATTCGTCAATCGCGCATTGTGACGGACCCCTCCCCTGAGCGAGCCTGGCCAGGACCGGCAGCAGCGCCGGCAGGTCCAGCGAAGGGGAGGGCATGACAAGCGTTGCGCAGGAGAATCAGGTTCCGCGGCACCTTCGGCTCAACTTCATCGACGGGCAGTGGCTCCCGGCGGAATCGGGACAGCTCAGGGAGAACATCAATCCCGCCGCCCTCTCCGATGTGATCGGCGAGTTCACCGAGTCCGGCGGCGTCGACGTGGACCACGCCGTCGACGCCGCGGCCACGGCCCTGCCCGCGTGGCGAGCGCAGGGGCCGATCGCGCGCGCCGGATATCTCACCGCGGCGAGCCGCATCCTCGGTGAGCGGGCGGCGGAGGTCGCGTCCGTCATCACCCGCGAGCAGGGCAAGCTGCTCAGCGAGGCCCGCGGCGAGGTGGCCAGGGCGCGGGCCGTCATCGACTTCACCGCGGGACAGGCCCGGCTGCTCGGCGGGGTGACCGCGCCCGCGGAGGAGGAGCGCACCTTCGCGTACACCTTCCGCAGGCCCATCGGGGTGGTCGGTCTGGTGGCCCCGTGGAACTTCCCGCTCGCCATTCCCATGTGGAAGGTGGCGCCCGCGCTGCTCTCGGGGTGCACGGCGGTGCTCAAGCCGTCCCCGCTGACCCCCCTCACCTCGGCGCTGCTGGTCGAGATCTTCCAGCAGGCGGGGGTCCCCGACGGGGTACTGAATCTGGTGCAGGGCGATGCGGCGGCGGGCGAGGCTCTGGTCGCCAACCCCTCGGTCGCGGGCATCAGTTTCACCGGCTCGCTACCGGTCGGCACCGCCATCCACAGCGGCGGCGCGCACCGGCTGCTGCGGACCCAGCTCGAACTCGGCGGCAAGAACGCGCTGATCGTCTGCGACGACGCCGACGTCGGCAAGGCCGTCGACGCCGTCGTGAACGGCGCCTTCGGCCAGGCGGGCCAGCGGTGTTCGGCCACCAGCCGGGCCGTGGTGGATGTCCGGGTGCGGGAAGAGTTCCTCGACCGGCTGGTGGAGCGGGTCGCCGGTCTGCGGGTCGGGCCGGGCGACGATCCGGCATCTCGGGTCTGCCCGGTCGTCAACACCGTCCGGATGGACGCGGCGCTGGCGGCGGTCGCCGGGGCGCAGCGCGACGGCGGCAAGGTGCTGTGCGGAGGGGGCCGGGAGGAGCGGGCGGATCTGCCCGATGGCTGCTATGTCCAGCCGACCGTCATCCGTGATGTGCCGGCGGACAGCTCTCTGGCGCAGGAGGAGGTGTTCGGACCGGTGCTGGCCGTGATCGACGCGGACGGCTTCGACGAGGCGATGTCGGTGGCGAACTCGGTGAAGTACGGGATGTCCGGCACCGTCTTCACGGCGTCCCAGTCACGGGCGTTCGAAGCCATCGAGCGGTTCGAGGCGGGGATGCTCCATGTGAACCGTCCGGGCGTCGGGGCGTACTCCCATCTCCCGCATGTCGGGTCGAAGGCGTCGCAGTACGGCCCGCCGGAGTGTTCCCCCGAGGTGTGGGATTTCTACACGGAGTGGCATTCGGCCTGCATCAGCTACTAAGGGCTGTCCCGCAATTCCTGGTGGATCAGCGCGCGGCGTCAGATGCGGTGCATCGCAATGCGGAGGGACGTTCGCATACTGGATGTATGTGGACGTTCCGACAACGCGGCGAGGTGCCGTAGCTGTCGTCGCGCGCCCGCCGGGAATTGCGGGACAGCCCTTAGGGATCTTCAAACGCGATTGCGGTGCCCGGGAGGGCATGTGGCCCTGCCGGACACCGCATATCAGAACCGGGACATCAGAATCGAGATCTCGGGGTCGGGAGGATCAGCAGGCGCCGAGGTCCTGCCAGACGCCCCAGTCACCCGTGGTTCCGGGTGTTTCGCCGGTGGTCCACCACTTGGCCTTCCAGGTGTGGCCGCCGTACGAGACGGTGTTGCCGCCGACGTAGACCGCCGTCTTGTTCCACTGCGCCGCACTGCAGGCGGTGGCCCCGCCGGTGACGGTCAGTGTGTAAGTGGCCGCGTGGGCGGCGGAACCCGTCTTGCCGGTGACCGTCAGGGCATACGTGCCGGAGACGGCGGACGAGGTGGTGGAGACCGATAGGGTCGCGTTGCCACCGGCGTTGACCGAGCCGGGGCTGACCGATGCGGTGACGCCCGCCGGGGCGCCGCTTACCGTCAGGCCGACCGGCTGCGCCGAGCCGGCGGTGACCGCGGTGTGCACCGAGGACGTGGTGGAGCCGCCGGCCGCGACGGTGGCCGAGGCCGGGGAGAGCGAGACGGAGAAGTCGTTGGCCGGGGGCGGTGTGGTGCTGCCACTGGTGAACGGCTCGAAGGTGTGGGCGAACTGCCAGGTGCTCTGGTCGATGCCGGAGCAGGAGTCCGAGCCGCCCTGTCCCGGGCAGCCGCCGTTGTCACGCTGAAGGGCCCAGATGGACAGGGTGTTGATGCCCTTGTCGACAGCCCAGTTGTAGACGGCCGTGGCGTTGGCGGTGGTGAACGTCTCGGCGGCCCCGAAGTCGTCGATGCCCGGCATCTCGATGACGCCCATCGAACCCCATAGCTGCGCGTCCGTCTTCGACGGGTACAGCTTCGCCAACTGGTCGTGCAGGCCCTGGGCCGCGGTCTGGGTGTCGTTGGCCATGTCGTGCGTCGCATTGTCGTAGTAGTCGAACGTCATGATGTTCGTGACGTCGATCCTGGCGCCGTTGGACACCGCGTTCTTCAGCACGGCCAGACCGCTGGAGGCCAGACCGTGTGTGGTCGTGGGCAGCGTGTAGGAGAACTCGACGGCGCGCCCGTTGGCGGCTGCCCAGTCCTCCACCTGCTTGACGGCCTTGTTGCGCCGGTCGATGCCCGCGGCGTTGGTGAGGGAGTTGTCCTCGGTGTCCAGGTCGATCCGGGTGATGTCGTAGGTGGTGACGACCTTCTCGTATGCGGCGGCGATCTGGCTGACATCGGTGCAGCTGTCGGCGATCTCGGTGCCGGTGTTGTCAGCGGTGTAGCCGCCGAACGAGGCGATGACGTCACCGCCCTTGGCCTTGATGGTGCTGATGTCGCTGCCGAAGCTGGCGGACGAGACCGGCGTGCTGCTGTCGCCGTTCCAGTACGGCGTGCACGAGCCCTTGCTCGCTGCCTGGAGGAACGCCATCGTCAGGTATTTGCTGCCGGACTGCTCGGCCAGGGCGGCCGGGCTGTCGCCGGTCCAGGCTTCGAAGTACGGGGCGTACACATGCGCCGGCAACGGCGTCGCCGCCTGAGCGGATCCACTGCCGACCGTGACGAGCCCGGCCGCGGCCGCGGCTGTGACAAAGGCAGTGAGAAGGGTACGTACAGGTCTCATGCGAGTCTCCTGAGAACACCGGTTGGAGGGAGCGGAAGCGCGGGGCGCGTCTACGGGCCCCGCGATGCCCGGCGGGCCGGAACAGGTGGGGGCTGCCAAGGCCCCGGCCGGGCATCGCGGGAGTTGCGGAATGATCAGCAGGCACCCAGGTCCTGCCAGACCCCCCAGTCGCCCGTGGTGCCGGGCTCCTCATTGGTGGTCCACCACTTGGCCTTCCAGTTGTGGCCCTTCCAGGAGACCTGCTTGCCGCCGACATAGACCTCGGAGGCGCTCCACGACGGCGAGGTGCAGGTACCGGAGGGGGGCGGGGTGACCGGCGGCGTGGTGGGCGGCGGCGTCGTCGGGGGCGGAGTGGTCGGCGGCGGAGTGGTCGGCGGTGTCGTCGGGGGCGCCGAGCACCCGGACGCGGACCCGTTCGTCGCGGACACGATCTTGTTGAAGAGGGTGGCCGCCGGGTCGAGGTCGAGCAGCGAGTACATCATCGAGCCGCCCAGGCCGTGGCAGTGCGCGTAGTCGGCCTTGGCCTGGATGCTCTGGTCGCCGAGTCCGGTCCAGAACTCCGTCCCGTTGTAGAAGTAGTTGGACTGCGAGGCCGCGTCGTAGAAGGTGGTGGACGGGTTGGCGACGATGCCCGTCAGTTCCTTGTAGTACGCGGTCCCCGGGACCTGGCTGGTACCGCGCGCCGGCGCCGGCCCGGTGGCCGGCTGGTACAGGCCGTGTTTGCTGTCTGCCGAAACGCCCGTCCAGCCCCGGTAGTACAGCGGGTAGCCCATGGTGATCTTGTCGGCCGGGAACCCGCCCGGGATGCCGTAGGCCGGGTCACCGGTGGTCCATGCCTTGATGGCGTTGTCGGTCGAGTACTTCTCGGTCCCGGGCGAGACCGGCGTCGACGGATCGTCGGGCGACACGTACGTCGGGTCCTGGTGGTTGGTCGGACCGGTCGCGTCCCAGGCGCCGTGCATGTCGTACGTCATGACGTTCGCGTAGTCGAGGTACTGGCCGAGCTTGTCGGTCTCAAGGTTCGCGATTTTGTCCTGGCCGGCCGGCAACGCCGCGGTGAGCAGCATCTTCTTGCCGCCGTTGGCGGCGCCGTAGGCATCCAGCTCGGTGCGGAACTCGGCCATCAACTTGGTGTAGTTGGCCTTGTCCGCGGTGCTGTAGTGGTTGCCCGTGTGGCCGTTGGGCGAGCCGGGGTACTCCCAGTCGATGTCGAAGCCGTCGAAGATGCCGGCCGCGGAGCCGTCTCCGCCGTAACCGCCCTGCACCGGCAGGTTGCCCTTGATGAACATGTCGATGCAGGAGCTGACGAGCTTCTTGCGGCTGGCGTCGGTCGCGGCCGCGTCGGAGAAGTACTTGGAGTACGTCCAGCCGCCGATCGACGCGATGATCTTCAGCTTCGGGTACTTCGCCTTCAGCTTCTTGAGCTGGTTGAAGTTGCCGACGATCGGCTGGTCCCACTTGTCGGCTACACCGTCCACGCTGATGTCGGCGCCGAAAGACTTCTGGTAGTCGGCGAAGGCATCGCCCGCGCCGTCCCCGGCGTTGGGGTCGCTCTCGTTCGTCGAGTCAGACGCCTTGGTCGCCTCGAAACAGGTGTGGCTGCTCGGGTCGATGTTCTCGAACGAGTAGTTGAGGATGTCCAGCTTGCCCGCTATCCCCTCGGTGTCGAGGTTCTTGGGGTAGAAGGCGTTGCCGTACACACTCCACTGGTCGTAGTACGCGATCTTGACGCCCCCGCTGCTCGCGGCGGCAGCCAGCGGCTTGGCGGCGGACACGGAGTCCGCCTGGGCGCCGGAGACGCCGGCTGCGAGTGCGGTGAGCACTCCCGCGGCCAGCGCCGCGCTCATGGCGGCGGCCATGAGCGTTCTCTTCCTGGATTGCACGGGAACCTCCAGATGGCGGATGTGGCACACCGGCTCGCGCAGCACGGTTGATAAGGAGATATCCGCGGCTGGAGGAGACGTCAATAGTCTGGACCAATTAAGGACTAGACCAATTCCTCCGAGGGCTACGTTGTCATGGGCCTGACGCTGGCTGATCGGGACTGGACCAAACCCCGGGCAAAATCACTGATCGCCGGGGCAGGCCGTGGGTGACAGCAACCGGCGGTGCCCCTCACCGGGATCCGGTCAGGGGCACCGCCGGCTGGCAGGTGAGCCGGCGTCAGCCGCCGACGACCTCCTCGGCCAGTCCGAACGACAGCGTCATCCCGGCGCCGCCGACCCCGTTCACGACGGTGACGCCCGGTTCGGGCTCGACCACCAGTTGCGAACGGCCGTCCCGCAGCGACGGGTAGTAGCCGCTCCAGCGCTCGGTGATGGCCGGGTTGGGCAACTGGGCGAATGTGCCCAGATAGTCGACGACCGCCTCGTTGATCTCCTCGCTCTCGAAGGGGTGGAGAGTCTGGGCGTACGCATGGCTGTCACCGATCGTCAGCCGACCGTCCGCGGTCTGGGAGAGCAGGACATGCACCCCGTTCTCCCGGTGGAAGGGCAGTTCCTCGCCCATCCGGGCCGCCAGCGCGGCCTTCGACTCGCAATCGTCGAAGGCCGCGTAGTGCAGGAGGGTCAGCCCGCCGCAGAGCATCGGGCCGAGCTGCCAGCCGGCCGGCTGGGCCCCGGTGCGCATCATCTGGAGTTTGCACCGCATCAGACCGCTCTGGGCGAAGACTTCGGGGTACAGCGTCGCGAAGTCGTTGCCGCTGCACACATAGGCCCGGTCGGCGTGCCACTCGCCCTCGGTGGTGGAGACCGTCGGCAGCGAGATGTCGCGTACGGTCGTGCCGAACCGGATGTCGACGCCGTACTCGGTCACCAGGTACTTGGCGACCGCCGGGATGGCGAGCCTCGGGTCGACGTTGAGCTCGGTCGGGCTCCACATCGCGGCGAGCAGACCGTCGGTGCGCGCCGTGGCGCTGAGGTCGCGGGTCTCGGCCGGCGTGATCATCCGGCTACCGCGGTCCCGGGCCGGCGGTGTGATCGCGAGGAACTCTTCGAGCACCGCGACCTCATCGGGGTGGTGCGCGAGGTGCAGCGATCCGGTCGGTGCGGCCCAGAGGCCGGACTTGGCGGCGATCTCCAGCCAGATCTCGCGCGTCCGCAGGGCGCGTTCGTAGACCTCGCCGCGCTGCTGGCCGATCGACCAGATCATGCCGAAGTTGCGTATGGAGGCGCCGACGGCGAAGTCGTCGCGCTCGAAAAGGACGACGCGGTCCCCCCGTCGGGCGGCGGCGAGTGCGTGAGCGAGGCCGACGATGCCTCCGCCGACGACGGCGGTGTCGGCACGGTTGACGGTCATGGGATCTCCTTCTCGGTCAATGCAGCAGTGGGTGCATGAGTGCGTGCAGGAGGCTCAGGTCGCGGGGCGCGGTACGCGGTTCCAGTGCGGGAGCATCAGCAGCCCGGCGAGCAGCGCGGCCCCCGCGAAACCGGTGAACAGCACACCGCCGGAGAGGAATCCGGGAAGCAGGCCGCCGAGGATGGCACCGACCGAGCCACAGCCGTTGACCAGCCCCGCGGCGGTTCCCGCGCCCTTGGCGCTGCCGAAGTCCACGGCGGCGACACAGGAGATCATCGCGTCGGCCGCGTACACGGCGAGTCCGATCACCGCGAGAACGGCGATCATCACCTCGACGCTGCCGGCCGCGGTGAGCGGCATGAACAGAGCGAGGGCCACGGTCAGAATGCCCAGGGCGAGGACGCACGCCGGGACCCGCCGGGACCGGAACAGCCGGTCGGACACCCAGCCCACCAGGATCGGGGCGAGGACGCCGGTGACCCCGAACGCGATGGGGATGAGCGTGGCGCCGACCTTGTTGATCTCGGGCAGCCGTTGGCTGACGATGACCGGTCCCCAGAGCAGGATGGCGTAACGGGCGGGCTTGAGGAGGAAGTAGCAGAGGCCGAGGGTGAGCACCATGCGGTCGCGCAGGGTCTCACGGTAGAGGCCGATGGCAGAGCGACGCGGCCCGGCCGGCGCCACGGGTCCCACAGGTCCCACAGGTCCCACTGGTTCCGCGGAGTCCGTCGGCTCCGCGGGGTCGGTGGCTCCGATGGCTCCAGTGAGTTCGGTGTCTTCGATGACTTCGGTGGGTTCTGGGGGTTCCGGAAGTCCCACGTCTCGGGGCGAGTTGCGCTGCAGGAGCACGAACAGCAGGAGTACGACGGCGAGCGTGGCGGCGCCGGAGAGGAAGGCGGCCCGCCAGCTGTTGAGCAGCGAGTAGGCGATCCACCCGAGGAACGGCGGGGCCACGAGCCCGCCGAACGCGTAGTTGGTGCTCCACACACCGAGCACCCGGCCGCGCTCCCCCACCGAGAAGAAGTTCCCCATGTTCTTGCAGAGGGGCGCCCACCCGGCCGACTGGGACAGCCCCTGGACCACCATGGCGCCGCCGAACACCAGGAGCGCGCTGTTCAGCCCCATCAGGCAGGCCGCGGCGATGGCACCGGCCATCCCGCCGATCACCACCACGCGCGGCCCGAACCGGTCGGCCCACATGCCCCAGAGGAACTGCCCGGCCGCGTAGGCCGCCAGATAGACCGCGTCGATGATGCCGAGGACGTGCTCGGTGAGCACCGTGTTCACCGAAGGGTCGTCCAGAATGCCCAGCTTGGCCACGGAGAACGCTTGCCGGACGAAGTAGAAGCCGACGTACGCGAGCCGGGTGATCGCGAAGATCTGCCGTCGCCAACGGCGGGCGCGCGCCGAACGGAGCAGCGGTGAGACCTCTTCGAGCGCCTCACGTGTGGTGACGGGGGTTCCGGTCGGTGGTGGTTGCTGGAGTGGGGTGTCTGCCATGGCGGTGTCCTGTCCTCGGCGCGGGGGTGCGGGGGGAGGGATCGGAGTCGTACCTGGGCATGGCTCGGCCCCGGCGCGCGCCTCGACAGCGCGCGCGCCGGGGCCGGGTCAGTGGTGCGGGGAACGTTCGTTTCGGGAGCGTTCCGGTCAGGTGGTGAGCGGCCGGTCGGCCGCGAGTGCGGTGCCCACCCAGTAGGCGTCGAAGTTCCGGAGCCGGTGTCCCTCGGGGAGCGGCCCGGTCGGGGCGTTGACCAGGAACGGCACACGCTGCTCCGTCAGCCCGCCGTGCGAGCGCAGCGGCTCCTCGAAGCCGGAGATGTCGTGGCGCGCCGGGGTCGTGCCCAGCGCCGTGTTGCGTTCGGCGATGACGACGATGTCGCCGATCCGGTCCGGCGGCAGCTCGAAGCGCTCGCAGGCCTGTGCACGGGTGAGGACGGTGTCGACGCCGTCCAGCGTGGTGAGCGCGGCGACCAGCGGCGCCACGTCGGTGGCGGCGGGCAGATGCACGGTCGCGTACGAGCCGAGCGCCCCGTGGTGCACGGTGTACGGATCGGTGATGGGCAGCACGACCCGCGCCGTCCCCTCGCCGAGCCGTGCGTCCAGGACGTCCTGGAGGAACACGACCCGGGCGTCTCCCCCGGCGTCGCTCTTGGCGTTCATCCCGTGGTCGGCGGTGACGACCAGGACGGCGCCCAGTGCGTCGATCCGCTCGAAGTAACCGTCGAGCATGGCGTAGAAGTCGTTGGCGACGGACGAGCCCGGTGCGTGCTTGTGCTGGATGTAGTCGGTGAGCGAGAGGTACATGAGGTCCGGCCGCTCCTGCTCCAGGACGTCCGTACCGGCTGCCATGACCAGTTCGCTGAGCCCGGCGCTGTACACGGACGGCAGCTCCATGCCGACGCGCTCCAGCACCTTGCTGATGCCGTTCTCCTCCTCCGTGACCTGGTCGGCCTTCTCGGCGGAGAAGCACATGCCGTCGACCAGGTCGCGCCCCAGCAGCCTGCGCAGTTTGTCCTTGGCCGTGATGACGGCGACCTTCGCCCCGGCCGCCGAGAACGCGGCGAAGAGGGTGGGCACCCGCAGCAGCGCCGGGTCGTTCATCATGACCTCGGTGCCGGATGCGGTGTCGTAGAAGTAGTTGCCGCAGATGCCGTGCACCGAGGGCGGTGTACCGGTTGCGATGGACAGGTTGTTGGGGTTGGTGAAGGACGGCATGGTGCAGTCGGCCCGCAGATCGCTGCCGTGCTCCAGCATGCGTTCCAGGAAGGGCATCCGGCCGTCTGCCACGGCCCGTTCGTGGTACGCGGGCTCGCTGCCGTCGATGCAGACCACGACGACCGGCCGACGGGGCCGGCCGTAGCCGCGCCCGTTCACATCGAGCACATCGAGCCGTCCGGCAACAGGTTCCTTCATGTACGGATCCACCCCTGAGGTCGTAGTCCGGAGCGGTGGCTGCCGCTCTCCTTTTCATGGGTAGCACCCGCCACCACGGGTGGAGAACCACCGGAATCGCTATGGCGGTCATAGCTGTGCAGGGACCGGCGCACCCCCTCCCCACCAGGGCCGTTCGCCGCTAGGCTCGCCGCGCGGACGGTCGGTGAGCAATGTCAGGAGGCCTGTGGAACTCAACCTCCACCGATTGTGGATCTTTATGCAAGTGGTCGAGCACCACGGCTTCTCGGCGGCGGCCCAGAAGCTCTACATGAGCCAGCCGTCCGTCTCCAACCAGGTACGCAGACTGGAGCAGTCCCTGCGGGTCACCCTGGTGGACCGCTCCGGCGCCAGGACCCGGCCCACCGCCGAGGGCGAGGTCCTGGCCGAGTACGGCAAACGGGTCTTCCTGCTGGCCGACGAGGCCGTCGCGGCGGTGCAGCAGGTGAGCGGGCTGATCTCGGGCCGGCTGCTGATCGGCGGTACGACGACGGTCGGCACCTATCTGCTGCCGTCGCTCCTCGCCCGGTACCAGTCAGCGCATCCGGGCATCGAGTGCGACATCTTCGTGGGCAACAACGAGGCCGTACTGGAACGGCTGGCCGGGGGCGGAATCGGGGTCGCGGTGGTGGCGGGGGCGCCCACCACGGCCCAGCTCGTCGTCGAACACGTACTGGACGAGCGGCTGGTGCTCGTCGCCGCGCCGTCGCATCCGCTGGCGGGGGCCGGCGAAGTCGGTCCCGCCGAGCTGGCCGGCTCCCGGTTCCTGCTGCGCGAGCCCGGTTCACAGACCCGCGAGCTGCAGGAACAGGTGCTGGCCGAGTGGGACTTGACGGAGGTGTCGCACGGCGACATCTGGGGCCCGGAGGCCGTCAAGCAGTGTGTGGCCGCCGGGCTCGGGCTCGCGCTGATCTCCGAGCACGCGGTCGACGGTGATGTACGGGCCGGTTCGCTGGCCGTGGTGCCGGTCAGCCCGCAGCCGCGGTCCCGCCCGATCAGTCTGGTGAGCCGGCGCGACCGGCTGCTCTCCCCCGCCGAGCGGGCGTTCATCGCCCTGCTGCGCACGACCGGCAGCTGGCCCCGGGAGTCGTCCGGCGGGTAGGCCTGTCCGGCCGGTCTTCGTGGGCCGGTCTTCATGCGCCGGTCTTCATGGGCCGGTCTTCGGGAGCCGGTCTTCGTGGGCCGGGCGGATCCGGTGGTATAGCTGTCTCATGAGTGACTCACTAACCGCGGAAACCGTCAGGCTCACCGGTCACAACGGCGATGAGATCGAGGCATATCTGGCCCGCCCGCGGGGCGGGGCCCCGCGCGGCGGCGTCGTGGTCATCCACCACATGCCCGGTTTCGACCGGGGCAGCAAGGAGATCGTCCGCAGGTTCGCCGAGATCGGCTACGACGCGATCTGCCCGAACCTCTTCTACCGCGAGGCGCCCGGCGCGGCCCCTGACGACGCGGCCGCCGCCAACCGCGCGGCAGGCGGAGTGCCGGACGACCGTCTCGCCGGCGACGTGGGCGCGTCAGCGGCGTATCTGCGCGCGCTGGCCACCTCCAACGGCAAGGTGGGCACGATCGGTTACTGCTCCGGCGGACGGCAGAGCGTACTCGCCGCGTGCCGTCTCGACCTGGACGCGGCGGTGGACTGCTACGGCGCGTTCGTCACCGGAACACCGCCCGAGGGCTTCCCCCTGAAGGTCAGCAATCTGGTCGGCGAGCTCCCCCAGCTGCGCGCTCCGCTACTCGGCCTGTTCGGGGCCGACGACAGCTTCCCCGGCCCCGAGCAGGTCGCCGAGCTGGAGCAGATCCTCACGGAGCACGGCAAGGACTTCGAGTTCCACACGTACGAGGGGGCCGGCCACGGCTTCTTCTCCAACGACCGGCCCTCGTACAACGTGGCTGCGGCGAACGACGGCTGGGAGCAGATCGAAACCTTCTTCGCCAAGCACCTGGGAGCCTGAGCATGTGCACCTACACGACGATCAAGGACACGGTGGACGGCAGCGCCAAGGGACCGGGCGGTTCCTGGTTCCATGTGTCCGACGTGACTGTGTACTTCGACCACCCGGTGCACGCGATGGCCGAGCACACGCTCAACATCGACTTCACCGATCCATCGAAGGGCCCGTCGGCCCGGGTCGCCCTGGAGCTGACGGCCGGGTCCGCCCGCGCCCTGGTCGCCGCGATCCAGGAAGCGCTGGCGGCGGTTCCGCCCGCACTCACCGCCTGATGATGCCGCCGGGCCGCCGCTGAGCACGTCTTCGCAGACCGGGAGGCGCGCAGACGCAGGCCGGCGAGTGGCCCGGAGCATTGACACGCGCCCGCGCTCGCTCCTAAGGTCACGACTGTTCGCATAAGCGATCATCATTCGTATATACGAACGGAATGTTGATGCAGAGCAGCTCAGTCACACGGGCGCTGCGAATCCTGGACCTGATCGCCAGGGCGGAGAACCCGGTCGTTCTCAAGCACATCGCGCAGACCCTGGGGATTCCGAAGAGCACCGCTCACGGGATCCTGCGGGACCTCGCCAGGGAACGGTTCGTGGATGTTCACGAACCCACGGCGTACACCGTGGGAATCAAGGCGTTCGAGGTAGGAGCCGCGCACCTGCGCGTCGCCGGTGTGGACACGGTGATCGCGTCCGAACTGGCGGGACTGACCCGGGCGCTGGAGGTGACCGCCCACTACGCGGTGCTGGACGGCGTCGAGGCCGTGTACCTCTACAAGCAGGACCCGCCGCGGTCGGGAGTGCAGTTGGCCAGTTCCGTGGGTGCCCGGCTGCCCGCGCACCTGACCGCGGTCGGCAAGTGCGGCCTGGCGTGGCTGGAGCCCGCGCAGGTGGCGGTCCACGTGGAGCCCGTGGCGTGGGCCGAGGGCAGGGAAGCCCTGGTGCGGGAACTGGCCGGGATCCGTGAGCGCGGTTACGCCGACGACCACGGCCAGGTCGCCTCGGGCGTCGATTGCGTCGCGGCACCGGTGTTCGACGCGGGCGGTCCCAGGGGTGCGGTCGGGGTCAGCTACCTCAGTGGCTCCCCGACGCCCGGTCCACAGCTCACGGAGCAGGTGCGGCACGCCGCCGCCCGGTTGACATCGATACTCGGAGGAAGCAACACATGATCGAGCCCAGGCCCTGGCTGAGGCAGATCCAGCCGTACCGGCCCGGCACCCACGCCGCGACCGAGGACGGTTCGATGGCCTCCAACGAGTCGCCGCTCGGCGCCAGTCCCCAGGTCGCCCGCGCCATGGCCGATGCCGTCGTCCGCGCCCACCACTATCCCGACCCGCTGGCCACGGAACTGCGCGAGGAATTGGCCGCGCGGCACCAGGTCGACCCCGAGCAGATCCTGATCGGCAACGGTTCCGACGAGCTGATCTTCCTGCTCGCCTGGGCCTATCTCGCGCACGGCGGTCACGCGGTCTGCGCCGACCCGGCGTACCGGATGGACGAGATCAGCAGCCAGGTCGTCAACGCCCGGCTGACGAAGGTCCCGCTCGCCGACTGGACTCACGACCTGGAGGCGATGGCGCGCGTGGAGGCGGACATCGCCTACGTGGTCAATCCGCACAACCCGACGGGCACCGCACTGTCCCGCGCGGACCTGGAGCGCTTCGTCGCCGCGAGCAGGGCTCGTCTGGTGGTGGTCGACGAGGCGTACATCGACTTCAGCGACGACCCCGCCGCCACGACCGCGCTCCCCCTGGCCCGTGACGGCGAGGCGGTGGTGCTCCGCACCTTCTCCAAGATCCATGGGCTGGCCGGACTCCGGGTCGGCTACCTGGTGGCCGGCCGAGACGTCGTTGCGACGCTGCGTAAGGTCCGCGCCCCGTTCTCCGTCAGCACGCCGGCCCAGGCAGCCGCGGTGGCCGCGCTGCGCGATCCCGGCCACCGGAACAAGGTCCGCGCGCACACCCTTGAGAAGCGCGCCGCCCTGACCGGGATTCTCACCGGCGCCGGCTACGACGTCGTCCCCTCCCAGGCCAACTTCGTCCTGGTGCAGGCCCCCGACGAGGAGCTGTTGCTCGCGCGTCTGGCCGCCGGTGGCGTCTCGGCCCGTCCCGGCAGCACGCTGGGTGTGCCCGGCAGCGTGCGCATGAGCGTACCCACGACCAAGGGCCTCGCTCTGGTCGCACAGGCACTGGCCTGAACCGATCCCGATCCGGCCGTTCATGAGAACTGCATGAGCCCGCTCTTCACCCGTTCCCCGGGCCGCGGTCAGGACAGGCTGAGCTCCGCCGCGCCGAGCGGTGCGAAGAATCCGGCGACCCGCTCATCGGCGACCCCGGCGAGCTCCGCGGGCGACCAGCGCGGGTCGCGGTCCTTGTCGATGACCTGGGCGCGGATCCCCTCCATGAAGTCGGGCGAGGTCAGCGCGGCGCACGAGACGCGGTACTCCTGTTCAAGGACCCGCTCCAGCGGGCCGAGTTCACGGGCGCGGCGGACGGCGGCCAGCGTCACCTTCAGCGCGGTGGGCGACCTGCTCAGCAGGGTGGCGGCGGTCTCCTTGGCGGCCGGGAGGCCGGTGTCGAGCAGCCGGTCGACGATCTCCTCGGCGGTGCGGGCCGCGTAGCAGTGGTCGATCCACTCCCGCCGCTCGGCCAACTCCCCGTCCGGGGCCTGCGTTCCATGGGCCCGCAGCACGTCGGCCACCGGCTCCCGGGCGAGGTCCGCTACCAGGGTGGGCAGCCGGTCCGCCGGTACGAAGTGGTCGGCGATCCCGCACAGCAGAGCGTCGGCCGCACCGACCGCGGCCCCGGTCAGGGCGAGATGGGTACCGAGCTCACCGGGCGCCCGGCCGAGCAGGAAGGTGCCCCCGACATCGGGGACGAACCCGATGGCCGTCTCGGGCATGGCGACCCGGGAGCGCTCGGTGACGATCCGGACGCTCCCGTGCCCCGAGACCCCGACACCGCCGCCCATCACGATGCCGTCCATGAGGGCGACGTACGGCTTGGGGTAGCGGGCGATCCGGGCGTTCAGCCGGTACTCGTCACGCCAGAACTCGTCCGACGCGGTCCCTCCGGCGCGTATGTCCTCGTAGATCATCCGGATGTCGCCGCCCGCGCAGAGACCGCGCTCCCCCGCCCCGGTGAGGACGACGCTCTCGACTGCGGGGTCCTGCTCCCATGCGGTGAGCGCTTCGTCGATGCGGTTGACCATCGCGCGGTTCAGCGCGTTCAGCGCCTTCGGCCGGTTGAGGGTGAGGTGGCCGATCCGCCCCTCGGCGCGCGCCAGCACGCAGTCGTCGCTCATCGCCGGTCCCCTGCCTGTGCTTGTCCCGGTGGAGCGCCCGCACGGCCGCGGCGGTTCCGCCCGGTTCCGGTGGACCCGGAGGTCCCTGCCGGTCATCACGATGCCGTACGCGGCAGGGGCGGCGGCCGCCGGGGGCCACCGCGCCTGCCACCGGGCTCTCAGGCCCCGGTCCCGGCGACCACCTCGCCGCCGACGACGACCAGCTCGGCCGTCGTACCGGGGATGTCCTCCGGGCTGATCCGCAGGATGTCCCTGGACAGGACGGTGAAGTCGGCCAGTTTGCCGACGCTGAGCGAACCGCGTTCTTCCTCGAGGAAGTTGGCGTAGGCGGAGCCCATGGTGTAGCCGTGGACCGCCGTCTCCACGTCCACCGTCTCGGCCGGCTGCCAGGGCTCGCCGCCGCCGAGCGGCCGGCGGGTGACCGCGGTGTAGATACCGATCATCGGGTCCATCTCGGCCACGTTCCAGTCACTGGAGAAGGCCAGTACGGCCCCCGCCTCGTGCAGGCTGCGCATGGGCCATGCCTTGTGCCAGCGACCGGAGCCGATGTTCTCCGCCCAGTCCTGGCCGGGGCCCGCGATCTCGGGAGCGCAGTGCCTCGGCTGCATACAGGCGACAACGCCGAGCTCCGCGAAGCGCGCCGTGTCCTGCGGGTCGAGGCACTCGACATGGACGACCTGGTGGCGGGCGTCGCGCCGGCCGTTGACCGCGGTGGCGTGCTCGACGGCATCCAGTACGGTGCGGATGCCCCGGTCGCCGGTGGCGTGCACGAAGCACTGGAAGCCCCGGGCGTCCAGTTTGGCGAGCAGCCCGGCGAACTCCTCCGCCGGGTAGAACGTGTCGCCCCGGTGCTTGCCGCAGCCCGTGTACGGCTCGAGCAGCGCGGCGGTCCGCGGCTCGACCACGTCGTCGATGTAGAGCTTGAGCGGGCCGACCTTCAGCCGGTCGTCGTCGAACCGGGCGGCGGTGGCCGCGAAGTCGTCCAGGTCCGCGTCGGTGGTGCCGCGCGGGTGGAAGAGCGCCGCGACGAGGCGGGAGCGGAGCCGGCCCTCGGCACGGGCACGGGTGAACAGTTCAAGGTCGTCCAGGGAGTTCTGGGGTTCGACCACGGTGGTGATGCCGAAGCGGATCGCGTCGTCCAGGCTCTTGACGAGCCGGCCGTACTGGCGGTCGGCAGCGGCCCACGGCACGCCCAGCTCGCGCAGCGCCCGGTGTCCGTCGCGCGACAGCCCCTTGACCGCGAAGTCCTTGATGAAACCGGTGGGTTCACCGGTGGCCGGGTCGGTCTCGGCACGCCCGAACGGCAGTGAGGTCGCCTCCCGGCTGACGCCGAGGCGGCGCATGGCCGCGGTGTTGAGCCACGCGGTGTGAACGTCGTAGCTGAGGACGAAGGCCGGGGTGTCGCCGGTGACCTGGTCGAGGTCGGCCGCGTTCGGCATCCGGCCGTCCGGGATCGCGGAGTAGTCGAAGGCCTCGGCCTCGATCCACTCGGCGTCGGGGTGTTCGGCGCTCCAGGCGGTGATGCGGTGGTGGATCTCGGTGAGCGTACGGGCTCCGGCGAGCTGGACGCAGGCGTCGTCGGAGCCGAGCCGTACGTGGTTGTGCGCGTCGATGAAGCCGGGCAGTACCAGCCTGCCCGCGCCGTCGACGATCCGGGTGTCCTCCCCCGCCCAGACCGCCGCCTCCGCGTCGGGGCCGAGCCAGACGATACGGCCGTCGCGGACGGCGAGCGCCTCGGCGGCGGGGAGCCGCGGGTCGACGGTGTGGATACGGGCGTTGCGCAGGATCATGTCGGCGGGGGCGGTGGTGCGGGTCATGAAGGACGTGCTCCTCGGGTAGACGGGGCGGGCGGTACGGGTGTGGGGCGGTCGGTACGGGCTGTACGAGGGGGCGGCCGGAGGCTCCCGCGTGCGGACCGGTCAGCTGTCGGCGGGGGCGGTACGCAACCGGCGGCGGGTCAGCGCCCAGTAGACGAGCCCGGAGACGACCGAGCCGAGCAGGGTGAGGTCGCCGCCCCCGAGCGGGGCGACCAGCGGCCCGGTCCACAGTTCGGAGTTGCAGGTCAGGGCGGCGAAGGCCATACCGGCGACGAGGGAGGCCATCCCGGCGAGGTGGAGTCCCCCGCGGTACCAGTACGCCCCGCCGCGTCCGGCGTGCAGTGCGAGGGTGTCGTACCGGCAGCGGCGTATGAGCATGTCGGCCAGGAACACCCCGCCCCACGGGGCGAACACGATGATCAGCAGGGAGAGGAAGCTCAGCAGCGACTCGGTGAAGTCCACCAGGAAGAGCGCGCCGAGCGAGCCGAGCGCGGTCACGACGACGCTGACGATGATCGCCCTGGCACGGCTCCACGGAATGCCGAGCACCTGGAGGTTCAGGCTGGAGGAGTAGAGGGTCAGGATGGAGTTGGTGACCGAACCGCCGAGCACGAGCAGCAGGAAGACCGGCTGGAACCAGCCGGGCAGCAGCTTCTCCACCCCGGCCACGGCGTCCGTCATGTCGGCCTGGGTGGCTGCCGCGACACCGGCGACACCGAGCGCCACGGACGAGATGAGGCCGCCGAGCGCACCGCTCCAGGTGATGGAGCGCAGTGAGGTCTCGCGGGGCAGGTAGCGGGTGTAGTCGGCGGGCATCGGCAGGTACGAGAAGGGCCCGGCCAGCATGACGACGAAGGCGAGCGTCCAGCCGGAGAACCCGGCCGCATCGCCGGAAGCGGCGCCTGTCGTGGCGCCGGGCAGCAGGAAGACCAGCAGCACGCCGAAGCCGGCGGCGAGCACGTACGCCATCCAGCGCTCGGCGAACTGCACGGTGGCGTGCCCCCACATGGCGACCGCGAACGTCACGGCGAGGGTGATGACGAGCGCGAGCGCCCGGGCGGTGTCACCGCCGTCGCGCCAGCCGAGGTCGGCGAAGAGGGATTCGAGTGCGAGGGTGCCGACCACCGTGTTCACGATGGTGTAGCCGATGGAGACGATCCAGTTGAGCAGCCCGGCGGGGAAGTTCCCGAGGACGCCGAAGGACGCACGTGAGATGACCAGCGTCGCGGTGCCGGTACGGATACCGCTCAGCCCGGCGGCGCTGATGACGAAGAAGGTCAGCCCGCCGATCACGACGACCGCGGTGGCCTGCCAGAAGGTGAGCCCGAAGCTGACGGCGAGAGCGCCGTTGATGACGTAGGTGAAGGTCAGGTTGGAGCCGAACCAGAGCCAGAAGAGGTCCTTGGCGCTGCCGTGCCGCTCCTCGTCCGGAATCGGGTCGATGCCGTGCGTCTCGACCTGGAACACCTCGTCGCTGGCGACAGCGGTGCCCCCGCCGGCCGGCGCCGGCGGGGCGCTCGGCAGGGTGCTCGGCTCGGCGCCCGGCGAGTTCGGCGGCGTGCTCCGCTCGGTGACGTCCGTCGGTTGTCGCGCCATACGAGGCCTCCGTCTTCCGCATCCATACTTTGAATGCCGTTCTAAGAGTTAGAACGGCATTCAAGATGCGCCCCACACCGGCGGCACGTCAAGACCTCCGGCCGAATCGGTGTCCCCGGTCGGGGATAGGCTCGGCAGCGTCCGGGGCAGACCAGCGTGAGCGGGGCGGAAGTGGCACATCGCAAGGACGGACAGATCGCACGGGACCGGATGCTCGAAGAGGCCATGACGGCCATCGCCGAGAACGGGCTCGCCGCGCTCACCATGTCCGCACTCGCCGAACGGCTGGGAACCAGCGGCGGCCACATCCTGTACTACTTCGGCAGCAAGGACCGGCTGCTGCTCGATGCGCTGCGCTGGAGCGAGGAGGCGCTCACCGGGGAGCGCCGGGCGCTGCTCGCGGGCCGGACGGCGGCGGCGCGCCTGCTCGACCGCTTCCTCCAGCTGTATCTGCCCAAGGGGCCGCGGGACCCGCGCTGGATGCTCTGGATCGAACTGTGGGCGCGCGCCGGGTCGAACGAGCAGCTGCGCGCGGCTCAGGAGGAGCTGGACCGCGGCTGGCAGGAGGACCTCGAAGCCGTGCTCGCCAAGGGCGCGGCGCAGCACCGCTTCACGATCGACGACGTAGCGGGCCGCGCGGGTGAACTCCTGGCGCTGCTGGACGGGTTGAGCACCCGGGTGGCGCTGGGCCAGCGGGGTGCGGAACGCCGGACGGCCCTGGCATCGGCCCGGTCGGCGGCGGCGCGGCTGCTCGGCGCCGCGGCCCTCGCTGACCCCCGCGCGCCCGGCTCGCGAGAGTAGTCAGCGGGCCCCGGGCGACGCGCGGCACTGTCAGGCGGGGGCGAGAACGATCCAGGTCCTGCCCGGCCGCAGCGGCAGGGTCCGCCCGTCGGAGGTGTACGCCGTCCCGGCGTCCGCCGTGGGCCGGCTCCAGTGCACGTCGTACGAACGCCCGTCGCGCAGCACCACGCCGGAACCGCTGCCGATGGTCCGGGTGAACGGGACGAAGCCCGTACGGCTGTGGAAGCGTGACTCCTTGATCTGCACCCGCTGGATGATCACGTTGTCGGCCGTCCAGGGCGACGCCGAGCCGTCCATGGCGACCCGGTACCGCGGCGCGTCCCAGGTGAAGGTGAACCGGGCGGAGGGCATCGAGGCCGAGGTGACGGACACCGCCTTGCCGCCGCCGGGCGTCTTCGACGCGAAGCGCAGACCGATGTCCTTGGCCGCACCGGCGCCGTCCGTGAGCCCCTTCGTGTGCACGTACTCGTTGTGCGGGGCCGGCCGGTCCTGGGCGCGGAAGAACGCGCCGGTACCGGTTCTGAGGATGATGTCCGAGCTCTTGAGCACGGGCAGCAGCATGCTCTGGGCACCGGAGAACGCGAGGGCGGGCCTGTCGTAGGCGGCGAGCAGCTGAAGGTCCGTCTCCCGCGCACTGCGGACGGGCCCCACCGCCGGCGGCAGATGACTGCTGTCGTAGACGGCCATGAGCCGCGAGAGCCCGCCTTCGACCTCGATGGCGTACACGAGGTCCGCGTCATTGAGCCCGGTCTGCGGCCGGGCGGGGCCTACGTTGTCGACCTTGACGGCGAGCACCCGACCGGCTGCCCCGCCCTCCCCCGTGAGGACGGAGCGGTCCGGACCCTGGTGCCGGCCGCTCGCCGACGAACAGCCGACGGCAAGACCCACGACGAGGGCCGCCACCGCGCCGGCCCGGAGTGCTTTCAACCCGTCCACCTGTACTCCTCACGCCCGTACGGTCCACAGCCCCGGCCCGCAGGACGATACGCGGACATGACGCTGACACACGGCACACTCCGCTGCTCAAGTGTTCACATCGGGCCGGTCCCCTCCGATGCCAAGCGCCAGAGGGCCCGCTGTCCGGCCGCACGCGCGGACGGAGGTGCCGCCGTGCCGGGAAAGCCGCGTCGACTCCTCCCCCACCCCTTGCCAAAGCGAGATCGTACGTGTTCGGATTATCTCTGTCGGGCGGTACTCCGCCTCATGTCTTCGCAGCTCACCACCCGTGCACAAGAGGCTGTTCCGTCATGCCCTCGTGCACCCAGCCGAGCCCAGGAAGGACATCTCGTGTTCGATCTGACCTCCGTCGATCTGCTCGACGCATTCACCCGCCAGCTCCGCCTCTGCAAGCTCCGCGAGGGCGAACACGTCGTCGTGCTGTCCGAGCCGGGCAGCCGCGGCGACTACGTGGCCGCCGCGTTCGGAGCGGCCAAGACGTGCGGCGCGCATGTCATCGCCGCGACGGTGCCCGGCGGCAGCCCGGCCCCGATGCCCAGCACCCACACGGGAGCGGGTCCCGGCCTCATCTCCGTACTCAACGACACCACCGCGCAAACCCTGTTGAAGTCCGCCGACCTGGTGGTCGACCTGACCCGCGAGGGGTTCATCCACGCCCCGGTGCAGCAGGAGATCCTGCGCGCCGGCACCCGGATCATCTTCGTCTGCGACGCCCCGGACGTGCTGATCCGCAATCTGCCCAAGGAGTCGGACAAGGAGGAGGTGCTGCGCGGGGTCGAGCTGCTCAAGGCCTCGTCCGTCATGCACGTCACCTCGGCCGCCGGCACCGACCTGACCATCCAACTCCCGGGTTCCAAGCCGGAGTTCCAGTGCGGCTTCGCCGACGACCCGGGGCGCTGGGACCACTGGCCGAGCACGATGGTGCTGTGCTGGCCGGAGATCTCGGACGGGCGGATCGTGCTCGCCGAGGGCGACATCCTGCTCCCGTTCAAGGAGTACGTGCGCACGCCCGTCACCCTGGAGGTCTCCGGCGGACACATCGACAAGGTCACCGGCGGCGCCGAGGCCGAGATGCTCAACACGTTCTTCGACGACTCGCAGGACCGGTGGGCCCGCAGCCTCTCCCACATGGGCTGGGGCCTGATGCGCACCGCGGACTGGTTCGCGACCGCGATGTACGGCAAGGACGACCTGATGGGCATGGACGCCCGCGCCTTCGCCGGGAACTTCCTGTGGTCGACGGGCCCGCACCCGCACCTGCAGCGCGAGTCGTACGCCCACCTCGACATCGCCATGCGCGGCTGCACGGTCGCCGTCGACGGCGCCGAGGTCGTCATCAGTGGTTGCCTGGCCGAGAGCTGACATCGAAAGCGGTCAGCACCGAAACAGCTGAGGCCGACAAGGGAACAGCTGCGGCCGACACCCGAACAGTCGCGGCCGCCGGCCGGCCCCGCAGGACCCACGACCTCACCAGACTCCCGGGAGAACAGCCATCGTGGCTCTCAGCCAGTCGTTTGAAATCACCGTCGTCGGCGGGGGCCTCGGCGGGCTCACCGCCGCCCTGGCGCTGCGTCATCAGGGCCTGCGGGTCACCGTCCTCGAACAGGCCGCCGAGCTCGGCGAGGTGGGAGCGGGCATCCAGACCGCGCCGAACGCCAGCCGTATCCTGATGGGCCTCGGCCTGCGCCGCCGCCTGGAGGCCATCCGTACGGAGCCCCAGGACCAGGTCCGCCGTCGCTGGCAGGACGGCAGCATCATCGGGCTCACGCCACTCGGCCGGCGCGTCAAGGAAACCTTCAACGCCCCGTACTGGCACTACCACCGGGCGGATCTGCACCAGGTCATCCTCGACGCCTGCACCGATCCGGAGGGTCCCGGCCCCGCCGTGCGGATCCGCACCGGCAGCCGCGTGACCGCCCTCGACCGCAGCGATCCGCAGCGCCCCGTCGCGGTCACCGAGGACGGCACCCGGTACGCCGGCGACGCCCTCATCGGCGCCGACGGCGTCCGCTCCCAGGTGCGCGACCTCATTGGCGCCGAGGACACGCTCGTCTTCTCCGGCGACATGGCCTTCCGCGCCCTGATCCCCGGAGATCTGCTGCGGGCCGACCCGGCCACCCGGTTTCTGTTCGACCGCTTCCAGAGCACCATCTGGTACGGGCCCGGACGCCACCTCGTGCACTACCTCATCCGTGGCGGCGAGTCCCTCAACGTCGTCGGCTGTGTCCCGTGCACCGACGAGGTCGCCGAGCAGTGGGCGACCACAGCCTCCGCCCAGCAGCTGGTCGATGCCTACGAGGGGTGGGACGACCGCGTTCCGGCGATGCTGTCGAAGGCCAAGGACGATGTCACCTGCTTCGCCCTGTACTACCGGCGCCCCGACCCGGTCTGGACCGACGGCCGGGTCGCGCTGCTCGGCGACGCCTGCCACGCGATGCTGCCCTATCAGGCCCAGGGTGCGTCGCAGGCCATGGAGGACGCCGCCGTCCTTGCCGAAGAACTCGCCGGCGTGACGGTGGCCGGGGTGGAGGACGCGTTGCAGCGTTACGTCCACCGCCGGGCCGGGCACGCCGGGATGGTGCAGCAGGCCTCGCTGCGCAACAGGACCTTCTACCGTCACCCGGACGGGCCCGAGCAGCAGGCCCGGGACGCCGCGCTCGCGGCGAGCTTCGACGGCGAGTCGGACGTGTCGTACGACTGGCTGTGGAGCGGCAGTCCGCTCGACAGCGCCGGTCAGGAGCAGTTCGCCTACCGGCACCACCGCTGATCCCTTCCCCGGCTCCGCTCACCCCCGGGCCGCGCCCGGCGGCCGGCACCCGCAGCTCGTGCAGTCACCCCAGCGCCCGCGACGACGCGGCGCCCCTCCTCTGCAGATCTGGAGTACGCGCGTGAAAACCGGTGACCAGATTGTCCAGGAACTCCCCTGGAGATGGGCCGTACAGGGCCGCATCTTCATCATCGGCGGCCTCGGCTATCTCTTCGATGCCTGGGACGTCGCCCTCAACGGCTTCCTCACCCCGCTGCTCGGCACCGAGTTCGACCTGTCCGTCGGGGAACGCAGTCTCGTCGCCACCGCCAACCTCATCGGAATGGCGGCCGGCGCGGTGGCCTGGGGCTCCGTCGCCGACCGTGTCGGCCGCAAGAAGGCATTCAGTACCACGCTGCTGGTCTTCGCCGTCTTCTCCGTCCTGGCCGCCTTCTCCCCCGCCTACGGCTCCTTCCTGCTGCTGCGCTTCCTCGCAGGCGTCGGTCTCGGTGGCTGCATCCCCGTCGACTACGCGCTCATCAGCGAGTTCTCACCACGGAGATACCGCGGCCGCATCCTGACCGCGCTGGATCTGTGGTGGCCGATCGGCGGAACGCTGTGCGGCCTGGCCTCGACCGTGATGCTGGACCTCGGCGGGAACTGGCGCTGGATGCTGGGCGCCATGGCGCTGCCCGCACTGCTGCTCTTCTGGGTACGGCGCGGGGTACCCGAGTCACCGATCTACCTCACCGCCAAGGGACGTGAGGCCGAGGCGCGTACCGTCATCGACGCCCTCGTGGCCCGCACCGGAACCCCCGCCCAGCCGTACGCCGTACCCGCTCCCCCACCGGAGGAGGCTTCCCCGAAGCGTGGACTCACCGAAACGTTCGCGCAGTTGGGACGGGTGTGGACGTTCAACCCACGCATCACGTCGGTCGCCTGGGCGCTGTTCGTCACGATCATGCTCGTGTACTACGCAGCGCTCAGCTGGATGCCCTCCATCCTCGCCGACGAGGGATACAGCAACACGGCGGCCTTCACGGGCACCACGCTCATGAGTGCCGTGGGTATCGCAGGAGTCGCCGCGTCGGCCTGGCTGGTGGACGTGGTCGGCCGGAAGTGGCTGATCGGTGTCTCGGCTCCGCTCGCGTCCGCCGCGCTGGTGCTGTTCGCGCTGCTGCTGGGCACTCCGACGGCCGCCATGGTGGCGCTCGGCGTCTTCGGGTTCACCATTCAACTGACCATCCCGGTGCTGTACGCCTACGTGGCCGAGCTGTACCCGACTTCGATGCGGGCCACCGGCTTCGGCTCCGCTTCCGCTGCGAGCCGCGTCGCCACGGGCTTCGCGCCCCTCCTGTTCGGCACGCTCATGTGGCCGGTGCTCGGACTGCCGCTGACCTTCACGGTCCTCGGTGCCGTGGCGGCGCTTGCGGTGGGGTGGATGGCCGTGGCCGCTCCCGAGACCAAGGGCCGCGAGCTGGACCACGTGGGGGCGGACCCGTCCTCCGCCACTGCGGCCGACCGCTCGGCCGGCCCGTCCGCCGAGGCGGCCCGGCCCGCCGTCTGACCCGTATCCGAGCACGAAGAGAGGAGGGCCATGAAACCCGCCCCCTTTACCTACCACCGCGCGCGTTCGACCGAGGACGCCGCCCGGTTGCTCGCCGAGCTGGGTGACGAGGCCAAGCTGCTGGCGGGCGGTCAGAGTCTCATCGCCATGATGAACTACCGGCTCGCACGGCCCCGGCACCTGGTGGACATCGGCAGCCTCCCGGCGAGCGAGGGCCTGACCGGGTTCCGGCGCGGCCCCGACGGGCTGCGCATCGGCGCCCTGACCACACACCACGCGGTCGAGACGGCGGACGAAGCGCGGCTGGGAGCCGGCTTCGCCGTGCTGAGGGACGCCATGGGCTGGGTCGGCCACCTGCCGATCCGTACGCGGGGCACGGTCGGCGGCAGCATCGCCCACGGGGACAGCACCGCCGAGTGGTGTGTGCTCGCCGTCCTGCTCGGCGCGCACATCGTGGCCCAGGGCCCACGGGGCACCCGCACCATCACCGCCGGCGACTTCTTCCACGGCTTCTTCAGCACCGCGCTGGAACCCGACGAGCTCATCACCGAGCTGGTGTTCCCGCGCCCGGCACCCCATGCCGCGCTCACCGAATTCGCCGAGCGCAAGGGGGACTTCGGCATCGTGGTGGCAGCTGTCGATCTGGACGTGGAGGACGGCGCCGTGCGCGGCGGGCGGGTGGCGCTCGGCGGCGTCGCCCCGGCGCCGGTACGGGTGCCGGAAGCGGAGGAGGCGCTCGCCCGGGGCGGGTCGGACGACGTGCTGTTCGCGGCCTGTGCCGAGGCCGCCGCCGCTGCGATCGATCCGCCGGGTGACGGCAACGGCAGCGCACGCTACCGGCGGGTCCTCACCCGCCGACTGGTCTTGCAGGCCTGCGAGGAGGCGATGTCCCGATGAGCCACACACATCCGGCCCCATCCACTGCCACTCTGGTCGGTTCCGCCGTCCCGCGCCGCGAGGATCCCCGGCTGCTGACCGGGCGCGGACGGTTCGTCGACGACATCGACGTGCCGCGCATGCTGCACGCCCAGTTCGTACGGGCGAGTGTCGCATCGGGCCGGCTCACCTCCCTGGACCTGTCCGCGGTGCGCGAAGTGCCGGGTGTGGTGGCCGCGTTCACCGCCGATGACCTGGAGCTGAACGCGATCACCGCCGGTCTGCACCGCCCCCCCGAGGAGTACGTGCCCACCGGGATGCCGGTACTCGCCCGCGACCGGGTGCGCTTCGTCGGCGAGCCCGTCGCGATCGTGATCGCCGAGGACCCGTACGCCGCCGAGGACGGCATCGAGGCCGCCAAGGCCGTCTACGACGTGCTGCCGCCGGTCCTGACTGAGGACGCGGCGCTGGCCCCTGATGCCCCGCTGGTCCACGAAGAGGCCCCGGGCAACACCCTGCTGGACGTGTCCCTCTTCGCGACGGAGGGCATCGACCGGATCTTCGCCGACGCCCCGTGCACCGTCCGCGTCGAGTCTCGTACCGGGCGGCAGAACGCACTGCCGCTGGAGACACGTGGCGCTCTCGCCCAGTGGGACGCACGCGAGGAGCAGTTGGTGGTGCACACATGCACACAGATCCCCCACCAGGTGCGGACCGTGATGGCGAACTGCATGGGCCTGGACGAGCGGGCCGTACGGGTGGTGGTGCCCGACATGGGCGGCGGCTTCGGCATCAAGTGCGTGGTGGGCCGCGAGGAGATCGCCGTCGGCGCGGCCGCTCTGCGCCTGGGCCGTCCGGTCAAGTGGATCGAGGACCGCAAGGACGCCCTGACCGCGTCCTTCCTGGCCCGCGAACAGCACTACGGCCTGCGCGCCGCGTTCGACGCCGACGGCCACATCCTGGCCCTGGACGCCGATGTGGTCTGCGACATGGGTGCCTACTCCTGCTACCCGTTCACCGTGGGCATCGAGCCGCTGATGGCCTCGTCCGAGATGCCCGGCGTCTACCGCGTCCCCGCCTACCGGGTGCGCGGCCGGGCGATCACCACCAACAAGGCACCGACCGCCCCCTACCGGGGCGTCAGCCGCCCCCAGTACGTGATGGCCGTCGAGCGGGTCTTCGAGCGTGCCGCACGGGAACTCGGCCTGGACCCGGTCGAGATACGCCGCCGGAACGTCATCACCGAATTCCCGTACACCGGCGTCAACAACATCACGTACGACCCCGGCTCCTACCTGGAGTCGCTCGACCTGTGCGAGAAGTCGCTGCGGGACGAGGGCTGGTACACGCGCCAGGCCGAAGCGGCTGAGCAGGGGCGCCACTTGGGCATCGGCTACTCCTGCTTCAGCGAGCGCACCGGGTACGGCACCGCCGCCTTCGCGCAACGGAAGATGAAGGTAGTGCCGGGGTTCGACCTGGCCGAAGTACGGATGGACACCACCGGCGCGCTCACCGTCACGACCGGCACCATCAGTCACGGGCAGAGCCACGAGACGACGATGGCCCAGATCGCAGCCGACGAGCTCGGCCTGGAGCTGCACAAGGTCAAGCTGCACCAGGGCGACACCGAACGGATCACCTACGGCTGGGGGACCTTCGCCAGCCGCTCCATCGCCATCGGCGGCAGCGCGGTACGCCGCGCCGCGGGAAAGCTGGGTGAGCGGCTGCGCGCCCTCACGGCCGGGCTGCTGGATGTCCCGTACGAGGACACCGTCCTCGACAAGGGCCGGGTACGACTGCGGGACGACCCCGAACGCGGCCTGAGCCACGTCGAGTTGGCCGAGGTCGCCTATCTGCGCGCGGACCTGCTGCCCGCCGGTACGGAACCCGGCCTGACGGCCACCGCGTCGTTCGACACCCTGAGTGACGGCACCTTCTCCAACGCCACCCACGGCGTCGTCGTCGAGCTGCACGAGGGCACGGGCCAGGTCGAGATCCTGCGGTACATCTGCGTGGAGGACTGCGGCGTCGCCATCAACCCCACGGTCGTGGAAGGCCAGTGCCGCGGCGGCATCGCCCAGGGAATCGCCGGGGCACTGTACGAGCAGGTCACCTACGACGCCCAGGGCGACCCCGAGTGCACCGGATTCATGGAGTACAAGATGCCCACCGCGGCCGAGATCCCCGACATCACCATCCACCACCTGGAGACTCCCTCCCTGATCACCGAGACGGGCGCGAAGGGCGCCGGCGAGGGCGGCACCATCGGCGCTCCGGCGGCTGTCCTCAACGCCGTCAACGACGCCCTGCGCCCCACCGGCGTGGAGCTGGAGAACACCCCCGTCCGCCCGGAGCAGATCCAACTCGCCCTGGAACAGGCGGCCCACGAGCACAAGGAGTCCGCACCAGCATGAGCAGTAACACCACGGACCACCAGCTGGTCAGCCTCACCGTGAACGGCACGGAGCGTGAGGTCGTACTGGACTCACGCCGCACCCTCGCCGACACCCTCCGCCACGACCTCGGCCTCACCGGCACCCACCTGGCCTGCGAGCACGGCATCTGCGGGGCCTGCACCGTACTCGTCGACGGACGTCCGGCCCGCTCCTGCCTCATGTTCGCCGTGCAGGCGGAGGGGAAGCAGGTCCGGACCGTCGAGTCACTCTCCGACGACGGCCGGCTCAGCGATCTCCAGCAGGCGTTCGCCGACCACCACGGACTCCAGTGCGGCTTCTGCACCCCCGGCTTCCTGATGCTCGCCGAAGGCTTCCTCGCCGAGAACCCGGACGCGGGCCGGAAGGAGATCCGCGAGGCCGTCTCCTCCAATCTGTGCCGCTGCACCGGCTACCAGACCATCGTCGACGCGGTCGAGCACTGCGCCGCGGCCCGTCGCGGGCACCAGGAAGGGAACGTCCAGTGATCCTCACCAACGAGATCGCGGTGCGGGCAGCGCCCGATGCCGTGTTCAAGCTCCTCAACGAGGTGGAGCGGGTGGCCGCCTGTATGCCGGGCGCCGCCCTCGATGGACTCGACGGCGACGCGTGGCGCGGCAGGGTCAAGGTCAAGGTCGGGCCGATCACGGCCGGTTACGCGGGGACGGTGCGGTTCCTGGAATCCGACCCGGCGGCACGCCGCCTGCGGCTGCAGGCCAGCGGCGCCGACGTACACGGCAGCGGCGACGCCGAGGCCGCGGTCGACCTGGAGGTGGCGGAGGCCCCCGACGGCTCGGGGTCGCTGCTGCGGATCTCCACCGACCTGGTCATCCGCGGCAAGATCGCCCAGTTCGGGAAGGGCGCCATCGTGACGGTCTCCGACCGGCTGCTGCGGCAGTTCGCCCAGAACCTGGTGGGGCAGCTGTCCGGCGACAGCCCGGTCATCGCCACAGGAAGCACCACCACGGTCGCCGCCGGAAGCCCGGCACCCGCGGCTGCCCCTGCCGCCACAGCACCCGAACTCGACGGGCTGGCGCTCCTCGTCGGCCCCACGGCCACCCGCTACGTACCCGTCGTGGCCGCCTTCGCCGCCGGGATGTTCCAGGGCTGGCTGATGACCCGCGCCTTCGCCCGCCGCTGACACCCCCATGTGAGGACCCACCATGACCGCGCACTACGGCCCACGGACCGACTCCGTCTACGCACGGGCCGGCTTCGGCGCCCCCGTGCCCCGCGGCACCCGGCCCGCCCTTGTCGTCGTCGACCTCACCCGCGGGTTCACCGAAGACGACTTCCCGACCGGCAGCGACCTCACCGCGACCGTCGCCGCCACGACCCGGCTCATCGAGGCGGCACGCGAAGCCGGTGTACCCGTGATCTTCACCGCGATCAGCTACACGCCCGCCGAAGCCGACGGCCGCTCCGTCGCCTGGCTGGACAAGGCGACCGGTATGCGCGCCCTGCGCGAGGGCAGCGACGCGGTCGCGCTCGACCCCCGGCTGCCGTATCGCGACGAGGACGTACTCGTGGTGAAGAAGGGCGCATCCGCGTTCTCCGGCACCTCGCTCGCCGCACAGCTCACGGCACTCGGCCGGGACACGACCGTGGTGTGCGGGGCCACGACCAGCGGCTGCGTGCGCGCCACCGCCGTCGACGCCGTCCAGTCCGGCTTCCAGGTGCTGGTGCCGAGCGACGCGGTCGGCGACCGCGCCCAAGGACCGCACGACGCCGCCCTCTTCGACATCCAGGCCAAGTACGGCGACGTCATCGACCAGTCCGACGCCATCGGCTACTTCGCCGCACTCCCCACCGCACAGTGAGGCTCCCGCACATGAACCACCACCGCTCGCTCACCCAGCCGGCCCTCGCCGACCTCGCCGGCATCCCCGCCCGCAGCCGCTGGACCCACCACGGCGGCCTGCGCCTGCACGCGCTGGACTACGGCGGCGACGGCGTTCCGGTGCTGATCCTGCCCGGTATCACCTCCCCGGCCGTGACCATGGACTTCGTGGCCCGGGCCCTGACCGGTCCCGTACGCCCTGTTGTCCTGGACGTACGCGGCCGAGGCCTCTCCGACGACGGCGAGAGCTATGCGCTGGAGGACTACGCGGCCGACGCCGAGGCCGTCATCGAACAGTTGGGTCTCGATCGCCCCATACTGCTGGGGCACTCCATGGGCGCGCGCATCGCCACGGTCGCGGCCGTACGCGCACGGGTGCCGCTGAGCGGCACGGTCGTCGTGGACCCACCGATGTCCGGGCCGGGGCGCGGCCCGTACCCGACCCCGCTGACGGCGTTCTCGAACCAACTGCAGGAGGCCCGGCGCGGCACGGACGCCGACGAGGTCGCCCGCTCCTGGCCGCGCTGGCCCCGCCGCGAACAGGAGCTGCGCGCGCGATGGCTGAGCAGTTGCGGTGACGCGGCGATCACCGCCACGCACGAGGGATTCGAGAGCGAGGACTTCTTCGACTGGTGGCCGCGGATCGGTACGAGCACACCGACAACTCTCCTGTACGGGGCTGACAGCCCGGTCGTGACGGCAGCAGGGGCCGCCGAGGCCGCCAGTGCGCTTCCCGCCGCCCGCCTCATCCGCGTACCGGACGCAGGACACATGGTCTTCTGGGACAACCCGGACACTTCCCTCACGCTGCTCCGTGATGTGCTCGGCGCTCCCCACTCCGCCGACGAGCCCGTGTCCGTGGGAAAGTTGCCCTATGACTGACTCCACGGCGGCCACTGACGCCCCCGCTGCTCCACGTCGGCTCGTCGAAGCGCCCGGATTCCAGGCCCGGCGCCTCTACCAGGCGTATCTGGCGGTCTGGGTACGCAGCGTCGACGCGACCCTCACGGGCCCGCAGTTCGCGGTGTTGCAGATCGCCCAGGCCAACCCGGGACTCGACCAGAGCTCCCTGGCCGCGCTCGCCGCGCTCGACACGTCCACCATGGCGGACATCGCACGGCGCCTGGAGAACCGGGGGCTGCTCGCCCGCACCCCCTCGCCGGCCGACGCACGGCGCAAGCTGCTGCACCTGACGGACGAGGGGAAAGAGGTGGTCGAGAGGGCGAACACACGTGCACGTGAACTGGACGAGCAGCTGCTGCAGCCCTACGCCCCCGAACGTCGCGAGCAGATCGTCCGGGAGCTGACCCGCCTCGCCGACCACTGGGAGCAGCTGGCCCGAAGCTCCTGACTCCCCCAACCGCCCCGCCTCCGCCAGGCATTCGGGGCTCACCACAACCTATTTCGTACGTGTCCGGACTTTCAGTGGAGGAAGTACATGACCACGCACCACATCGGGATGATCGTGCCCAGCTCGAACCTGACGATGGAGACCGAGGTCCCGCGGATGCTGCGGGCCCGCGAAGAAGCCGACCCCGGTGATCGCTTCGTCTTCCACAGCAGCCGTATGCGGATGCGCCAGGTCACGCCCGAAGAACTGCGCAGCATGAACGCGCAGACAGAGCGCGCCGCTCTCGAACTGGCTGACGCCCAGCCGGATGTGGTGGCCACCGCCTGCCTGGTCGCGATCATGGCGCAGGGCCCGGGCTACCACTGCACGGCGGAGGACCAGATCACTTCCGTACTCCGGGAACAGGGCGCCAAGGCCCCCGTCGTGTCCAGCGCCGGCGCGCTCCTGGACGGGATCGCCGCGCTGGGCGCCCGGCGGGTCGCCATCGTCACCCCGTACATGAAGCCACTGACCTCACTCGTCACGCAGTACATGGAGTCCGCCGGTACCGAGGTGGTCGACTCCCTCAGCCTGGAGGTCCCCGACAACCTCGCCGTCGCCCGCCTCGACCCCGCGGACCTCCGCGACCACTACAAGCGCCTGGATCTGAGCGGGGCGGACGCGTTGGTCCTGTCGGCCTGTGTGCAGATGCCCTCCCTGGACGCGATCCAGGCGGTCGAGGACGAGTGCGGGATCCCGGTGCTCTCCGCGGCGACGGCTACGACGTTCCGCCTGCTGACCGAGCTCGGCCTGACGCCGACGGTGCCGGGTGCGGGACGCCTCCTCAGCGGACGGGTCGAGCCGGCCGGCTGCGCCCCGGATGAGCGCAGTTGACCTACGGCTGCCAGGCCGCGAGGTCGTCCAAGGATGGGAGACCGTGGTGATGTCGGTGAGGGGGCGGTTCCACGCCCGCCGACGAGTTGCTGTTCGAGGTCGTGCGGACGATGAGCCGCGTGGTGGCAGGAGAGCTGGGAGCTACTGGGTGGACCTGACCCCGATCAGCACTCCCAGGGGGCGGCCGGAGCGCAGCGTCACACCCAGCCGCCCCCTGTGCGCCCCGTTGAGTGCACCGTTTCCGGGAAGAACCCCTCATGTTCTACACACGGGACGAATGGAACACCGGCTACGCCCAAGGCAGCCGCTATCGCGGGCTCAGCGACAGTGAGCGCTCGCTGCTGGCCACCCACGCGCCGGCGCCGGCCGACGGGAGGGCTCTGGATGTGGGGTGCGGGGTGGGTGAACTCGCCGCCCACTTGAGGGCCGTCGGCTACATCGTGGACGCCGTCGACTGGTCCGAAGCCGCTCTCGCCGACGCCGGCACCCACCATGGCGAGGCGGCTAGATGGCTCCGCCTCGATGTCGAAAGCGACGACTGGGCGCCCCTCGCCGACGGATACGACCTGATCACGCTGCGGTTCGTGGCTCCATTCCTCAACTCCCGCGACCGCACGCTGTGCGCCCTGGGGCGCCGTCTGCGCCCCGGGGGCGCCCTCGTCGTCATCACACCGCTCGCCACCGATACCCCGGCCGAGCGGCGCGGTATCGCACTCGGCGAAGCCGAGCTCACAGCACTCCAGGCCCGCTGGTCCACCTCCGAACGCTACGACACCGAAGGGCTGGCCTTCGTGATCCTGCGTGGCCCGGGGACGGACGAGGCCCCCCTGCAAGTCGGTTCCCCGGTCGCCGGAGCGCAGAGCAGTCCGTCCGGCACGGGGAGTCCCGGGGCGGCCGGGGCCACGTCGCCCCGGCGGCATGACTTCCACCTCTTGGGACGCTCTTACGGGCAGGTGGAGTCGGGCCGGAAGACGATCGAAGTGCGCGTCCGCACTCCCGTGAAGGCGACCGTGGAGGTCGGGGACACGGTCGTCTTCCACGACCAGGACAGCGGTCGGGAGCTCGACATCATCGTCAAGCGGGTCAGCCGGTACGCCTCGTTCGAGGAGCTGCTCAGCGCGGAGGACCCCGCCCGCATCGATCCAGACGGGCCGCGCGAGGAACTACTGACCAGCCTGCGCACCATCTGTCCGGCGGCCGATGAGTCTCTCGGCCCCGTCGCCTTCGAGTTCGACCACCGTCCCGCTCAGCCCGGCCGCCCCATGCCGATGACACCTTCGCAGTACGCGCCGACCGTCCCGCACCACACGGTGTACGGCTGCCTGTACGTACGCGACGAGCACGACCGGCCGGTACAGCTGCGCTCGGTCTACGGGTCCCGGCTCTGGCAGTTCCCGGGCGGCAACCTCGACGCGCAGGGGGAAGACCCGCTGCAGACCGCCCGCCGCGAAACCGTGGAGGAGACCGGCCTCGAACTCGGCCTGGGCACACCGAAGCTGCTCCTCACCCACTTCCTGCACGCCGGCGGCTCCCGGATGCCGCTGAACAAGATCGGTCTCATCTTCGACGGAGGCCGGCTCGGCACGGACCAGCTCCGCCGGATCCGCCTTGATCCCGCCGAGCACGACATGTGGGCCATCCACGACCTCGCCGGCTGGCGGGAGTTGATGACGCTGCGGGCGTTTGTCCGCCTCGACGCCGTCGAACGAGCCCGGCGCGGCGAAGGCCCCGCGTATCTCATCACGCACACCTGACCGTGTCGCGCCTTCCACCGAGGAGACACCGTGCCCTCCGAGGACATCAACACCCAAGCCTGGACCGTCTACGGCAAGCGCCAGCTGGCCCGCGCCTACACACCGCCCGTTCCCGACCACATCTGCTGGACGCCCTGGGAGGGGGCCGGGCCGGGAGCTGAAGTCCTGGGCGACGTCACCGGCCGGCGTGTCCTGGACATCGGCTCGGGCGCCGGTCACCATGCCGTGCATCTCGCCCAGGCCCACGGCGCGCGCGTCACCGGGGTCGAGCTGTCCCCGACCCAGCACGAACGCGCTGTCTCCACGCACGCGGCCGTGTCCGGCGTGGAATTCGCGCACGGGGATGTGGCCGACTACCTCGCCGAGGCCCGACCGTTCGATGCCGCCTACGCCATCGGCACCCTGGCATTCATCGATCCCCACCGCGTACTGCCCGCGTTGCACGACGGTTTACGCCCCGGCGCGCCGCTCATCCTTTCGCTCCTGCACACCGACGTGGACGGCCGTGAACCGTCGCCGGAGGTGGCACCGCGCGAACAGACCATCCTGTTGCGCGACGACCCGCCCCTGCCGACCCAGATGTGGGTCCTGGCACCGCAGTTGTGGTGTGACCTGCTCACCGAGTACGGCTTCCGCGTCGAGTCCGTCGATCTGCTGCACCACCCCGATGAGGGCGCCCCCATCGTCCAGCAACTCATCCGGGCCCGCCGCCTGCCAGACCGGCCAGTGCGAGTTTCCAGCCGCCCACTCAGCGCCGACACCCGCCAGTAGTGCATGCGGCCGTAGGTGTCGGTGCGGTCCTCCTCAGCGAGCAGGGACTGCTTCAGGTGGTAGGGGTGGCGGGCTGTGCAGGGCCGAGGTACTGCACGGTGCTCGTCTCGCAGTGCGGCTGGAGCAGGGTCTGCAACTCGTCGGTCGCTGTCTTGAGCAGGTGCCCGTCGCGCGTGGCGGCGACGGTCTCCAGCACGAAGGCGACATGGGTGGAGCCGTCGGTGACCCGGGTGCGGTGCGCATCGCGGTGGTTCCAGTGCCTGGTGAGCACGTCGGTGGTGTCGGTGTAGATGATCTCGCCCGGCTTGGGGTTCTCGGTGGCGTCGGGTTCGCCGAGCGGGGTGAAGGTCTCGGTGCCGTCGGCGTAGCGGATCTCGACGTCGCCGGTGACGTGGTCGAGGTCGAAGGCGCCGGCAGGCAGGCCGTGGCGGACGGAGACGGCGTTGTAGGAGTCGACGGCCGGGTTGATGCGGGGCAGGGCGCCCTTCTTGGCGAGGCGGCGGCCGAGTGCGTCGACGCTGGGCCGGATACGGCGGGGGTTGGTGCCGAAGGAACGGTAGGCGGTGTGCCATGCCGCTATGCGCGGGTCGGTCTCGTCGGCGGGCTGCCAGGCGCCGGCGGCGAGCTGTTGTTCCAGGTTCTGCAGGGCGGTGGTGGTGGCGGGCCAGGATTCATGGCCGCGCAGACCTGCGCCGGTGACGACAGCGATGAGGGTGTCGGGGAAGGCGTCCGCGACGGCGGCGCTGATGCGGAAGGTGGTCATTGGGGGGTCCGTTCCAGGGTGGTGCGGGCGGGAGGGCGCGTCAGGATGTCCAGGTGCCCATGCGGCCCAGGCGGCGTAGTTGCTGGGCTGCGGTGGGCGCGTCCAGGCCGGTGCCGCGTTCGGTGAGCCGGCGGGCGTTACCGGTGCGCTGCTCGACGGGCTTGTGGTCGTCGTACTTGAACTTCGCCCGTACCTCCGTGACGTCCAGGCGCAGGCCGCGGATGGCGGGCAGCATCCGCCCGTAGGGTGGCTGGTCGACCTCGATGGGGGCGTGGTCGCCTTCGGGCTGGAAGTGGATCATCTGGTGGCGCAGCAACCGTGCCTTGGCTTCGGGGTCGTCGATGATCGTGGCCCGGCCGGTGAACTGGACGGCTGCGTAGTAGCTGGTCGGGACACCGTCGGTGGGCGGGATGTCGGGCTTGGCGCGCCAGGGGCCGGGGATGAAGGCGTAGTCGCTGGTGACGGTGAAGGTGACGTTCGGGTCGGCCTCGACCGTCTTCCAGACCGGGTTGGGGCGGGCGAGGTGGATCAGCAGGGTGCTGCCGTCGGCGGTGAAGTGGGTGGGCACGACCACCGGCGCCTGGCCGGGCAGGCCGTTGACGCTGAGGATGCCGAAGTCGTGGCCGTCGGCGATCCAGGACTGCCACTCGGCGTCGTCCAGGGCGGCGTCCCAGGGTTGGATGAACATGCGCGAGTCCCTCCGGGTGGGGTGCGAGGTCAGGTGAGGGCGAGGAGGCTGACGGCGACGGCCGCGGTGCCCAGGCCGATCAGCTGGCCGCGGTGGATGCGTTCGGCGAGGACGGCGCGGGCCAGCAGGACGGTGCCGACCGGATACAGGGCGATGATGACGGCGACGACGGCCAGGTCGCCGCTGCGGGCGGCGAGCAGGAACAGCAGGTTGGCCACCGAGTCCAGCACGCCGGCCGTCGCCGACATCGCGTACGCCGGCTTCTCCGGGCCGAGCCGCCGGTACATGAGTCCGGCGGCAGCCAGGGTGACGGCGGAAGAGACGGCGCGGCCGATGATCAGCGGGCCGACGCCGCTGTCGGAGGGGGCCTGGTGCAGGAAGACCAGTTGCAGGGCGATGGCGGCCCCGGCGCCGAAGGCCAGCAGCAACGCGGTACGCGAGGGGCGGGCCGACTTGGCGCCGTGTCCGGCGCTGACCAGCACCACCCCCGCCAGCGCCAGCGGCAGACCGATCAGCCCGGCCAGACCCAGGTGGTCGCCCTGCAGCAGCCCGACGCCGACCGGCAGCATCGCCGAGACCAGCGCGGTGACCGGGGACAGGACATTCATCGGGCCGATCGCGAGTGTGCGGTAGAGCAGGGCGAACGCGGCCGCCGACGCCACACCGGACGCGGCGCCCCACGCGAGGGTTGCGGGGGCGAAGGAAGCACCGAGGAAGGGCCACAGCAGCAACTCGACGGTGAGCGAAGCCGGGGCGGCGATCATCACGGTACGCAGGACATGGGCCTTACGGGCCCCGAGGCCGCCCAGGAAGTCGGCACATCCGTAGGCCAGGGAGCTGCCCAGGGCCAGCAGCAGAGCGATCACGGGTACATCCCTTACTATCAACGGAACGACTACACCGTACAACGCACCGACCGCCGTTCGTCAACCGAACGACCGTGTGGTGCAATCCACTGAACCACCCTGGAGGGTGAGGGGATGACCGAGACCGAGGCGGCCCTGCGGACGCTGGCGCACAACGTACGCGCGGCCCGTACCCGCGCCGGGCTGTCCCTGGACGAACTCGGCCGCCGCGCCAAGGTCAGCAAGGGCGCCCTGGTCGGTCTGGAGAAGGCTCAGGGCAACCCGAACTTCGCCACCCTGGTCCGTCTCGCCGACACGCTCGGCGTGTCCGTATCGGCCCTGATGGAAGGCCACACCGAAGAACGCGTCCGGGTGGTGGGCGCCGACGCCGTCATGCCCTTGTGGAAGGGCGCGCGTGGCAGCGAGGCCCGGCTCATGCTGACCACCAGCGGTCCGGCGGCCACCGAGGTCTGGCGCTGGACACTCGAACCCGGTGAGGAGTACCCCAGCCACCCCCACCAGGCGGGCGTGACCGAAACCGTCAGCGTCACCGCAGGACGGATGACACTCGTCGTCGACGGCACCGAGCACCCTGTCGAAGCCGGTCAGACCGCCACCTTCGAGGCCGACACCCCTCACACCTACCGCGGCGCGGGCGCCGAAACCTGCCACCTGATCATGACCGTCCACCTGCCCCCGGGGCCCGCGTAGCCGGTGCCCCGTACCCCCGAAGCCCAAGCCCGCCCTCCCGTACCACCGTTCACGGAGGCCGACGCGCTCGCCAAGGTGCAGGCCGCCCGTGTGGGGATTGTGCCGTTCAACAGTTTCGTGATGTTGGTGGCGGTGAAGACCCGTACGGCTCCCCGAGCAGCGCGTCGGACGCGCTCAACAACGCACTCCGCGGCGTGTGGCCGCATGCCCTGGCCTTTCCTGGCCGGGATCGCAGGACAAGGGCAGCAGGACGACGACACAGGGGGCTCTGAGGTGTCCGCGATGGACAGCGCGGCCTGACCGTACAGTAGACGCCGATACGACCGGGCCTTGACGAACCCCGGTGGCCCTCGCACGGCACATGATGAACGGCGAGAACCGGCCGGACGCCCTGCCCGCCGCGGCCGGCCTCGACTCGCTCGCCCGCACTCGGCCAACTGACGTGGAGCCGCTCATGACCACCGCACAGGATCTCGCGATCGTCGCTCTGGGCATGGCACCCCGCCTCCCCGTGGAGCAGGGCGACTTGTCGCTCGCGCTCGCCGGAGCCGAGGTGCTCGACCTCATGGAGGCCAACGCCCTCGTCGTCGACGGCGACCGCATCCTGCCCAGCGCCCAGGCACCCACGGGGGACGGCCTCCTGGACCAGGCCGCCGGGGCGCTCAGGCGACAGGAACCGTACGAGTCGGTCGAGGACTGGCTGTGGCGCAGGGGCCGAGGGCTCTCCACGGCATACGTCGACGAGCTGGAGCGGGCGGGGCTGGCGGCCCGGCCGCGGGGCCGCCGGATCCCGCTGCGGACCGGGCACACGGACCTGGTCGACTCGGCGGCCCGGACCCGTGCCGAGGCCCGCTGGGCGGCGGGCGAACCCGTGCTCGCCGCCCTGGCGTCCGAGGCAGGAATCCGCGACGAGCCGGTCGAGGACACACCGCAACTCGTCGTTGATGCGGTCGCGGTGGTGCTGGCCGCCGTCGGGGGCGCCGTGCAGGAGCTGCGAGCCGTACGCCAGCGTAGGGCGATCGAGGACGCGGCGTTCGACAACGTCTGGCGCGGCTACTAGGCGAGATGAAGGAGTACCGCCAGGCCCCGTTCACCCAGGACGGGGTCATTGCACCGAGGCTCCGCCGTACCTCGCACGGGCTGGAGCGGTTGCGACAGGACGGCACAAACCAGTCGCCGGAGTCACACGGGAACGCGTTGGCTCGGTTGCCCTCGTCCGGCGTCGACTGAGGTCTATGGCTGGAGGTCGCGCTGGTACCAGGTGCCGGTCTTACCGCCGAGATCGGCTGCGGTGGCCGGACCGACCGGAACGAACCCGGCCTTGCCCAGCACCTTCCGGGACGCGGCGTTGTCGTGGGAGGTGGCCGCCCGCAGTGTGCGCAGCCCGTGCCGCGCCGCAGCTGTCCGGCACAGCTCCCGGACGGAGTTGGTCGCCACGCCACGGCCGGCCACCTGCTGAGCGACCCGATAGCCGAGTCTGGCAGTGCCGTCCTCGATGTCGTACAGGTTGAACCGGCCCACAACCGAGCCGTCATCAGCGACAAGCACGTAGAAGGCACAGATGCCGGCCTCTTGCTCAGCCAGCGCGGCGCTGTGCCGGTCGGGGAACTGGTCGAAGAACTCGTCGCCGCGGTCGGAAATCGAGGCAGCGAAGTAGGCACGGTTCGCCAGCTCGAAGGCCAGGACCGCTGGGGCATGGTCAGTACGCAGTCGCTTCAACTCGGGCACCGCCCGACTCTACCCAGACGGTGCGCTGAGGGCCCCCGAGTTTCGCCGGCAAGGGGCGGGACTACCGCAACCTGCGGCAATGGCCCGGCAGTCGGCACCTCACGCACGCCTGGCCCGACGCGACACCGAGCCCTCCACCGGCCCGGGCCCTCACCGATATTGGAGAAGGCCGAAGGCCCGGGTACGCAGCCTCAAACCCGGGGCCGCGGTCGCGGCGTCCGGCCGGCAAGCCGGACGTCGCGACTGCGCACGTCAGGCCGGCGAGGTGACCGGCCGGCCGAAGTGCCGGGCGAAGAACCGGAGCGCGCTGTCCGCCTCGAACCGGGGCAGCTCCTTGTGCCTGCCCGAGTTCACGTGCAATGACTTCTCCTTCGAGGCGAAGGCGTCGAACAGCGCAAGACCCTCCTCGCGCGAGATGTGCTCGTCGTCCCACTGCAGGTCGAACTCGATCGGGATGGTGATCTGCTCCGCCTTCTCAGCCAGGGCATCGGGCCAGTGCTGGCCGAAGACCGCGGCGCTGATCCTGGGTTCGGTGGCCACGAACGGTATGCCGATCGCGGTGCCCATGTTGATGCCCCAGAAGCCGACCGGGCCGCCGGTACCGATCTCCGGGAGTCCCTGGAGGGCGTCCAGGACCGCTTGGTACTCGGGCACGGCGCGCTCCGCCAGGTGCGCGTTGTAGCGCACGACGACCGGGCCTTCCGGCTCGCCCGCCGCCCGTGCCCGGAACAGCTCGGCGATCTCCGCCTCGTCGTGCGTCGTGCGCGGCCGGTCGCCGTGACCGGGTGCGTCGATGACGGCTACGTGGAAGCCGCAGCCAGACACGAGGAGACGGGCGCGGCCGGACATCGCCGGATGTTTCTTGTGGTTGCCGCCGCCGTGGGCCATCAGAATCAGGGGCGCGTGATCGGCTGCGCCGGAAGCCGGCGACCAGAGAACGCCGGGGACGTTGTCCACGGTGAAGTCGCGCTCAGCCACGCCGTTTGACGACGACTCGGCGGCGAACTGCAGAGAGTGCATAGGTGTTGCCTTCCGGGAGTGCCTTGTTGTCGAGGCGCTCCCGACGACACCTACGTCAATCGCCGGCCGTGATGGGGAAGGAGGAGCACCCATGTTGATACAGCGTTCACGGGTCTCACCTCCTCGGGCGGTGTCACGGTCGACTGCAAGCTACCAGCCCGGTAAATACCCCTCAACCCTTTTCCCGCCACGTCGTCACGGCTCCGGTCAGGCCCCGGGACACCCGTTCACCACCGACTCGAAGAGCCTCAAGGCCGGCCCTCGGAGGCTCGGCGAACTGTTCGGCCGCCCATGATCGTCATCATTTGTGAGAAGCCGCGAAGAGGCAGGCCCTGAAAAAGACCGAGGGCCCTGCTTCACTTTCGTGAAACAAGGCCCTGACCTGCGACAATGGAGCAAGCTCCCGTCGGGACGACAGGATTTGAACCTGCGACCCCTTGACCCCCAGTCAAGTGCGCTACCAAGCTGCGCCACGTCCCGGTGCCCGTCTGACCTGGGGTTTCCCCTGGCCTGACCTGCATGAGAACCATACCCCAACTCCGACCGCCGGACCGACTCCGCCATAAGGGACGGCGATGGGGAGACAATCAGCGGATGAACGAGAAGAGCGACGGCTCGCGCGACACCGCGAGGGACCGCGACGCGGAGGGCCGGGCACGCAACGCCCGGCCCCGGGACGGGCTCGGGCGGCCGCTCCCGTACGGGGCCGAGGGTGTGGAGCGGCAGCCGGAGGGGGTGACGCGTACTCCCGCGGAGACCGTGCGGGAGGCGCAGCGGCTGCTCGACGCCGGGATGCCCTTCCACGCGCATGAGGTGTTCGAGGATGCCTGGAAGGCGGGGCCCGAGTCGGAGCGCGCGCTGTGGCGGGGCCTTGCGCAGCTGGCCGTCGGGCTGACGCATGCCGCTCGCGGCAATAGCGCGGGCGGTGCGCGGCTGCTGCTCCGGGGTGCGGGCGGACTCGCCGCGTACCCCGAGCCCATGCCGTACGGGATCGACATCGGCGGCCTGACCGCCTGGGCCGAGCAACTCGCGGACGGGCTCCGGGAACCGGTCGACGCGAGGGCTTCGGCCCCGCGCCTGACCGGCGCCTGACCAGCTCCCTTCCCTCCGCCTCTCTCCGGCCTGCCTCCGACCGGCCCGGCGGCGCCGACGGGTCCGCGCCCGGTCCGCTGTTCGACCCGGCGGGCGCCGGACGTCGTGGGCATGCGTCAGACTCGGCGGGTGAGAAAGATCTATGTGATCGGCATCGGTGCGGGCGACCCGGACCATCTGACGATTCAAGCGGTCAAAGCCCTCAACAAGACGGACGTCTTCTTCCTTCTCGACAAGGGTGCGGAGAAGTCCGATCTGATCCGGCTGCGCCACAACATCCTGCAGGAGCACATCGGGCACGGCCGCGGCTACCGTCTCGTAGAGGCACGGGATCCCGACCGGGACCGCGTAGCCGGGGGTTCCGGGTACGCCGCGGCCGTCGACGACTGGCGGCGGGCGCGTGCCGGTATCTACGAGCGCATGATCACGGAGGACCTGGGCGAGGACGAGTGCGGCGCGTTCCTGGTGTGGGGCGATCCCGCTCTGTACGACTCCACGCTCGCCATCCTCGAAGAGGTCCTGGAGCGGGGCGCGGTCGCCTTCGACCATGAGGTGGTTCCCGGCATCAGCAGTGTGTCGGCGCTGGCGGCCAGACATCGCACCGGACTGAACCGGGTCGGGCGGCCCGTGCAGATCACCACCGGGCGGCGGCTCGCCGAGGGGTGGCCCGACGGTGTGGACGACGTCGTCGTCATGCTCGACGCACAGCAGGCCTTCCGTCACCACGTCGACGAGGACCCGGTGATCCACTGGGGCGCCTATCTGGGCACCGAGGACGAGATCCTGGTCTCCGGACGGCTGTCGGAGGTCGCCGGGCCCATCGAGGAACTGCGGTCGGAGGCCCGCGCCCGGAAGGGCTGGATCATGGAGACGTACCTGCTGCGCAGAGACCAGCACAAGGACTGATACAGGGACAGGCAGGAGCAGACCCCACGGCACACTCAGTGACGCACTCCATTATGCAACTTGTTGCACAACGGGCGGCGGCTGGTCTAGAAAGAGCTGACCACCACTGCGCACCGGAGGCGCCGGATGAGCCCGTACCCCCACCTGCTGAGCCCCCTCGACCTCGGCTTCACCACGCTGCCCAACCGTGTCCTGATGGGATCGATGCACCTCGGGCTCGAAGAGGCACCCGACGGCTTCGAGCGGCTGGCCGAGTTCTACGCGGCCCGCGCACGCGCCGGTGCCGCGCTCATCGTGACGGGCGGAATCTCCCCCAACGAACAGGGCAGGTCGCGCGACGGCGGCGCCAAGCTGACCACCGCGGCGGAGGCCGCACAGCACGCTCCGGTGACCGCGGCGGTCCACCGGGCGGGCGGCCGGATCGCGATGCAGATCCTGCACTCCGGCCGGTACGCCTACCAGCCCGGCCTGGTGGCGCCGAGCGCGATCCAGGCGCCGATCAGCCCGTTCACTCCGCACGCCCTCACCGACGACGAGGTCGAGCAGACCATCGAGGACTTCGTACGGGCGGCCGGGCTGGCCCGGAGCGCCGGGTACGACGGCGTCGAGATCATGGGCTCCGAGGGCTATCTGATCAACGAGTTCATCGCGGCGGAGACCAACCACCGCGAGGACCGCTGGGGCGGATCGTACGAGAACCGCATCCGGTTCCCCCTGGAGATCGTCCGCCGGGTGCGTGAACAGGTGGGGCCCGACTTCATCCTCATCTACCGGCTCTCCATGCTCGACCTGGTCCCGGGCGGCTCCTCGGAGGACGAGGTGATCGCGCTCGCCCAGCAGATCGAGGCGGCCGGCGCGACCATCATCAACACCGGAATCGGCTGGCACGAGGCCCGGATCCCCACCATCGTGACCTCGGTGCCGCGTGGTGCGTACACCTGGGTGACGAAGAAGGTCACGGGCGCGGTCAGCATTCCCGTGATCACCAGCAACCGGATCAACACCCCTGAGCTGGCCGAGGAGTTGCTGGCCGGGGGGTGCGCGGACATGGTCTCGCTCGCCCGCCCCTTCCTGGCCGATCCGGAGTTCGTCGCGAAGGCCGGGCAGGGCCGCTCCGACACCATCAACACCTGCATCGGCTGCAACCAGGCCTGTCTCGACCACACCTTCAGCGGTCTGATCACCTCCTGCCTGGTCAACCCGCGGGCCTGCCGTGAGACCGAACTGGTCCTGTCGCCGACCCGGCGCCGCAAGCGCGTCGGTGTGGTCGGGGCCGGGCCCGCCGGGCTCGCCTTCGCCGTGTCGGCTGCCGAGCGCGGCCACGCGGTGACGCTCTTCGACGCCGCGGACGAGATCGGCGGGCAGCTGAATGTGGCGCGGCGGATACCGGGCAAGGAGGAGTTCAACGAAACCCTGCGCTACTTCCGGGTCCAGCTCGCACTGCGCGGTGTCGATGTCCGGTTGAAGACCCTGGTCACGGCGGAGACGCTCACCGCTGAGGGCTTCGACGAGATCGTGCTCGCCACCGGAGTCGTGCCGTATACCCCGGAGATCCCCGGCCTCGACCACCCCAGCGTCGTCAGCTACCTGGACGTCCTGCGGGACGGCGTACAGGTGGGACAGCGTGTCGCGATCATCGGAGCCGGCGGGATCGGCTTCGACGTCGCGGAGTTCCTCACCGACAGCGGCGAGTCGGCGAGCCAGGACTCGGAGGTCTTCTTCCGGCAGTGGGGCGTCGACACCGAGTACAGCGCGCCCGGCGGTCTGCGCACCCCGGTCCGGCCGGCCTCGCCGCGTACCGTGTATCTGCTCCAGCGCAAGACCGGCAAGGTCGGTGCCGGGCTCGGGAAGACGACGGGGTGGGTCCACCGGACGGAGCTCAGGCACCGCGGCGTCACGATGGTCGCGGGCGCGACGTACGAACGGATCGACGACGAAGGCCTGCATGTAACGGTCGACGGCGCCGCGCAGGTGATCCCCGTCGACACGGTCGTGCTGTGCACCGGTCAGGAACCGCGCCGTGAGCTGTACGAGTCGCTGTGCGCCGCCGGCCACCGGGTGCATGTGATCGGAGGCGCCGATGTGGCGTCCGAGCTGGACGCCAAGCGGGCCGTACGCCAGGGGACCGAACTGGCCGCGAGCGTCTGAGCCACCGTCCTAAGGGCTGTCCCGCAATTCCTGGTGGATCAGCGCGCGGCGTCAGATGCGGTGCATCGCAAGGCGGAGGGACGTCCGCATACTGGATGTATGTGGACGTTCCGACAACGCGGCGAGGTGCCGTAGCTGTCGTCGCGCGCCCGCCGGGAATTGCGGGACAGCCCTTAGCCACCGCATCGCGGCCGCGCCCGGTGGCGCGATGCGGCAGCCCCCGGTGTCCCGGTGCGGCGGCTCCCGGTCTGGATCTCTCTAGGATGCCCGCATGTCCCTCCCGCACGCGATCCTCACCGCCCTGCTCGAAAAGCCGTCGTCCGGGCTGGAGCTGACCCGACGGTTCGACAGGTCGATCGGTTACTTCTGGTCGGCGACGCATCAGCAGATCTACCGCGAACTGGCGAAACTGGAGCAGTCCGGCTTCATCCGCCCGCTGCCGCAGCAGCCCTCGCGGGGGCGGAGGCGGGAGTACGAGGTCCTGCCCGAAGGGCGCGCGGAACTGACGGCCTGGGTGGCCAGACCGGAGGATCCCCGAACGGCACGCGATCCCCTGCTGCTGCGGCTCCGGGCGGCTGCCATGGTGGGGACGCACGGCCTCGGAGCCGAGCTGACGCGCCACCTCAGGCTGCACGAGAAGCAGTTGGCGGAGTACCTGGCCATCGAGGAGCGGGACTTCTCGCGCCCCGGCCTGCCCCCGGAGGACCGTCTCCAGCATCTGGTGCTCCGGGCCGGAATCGGTCTGGAGAAGTACTGGACAGAGTGGCTCACGGAGGTACTGGCGGAGTTCACCGACCACTGATGCCGGTCCGGCCCGGGCCGACGCGTGACGCGGCGGCGGCCGGACGCACTCCCCCGACCCGATTCATGTGATTTTCACGCAGTCCGGCTACGGTGGCGGCTGTGACCCAGATGAGCCCGCCCGGATGGCACAGAGACCCCGGGTATACAGGAATAGGCCCTGTCCAGGAACGCTGGTGGGACGGCGCCCAGTGGACCGACCAGCTGCGTATGCCGCCTGCCGCGACCCGGCGGCGCCGGTTGCGGATCGGCGCCGCGGTCACGGCCGCCGTGGTGGTCCTGGCGGCCGTCGGAGGCGGCATCTATCTGCTGAGCAACGGATCGGGCTCCGGGCACACATCGGACGCGGCGACCGCCCCGTCCACGGCGCCCAGCCGCCCCGGGACGCCGGGCGGCGGTGACGGGAGCGGTCAGAACGGCGGCGGCAGCGGCGGTGACCAGGGCCCCGGGCAGGCACCGCAGACCGAGGACGGCTACGCCACCGACGCGGCCAGCGGGATCAGCATCCCGGTGCCGAAGGGCTGGACCGGCCAGTCGGGGACCGTCGGGGCCGGCGTGACCATCGGCAAGTACACCTGCCCGGACGGAGCCGGCGCGAACGGCAAGGCCGCACAGTGTGTGCGCGGCGGGGTGTTCTCCGAACCGGCGCTCGCCCTGAAGATCTCGGCGACCGACCCGGAGACCGCCGCGAAGAAGGACATAGCCGGCAATGCCAAGGAGTCGTACGGGGAGTCCTCTTCGGGGATCACCTCGCACCAACTGCTGAAGTCCGAGGCCGTCACGGTGGCCGGCCGGCAGGGCTATCTGGTGCGCTGGAAGGTGGTGACGGAGAAGGGTGACGACGGGTACGTCCAGTCGCTGGCTTTCCCGTCACCGGGGGCCGACGGAATGCTGATCGTCGTCCGCTCCGGCTTCGACATCAACTCCAAGGCGCCCGCGCTCTCCGTCATGGACCAGATCACCAAGGGGATCAAGGCGGCGCCCACTTCGGGGACCGGGTCGGGCCAGGGCGCCTGACCTGCACCCTGGCACCCGGCCTCTCAGGTCAGGTCAGGGAAGTACGAGCCAGTCGGCGGCGACTGCGGCCACCAGGCCCACGCACAGCAGCCAACTGGCGATCCTGGTACGGCCGCTGCGGCTGAGTTCGATGACCACACCGCAGAGGATCAGTGCCATCCCGTAGTCGGCCACGACCAGCAGGGACGACCGGCTGGTGATCCGTTCCGCGAGCACCAGCGCGACGGCGGCCATCATGACGGATGCCACCGCTATCCGTATCCTCCGGGCCTGACGAGGCGTCAGGCCCGGCTTTCCGGGCTCGGTCAGGTCCGTGTCCACCGCTTCGCTCTGGTCAGGAGTGCTCATGAGCGGGAATCGTAACGGAGGGCGCGGGCGGTCGGCGCCGACGCAGCCCGGTCCGGTTCCGGCGAGCGGCCCCTGACGCCGTCGGACAGGGCGGATTTCTCCGCCGCTGCGGCCTCCCGGGGCGGGCCGGGAGATACTGGCCGGGCTGAGTTCACGGAGGCGCCGGTCTCCACTCCCCCGTATCGAGGTGGCCGACGCCATGACCCTGCGCTACTTCCGAGAGAACGGCCTGCTCGTTCTGGAGACGGACCGGCTCGTCCTGCGTGAGCAGTCGCCCGCCGCGGCCGCTGTGCTCGCCGAGGGCGACACGGCAGGACTCGACTGGCTCGACGCGGCTCCGGGCAGCGGGACACAGATCGCCGGGAAGATGGTGGCGATGGCCGCCGAAGCCGGGGCGCACCTGCCCGGGTGGGGGCTGTTCGTGATCCAGCGCGCCCGCGACGGCGTCGCGCTGGGCGGGATCGGATTCCACGGGCCGCCGTCCGAAGGCGCGGTGGAGATCGGCTACGACCTGACGGAGTCGGCGCGGGGCGCGGGCTGGGCGACGGACGCGGTGATCGCGCTCACCCGCTGGACCTTGCGGCTCCCCGCTGTGCACACGGTGCTGGCCACGACGGACCCGGGCAATCTGCCCTCGCAACAGGTCCTGCTCCGGGCCGGGTTCACCCGGCGCGCCGACCTGGACGGGTTGTGGGCGTACGAGCTGACCGCCGCCTGACCTGCCGGGTCGGCCGCATTCCATCCGCCGGCCACCCGCTGGCCCTGTCGTCACCGGCTGCCCGCAACGCCGACCACGGGCTGCTGCCCAGTGTCTTCGCCGGGCCCTACGTGGAGCTCAAACCGGATCTCGCCTTCGTCGTCGACGACGGCAGCGGCCTCGCCGTCGGGTACGTCGTCGGCACCGCGGACACCGCGCGGTTCGTGGAACGCTTCCGTACGGAGTGGCTGCCCGAGGTCGCCGGACGCTACCCGGAACCGGCCGGGCCGCCGCGGACACCGGCCGATCAGATGGCCGTGCTCCTGCACCGCCCCGAGCGCATGCTGGTGCCCGAAGTGGCCGCGTACCCCGCCCATCTGCACATCGATCTGCTGCCCGGCCATCAACGAGCCGGGTGCGGACGGGCGCTGATGACGCGGTTCCTCGGCACGCTGGCGGAGCACGGCGTGTCCGCCGTCCATGTGGGTATGGTCACGGCCAACACCCCGGCGCGAGCGTTCTACGACCGGCTCGGGTTCCACGAGATCCCGGTGCCGGACGCGGGCCCGCTGACCTACCTCGGCCGTGGCACCGGCGACCATACGTCCGTCCACCCGCCTACCCTGGCACGATGACCACCGAACCCGCCTCGGCCCCGCCCGGCTCCCCGGCGGCCGCCCGATGAGTATCGAGATCCGGCCCTTCCAGCCCTTCGACCTGCCGGGCATGTACCGGGTGTGCCTGCGCACCGGTGACTCGGGCGGCGACGCCACCGCGCTCTACCACGACCCCGATCTGCTGGGCCATGTGTTCGCCGGCCCCTACCCGGCCGCCGATCCGGGCCTGACCTTCGTGGCCGCGGACGCGTTCGGGGTCCTCGGTTACGTGGTGGCGACCGCGGACTCCGCCGCGTACGAGAAGTGGCGGGAGCACCACTGGTACGCCCCGCTGCGGCTGCGCCACCCGGAGGCCATGGCGGACGATCCGGGCGACGGCAGCCGGGACTGGCAGCTGGTGGCGCAGCTCCACCGGAAACCGCTCGCCGAAGGCGACCCGCTGTACGAGAGCCATCCCGCGCATCTGCACATCGACATCCTGCCGCGCGGCCAGGGCGCCGGGCTCGGGCGGCGTCTGATGTCGGCCCTGCTGGAAGCTCTGCGGGCACGCGGGGTGCGGGGGCTGCACCTCGGGGTGGGCGGCGGAAACCCGGGAGCACGCGCCTTCTATCTGGCGCTCGGCTTCACCGAGGCCCGGCGGCACGACTGGGGTTCGGTGATAGTGCTGGATCTGCGGGACGGGGCGGCCCGGCGCAGCAGCACCTGAGCGCCGGCCAGTGCGGTCGCGCCGATCACAAGCCGCTCGAAGAGCCGCCGGCCGATCGCGTGCACACAGGTCAGGGACCGTCCTCGGACGGCCCCTGACCTGCCTCGTGCTGCTCGGGAGAGCGCTTAGCCCCGCAGAGTCACCGAGAAGCCGTGGCCCGTGGAGAGCGACGGCGTCCTGATCTCGGTCACGCCGGTGGCCGGGTCCGTGTACCAGCCGGACTCGGCCGCCGCGAACGCCTTCGCGGAGTCCAGCCGGGGCAGCTTGCCGCCCGCCATGGCCACCTTGGACGGTGCGTCCTTGGCGTGCACCGTGAAGGTGTACGAGCGGGAGGCGGGCTTGCCCGTGTAACTGCCCACGCTTTCACCGACCTTGATGGTCGTGGCGCCCTTGCCGTGCGTGGGGGCCTTCACCTGGAGGTGCTGGGTGGCCGACGAGCCCTCCGCGAATTTCCGCGTCACGCCGTCGTCCTCGTACAGCGTGTAGTCCGTGGTGCCCTTGGGGTAGATGTCGTAGTCGAGTTCGCTCTTGTCCCGGGTCTCCCAGGACGTCGTGCCCTTGGGCCACATCGGCACGATCGAGCCGCCCTTGACGAACAGCGGGAGGGTGTCGAGCGGCGCCTTGTAGCCGTTGACCGTGGTCGGGCCCTGGTAGGTCTTGCCCGTCCAGTAGTCGGTCCAGGTGCCCTTCGGCAGGTAGATGCCGTTGCGGACGTCGGTGTCGCTGTAGACGGGCGCCACCAGGAAGTCCGAGCCCGACATGAACTCGTACTTCGCGTCGGCCCCGAGCGTCGCCGGGTCGTCCGGGTACTCCAGCGACAGCGGGCGCACCGATCCGACGCCGGTCTTCGTGGCGTCCTTGGACAGCGTGTACATGTACGGCAGCAGCCGCTCCTTCAACTGGAGGTACTTCCGGTTGATGGAGGTGTACGGCTCACCGTCCAGCCAGGGCTGCTGGTCGTGCGGCTTCTTGGTGGTGATGTCGCTGGCCCAGCCGTCCATCGTCATGATGGCCGGCAGGAACGCCTTCCACTGGAGGTCACGGGCGTACATCTTGGGGTCGTGGCTGTAGATCGAGCCGACGTCACCGGTGTTGTACGCGATGCCGGACAGGGTCGCACCCGCATAGGTGGGAATCTGCCAGCGCAGGTAGTCCCAGGACAGCTTCTGGTCACCGCTCCAGAGCACTCCGCAGCGCTGGGCCCCGGCCCAGGAGACCGGCAGCCAGACGAAGCCGCGGGCGTCGCTGTTGTCCTCGATACCGGCCTTGGCCTGGTCGCAGGCGTCGAGCGCCATACCGTAGCCGTTGCCGACCCACGCGACGTCCAGCTTGCGGACGCGCACTCCGGCCTTGGCCTCCTCGGCCTGGTTCGGCAGACCGTTCTGGGTCCAGAGGCCGAGCTGGGCGTGGTCCTTGTTCAGCCCCTCACCGGTCTGCGGCAGGTTCTCGTAGCCGCAGCCGTAGCCGTCGTTGACGAGCATCCAGCCGAGCGGCATCTGGTTCTGGTTGTAGCCGTCCGCGATCTTGAGCGAGTCCAGGGTGTGGCGCTCGCCCCGGTTCGCGTTGTGCAGATAGCAGTCGGAGTCGCCCGGCTCAAGGCCGTACACCGGCGGCATGAACGGCTTGCCGACCAGCGAGGTGTACTGGCCGATCACCGACTTGGTGTCACCGGTGAAGTAGTAGGCGTCCAGGCGCCGTTCCTGCTGACCGGTCCTGACCGGTGAGCCGAAGTCGTACACCCCTGCCGTCATGGTGTTGCGGAAGACTCCGTATCCGGCACTGGAGATGTAGAACGGCTGGGAGTTGTTGTAGCCGCCCTCGTTCCAGTTGGTGTTGTTGCCGACGTTCATGACCTGGTCGCGGTGGGAGAAGCTGCCGTTCTGCTCACCGCCGCCGAAGAACTGCTCCTTGGCTCCGCGCTTCAGACTCTGCCGCATTCCGCCGGACGTCCAGCGCAGCGGGTCGGCCTCCGCCCAGATCACCGTGCGGTTGTCCGCCTTGTACAGGGCGAACGTCAGCGGCTTCTTGTAGACGCGCAGCACGACGCCCTTCGACCGGATCCCGTAGTAGGAACCGGCGTTGAAGGCGGAGGTGTGCGACTGGACCACCGGCTGCTTCTGGATCATGTGGCTGCCCGCAGGACCGGAGAGATCCCCGTCGGGGGACGCCTGGAGCCGCATCGTCTCGTCGGTGAAGAAGGAGGCGCGCGCCTTGAGGTCACCGGCCGCGATGTCGTAGGTGCCGTGCGATCCGCTGAAACCGGTCAGCTTGCCCGCGTCGGTGGGCTCCGGGAGATACGCCTTGCCGGTGAAGGAGTTGTTGTGCACGTCGTACGGGACGACCACCACGTGGTACGTGCCCGACGCCTTGGGGATGACCGTCGCCTCGGGGTCGGCGGTCCCGGCGCTCGACGCGACCTGCTTGTTGTCCTTGTCGTAGATGTACATGTCGAAGTCGTCGGTGGGGGTCTGCCACTGGATGGAGACCGGGACTCCCCCCTCGGGGTTGTCGTCCCATTGACCCGCCGGCGGGTTGACCGTCAGATCGAACCGGGCGCACTTGGCCTGGTCCGGATCGTCGGCTGTCGTACCGCACTTGTCGGGAGCGTCGACGGTGCCCTTGGCGTAGACGGGGCTCTGCCAGGTGACGCTCTTCGTCCCGCTGTCGAGGACCCCCGACGGAGTCGCGGCCGCGTGTGCCTGGGACGCCGGGACGGTCAGGGTGGTGAGGGCGAGTACCAGCGCCGACACCGCGGCGGCCGCGCCCTGCCGGGGGCGGCTTCTGAGGATTCGCAAGGAGTGTTCTCCGTTCGTACCGAACAGCAAAATGTGCAATGTCTGCGCAGACATGCTTGGAACACTGGTATTTCGAGCATCACAATTCACCTTGCGGTCAGTACATGTCAACGTTTCGGCGCGATCCGCACCCCTCGTCCGAGGCGGCCCCGGCCCGGGTCTCGCCCCGGTCACCGAGACCGGGGAGCGTGGACCGCCTCCCTCAAACGGCCCTTTATTCAACAGAGTTGGAGAAACCAAGGTCACCGTCAGCACTTTTTGCACAACTCTTGACGTGGCACACGCGCGGAGGAACGATCCAACCCATCAGAGAGCGCTCCCAACCCCATTCGCTCTTCACTTCTTGAAGGCTCAGCGTCGAGCCACCAACCGCGGGAGATTTCCCCATGCTTGTTCCCCCCACAGCACGCAGGAGAAGGATGTCGGTGGTGGCCGCGGCCGCGCTCGCTGCCGCCCTGCTCGTCGTCGCCCCGTCGAAATCGCACGCTGCCGAACTGCCCGGCGGCGGCGACCTCGGCCCGAATGTGCATGTATTCGACCCGTCCACCCCCGATATCCAGGGCCAGTTGGACTCGGTGTTCAAACGGCAGGAGTCGGCGCAGTTCGGTACCGGCAGGGATGCCTTCTTCTTCAAGCCGGGTAAGTACAGCAACATAAACGCCCAGCTCGGCTTCTACACCTCGATCGCCGGTCTTGGCCTCTCCCCCGACGACACCGACATCAACGGCGACGTCACCGTGGACGCGGGCTGGTTCAACGGCAACGCCACGCAGAACTTCTGGCGCTCGGCGGAGAACCTCGCGCTCACGCCGGCGAACGGCACCGACCGCTGGGCGGTGGCCCAGGCCGCGCCGTTCCGCCGGATGCACGTCAAGGGCGGACTCAATCTGGCCCCCGACGGCTACGGCTGGGCCAGCGGCGGCTACATCGCCGACAGCAAGATCGACGGGACGGTCAGCCCGTACTCGCAGCAGCAGTGGTACACCCGGGACAGCTCGGTCGGCGGCTGGGCCAACGGCGTCTGGAACATGGTGTTCTCAGGCGTGAAGGGCGCACCGGCCCAGGGCTTCCCCGACCCCACGTACACCACCCTGGACACCACTCCCGTCTCCCGCGAGAAGCCGTTCCTGTATCTGGACGGCGACGACTACAAGGTCTTCACACCGGAGAAGCGCACCAACGCCAGCGGCACCACGTGGGAGAACGGCACGCCGAAGGGTGACTCGATCCCGCTGGACCAGTTCTACGTGGTCAAGCCCGGCGCGACCGCGGCGACCATCAACCAGGCGCTGGACCAGGGGCTCAACCTCCTCTTCACGCCCGGCATTTACCACGTCGACCAGACCATCGACGTGAAGCGGGCCAACACGGTGGTGCTGGGTCTCGGATACGCGACGATCGTCCCCGACAACGGGGTGACGGCGATGAAGGTAGCCGACGTGGACGGCGTCAAGCTGGCCGGTCTGCTCATCGACGCGGGCACGGTCAACTCGGACACGCTGCTCCAGGTCGGGCCGGAGGGCTCGTCCGCCGACCACTCGGCCAACCCGACCACCGTGCAGGACGTCTTCGTCCGGATCGGCGGCGCGGGGCCGGGCAAGGCCACCACCAGTATGGAGATCAACAGCAACGACACCATCGTCGACCACACCTGGCTCTGGCGTGCCGACCACGGCGACGGCGTCGGCTGGGAGACCAACAGAGCCGACTACGGGCTCACGGTCAACGGCGACAACGTGCTGGCCACCGGGCTGTTCGTCGAGCACTTCAACAAGTACGACGTCCAGTGGAACGGCGAGAACGGCAGAACGATCTTCTTCCAGAACGAGAAGGCGTACGACGCCCCCGACCAGGCCGCCGTCCAGGACGGTGCCACCAAGGGGTACGCCGCCTACAAGGTCGCCGACTCGGTGAACACCCATGAGGGCTGGGGTCTCGGCAGCTACTGCAACTTCACGGCGGATCCTTCCATCCAGCAGGACCACGGCTTCGCCGCCCCCGACAAGACGGGCGTGAAGTTCCACGATCTGCTGGTCGTGTCACTGGGCGGGAAGGGCCAGTACAACCACGTCATCAACAACACCGGCTCCGCGACCTCGGGGAGCTCGACCGTGCCGTCCACCGTCGTCTCGTACCCGTGAGCGCCGAAGCTCAGGGAGTGTCCGGGCGGCCGCTGCTCTCCGCGTAGTACTGGAGATCCTGGACCTGGACCTGGCTCCGCACCGGGTGGCGCGAGGTCACTTCCGCCACCGTCCGGCCGTCCCGGCGCACGGTGGCCGCGCTCCACCCCGTGTGCAGCGGCGCCAGGGTGGACCGCACACCGGCCGGCACCGGGCGGCTCTGCCGGTCGGTGCCGACCACGGTGTCCAGGACGGCGGGCGCGGTCAGGAAGGTCAGCGCTTCGACCGTGTCGCGGGGTGCGGCGGTACCGGGGCGCGGGCTCATCAGCTTCTGCTGCACCCCGGGCGACGGCTGGGTCCCGGCGAACTGGACCCGTGAGGTCAGATAGACCGTGTCGCGCACGATCCTGGGCCACTGCCCCGTCTTGAAGCGGGTGAGGTAGTACGAGGACAGGTCGAGATATACGTAACCGTTGTGCAGCGACGGTGCGAACTGGCTGCCCTCGGAGTAGTCGTTCCAGGTGGTGAGCTGGACCCAGTCGGCGCCGTCGTCGATCGCATGGCCCCAGCCGGACCGCAGTGTCGCGGTGTTGCCTGCCTCGTCGTACACCCCCTGGTTGGGCCTGGCGTCCTGGACCGAGACCGGCTGCATCCAGGTCTTGCCCAGCCGGTGGGCCAGAGCGACATCGGCGGTGGCGCCCGCCTGCGCGGTGTAGCTGCGGTTTCCCCACTCCGAGAAGCCGTAGCTGATCGGGGCGAACCGCTCGGCGTTCGCGGTGAAGTCGAGGAACAGCGGGACCAGGGCCGTCCGGACGGCGTGGTGTGTCCGGAGCCGCGTGGTCAGCTGCGACCACCAGCCGGGATCGTGCGCCTCCGCCTTGAAGGGGGAGATCACCAGCCGTCCGTCGCCGAGCCGGTGGGCGGCCGGTGAGGCGGCGAGACCGGCCAGGGCGTCCGCGAGCGTCGTGGGGTCGGTGTGCAGCGACGTCATGTCCGGCATCAGCATGATGCGGAACCCGGGCGCGGCCGAAGCTGCCGCTTCGAGCAGGAGGTTGACCCGCTCCCAGTTCGGGCCGGTCAGCGAGAGGATGTCGACGCTGAACCCGTCGATGCCCGCAGCCCTGGCGGTGCGCACCTCCTGTTGGAGGTTGCCGAGCTGCCAGTCGCCGCTCCGGGGCGCGACGGGCAGCGGCCGGTCCCGCAACAGGCCGCCGTACGGGGCGTGTTTGCCGTTTTCGCCCCGCGCGGTCAGATAGTTGCGGCTGTAGTAGTCCTGCCCGGCCGGCTCGTTGTCCAGGGACAGCGGATACGGCGTGAAGTAGTGGGCGAACACCAGGTGGTGGCCGGTTCGCAGTGTCGCGGACGAAGGCAGGTCGAAGGGCAGCTCCTTACCGGTGACGCGCTCCGGCCGTGGAGTGAGCGTCCCTGCACGCCCTGCCGGGCCCTGCGCGGAGGGTGCGTCTGCGGGTGCTCCGCCGGCGGGCTTCCCGTCCGCCCCGAAGGGCGACCAGGCCATACCGCTCCCGGCCAGCAGGCAGATCAGCAGCAGGCCGAGCACCAGACCGCCTCCCGGCAGCAGGACGCGCCGCCCGGTGGCTCTGCGGCGGTGGGGCGCCAACGGTCGTTCCGGCGCTTCGGCCATCGTCGTTCCTTCCCGGAAGGCCGCCCGCACTGCGGGGGTTGGGCAGTAGTAGAGCGGAAATGCGGCTCCGGGACAACCGGGGGTCCGTCCAGAACGGGGCAGTACGTAGCCGTTCGGGCCGAATGACACGAGGCCAACACCGCTTCGACACAGGGCCTCCCGATACACGCGGGGGCCAATCGGTCGCAACGTTTACGTAAACGGCATTGTGCGACCTGAAGTTTGTCGTACTGTTCCCTGTTGCGACTCCAGTTCGTCGATCGGGGAATCGACGAACCGGACGAACCAGTCAACACGTGCCGGGGGGGTACATGTGGCATGTCCGAACGCCTGAGACCAGTGCGTCCGACATCAGCACTTCATCAGGCGCGGTCCCGCATGGGATGCGCCTGAAAGCACCGTGGTACCTGCCGACGGCGCTGCTCGCCGACATCGCGGCGACAGCGCTGCCGGTAGCTCTCACGTTCCGCGCCCAGGGGCAGCCGTACGCACTCCGGTCGGCGGCCGTGACAGCGCTCGCCTGGCTCGGGGTGCAGTCGCTCCGGCACCGTTACGCCAAGCGCGCCCTGGGCGAGTCCCGGGGTGCGCTGCCCGTCCTGCACGACTGGCTGATCCTGCTGGGTGTACTGGCCGTGGTCCGCAGCGCGGCCGAACTGCACCACCCGCCGCTGCTGTGCCTGTTGGTGCTGATCCCGTCCCTGCTGGCCACGCTCGTCTGCCGCCGGGCGACCTACCGGCATCTGGCGGCGGCCCGGCGCAAGGCGCAGGTCGTGACCCGGGTACTGGTGGTCGGCGAACCGGCCGCCGCCGACGAGGTCGCCGGCCATCTGGCGGGCCGCACCGACCACCCGTACGTCGTGGTCGGCATCGTGGCGGTCGGCGTGGGCACGGTGGACAGCGGCTCGCGGCTCGCGGGGCGGCTGGCCCGGCGCGCCCCGGCCGCCACCGCCGACGACACCGTGCCGCTGCTGGGTGCCGCACGCGAACTGTCCGCCGACGTCGTCCTGGTCGCACCCGGTGCGGGCATGTCGGGCGAGCGGCTGCGGAGGCTGTCCTGGGCGCTGCACGACGCCGGGGTCGAACTGGCCCTGGCCCCGGGCCTGGTGGAGATCTCCGTCAAGCGGATGGAGCCCGCGTCGGCCGCCGGGATGGCTCTGCTGCGGATCGTGCCGCCGGTGCGCCGGGGCGCCCAGCCGGTGCTGAAATCCGTCATGGACCGGGCGGGCGCGGGCCTGGGGCTGCTCTTTCTGTCGCCGCTGTTCCTGGTGATAGCCCTTGCGGTGCGGCTGAGTTCGGCGGGTCCGGTCTTCTACCGGCAGCAGCGGATCGGCCAGGGCGGCACGCCGTTCGTCATGTGGAAGTTCCGCACGATGCGGCTGGGCGCGGACGCCCGCAAGGCCGAGCTGGCGTCGGCGAACGAGACCGACGGGCCGATGTTCAAGATCCGCCGGGACCCGCGGGTCACCCGGGCCGGGCGGCTGCTGCGCCGGACGTCCCTCGACGAACTGCCCCAGCTGATCAACGTGTTGCTTGGTGTCATGTCCCTGGTCGGCCCACGCCCGCCGCTGCCAGAAGAGGTCGCGCTCTACAACGAGACGGAGGCCAGGCGGCTGGCCGTGCGGCCCGGGATGACCGGCCTCTGGCAGGTCAGCGGCCGGTCCGACCTCTCCTGGGACGAGGCCATCCAGCTCGATCTCCAGTACGTCGACAACTGGTCGTTCACCAGTGATGTCGATGTGATGGCCCGTACGCTCCGCGCCGTCGTCGACGGCCGCGGTGCGTACTGACCGGCCGCCGTCCATGCGGACCGGAGCCCCGGTGTACCGGGCGTCAGCCGCGCTGCCACGCGGCGTACGTGTCGGCGATCCCGTCGCGCAGCGCGACGCCCGGTTTCCAGCCGAGCGAACTCAGCCGGGTGATGTCGAGCAGCTTGCGCGGTGTGCCGTCGGGATTGGAGGTGTCCCAGCCGATCCGCCCCTGGAATCCGGTCACTTCGGCCACGGCGGCGGCGAGTTCACGGATCGTCAGGTCGGTGCCGCAGCCGACGTTGACAGGTGCGTCGCCGTCGTACGAGCGGAGCAGCAGCGCGCAGGCGGAGGCCAGGTCGTCGACGTGGAGGAACTCACGGCGCGGGGTGCCCGAGCCCCAGAGCACCACCTCGTCGCGGCCTTCCGCGCGGGCCTCGTGAAAGCGGCGGATCAGCGCCGGCAGGACGTGCGAGGTCTCCAGGTCGAAGTTGTCCCCGGGTCCGTAGAGGTTCGTCGGCATGGCGGAGATGTAGGCCGCCCCGTACTGCCGCCGGTACGACTGGATCTGCACGATTCCGGCGATCTTGGCCAGAGCGTACGCCTGGTTGGTGGGCTCCAGCGCTCCGGTCAGCAGGGAGTCCTCGCTGATCGGCTGCGGGGCGAGCTTCGGGTAGATGCAGGACGAGCCCAGGAAGAGCAGCCTGCCGACGCCCGCCGCGTGCGCCCCGGCGATCACGCTCAGCTGGATCTGCAGGTTCTCCTCGATGAACTGGACGGGGTACGTGCTGTTCGCCATGATGCCGCCGACCTTGGCCGCGGCCAGGACGACCGCGTCGGGGCGGGTCTCAGCGAGGTAGCGCGCGGTGCCGTCGGCGTCGCGCAGATCCAGCTCGGTACGGGTGCGGGTGAGGACCTGGTAACCGTCGGCGGTGAGCCGGCGGGCCACTGCCGATCCGACGAGGCCGCGGTGGCCGGCGACGAATATACGGGCGCGGGCCGGCAGGAACAGCGATTCAGTCATGCGCCGGATCATGCCAGGACGAAGCCCGTCACCGTGGCCAAGATGCTGACTTATTTCCTGAACCACAACATAACCGCGGGGTCCGGGCGGGTCCCGGGCCGGTCCGCCAGAGAGGGACATCCCATATGAGCAAGTCCGCACTGATCACCGGAGTCACCGGTCAGGACGGTTCCTATCTGGCCGAGCTGCTGCTCTCCAAGGGGTACACGGTCCACGGGCTCCTCCGGCGTTCGTCGAGCTTCAACACGGAGCGCGTCGACCACATCTACCAGGACCCGCAGCAGCCCCACCGGTCCTTCGTACTGCACCACGCGGACCTGGCCGACGGGGTGGCGCTGGTGAACCTGCTGCGCGAGCTGAGACCGGACGAGGTCTACAACCTCGGGGCCCAGTCACATGTCAGGGTCTCCTTCGACGCTCCGCTGTACACGGGAGATGTGACGGGTCTCGGGGCCCTGCGCCTCCTTGAGGCCATCCGGGCGAGCGGTATCGAGACCCGCTACTACCAGGCGTCGTCCTCCGAGATGTTCGGGGCCACCCCGCCCCCGCAGCACGAGGGCACGCCGTTCCATCCGCGCAGCCCGTACGGCGCGGCCAAGGTCTTCGGGTACTGGACCACGGTCAACTACCGCGAGGCGTACGGCATGTACGCGGTGAACGGCATTCTCTTCAACCACGAGTCGCCGCGCCGGGGCGAGACCTTCGTGACCCGCAAGGTGACCCGCGCGGTGGCCCGCATCAAGGCGGGGCTTCAGGACCGGCTCTACCTGGGGAATCTGGACGCCGTACGGGACTGGGGGTACGCCCCGGAGTACGTGGACGCCATGTGGCGGATGCTCCAGCACGGCGAGCCGACCGACTTCGTGGTGGCGACGGGAGTGGCCGCGACGGTACGGGAGTTCGTGGAGACGGCGTTCGCGCACGCGGGTCTGGACTGGGACAAGTACGTCCGCTACGACCCGAAGTACGAGCGCCCCAGTGAGGTGGACGCGCTGATCGGCGACCCGGCCAGGGCGAACGAACTGCTCGGCTGGAAGCCGGAGGTGCTCGTGGAAGAGCTGGCCCGGATCATGGTGGACGCCGATGTGCGCCAGGTGGAGGACCAGCTGGCCGGTGCGAACGTCCGTATCGACCGCTGAAATGAACGACTTCATGCCTGGGGGTATGTACATGCGTAGATCCAGAGGGCTTTCGGCCGCCCTCGTCCTCACTGTGACAGCAGGTCTGGGGGTGACAGCGGCGGCGCCGGCCACGGCGGTCACCCCTCCGGTGGCGTTCACCGCGGACGACCTGCCGACCTGGCAGACCAACGGAATCGTCTGGGCACTGGCCGAGGCGCAGGGAACCGTCTTCGTCGGCGGTACGTTCTCGCAGGTCCGGCCGCCGGAGGGGGCGAGCGGGACACCGCAGGACGCCGTCAACTTCGTAGCGATGAACGCAGCAACCGGGGCGCCCACGTCCTGCAAGCTGTCGTTCACCGTCGGCAGCGGCACCGCGACCGTGCGTACGCTCGCGGTCTCGCCCGACAAGAAGACCCTGTACGCGGGCGGCTACTTCGGCGCCGTCAACGGCGTACAGGCCAGCAGCCTCGCGGCGATCGACATCGCCACCTGCGCCCCGAAGGCGGACTTCCACCCGAGTTTCCCCGCGACCGTGCGGGCACTGGCCGTCACCGACGACACGGTGTACGCCGGCGGCGACTTCGGGACCGTCGCGGGCGAGACCCGCAAGCGGTTCGCCGCGGTGGACAGCGCCACCGGGGCGCTGCGGCCGTTCCGTGCGGACGCCGACCTGCCGGGCCGCGCGGTCGCGGTCACACCCGACGGGCACGACGTCCTGCTCGGCGGTGACTTCTTCACCGTCAACGGCGCCGACTCGCACGCGCTCGCCGTGGTCGACGCCACGTCGGGCGACAACGTGAAGACGTACCCGGGCTTCATCGAGACCAACTCGGTCGTCAAGACCATCGGGACCGACGCGACCGGTTTCTACACCGGTAACGAGGGGACGGGCGGCGGTGTGTTCGACGGGCGCATCGCGCTGAACCTCAGCGATCTCGGCCAGCGCTGGCGCGACACCTGCCTGGGTGCCACCCAGGCCGTGCTGCCGTACGAGAACGTCCTCTACAGCGCGTCGCACGCCCATGACTGCTCCAGCGTCGGCGAGTTTCCCGACGGCCCGCGCAACCATCTGCTGGCCCAGCCGACCACCGGTGTGGGCAAGCTCGGCTGGTTCCCGAACACCAACGACGGTCTTGGCGAGGGCATCGGCCCGCGCGCGCTGGCCGTGGCGGACACCGGGTCCAACAAGTACCTCTGGGTCGGCGGCGAGTTCACCACGGTCAACGCCGCCCCCGCCCAGGGGCTCACCCGGTTCGCGGCGAGCCCCGACACCGGGGTGCCGGGTGTGCCGCAGGCCGGCGCGTCGAGCATCAAGCCCGGTGAGGTGCAGGTGCGCTGGCGCTCCAGCACCGATCTGGACGACAGCAAGCTGACGTACAAGGTGTACCGCAACGGCGCGTCGGCCCCGGTCTACACGGCGGACGGCGATTCGCTGCCGTGGTCGCGGCCTCAGATGTCGTTCCGGGACACCAGTGTGAAGGCGGGCCAGACCTACACCTACCGGGTTACGGCGACGGACGCGGCGGGCAACGCCAGCGGTCTTTCGCCCACTGCGACGGTCACCGTCCCCGCGTCGGCCGAGGCCTACCCGACGGCCGTCCTCAACGACGGCGCCACCCAGTACTGGCGCTACGACGAGGCCAGTTCACCTTTCACCGGCGACTCGTCCCCGTCCGACAGCAGCGGCATCCAGCTCAACGGGCCGTCGCTCCGCCAGACTCCCGCCGCGGTCAACGGCCCCAGTACGGCGATAAGTTTCGACGGAACCGACCAGGTGGTGTACAGCGATCGCAGGACGACCGTGGACGGTGACTACTCCATCGAGACCTGGTTCAGAACGACCACCGACCGCGGCGGGAAGCTCGTCGGGTTCGGCAACAACACCACGAAGACCAGCAGCAACTACGACAAGCAGATCTACCTGACCGACGACGGCCATCTGGTCTTCGGTGTGTACCCGGGGGCTGCGCAGACCGTCACGGCGCCGGGCACCTACAACAACGGCGCCTGGCACCAGGTGGTCGCCACCCAGGGCGCGTCCGGTATGGCGCTCTATGTCGACGGCGCCCTCAAGGCGTCGTCGAAGGTGACGGGCAACCAGGCGTACTCCGGCTACTGGCGGGTCGGTGGTGACCAGCTCAACGGCTGGCCTCAGCAGCCCACGAGCAACTTCTTCGCGGGCCAGATCGACGAGACGGCCATCTACCCCTCGGTGCTGACCGCGCAGCAGGTGGCCGACCACCAGAAGCTGGCGAGCGCCCCCGCGGACACCGTCTCCACCGTCCGCGCGACCGAGGACAGCTACGTCAACGCGGGTGCGCCGGGCACGAACTACGGCACGTCGTCCTCGCTGGCCGTGCGCGGCACATCGGCGTACGCGTCCTATCTGCGCTTCACCCTGCCGTCCGCCCCCGCGGGCACGGCGCTGAAGAGCGCCAGGCTGTCGGTGAAGACCTCGACCCAGACCGGAGCGGGTTCCGCGGACAGCCAGTCCGTCGTACCGGTCACCGGGGACTGGACGGAGTCTGCTCTGACGTACGGCAACCGGCCCGCACCGGGTCCTGGCACACTCGGCACACTGAGCGGTGCGACGGACGGGTCCACCGTCTACTCGGTCCCGCTCGACACGACCGCGCTCACCCCGGCGCTGGGCAGTCCCTACAGCCTGGCGCTCACGAGTACGGGCACGGACCCGCTCTGGCTGTGGTCTCGCGAGGCCACAGCGGCCGAGGGCACTCCGCAGCTCGTGCTGACCTTCGGCGCTCCGTGATCCGTCGGTGACGCCACCTCAATGACAGCGTGCGGGGCCCGGTCCGCCGGACCCCGCAGCGTCCGTACCACAGGAGCATCCCCATGCGTCCACTCCACCGGCGTGCGGCGGCCGCGACGGCCGCGCTGGCCGTGCTCGTCTCCGTGTCCGCCTGCGGTTCGTCCGGTTCCTCGCACGACGGCGGAGCCGGCGCCCAGCACAGCCCGGCCCCGGCGGCGAGCATCCCGGACCCGCAGACCGGGGCCGGTGCCACGCCGTCCCCTTCGGCGAAGGAGCCGGTGCTGCCGGACTCCCGGCTCACCCCTGTCACCGGCTCGTTCAGCAAGAAGGACAAGAAGTATCTGAGCGGTCGGGTGCCGCAGAACATGGACCCGTCCGCTGTGCTGCAGACGGGCCAGGAGAGCTGCCAGCGGGTGGCCAGGACCGCCGCACATGACAAGAACGCGGCGGTCGGCGCGGTCATCGCGGGCGACATCCCCGACGCGAAGGCCGCCATCACGCTGCTCTGCCCGGATCAGGAGCCGGTACTCAAGGCCGCGGACGCGGGCTTCCCCGACGGCACCCGGAAGAACCCGCGGGCGGGCACCTACCGCGCCCTGACGACCGCCGCCGACTGCACCTGGCGGGTCTCGGGCAGCGGCGGCAAGGTGCTCGCCTCCGGGCCGGGCACCGGCGCCGAGGGAACGGTGAAGGCCCGGGTCCCGGCGGGCGCGGCCGAGTTCACCTCGTCCGGCTGTTACGCCTGGGTCCCCGCGTAGCACCCCTCGTACACCCCGATGAGGATGTCGAGCACGGCATCCATCGAGAACGCCTCCGCCGCCAGCTTCCGGGCCGCGGCGGAGGCCGCTCCGTTGGCGCCGGGGTCCAGCAGCTCCAGCACCCCGGCGGCCAGCTCCGCCGCGCCGGCGACCACGCGTCCGGCCCCGGCGTCCGCGATGTCCCTGGCGAGCCCGTTGGAGTGCGTGACGACAGCGGGCGTCCCGGCGGCGAGCGCTTCCAGGACCGACATCGGGAACGGCTCGTCCACCGAGGGAAGCACATAGACATGGGCCTGCCGGAGTTCGGCGAGCATCTCGGCGGCCGAGAGCGAACCGGGGCAGTGCACGCGCCCGTCGAGGCCGAGCTCGCTGATGAGGGCCTGTACGGAGGCGAGTTCGCCCTCGTCGGGCCCGGCCACGACGAACTCGGCCTCGGGGTGGTGGCGCAGGATCTCCGGGACCGCGGCCACGAAGTCCTGCGGCCGCTTCCTGGCCTGGAGCCTGGCCGCGTACAGCACGCGCGGGGGTCCTGGCGGGGTGGGCCGCGCCTCCTGGGCCGGCACCCCGTTCACCAGGCGGGTGAGGTGGAGCGGGCGCCCGGAGCCGGCCGGGGCCACGGCTTCGAGGCCCCGCCGCTCGTGGCCGGTCAGATACAGCACGGCGGAGGCGCGGCGGAGCACTCTGCGGACAGCCAGCGCGTCGAGCGCCTTCGCGAGGAGCCGGTCGCTGGGGTCGACCATGCCGTGGGTCTGGAGTACGAGCGGCTTGCCCGCGCGCAGCGCCGCCAGGGCGACTGGCAGGGTCACCAGGTCACGTGCGAGGTGCACATGGACGAGGTCGGCGCCGCGTACCAGGCGCCCGGCTGCCGCGATCAGGGCGGGCGACGTGATGCCGCTGAAGCCGAGCGGCAGCATTCTGCGGGCCCGGAAGAGCCGGGCGGGTACCCCCTCCACCTCCGTGGGGAGCGTCCCGCCGAAGCCGTCGCCGAGTGCGACGAGCCGCGCCTCGTGACCGCGCTCCCGCAGGCCGCGGGAGAGGTTGAGCGCAACCCGGACCGGGCCGCCGAAGGCGTGCGTCGGGCTGTGCAGAGTCACGGTGTGCAGGACTCTCATACGGGCTCCTGAACCGGACGCCGGCCATCGGCCGTGTGCAGTGTGAGATCCGGGAGGTCCCGGTGCACGACCGTGCCCGCCGCGACGACTGCCTGCGCGCCGATGGTGACGCCGGCGAGCACGGTGGCGCGGGCGGCGACCCAGGCGCCGTCCTTGACCACGATCGAGGCATTGCGGTAGCGGAAGTCCGCGGCGCGATGGTCATGGCTGCCGGTGCAGAGCAGCGCCTCCTGGGAGACACAGACATGCGAACCCAGGGTGACCGGTTCCAGGTTGAGCAGCCAGGCCCCCTCGCCGATCCAGGTGTGGTCCCCCACTGTCAGCTTCCATGGCCACAGGACCCGCACCCGGTGCCGTATCAGCACCCCTTCACCGACCGTGGCGCCGAAGGCCCGCAGCAGCGCGACACGCAGCCTGGCGGGGCAGAACCACGCCATGAAGACGGTGTTCAGCACGGCGAACCACAGCGCCTGCGTCAGCCGCCCCCGGCCCTTGTCGTATCCGGCCAGCGTGAACGCCGGTAGATTCCGCATCACTTCACCCCCACTGGCGCCTCCCCAGACGCCTGAGCGCTCAGCCTAGTGGTTGATACGGGGGGACGGCGCGGCGTCGGTAGACTGCGGGCGGGGAAGTGAAGCGGGGCGTTCAACCAGGGGCGTTCACCAAGGGCGTTCAACCCGGGGCAGTTCAACAGGGGCGGGGGCCATCCATGGCGACGGACACCAGCGAGGGCGCCCGTCCGGAGCCTCCGGCCACCGCCGCCGGGCGCGGTCCGCTTCCCGGCCCTGTCCGTACCCGCGCGACCGCCATCCGCTTCGCACCCGCCGTGTCCCCGCGCACGCTGCTCTCCCGGGCCCTTTCGGTGCCGCTCGCGCTCGGGCTCTCGCTCGTGCTGCCGCTGCTCGTCGCCGTACAGCCGGGTGACGGGGTCCACGACGCCGCGTACTGGCTCCAGCTCACCCTGACCGTGTACGCGGGGGCGAGGCTGTCCGGCATGGTGCTGACCAGCCACCGCAAGCTGCTCCAGGGATCGTTCTGGCTCTTCGTCTATATGGCGATGGGGGTGGCGCCGCTGGCCCAGGCGGTGCTCGGCAAGGTCCCCACTCCGGTGGTGGGGCCGCGCTCGGACGTGACGGAGGGCGTGGCGCTCGTCCTCATCGGCTGCGCGGCCTTCGACGTGGGCGCGCTGCTGGCCCGGCACCGGCCCGGCGGCAGGGGGCGCGGTGAGTCCCGGCCCGCGCTGGTGCACCGCCGGCGGCTGTATCTGCTGGTCGTGGTGGCCTTCGTGTGCAGCGCGGCGCTCATTCTCAAACTGGGCGGGCCCGCCGTCTTCTTCAGCAGCCGCCAGGAGATCATCGCCGGTATCGAGGAGGCCGGGATCTCGCAGGCCGACTCGCAGGCAGGTCAGGCCCTGCTGCGCGGCTTCGGTACGGTCCCCGCGCTTTTCGCGCTGCTCGCGTACACCCGCTGGCTCGTCACATCGCGGCGGGCCCGCAGGTCCCCCGCGGTGATCGCCGTCTGGATCGCCCTGGCCGCGCTGAACACAGTGGTCAACAACCCGATCTCCAACCCGCGTTACTGGTTCCTGACCGTGCTGCTCGCGTTGCTGTTCACACTGTTCCCGGTCAGCGCGGTGATGTACCGCTCGGCGCTGAGCCTGGGGGTGGTGGTGGCGCTGGTGATCTTCCCGTTCGCCGACCGCTTCCGCTACGACGAGCAGAACTACCACCCCATGGAGACCACTTCGGTTCTGGAGCCGCTGGCGCTCAAGGACTACGACCAGATCGGGATGTTCGCCAACACCATCACCTTCGAGCGGTCCGGGGTGGGGCACCTCTACGGCAAGCAGCTGGCCGGATCCATCCTGTTCGCCGTCCCGCGCTCGGTGTGGCCCGGCAAGCCCCACGACACCGGGGTGATGGTCGGTGAGTGGATGGACGCGGTCAACACCAACCTCTCATCGCCGGTCTGGGCGGAGCTGTGGATCGACTTCGGCCCTGCCGGAATGACGCTGGGACTGCTCGCGATGGGCTACGCGGCCGCCCGGGTGGACCGGAGATACGCCCGCCGCGCGATCCGGCGTACGCCTCCCGGGAGCCTGATCTCGCTCGTGGTGCCACTCGTCGCTGGCTACTCGTTCATCCTGCTGCGCGGTCCGCTGCTCCAGGCGTCCGGGCGGGTGGCCATCGCGGTCATCTGCATCGCGATGGTCACCACTTACCGTCAGGACAGGGGCGCGGCGCTGCGCTGAGCGTCCCCGTCGGCGGCCGGTTCGGCCGCCGGGCCCAGCCGTACGACCCGTGCCCAGGCGGCGACGGCCTTGAGCGCGGAACCCGCCGCGAGTCCCCAGGCCGCACCGGTGGCGCCGCCGAGCGGATAGCCGCCGAGCATCAGCGCCACGGAGACCAGCGAGAAGACCACCTGGAGCGACAGGGTGGCACGTGGGCTGAGCACCCGGAGCGTGACCAGGGCGCAGGTCCCCAGCGCCATGACCGCGTACTGGCTGCCGGTGGCGGGCAGCAGGGCCGATGCCGACTGCCAGGTGGCGCCGAGGAGCTGGCGCCCCACCCGGTCGGGCAGGGCGTACAGGACCGCGGCCCAGCCGAAGCCCACCCCGGCCAGTACGCAGCCCAGGACCGCGGCGGCGCGCGCGGTGGCGCGCCGGCCGCCCAGTCTGCCGAGTACCGGCGGGCCGAAGGCGCTGACCGAGTTGAACAGCACGTTGAGCGGGCCGAAGAGGGTGGTGGCGCCGCGCAGCGCGCCGACGGCCAGCGGGCTGGCGAACAGGCCGAGGCCGAGGACCGCCAGCTGGCTGGAGGCGTTGCCGACGGCGAACTCGACGACGAACCGCCTCCCGAGGTGACCGCGCCGAAGATAGCGCCGCACCTCGGTGCCGGCCCCGCGCACCAGGGGCCGCAGCAGCAGCAGGCCGGTCAGGAGCGCCGGTACGGCGGAGAGCCCCCAGACGGCCACCAGCCGGGCGGGGCCCGCGTGGTGGGGCTGGAGGAGCAGCGCCGGCACCACGCAGAGCAGCCGCAGTACATCGGCGGCGAGTGCGCGCTGCGGCTGCTGGAGCGCGGAGAAGGAGTAGCGCAGGCCGTCCTGGAGCAGCACGAAGGGCAGGACGAGGCCAAGAGCCAGGAAGGTGTGCCCCAGCCGGCCGCCGACGGCCGCCCCGCCCGCAGCCAGCAGCGCGCCCGCGGCGAGCGAGGCGCAGCCGGTGAAGGCGGCGGCCGAGCGGCACGCGGAGGCGAGCGCCGTACGGTCGCCGCGCTCCAGTACGACGGCCTGTCCGACGTACGACATGTTGAGGCCGAGCAGCACCGTGAACGTCAGATAGACCATCGAGAACGCGGCGAACCCGGCCGTGCTGGAGACCCGGGCCGCCATCACCAGGACGAGGATGTTGGTCAGGCTGGAAGCCGCCTGGTCCAGCACCGACGCGGCGACGACGGCCGAGCGTCTCACCGGTCTCCGGTCCGGATGGTGCCGAGGGCGACGGTGTCGTCCCCTGCGGGGACGCGTGGTGCCACCGGGGACGGTGCCGGAGGCTGCGCCGCCGCGCCCGGCGGCGCGGGTCTGCCCGATGCCCGGCCGCCTCCGCCCCGGTGCCCGGACTTGGCGGCGGTGCGGCGGCCCCTGCGGGAGGCCGAGTGGGTGACTGCGCCCAGTACGGTGCCCCCGGCGCCGGTGATCAGCTCCCGGATGCGGACCAGGTCCGCCCGGTGCACGGCACGCGGATCGCAGACGATCAGTACCCCGTCGACCCGGTCGACCAGGGCCAGCGCGTCGGCGTAGGCGAGTACGGGCGGGGCCAGCACGACGACCGTCGCGTTCGGCGAGTCGGCCTCCTCGATCAGCCGGGTCACCCGGGCCGATGTGAGGGCACGCGCCACATTACGTACGCGCTCCCCCGGTATCAGGTCGAAGGCCCCCGACTCGCCCGCGTCGACCTGGAGTTGCCGCGGGCCCGGCCAGCCGGACTCGTCGAAGTCGGGCGGCAGGCTCCACCCCGGGCGGCTGGGGGAGTTGGCGCGCAGCCGGGCGGTGAGGGACGGTGTGCGCAGGTCCGCCTCGACGAGCAGCACGTCCTTGCCGGTCTCGGCGAACGACGCGGCCAGGTTGGCCGCCACGGCCGCCGCCGCTTCGCTGTTGCCGCCGCGCGGGGCCGCGACGAGCAGCCGGCGGCGGTCGGCGAACCGCTGGTCGTAGGCGAGCCGGAAGGCGACGGAGCGGTACTCCTCGGCGAGCCGGGAGTCCGACTGGTCCACGGCGAGCAGCGGGCCGCCGTCGCCGACGCGGGGCAGGGTGCCGAGTACGGGGGCCCGCACCGCACGGGCGACGTCACCGGCCGAGCGGGGCGACGGGTCGAAGACCAGCCGGACCCAGGCGGCGAGCAGCCCGAGTGCGATACCGACGGCGCCGCCGACGCCGAGCGAGACGATCAGCCCCAGACCGCTGGAGGCGGTCGGCGGCACGGCCTTGACGATGACGGTGCCGGCCGTCATGTCGAGCGCCTTGAGACTGGCTATCTGGCTGTTGAGCGTGCCGACCTTGCTGAGCAGGTCGTCATTGCGGGCCCGTGAGGAGTCGGGGGCCGAGCTGCCCTCGGCCGCCAGCTGCTTGGCCAGGTCGTTCTGCTCCTTGGCGATCGGGTTCAGTTGGTTCTGGGATTTCGTGACCATGCTGTCCCGGAGATCGCCCCACTGCTTCTTCCGCAGATCGAGGTATGCCTTGGTGACGGCGTTGGCCCGGCGGGCCGCCTCCCCGGGCGAGGTCGCCGTGTAGGTGAAGTGGAGCACCATGGTCTGCGGCGGGTTGGTGACCTGGAGTCCGCGCTGGAAGGCGGCCAGTTGGCTGTCGGGCAGGCCCAGGGCCTTGACGGCGACCTCGGCGACGCTGCTGCTGACCGCGGTCTGCCGCTCGGTGCCCATGTTGATGGTCTTGTCGACCGAAAGGGCGGGGTTGAAGGGGTCGTTGGTGGGGGCGCGCAGCCTGATGTCACTGGCCGCCGCATAGCTCTCGGCCGATGTCACCCCGAGCCAGGCACCGCCGAGCAGGCCGACCCCGATTCCCAGGCCGATGAGACGGCGGTAGCGCAGCAGTTGTCTGAACTGGTCCCTCAGCAGGTCCGGTTCGTCGTCGCGCGCCGCGGAAGCATGCGTGTCCGTCACGTGTGTGGACCCCCCAAGGCCTCTTCGATCAGTGCGTCGATCCGCGCCAGTCCCGCGTCCCTCGACAAGTGGGACGCCACATGACGCGGCCCCTCAGCCCCCAGAGCATCGGCGGTCACCGGATCTGCGGCGAGTCTACGCACCGCGGCCAGCAGTGCGTCCGGATCCTCCGGGGATACGAGCACCCCGGCTCCCGAGCGGAGCACTTCCTGGGCGGTGCCGCCCTCGGCTGCGACGGAGGCGACCACCGGCCGTCCCGAGGCGAAGTACGAGGTCAGCTTGGATGGGACGCTCATGTCGAGCACCGAGGCCCGCTGGGTGACCGCGAGGACATCGGCCGCCGCGAGGATGTCCGGGAACTCGCCGTCATCGGCGGGCGGCAGGAACAGCAGATTGGGTATGCCTGCGGCGAGCGCGGCCAGGGCCTCCCGCTGGTTGCCGTCGCCCATCAGCACCACACGCAGGGCCGGATCCCGTCTGGCCGCCTCGACCAGGACATCGAGCCCCTGCTTGAGCCCCATGTTCCCGGAGTGCAGGACGACGGTGTCGCCCTTTCGCCAGCCGAGCCGGGCCCGGCTCTCCTCGCGCGGGCGCGAAGGGCCCGGTATGTGGTTCCAGTTGGGCACCAGCCGGATCCGGCCGGGGTCGACACCCATCGCCCGTACCTTCTCGACGAAGGTCTCGTGGATGACGCCCACCAGCGTGGCGCGGCGCAGGGCGTACGACTCGGCGCGCTCGGCCAGCGCGGCGGCGCGGTCCCCGCCGCGTATCCCGCTCTGCGCGGCCGCCGCCCCCATCAGGTCCTGAACCACGGGGACGTACGGCGCCCTCCAGCGCGCCGCGAGCCGGGCCCCGAGCACGCCGCCCGCCAGACTGGGCATCTGCGCCAGCACGGCGTCCGGGCGGCCGGTCCGGGGCGGCGCGGCGAGGCCGTGCAGCAGGATCGTGCCCTCGAAGAGCGCCCGGCGGGCTGCGGTCTGCCGCGGCGGCACGGTGTGCCGTCTGCGGTGCACCCGTACGCCCTCGCGCTCCTCGGACCGGCGCCAGACACCGGCGTACGCCGGGTCCGTCGACCAGGACGGGTAGTGCGGCATCCCGGTCAGCACATGGGTCTCGTGGCCGCTCCGCGCCCAGTGCTCGGCTATCTGGGTCGCGTACGGGCCGATCCCCGCGTGCTCCGGCGCGTAGTTGGTGGAAACCAGCAGCAGCCTGCGGCGGCCCGCGGCTGGTTCATCGTTTCGTCGCGTCTGTGTCACGCGGCGGTCCCTTCCCCGGAGGTGAACCCATGGGTCAGCCCTGATCGTTCACTCAACCTGAACGGAATGTGCACGCTATCGTCAGTACCTTCCACCACACCGGGGGGTGTGGTTCGCTGGGGGGTTGAGTCATGACGGCAGGCAGACCGCACCGGGTCGGATACGCACCCGGTGCTTACGATCTCTTCCACATCGGGCATCTCAATATCCTTCGTCACGCACGCAGTCAGTGCGACTACCTGGTCGCCGGAGTGGTCTCCGACGAGATGGCCGAGCGGGCCAAGGGGCGCCGCCCGATGATCCCGCTCGTGGAGCGGCTGGAGATCGTCCGCAGCGTCAAGTACGTGGACGCGGCGTTCGTGGAGACCGTCGCGGACAAGGTCGAGACCTGGAGACAGGTGCGTTTCGACGTCCTGTTCAAGGGCGACGACTGGCGGGGTACCGCGAAGGGCGAGAAGCTGGAGCGGGATTTCGCCGCGGTGGGCGTGGAGATCGTCTACTTCCCGTACACGGTGCACACATCGAGTACCCAGTTGCGCCGCGCACTCGACGTACTGGCGCAGCCCGGACCGCAGTTCAGCGCCGAACTGCGTTCAGTTCCCGGAACCACTTCGTGAGGAAGGCGGCCAGGAACAGCGCGCTGACCGCACCGAGCACCGTGTAGGCCCAGCGGAAGCCCGCCCCGGCGCCGAGCAGCAGGAAGACCAGGCAGAAGATCCCGTGGTCGACGGGGAGCAGCACGACCGCGCGCAGTCGCGACGGTGCCGCGGCCGGGCTGCCGGGGGCCGGCCGGGGGGTGAGTTTCTCGGTGAGCAGTCCGCCGAAGAAGGTGACGACGGCGGCGAACTGGAAGCCCAGCGGTACCAGCAGCCAGGCGTCGCCCGTCATCCCGAAGTGGCCGGGGTGACGGTAGAAGGTGATGAGTACGGCGGAGTGCAGCGCGGTGATCTTCGCGCAGTCCACGACATGGTCCAGCCACTCCCCCGCCGCGCTGCCGCCGCCGCGCAGCCGGGCCAGCTGTCCGTCGGCCGAGTCGAACGCGAACCCCACGGCGAGACCGGCCCACACGGCGGCGCCCTGCCCCCAGGACGGTTCGCCCAGCGCCACAACGGCCACTGCGGCGAAGCTGAACACGGCGCTCACCAGCGTCACTTGATTGGGGCTCAGCCCCAGGGCGTGCGATGCGGCCGCAAGGTAGCGGCCCACCGGGCGGTTCACATAGCGGGAGTAGAGCGACACTCCCTTGGCGGACTTCTGCGCCGTCCGCAGTTCGAGCAGCGCGGTACTCACCGATCCCATGGCCCCCCCAGGTCATCTGTGCACAAAGTGTGAACATCATTGCAGGTGTACGGCTGCCTGCAATACGGGGCGGGCGAACACCGTCCCGGGAAAGCGGCGTTGAGCGGCCACCGCCGCACCGCGTCGGTGCTCGACAACGCCGGTGAAGTGACGGAACTTGTGGTGGGCGGTGCCGCCCGCCGGCGCACAGCTGTCCACCGCACAGTGTCACCACCCAGCGTCACCGCACAACCAGCAGCCGGGAGCCCCAGTGAACTCAGCACGCCGCACAGGCGCTTGCCGTGGAGTACGACGGCTGACCGGGGCCGCGCTCGCCGCTGCCGCCCTCGCCGCGTCGGCCACCGCAGCCGGGCTCACACCCGCGGCAGCGGACGGCGGAGGCACGACGAACGGGGCCCGCCAGGTGTATGTGGCGCTGGGCGACTCGATGGCAGCGGGGCCTTTCGTACCGCGCCGCACGGGCCCTGTCGCCTGCGGACGCTCGACCCGCAACTACCCGCACCGGCTGGCAGCCAGGGTCAGGGCCGCCGTCTTCCGTGACGTCACCTGCAGCGGCGCGGAGACCGGCGACATGACCGCACCCCAGCGGCTCTCCGTGCTCGGCGTGGCCGCGGGCACCGCGCCACCCCAGGTCGACGCCCTGAGCGCCGGCACCACGCTGGTGACCTTGACCATCGGCGGGAACGACGCCGGTCTGGTCGGCGTGGCGGGCAGCTGCGTCCGGCTCAGCTCGCTCGGCGGGTACTGCCAGGACACGTACGTCAGGTCCGGGGTGGACGAGGAGGCGGCCCGTATCGACGGCCTGGGCCCGAAGCTCGCCGCCGTACTTGACACCATTCACCGCCGCTCTCCGGCGGCCAGGGTGCTGGTCACCGGGTACGGGGACTACCTCAGGGCGGGCGGCTGCTGGCCGGCCGTCCCGCTGCTCGGCAGCGACGCGGACTGGCTGCAGGGCAGTATCGACCGGATGAACCGGGTGATCGCCGCGACGTCCGCCGCGCACGGCGCCGAGTACGTCGACGTCCGCACCCCGAGCGAGGGGCACGACGCCTGCCGGGCGCCCCGCGCCAAGTGGGTGGAGGGCTTCCTGCCCACCGCGCCGGCGGCGCCGCTGCACCCCAACGCGCGGGGCGAGCAGGCTTATGCGGACGTCATCCATGCCCGGATGGCGGATTGACAGCGCCGGGTGAGGAGCGCCGGCCGTGACCTCGGGCCACTGGCTGTCACACAGGTCCATCGTCCATACTGCGCACCGTGGAACAGCACATAGGTCCTAAGAGCCCGCTTCCCGTGCACGCCGCCGCGATCGATCCGGCGTACGTCCCCGGCCTCATGCCGCCGCGCTTCGGGACGCAGGCCGCCGAGTCGCCGGAACCCGCCGACGGTGAAGCCTCCGAGAGTGCGGAGGGTCCCGCCGATGCCGCGGCGCCCGCCAACGCGGCGCCGCAGGACACGGCCGAGGCCGGCGTGCCGGACGACTCGGCGCCGCAGAGCGCCGCGGCGCCCACGGAACCGGCGGAGGCCGGTGCCGACGCCGCGGAACACGAGAGCTCCGGACCGGAGGACTCCGGGGGCGAGGCCGGGGGCGATCCGTCATTCGAGGTCGCCGACCGCCGTTCGGCGATCATCGCGAACCGTGCGGGTATCGTGCTCCGGCTCGACGACCAGGAGGCCGAGTTCGACTGGAGCGAGATCGGCGCCGTCGAGTTCGAGACCGCCAAGTACGGGCGCCGTCTGACCATCTTCGTCCATATGCCCAACCGCCACAGCTACCAGACCGATGTCACGGCGTCCGGCCGGGACGAGCTCAAGGAATGGTCGGCGCGGCTTGACACGGTCCTGGACGCGTATTTCGAGGAGTGAGCCGGGCTTCGAGGGGCGAGCAGGGCCCCGCCCGCGCCTCTCGCGCCCGCGTCCCCGTGCCGTTTGCACGTACGAGAACCGCGCCCGTGTCAGCACGTCGGAGCGTGTTTCCTGCCCCGCCCCCCGGACAGGTGCGTCCGTTCGGCTGTGACCGGGGCGGGGCGCCTTCCAGATGCACCTCTTAACCGATATGCATGTTCTTGTCCATGTAGTTGTCGAATTAGGAGTCTTCATGCGTCTTCGCAGCATGCTCGTCGCCAGCGCCTTCGCCGCCTCCGCCGTGCTGGGCGGCGCCGCGTCCGCGTCGGCCCTCGACTACGGTCACGAGCACCACCACCACCACGGCATCGCCGGCGCCGGCGCCTTCCACGAGGAGAAGAGCGGCGTCTTCTACCACAACATCGGTGGCCCGGCGGGAATCACGCACGCGGGCGCCTTCAAGGACGAGCGCGAGGGCTGGTTCGCGTTCATGGCTCACTGATCCGAGTCCTCGCCGCCCCCGGTACCGCAGAGTCGCGGTGCCGGGGGCGGCGGTCTGTCCGGACGGCAGCGGCGCGGGCTGATCCGAACGAGAGGTTCTAGGCGCGCGCCACGCGCAGGCCCTTGGGCACCAGCAGCCGCTGGATCAGCGCGATCAGCCCGTCGGCGGCGAGAGCCAGGGCCGCCACCCACAGTGCGGCGGCGATCACCCCTTCCAGCCCGTAGTTGGCCTGGCCGAGAACGATGTCCCCCAGTCCGCCGCCTCCGGCCACGGTGGCCAGGGTCGCGGCGGAGATGACGTACACCACCGCGATCCGGATCCCGGAGAAGAGCAGCGGGAGGGCCAGCGGCAGCTCGACCTTGAGCAGGACCTGGAGGGGGGTGAGGCCCATACCGCGTGCGGCGCGGACCATGTCCGGGTCGACCTGGTCCACGGCCAGATACGCCTGGCTGAGGATCGGGGGGATGGCCGTGATCAGCAGCGCGACGGCGATGTTGACGAAGTTGAGGCCGAAGATGCCGAGGCCGATCGCGATGACCGCGAGGTTGGGCAGGGCGCGGCCCACGTTGGAGATGCTGGTGGTGACGAACTCACCGCGGTGCAGATGCCCGAGCCACAGCCCGACGGGTACCGCGACCACGAGCGAGACCGCGATCACGATCGCGCACATCCAGACGTGCTGCCCCGTCTTCTCCAGCATCAGCGACAGTCGCTCATGCATGAAGGTGAACGATCCGACGAAGGTGTCCATTTACGCGGCCTTCCTGCTCCGGGCCCACGGAGTGAGCAGCCGTCCGGCGAGTACGAGCAGTCCGTCGGCGGCGAGCGCCAGGATGACCGCGAGTGCGCCCGCGCCGATGAACTGGGTGTTGAACGGCGACTGCAGCGCCTTGAGGATGAGCGAGCCCAGGCCGGAGTCGATGACGTACGCCGCGATGGCGACCGTCCCGATGGTCATCACCGTCGTGACCCGCAGCCCGGAGACGAGGGACGGCAGGGACATCGGCAGCTCGACCTTGAACAGGATCTGCCGCCGGGTCAGCCCCATGCCCCGCGCCGCGCGCACCGCGTCCTCGGGTACTTCGCGCAGCCCGGTGAGGATGGTGGTGAAGAGCAGATAGAGGCTGTACGCGATGAGCGCTATCTCCACGGTGAGCACGGAGAACCCGGTGACGGGGACCAGCAGTTGGAAGAGCGCCAGCGGCGGCACCGTGTAGAGGAACGACGAGAGTGCGGAGGCCGGCATCGCGAACCACCCCTGGAAGTGGGCGAGTACGGCCATCAGGAAGGCGATGACGAAGCCGGCCACGACCGCGATCACGGTGAGTTCGATGTGCTGGACCAGCGCGGGCCAGAAGAGATTCGACCAGTGCGCGGTGAACCAGTCCATGCAGAAGGTGGAGTTGTTCGCCACACAGGCGCTGGGGCTCCCGTAGTCCGGGATGACGGGTGCTGCGCTCATGCCGCGCCCGCCTTCCGTACGGCGTCCATCGACGCGGTGCCGAGTACCGTTCCGCCGTCTCCGGTGACCCGTACGGCGTCGGCGCCCTCGGCCACCATCAGGGAGAGCGCGGAGCGGAGCGTGGCCTCACCCGGGAGGACGGGCAGCTCGCCGGTGCCGGCGTCCGGGGCCGGGGTGAGCTCCAGATCGCTGAGCCGTACCAGGGACAGCCGTTTCAGTCCGCGGTCGGCGCCGAGGAAACGGGCGACGAACTCGTCGGCCGGCTTCTTCAGCAGGGCCCGGGGCGAGTCGTACTGCGCGAGCCTGCCGCCCTCGCGGAGGATCGCGACCCGGTCGCCCATCTTCACGGCCTCGTCGATGTCGTGGCTCACGAAGATCACGGTCTTGCGGATGCGCTCGTGCAGGGCCAGGAACTCGTCCTGGACATGCTCACGGGTGATGGGGTCGAGCGCGCCGAACGGCTCGTCCATCAGCATGACCGGCGGGTCGGCGGCGAGGGCGCGGGCGATGCCGACACGCTGGCGCTGGCCGCCGGAGAGCTGGGTGGGGTAGCGCGAGCCGTACTCGCCGACCGGCAGGCCGACCAGGTCGAGCAGCTCGGCCACCCGGTCCTTGGTGCGTTTCCTGTCCCAGCCGAGGACTTTGGGGACCGTGGCGATGTTCGCCGCGATCGACAGATGGGGGAAGAGCCCCGTCTGCTGGATGACGTACCCGATCGAGCGGCGCAGCTGGATGGGGTCGAGATCGCGGATGGAGCGACCGCCGATACGTATGTCGCCGCCGGTCGGCTCGGCGAGCCGGTTCACCATCATCAGCGCGGTGGTCTTGCCGCTGCCGGACGGGCCGAGCAGCACGCAGATCTCCCCCGCGGGCACGGTCAGCGACAGGTCGTCGACCGCGGGCGATGCCGAGTCGGGGTACGTCTTGACCACGTGGTCGAAGACGATCTCCTGCGCGGAGGTGGAGATTTTATGGCTTTCCTGGCTCATTGGGGGCTTTTTCTCCTGGAGGGCGACGGAAGGTCGCGGATGGATGGCGGGGCGCCGCCGCGTCCGTCGCGGGGCGGCTGCCTGCGTCAGCTGATGTCGTTGGCCTTCAGGAACTTGGCCGCGACTTCGGAGGGGGCGAGCCGTACGGTGTCGACCGCGCGGTTCATCTCGCGTACCGCCTGGTCAGTGAGGAGCGCGTCCACCTTGTTCAGCGTCCTGGCGAATTCCGGTCCCTGCTTCTCCTGCACGCCCTTGCGCACGACGGGGGCCACGTTCTGGAAGCCGTAGTAGCCCTTCGTGTCGTCGAGAAGGGTGTAGCCGCCGCGGGCGAGCTGCGGGTCGGTGGTGAAGACGTCCGCGGCATTGACCTGCCCGTGGTCGAGGGCGGAGTACTGCAGACCGATGTTCAGGGTCTTCACCTCGGTGTTGCGCAGTCCGTACGCCTTCACCATCTCGCGGTAGCCGAGCGCACCCTCCATGTTGTCCGGGTACTCGGCGAAGACGACATGGCCCGCCTTCTTCAGATCGCTGATGGTCCTGAGCCCGTGCTTCTTGGCGAAGGCGGGCTTGACTGCGACCGCGTCGCGATTCTGGAAGGGGGTCGGGGGCAGCATCGTCAGCCCGCGGGTCTCCTCGTAGGCCTTGGCGGCGCGGAAGGTCTCGGCGGCGGAGTGCGGCATCGTCCTGCTGCGGGCCAGGACCTGGAGGATGACCCCGGTGTACTCGGGGTACAGGTCGATCTGACCCGAGGTGAGCGCCCCGTCGATGACGGTGGTGCTGCCGATGTTCGACTTCAGCTCGACGTTGTAGCCAGCCTTGGTCAGTGCCTGCTTGTACAGCTCACCGATGATCCACTGCTCGGTGAACTCCTTCGCACCGATGACCACGGAGGCTTGCCGGTGGTCTCGGGGACGGCGCCGCAGCCCGACGGGGCGGCGAGGGACACGAAGGCCAGACAGCCGGCCAGGACCCGAGAGGAGCGGTGGGCCGGCGGGCGCCGCAGCGGCCGGCGGCCGGCCGCCGGGGCCGCGTTCGCCGTCGGAGCCGGGGTGCGTGCCGCAGGCGTGCGGCGCAGGCCCCTCACACCTGGTCCCGGGGGACGCTGAAGGACCAGGTACGGCTGAAGACCTCACGCTCGTCGTCGCCCGAGCCCTCGAACGCGGACAGCTGGTTGACCACGCAGAAGTCCGTGGCGTCGGCGGTCATCCTGGACCGGGTGCTGATGCGCGTCGCCCAGTCGCCCCGGCTGATGGACTCCTCGCGCTCGCTCTCCACCGAAGCGGAGAGCGGGTCGCCCTCGACCAGCCGGAAGCGGTTGAGGTCTCGGCCGGTACGGGTGAGCCCGTCGGCCCGGTCGGTCATGGTGCCGTCGGCCGGTGTGGTGACGATGACCTGCTCCCCGGTCTCGTAGTCGTAACTGACGTGCCTGTCACCGGGTATCGCGGTCAGCTCGATGCTGTGCGGCGGGACATCGAGCGGCGGTCCGTACGGGCGCAGCCCGGCCTCCTCTGCGGTGCGGGGTGCGCGCACCGGCAGGGTCAGTTCGCCGTGTGCCGTGTCGAGCTCCAGCGCCACCTGCTCGGGCGACGGCCAGACCCAGGGCCACAGCGAGGCGGAGACGGAGACCCGGATGCGGTTGCCGGCCGCGAAGGCGTGGCCGATGGCGAACAGCGGTACCACCACCTCGTAGGCGCGGCCCGGCTCCAGCGGGCGCGGGTCGCTGTGCCCGTCCCGGTGGGTGAGGTTGAGGAAGCCCGCGGTGACCAGCTTGGAACTGCCGTCGGGCCAGACCTCGCAGAGCCGTACGGCGAGCTGGGCCTGCGGCCGGTCGCTGGTGACCCGCAGGGACACCTCGGGGGCGCCGAGTATCTCCAGCCGCTCGGTGAGGGCAGGACCGGTGAAGGTCTGCGATCGGCCGTCGTCGGCGGCCTGGTCCCCGTACTGCCCCGGTATGTCACCGAACTTGAGGAAGTCGCCGCCGGATGCGCCGATCGCGAGCGGCGAACGGAGGACGGCCGTGCCCGGGCCGCCGCCGAGCGTGCTGAGCGGGATGACGGATGCATCGACGCCGGGGGCCGGCCAGGAGGGTTCGGATACCCAGCGGCCGGGGCGCTCATCGCGGTCGGCTCCGACCGGGCTCGGGTCGGGTATCCAGGCGCGCAGGGCGGGTTCGTCCATGATGCCGTTGTCGGCGCCGGCCATCCAGTGGTCGAACCAGCGCACGCACTCGCCCTGGAAGTCCATGGCGGGGCCGGGTTCGGCCTGGTGAGGGTAGGTGTGCGCCCAGGGGCCGAGCATGGCCTTGGCCGGTACCCGCAGGTTCTCCATGAGCCGGAAGACGGCGCCGCGGTACGGGTCGAGCCAGCCGCCGACCGCATAGACCGGCACCTTGATGGCCGAGTAGTCCTCGCAGACGGAGCCGTGCTGCCAGAAGGCGTCACGGCGCTGGTGGGTCAGCCACTCCTCGGCGTACGGGACGGTCCGCTCCAGCCGGTCCAGCCACTCCTCGCGCCACGAGTCGCCGAGCACGGCGGGGTCGGACGGGCGGGCGTTGTACGCGAGCATCGTCGCGGCCCAGGGCAGCATCTCGGAGGCGAGCAGGGAGCCGCCCGCGTAGTGCACGTCGTCGGCGTACCGGTCGTCGGTCGAGCAGACGGTGACGATGCAGCGCAGCTGGGGCGGCTGGAGGGCGGCTATCTGGAGGCCGTTGAAGCCGCCCCAGGACTTGCCGATGATGCCCACCTGGCCGTCCGACCAGTCCTGCCGTTCGAGCCAGGCGAGGACTTCGAGCGCGTCGGACAGTTCGGTGGCGTGGTACTCGTCGAGCATGATGCCGCTGGAGTCACCGCTGCCCCGGCAGTCCACCCGCACCGCGGCGTAACCGGACCGCGCGAACTGGCCGTGCAGCGTCACGTCGCGGGGAGCTGTCCCGTCGTTCTTCCGGTACGGGATGTACTCCAGGACCGCTGGGACCGGTCCTTCCGCGTCGGCGGGAAGCCAGATCCGGGCGGCGAGACGGGTGCCGTCCTCAAGGGGAATCCAGACATGGCGAAGGACGCGTACGGGATGCTGTGCGGGCGTGCGGTGGTTGGTGGCAGTGCTCATGTTTCGGCACCTTAGAGGAGCCTCACATTCCGTTTGCCCTGAGTGCCCGTGTATTCCTTGCTTGTTCAATCGTGAACAAAAGCACAGGCATAGGTCGGTTCATTATGGGTAAAGCCCCTATATTTGCACGTTGGTGTGCACGCACCAGCGGGTAATGCCCGTTGCGCCCCTACGCAGGCTCCGGCCCGTCGAGGAACCCGAGCAGCACGGCCGCTTCCGCACGGAGACGTACGGCCCGGTCGGCGTGTGCGGGTGCGGTCAACTCCGCTGCGGCCCGGAGCCGTTCGTCGGCCTCGGAGCGCACGATGTCCGCCATGTTCCGGTCGCTCAGCTCACGCCTCGCCACATCCGTGGCTCCGGCCCCGGCCGGCGACCCCTCCAGAGCCGAACTGCCCGGCCCTGCGCCCTCCATCGGTACCGCCCCGGCGTTGTCCAGCGCGGCGAGCGCCGAACGCAGGGCGCTCACCGCCGCCTTCTCACGGGCGCGCATCGCTTCGGGCAGGGCTTGGCGCATACGGTTGTGCAGAGACATGCCGTGACCCTAGCGCCGCCGCGCCTCGTGCGCGCAACGGACTACCCGTACGGCCTTGTTCACGGTTCCAAACGGCGAGGCTCCTGACGATGGCGTCGGCCGCGCGGAGCGGCAGCGAGTGGTGCGAGACCCCGGGGAGCACTTCGGCCCGCATGCCCGGCGGCGCTGTCGGTGCGTGGGGCTACCGTGTGCAGACACGAGCCAAGCGCGAGTAGGGGATGATCATGACCACATTGGAGAACCGGCCTAGGACCGCGCTCCTCGTCGTCGACGTGCAGAACGGCGTGGTCGAAGGGGCCCACCAGCGCGACGTGGTCGTCGCGAACGTCGCTGGCCTCGTCGGACGGGCGCGGCAGGAGGGGATTCCGGTCGTCTGGGTCCAGCACTGCGACGAGGAGCTCACGAGGGGGAGTGACGACTGGCGGATCGTCCCGGAGCTCACTCCGGAGGACGCCGAGCCGCTCGTCGAGAAAAGCTACGGCGACTCCTTCGAGGACACCACTCTGGAGACCGTACTGTCGGGACTCGGTGTCGGACGGCTCGTCGTCGTCGGTGCGGAGACCGACGCGTGCATCCGCTCGACGCTCCACGGCGCGTTCACCAGGGGGTACGACGCGGACCTGGTCAGCGACGCTCACACGACAGGCGACAAGACAGCATGGGGCGCGCCGTCTCCGGATCAGGTCATCGCACACACGAACCTGTACTGGACCTACCAGACGGCGCCGGGGCGGACGGCTGGGGCGGTCCCGACCAAGGACGTCGTCTTCGGCGGCACATCCTGACGGCTTGAGCCGCAGCCATGGGAGCAGGCCGCAGGCCGGCTGTCGTCCGGCGCGCAGCGAAACGGCAACGCTTCGTGCCGTTGGTGCGCAGACGACCCGCCGTACGGAGGGAGGCATCCGACGGCTTCTCCTGACCCGCATCTGGCCCCCGGTCGCCTGGAAGGGTTCCGCCGACACGGTGGCGCCGCTGCTCCAGGAGCGCGGGGTATTCAGTACGCAGCACGAGGGGTCCACGGTCCGCTACCGCCTCGGGCTGCGCAAACCCGGCGGGTGAGGCTGCCGACTCAGCGGTCAACGGGCTTTCGAGTGCCAGCTCTTGACGGGGTTACTTCAGCTCGATCTCCACGAAGGCCAGTGGTGAGGTTCCGGCGTTGACCACTTCGTGTTCGCCGCCGGCCGGACGTGCGTAGGACTCCCCCGCCCGCAGTTGCGAGGCGGTGGCGGTGCCGTCGGGGGCGATCACGCTGGTCCGGCCATCGACGACCGGCACGACGACGTAGTCGTGTCCGTGCACGTGGCGACCGGTGCTCTCGCCCGGCTCGAAGTCCCAGCGGGTCACGCGTACCCGCTCGTCCTCGTGCTGCAGTGTCGCGCGGGCGGTGGTCGTCATGGCGTATCTCCTCATCATCGGCTGCCAGTGATGCTGCGGTCAGCTGGGCCGCAACATCCCAGGTGGCAGGCTAACCGCCGGCCTCTGCGGCAGCGGGGCGGGGATGGGTGACCGTCCATTCGCCGCAGTGCCGGGCGATGGCCCGGCGACGATGCAGCCCCCGCCGGCAGCCTCCACCAGGGTGGTCAGCGGCCGGCCGACTTCAGTGCCGCGGTGTACTGCTCGTCGGTGACCGGCTCCAGCCAGTTCGTGCCGTCGCCGTTCGCGTCACCGACGAGCATGGCGATGTGAGCCATGAGGGTGGTGTCGGTGGCGCCGTGCCAGTGCTCCTCACCGGCCTGGCATTTGACCGTCTCTCCGGCGGTGGCCAGCGCTACATCGCCGTCACGGGTGCCGACCAGGCCGATGCCGTCGGTGATGTAGAGGGTCTGGCCCTTGGCGTGGGAGTGCCAGTTGGTGCGGGCGCCGGGCGTGAAGCGGACCAGGGCGGCGACCAGGCGGGCCGGGTCGGACGGCGTCTCGATCGGGTTGAGGTAGACGTCGCCGGTGAAGCGCTCGGCCGGGGCCTTGGCGGTGGGGGTGGAGGTGATGTGTTCCATGGCAGCTTTTCCTTGATCCAGATGGGGAGGTGCGGGCGGGCGGGGCCGGTCAGGCGGACTGCTCGTCGGCGATCTTCTTCAGCAGCGTGATCGCGGTCATCGCGTTGGGCCATCCGGCGTAGAACGCCAAGTGCGTGATGGTCTCGGACAGCTCCTCGACGCTCAGCCCGTTCTCCAGAGCCTTGTCCAGGTGGTACGGGAGCTGCTCGCTGCGGTAGAGCGCGGCCAGCACACTCACCGTGACCAGGCTCCGGTCGCGGGGGGGGTGCCTCTATGTCGTTCGTCAATTCCGCGCTGCCGGTTTCGGGGGTGTTGGTCTGGTTTATGCGGCGAGGGCAACGGTGGGTGTTCGGGGTTCGTAGAAGGTTCCGTCGCGGAGCATGGCGAACAGGACGCTGATGCGTTGGCGGGCGAGGCGGAGGAGGGCTTGGGTGTGGGTCTTTCCGCGGGCGCGTTGCTTGTCGTAGTAGGTCCGGGAGGCGGGATCGGCGTTCATGCAGGCGAAGGCGGACAGGAACATGGCCCGTTTGAGCTGGCGGTTTCCGCCTCGTGGGGCGTGTTCGCCGTGGATGGAGGTTCCCGACGACTTTGTTGTCGGGGCGAGGCCCGCGTAGGAGGCGAGGTGGGCGGCGGTGGGGAAGTTGGTGCCGTCGCCGACGGTGGTCAGCAGGACTGCGGCGGTCCTGACGCCGACGCCGGGCATCGAGGTCAGGACCGGGGAAAGAGGGTGGGCCTCCAGCAGGGTGTTGATCTGGGCTTCCAGGGCCCGGCGCTGTGCGTGGACGGCGGCGAGCGAGCGGGCCAGGGACGGGACCACGATGTCGAGGGTGCCGGTGCCGGGAACGGTCACGGTCTGCTCGTCCAGGGCGTCGAAGACGTCGTCGATCAGCCGGGCGGCCATGCGCGGGGCCTTGGGCCGGATGAGTTCGACGAGGCGGCGTCGGCCGGCTTTGCGCAGGGCGGCCGGGGAGCCGTGGCGTTCCAGGAGCCAGGTGACGGCCTGGTGGTCCAGGCGGGGGCCCAGGACACGCTCCAGCGACGGGTGGAACTGGGTGAGCAGGCCGCGTATCCGGTTGCTGGTGCGGGTGGCCTCGGCGGCGAGGTCCTGGTCGAAGCCGGTCAGGACGGTGAGCTCGGCGGTGATCTCGTCGGCGAGTTCGAGCGAGCGCAGGGTGTGGGGCAGGGTGCGGGCGGCATCCGCGATCACTGCCGCGTCCCTGGCGTCGGTCTTCGCCTCGCCGGGATACAGGTCAGCGATCCGGCGCATCGCGAGTCCTGGCAGGTAGGCGACTTTGCAACCGGTGTCCCGGGCGACGGCCAGGGGCAGGGCGCCGATGGAGGCGGGCTGGTCCACGATCACCAGCACCATGCCGAACTTCGTGGCCAGCTTCTCGAAGACGGCCCGCAGCTTCGGCTCGCTGTTGGGCAGCTGCTTGTCGAAGACCTTCTTCCCGGCCGGGGTCAGCCCGTGTCCGTGATGGGCACTCTTGCCGACGTCCAGGCCCAGGAAGACGCCCACCTCAGTGGTGTCGAGCATCGTTGTTCTCCCTCTCCTCAAGGGGGTGTTCACGGTGCCGGCCTCGGCATGGGTGTCGTACGCGCGCATCCACGTTATGCAGACCTGCCGCCCGCGAACTGTCCGGCATTGCGCCGGACCGGGCGGTGGCCGGACCTCTCATCAGCGTCTCCGACAACACCTCCCGGGCCCGGTGACACCACCCCCCAGGTCATGCCTTCGACAGGGGGCAACAGTCATGCCGGACCCGGAGGCCAGCGGTCCCATTGCAGGACCGCGAAAAACATAACGGGGGGACAGTCCCGGGCGCTCCCACACGTCGCCGAAGAGCACGTCGTTCGTGACCTCGACCAGCTTGGGCGCGATCCGTGTCAGTTCCTGGGGTGCGGACTGCTTCGCCATGCGATGACTCCTTGCGATGTGTGAACTCGTACACGACAGATCCACTCTCCGTGAGAGCGGCCCGCCCGGCAGCCGCAGCCACTCCGGGATCAAAGCCGGGGGGGGGCGGCTGCCTTCGCTGACGAGGAAACCGCAGGTCACCCGCGCGCGGAAGGTGCCGTTACAGGTACTGACAGGCCCCCTCGGCCCGGCGAAACGGACCCGGCCCGGCGGTATGGACACCGCCTACGACATCACCTCGGCCGGTCAACGTCGCCCCGCTTCCAGTTCCTCGACCTCGCGGGCCGCGGGCCACCCACGTACCCTCATCCGACCGACCTGCCTTCTGAAGGATTCCCCGCCCGCTACAGCACGACCGCGGTCCCGCCGCCCGCCCCCGTTGTGTAGCGGCGGGTGAGGACGCGTTCCCGCAAGTGCTCGACGTAGAGCGCGACTTTGATCTCCAGCGGGAAGTCCGGGGGCCAGACCCGGCGGGTGTAGTGGAAGCGGAGGCCGCGGTAGGAGAAGGACGTCTCGGCCTGTACCTCCTCGCCCTTCTCCACCAGGGCGAAGCGCTCAAGGCGCCCGCCCGCCAGGCCGGCGATGCTTCCCGGCACGAAGAGTTCGGCGATTCCCTCGTGCGCGAGGACGCGGAAACGCTCCACGTACGCGTCCCGCGTCTCCTCGGCCTCCATGGCTCCCGTCCTCACTCGGCGCAGTTGTGGACGGCGCTCGTGCTCGATCCGATGACGATATCCCCGAGGCTCCCGGCGACCACGAGATGAACGGCGTTGACGGTGAGCCCGTGGTCGGCCCCGGCCACCGGCGTCTGCTCGTCGATCACGAGTCGGTTGCCGCCGGGCAGGCTGATCGTGCTGTTCGGCGCGGTCGGTACGGTGACGGTCGCGCCGCCGATCGTGAGGGCCGTCAGTGTGGCGCTGCCCGTCGCGCCGTCGCAGCGGGCGGATGCCTTGGCGGTCAGCCCGGAGATGCCGATCACGGGGACTCCGGGGAGGCCGATCGAGGCCGATTCGACGCGGGTGGTGGCGGTGGCGGTGCCCGGGCCGAGGGTCGTCGTCACACCGGAGCAGAGCGCGTGTACGTCGAGGACGACCGCTGAGACGGCGGCCGTGCAGGGCGGCGCCACGGTGGTCGCGCCCGCTGTCCTGACCTGGCCGGTGTCCGGCCGACCTGGCAGGTGGACCGGCGGCAGGAGCGGCAGCTCCAGCTGGGCCGAAAGGCCGAAGGCGCGGCCGGTGTAGTACTGGAGGAGCAGGGACGCGTCGGCGCTCGACTTCAGGTAGTTGGCGTCCCCGGCGAACGCCGCGTGCAGCGGCACGGTCGCCGCGGCGTTGAGCGGCTGGCCGGTCACGCTGATGGCGCACCGCGCTGCTCCGGCGCTGTCCGTGGTGGCGTCGCAGGACTGCGCGGTGGCCCCCGTACCGAGGGCGAAGTGGACGGACCTGCCGGTGACGGGTGCGCCGAGGTAGTCGTCGAGCTCACCCGAGAGGCGGACCTCCTTGCCGTTGGCGATGCGGGCGGGCCCGGTGTACTTGAGCGTCGTCGGCGACTGGACCGCCACCGTGGCGGCGGCCGATGACGCCTCGTAACCGGAGTCACCCGCGAAGCTCACCGCGACCGGGACCGAAGTGGGCGGCTGGCGCAGGGAGTTGATCGCGCAGCGGGCGCCCCCGGTCGTACTCGTCGTGCCGTCGCAGGACTGTGCGGCGTCGCCAGAGCCGATACGGAAGTGGACGGTCCGGCCGGTGACGGGGCTGCCCGCGTAGTCGGAGAGCGTGGCGGACAGCTCCAGCGGGCTGCCGTTGATGCCGTGCGTGGGCCCGGTGTACGAGAGCTTCGTCGGCGAGGTGGGCACCACCGTGGAGGAGGCCCACGAGGCCTTGAATCCGTCGTCGCCCGCGAAACTCACCGTCACCGCGACCGGCCCGGTGGGCTGGTGCAGTTGGCCGATGGCACAGTCGGCCGTACCCGCCGCACTGGTCGTGCCTTCGCAGGTCTGCGCACCGCCGTCCGACCCGACCCGGAAGTGCAGGGTCTTGCCCGCGACCGGAACCCCGAGATCGTCGACGAGGCGGGCGGAGAGCGTCAGCGGGCTGCCGTTGGTGCCGTGGCGGGGCCCGGTGTACGTGAGGGTCGTCGCCGCGGCCGGTACGGGCGGGCCGCCGCCGCACTTGAGCCGGGGTCCGGCGTCCGACGGCGCGATGCACGGCAGCATGTAGAAGGCGGTGATGATGCCGAAGGCGTACGCGTCACCGGAGCGGGGATCGAGGACCGGGCTGTACACCACGAAGAGGTTGGTTTCCGGGTTCAGGCAGCGCACCCGGGCGTCGGCGCCGGGTATGCAGTTCGCCGGGGTGCCGATGGTGTCCTGGATGTCCGTGGAGGGCGGGACCGCGCCGTGGCCACCGTCGGACGCCTCGATGTGCACCCGGCCGAAGCCGTCGAGCGGCGGCGGGTCGGACGGATCGTTGTAGTCCTCCTGGCCGGTACGGAGCGGGACGTCGTGACCGTACTGGTCGTAGAAGAGCTTCTCCACCTTCCAGTCGATCGGGTTCGGGTTGGTCGTCGCGGCGTAGGCCGTACTCGCGGCCGCGCCCACGCCGAGCAGTCCGGCGACGAGGCAGAGAAGGGCCGCGAAGATTTTTTCGCGCAGCCATGTGGTCGGACGCTTCACCCGAATCCCCCCGAGGACCGGCGGCCGCGCACGGTGGACAGCGCGGAACCGTCGTGGTGTAGAAGGCCAGTGGTGCACAGCTCCAGTGCTGTACATGCCAACACGGCAGTCTAGCCGCAGCCCCCCGCACTGCCCAGGGGCTGCCGTACGCGGCGCGCCTCACCTTCGACCGGTACGGGCACCGCAGTTCGGCGGCGTGACCCACCGGACTTGCCACACGGTGTCCGAACGAAGCTCCCCAGCGGGAACATGACGCGGCGTCAGCCGATTTGGCGCCAGGACGCGAGCAGTCGGTGGATGGCCTCGGCCGCCTCGGGGATCGCGGCCACGGCACAGGTCTCGTCCGTGACGTGCGCCTGGTCGGGGTCGCCCGGACCGTAGATGACGACCGCACGGGCGTCCAGCTTCCCGGCCAGCACCGACGCGTCGGTGAAGTACGTCGCGTACTCCGCTCGCCCGTCGGCATCCGCGGGGCGCAGGGCATCGGCGAGGTCACGGACGAGGGCGGTGGCGGGATCGGTGGCCACGCCGTTCAGATCGAGCACTCGCTCGATCCCGGTACCCGGGCCGGCGAGCCGCTCGATCGCCAGGAGCGCGTCGTCGGAGCCGAACCCCGGAATGGTGCGGATATCGAGCATCAACTCGGCGTGGTCGGGGACGAGATTGGGCTGGACCCCGGCGTGGAAGGTGCCCACGTTGACAGTGGCCGCACCGTGTGTCGCACTGCGCGGCCAGTCCTTGTGCTCGTGGATCCGGACCGCCGCCGCGGCGAGCCTGGCCAGTGCGTTGTCGCCGAGTTCGGGCCGGGACCCGTGAGCGCTGCGGCCTTCGGCCGTGAGCCGCAGCCACAGAACGCCCTTGTGCCCGAGGACGATCTTGTTCGCGGTGGGTTCGGCGACCAGCAGCACCGGACTCGGCGTCAGGCCTTCCAGCCGGGCTGCCCCCTCGCAGCCGGTCTCCTCGCCGAAGGTGAGGACGAGTTGTACGTCGGTGTCGGCGGGATGGGTCGAGACCCGGTGGGCCGCGGCGGCCACCATGCACGCCACACCCGCCTTCATGTCGCTGCTGCCGCGCCCGCGGAGCCGACCACCGTGGATGTCGCCGCTCAGCGGGTCGAAGGACCAGCCGGACGCGTCTGCGGGGACGGTGTCCAGATGCCCGGTCAGGGTGACCGGGGTGCGGCTACCGAAGCGGGCGACGAGATTGGCCCGGCCCGGCTCCGGCTCGTCGGTCCGCACGCTGAAGCCGGCGCCGGCGAGGATCGGAGCGAGAATTCCGGCAGCGGACTTCTCGTTCCCGGCCCTGGTGTCCAGTCGGACGAGCTGCTGTGTCAGCGATACGGGGTCGAGCACGCGGGGACTCCTGTCAGTGCTGCGCGGGGAACCGCGGATGTCAGTGCTGCGGGGGAACCGCGGAGCCGCGGATCACGAGGTGCAGGGGGAAGGACTTCGCCACCCGGGCGCCGTCCGGGGCTTCGATCCGGTTCTGGACCACTTCCAGCGCCGTGCGCGCGAGATCGGCGACGGGCTGCTGCAGAGTGGTGAGTTTGGGGCGCAGCCACTCCCCGACCCGGATGCCGTCGCAGCCGATGACGGAGAGGTCTTCCGGGATGCGCAGCCCGTGCAGTTCGGCCGCACCGAGGATGCCGACCGCGACGATGTCACTGCCCACGAAGGCCGCCGTCGGCGGTTGTGCGGCGCGCGGGAGGTAGGGGAACGTACTGGCGCCGAACTGCTCGGTGTAGGGGCCGTGCAGGACGAGGTCCTCGTCGATGTCCAGTCCTGCGTGGTCCATGGCATCCCGGTAGCCGCGCAGCCGGTCACGGGTGGTGGACAGCTCTCGCGGTCCGGCGATGTGCATGATGCGCCGGTGCCCGAGCTGCACGAGATAGGTCGTCGCCTGGTAGGCGCCGCTGTAGTTGTCCACGGCGATGGTGTCGACCTCGGAGGGGCTGGCCACCTCCTCGTCCAGGAGGACCACGGGCAGCCCTTCGGCGATCGCCCGGGTCAGCCGGGGGTTCTGGCGGTGCATCCCGACGTAGATCAGCCCGTCGATGGCCTCGGTCGAGGCGGCGAAGTCACTGAAGAGCGACTCGCGCCGGGCCTGCTGGCCGGTGATCCCCACGACGAGCCCCACTCCGCTGACGGCAGCCGCGGCGGCGACCTCTTCGGCGAGTTCCGCGAAGAAGGGGTTGATCAGGTCCGGCACGACCAGTGCGATCACCGGGCGGCCGGCGTGTGGGCCGGACGGGGCCGCGACCGGCACCTCGTAGTTCAGCTCACGTACGGCGGCATCGATCCGAGCCGCTGTGTCCGGCTGCACCTTCAGCTGCCCGCGCAAGTACCGCGACACCGTCGAGGCCGACACCTGCGCACGTTGCGCAACGCTGGTCAACGTCATCTGAACCTCCCTCGCCTTGTTCGCAGTCTAGTGCGCGACCGGCAGAGCATTGACGGCGCATCGACCCGCTTCTATTGTTGCGCAACATCAGCGCAAACATTGCGCAAGTTTCATATTGTGTGAGATCACCAGAAGGAGGTACGTGTGAGCCGCGTACTCATCGCAGGCGAGTCCTGGATCAACGCATCCACCGACTTCAAGGGCTACGACGCCTTCCCCCACGCCCAGCTGGAGGTGGGCGTCACCCCGCTGCTCCAGGCCCTGCGGGGTGCGGGCCACGAGGTCACGCATCTGCTCTCGCACGATGTGGCGACCCAGTTCCCGGAGACCCTGGAGAAGCTCGACGCCTACGACGTGGTGATCCTTTCGGACATCGGCGCCAACTCGCTGCTGCTCCACCCGCAGGTGTTCGCACAGGGCCGCCAGTTCCCCAACCGGCTCAAGCTCCTCGCGCAGTGGGTCCGGCAGGGCGGTGGCCTCGCCATGGCCGGTGGATACCTGAGCTTTCAGGGGTTCCAGGCCAAGGCCAACTACCACGGCACTCCGATCGAGGACATCCTGCCGGTGCAGATCCTCCCGTACGACGACCGCGTGGAGTGCCCCGAGGGCGTAAGCGGTGAGCTCACCCGGGAAACGCACGAGATCACGGCCGGGCTGGAGCCGGAGTGGCCGATCCTCCTCGGCTATCAGCGGCTCACCGCGAAGCCGGACGCGCGCGTGCTCGCCACGATCGAATCGCGCCCCCTGCTCGCGGTCCGCGAAGAAGGCGCCGGGCGCACGCTCGCCTTCGCGTCGGACATCTCACCGCACTGGGCGCCGGCCGAGTTCATCGAGTGGAAGGGCTACCAGCCGCTCTTCGACCAGGCCGTCACCTGGCTCGCCGGCGCCCAGGATTGAACCCACCCCATGTGCCGGGCCCGCCGGGCTCCACCGCCCGTCGGGCCGACAAGGCCGCAACGGCCGCTATGAAACAGCCCACACGCCCAGAGATTGCATCGGTCCCGTCGGACATACTGGCTCAAAGGAGAGCGAATACACGATGACAAGCCTCAACACCGCAGGACCCGAACCGGACACCGTGTCCGCAGCGCCCGCGCGGACCTCCCGCCGCACCACCACGGCGGTACTGGTCCTGGCCACCGTGCTGGCCGGGCTGCTCAGCCCCCTGCAATCCACCGTCAACGGCGCTCTGGGCAAGAACATCAACGACGGAAACGCCGCGGCCGTCATCTCCTTCGGGACCGGCCTGATCCTGATGGCCGTCATCGTGTTCGCCCGCCACGCCACCCGCCGGCAGGCGCTCAGCCTCCCCCGCCTGCTCCGCGACGGCACCATTCCCTGGTGGAACTGTGTCGCCGGCCTGTGCGGCGCCGCCGTCGTGCTCTCCGAAGGCGTCACGGTGGGCACCCTCGGCGTCGCCGTCTTCCAGATCGCGCTGATCTCCGGGCTGGTCATCTCGGGCGTGGTCTGCGACCGCGTCGGAGCGACGTCCACGGTCAAGCAGCCGATCACGCTTCCTCGCGGACTGGGCGCCCTGCTTGCCATCGTCGCGACGGCCGTCGCGATATCGCCGAACTTCCAGGTACCCGGAACCATCGCGCTCGCGGTCCTGCCGTTCGCCGCCGGACTGCTCGCCGGCTGGCAGCCCGCGGGCAACTCGGCCGTGGCTACGGGCAGCGGATCCATGCTGGTCTCGATCGGCCTCAACTTCCTCGTAGGATTCGTCGTCCTCGGGATCGGCCTGCTGGTGCGCGCCTCCACCGGCTCGGTGAGGTTCACGCTCCCCAGCACCTGGTGGATGTACACGGGCGGTGTGCTCGGCCTGCTCTCCATCGCTCTCATGGCACTGCTCGTACGGGGCCTCGGCCTGCTTCTGCTCGGACTGGCCTCGATCGCGGGCCAGTTGACCGGTTCGCTGATTCTCGACGTGATCAGCCCGTCCGTCGGCCAGCCCCTGCACGCCGTGACCGTCCTGGGCACCGTCATCGCCCTCGTCGCCGCGGGTATCGGCATGATCCCCTCCCGCTCCGCGTCCTCGGTGCGGACATCATGACCGGGGGCACGGGCGCGGACCCGTACGTGCAGACTGTGGCCGGAGCCGTGCCCGCGGCCGGACTGGGCCTCGTCCTGCCCCACGAGCACCTGTTCAACAACCTGTCGGGCGTTCTGGACAAACCGAGCTACCCGTTCTCAGCGGCACTCAAGGACGAGCAGGTCAGCGCCTCGTCCGCCTGGGCGCTGCGCCACGACCCCTACTGCTGCGCCGACAACATCGCCGCCAAGCCGGTCGAGGACGTGCACCGTGAGGTGGCTGCCTTCCAGGCCGTCGGCGGGCGCACGATCGTCGACGTGACGTCCAGCTCCGCCATCGGACGCGACCCGCAACGCCTCCTCGACCTCGCGCGACGCAGCGGCCTCAACATCGTCATGGGCTGCGGCGCCTACCTGGAGAAGTTCGAGGCCACGCGGAACCCGGCTGGTACGGTCGACGAGCAGGCGGCCGCGATCGGGAACGAGCTCACTCACGGTGTCGGGGACTCCGGCATCCGGCCTGGCGTCATCGGCGAGATCGGGGTGTCCCCCCAGTTCACCGCGGCGGAGCACGGATCGCTCCGTGCGGCGGCCCTCGCCCAGCTCGACCACCCTTCCGTTCCGCTGATGATCCACCTGCCCGGCTGGCAACGGCGGGCGCACGAGGTGCTCGACGTCGTGCTCGGCGAGATCGGCGTCGAACCGGCGAAGGTCGTCCTCGCGCACATGGATCCCTCCGGCGCCGACGTCGACTACCAGCGCTCGGTGGCGGATCGCGGTGTATGGCTCGAATTCGACATGATCGGCATGGACGTCACGTTCCCCAAGGAGGGCGAGTCGCCCGCGTCCACCGCCACCGCGGACGCCGTCGCCCGCCACATCAACGACGGCCACGCTCGGCAACTCCTGCTAAGCCACGACCTCTTCCTCAAGCAGATGTGGACCCAGCATGGTGGCAACGGGCTTATCCATGTGCCCACCGTCTTCGCCGAAATGCTCGTCTCTCGGGGTATCAACCGCGATCTGATCGACACCCTCACCCGGCAGAACCCGGTCCGTATGCTCGCCGGCCCCTCGCAGCGCCGACACGACCGGGCGTGAGACCGGGCCACTCGGCAGGGGCCGTGCCCACGTACGAGGGGGCCAAGACCATCAAGTCTGAGGCATGGCTTACCTTACTTCTATGACTTGGGCTGACGCGTTCCCCAACCTGCTGATCGGGTTGCGGGAGGGACTTGAAGCAGGACTGGTGATCAGCATCCTGCTGGCCGCGCTGCGCCGTACCGCGGGCGAGGGCCGCCGTGTGTCCACCGCGCCCGTGTGGCTGGGCGTGGTCGGGGCGGTCGCCGTCGCCGCAAGCTTCGCGACGGTGCTGACGTTCTCCACCGATGTGCTCTCCAGCAGCGGCCAGGAGACGGTGGGCGGCCTGCTCAGTGTCCTGGCGGTGATCCTGGTGACCGGGATGGTCTTCTGGATGCGGAAGACCGCCGCGAGCCTGTCGGGCGAACTGCGCTCCAAGGTGGCGGCCGCCTCACAGGTGGGGGCGGGCGCGCTCGCCGCCACGGCCTTCCTCGCCGTGGGCAGGGAGGGTCTGGAGACCACTCTGTTCCTGTGGACGGCCGCCCGGGCCTCCGGTGAGACGGTGTCCCCTCTCGTCGGAGCCGGACTCGGGCTGGCGCTCGCCTGCCTGGTGTGCTGGCTGCTGTTCCGCCGGGCGATCCGCATCAACCTGGGCGTGTTCTTCTCCCGTACCGCCCTCGCACTGCTCGTGATCACCGCGGGCGTGCTGGCGTACGGCCTCGGCGAGCTGCAGAACGCCGGCCTGCTCCCCGGCCGCACCTGGCTGGCGTTCGACGTCAGCGGGACGATCCCGACCAGTTCGTGGTGGGTCACTCTCATCACGGGCGTGACCGAGCTCACCACACGGATGACGGTGCTCCAGGTCGTCGCGTGGGCCGTGTACCTGGCCGTCGCCGTCACTCTGTTCGTCAGAGCCTCGCGTTCGCCCGCCACAGCCCCCTCCAAGCCGGAGTCGAAATCCTCTCCCGCGGCTGGACAGCCGGCGGGCACCCAGGCCCCCGGCGCCCCGGTCCCGCAGGCACAGACCGCCCCTGCGGGCGCCTCCTCCGCCCCGCCGGACCGCGCCGGCTTCCTGAGCCGCCGCAGTCCGTGGGCGGTCGGCGCCGTGATCGTGATGGTGCCGGCTCTGCTGGCGACGGGCGCCGTGGTGTTCCTGCCGTCGGGCGGCAGCGCGGCGGCCGGCACGAAGGTCACCGTGACATCGTCCGGCTGCGCGACTGGGTGGTCCACCGCGCACAGCGGTGCGCAGACCTTCCAGGTGGTCAACCGGTCCGGGCGGGCGGGCGAGATCAACCTGGACGACTCCTCGGGGGCCATCGTCGCCGAGATCGAGACGCTCGGGCCGGCCACCACCGGCTCGATGAGCGCCACACTCGGCGCCGGTGAGTACACCTTCAAATGCCTGATGTCGGGCCAGGGGACGAAGAGTTCACAGACCGTGACCATAGGCGCCGGCCCGGGCTCCGGAGGCAAGGCCCCGGTCGCCGTCAAGCGGGTGTCCGTGGCCGACCTCAAGCCCGCGGCAGCTCAGTACCGCGCCTACGTCGCGCCCAAGCTGGCCACCCTGGCCAAGCAGGTCGCAGCGGTCCGGCACGACATCGCCGGCCCCCACCTGGACGCCGCGCGCAAGGACTGGCTGCCCGCCCAGCTCACCTGGGACGAAATCGGCGCCGCCTACGGGAGCTTCGGGGACCTGGGAGATGCCATCGACGGGCTGCCGCAAGGTCTGCCCGGTGGCGTCCACGACAAGGACTTCACCGGCCTGCACCGCCTGGAGTACGGCTTGTGGCACAACGGCAGCACCGGCGAACTCCTGCCCGTCGCCGACCGGCTGGAGACGGACGTCGCGACGTTGCGCAAGAATCTTCCCCAGGTCACAGTCGATCCGACCGACCTCCCGGTGCGCTCCCACGAAATCCTTGAGGACGCCCTGCGGGACCGTCTGACCGGCGCGGCCGACCAGGGCTCCGGCGCCATGTACGCGGAGACCGAGGCCGACATCAAGGGGACCAGGGTGGTCCTGGCCGAGCTGGCACCACTCATCAAGCCCCGTTCACCCAAGCTGCTGCCGACCGCCGCCACCCAGCTCGACTCGCTGGAATCGGCGCTGCGGGCGATCCGTACCGGCAGCGGCCGGCAGTCTTTCCAGGACGTTCCCCTGGCCCGGCGCCAGCAGGTCGATGCCCGTATCGGCAGCGTGCTGGAGACCCTTGCCTCGGTCCCCGACCTCCTTGAGGTGCCCATCTCCCGCTGATGTGCGCGCGTGCGCGCCGGACGAAACCGGACCCAAACCGCCGGGTGTCCCCACCTCTATCCGCTCCGTCGTCACGACCGATCAAGGAGACTTGCCATGGGCGTCAGCCGACGCACGTTCATACAGGGCGGCGCCGCCGGAGCCGCCGGCACCGCCCTGACGGGCGGACTTCTCGCCGCGGGTGCCCGCGCCGACGCGAACAGCGGCGGCCACAGCTCCCACGAGGCGTCGTCCTACCCCTTCCACGGCGCCCACCAGTCGGGCATCCTCACCCCGGGCCCCCCGCACCAGCAGCGCTTCTCCGCCTTCGCCGCGTTCGACGCGACAGCGGCGAAGCGCACGGAACTGGTCGACCTGATGCATACCCTCACGGAGCGGGCCCGCTTCCTCACCTCCGGCGGGACCCCACCGGATCTGGGCGTCAGCCAGCCTCCTTCGGACAGCGACGTGCTGGGGCCCGATGTCCCCGCCGACGGCCTGACCGTCACCCTCGCCGTCGGGTCGAGCCTCTTCGACGACCGGTACGGCCTTTCACATGCCAAGCCGCTCCGCCTGACCCCGATGCGGACCTTCCCCAACGATGCGCCCGAGGCCCGCTGGAGCCACGGTGACCTGCTGCTCCAGCTCTGCGCGAACCACCCTGACACCCTCCACCACGCGATCCGCGACCTGACCAAGCACACCCGGGGCGGCATGCAGCTGCGCTGGAGGATGGAAGGGTACGGATCGCCGCCGCGCCCCTCCGGCGCCCCCCGCAACCTGCTCGGTTTCAAGGACGGCACCGCGAACCCCGCCCCCGGGACGGCTCAGGGCCTGGTATGGGTGGACGACCCGGCCGAGCCCGCCTGGGCGCAGGGCGGTACCTACCAGGTCGTGCGGTTGATCCGGATGCTCGTGGAGTTCTGGGACCGGGTCTCGATCAACGAGCAGGAGATGATGTTCGGCCGCCGCCGCGACAGCGGCGCCCCGCTGGACGGCAACGCGGAGACCGACATCCCCGACTACGCCAAGGACCCCCACGGCCAGGTGATTCCGCTCAACTCCCACATCCGGCTGGCGAACCCGCGTACACACGCGACGAACAGCCAGCGCCTGCTGCGCCGCTCGTACAACTACGACCTGGGAATGGACGAGAACGGCAACTTGCAGTGCGGGCACATCTTCGCGTGCTACCAGCAGGATCTGCACCGCCAGTTCGAACAGGTCCAGCAGCGCCTCATCGACGAACCCCTCGTGGACTACGTCCAGCCATTCGGCGGCGGCTACTTCTTCACCCTCCCCGGAGTGCTCAACTCCCGGGACTGGTACGCGCGTCGCCTGCTCACCTGACGGAGCCGTACGGACTCCGGGGGAACCGCCCGGCCCCGGCGTCCGTCGCGCGAAGCAGGCCGCTGGTGACCGCGTCGACTACGGCCCTGAAACGACCAGTTGGTCGTGCCGTCGGGGTGCGCCCCAACGCGACACATGTGTCGCGGGCGTGGGGCCGTGGGGCCCGCTTGAAGGTACCGAGGTAACGATCACCCCGCTGATCTGGCGTTCTTGCGCTGGTTGGCATGGAAGCGCGTCTTCTTCTGACGATTCCCGCACGTGTTCATGTCACACCATTTGCGGGTGCGACTCCGGCTGGTGTCGAAGAAGGCGGCTTGGCAGGTCGGTGATGCGCACAAGGCCAACTTTCCGTCTCGTTCGCCCGCGATGATGCTCACCGCGTCGGCGGCGATCACGCCGAGGGCATCTTCCACACAGGAAGCCGAGCCGAGCAGCCATCGCCGATTACCCTCGGGCGTCAGAAAAGCCGCGGCCCGCCCCTGAGCGCTGCGGTCATTGATCACTTGGACAGCAGACACAGGGAGAGCGTCCTGGATCGCGGCCGCTGTCGCGGCGGCGTGAATCGACTCCCTCAGTTCCCGCGCGAGGTCGAGCTGGGCAGCGGTGCAGGACGCCACGGCGAGGCCGTTCACTGCCAGCCAGTCGACGAGTCGGTGCGGCGTGGGAATGCGCTCCACAGCGTCGCCATGACGCTCCGACAGAGTCCCCGTGAAGCTGGTCGCCAGCACGCTACCGAGGCGGAAGTCAGGGAACCCAGTACGCATGGAACCACCTTAGCCGGTTGCGCGCTGCCATGAGGACGCGGTAGAACCGCCTTAGCCGGTTCGCCGGTAGGTCGTTGCCGGTTCCACGATGGCCAGGAGGTTCTCATGCCCCGCCCAACCAGCGACGTGCAAGCATTTGAAGCCCACGCAACTGACGCTGACCTCGACGATCTGCGCGCGCGGCTGGCCTCGGCGCGACTACCGGAGGCTGAGACGGTCTGTCGCGCCGCGCCCGGCCCTCGCCGATGGGAACAGGGCGTTCCTCTCGTCGACCTCGTCGGTGTCGTGAACTACTGGCGCACCGGGTACGACTGGCGGTCGTTCGAAGCGCGCCTTGACCGGATCGGCCAGTTCAGCACGACTATTGACGGCCTGGGAATCCACTTCCTGCACCGCCGGTCCGCACGCGCAGATGCCACTCCTCTGATCATGACGCACGGCTGGCCGGGCAGCATTGCCGAGTTCAGCGAGGTAATAGACGAGTTGGCAGATCCGGAAGATGCGGACGCGCCGGCGTTCCACGTCGTGGCCCCTTCGCTACCAGGCTTTGGCTACAGCGAGAAGCCGGCCACCACCGGGTGGGGGATCGAGAAGATCGCGGCCGCATGGGTGGAGCTGATGGAAAGACTCGGCTACAGCAAGTTCGCAGCCCACGGCGGCGACTGGGGAGGTGTGATCACCACCGTCATCGGCGGCAGGTTCCCGGCGCACGTTCTCGGCATCCACACACTGACCCCGCAGGCACCGCCCGGGTTGACAACGCAGGGGCTGACGGCGGCCGAGCGTAAATGGACCGAGGAGACCCGCGCTTTCTGGGACGGCCCGCGCGCGGCGTTCGCGAAGCAGCAGGCGGCCCGACCGCAGACCATCGGTTACTCGCTCGTCGACTCACCAGTCGGGCTTCTCGCCTGGATCCTTGACAAGTTCGCTGAGTGGACAGATACCGATGACAGCCCCTTCGAGACGGTTTCCATAGACAGCATTCTTGACAACGTCACCCTGTATTGGCTGACCCGGACCGGAGCGTCGTCGGCCCGCATTTACTACGAAAGCCACGACTCGCTCGATCCCGGACTTCGGGTCGACGTCCCGTCAGCACTCACCGTGTATCCCCACGACATCGAGAAGTGCCCGCACGTCTGGGCACAGGAGCGATACCGACAGATCGTCCGATGGAGGTCACCCGAAACCGGAGGGCATTTCCCGTCGCTGGAGGTTCCCGAGTATTTCGTCAAAGATCTGCAAGAAGGCCTCGCGGCAGTGCTGGCCGCTGATCGGTGAGCGCGGCAGGGTGCCGACACTCGATCACCGCTGATCCGATCAAGGCGTGCCCGAGGCTTCCGGACCGAGTACGTCCAGACGTAGAACGCGGTCGGACAGGGCGCGGCGAGCCGATCGCGATCCGGCGGCAGAACTTCGGTGCCCGAGGTCCGTGGCCGATACGCCGGTGAGCGCCACCGGACATACCGAAGCGGCGCCGGTGGAGCGCTCCCGGCTTGTCGCCGGCCACCGCCGCCGCTTCGGCGTGAAGCAGGTATGAGACTTCCGCCCGGACGGCTGGATGCGCGGCGCGGGCTGGGGTGCGGTCGCCCGGTGCCCCGGGCGGTCGGGGAACGGTGCGGGTCAGCGGACTTCGGTGACCCGGCGCTCCTTCAGGGCGGCGCAGTTGGAGTGCTCCACCGACACGGACACGTTGTCGATGGCGCCGCCCCAGCTCACGCAGTAGCCCTTGCCGTAGGCGTAGGCCGGCCCCGCGTAGGACGTGTAGTTGCCGGAGTCGTCGGCCGACGTCTCGGTGGAGGGGACGTAGATGTACGTGGACATGTACGTCGCCTTGCCCGGGGCGGAGCGGATGGTCACGACACAGTTCTTGCCGTTCGAGGAGTTGTACGTGAGGTAGACGGTGCCCCGCGAGCCGATGGGCGCCGAGTTCACGGTCTTGTAGGCGCTGCCGCAGGCGCCCTGGGGTGTGATGTTGGGTGCGGCGGAGGCGGTCGTGCCGAGCGCGGTCGTGGCGCCCACCGCCAGTGCGGTCAGCGCCCCGGCGGCCGCGATATTGCGTGCGATTCTCATATTTCCCCCTTGCGTCCCTGAGAGCGGTCTGCTCCCACTTGATGTGACCCGCGAGCGGCACGGATAGTTGTGCCGTATTCACGCTGGGTCCCGCGAGAGGGAGTTGATGGCCCGTCAGGGCCGTACGCGACGGATCACATGGGGGGGCCGAAGCCACCGGGGGCACCGTGCGGGCCCAGGTCCGCTGGTTGGTCGCAACCGCCGCTGACAACGAGCAGCGGCTGCGCCGGCCGCGGAGAAAAGTTCAAGACCCGACGAGAGCCTTGTGAATCGCGTCGAGGAAGTCGTCGAGGTCCTTCGGTGTCCGTGAGGTGACCAGGGCGTAGCCGCCTTCGGAGTCACTCACCGCCGGTTCATCCACCCATGCCTTCGCTCCCGCGTTGCGGATGTCGGTCCGCAGCGAGGGGTAGGAAGTGAGTGTCTTGTCCCGCAGGACTCCCGCTTCCACCAGAGCCCAGGGGCCGTGGCAGATCGCGGCGATGGGGCGGCCGGATGCCGCGAAAGCCTTGACGATACCGATGGCCTTGTCATTCAGCCGGAGGTTGTCGGCGTTGATGGTGCCGCCGGGGATCAGCAGCAGCTGGTGAGCGCGGGGATCCACCGTATCGAAAGTGGCGGTGGGCTGTACGGTCTCGCCGGCGTCCTTGTCCCCCACCAGGGTCTGGATGGGCTCCGCCGAGGCGGCGGCGACAGTGACGTCCGCGCCATCCTCACGCAGCCGCGTGAAGGGCACGAGCAATTCGTCCTGCTCGACACCGTAATTGGTGACGAGCGCCAGGACACGGTGACCATTGAGCGGCTTGTCGGACATGATGCGCCTTTCTGTGGGTGGTCCGTCGACCGGAGTGCCCGGATGGAAGAGCCATCCGGGTCCTGATACCCGCGCGGCTCTGCGACGGCGGCGCCCGGTCGCGCTGGAACAGAGTGTTTATGGTCTAGTCAGGGGGTTACCCGCATTCCTGGTCTTATTCCCGCCGGCTGCCCCCGGGCGGCCTACTGAGGCTGAACTCGTGGTGTCGTAAGGGGTGACGACTGGTCGGTGGCTGCGGTATCACCGGAGTCATGCGGTATCCACAAGGGGGCGGGCTGACCGCCGAACGACAGCAGTTTCGCGAAGAGTTACGGCTCAAGGCGGCCGAGCGGTTCGCCCTGGGCGAGGGTAGTACAGCGATCGCCAGAGATCTGCGGGTCAGTGTCCGCTCGGTCCAGCGATGGCGTCACGCGTGGGCCGAGGGCGGCCCGCGATCCTTGCGGTCGCAGGGGCCAGCGTCGCTGCCGAAACTGAGCGATCAGCAGTTCACGCAGCTTGAAGCGGAGCTGGCCAAAGGCCCGGCCGCGCATGGCTGGCAGGACCAGCGCTGGACGCTTGCCCGGGTCACGACGGTGATCGGCCGACGCTTTCACCTGACATACACGATCCAGGGCGTGCGCAAGCTGCTGGTGCGCAACGGCTGGTCTTGCCAGGTACCGGCCCGCAGAGCGATGGAGCGGGACGACGACGCGGTCGCGGGGTGGGTCAAGGAGGTGTGGCCCTGCGCGGAAGGCTCGCGGCGGCCCATGGAGCCTGGCTCGTCTTCGAAGACGAAGCCGGCTTCTCCATGACGCCGCCGCACGCAAAGACATGGTCGCCACGCGGCCGCACCCCGGTGGTCCGCGTCCGCGGCCGTTCCCGCAGGCGCATATCCATCGCAGCGCTGACCTGCTACAAACCCGGCCACCGGTCGAGGCTGGTCTACCGGCCCCGCCGCGACGACGGCAACCGTGACGGGCGCAAGAGCTTCTCCTGGCGCGACTACCGCGACCTGCTGATCTCCGCCCACCAGCAGCTCGACGGCCCCATCGTGCTCATCTGGGACAACCTCAACGTCCACAAAGCAGCCGGCCTGAGAGAGTTCGCCGAAACCCGCGACTGGCTGACCATCTACTACCTGCCGCCCTACGCACCCGACCTCAACCCCGTCGAGGGCATCTGGTCACTCCTACGGCGCGGATGGCTCTCGAACGTCGCCTTCAGCACCCCCGAACACCTCGTCCAGACCGTCCGGCGCGGCCTGCGGCACATCCAGTACCGCAGCCACCTCATCGACGGCTGTCTCACCGAGACCGGCCTGACCATCCGCCCCGCCTGACCATCAGCACGACATCCCGAGTTCAACCTCAGTAACGGCCCGCTCGCGGCCGCAACGCGCCTCTTGGAATCGGGGCAGAAACAGGAAGAGGGTGCACTCGGTATGACGATTGAGGGGGCGGCCGCGAAGGGGCCACCTGGGTGGTTCACGCGGGCGGGGCAGTGGTGGGGACGGGCCTTCCGGTACGCGGGTTCCGAACGGCACACTCTGCTTCTCATCGGTAAAAGCACCTTGGCGGCCTCGCTGGCCTGGATGGTCTCCTTCTACGGGCTGAACGCGCAGTCACCGGCGTTCGCGCCGTTCTCCGCAGTGATGATCATGTACGTCACCATCTACCAGTCCGTGGTGCAGTCCCTGCGTTACGTCGGCGCCGTCGCGGCAGGAGTAGCCGTTCAGGCCGCGCTCGGCTTCCTCGCCGGACCCGATCTGCTGGCATTCGTGCTGGTGGCACTGATCGCGTTGTCCATCGGCCGGTCACGGGTGCTGGGGACACAGGGGTCGCAGGTGGCCACCGCTGCGTTCTTCGCGTTCTCCACGTACAGCAGCGCCACCGACACCACGACCCGGATCACGCAACTGGGTCAGATCGTCCTGATGGTCCTCATCGGCTGTGCCATCGGCACCGCGGTCAACATCACCGTCGCCCCGCCGATGCGGTACCGCAGCGCCGAGTACAGCGTCCGTGTCCTCGCGCACACCCTCTACGACCTGACCGCCGACATATACCCTGCCCTGCGCGACGGCACACTGGACGCCGACACCACGGCTCGCTGGCGCGAGCGGTCGGCCCGCACAGACGGTCTGATCGCCCAGGCCAGGGCCGGCCTCAACACCGCCAAGGAGAGCCTCCACTACAACCCGCGACGCTTCTTGAAGCGCCACCGCCGGCACCTCAGCTTCCAGGGATACGAGTCGGTACTCGATGCCCTCGAAAGGACCCTGTACCAACTGGCCTCCCTGACGCGCAGTCTCGACCAGTGGCAGGAAGAAGAGAAGTACTACCGTTACCGTCACTTCCTGGACCGGTACGCGGCTTTCCTGGAAGCCGTCTCGGAGATTGCTCTCGCGCTGAGCAGCCTGGACGAGACCACGCTGCCCCAGCAGACCGACCGTCTGGCCGGCCTGACCCGCGATGCTCAGGAACGGCGCCGGGAAGTCGCTGACGAAGCCGACGCCCAGGCTCTGCCGCTCACCGACCCCACCCGGCCCTACGGAGTACTCGTCATCGAGGCCGCCCGCCTCATGGAGGAAGTCCAGTACACCAGCGACACCCTCCACAGCTGGGTCGAGGACTGAGCGGGGCGCTCTCCTTTTCCGGCGGCCCGCCCACCGAATTGCGACGCAGCATGAATATCTCGAACGGCACCGGCCTGACGGGGCGCGGCGAATGAGCCCGTTGGCCCGCTGCCCCATGACAGTTCTGCCAGTCCTGACAGTCCTGTGACCGGCCCACCGCGGGCCCCGCACGGGTGGTTGGCTACTGCGCGGTGCCGGAGTCCTTATCGCGCTTGGGCTTGTCACGTTCGTCCACCTGGAGTTCACGTTCCGCGCCCGGAACACCCTCAGCGAGCTGACGGCCGCGCTCTCGCTCCGCGTTGAACTCGGCCCCCAGCAGAATGGCAAGGTTGGTGATCCACAGCCACACAAGGAAAACGATGACGCCGCCGAGCGCCCCGTACGTCTTGTTGTACGAGCCGAAGTTGGCCACGTAGAAGGCGAATCCGACGGAGGCGATCAGCCAGAGGACCAGGGCGAGCCCAGCACCCGGGAGAACAGTCTTGAACCCCCGCAGGCGAGCATTGGGTGAGGCGTAGTAAAGAATGCTGAAGATCAGCACGACGACGACAATCAGCACAGGCCATTTGGCATAGTTCCATGCCGTCACCGCAGCGTCGCCGGCACCGATCGCAGAGCCCACCTTCCTCGCGAGCGGGCCCGTCACGACCAGCGCGACAAGCACGATGGCCTGCAGAAGAACCAGGATCAGCGTCACGAGCAGCTGCAGTGGGCGCAGTTTCAGAAAGGGGCGCCCCTCCTCCACCTCGTAGATATGGTTGGAGGCTCGCATAAAGGCGCCCACATACCCGGAGGCCGTCCACAGCGCCCCGGCCAGGCCCACGATCAGCATGACGGTGCCCGTGCCCCGGTTCGAGGCAAGCCCCTTGATCGGCCCCTTGAATGTGTTCACCGCGGAGGCCGGGCCGATCGAGCTGATGAGGTTCGTGGCCTTGTCGATGATGGTCTTGGGATCCATGACGAGACCCACGATGGAGATCAGCGCGATCAAGGCAGGGAAAACAGAGAGGACCGAATAGTAGGTCAACGCCGCCGCATAGTCGGGGAGGTTATCCTCCTTGAACTCCGCCAGAGTGCGTTTGACGGTCTGCGCCAGTCCCTCTTTCTTCCCGTGCGGTGGACCATCCGGTCGTCGACCGGAATTCTTCCCCTCGTGACGATGAAGACCGCCCTCACCACGATGCTGCGCGTCGGACATATCTCTCCCACTCTCGATCAAACGCTGCCTCCCAGCGCATGGACCCGTTCTACCAATAAAACGGAATGGAGAGCTTTATTCACGGGCATTGGTTATGAACCGACCCGAGCCATCTGAACCCGCGACTTCGCCAGGAGAGTACGTTCCGTCAGGTGGGCACCGACTTCCGGCCCTCCGGTGAACAGACCCGTTGCCGCCCGGGCTTCGTTCGCCGGGGCGGCACCGTGAGCGCGGGTGGGTCAGCCGCCGGCACCGGCCGGGGACGTGGTGGCGGTGAAGCCCTCCTTCTTGTTGGCCTTGAACTGATCCTTGTCCTCGTCCAGGGCCTTTATGTAGTCGGCCTTGGTGACCAGCTGGTTCTGTACGAACGACGCGGGCAGCTTGGCGGTGTGATCTGGGCCGCGCTGTGTTTGTTGATCCAGTGCATGGCGGCGACGAGCGCGTCGACGACCTTCTGCACGGAGTCCTTGTGCGAGGGCACCCGGTCGCTGCGGGCGAGCACGCTCGCGCCCGGATACGCGCCTCCCAGCGCCGACTTGGCGCCGCTCTTCTTGGTGCACATCTCCCGTTCGCCGGGCGCACCCGACAACTGGACGACGTCTTCAACCGCCTTGGGCCGCCCCCGGCCCCGAGGGTGTCGAGCAGCAGGCTGGAGAGCGTGAAGGCGCCGAGGTGGTTGGCCGCGAACTGCACCTCGTGACCCTGCGCGCTCAGCGTCCCGGTGAGCCTCGGGGTCGTAGCTCATGCGAGGGGCCGACTCCACTGCCTCGCCGCCACTTTCAGACTCGGAGCCTCCCCGTGGGCGCGGCCGGGGGTCATCGTCCGGGCCATGCCCGTCTCCGCCAGGGCCGTGCGGTAACCGTCTCGGCGGGCCCTGTTGCTCCAGGCGAAACCCGAGACGTCCGCCGACTCCAGGTAGGCGATGCGCCGGTCGCCCCTGGACCGGCCCGGCCCCTCGCATCGGGAGGGGCCGGGCCGGTCAGGCGGTCACCGCGAAAGCCGCCTACTCACGGGCGGGCTCCGCGGCGCCAGCGCTCGGGGTCGATCCGGCCTGCGTACAGGGGGAGTTCGATCGGCCGTCGGGCGTCCTCGAACGGGTCCCACACTCGGGCGAGGTCCGCAGTTCCCCGCGCGCGCACCCGGCGGGCCTCCGCAAGGTCGAGCACGTCCGTCAAGACCTCTTCCGAGCCGGGGCCGGCCTCGCAGCGCGTGTGCCCCTCGGGGTCCACCACGACGCTGCGCCCGACGCCGTCCGGCGCCGCCGCGTTGACGCTTGCCATGAACACCTGGTTCACGATCGCATTGGCCTGCGCGAGCACGACTTCCTGAGCACGGTCGACGGTGGGCGTGCGCACCAGGTTCAACACGAGGTCTGCGCCCTGCCACGCCAGGTGGCGGGTGGTCTCGGGGAACCATGCGTCGTAGCAGATTGTCAGGCCCACACGCCCGTGCTCCTCCATGTCGAAGACCACGAAACTGCCGCCGGACGCCGTAGTCTCGTAGGGCCGCCACGGGAAGATCTTGCGGTATTCCGCGACCCTTTCGCCCGCCGGTGAGTAGACGGGAGCCGTGTTGTAGATCCGGCCGTCCGCGCTCTGCTCGTAGACGCTGCCCGGCACGAGCCAGATATTCAGTTCGTGTGCGAGGGCCGCCAGCCGGGTGCCACGCGGTCCGTTCAGCGGCTGGGCCGCCGCGGTCATGACCGTTTCGGGGTCCGCACCGGTTCTGTGACCGCACAGGTGCAGCTCCGGGTACGCGAGCAGCCGGACGCCGGGGTGCGCCTCGGTGACGCGCCGTACGTCCGCCGCGAACGCGTCCAGGTCGTCGGCGGCGTGGTGCCGTGCGGCCGTCTGGACGAGACCGATCGACAAGGGGGTCGTCATCGCTGGGGTAGCCTTCCGCGCTCGGTGGCGTCCGGGGAATCTGGGGGGTCCGGGGGTCCAGTCGAGCCAATCATCGAGTCGCCCACGGGACAAGCTCCCTTCTTCCAGCGGTATCCACAGGAAGAACCCGGGGGCCGCACGGTTGCCCGCACGACCCCCACCCCCCGAAACCCCGTGGTAGAACGAGCATCAGCGCGTCAACGACGCGGATCACCGACTCGACAGGACAGGCAACGCATGACCCTCAACCAACTGAGGGCCTTCGTCGAGGCGGAGCGGCTCGGTTCGTTCACCGCAGCGGCGCTGGCCATGGGCATCGCCCAGGCGTCGGCCTCCGAACTAGTGCGCCGTCTCGAGGCGGAACTGGACGCCGAGCTGTTCGCGCGCGGCAGCCGCACCCTGACCCTGACCTCGGCCGGCCAGGAACTGCTGCCGTACGCCCAGCAGACACTGGAGGCCGCCGAGAGCGGGACCCGCGCGGTGCGTTCGCTGGGCTCGCTGGGCGGCGGGACCGCCACGTTCGGCGTGCTCCGCAACGCGGACTACTACCTGTTGTCCGACCTCGTCCAGAAGTTCCACGCCCGGTATCCGTCCGTCCGGGTCCGGCTCGTGGGGCAGAACTCGGCCGAAACCGCGGCAGCCGTGGCCGCGGGACGCATCGAGGCTGGCCTGGTCGTCCTGCCGATCGACGACGACGGGCTGGTCGTGCGCCCTCTGCTGCGCGACGAGGTGTTCTTCGTCAGCGCGAGCGAGGAGCGAACCCGCACACCGGTGACGATGGAGGACTTCGCCCGGGCGCCCCTTGTCCTCTACGACGCGCATTATGGGTGGCAGGACCCCACCCGGCGGCAGCTTGCGGAGCGGGCCCAGTTCGCCGGGGTCTCCATCGATCCGCTGATCGAGTTGGAACACGTCGAGGCCGCACTGGGCCTGGTGGCCGCCGGGGTGGGCGACACGATCGCGAGCCGGGCGGTGGTTACCGGCCCTGCCTTTCCCGCCGGGCTGCACACCGCTCCGTTCGCCGACCCCCTCTACGACACCATCGCCCTGGTCAGACGGAGGGGGCATCAGCTGTCGCGGGCCACGAGGGAGCTGGCCCAGAACGCCGAGGACACCTTGCGCGAGATCCGCAGCGAGCTCGGCCTCTGAGCCGGACAGCTCGGGGCCCGTGCGGGCACTCTCCGACAGGGAAACCCTGTGGTTTGGACAGGTAATAGCCCTCTGGTCCTGTGGACGCGTGGCGTCTAGCGTCGTTCTCATGCAGATCACGCACGACGAAGCACAAGCTCTTCCTCCGTTCCAGTGGCTCAAGAAGCCGTCCGTGGACGGCCCCCCCGCCCAGCGCGACCCCTCGGTGGTCGAGCGGGTCTCGCAGATGCTGAAGGAGATCGAAAGCAAGGGCATGGACGCAGTGCGCTCCTACGCCCAGGAGCTGGACGGCTGGTCCGGTGCCCTGGAGATCGAGGCCGCCGAACTGAAGAAGTCGGGAGACGCCCTGCCCCCGGACGTCCGCATCGCTCTGGAGATGGGCTACGAGCGCACCCACCGGTTCGCCGCCGCGCAGCGCGAGCACCTGACGGACTTCGAGACCGAGGTCGCACCCGGTGTCGCCGGCGGCCAGCGCTACGTCCCCGTCTCCCGCGTCGGCGCGTACCTGCCGGCCGGTCGCTTTCCGCTGCTCGCCAGCGCCTTCATGACGGTGAACGTGGCGAAGACCGCCGGGGTGCCCACCGTGCTGGCGTGCACTCCCCCGTCCGGGGAGCACGGCGCGCACCCTGCCGTGCTGTACGGCGCCTATCTGTCGCGCGCCGATCGGGTGTTCGCGCTCGGTGGCGTCCAGGCGCTCGGAGCGATGGCCTTCGGTCTGCTCGGCGAGGCCCCGGTCGACATGCTGGTAGGTGCAGGCAACGCGTTCGTCACCGAGGCGAAGCGGCAGTTGTTCGGCCGGGTCGGCATCGACCTGCTGGCCGGCCCGTCCGAGGTCGCCGTCATCGCCGACGCCAGCGCCGACCCGGTGTGGGTCGCGGCGGACCTACTGGGCCAGGCCGAGCACGGCCCCAACTCCCCCGCAGCCCTGATCACCACGTCCGAGAAGCAGGGACGCGCCGTGATCGCGGAGATCGAGCGCCAACTCGAGTCCCTGACCACCCGGGACATCGCCGGCCCGGCGTGGCGCGACTTCGGGTCCGTCATCCTGGTGGATGACCGGGCCGGCGCCGTCGCCGTCGCCGACGTGATCGCTCCCGAGCACCTGGAGATCCAGACCGAGGACGACGACCACTACCTGGAAAACCTCTCCAACTACGGATCGCTGTTCATCGGGTCGTGGTCGACGGTCGCCTATTCCGACAAGGGCATCGCCGGCACCAACCACGTGCTGCCCACAGGCAAGACCGCCCGATACAACGCGGGGCTCTCCGTCTCCCGGTTCCTGAAGCCGCTCACGTACCAGCGCGCGTCAAAGGAGGGGACCGCGTCCCTGGCACCCGCCGTCGAGCGCATCTCGGCGTTCGAGGGGCTGGCGGCCCACGGTGCCACGGCGACACTCCGCATCGACAGGGTCGGGCGGACGTCCAGCGCGTTCGACGCGGTTCCGGCCGCATTCCGCGACCAGCTCTGACAGGGGGCCCATCTCACCCTCGCCGGAACATGGAGCGGGCGCCGGAGCCAACGGCGCCCGGGCCGCGACGGATCAGCCGGCGTGGGCGTGGGTGGCGCGGGGGATGAACTCGGTCCCGATGACCACGCGTTCCCCCGCCGGGTCGACGTCCTTGGCGATCCGCCGGACCAGGATGCGCGCTGCCTGACGAGACAGCTCCCGCAGATCGTGCCGGACGGTGGTGAGCCGGAACACCTCCCAGGCGGCCATCGGAAGGTCGTCGAAGCCGATGACGGTGAGGTCGTCGGGGACCTTGACGCCGGCCGCGAGCGCCGCGTTCAGGACTCCGATGGCGACGACGTCGTTGCCGCAGAACACCGCCGTGGGTGGCCTGTCCGCCTCGAGCAGGGCGGGCAGCGCCCGGTAGCCGGTGTCGTACTCGAACGCTCCGCGCACCACCTGGTCCTCCCGCAGTCCGATGCCACTCTCGGCGAGAGCCAGCCGAAAGCCCATTTCGCGCTCGCGCCCCGTGGTGGTGTTGGCGGCGCCGAAGACGCCGGCGATATGCCGGTGCCCGAGGGCGACGAGCTCCCGTGCGACGAGCCGCCCGCCGCCCTCGTTGTCGACGACGGAGGCGAAGTCGCCGGCCCGGCCGGTGTCGCGGTTGAGGAAGACGTAAGGCATGCCGCGCCGCTCCAGCTGGGCGGGCAGACGGGAGTCGGTGGTTGCCGTCGCGAGGACAACGCCGTCCATCGACTGGTCCAGCAGCCTCTCCTCGGCGACTGCCTCGTCAGACCGCTCCATGATCAGCATCATGCGGTAGCCGAGGCTGCTCAGTTCGTCGTGGAGCGGGGCGATGATGTGCGGGTAGAACGGGTTCGTCAGGTCGGTGACGATGACTCCGACCCGCCGCGTGGCACTCGTCGAGAGGGTGCGTCCGGCCTCGCTCGGCACGTAGTTCAGCACCTGGGCGGCGCGCTTGACCTTCTCGCGAGTGACCTGGGAGACGCGGGGGTCGTCGCGCAACGCGCGGGAGACCGTGGGCTGCGAGACCCCGGCCAGTCTGGCCACGTCGTGACTGGTGATCCCCATCAGCGCTCTCTTCTCGTCGCCGTCGGCACCCCCCGATGGCGCACCCCTGATCAGTATACGTATGCCCACAATCGGCAGCCCGCGGAACGCTGAATTTCGCCTTCTTCATCATGTTATATCGGGCTCACTCACAACGACATTGTCCATACCCCTTGACAGCCCCCCATCCGAAGCCTGTCATGGAATACATACGTATTCACAAGCAAGGAGCAGCCATGTCAGATGTCGTCGTATCCCCCAGCGAGCTCGCCCGCCGCACGGTGCGCCGCAGCGACTTCGTCTCCTGCAACCAGGCCTTCATCGACTGCCGTACGCCCGGTTCGGATCGCAAGGAGAACTACGCGATGATCGGGCCGGGCGTCTCGCAGGCCGCCGGTCAGCACGTCAACCTCCGGCTGCCGCACGGCTACAACATCGGTGCCGCCGCGATGCCGCACGGGATCACCAACAACCTCCACCTGCACTACACGGCCGAGGTGTTCGTCTGCACCGAGGGCGAGTATCTGCTGCGCTGGGGCGCCGACGGCACCGAGGGCGAACTCACGCTCAAGGCCGGTGACATCGCCTCCATCCCGACCTGGATCTTCCGCGGATTCACCAACACCGGCCCGGACGACGGCTGGCTGTTCACCGTACTGGGCATGGACGACACCGGCGGCATCATCTGGGGTCCCTCGGTCCTGCGGGAGGCGAAGGACCACGGCCTGTACCTCACCGCCGACAACGAGCTCGTGGACACCGTCGCCGGCGACACCGTCCCGCCGGAGTCCGAGCTCGTCAGCCCGCTGGCCCAGGAGCAACTCGACCGGCTGCACCACTACACCCCCGAGGAGATGAAACGCCGGATCGCAGCCGCGGGCGAGCTGGTGTTCTCCGAGCACCCCTTCCTCGACAGCACGCTGCCCGGCGGCGGTGCTCGCCTGAGCTGCGTCATCGGCTACGGCATGACCGAGGACCCGCATCAGGAGCCCCGCGTGTTCAATCCGCACGGGCACAATCTCGCCTGGCTCCGCGCCGACCCCGGCCAGGGCGTCTCGGTGCACCGCCAGCACGAGACCCAGACCCTGATCGTCAAGGACGGTCTGTGGGAGGTCACCGTCAACCGCACCGACCCCGTCTCGGTCCGTCTCGGCCCCCGCGACATGCTCTCCGTCCCGAAGGACGCCTGGCGCGCCATGCGCAGCGTCGGAGAGGAGCAGGGCGACCTCCTCGTGGTCAACTCCGGTGACGGACGGGTCCGTCTGGAGTGGGACGAGGAGGTGCTCAAGAGCGCGGCGGACGCGGGCCTGGGCATCGACCACAACGGGTACGTCGCCCCGTACGCGTTGCTGCCCCGCTCCGCGCGCGCCTGGTGACCGGCGTGCCGGACGAGAACACGGCCGGTCCGCTGCCGCTCGTCGTGCTGCCCGGGATGCTCTGCGACGCGAGCCTGTGGCGCGACGTCGACTTTCCCGCAGGTCACGACGTCCACCACATCGCGCTGCGACGGGCGGGCATCGAGGCGCTCGCCGAGGACGTGCTCGCAGCGGTTGTGGGCCCGTTCGTGCTCGTCGGGCTCAGCCTGGGGGCCATCGTCGGCTTCGAGGTGCTGCGCCGGGCACCCGCGCGCGTCGCAGCCCTGTGCGTGATGGCTGCCAACGCGGGCGCGCCTCGCCCCGAGCAGTACGCGGCCTGGCGGGCGATGGACGCGCTGATCGCGGCCGATCGGTTCACAGACGTCGTCGAGGAGACGCTGCCGGACATGTTCCCCGGCGGGAGTCCGACTCCCGAGGCCGCACGGCGCTACCGCGCCATGGCCCACGCCGTGGGAGCCACCGCCGCCCGCGCCCAGCTCGCCGCGCAGGCGACCCGCACGGACGCGACCGGCGTACTTCGAAAGGCCCGCTGCCCCACCGCCGTCCTGGCCGGGGCGCAGGACATGCTGTGTCCGCCCGCCTTCCACCGAGCGATCGCGGACTCGGTCCCCGGAGCGGTCCTGACGCTGCTGCCCGACGCGGGACACCTGCTGCCGTGGCAACAACCCGACGCGGTGACGGCCGCGCTGCGCGAACTGGTCGTATCCGCCGCCCGTACGACACCTGACAGCCCCGCAACCTGAATCTTTCCGAACCCCCTTCGCCCGTATATCCGTAGTGAAAGAGAGCCGTCATGCCTCGACACCTCAAGTCCCCCGTGCCCGCCGGGCAAGTGAGCGCGGCCCGAGCGGATGTCGCGGAGCGCGTCCACGTCATCCTCGACGACATCCGCCGGCGCGGCGACGACGCCGTCCGCCAGTACTCCGAGAAGTTCGACAACTGGAGCCCCGAGTCGTTCCGCCTCGATCCCGACGAGATCAAGCGGATCATCTCCCAGGTGCCCGACACCGTCCTGGACGACATCCGCTTCGTGCAGCAGCAGGTCCGCACGTTCGCCCAGGCGCAGCGTGACGCACTGAGTGACGTCGAGATCGAGACGCTGCCCGGTGTCCACCTGGGCCACCGGCACATCCCGGTGTCCGGTGCCGGCGCCTATGTGCCCGGCGGCCGCTACCCGCTGACCGCGTCGGCCCATATGACGATCGTGACCGCCAAGGTCGCGGGCGTTCCCCGCATTGCCGCCTGCACCCCGCCCATCCGGGGCGAGATCCCCGCCGCGACGGTCGCGGCGATGCACCTCGCGGGCGCCGACGAGATCTACCTGCTGGGCGGTGTTCAGGCCGTCGCGGCGCTGGCCCTGGGAACCGAGACCGTCGGGCGGGTTCCGATGCTCGCGGGCCCGGGCAACGCTTACGTGGCGGAGGCCAAGCGGCAACTGTTCGGCGAGGTCGGCATCGACCTGTTCGCCGGACCGACCGAGATCCTGGTGATCGCCGACGAACATGCGGACCCGTTCGTGGTGGCCGTCGACCTGCTGTCGCAGGCGGAGCACGGACCGGACTCCCCCGCCGTGCTGGTCACCACCTCCGAGGAACTCGGCCGCGAGGTCGAGCGGCACATCGAGCGCCTGCTGCCCTCCATGCCCACCCGGGACTTCGCCGCACCGGCCTGGCGCGACCACGGAGAGATCGTGGTGGCCGGCACCCTCGACGAGGCCTTCCGGATCGCCGACTCCTACGCCAGTGAGCACGTGGAAGTGCTGACCGAGAACCCGCGCCAGGCCCTGGAGAAGATGCGGGACTACGGTGCGCTCTTCCTCGGCGAAGGCACCTGCGTCTCCTACGGCGACAAGGTCATCGGCACCAATCACGTCCTGCCCACCCGTGGCGCCGCCCGTTACACCGGTGGCCTGTGGGTCGGCAAGTACCTCAAGACGGTGACGTACCAGGAGGTCACCGACATCGCGTCCTCCGCGCTGCTCGGCGAGGTGTGCGGCCGGGCCGCGCGCGTCGAGCTCTTCGAGGGCCACGCCCGCTCCGGTGACGTTCGCGCCGCCAAGTACGGCAAGGGCACCCTGCCATGGAACGAGGAGGGCGCCGTATGAGCAGCCGCACCGCACCGCTGGCCGGCCGCACCGCGCTCGTCACCGGAGGAGGCAGCGGCCTCGGCCGGGCCATCGCCGGGTCACTGCTCGCCGACGGGGCCCGGGTGGTGATCACAGGCCGCGACGAGACCAGGCTCAAGGCCACCGCGACGCGGCTCGGTTCGCAGGTCTCGCACCGCGTCTGCGACGTCTCCCGCCCCGACGATGTCGAGGAGCTCGCCCGGAGTCTGGCCGGTGAGGAGATATCGATCCTGGTCAACAACGCCGGCGTGGCCGGCCCGGTGGCACCGCTGACCGAGATCACGCCACACGAATGGGACGAGGTCTTCGACGTGAACGTGCGGGGAGTGTTCCTGATGTGCCGGGCTTTCCTGCCTGCCATGACCGGGCGGGGCGCGGGCGACATCGTCAATGTCGCCTCGGTCTCGGGCAAGCGCCCGCTACTGCGGCGCACCCCGTACTGCGCGTCGAAGATGGCGGTCATCGGCCTCACGACCACGCTGGCCGGCGAGGTCGGGCCGCTGGGCGTCACGGTCAACTCCCTGTCCCCCGGACCCGTTGCGGGGCCTCGCATGGAGCGCAACTTCCGCCTGGAGGCGGAGCGCACAGGCGGCACCCACGCGCAGGCCGAGCAGGCGTTCGTCTCACGCTCAGCCCTGGGACGGATGGTCACCGAGGACGAGGTGGGCGAGGCCGTCACCACGATGCTGCGCATGAGCGGACTGTGCGGGGCCGACATCGACCTTTCCGCGGGGATGGTGGCCCGGTGACCGCGCACAGCACATCGCGCCGCAGCATCAAACAGCGCCTGGCAGACGGCGAACAGCTGCGGGGAGCCCTGCTGCGGCTCCCCTCGGAGACACTGGTGGAGATGGCGGGAGTGGCGGGGCTCGACTATGTCGTCATCGACTGCGAGCACGGGCCGGCCGACACGGCGCTGCTCCAGCAGCACCTCACGGCCGCGGCGGCGCAGGGCGTCGACGTCCTGGTCCGGGTGGGGTCGGCCGAGTCGGCGCTCGCGCTGCGCTGCCTCGACCTGGGCGCGGCCGGGCTGATCTTCCCGCATGTGGACAGCCGGGAGGACGCCCGGCGGGCAGTGGCCGCCAGCCACTACCCACCGCTGGGAGAACGGGGCTTCGCCACCTACAGCAGAGCGGGGCGATTCGGCACGGTCACTGCGGCCGATCATGTGGCCGCGTCCCGCGAGACGCTGGTCGTGACGATGATCGAGACCCGGCGCGCCTGCGACGACGCCGACGCGATCGCCGGCACCGACGGGGTGGACGCGGTACTGGTGGGCCCGGCCGACCTCGCCGCGGACTGTGGCTTCCCGGAGCCCGGCATCGTCGACGGGCTGACCGCCCTGGCGCACAACGCGGCGCGGGCCCACGAGCGCTCGGTGATGACGATCGTGCCGAGCCTCGACGCCGCCCGGGCCGCCGAGCGCCAGGGGGCTCAGCTGGTCCTCTACAACATGGCCCATGTGCTCATGGACACCCTGCGCTCCTTGGCCGTGTCCGGGACGCCGGGCGGGGCCTGAGACCCCTTCCGACCGGTTGGGGGGTGCCTCCTCCGTCGGCGGGGCCGCGGGGGGCGGAGGCGTCGGGCACCCTTGAGGGACGCGGTGCCGAGCTTTCAGCTGCCGCCTTCCAGGGCTGTCACTTCCTCCCGCGGAAACCCTTGACGCCCCTCATCCGGGGTCCTTAGTGTTCACGACCAGTTCATACGTATGCATACCCCATTCCCCCGCTCGATCGGAGAAGGCATGTCCGCCGCAGCCCCACCGAGCCCAGCCATCGGTCCAGCCCAGGTCGACCTGGACAAGCGGAACGCGATACGCCGGGCCATCGGCGCCGGAAGTATCGGTAATTTCGTCGAGCAGTTCGACTACGGCCTCTACGGCTACATGGCGCCGATCATGGCCCCGGCGTTCTTCCCCGAGAGCGACAGGACCGTGGCGGTGCTGGGCACGTACGCGATCATCGCCGTCGCCTGCCTGTTCCGCCCGCTCGGTGGGACCCTCGTGGGCCGCTGGGGGGACCGGGTCGGCCGCAAGAAGGCGCTGCTGTGGACCATCGCGGTCATGGGTGTCACCACCGCCCTGATCGCGGTCCTGCCCACCTACCAGCAGATCGGCATCGGCGCGCCGGTCCTGCTTCTGCTGCTCCGCGTCGCCCAGGGCGTGGTCTCCGGTGGCGAGTACGTCGGAGCCGTCGCGTTCATCGTGGAGTGGGCGGAACCGAACCGGCGAGCCTACTACACGTCGTACGCCTCCAACAGTTGCTTCCTCGGCATTCTCGCGGGCGCCGGTACGGCGGCTCTGACCAGCTGGGTGTTCCAGGGTGCGGCCCTGGACTCGTACGGCTGGCGCATCCCGTTCCTGCTGGCGATCCCGCTCAGCCTGGTCGGGGTGTGGCTGCGGCGCCACGTCGAGGAGTCCCCGGAGTTCATTCGCGCGACCAACGAAGGGACGGACGTCGTCAAGGCACCGATCCGTGAGGCGTTGCGCTCGCAGTGGCGACCGATCCTGGTCTACTGCGGAATCTCGATCATGTGCGCGATCCTCTCCTACAGCTGGGTCACATTCTATCCGCAGTACCTGACGGGCACGCTCGGCCTGCCGCGCTGGATGGGCCTGACCTCGAACGCCATCTCGATCGCCGTCCTCATCCCGGCCCTGCCACTGGCCGGCATGCTGTCGGACCGCATCGGGCGCAAGCCGATGCTGGTCACCGGCGCTCTCGCGTGCATCGTGCTGGTCCCGGTCGCCTTCCGGGTCGGCGAGTACGGCACCTTCGGGACGGCCGTGGCCAGCCAACTCATCTACATCATCCCAGAGTTCTTTCTCACCGGCATCATCACCGTCTGCGCGGCCGAACTCTTCGCCACCCGCACCCGGTTCAGCGCCAGCGCCATCGCGTACAACAGCTCGTTCTCCATCTTCATGGGCATCACGCCGTTCGTCGCGACGCTGCTGGTCAGTACCTTCGACACCATCTACGCCGTCTGGGGCTACCTCGCGGTGGCCGCTCTCCTGGCCCTGTTCGTCGTGAGCGTCTTCATGAAGGAGACGTACCGGAGCCAACTGGGTGCGGACAAGTTCACCCGCTAGCACGGGGGCCCGCCTCCGCGAACCCGGCAAGGGGCCCTTCCGGGCTACCCTCCTGACCATCCATCTACATACGCATTCACATCCCTGGAAAGGAAGCACCATGTCGCTGAACCCCGTCGCGTACCTCCCCTACAAGGACCCGGACGACTTCATCCGCGAGGTGACCGACCGCATTTGGGTCGGCCGTGACATCGCCTACATCGTCGACAACTACGAGCCCGACTCGATCGTGCACACCAGCCTCGGCACCGTCGTCGGCCGTGACGGTGTCATCGAAGGCAGCACGATCCGCATGGGCAGCACACCGGGGCACATCGGCCAGGCGGAGGACGTGGTGTGGGAGGCGCGCGGCGACGACGCTTTCCTCAGCTCCCACCTGGTCTTCTCCGCCGACGAGCACCTCGTGGACGGCCGCAATATCCGCATTCGCAAGCGCACGGTGGCCAACTGCCTGTACCGACGCGGCCGGATGGTCGAGGAGTGGGTGGTGCGCGACGATCTGGCAGACTGCCTGCAGAGCGGCCTGGACCCGGCCGATGCGGCCCGCGAGCTGACCTTTCAGGGGTACAGCGGCTCCATGCTCGATGAGCCGCCGGAAGACGTGCTGCTGAACGGGGTCAGCGGCGCCCGTCCGGACGAGTTCCGTCCCGAGTGCGAGATGGTGCTCGAGTTCATCGACGAGGTGTGGACGCAGCGCCGGCTGCACAAGGTCAACGACTTCATGGATCGCGACCTGTTCCTGCACACCGTCGGCGACCGGACCGTCATCCGTCCCGAGCGTTATCAGAGCGACATCCTCGCCATGGTCGGCCCCTTCCCCGACGCGCGGTTCACCGTCCGCGACATCCAGACGAACTACTCCCCGCGCTACGCGGGCCTGCGTGTGGCCGTCCTGTGGACCATGCACGGCAACTACCGCGGTGCCCCGGCCTTCGGCCCTCTCACCGGCCGACCGGTCACGTTGCTCGGCGTCTCGCAGTTTTTGATCCAGGAGGGCCGCATCGTGAAGGAGTTCCGCGTCTACGACGAGATCTCGCTGCGCGCCCAGATCAACGCGGCACGCGGGGACGGCCCCCGGGTCGAGGCCAACATCTACTGAGCTCCCCTGCTGCGGGCCGGCCTCCGGCGTCCAACCACCGACCCCAACACCGCGACCACGTTCCAGAACTGACCAGGCGACAGCAACCGGCCCTCGCCCCCTCGATGCAACGTCTGCTCACTGATTCCGGCGGGGCAGACCAGGTACGCCGCCGGGCGGTTCACAAGTGCTCCTCAATCATGGGGCCGTAACGGTCGACACCCTTGCGCAGCTGGTCGGCGACCTCCGAAAAGGCCTGCTGAGCGGGGGCGTTGGCCGACCATATGCGCTGCAGAGCGGTGTAGATCCGCACATTCGCATTCGGAATCGTCATACGCACCTGGTCGCAGGCGCGCGTGAGGTCCAACTGCCTGACGGCCGTCGCGAAGTTCGGGTCGTTCTTCATCAGCTCGACGAGGGAGGGCTCCTTGACCGCCGCGGGCACCACGGGCAGGTAGCCGGTCTCGACGGCCCACTGCGCGGCGTTCTCAGGGCGGGCCAGAAAGCGCACGAACTGGGCTGCGGCCTCCTTGCGTTCCCGTGGAACGCGCTTGAATATGCCCAGGCCGCCGCCGCCCGTGTTGACCGCGAACTTCTCCTTCTTCGGCAGGAAGCCGGTGCCCACCTCCCAGCCGTTCGCCTTCGCCAACTCATTGATCTTCTTCAGGCCACCGGTGGAGGTGACGAGCGTGGCGATCAGCTGGTTGCCCAAGTCGGCGGTGGGCTCGGTCGCCATGTAAGCGATCTTGTCGTTGAAGATCAGCTTGCGCTGCCACTCGCCCGCCGCCACGGCGCCGCCCTCGTCGATGGTGACGTCCAGGCCCTTGGAGTACGCCCCGCCCCACTGCCAGGCACTGCACTGGAACTGCCAGTCCCCGTCGACTGCCTGGTACGCCTCCAGGGCTACCCGCTTGCCGCCCACTCTCAGCCGGGTGATGTGGCGTGACCAGTCGTAGAGCTCGTCATAACTCTCCGGGGGGCGCACCGGTACGCCGGCCTTCTTGAAGAGGGTCTTGTTGTAGTAGAAAAGCGGCGTGGAGCGCGCCAGCGGCAGCCACCAGGTGTGTCCCCTGCGGGTGCCCTCGCTGAGCAGCCGCGGATTGTAGGTCCGCTCCAGCTCGCCCCGTGCGAAGTAACTGTCCCAGGGCTCCAGGGCGTCGCCGAAGTAGAACTTGTACCACTTCACGTCGGACAGCACGCACAAGTCGGGGGCCTGGGCGCCGAGCAGGCTGATGACCGCTTTCTGGGCGCACTCGTCGTAGGTGCCCTGGAACTGCACCTCCACGTACACGTCCCGCTGCTCGCGGTTGAAGGCGTCGACGAGCTTCTGCAGGGCCGGGCCCACCGGATCTGCGAACGTCGACCAGAGCACCACCCTGGTGCGCCCCCGGAACGCGTCGGGCACCGAACCGCCGGGCTGTACGACGGTCCCCGTGGTCTGGCCACAGGCGCTCAGCACCGCGGCCAGGCCCAGCCCCGCGCCTGCCCCGAGCGCCCTGCGCCGGCCGAGCACGGGGCCCGCGAGCTCCCGCAGCGAAGTACGCGTCATTTTCCGGCTCCCTGCGTCAGCCCCGCGATGATGTAGCGCTGGGCGAAGAAGAACACGACGAGGACCGGCACGATCACCATGACGGCACCGGCGAGGATCACTCCCCAGTTGGCGAAGGTCTCGGTGTTCTTGAGGAAGAGCAGACCGATCGGGAGGGTTCGCATGTCCGCGCTGCTGGTGATGATCAGAGGCCAGATGAAGTCGTTCCACTTGCCGACCATCACTACCAGCGCGACGGTGATCACCATCGGACGAGACATCGGCAGCACCACCCGGAACAGAATGCGCAGATGCCCCGCCCCGTCGATCTTCGCGGCGTCCGTGACCTCCTGAGGCAGTGTCAGCATGTGCTGGCGCAGCAGGAAGGTGCCGAAGACCGAGCCGAGGCCCGGCGCTATCAGGCCCGCATAGGAGTTGACCCAGCCGAGCTGGGCGATGGTCAGGAAGTTCGGCAGCAGCGTGACGTGGCCGGGCACCATCATCGCACCCAGCAGGAACAGGAAAAGGATCTTCTTGCCGGGGAACGGCAGGAACACGAACGCGTACGCACACAGCAGCGCGGCGATCAGCTCGATCACGGTGCCGGTCACGGACACGATCAGAGAGTTGAGGAAGAACCGGCCGAACGGCGCGGCGCTCCAGGCGTCGGAGAAGTTGGACCACCGCAGGTCCGTGGGGACCCAGTGTGGGGGGTAGCTGTAAATCTGCGGGTTGGCCTTCAGCGCTGAGGAGATCAGCCAGTACAGCGGGCCACCCGCGATGACGGCTACCAGGACGAGCAGCGCGTACAGACCGAAGCGCTGGGCGCGGCGGGCACCGGAGCGGCTGCCAGTGGCGACCGGGCGTGCACCCGGCAGGGAGTCGGCGACTGTCACTGGTAGTGCACCTTTCGCTGGAGGAAACGCGCCTGGAATCCAGTGATCAGCAGCAGCAGCACGAACATGATCACCGCCCCGGCCGAGGCCCGGCCCGCGTCGAAGGTGCGGAAGCCCTGGTCGTAGATGAACCAGCTGAGGATCGAAGTGGAGGTGCCGGGGCCGCCGTTGGTCATCACGGCGATCACATCGAAGGCCTGGAAGGTGCTGATGGTGCAGGTCACCAGCAGGAAGAAGGTGACGGGCGAGAGCAGCGGCAGGATGACGCGGCGCAGCCGCGTCCACGCTCCCGCGCCGTCCAGGGCCGCCGCCTCGAACACGTCCCTGGGCAAGCCCTGCAGGCCGGCGAGGTAGACCACGGCGACAAAGCCGGTGTTCTTCCAGAGGTAGACCAGGACGAGCCCGGACAGCGCCCACTTGGAGTCGGTCATCATCGCCGGCGCGGCCAGACCGAGGGGGGCGAGCAAGGGGCGTATCAGTCCGTAGTTGGGATCGAAGAGGAACAGCCACAGGGTGCCGACAGCGGCTCCGGAGAGCACGTACGGGGCGAAGGCCAGCGTCCGCACGACATCCCGCCCGCGCAGCCGCTGGTTGAGCAGCAGGGCGGTGGCGAGGCCGAGTACCAGGCCGCCCGCGACGACTCCGACGACGAACAGCACGGTCGTCCACAGGCTGCCCCGGAACTCGGGGTCGGCGAAGAGCGACGTGTAGTTGTCCAGACCGATCAGATGCCACGACGAGGAAACCATGTCCCAGTCGGTGAGGCTCAGATAGGCGTTGTAGATCACCGGCCAGTAGGCGAAAACCAGCAGGAAGAAGAAGTTCGGCGCGGCGAAGGCAGCGAACAGCAGGTACTCGCGCCGCCGGCGCTGTGCGCGGGTCCGGGGCCCTGGCTCGCCGGTGGTCGCCGGACTTGGCGGGGCGGCTCTGCCGTCCTGCATTAAGTCGCTCGTCAAGACTGCGTTGTCCTTCCGGTGAGGCGTACAGCGCCCCCGGCCGGGCGCGGTATCGGCCCTAGGAATACCAACAAAGCGAACGAGAAGAGAACACCGCTGCGTGTTACGAATTGGCAGCCAGGACGCCGGACGCCCCCGGGCCGATATCTGTCTTTTCCGCCGCGACCTGGCACTTCCCTGGACATCAGAGGGGCGGCGCCCGTCTCACATCCCTGGTGTGATGACGGGCCGAGCGCGAAGGCGCCGGCCGAGCTGAACCAGCCGTACTGCGACGACTTCGCGACCCGGGCGCCGACCAGGCCACGAGCCGACCAGGAACCGAGCCGACCAGGAACCGAGGGTCGGCATTGAATCGTAATAACCGCCGATCTCCGGCTGGACGCCGCGCAACTAGGCCAATATGCCCCGTCACCACCCTTGACCGCCGCCAAGACCTGACTATACCGTCCCATCTCGTTAAAACGATTCATCTGTGAGATCGCCAAAGGGAGACGCCAATCGGGGCGGCACCCGCTGTCAGCCATGCCAAGGCGGTAACTGGCTTGTCGTGCCGGCCGCTCGGCATTCGGAGCGGCCCGCCCCGGACCGCGGCACCCGTTCCACCCTCGTTCTCCGCATCCATCCAGCTTTGCGAGGCATGTGTGATCACCCGGAAGAGAAGACACCGGACCGCCCTCATCAGCGCGACGTCAGCGGCGCTGGTGGCGATGGCGATGCTCGCACCACAGGCGGCAGACGGGGCCCCCGTCGCCGCGTTCTCCGCTGCTCCGCCTTCAGCCACCGGGCATCCCTGGGACGCCTACAACTACTCACCGCAGTCCCGGACGCTGAAGCCGGTGGCGGTCCAGAGCACCGTGGGCTCGGTGACGGACGCCTCCGGAGTGCTCTCGGGCAAGTCCACCCGGCTGAGCGGCACCGGATCCGCCGTCACCTTCGACTTCGGCAAGGACGTCAGCGGTCTGGTCACGCTGCACTTCGCAGCTTCCGACGGCCCGCAACGCGTGGGGCTGGCCTTCAACGAGTCCTCGCAGTACGTGGGTCCCACGAGCGACGCCTCCACCGGTGGTCCGCGCAGCCGGGACGGAGCGCTCTACGCGGACGTCGACGGCCCGACGACCTACACCATGCTGGCGAAGAACCTGCGCGGCGGGTTCCGGTACCTGACCGTCTTCATGGACTCCGCCGGGAGTGCCGGTCTCGACGCGGTCACCGCGCACTTCACGGCCGCACCGAAGATGCGGGACCCGCGCGCCTACGCGAACTACTTCTACTCCAGTGACGACCTGCTCAACAGGATCTGGTACGCCGGGGCCTACACGATCCAGCTCAACACCATCGACCCGAAGACCGGACGGGTCTGGGAGGCTCCCGCCGAGACATGGGACAACACCGGCGACGTGGGCGTGGGCGACACCATTCTGGTGGACGGCGCGAAGCGGGACCGCACGGTCTGGCCGGGTGACCTCGGGGTCGAGATCCCCTCCGCCTACGCGGCCTTCGGCGACACCGAGTCGGCCCGCAACGCCCTCACGACGCTCTACCAGCACCAGAAGGCAACGGGCGAACTGCCTTATTCCGGGCCCATGATGAACAAGTACGGGTCCGACACCTACCATATGTGGACCCTGGCGGCGTCCTGGGACTACTACCAGTACACCGGCGACCGGAAATGGGTCGACGGCATCTGGGACCAGTACAAGCGGGGCGTCGACTACATCGGCGCGAAGATGGACGACCAGGGCCTGCTGTCGATCGACCAGACCGCCGACTCGGTGCGGAGCCTGCCGAAGGGCGAGAACCTGATCGCCAACGTCCTGATGTGGCGCGTGCTCACGACCGGCTCGCAGCTGGCGAGGGCCGAGGGCGACACCACGCTCGCGCAGTCCTACGCGCACCGGGCGGTCGCGCTGCATACCGCGATCGACGGTCATCTGTGGGACGGGAAGAAGGGGGCGTACCGGTTCTACCCCGACTCCGACGTCTACGCCCAGGACGGCAACGCGCTCGCGGTCTGGTACGGCCTGGCCGACCAGAGCAAGGCTCGCCGCATCAGCTCGTACCTCACGACCAACTGGAACGACCGCGGGTCGACCTCCCCGGAGAACAAGGGGAACCTGGGGGTCTTCGCCGGGTCCATGGAGGTCAACGCCCACTTCGCCGCGGGCGGAACAGCCGCCGACCAGGCGGGAGTCGATCTGATCCGGCGCCAGTGGGGCGCCATGCTCGACGACCCGCTCGGCACCGGGAGCACGTTCTGGGAGTCGTCGCGCCCGGACGGCTGCATCTGCAGCACCTACGTCAGCCTGGCGCACGCCTGGGCGACCGGGCCGACCACGGCGCTGACGTTCTCGGTGCTGGGGCTCCAGCCGACCAGCGCGGGCGGCCGGGCCTTCGACTTCGTCCCGCACACCGCCGACCTCACCTTCGCCCAGGGTCGGATCACCACCACGCTGGGCCCGGTCGACGCCTCGTGGCGCGTCAACCGGAAGGAGGGCAAGTACCACGCGGAGCTCACCGCGCCCAAGAGCAGTGAAGGGCGAGTCGCGGTGCCGACCTTCGGAAAGCAGATCTCGGTCTTCGTCGACGGCAAGTTGGCCTGGAACGGCACGAAGGCCAAGGCCTACGACGCGCACGCCGACGGCGAGTACGTCTACCTGGAATCAGTCGCCGGACATCACGTGATCGACAGCCACCAGCACGTCAGCTGAGACGATCCACCGCGCACGCCTCACGCCGGCCCGCGTGAGGCGTGCGCCGCCCGCCGGACAGCCCGTCCCCACTCCCCGTCGCACAGAGCGCGCTGCGGCTGCCCGGTACACGCCGCCCCCGTTTCGCGGCGAGCGGGCCACCGTGGCCGGCCGCCACGGGCCCGTTCGCGCTCCGTGCCGCCGAGCGACACCCCGTCCCCCTCCTTCTCGCTCGGCGGATTCCCCGCATCCACCAGGAGCCCTGCCGTCATGAACGCATCGCACCATCCCGCACGCCCGAACCGCCGTCACTTCATCGCAGCCGCGGGCGCCGCCGCCATCGCGGTGAGCCTCGGGGCCCCCGCCCGGGCCGCGGCCCGCCCGGCCGACCTGGGCCGCCCGGCTCCCGCCGGTACGGTACCGCCGCGGCTCACCCCGTTCCCCCTGTCATCGGTCGCTCTCCTGGACAGCCCCTTCCGCGAGAACATGCGGCGCACCTGCGCCTACCTGCTGTTCGTCGATCCGGACCGGCTGCTGCACACCTTCCGTCTCAACGCCGGCCTGCCGTCGTCCGCCGAACCCTGCGGCGGCTGGGAGGACCCGGCGGTCCAACTGCGCGGTCACAGCACCGGCCATCTGCTCTCCGGACTCGCCCAGGCCCACGCCAACACCCGGGACGACGCCTACGCCGACAGGGGGCGCATCATCGTCGACGCCCTCGCGGCCTGCCAGGCCGCCGCACCCGGCGCCGGTTACACGCCCGGCTACCTCTCCGCCTTCCCCGAGCAGGTCTTCGACCAGCTGGAGGCCGGCGGCCGGCCCTGGGCCCCGTACTACACGATCCACAAGATCATGGCCGGGCTGCTCGACCAGTATCTGCTGAGCGGCAACGAACAGGCCCTGGACGTGGTGCGTTCGATGGCCGCCTGGGCTGAGGCCCGCACCTCGCGTCTGACGGCCGACCAGATGCAGACGCTGGTCCTCCGGGTGGAGTTCGGCGGTATGAACGACGTCCTGTCGAACCTGTACCTGGTTACCGGTGACCCGGCACATCTGCGCACCGCCCGCCGGTTCGACCACGAGGACCTGTACGGGCCGCTGGCCGCGGGCCGCGACGAACTGGACGGCCGTCACGCCAACACCGAGATCGCCAAGATCGTCGGCGCCGCGCGCGAGTACGAGGCCACCGGTGAGCAGCGCTACCGCGACATCGCCACCTACTTCTGGGACACCGTCGTACATCACCACTCGTACGCCATCGGCGGCAACTCCAATCAGGAGTTCTTCGGCCCGCCAGGCGAGATCGTCAGCCGGCTCTCCGAGGTGAGCTGCGAGAACTGCAACTCCTACAACATGCTCAAGCTGGGCCGGCAGCTCTTCCTGCAGGACCCGGGCAAGGCCGCGTACATGGACCACTACGAGTGGACCCTCTACAACCAGATGCTCGGCGAGCAGGACCCCGAATCCGAGCACGGCTTCGTGACGTACTACACGGGGCTGTGGGCGGGCTCGCAGCGCCAGGTCAAGGGCGGGCTCGGGGCCGCGCCCGGAAGTTACAGCAGCGACTACGACAACTTCTCCTGCGACCACGGCACGGGCATGGAGACCCACACCAAGTTCGCCGACAGCATCTACTTCCGCTCGGCGGACGCCCTGTGGGTCAACCTGTTCATCCCGTCCCAGGTGACATGGGCCGAGCGAGGGGTGACGCTGCGCCAGGAGACCCGCTATCCCGACGCGGACACCACCAGGCTCACGGTCACATCCGGAGGCGGCCGGTTCACCCTGAAGGTACGGATACCCGGCTGGCTGGCCGACCATCGCTCGCCCGCCCTGGTACGGGTCAACGGTCACCCGGCCGGCGCCCACGCCGAACCGGGTACGTACGCCACGCTGACCGGGAACTGGCGCTCCGGAGACGTGGTCGAGGTGACGCTGCCGATGGAGCCGGTCTGGCGTCCGGCGCCGGACAACCCGCAGGTGCGCTCCCTGTCCCACGGCCCGGTGGTCCTGGCCGGCGCGTACGGCAGCACCCTGTCCCCGACCATCCCGAACGTCGATCCCGCGTCGGTGCGGCGGCTGCCGGGGCGTTCGACGGCCTTCACCGCCACCGCCGACGGCGCCGCCGTGTCGCTGCTGCCCTTCCACCGGATCCAGCACCAGCACTACAACGTGTACTGGGCCGTCTCGCCCAGGACGGGCCGCGAGCGCGAGATCGCCCACTACGCCTTCGATGAAGGCCGCGGAAGCACCACCGCGGACTCCCTGCGTTCCTTCCCCGACGGTCAACTGGCCGCGGGCGCCGGCTGGACGGCGGGCCGCACCGGCGCCGGCGTCGCCCTGGACGGCGCCGGCGGCCACGTGGTCCTGCCGCCCGGTCTGCTCACCGGACTGGAGGCGCTGACCCTCAGCGCCTGGGTGCGTGCCGACTCGCTCAGCGACTCCGCCCGGGTGTTCGACCTCGGGTACCACAAGGACACCTACCTCTTCCTCGCCGTGCGCACCGGTACCGGGAAGGCCCGCGCCGCCCTGAAGATCGCGGGTATGGAGGCCGAGGACTTCATCGACGCCTCCGACGCCCTGCCGCAGAGCCGTTGGACGCATGTCGCCCTGACCGTCGGCGGCGGTACCGGCGTGCTGTACGTCGACGGCGTGGAGTCCGGGCGCAACGACGCGATGGTGAGCAGTCCGCTGCTTCTGGGCGCCACCACGCGGAACTACCTCGGCCGCTCGCAGAACTCCAAGCACCCGTACCTGCAGGGCGCCGTCGACGGCTTCCGGGTCCACAACCGGATGCTGTCCGCCACGGACGTCGCCGCGCTGTTCCGCGCGGACGCCTGATCCCGCACCTTCACACCACACCCGTCCACCGCACTGTCCAGGAGACCCCGTGTCCGCAGCCCTCCCCCGACGTGTCCGGCGCCGCCCGGTCCTCGTCACCGCCTCCGCCCTGACCGCACTGGTCACCGTCCTGCCCCCGGCCATGACCGCCCAGGCGGTGCCCGCCGGCGTCACCGCCACCACACTGCGCACCCAGCACCTGAGCCAGGCACTCGGCATCGACGAGACCGCCCCGGACCTGAGCTGGCAGCTCAGCGGCAGCGGCACTGACGTCGTCCAGCAGGCGTACCGCGTCCAGGCGGCCACCAGCCGCGCTCTGCTCACCAGCGGCCGTCCCGATCTGTGGGACTCGGGCCGGGTCGGCTCCGGCGCGCCGCGCACGACCTACGCCGGCAAGAAGCCCGGATCGCGTGCCCGTGTCTACTGGCGCGTGATGGTGTGGACGAGCACCACGAACCGCCCGCCCCGCTGGAGCGACGGCGCCGTCTTCGAGACCGGTCTGACGAACCCGCAGGACTGGTCCGCGCACTGGATCACCAGCCCCGACTGGAAGCTGAGCACCCGGAAGGTGGAGCCGGTCGTCGTCCGGCTGCCGAAGACCACCGCCCGCTACGTCCGGCTCGACGTCACCAAGCTCGGCCTGCCGCTGGCCGAGGACTTCCCGAACCGGTCCTGGCGGCTGCAGCTCGGGGAGGTCGAGGTGCGCGACTCCGCCGCACCGGACACGGACCTTGCCCAGGGCGCGGCCGTCACCGCCTCGGAGTCCAACACTCTGCGCAAGACCTGGGAACCCGGTCTCGCCGTCGACGGGCTGACGAACAGCGCCCTGCAGACCGCGGCCGGGTACTCCAGCCAGGCCCACTCCGACGCCGACGTGTCGTCCTCGCCGGTGACCCTCACACTCGACCTCAAGTCCGCCCGGACCTTCGACCAGGTGGTGCTCTATCCGCGCGCCGACGTCCTCACCGACGACGGCCGCGTGCCGGACTTCCCGGTCGACTACGCCCTCTCCACCGGGGACTCGGCCACCGGGCCGTTCACACCGGCCGCGAAGGTCACCGGCCAGCAGCCTCCGAAGCCGTACCTGCCCTCCGGTCTCCCGCTGTTCACCAAGGACTTCGTGCTCGGCGAGAAGGTGCGCAGCGCCCGCCTCCACGTGGCCGGCCTGGGCATCTACACGGCCGACGTCAACGGCCGGCCGGCCGGCGATGCTGTGCTGGAGCCCGCGAACACCACGTTCGCGGACCGGGTGCAGTACGCCACGTACGACGTCACCGATCTGCTGCGGCACGGCGACAACACCATCGGCTTCGCCCTCGGCAACGGCATGTCCAACGTGGTCAGCACCGCCGACCGCTACCGCAAGCTCTACGGGAACCTCAGCGACCCCAAGCTGATCGCCCAGCTGGAGGTGACCCTCGCCGACGGGACCGTCAAGCGCATCGCCAGTGGCTCGGACTGGCATACGGCACTGGGACCGACCACGTCCTCGAACTGGTACGGCGGCGAGGACTACGACGCCCGCCGCGAGATACCGCACTGGGACGAACCGCGGCAGAACCGCTCGGACTGGTCGCAGGCGGTCACCGTTGACGGCCCCGGCACCCCCGGCCACCCGGCGCAGCTGAGTGCCCGCGAGACCGAACCGGTCCGCGTAGCGGAGACCCTCAAGGGCACCGAGGTCTCCGGCGCCGCCCCGGGCAGCCGCATCTTCGACCTGGGCCGCAACATCGCCGGCTGGCCTGAGATCACACTGCGCGCACCGGCCGGGACGACCGTACGCGTCTACCCCGCGGAAAGCCTCAAGGACGGCCACGCCTTCCAGTCCATCAGCAACGTGGGCGCCCCCCTGTGGGACAGCTACACCGCACGCGGCGCGCAGAGCGAGACCTGGCACCCGCAGTTCTCGTACCACGGCTTCCGCTACCTGGAGGTCAAGGGCCTGCCGGCCGGCGCCACCATCTCCGTACGCGGAAAGGCGCTGCACACCGACAACGCCTCCGCGGGTGACTTCAAGAGCTCCGACGGCCTGGTCAACGGCATCCACACGATCATCCGCAACGCCATCGGGAACAACATGATGAGCGTGCTCACCGACTGTCCGAGCCGGGAGAAGCTCGGCTGGCTGGAGCAGGACCAACTCGTCTTCCCGGCCCTGGCCGCCAACTACGACATGGAGGCCTACCTCCGCAAGATCGTGCGGGACATGGCCGACGCACAGACCCCCGAGGGCCTGGTCCCGAGCACCGTGCCCGAGTACACCAGCCTGCCGGGCGCCTACCGCAACGACTCCAACTGGGGCGGCGCCTTCGTCCTCGTGCCCTGGCAGCTCTACACCACGTACGGCGACACCGACACGCTGCGCACCTACTACCCGGCCATGAGGAGGTACGCGGCGTTCCTGAAGACCCAGGTCTCCGACGGCATCCTCGACTACGGGCTCGGCGACTGGTTCACCCCGGACCGTACCTTCCCGCGTGCGGTCGCGGGTACCTACGGCTACTGGCGGGTGGTGGACGCGCTCAGCCGGATCGCCGGCGTACTCGGCGACAGCGCCGGCGCTGCGTCCTACCGCGACGAAGCCGACGCGAGCGCCAAGGCGGTCACCGACAAGTACTACGACGCGGCGACGGGGACCTTCGGCGGTGGCGGCCAGGGCGCCGAGGCGCTCGCACTCGACATGGGCGCGTACCCCGAAGACCAGCGGCAGCGGCTGCTCGACCACCTCGTGGGCAGCATCAGGGACGCGGGCTACCACCTGAACCTCGGTGAGATCTCGCTGCCCGCGGCGTTCCGGGTCCTGTCCGCAGCGGGCCGTGACGATGTCGTGTACAAGATCGCCACGCAGACGAGCAGTCCCAGCTACGGCTACCAGGTGGTGCACGGCAACACCGCGCTGGGCGAGTCCTGGGACGGCGGCTCCGGCCAGTCGCAGGATCACTTCATGCTCGGTGCGATCGACTCGTGGTTCACCAGCCGCCTCGCCGGGATCCAGCAGGCGCCCGGCTCGGTCGGCTACGAGAAGTTGCTCGTCGCACCCGCCGTCGTGGGGGACCTGGCCTCCGCGTCCGGCTCCTACGCCACGCCCTACGGCAAGGTCTCCACATCCTGGCACCGCGATGGCTCGGCCTACCGCCTGCGGGTGACCGTGCCCGCGGGGACCCGGGCAGAGGTCCATGTGCCGGTCACCTCAGGGAGCGTCCGCGCCGACGATGGTGCCCGCCTGCTGCGCACCGAGGGCGGCACAGCGGTGTACGAAGTCGGCTCCGGCGACTGGTCCTTCAGCTCCACCTACGCCCCGGCAGGGAACTGACCCCGCCACCGGGCCGGTGAACGACACGGCGCCGCCGACCCCTGCGGGGGAGTCGGCGGCGCTGTGGTGCCGGGCCCGGGCCGGTGTTGGGCCCCGCCCTACCGGCTCACCTCCGGCGCGACCGCGATGTCGTCGAACTGGGAGGCGCTGTACGAGCCGAGTCCCAGGCCGACCTGGCCATGGTCGTATGTGGTGTCGGTGACCTCGGCGACCCGGGTGCCGTCAACGGTCGCGGTGATCCGCTCGCCCGAGAAGCCGAGGGCGAACCGGTGCCAGGTGTCCGTTGCGGCGGACGGCAGGTCACCGTGGGCCAGGATCCGCGTGGTCTTGTCCGGCATGACGGCCTCCAGGGACCAGGTGCCGGCGTCCGACAACTTCAGGTAGTAGCCCTCCCACACGTTGTCGTGGCCGGGCCCGACCGAGTTGAGCTGGTTCACCACCCGCCCGAGCAGCGACGCAGTGCCGGACCGGCGGATCATCACCTTGGCGGACACCGTGTAGTCGGTCCACTGGCTGTCCCCGGCCAGGGTCAGCGGGCTGGGCACCTTCGACCACTTGATCGGCTGGGCCGTGATGGCCTGCTGCAGGCACCTGCCGGTTCCCCTGCTGCCGGGCGCGGCCTCAGGCGCGACGGAGCAGGGCGCCGTCTCGAACGCGCCCTCCATGTCGGAGAGGTAGCGGGGTGTGACGCCGTCCCGGTATCCGTCGAAGGTGTCGCGGTAGGGCAGCGCCATCGTCTTCGACGGGGGCGCCGTCTTCACAGCCGGCCCCTTCCCGCCGGGCATCGTGGTGAGCGTGGTGACGGTGCCGGGCTGCAGCGTGACGGTGTGACTGCCCCGGGCGCCCGGGTCCACGTCGGCGCCGTGGACGAACCAGTCCGCCGGGTCGGTGGACCGCAGTGTGGTCGACCACCGGTGGAGCGCGCCACGGGGAAGGTGCCCGGCCGGTGTGACGGCGACCGTCTGCGGGGCCGTCGCAGCGGTCGTCTCGAACACTGTCGTGTAGGCCGGCCGCTTGCCCGGAGACTGCAGTGTCACATAGGTGCCACCACCGTCGAGGTACCCGCTGGCCGAGTCGGTGTAGCGCCAGCCCGGACGTGCGAACTGCGCGGTCTGGGCGATGGTCCACAGCGTCGGGCCGAGTTCGTAGTGGCCGCTCCACGGTTCATTGGCGCGCAACAGGCCACTGCCCTGCATCTGGACGGTGGGGTACCAGGCGTAGGCCACCGGCCAGTTGATGAATCCCGTGATGCGCGAGTCGACGTACTCGTGGTTCATCTCCGCGGCGAGCCGGGGCGCGCCGGTGAGGTAGTTGTTCCAGCCGGATTCACTGGCGAACAGCGGTTTGTCCAGGCCGAGGGCGTCCGGCGAGCTCGAGCAGTGGATCTCCGAGCAGGGGTAGTGGATGCCGACCACGTCCACGGCCTTCGCGAAGGCCTGATCGTTCTTCATGTCGGTGGCCACCTGCCAGCCCGCGTTGTCGGCGGCGACCACCTTGACACCGTCGTAGCCGTTCTTCACGAGCGCGGCCTTCAGCTTGCCGTACCAGGCGGCGTCCCAGCCCTTCTCGTTCCAGCCACCGAGGTAGTTGATGTCCAGGTGGTGCTTTTTCGCGCAACCCAGCCACTGCATCAGGTAGTCGACGTTGTCAGTCGACCAGAAGCCGCCGTTGAACCAACCGGGCGCTCCCCATTCGAGTCCGTAGAACTGGATCTGCGGGTTGCGCCGCTGCGCCTGCTCCATCAGCCACCACTCGTATCCCCGGTTGCAGTTGACGTCGGTCGGTGTGCGCATGTGGCTGGGTTCTGCGCCGTTGCTGGAGTTGGTGTCGGAGCCGATCTCCACCTTCAGGATCTGCAGCGAGGCGCCGTATCCGGGTTTGAAGAGGTAGTCGAGGATCTGGTCGCGCCGGCGCTTCGGGTAGTCGACGAGCAGCCTGGAGGTGCCGCCGCCCCCGCTGATCGCCCCGATGCCGTCGAAGACCCGTCCGGTGTCACGGCTGTCGACGCCGATCGACTGGACCGGGGGTGTGCCGGAGCCGGGGTCGGCACTGGCCATGGGCGTGACGAGCGCCGCCACGCAGGCGATGAGGAGCATTCCTACCGCCCACAGGGAACGGCGCGCGGGCCGCCGCCATTGGCCGGCGGACGGTGGTCTGGTGCTGAGCACGAAGTCTCTCCTCTCCTTCCGATGGGTCCCGGTTTCACAGCTCCACATGGGTCCGGCCCGCTCGTACCTGTGTCCGGCGCGGCCGGCCGCGCTCCGGGGTCACCTCGATACGGGCGGGGCCGCCCGCGTTGAGGTCGAAGGAGGCCCCGGAGGTGTTCAGCAGGAAGTTGCGGACCGCGACTCGCGCACCGGTGGCCCGGAATACGACCTTGCCATCCCGGGCGAGTGTGGTCCGGTTCGGTCCGGCAGAGACGGAATACGTGTGCTCACGCAGGCGGACGTTGGCGATGCTGTTGGTGCCGGGCAGCGAGAGGGTTCCGAACATGATGCCCGACGGGTCGCCCTCCCAGGGGTTGTCGGAGATCAGCTCGTGCAGGCTCTGCACGGCCATGGCGTTGGACCAGGAGTAGGTCCGCCAGGCGGTGTCGACGGCGGAGTCCATGATCGACTGGCCGGGCTCGGGGTCGAAGGACTCGGGGAACCAGTTGTCCTTGTCCCAGGCGTCGAGGTACATGGCGGTGCTCCGGGCCGCGAACTCACCGGCCACGTCGTCGAAGCCATACCGTTTGACGCCGTCGTACACGGTGGCGTTCATGGGTGGCCACACCGCGCCCTTCCACTGCTCGGGGGCGGTGCCCTCGCCGTATCGGTCGAAGAACTTGAAGTGTTCGGAGCCGGGGTGCACCGGGCCGCCGCTGCAGTAGGACGGGTCGTCGCGTGCGACGCTGGGGACCACGTACTCGCCCCAGAACTTCTTGGGGTCGAGCAGGTGCTCCCGTACCAGGGTCTTCGCCCGGTCGGGTGTCGCGATGCCGGCGAACAGCGGGTAGAAGACGGTTGGTGTGACGACCTCGTTCCAGCTTCCGTCGAGGTAGCGGCTCAGGTAGAGGCGCCGCTGCGGATGCCACAGCCGGTCGTTGAGCAGCCGGTGGATCTCTGCGTGCTGCGCGGCGAACCGCCCCGCTTCCGCTGTTCTGCCCAGCACGCGGGCCATCTTGGCCAGGGTCTCGGCCATCAGCGCGTAGTACGAGTTGAGCGCCACGTCGGTGAGGTCGGTGTTGTCGCGAGGGTCCCCGCTGCCGCCCTGCTTGTGAATGCGCTGGTAGTCGGCGTAGACGGGACTGTCGTCAAGTCCCAGGTGGTTGCCGCGGCCGCCGACCCGGTCGCCGAAGTACGGGGTCTCCAGCAGCCCGTCGCCGTCGGCGTCCCACTCCGGCAGCAGGTCGTAGTAGGCGACGAGGGTGGGGTACGCCTTCTTCAGTACGGTGACGTCGCCGAACTTGGTGTACAGGCGCCAGACGGCGTACGCGTGCATCGGGCCGGAGTTCTGCTGGTCGTAGCGCGGCCCTTTCAGCGGGACCTGGTTGGGTGGTGCGTCCGCGTCGAAGATGTCCGTCTCGTGCTGGGTGGCCAGTGGCCGGCTCACGAGTGCGGCGTCGATGGCGTCGAAGGCCGAGTCCCACCCGGTGAAGAGGCCGCCTCCGCCGCCCCACCCCCACATCACGAAGGCACGTCGGTGGTCCTTGTCGTAGTTGGTGTTGAGGGACAGTGCGTCCCGCACCGCGTCCGCCGCCCGCCCCGCCGGACCGGAGCCCGTCAGGTTGTCCTCGCGGACCGATGCCTCGGCGGTGGCCAGTATGTGCTCCGCCTCGTGCGGCTCCGGCTGGTCGAGCCGGGGCGGCCGCCCGCCGACAGCGGCGGCGAAGGTGAGGGTCTGGCCCTTGCGCAGGCGGTACCGGAGTGCGGCCGCCGTGGTACCGGGTGCACCGGTGGCCCCGGTCATGGCGGCGGTCATGTCCGCGACCGACGCGTAGCAGCCACTGCTGTCGGCGGGGTCGGCGGGCGCCAGCCGGAAGTGACCGGTCCGGGATGTATCCAGCAGTCCCGGCGCGCTGCCGGTGACATCCTGGCCGTCCAGCGCGAAGGCCGCGGCCTCGCCCCAGGGCGTCGCGACCTCCAGGAATATGGTCGTGTCGTCGTCGAGCGCGGTGACGGCCCCGATCACCGAACTGCCGTCGCCGGTGCGGGCATAGCGGGCCCGGATGGTGTGCTTCTGGCTCTGCGCGTCGTCGTACTGCTTCTGCAGTGAGGGCAGTTTCGCGGTCGCGTCGGAGACCTCGTCGTCGGACCACTGCTCCGGGTGCGCCATCACCTCGCGCAGGGCCTGGAGATGGGCCGGCGTGACCTTACGTTCGTCGGTGCTGACCCGGACCTCCTTGTAGGCACCGTCGGGTGCCATCGGCCCGATCCGCCAGAGGTTGTTCGTCATTTTCTCGCGAATGACCTTGCCGGCCTCGGTGAGGAGGCCGACGCGGAGCGCGAATCTGGACTCCCCCTCGCCGACGAAGAGTGCCCCGGTCCAGTCCTGGTCCTTGATGCCCGGCATCGCGAACGGTCGCCGCACAGTGGGATACGGCAGAGCCGTCCGGTGACCTTGTGCAGTTCGCTCGCCGGGCGCCGCGTACGGCGTTGCGGCATGGGCTGTGCCGGAGCCGGCCGTCAAAGCGGCCGCCGATGCGCCGAGACCGGTGGCGCCCACTGTCCGGAGAAAGTTACGTCTGGGAAGGTGACCGTGCGTCATATCGCCTCTCACTTCCTCAACAAGTACAGGTCGGCGTCCGGGCATGAGGAAGCACCCGCGGGGCGCGGGGTACGCAGGACGGCGACCCGACAGGGCAGATGTGAAATGTTTCACTGACGGCCCCATTCTCAACACCCTCCACCGAGACAGTCAACGGGGAGTACTGAGCCGATCACCGAAGCGTGAGCTTTCTACCTGCAAGTAACCCGGAAATTTCGATGAGTGGTCACAGAACCCTTGCCTCCCAAGCCGCGTCGCCTTAGCGTCCTGCAGGGTTAAAACGTTTCAGGGAGCGTTCAGACTGCCCATCAGAATACGTCGGCGGCCCCTCCGTAGCGGCTTCGCTCATGCGGGTGCCCCACTCGTCGGCGCGGCACATGCAGCAAGGAGACAGACCACGATGAGTGATACCGACGCCCAGGACGATCACGGGTTCACGCGCCGACTGCTACTGCGGACCGCGGCTGTCGCCGGGGCCGGTACCGCCCTGGCCTGGGGCGCCCCGGCCGGCACCGCACTGGCCGCCGCTCCCGGGTCCACGGCGGCTCGAACCGGCCGTGCCGGCTGGCTCGCGCATCCCGGACGGCCGGTCCAGCCGAAGTTCCGCTGGTGGTGGCCGGACGGTCTGGTGGACCCGCGCGAGATCAGACGCGAGGTGGACCAGATCGCCGACGCCGGGTTCGGCGGCGTGGAGATCGCCGCCGTCACCCACAGCCTGGACGACAAGACGGTGCTCCAGGTGGCCGATAACGGCTGGGGCACCCCGGTGTGGACGGCCCGTGTCGAGGCCGCTCTGGACCAAGCCGCCAGGCGTGGAATCACCGTTGACCTCACAGTCGGTCCGAGCTGGCCGACGGCAGTCCCCTCCATCACTGCGGACAGCGAGGCAGCCGTCAAGGAACTCGCCCACGGTTCGGTGCAGATGGCGGGAGGAACGACCTACACGGGACCGGTTCCGGCGCCCGTGATAGCCGCAGCGCCCGGCGTCTCCCGGCAGCAGTTGGTGCTCGTACAAGCTGCGCAGATCGACACCGCCAACTCCACCCGCAAGGAGACCGGACTCAGCTTCTCCTCGGTGCGCGATCTGACCGACCGGGTCACCGGAGGAACCATCAGCTGGACCGCGCCGCCGGACGGTGAATGGGTCCTCATCGCCTACTGGCTGCGCGGCTCGGGTCAGACTCCGGAGTCGGGCCCCCACACCTCCCCCGCCGCGTACGTCGTCGACCACTTCAGTGAGGCCGGCATCCAGGCGGTCATCGACTTCTGGGAAGCGCATATCCTGACCGCCCCGGTACGGAGGCTGCTCAAGAAGGCCGGCGGCGCCCTCTTCGAGGATTCGCTGGAGATCGAGTCCGACTCACTCCAGTGGACGCCCGGCCTGCCCGCCGCCTTCGAGAAGAACTGCGGTTACGCGCTGGAGCCGTACCTGCCCGCGGTGATCCTCAGCAAGAGCAACCAGGTCTTCGCCTTCGACGCCGAACTGACCCGCCAGGTACGGCACGACTTCTGGGACACCGTCTCCCGACTGTTCAACGACCACCACGTCAGCGTGCTGAAGAAGTGGGCGCACTCCCTCGGGCTGAAGCTGCGGATGCAGCCGTACGGACTGCAGACCGACGCGATCGCCACCGCTTCGATCCTGGACATACCCGAAGGCGAATCACTGGGGTTCAAGAACCTCGACGACTACCGGTGCCTGGCGGGCGGACGCGACATGGCCGGCCGGACCATCATGTCCTGCGAGTCCGGCGCCTACACGGGAGGCGCCTACAACACCACATGGCAGAAGTTCCTGACCACGATGGGCGGGGCCTACGCGGCCGGCGTGAACCAGACCGTGGTGCACGGCTTCTCGTACGCCACGGTGCCCGGCGTCAAATGGCCGGGCTACGCCGCGTTCACCCCGTACCACGGCAAGGTCGGCTACGGGGAGTCCTGGGGACCCCGCCAACCAACCTGGCAGCACACCCCGGACGTGTCGGGGTATCTCAGCCGCATCCACCAGGTTATGCAGTCCGGCACCGCCCGAGCCGACGTCGCGGTGTTTCGCCAGACCGGGTACACCGCGACCGGGATCGGCGCCTCATGGTTCACCGCCAGCGGCGTTCCGCTCGGCTGGACCCACCAGTTCATCAGCGGCCCGCTACTGGAAGTGCCCAACGCACAGGTCTCGGGCGGCCGGCTCGCTCCCCACGGCCCCGACTACAGGGCGCTGTTCATCGAGGGAGACTTCTTCGCGGGTTCCACCTGCACCCTCCGGGTAAAGGACGCCGAACGGCTGCTGGAGTTCACCATGGACGGACTTCCCATCGTCATGCTGGGCGCCTGGGAGACCGCGACGGTGCCCGGCGTACCCGCTGACGGCGAGAACGAGCGACTGAGGACGGTCGTCAGTAAGCTGCTCGCCCAGCCCCGGGTGCGCAGGGTGTCGGACAAAGCCGATGTAGGGGCGGCGCTGGCCGACCTGGGTGTCCAGCCGGCCGTCCGGTACGCGACTGCCTCCACCCTGCTCAACGCCCATCGCGTCGCCGACGGCGTCGACTACTACTACCTGTGCAACGGCAAGCACGCCGAGAGCGTGAAGCCACCGGTCGCCCCCATTGACCACGAGGTGACTCTCCGCCGGACCGGGCCCGATGGCGTCCCCTATCTGCTCGACCTGTGGACGGGAGAGGCCCGGCGTATCGGCCGGTATGCGGAAGACGGCGACTCCATCCGGCTGCGCGTGACCCTCCAGCCCGCCGAGACCGCCGTCGTGGCCATCGGCCGGCCGGGCCTGTTCGGCGACCGCGCCGGCAAGCAGCCGCACGCCGTCAGCAGCCAGGCCGAATCCGTGGACTTCGTGGACGGTGAACTGACGGTCCGCCACTCGGCCGCAGGCACCGTCGACACCGTGCTGTCCCAGGGCCGGACCGTCCGCACCACGATCGGCGAGGTGCCCGCCCCCAGGGTGCTGTCGGCCTGGCAACTGCACGTGGAGGACTGGCGCCCGGGCGGTGCCCCGACCACGACCACCGTGACAGGCCACGACCTGAAGCTGGACGCCCTTGCGCCCTGGTCACAGCTGGACGGCCTGGAGGACGTCTCCGGAGTGGGCCATTACCGCACCACCGTCACCCTGGAACGGCCATGGACCGGCGGATACGGCGCCTGCCTGGAACTGGGCACACTGAACGGCACCTGCCGGGTGACCGTCAACGGCAGCCGGCTCGACCCCGTGGACCAGATCAACCCGGTGGTGGACGTCGGCCCATGGCTGAAGCGGGGTGACAACACGATCGAGGTGGAGGTGGCAACCACCCTCGCCAACCGGCTGCGGGTGAGCGATCCCGATGTCTACGGCGGGCTCGCTCGTCAGCAGTACGGGCTGACCGGCCCGGTCCGACTGGTGCCGTACGGTCAGGCCCGCGTCGGTTGAGGCTCTGCCCGTGAGAAGCGCGCGTCGGCGCCCGCTCACTGATGACCCCGCTCCCTGATCCGGCCCGATCCAACCGGAAGGCCTGGGTCAGCGGGTCCGCAGGCTGGAGTGCCGGACCACCAACTCGGGCTGCAGTACCACCTGTCGGTGCTCGTGCGCTGCCGCGCCGGACCGATCCTCGGTTTCCTCCAGGAGGAGTCCGGCGGCGAGGGCGCCCATGGTGGCGGCGGGCTGGCGGACGGAGGTGAGCGGGACGACAGCGGCAGCGGCGAACTCGATGTCGTCGTAGCCGACGATGGCCAGGTCCTCGGGGACGCTGACCCCGGCCGCGTACATGGACTGCAGGAGGCCGAGGGCGAGGAGGTCGTTGGCGCAGAAGACGGCGGTCGGGCGGTCGGTGAGGCCGAGCAGGCGGGCACCGGCGTCCCGGCCGGCCGCCACGTCGAGGCGCTCGGTGGGCAGTTCGCGCAGAGCGCCGGGGCCGAGACCGGCCTCGGCCAGGGCCTTCAGGGCGCCCGCGCGGCGGTCGAGGACCTGGTTCAGGCCGGGCGGGCCGGTGACGTACGCGATGGAGCGGTGCCCGGCGTCCACCAGGTGGCGGACCGCCAGGGCGCCGCCCGCGACGTCGTCGACCGAAACCGAGCATCCCGCTGGTCCGTCCGCGACCCGGTCGACCAGCACAAAGGGGATGTCATGGCGGCGGAACGTCTCGATGTTGCGCCCGGTGGCGTCGGCGGGAGTGAGGAGGACGCCCCGCACCCGCTGCTCGGCGAAGAGCGAGAGGTACTCGGATTCCTCGTTCGGGTTCTGGGCGCTGTTGCAGACCATCACGCCGAGTCCGGCCTCACGCGCGGCCCGTTCGGCGCCGCGGGCCACATCGACGAAGAAGGGGTTGCCCATGTCGAGGACGAGCAGTCCCATGATCCGGCTGCGGCCCGCACGCAGCTGGCGGGCGGACTCGCTGCGGACGTAACCGAGCCGGTCGATCGTGGACAGTACCCGCGCCCGGGTGTCGGCGGCGACCGTGTCCGGACGGTTGATCACGTTCGAGACTGTGCCGACCGAGACTCTGGCGGCGCGGGCGACGTCCTTGATCCCCACCGACTGGGCCATCAGACGAAACCTCCTGATCGATACGGGAGAACGGAAACCCTGCATGTTAGCGGCCACACCGCTCTCAACTTCCCCTGAACCTCCGGGGAGACGAAGGCGGCTGCCACGTGGGGACCGCCACGGCACCTCTCGTCACGTGGAGCGCCCCGGGGTCACGCAAGGTGAAACACCTCGGTCAGGGGTTTCATCCCCTGGTCGGGCCGGCCGCCGTCCAGTGCTTCGCAGAACGGCGCCATCTCGGCCTGCCAGCGGGAGTTGACGTCGGTGGCCTCCATGGCCGCCTTGGCGGCCTCGAAGTCACCGGTCTCCAGATAGCCGACGAGCAGCCCGTCGTCGCGCAGGAAGAGCGAGTAGTTGTGCCAGCCGGTGGCCGAGAGCGCGGCACGCATCTCGGGCCACACGGCGGCGTGGCGTTCGCGGTACTCGGCGATCCGGTCCTCGCGGACCTGGAGGAGAAAACAGACGCGCTGCATGCGGTACCGCTCCCCGGACTAGAAGTTGAACTGGTCGATGTTCCTGGCGTTGAAGACCGTCGGCTTGCCGAGGTTGATCACCCCGTCCTTGCCTATGGTGTACGACCCCATCGCGCCGGCCTTGAAGGTCTCGCCCTCCTTCCCGCTGATCTGCCCGGAGGACAGGGCGACGGCGGTGCGTGCGGCGAGCTCGCCCAGCTTGGCCGGGTCCCACAGCTCGAAGGCGTCGACGGTGCCGTTCTTGACGTACTTGCGCATGTCGTTGGGGGTGCCCAGGCCGGACAGCTTGACCTTGCCCTTGTACTTGGAGCCGGACAGGTACTGGGCGGCGGCCTTGATGCCGACAGTGGTCGGGGAGATGATCCCCTTCAGGTTCGGGTACTCCTGGAGGAGGCCCTGGGTCTGCTGGAAGGACTGCTGGGCGTCGTCGTTGCCGTAGGCGACCTTGACCAGCTTGACGTCCTTGTACTTCGGGTCCTTCAGCTCCTCCTTCATGTAGCCGATCCAGGTGTTCTGGTTGGTGGCAGTCTGCGCGGCGGACAGGATCGCGATCTCGCCCTTGTAGCCGATCTGCTTGGCGAGCAGTTGCACCTGGGTGCGTCCGAGGTCCTCGGCGGACGCCTGCGATACGAAGGCGTTGCGGCACTCGGGCTTGGTGTCGGAGTCGTAGGTGACGACCTTGATGCCGTTCTGCATGGCCTGCTTCAACGCGGTGCACAGGGCGCCCGGATCCTGCGCGGACACAGCCATCGCGTTCACCTGCTGCTGGGTGAGGGTGTTGACGTAGGAGACCTGGCCGGAGGTGTCCGTACCGCTGGACGGGCCGACCTCCTTGTACTTCTCGCCCAACTCCTCCAGGACCTTCTTGCCGCCGTTGTCGGCGGAGGTGAAGTAGGGGTTGTTGACCTGCTTGGGCAGATAGCCGACGGTCAGGCCCCTCTTCATCGCGGCGTTCGGGTCCGCCTTGCCTGCCGTGGCAGCACCGCCTTCCTTCTGGGCGTCGCTCTTGGTGGTGCCCCCGCAGGCGGTGGCACCGAGGGCGAGGGCGGCCGTCACTGAGACGGCGATGGTCAGCCGACGGGTTCTGGTGGTGAGCAGAGACACGGTGGTTCCTTTTCAGGGGGTGTGCGGGACGGGTGTGTGCGGGACGGTGCGTGGTTCAGGACGGTGGGTGTGCGGGACGGTGCGTGGCTCAGGAGACGGCAGTCGGTGCTGCCAGGGACGCGACCACTGCCCTCTTGCGAGCTCTGGCCCGGACGATCTCACGGCTGACGCGCGGGGCGAGGACCGAGACGACGAGCAGGACGCCCGTGACGACGATCTGCGACTGGGCGGAGACGTTCAGCAGACTCATCACGTTCTGCAGCGCGCCGAGCAGAAAGACACCGGCGATCGCGCCGCCCAGGGTTCCCTTGCCGCCGTCGAAATCGATACCGCCGAGCAGTACCGCTGCGATGACGGAGAGTTCGAGCCCGGTGGCGTTGTCGTAGCGGGCGCTGGCGTAGTGCAGCGCCCAGAAGACCCCGGTGAGCGCGGAGAGCAGACCCGTGGTGACGAACATCGACAGTTTCAGCCGCTTGACCCGGAGGCCGGCGAACCGCGCGGCCTCTTCGCTCGCCCCGATGGCGAACAGGGAGCGGCCGACGGGGGTGGCGTGCAGTACCACGACGGCGATGACGAGCAGCACGGCGAAGGGAACGGCCGCATAGGGGATGAAGGTGTTACCGATCCGGCCCGCCCCGAAGTCCAGGTACCGCATGGGGAAGTCGGTGACGGAATCGGAACCCAGCACGATCTGGGCTATGCCCCGGTAGGCCGCCATGGTGCCGATGGTGACGGCGAGGGAAGGCAGACCGAGTCGGGTGACGAGCAGACCGTTGACAAGTCCGCACACCATCCCGAGCAGCAGACACACCGGAATGATCGTCTCGATCGCCATGCCCTGGTCCCACAGGGCGCCCATGACCGCCCCGGACAGCCCGGCGGTGGAGCCGACGGACAGGTCCACCTCGCCTGAGATCACCAGCATGGTCATCGGCAGGGCGATCAGTGCGATGGGCAGGGTGTTGCCGATCAGGAAGGAGACGTTCAGCGCGTTGCCGAAGTTGCCCACGAACGAGAACGAGCAGATCAGCAGGGTGAGCAACAGTGCGCCGACCACGGTGTCCCAGCGCACCGCGCCGCCGAGCCGCGCCCAGGGGGAGGTCTTCGTGTTGACGTCAGGCATGGCGGGCGCTCCTCATCTGTGCGGCCTGCTTGCGAAGCACTGAGGCCACCCGCAGTGCCAGGATCCGGTCGACGGCGATGGCGAGAAGCAGCAGAATTCCGTTGATCGCGGTGACCCAGACGGAACTGACCCCGAGCGCGGGCAGGACGCTGTTGATGGAGGTCAGCAGCAGAGCGCCGAGTGCGGCGCCGTAGACGCTGCCCGAGCCGCCGGTAAAGGCGACGCCACCGACCACGACCGCGCTGACGACCGTGAGTTCGTAGCCGTTGCCCGTAGCGGAATCGACGTTGCCGAAGCGGGCCAGGTACAGGGCCCCGGCCAGTCCCGCCAGCGCACCGCACAGGATGTAGGCCGTCATGATCCGCCGACGGACAGGGATGCCCGCCAGGGAGGCGGCCTCGGGACTGGAGCCGAGGGCGTACATGTCGCGTCCGCTGCGGTAGCTGCGCAGGTAGTAACCGACGACAAGCAGGACGGCGACAGCGAGCAGGGCCAGATAGGGCACCACCTGGATGCCGTTGTGGCCGAAGCCGACGAAGCCGTCGGGCAGGGCGTCGGCGGTGATCTGCCGGGAGCCGACCCAGATCGAGTCGATGCCCCGGACGATGTAGAGCGTGCCGAGTGTCACGACGAGCGCGGGGACCTTCCCGAAGCTGACCAGGGCACCGTTGAGCAGGCCGAAGAGGGCGCCGAGAGCGACCGCGACGAGCACCGCCGTGAGCGGACTGCCTCCGCCCTGAAGGTAGTTGCCGGCGGCGAAGGCGCTGATGCCGAGCACGGAGCCGACGGACAGGTCGACGTTGCGGGTGATCACCACGACGGCCTGGCCGGTCGCGACCAGTACCAGCATCGTGGCATTGAGCAGCAGGTCCTTGATGCCCTGCGCGGACAGGAACTCGGAGTTCGACAGCTGGGTGACGAGGAGCATCACCACGAGTACGGCGGCGACGGCCAGTTCGCGGGCCTTGAACACCTTGTCGATCAGTCGCCGTCCCGCTGCGGGGCTGGGCGCGGTCTCTTCGCGCGTCGGCGAGGCGGTCACGGTCATGCCGCGTTCCTTCCTCGGATCACACGGCCGGTGGCCGCCGCCATCACGGTTTCCTCGGTGGCCTCGGCCCGGGGGATCTCGGCGGCCAGTCGGCCCTCGTACATGACGAGCACACGGTCGGCCATGCCGAGGATTTCCGGCAGGTCGGACGAGATCATCAGTACGGCCACGCCCCCGGCCGCGAGCGAGGACAGCAGCCGGTGCACCTCGGCCTTGGTGCCGACGTCGATGCCGCGTGTCGGTTCGTCGACGATCAGCACCTGTGGGGCGGTCGCGAGCCACTTGGCAAGGACCACCTTCTGCTGATTGCCGCCGGAGAGTGTGCCCACGACATCGGCCAGGCGCGCGTACTTGACCTGGAGCTTCACAGCCCAGTCGACGGCTCGGCTGCGCTCGGCCGTGCGGCTCATCAGGCCGCCGCGCGTGGTGTCGGCGAAGCCGGTGAGCCCGATGTTCCGCTCGATGGACATGTCCATCACCAGCCCCTGGGCCCTGCGGTCCTCCGGGACGAGAGCGAGGCCCGCGCCCATCGCGAGACTGGGCGCCCCGGGCTTCAACTTCCTGCCGAGCACCTCCACCTCGCCGCCGTCGAACCGGTCGACGCCGAAGACCGCCCGTGCCACTTCACTGCGTCCCGCACCGACCAGGCCGGCCAGGCCGACGATCTCGCCGCGTCGTACCTCGAAGGAGACGTCGGTGAAGACGCCCTCCCGGGTCAGCCGTCGCACGGTGAGTGCCACCTCCCCGACCTCGGTGGCTTGCTTGGGGTACAGCTCGTCGAGGTCCCGGCCGACCATCCGGCGCACCAAGTCGTCCTCGGTGAGCCCCTCCAGCGGCTCGCTGCTGATCAAGGCGCCGTCGCGCAGGGTGGTGACCCGCTGGCACAGCTCGAAGATCTCCTCCAGGCGGTGGGAGATGAACAGCACGGCCGCGCCTTGTTCGCGCAGCGTCTTGACCACGCCGAAGAGACGGGCGACCTCACTGCCGGTGAGTGCTGCGGTCGGCTCGTCCATGATCAGGACACGGGCGTCGAAGGACAGTGCCTTGGCGATCTCGACCAGTTGCTGATCGGCGATGGACAGGCCGCGAGCCGGCTGGTCGGGGTCGAGGTCCACTCCGAGACGGGCGAACAGATCCGCGGCGGCCTTCTTGACCGCCCGGTGGTCGACCCGGCCGAGCGAACGGGACGGCTGCCGTCCCACGAAGATGTTCTCGGCGACGGACAGGTCGGGGAAGAGCGTCGGCTCCTGATAGATCACAGCGACACCGGCGTCGCGGGCATCGGCGGGGCCGTGGAACTCGACCGGCTCGTCGTCGAGAAGGACGGTGCCCGTGTCGGGCCGGTGCACGCCGGCGAGTGTCTTGATCAGCGTCGACTTGCCCGCGCCGTTCTCGCCAGCCAGGGCATGTGCTTCGCCGGCGTACAGCCGCAGGCTGACTCCACGGAGAGCCCGCACCGCGCCGAAGGACTTGCTCACCCCCTCCAGCGCGAGCACCGGAGGTGTCTCCGGTTCAGGGTGCGTCATTTGCATGGCTCCATAGGTGTGCCGAAGGGGTGCCCGACAGGAGAAGTCCGGGGGCGTGGCCGGTGTACTCCGGCCGCCATATGTGAATTGATTCAACGAGCTGCCCGGAAGCTAGCCCCATCCGCCGTTACAGGTCAAGAGGTTGAAGCGGAATCCGGTCGGCGACACCGGTCCAGGAAGTTCCGTCACCCATGACAACTGCCTTGAAGTGCTAGGACGTTGAGCGCGAAGCCCCGTGGCGCGAATGGAGCACGATTACATAACGCGCCCGAAGCGTCCCGCCGACCCTTGACGTCGCTACAGCCCGTGGCTACCTTCAGAGCGGGAGTGAATCGATTCATCCTTTACGGAGCTTTTCCCAGTCAGCCCTCCTCCGCGGGCTGCACACGCGACTTGAGGTTGACATGCCTGACATCGACGCGGTGAAGGCCGCACTCACCGAGCAGCGGATCGAGACGCCGTCCTGGGGCTACGGCAACTCCGGCACCCGATTCAAGGTATTCGCTCAGGACGGCGTGCCCCGCACACCGTTCGAGAAGTTGGACGACGCCGCGCGCGTGCACGAGTTCACCGGCGTCGCGCCCAAGGTCTCGTTGCACATTCCCTGGGACAAGGTCGAGGACTACGCGGCTCTGGCCACGCACGCCAAGGAGCGCGGCCTGGAACTGGGAGCCGTCAACTCCAACACCTTCCAGGATGACGACTACAAGCTCGGCAGCGTCTGTCATCCGGACCCCAGGGTGCGGCGCAAGGCCGTCGAGCACCTGCTGGAGTGCGTCGACATCATGGACGCGACCGGGTCGAAAGATCTGAAACTCTGGTTCGCCGACGGCACCAACTATCCCGGTCAGGACGACATCGTGGCCCGTCAGGACCGCCTGGCGGAGTCCCTCGCCACGGTGTACCAGCGGCTGGGCGACGACCAGCGGATGCTGCTGGAGTACAAGTTCTTCGAGCCGGCCTTCTACACCACTGACGTCCCGGACTGGGGCACCTCGTACGTCCAGTGTCTGAAGCTGGGCGACAAGGCGCAGGTCGTCGTGGACACCGGTCATCATGCCCCGGGCACGAACATCGAGTTCATCGTCGCCCTCCTGCTGCGGGAGGGGAAGCTCGGCGGCTTCGACTTCAACTCGCGCTTCTACGCGGACGACGACCTGATGGTGGGCTCCGCGGACCCCTTCCAGCTTTTCCGGATCCTGCACGAGGTAGCCAAGAACGGCGGCTTCGAGAAGGAGACGAACGTGGCGTTCATGCTCGACCAGTGCCACAACATCGAGGCGAAGATCCCGGCGGTCATCCGCTCGGTGATGAACGTCCAGGAAGCCACCGCCAAGGCACTGCTGGTCGACCGCGATGCGCTCGCCGCGGCCCAGCGCACCGGTGATGTGCTCACTTCGAACGCCGTCCTGATGGACGCGTACAACACCGACGTGCGTCCCCTGCTCCGTGATCTGCGCGAGGAGCAGGGCCTGCGTCCGGACCCCGTCGCCGCCTACCGGGCCTCCGGCTGGCAGGAGCGGATCGCGGCCGAGCGTGTGGGCGGCGAACAGGCCGGCTGGGGAGCCTGACTCCCCGACGCTCACCTTCCGATCAGCACAACCGCCCCTCAGCCGAAGGAACACCGACATGGCCACCGCCCATCCCGAAGTCTCCACGCTCCTGGAGCGCTCCAACCGCCTCGGATCCGATGCCCGTAACACCAACTACGCCGGCGGCAATACGTCTGCGAAGGGCTCCGGAACCGACCCCGTGACCGGCGGACCTGCCGAGCTGATGTGGGTGAAGGGGTCCGGCGGTGACCTCGGGACGCTCACCGAGGCCGGGCTCGCCGTGCTGCGGCTGGACCGGCTGCGGGCACTCGTCGACGTGTATCCCGGCGTCGAGCGCGAGGACGAGATGGTCGCCGCTTTCGACTACTGTCTGCACGGCAAGGGCGGTGCCGCGCCCTCCATCGACACGGCGATGCACGCACTGGTCGACGCCCCGCACGTGGACCACCTGCACCCCGACTCGGGGATCGCGCTCGCCTGCGCCGCCGACGGGGAGAAGCTGACCGAGGACTGTTTCGGCAGCAGCGTGGTGTGGGTTCCGTGGCGGCGGCCCGGATTCCAGCTCGGTCTCGACATCGCCGCGATCAAGGAGGCCAACCCGCAGGCCATCGGGTGCGTCCTGGGAGGCCACGGGATCACCGCCTGGGGCGACACCGGCCAGGAGTGCGAGCGCAACTCGCTGCACATCATCCGCACGGCCCAGGCCTTCCTCACCGAGTGCGGCAGGCCCGAGCCGTTCGGTCCGGTGATCGAGGGGTACGGTGCGCTGCCCGAGGCCGAGCGGCAGGAGCGGGCCGCGGCTCTCGCACCGTACGTCCGGGCGATCGCCTCCCAGGACCGGCCGCAGGTGGGGCACTTCACCAGCTCGGACACAGTCCTGGACTTCCTGGCCCGCACCGAGCACCCGCGGCTCGCCGCACTCGGCACCTCCTGCCCCGACCACTTCCTGCGCACCAAGGTCCGGCCGCTTGTCCTCGACCTGCCGCCGGCGGCCCCGGTGGAGGAGGCTGTGGCCAGGCTGAAGGAACTGCACACCGCCTACCGCGAGGAGTACGCCGCTTACTACCAGCGGCATGCCGGGGCCGGCACACCCGCCATGCGCGGCGCCGACCCGGCGATCGTGCTCGTGCCCGGCGTGGGCATGTTCTCCTTCGGCAAGGACAAGCAGACCGCCCGGGTGGCCGGCGAGTTCTACATCAACGCCATCAACGTCATGCGTGGCGCGGAGGCGGTGTCGGCGTACGCGCCGATCGAGGAGTCGGAGAAGTTCCGCATCGAGTACTGGGCGCTGGAGGAGGCCAAGCTCCAGCGGATGCCCAAGCCGAAGCCGCTGGCGACGCGGGTGGCCCTGGTGACCGGCGCGGGCAGCGGAATCGGAAAGGCCATCGCCCGGCGCCTGGCCGCTGAGGGTGCGTGCGTCGTCGTCGCCGACCTGAACACCGAGAACGCCGCCGCCGTGGCCGAGGAGCTCGGCGGGTCCGACAAGGCCGTCGCTGTCACGGTCGACGTGACGTCCGAGGAACAGATCGCGGAGGCATTCAGGGCCGCCGTGCTCGCCTTCGGCGGCGTCGACCTCGTCGTCAACAACGCCGGCATCTCCATCTCCAAGCCGCTGCTGGAGACCTCCGCCGAGGACTGGGATCTCCAGCACGACATCATGGCCCGCGGTTCCTTCCTCGTCTCGCGCGAGGCGGCGCGGGTGATGACCGCGCAGGGGCTGGGCGGCGACATCGTCTACATCACCTCGAAGAACGCCGTCTTCGCCGGCCCGAACAACATCGCCTACTCCGCCACCAAGGCGGACCAGGCCCATCAAGTGCGGCTGCTGGCAGCCGAGTTGGGTACACACGGAATCCGGGTCAACGGGGTCAACCCGGACGGAGTGGTACGCGGCTCGGGAATCTTCGCAGGCGGCTGGGGCGCCCAGCGCGCCGCCACGTACGGCGTCGACGAGGAGAAGCTCGGCGAGTTCTACGCCCAGCGGACCCTGCTCAAGCGGGAGGTGCTGCCGGAGCACGTCGCCAACGCAGTATTCGCGCTGACCGGCGGAGATCTGACCCACACCACGGGCCTGCACGTCCCGGTCGACGCCGGTGTCGCGGCTGCCTTCCTCCGCTGACGCCCCCCGGCGGGACGTCTGCTCGTTATCGTCCCTCCGGGCGGGGCGACGCCCTCGCAACGCCCCTGGGGCCGGCTGCCACGGGCGTCGGCCCCAGGGGTGCGACTGCGCAGGACCGCGGCGAGCGTGGCCCGTACGAGAGCAATGCCAGGCCACCTCGCGGTGGCGTGCCGCTCCGGCCCGGCCATTCATCCCTCTGCTGACCCGAGGCATCCACATCCGGCCAACGACGATCACACGTCTCGCTCCCTCTCCCTCGTTCCGACCTCACCACCGCATCCGCGCAGGAGCCACCACATGTCCATCGGCACACCCGGCTTTGCGCCCCCCGCCTGCTTCGCTGCGGCCGATCTGGGCGCTACCAGCGGGCGCGTCATCCTCGGTGATCTCTCACCGGGCCGCCTCGAACTCACCGAGCTGAACCGATTCGAGAACACACCGGTACGGCTCCCCGACGGGTTGCACTGGGACGCACTCGCCCTCTATCAGGGCGTGGTCGACGGGCTGCGCGCAGCCTCCCGCGCCACTGACGGATGCCTGACCTCGATCGGTGTGGACAGCTGGGCCGTGGACTACGGACTTCTCGCTGCCGACGGTGGCCTGTTGGGCCCCCCTTTCCACTACCGGGACAGCCGTACGGACACCGCAGCCGAGAGTGTCTGGTCCAAGATCGGGCCGGAGGAGCTGTACCGGATCACCGGGCTGCAGCATCTGCCCTTCAACACCGTCTTCCAGCTCGCCTCTGCCGCAGGCAGGCCCCAGCTCCACGCCGCACGCACCCTGCTGCTCATCCCTGACCTGCTGACGCACTGGCTTACCGGGTCCATGGGCACCGAGGAGACCAACGCCTCCACCACCGGACTCTTCGACGTTCACACCGGGACCTGGTCGGGCGACGTACTCAACGCCCTGTCTCTGGACCCCTCACTGCTGCCGCCGCTGCGCTCCCCCGGTGATCCGGCCGGAACCCTGCTGCCCCACGTGGCCGAGTACACCGGTCTGGACCCCGCCACCCCCGTGACGACGGTCGCTTCCCACGACACGGCGTCCGCGGTGGCCGCGGTCCCCGCCACCGAGCCCCACTTCGCATACATCTCCTGCGGCACCTGGTCGCTGGCCGGGCTCGAACTGGAAACACCCGTAGTCAACGAGGCGTCCCGCGAGGCGAACTTCACCAACGAGCGCGGCATCGACGGGACCATCCGTTACCTGCGCAACGTCATGGGAATGTGGCTGTTGGAGGAGTGCCGGCGCACCTGGGCGGCCCATGGCCGGCCGACGCACCTCCCGGCGCTGCTCGCCGACGCCGCCCGGGCCCAGCCGTTCGCCTGCATCATCGACCCCGACGCGCCGGAGTTCCTGCCGCCCGGTGACATGCCGGAACGGATCGCGGCATACTGCCGCCGCACAGGACAGCCCGTCCCCCGGGGTGAGGGCCCCATGGTCCGCTGCATCCTGGAAAGCCTGGCGCTGGCTCACCGGCGCACCCTGCGCCAAGCCGCGGAGCTCGCCAACCGCGACATCAGTCAGATCCACCTGGTCGGCGGTGGCTCCCGCAACGAACTGCTGTGCCAGTTCACCGCAGACGCCACCGGGTTGCCCGTGATCGCCGGTCCCACTGAGGCCACCGCACTGGGCAACATCCTCGTCCAGGCCCGCGCCGCACACCGTGTCGGCGACCTGCACGACATGCGTCAACTCGTCGCCCGCACACAGGAGCTGCGCCACTACACGCCCCGCGGGAAACAGGCGGCCTGGAACGCGGCAGAAGCTCGTATCGCCCAGCCGGGAAAGGAGCTGTGATGCGTGTAGCCCTGTTCGCCACGTGCGTCAATGACGCGATCTACCCGTCCACGGCCATCGCCACGGTGAAAGTACTCGAACGACTGGGAGTGAGCGTGGACTTCCCCGCTGCCCAGACGTGCTGCGGACAACCGCAATTCAATACGGGCTACCGCCGCGAAACTGAGCCCCTGGTGCGCCGCATGGGCCGGGCCTTTGAGGGATACGACTACATCGTGACCCCCTCAGGGTCCTGTGTGGCAATGGTCCGGGACAATTATCCTCGCGTCGCGCGCAGGAGCGGAAACGAGGAACTGACCCGGGCCGCACGGTCGCTGGTTCCGAGAACGTACGAGCTGACCGAATTCCTGGTGGACGTACTGGGTGTGACAGACACCGGCGCCTACTACCCGCACAAGGTGACCTACCACCCGTCCTGTCACGGCCTGCGCATGCTGGCCCTGGGTGACAGGCCCTACCGGTTGCTGCGCAACGTCGAGGGGCTGGAGCTCGTGGAGCTGCCCGCGGCCGACGAATGCTGTGGCTTTGGCGGCACCTTTGCCGTGAAGAATCCCGATGTCTCCGCGGCAATGGGCGCGGACAAGGTACGCAATGCCCGGTCCACCGCCGCAGACGTGCTGTGCGGCGCCGACAATTCCTGTCTGATGCACATCGGCGGCATCCTCCGCCGCCAGGACGCTCCGCAGCGTGCCATTCATATCGCGGAGATCCTTGCCAGCACGGAAGAGGAGCCGCTGGTATGAGTGGAACATTCATCGGTATGCCGACCTTCCCGCAGGCCGCCCGCGGGGCGGTCCACGATGTGACGCTGCGCGCCAATCTGCGCCATGCCACTCACACCATTCGTGCCAAGCGGGAGAAGGCAGTGTCGGAGCTCTCCGACTGGGCGGCCCTGCGCGAGGCCGGCAAGCGCATCAAAGACCACACACTCCGGCATCTCGACCGCTATCTCGTGCAGGTGGAGGAGACGGTCACGGCGGCGGGTGGCATCGTCCACTGGGCCGCCGACGCGGACGAGGCCAACCGCATCGTGACGCGGCTGGTGAAGGAGACCGGCGAGTCGGAGGTCGTCAAGGTCAAGTCGATGGCCACGCAGGAGATCGGCCTCAACGAGGCCCTCGAAGCGGAGGGTATCGCCGCCTACGAGACCGATCTCGCCGAATTGATCGTGCAGTTGGGCAAGGACCGGCCGTCGCACATCCTGGTGCCGGCGATCCACCGCAACCGCGCCGAGATCCGGGACATCTTCCGTGCCGAGATGGGCGAGTGGGGCCGGCCGGCGCCCGACGGACTGACCGACACGCCAGCCGAGCTCGCGGAGGCGGCGCGGCTGCACCTGCGGGAGAAGTTTCTGCGCGCCAAGGTCGGCATCTCGGGTGCCAACTTCGTGGTCGCAGAGACCGGCACACTGGTGGTGGTGGAGTCCGAGGGCAACGGGCGGATGTGCCTCACCCTGCCCGAGACCCTGATCTCGGTCGTGGGCATCGAGAAGATCGTGCCGGCCTGGCAGGACCTGGAGGTCTTCCTGCAGACCCTCCCCCGCTCCTCGACCGCCGAGCGCATGAATCCGTACACCTCCACCTGGACCGGCACCACCGACGAGGACGGCCCGCGCGCCTTCCACCTCGTCCTGCTGGACAACGGCCGCACCGACACCCTCGCCGACGAGGTCGGCCGCCAGGCACTGCGCTGCATCCGCTGCTCGGCCTGCCTGAACGTCTGCCCGGTGTACGAGCGGGCCGGCGGCCACGCCTACGGGTCGGTGTACCCGGGCCCGATCGGCGCCATCCTGACTCCGCAACTGCGGGGCACTACAAGCGAGATCGACGCCTCTCTGCCCTATGCGTCGTCCCTCTGCGGAGCCTGTTACGAGGTGTGCCCGGTCGCCATCGACATCCCGGAGGTGCTGGTCCATCTGCGGGAACGAGTAGCCGATGAGGGCGGTCGGGGACACCGCCTGGAAAAGGCTGCGATCAGAGCAGCCGGATGGGTCCTCAACCATCCGGGCGCACTCGCCGCCGGCGAGCGCGTCGCCGCGAAGACACGCAGGTTTCACCCCAAGAAGCTACCCGGGCCAGGTGCCGGTCAGTGGACGAACAGCCGTGACCTGCCGCCCATGCCGGCCGAACCGTTCCGCGACTGGTGGAGAAAGAACCGCCCATGACGACCGAGCCCGACTCCCGCGAACGCATCCTTGCCCGGGTCCGCAGCGCTCTCTCCCACAACGCCGACGCCCACAACGCCGACGCCCACAACGCTTCGGCCTCCGCCGGCATCGAATGCGACTACCTCACCTCCCACACGGCCGACGAGCCGGCCACCGTGCTCGACCTGCTGCACGAGAACCTTGTCGACTACCGGGCCGTCGTCCGGCGCTGTGCGGCCACCGAGCTTCCAGGTGTGATCGGAGAGCTGCTCGGACGCCACGGTGCTCGCAGCGTCGCTGTCCCTGAGGGTCTGCCCGCGCCCTGGCTCTCCATGACACATGTCGAACAGCACCATGACAGCGTCGGCTGCCGACTCCCTCCGAAGCAGCTCGACGCCATCGACGCCGTCATCACCGGGTGCGCCCTGGCCATCGCCGAGACCGGGACGATCGTTCTCGATACCGGACCCGGCCAGGGCCGGCGCGCACTGACCCTCGTGCCCGACCTCCACATCTGTGTCGTACGGGCACCGGACCAGGTCGTCGCGTCCGTTCCGCAGGCCATGCCAAGGCTCGATCCGGCACGGCCACTCACCTGGATCTCAGGTCCATCGGCCACCAGCGATATCGAACTGGACCGTGTCGAAGGCGTGCATGGCCCACGTAGATTGGAGGTGGTCCTGCTCTCCGTCAGCTGAGCTCGCGCTGCCGCTCTCCGAAGGGACGTTGATGGAACTTGCCCAGATCCGCCTTCTTGTTGCGGACTTCACCAGTTGCTACCGCTTCTACCGGGACGTATTGGGGATGAAGCCGCAGTTCGATGCGGAGGACGACCCGTACGCGCACCGCCGACGGCGGCGGCGCAGGCGTCGCCCTGGATGATCAGGACGGTACGCCCCGGCCAATGCCCAGGACGGGCAGGCATTCCTCGACGCCGGTCAGCTCGATGTCGTCCCGGCGGACCCGTTCCCAGGCGTCCCGAGTGAGCCGCCACTGCTGGATCCGCGCGGGCTCACCGCGGCGGGTGTCCCAGTCCGTGCCGTTCGGTGTGTAACCCAGGCCACGGGAAACGCGGTTGGACGCTTCGTTGTCGACGAAGGCGTCGCTGCCGGCTTCGCGTGCGCCCAGCCCGACGAAGGCCAACTGCAGGACCGCCGCCCGCATTTCCTTGCCGAGCCCCTGTCCTCGGCTGCCCGGCGTCAGCCACGAGAAGCTGGACACCGTGCCGAACCGCGTGAAGTTCCTGCCGATGAGATCCTGCATGCCGACCGGTTCTCCGTCGACGAGCACGGCGAAGTACAGCCGCCAGGAATCCGGGCTCACCCGGGCGCGCCCGGCCCAGATGGCGCGCAGCCATTGCCATTCGCGTTCGGGGCTGTCGGCGTAGAAGGAGATCGGGTCGTCGAACGGCCACGGCTCGGCGTCGGCCACCCCGGCCTGTACGAGCGGCACGAGACGTTCCAGCAGTTCGTCGGACGCGCCGGCCAGCGTCAGGCGCGGCGTGCGGACTTCGACGTTCAGCGGGGGATAGGTATGGGCCACGCCCGGACTGTAGCCAGCCGGTCCGGGCGCCGCATCCGGTTTTCCACGGTGCCTACGGTTGATCACGGGACCACTCGGGGGCCGCTGAACTCAACGCCCGTACCTGCTTAGCCCGACGCCTATGATCACCGTCGTGGTGAGAAGTTGTGAAGAGGCAAGCCCTGAAAAAGGGCGTGGCCCCGCTCCACTCTCGTGAAATAAGGCCCTGCCCTGCGACAGTGGAGCAAACTCCCGTCGGACGACAGGAGTTGAACCTGCGCCCCCTTGGCCCCTAGATAGCTATCCCAGGCCCACAATGAGTCCATGTGATGCCATTTGAGGGCTAGCAACGTGCGTGAATGCGCTTGTCGCGCACCTGTGGGCACCAGCGCTGGTCCCCAACTGGTCACCAAGGTCGTCACCCCAAGGTTCTACCCGGGGCCCGGACGGATCGACCGCGCCGCGCACGCCACGGGCTTACAGACCGGTCTCCCAAACACACGCAGGCCCGCCGTCCGATCTCACGCATGGAAGGGCTAGGCAAGCTGATCGATCGGCTCGACTCCGGACACGACCTGGAGACGTACTGCGACGTGCTCGCGTTCGGGACTCGTCGTGGCGCCGGGCGCGTCCAATGCGGATTCCTAGCGGCATCCGGATGCAGACCGCATCAAGCAGAGCTCGAACATCTTCGGCTCGACCGTTTATCATGATCGGTGATCACGTAGGCCGATCCGCCACCATCACCGCACGGGCACGATGGCGACGGCAACGGTCCAGAAGAGGGGGACTGGTGGAGATCGGCCTGGCGGAGACCATCAAGGCACTGCGTTGTGAGTTAGCGCAGGCGATGGCGGACAGCGAGGGCCAACCGGTCCGGCTTCGAGTGCAGTCGGTGAAGCTAGACGTACAGGTCGCGGTGACGGCATCGGCGGAGGCCCAGGGCGGGGTCAAGTTCTGGGTGCTGTCGGCTGGCGGTAAGACGGCCGGCGGCGTCTCCGCCACGCACACGGTGTCTTTGGAACTCGCGGCCGAGACGGCCAGCGGCGGCTCGGTCCTGACAGACTCTGGGCGTGGAGCCGTTCTGGAGGACTGACCTCATGGATGAGTCGGTCCCCCGAGAGTGGTGTCCGCTGTGGCTGATCTGATCGCCTCGCAGCAGCCCCTGGAGCGTGTGGCCATGGTGGTGCGCCGCGGATCTGACGGCGCCCCTCGTTTCACTGCTTCCGGTTTCATGCTCGCCTCACGACTGGCCATCTGCGCTGGCCACGGCTTTACCCAGCTCGGTGACAGCTATGAGGTGAGACTTCCCGGGCAGTCGACGCAGAGGCTTCAGGTCACCGCGGTACTGCGGCACCGGATCGACGAGGTGGACCTCGCCCTCCTCGTTCTCATGGAGGGCGGGCCCGTCATCCCTCCCGCCCGGTGGGGCGTCCTGCCCCGAAGCGTGGAGTCGGTACCGTTCATCGCGATCGGGTTCCCCGACCATGCGTCGCGTCAGGCTGTGCCGAAAACCCGTCAGTTGACCGGGTCGATCCTTCTGGGCTCCTTCCTGGGGGGCCACGAGATGGAGCTGTCCCTCAGCAGCCCTGCGCCGCTAGAGTCGAGCGGATCTCCCTGGCAGGGGGTGTCCGGGGCAGGGGTCATCACGCAAGACGGCGTTCTCGTCGGGGTGTGCACGAGCCACCACGTTCCATCCGGCGCGGCGAGCCTCACCGCGACCGACCTCTCCCAGGTATCCCGAGATCCTGAATTCGTGCGGCTGCTGGCCGAGCACAAGGTAGAGCCGATACGGTCAGGGGACATCGTACCGACACCGTTCGCCCCAGCCCTGCGCGGCCGCGTACGCACCCATGCCGAGGTCATGCGGCGCCTTCTCGGACGACGCAGCTATCTCGACGAGGAGCATCTGCCCTTCATCCATCCGGGGAGGGACCACACATCGCATCCGGACAACCTGTTCGCCCGGCTGAGCACTGGCCGTTCACGAGGGGCACTGCTGATCGGACCAGCCGGATCGGGCAAGACGCGAACGTGCTTCGAGGTCGCGCACCGGGCGGACCGCGCGGGCTGGCAAGTCCTGCACGTCCAGCCCGACAGCGCCGTGACGGTCGACGACGTGGCCGCATTTATCTTCTCGTGCGCCCGCCGACGGGTGCTGCTGATACTGGACTACCTCGACGCCTGCCCACAGGTCGACCTGCGTGTCCTCGCCGAAGTGCTGATCCCGGAGACCAAGCGACACGGCGTGACTGTGGCATGCCTGGCCTCCGTGCGGCCCGGATCCCTGCACACGGTTAAGCTCCGCGGCAGCAGCCGAGTACTCGACGAGATCTATGTACGAGAGGACTGGCCGCACCAATCCGCGATCATCGACCAGGTAGTCCGCCACGCGGCACCTGAAACCGTGCGCCGATGGGGGAACGGGGCGCTGTCCCAGATCTGCGGCCGACGCCCGGTGATCGCGCTGTTGATCGCGCGGGCGATCGAGGAGCAGGGGCTGGCCCAGCACACGCCGGGGGTGGCGGCATCGGTCCGGCCCGGCGAGCTGCTGGACTGGCTGCGCGAGGGCATGCGCCGGGACGCGCTCGCCGAGAGCCCCGCACTCAGTCCCTCCCCGTTGGGTATCACCACCCCTGCCATCGAGCAGCTGGCCTTTACCGTGGCGGTCGCGGCGAGCCCACAGCCCCGGATGGTCGTCGAACAGGCCATCGACACGTTCCTCACGGTGGCTTGTGGGCTGGCCGTTCCGTTCGGAGGGCGGCGGGTCGTCGACACGCTGATCTCTCTTGGGTGGCTCGATGAGGTTGGCGGTCAGCTGGTCGTGGTGCACGACATCGTCACCGACGAACTCCTACTGCAGTCACTGATGCCTTCTCCCGGATGGAGCATCGACGCAGCCGCTGCAGGTGCCCTCTTTGACGCGTTCACGCGGCATGCACGTACGTTCTCCGTATTCACCGGCCATCTCCGACGGCTGGCCGTCGACATGGCAGCGCATGGCCCCGCCCATCGCATCGCTGCCCTGGAACGCTTTTGCGGGGAATGGCTCACGGCCCAGGTGGATCCACTCAGCCACCTCTTGGCGGGCGCCGGTGACGCCGGCGGCCAGGCGCTGCTGACGATGGTGACGAGCCGGCCGTGGCAAGGGTTCGACCGCTCTGCGTGGAACAGGCTGGTTGCTCCCTGGCTCTCCCGCGCCGAGGCCGACCACACCGCACAGCCGTTCCTTACCGCCGCCCTGAGAGGCATGGATCCCGCTCCCGCGTTCCTTGTCGAGGCTTCCGTAGGATGGCTCGTTCGCCGGGGCGGACAGACCGACACGGAACATCTTCTGCTCGCACTGGTCGAGCGCCCCGGCCTTTCGCCGAGGACCGAGGATCTGGTGGTCGACTGCACCCTAGCCTGGGTGCCTTCCCGGCCCGACTGGCGCCATACGCCCGCACTGTTGAAACGCCTGCTCGGCATGGACCACTCCGGGGATCGATTGGAGAGAGTGGTCGCGGGCGTACTGGCGTGGCTCACTCCGTACCGGTCCCTCGGAGTCGCATCCGTGATCCGTGCGTTCCTGCAGCGTGCGGACATCGACACGATCGCCCGCCGGAAGCTCGTGGACCACGGCCTCGTGTGGCTGCGTTCTGGTCTGCGCCCGGGTTTGAACATCGGTCCGGAACTGTGCGCTCTGCTCGAAGTGGACCACCTCCCGGACCCGGACCGCGCGACATTGATCCGAAGCGCAATTGACTGGCTGGAGACGGGACAGGTTTACCCGAGCACGGGCCGGGTCGTGCAAAGACTCCTGTCCACGGACGGGTGCCCGGCAGAGCTGCGTCCCAGGATGATCGCCGTCGCCCGTTGGTGGGCGGCTGAGGGCCCTGCCGACCACCCGACAGGCTCCCGCGTCCTGGGTACATTGCTGTCCGCCGATAGCGTGGCGGACGCCGCCGCCCTTCTCCTGCACCGGCTGAGGTTGCAACCTGACGCCCGGTCCGTCCCGGCTATACTCCTTCGTCTCCTCATCCATTGCGAGGAACTCACCCAGGACCAGGCTCGGACCGCCGTCACGCTTGCCTTCACGTGGCTCGCCAGCCACCCGGAGCAAGAGGCGTTCGGTTCCGTTCTAAGCGCCCTCCTGCGCGTGCCGGACCTACCGTCCGCCCAGCTACAGCGTGCCATCCGTCTCGGATGCGCCGCGCTCCTCGCACACCCAGATAATCACGTGCTCATGGCCGTCATGCTCAGCCAGCTCGATGGGCTGACGCGCGATCAGGCACGGTCCCTCGCGGACGTCAGCCTGCGGTGGCTCGACTGCCACGGAGGCAAGGTCCAGCGTCCGGTGCTCGCCTCCTTCCTCACACGCCCAGACCTGTCCGTCGAGCAGGCACACACCGGCATCGACATCGCTCTGGACCGTCTGAGCACCGACCGGTCGATGAAGTCCCGCTCCCTGCTCTCCGGTGTCCTGCGCCACCCGGCCCTTGACGAGGACCGACGATCCCGCGCCGTCGACAGCGCCCTGAGCTGGCTCGAGGAGCACGACATGGGGCCGAAGGTACGTCTGGTCATCGAGGATCTGCTGTCTCTCCCGGCGCTCTCGCCGAGCCAGAGAATCCACGTGATGCGCCTGGCAGCCGGTTGGTTGACCCGGCACGGAGACCTACCGTACGCAGATCGCCTCCGCTCGGCGCTCGACGCGGAAACGCGGCCCAACGCCTCGAGGGAACAACTCGGAGCCGACTCAGGACCGTCTGCCCAGTACTGACCGGCCTCGAAGCCTCCACGACAAGGCTGCCGCTGTCTACCAGGCCGAATCCACCTATCGGCAGAAGCTCCGTCCACGCTGCCGACTTGTGACGGGTAGCGCAACCTTGACTGGGTCAAGAAGCGTCGCGGGCGCTGGCGCCTGGCCCCCAACTGGTCCCCGCGGGGCATGTCCGTGACGCGTGCGTCCAAGGGCCGCAGCCGGGTCGCGTGACTGGCCCGCCAGGGCCTGCCACGGCGCAAGACTGGGAACCTTGCACCTGAGTTCGCGGATGGTGTCCTGGTGTCCTGCCATTGCCAGGAATCACTGCTGCACCTCTGTTCCTCATCGAGCGGCTGCCAGTCCGCCAGCTCTCCAGGCGGGTGATCACCACGGAGAGATCGGTCGGTTATTCCGCTCCTGCCGTCGAGTCGCCGAATGATGTCGTGCAATCGGTACGCCGCATGGACGTCGAGAAAGAATGCGGCGTCCGCGGCCTGCAGGCAAGTCATCGTGCGAGGGGCACGAGTACGCGCGTTCCCTGCTTGATCGTGCCGGCGTGATGGAGTGGGGTGTACCAGTCCGGAGCGGCCAGGGCACGCGGGGAGGGATTCGCTGGACCGGGACGGCCCCTTGACAGCCCCGCCGTCCGGAGGCGCCGTCGTCAGATGGCGGTACGGCCGCCGTCGACGTTGAGGATCGCGCCGGTGATGTAGCTGGACTTGTCCGTGGTCAGGTACACGATGGCGTCGGCGATCTCGTCGGCGTCGGCGACGTAGCCGAGCGGGGCCTGCTTTCCGAGCTCGTCGAGTCCGTCGCCCATGACGTCGACGACTTTCCGGGTGCTGGTGGTTCCGGGGCTGACCGCGTTGACGCGGACACCGGCCGGGCCGAACTCCGCGGCCCAGGACTTGGTGAGCAGGTTCAGTCCGGCCTTGGTCGCGCCGTAGACCCCCATGCCCGGAACGGCGAGCTGGCCGACCATCGTCGAGGTGTTGACGATCACGCCCTTGCCGCGAGCGGCCATCTTCGGCGCGAGTTCAGCGACGAGGAAGAAGTGACCCTTGAGGTTCGTGTTGAACATCATCTCCCAGTTCTCCTCCAGCGTCTCCGCCGTCGGACCGAACACCCCCGTCCCGGCGTTGTTGATCAGGATGTCGATCTGGCCCCCGGAAGTCTCCAGTGCCCGTTGGGCCAGGTCGCGGGCCGACGCCGCGTCGCTGAGTTCAGCGCGAACGTAATCGGCCTTGCCGCCGGCCGCGCGGATCGCGGCGACGACACCGTCTCCGAGTTCCCGGCGACGGCCGACCACGATCACGTGTGCCCCGTGTTCGGCGAGTTGCTTGGCCGTGGCCTCGCCGATTCCACTGGTCGAACCGGTCACGAGTGCCGTGCGCCCCGCGAGATCCTGCTCTGCCATTGACTCTCCTTGTTGGTGCCGTTGATGTCGGGTGTGCTGGTGGGCGTTTGTGTTTTGGTCTTGAGGGTGTTCCCTGTGTTCGACGCGTCGGTTTGCTGGTCCGCTGGTGGTGTTGCGGGCTCGGCACCACGGTCAGTGCGGGCGTTCGGTGGTGTGGTGTCGCGTGGTGGGGCGGGTCAGCCGCGGATCAAGCTGGTTTCGCGGGTGAACTGGCGGTGGCCGATCAGCTTGTAGGCGACACGAGCCGGGGCCGGGAGGACCTTCATGAACCTTCGCCGTTCCGCGTCATCGGTTTCCTCGGTGATGTGGCCGAGGATGACCAGCCGCCGCGTGAGGGGGATCGCGCTCATGCCGTGCTTGCCGAGTGCGTCCCATTCGCTCTGTGTCAGTGTGACGGAGACGATCGGCAGTATTTCCTGCTCCTCCTCGGCCAGGTGCTCGATCAGTGCCGGCATCATGGCGTCGATGCGCGCGGCCATCCGCTCGCCCGCGGCAGCGTCCGCGCTCGCCGTCCACGCCGGCAACTCCGCGTCGATGGCCATGACCGCGTCGTCGACCTGGGCGTGCTGCGCATCCATCCGGTCCATGAGTTCCGGATCGAGGGCTGCGCGCTCGCGCAGCAGCGGAAAGAGCAGTTCGTCCTCGCCGGTGTGGTGTGTGCGGAGGAAAGTCAGCATCTCCCGGGCGTGCGCACCGAGGACCTTGGATCGCGCACGGTCACCGGCCGCGGCGCGAAACAACCGTGGAAGCTGACCGAACTCGCGCCGGAGGACGCGGTGGATCAGCACCATCTCGTGGGTGTCGACGCCTGGCCCGGAAGCACTCATCGTGACTCCTCGACGGCCGCGTTCCGGACGGCTTCGTAGGCCGTGATCGCCGGCCGGCCGATGAGCTTGACCAGGTCGTCGCTGTCAGTGAACAGCTCTCCGCGGGCCAGCCCGGCGTCGGCGTCAGCCACCGCGGCGGCCATCTCCGGAGGCAGCCCGGCGCCCGTCAAAGTCGCGGTGTAGTCGGCGGCCGGCATGTCCCGGTAGGCGATGTGAGTGTCCAGGACATCGCTGAACGTGGCGGCGAGTTCGGTCAGTGTGAACGGCGTTCCGCCGAGTTCGTAGGTCGCTCCGAGGTGCCCGTCCTGCGTCAGCACCCTGGCCGCGGCCGCGGCCAGGTCACGTCGGCCGGCCGCACTGACACGCCCGTCCTGCGCGCTGCCCAGCAGTGCGTGGTACTGGGTGATCACCGGGAGCTGGTCGGTGTAGTTCTCCAGGTACCATCCGTTGCGCAGGATGACGAACGGCGACCCACTGTCACGCAGGTACTCCTCGGTGCGGCGATGGGCGTCAGCGAGCATCATCTGCGCGGTCGAGGCGTTGAGGATGCTGGTGTAAACGATGCGGGAGACACCCGCCCGGCGCGCCGCGTCGATGGCGTTGCGGGCGTTGTCGAACCGCTCCCCCACCGTCGTCGTGGAAACCAGCACCATCGCGTCGGCACCCGCGAAAGCGTCGTCGAGGGTGCCCGGGTCGGCGAAGTCCGCGCGTCGCACTATGACCCCGTTCCGTGCGAGGTCGGCGAGCTTGCCGGTGTCCCGGCCGGTGGCCACGATCTGCTCCGGCGGCGTTCCGCCGGCGAGGAGTTGATCGACGATGAGCCGGCCGAGGTGACCCGAGGCTCCGGTGATGACAGTGGACATGGTATTTCCCTTCGACAAGTGTTCGGTGTGAGTGCACTGCGGCGTGGGCGAATCACCGGTGCCGCGCGGCGAGTGGCAGACCCGCCGCGCCAGAGGCGCCCCGCCCGCCCTACCGGCGGCCGATACGACCGGCTCCGACGCTCAAAATCCTGCGTGACGGCCGAGTGCCGGTGTGTCAGTCAGTTCCAGCCGCCGTCGGCTTCGATGGTGACGCCGGTGATGAAGGATGCGTCCGGGGAGAGCAGAAACGCGACCACGGCGGCGATTTCGTCAGGTTGGGCCAACCGGCCGAGTGCGCTCATGGAGCGGATAAGCGCGGGAAACGGCACATCGGCGAGGGCGGGGTGGACGTAGTTGGGGGCATAGCCGGCCATGCGGGTGGCGGTGGCGCCTGGGGCGATCGCGTTGATGGCGATGTTCCGCTCGGCCAGCTCGGGGGCGAGATTGCGCACCATGGCCGGAATGGCGGCCTTGCTCGCCGCGTACAGGGCGTGTTGCTGGACCGCCAGGCGCGCACTGACCGAGGAGCTGAGCACGATACGGCCACCGTCGGTCATCGCGGCTGCCGCCGCCTGGGTGACGAACAGCTGTCCGGCCACATTGGTCTGGAAGAGGCGGTCGAAGTCGGCCTGCGTGATGGATTCCAGCGCTCCGAAGTGCTCGACCCCGGCATTGCTGACCAGCAGGTCCAGGCCGCCGAACTCGGACACCACCGCGCCGACGAGCTCGTGGGTCTGCGCCCTGTCACCGATATCGGCCAGGAAGGCCGACGCGGCACACCCGCTGTCGCGGAGTTCGCCGACGAGCGCCTCGGCCGCCTCTTGATCGGATCGATAGTTGACCGCCACCGTGGCTCCCTGGGCAGCGAGCCGACGCACGATCGCGGCGCCGATTCCGCTGCTGCCTCCGGTGACCAGGACTCGCTTGCCTGCCAGGCTTGATGTCGATGTCATCGCGCTACCCGCGCCCTCTCTGTCTTGTCGGGATGTGAACAGCCCTGGGGTCGCATCGGCCGTCCCTTCATGGAGCCGCCAGCTGATTTAGTCAGGAACATTTACTACTGTAGTCATACGGCAACGCCGACGGCAACCGCAACCCGGGCGAGATGACCGAGGAGTGGGCGACGTGTGCGGAACGCGGCGAGCACTGAGCCGCGCACGCGCCGCCACGGCCGGGGCAGGGGCGGGGGACGGGGCAGGGGCCGGAGTCTGCGGCGATCCGGCCCGGCGGCGGCTGCCGTAGGGTGTGAACCTCGTGGCATCAAGCGGGCAATGGAGCCGAGAGCGGTATGAACGACGAGCAGCGGGTTGATCTAGGGGTGTCGTTGTTCATCCCGTACCGGTACACCGAGGACCGGATGTTCCAGGCCCTGCAGGATGCCGGGTTCGACGACTGGACCCTCGCCCAGTGCCGGGTGTTCCAGCGCGTCGCCCCGGACGGCTCGCGCCTCACGGACCTCGCCGACCAGGCACAAATGAGCAAGCAGAGCGCCGGCGTGCTGGTCGACCAGCTGGAACGCCTGGGCTACGTCCGCCGGGTCCCCGATCCCACCGACGGCCGCGCCCGGCTGATCGTGATCGAGGAACGCGGCAAGCGGGCGGTCGAGGTGGCCTCGGCGACACTCGACGAGATCCTCTCGGAGTGGAAGGCCTACCTGGGCACCCGCAACTTCACGTTGCTGCACCAGATCCTGGAGCAACTCCGCGAGATCACCGACCCCTACGCACGGTAGACCCGACCGCTCCGAGCCGGACCTCGATTCCCGTCCACCCCGAGCCGCAGGGGGTCCTGCGGGCGCCAGCAAGCTTCGACTCCACCTTGATGTAGTCAGCTTTATCGACTTGTTCGTCAGTTACCCTGACGATAGTTGCGTGGCTGCCACGCAACACATCTTTCAAACAAGGAGTGAGGCATGAACGACAACGTCTGACAGAGCGATCCAGTGGCCCTACTGGCACCGGGCACGCGCTCGCCACCCGTCTCGCCCCCTCCCTGCCGGGACTCGCCGACCGGCCGACCGCCGCCCGGACCACGCCGCGCCATGCTCGACACCTGCATGAGAGGTCGGTGATGGCCGCGACTCGGCCCCGCGAGCCAGCAGTTGCCTGATCAACTCAGGCCCGAACGCCTGCGGCGGGCCGGTGAGGAGCCGGGAAGTCATCTCACTCCCGGGAGTCGTGGATCTCGCTGCTTTCCCGCCTCAGGCGAAGGCCGCGGCGTGCTCGGTGGTGAAGGCGTGCAGGCTGCGCGGCGCAGTGCCGGTGAGGGTCGCCACGTCGCCGCTCAGCCAGGCCGCGTCGCCGTCGGCGATCAGCCCGAACGCCTGGGTATTGGAGGTCGCGACGGGCTCCGGGACGCCCGCCTCGATCATCGCCGCCCGGTGTTCGTCCGGATGGATCTGGCGGTACTCGATCTCGTGTCCCAGTGTCGCGGAGAGTTCTTTGGCGATGTCGGAGTAGGTGATCAGAGCAGAGCCGGTGAGCCAGTAGGTGCGGCCCGCGTGCCCGCCCGGCGCGGTGGCGATGGCCGTCGCGGCGGCGGCGACGTCCCGGGCGTCGATCATCCCGACCTGTCCGTCGCCCGCCGACATCACAAAACCCCGCGTCTGGCGGATCACCGGGGCCAGCGCGAGCAGGTTCTGCAGGTACGCGTTCGAGCGCAGCAGCGTGTGCGCCACGCCCGTGGCCGCGAGGTACGCCTCGATCCGCGCCTGTCCACGCCGCCGGTCGACCGGGGAATCGACTGACGCCTTGCTGGTGATCTTGACGATGTGCGATACGCCCTGCCGGACCGCGCTGTCGATGACCGCGATCTCCTGGGCCGGCACGGCCGGGCTCACCAGCACGACGGTGTCGATGCCGTGCAGGGCCGCGTCCAGCGTGTCCGGGCGGTCGAAGTCGCCAGTGACGATCTCGACTTCGTCGGCGAGGTCGGTGCGGTTCGTCACACGGTCCGGGTCGCGGACCAATGCCCGGGCGGGCTGGTGCCGTTCGGACAGCAGCCGCACGGCTTCTGACCCGACCGTGCCGGTCGCGCCGGTAACCAGAATCATGCTGTTTCCCTCACATTTGGTCGACTGCGGAAGGACAGTGACGAACGGTCAGCAGCGGACGGTCAGCGCGTGGATAGGCGCGGGTGAAGCGCCCGCCGGTCCCGGCGGCGACCTCCTTGCCCCGGCCCTCGTCGCGGCCGACGATCAACGTGGCCGCGTCGGCAGAACAGTTGCGCGGTCGCCCGCCCGATGCCCGAGGTTCCACGGTTCCACCCTTGATCAGCAATCGTTGTCGACTCAGTACTCACTCACCACCTCCCTTAAATTGGATCGACCTATCCAATCTAAGGGAGGGTAGATTGGATAGTCAAGTCCAGCCTTGAGGAGGTTCAATGCCGACACGTGCAGCGCCGCAGGAGGAGCCCAGCACACGGAAGGGGCGCGCCACGCGCGAGCGGATCGTCGCTGCCGCGGCCGACCTCATGTACCGCCACGGCGTGGCGGGCACCAGCACCCCCGCAGTCCGCGATGCCGCCGGGGTCAGCTCATCGCAGATCTATCACTACTTCACCGACAAGGACGACCTCACCCGCGCGGTCATCGCATTCCAGTCCGAGGCGATCCTGTCCCACCAGGCACCGTTGCTGGCCAGGCTCGACAGCATCGAGGCGTTGCGGTCGTGGCGCGAAGTAGTGGTCGACGCCGCCCGCCGGCAGAACGGGGCCGGGGGTTGCCCGCTGGGCAGCCTGTCCAGCGAGCTGTCCGACGACCATCCGTGGGCGCGCGAAGCCCTGGCCGCCAGCTTCACCGTGTGGTCCGAGGCGATTCACGCCGGCCTGGACGCCATGGTCGACAACGGCGCCCTGCGGCCGGAGACCGATGCCACCACACTGTCCCTCGCCCTGCTGGCGGCAGTGCAGGGCGGGCTTGTCCTCGCACAAGCCCAGCACACCACCGACGCCCTCGAAGCGGCCCTGGACGCCGTGATCACCCACATCCACGACCACGCCGTACCGCCACCGGCCTGAACGTGCAGTTCGGCTCTGGCTGATTCGCGGCTGTGGGCGGTGGCGGCGCTGGTGGCGGGCCGGGATCCGCGGCAAGCCGGTGGGCGGGAGGCTCTGGCTCATGCGTCCGCGGGGCAAGACGGCCACTTGGCACCCGACCGCCCGGCCGTTGCTATCGCACCGCGTCTGAGCGATGCCGAACTGCTCACGCTCGCGATGATGCAGCCCATGCTCGGGTTACCCCCGAGCCCAAGTGGCTCCGCCATGCCCGACCTGGGGCCATGACCCGCTGACGCCGGACAAGGCGACTGGACCCCGGAAATGACCAAGGGCTGGTTTCGGATACCTCCGAAACCAGCCCTGCCTTGCGACTCTTTCGAGTCGGGACGACAGGATTTGAACCTGCGACCCCTTGACCCCCAGTCAAGTGCGCTACCAAGCTGCGCCACGTCCCGATGCCCTATCCGGCGCGGGCTTGCCCGGCCGAACGTGCACCGAAACGATACCGCACTTCAGCCGGTGGTCACGAACTCGATTCCCCGGCCGTTCCGCTTGACCTCAAGTGCGCTTGATGTTGGATCGTCGGCCGCATGGACACGGACACAGACCTGAACCGGCTGATGGCCCTCATGACGGGCGACGAAAAGCACGGGCCTGCGGCGACCTCGACCCTGGACGCGCTCTGGGTGCTGTACGACCGGGTGCTGCGGGTCACGCCGCAGACCGTCTCGGCGCCGGGCCGGGACCGCTTCCTGCTGTCGAAGGGGCACGGCCCCATGGCGTACTACGCGGTCCTCGCCGCGAAGGGGTTCTTCCCCGACGAGCTGCTGACGGGATTCGGCTCGTACGACTCGCCGCTCGGCCACCACCCCGACCGGCTGCTCGTGCCCGGTGCCGAGATCGGCAGCGGCTCGCTCGGGCACGGGCTGCCGCTCGGCGTGGGAACGGTGCTCGGGCTGCGGGCGCAGCGGCTCACCGAGCCCAGGGTGTGGGTGCTGATCGGGGACGCCGAGATGGACGAGGGCTCGGTGCACGAGGCCATCGCCTACGCGGGGCCCGCCGGCCTCGATCAGCTGCACACCGTCGTGATCGACAACGCGTCCGCCAGCTACGGCACCCCCGGTGGGATCGCGGCCCGTTTCGCGGCGGCCGGGTGGTCCGTCGAGACCGTCGACGGGCGGGACCACGAGCAGCTGTACGCCGCCTTCACCGCACCGCATCCGGGCCGGCCGCACGCCGTGGTCGCCCGGGTCGAGCCCAAGAACGCCTGAGCGGGACCATCCGAGAGGGATTTGTCATGGACAACATGCGTGAGCGCTTCGCCGCCACCACGTCGCGGCTGCTGGACGAGGACCCGCGGCTCGCCGTCGTACTGGCCGAGATCACCCGCGACGGTTTCGCCGACGCGGCACGCGCCCACCCCGGCCGGGTGATCAATGTGGGGATCCGGGAGCAGCTGCTGATCGGTGCGGGCGCCGGGATGGCGCTGACCGGGATGCGCCCGGTCGTGCACACCTTCGCCAGCTTCCTGGTCGAGCGCCCCTTCGAGCAGGTCAAGCTGGACCTCGGGCACCAGGGTGTGGGAGCCGTGCTGGTCAGCGCCGGTGGATCATACGACTGGCCGGCCGGCGGTTTCACCCATATGTCGCCAGGCGATGTGGCGCTCCTCGACACGCTCGACGGGTGGACCGTGCACGTACCGGGCCATCCCGACGAGGCGGAGGCCCTGCTGCGCCGGGCCGTGCGCGGGGACGACCGGGTGTACGTACGGCTGTCGGCGCAGGCCAACCGGCGGCCGCAGCCGGTCACCGGGGGCGGATTCCACACGGTCCGGGAGGGTCACGGCGGGGTGGTGGCGGCGGTCGGGCCGATGCTGGACGCAGTTCTGGAGGCGACGGAGGGCATGGACGTCACCGTGCTGTACGCGACGACCGTGCGGCCCTTCGACGGCGCCGCCCTCCGCTGGGCCACCGAGGCCCCCGACCGGGCCGACGTGGTGCTGGTCGAGCCGTGTCTGGCGGGTACGTCGACAGCCGCGGCGAACGACGCCCTGGCCGACCGGCCGCACCGGGTGCTCGGCCTCGGGGTGGGCAGGAAGGAGCTGCGGCGGTACGGACAGATCGAGGAGCATGTCGCCGCGCACGGCCTGGACGCCGCCTCGCTGCACCGGAGCATCACCGGATTCCTGACCGGGGCCGTCCGGCCGCAGGGGTGAGCCCCGCGGCCGGGCCGCGGGCGGCGGCCCGGCGCCCCTCCCCCGCCGGTCACCTGCGCTGCTGCCCGCGGTCGAAGTAGTCCGCGAGCGCCGGGTCGAGCGGGGTGACCCGGCGTGGGGTCCCGCCGTCCCGGAGCGAGTCCGTGGCCCGTACCCCGGCGGCCACCGCCATCCGGGCGGCGACCGGTGAGGTGTCGGTGCGGCCGCCCTCGCGCACGAACCGCACGAACTCGTCCATCAGCAGTGGGTCGGCGCCGCCATGGCCCGCCTCGTCCTGCGCTTCCGGGACGGCGTGGATCTCGTCGGCGTCCTCCCGGTAGACGGAGCGGCGGGCGTTCCAGACCTTCACCTGGCTGCCCGGCCCGTCGCCGAAGTTCTCCAGTCGGCCCGCGTCGCCGATCACGGTGTAGTTGCGCCAGTAGTCGGGGGTGAAGTGGCACTGCTGGTAGGAGGCCAGCACGCCGTTGTCCAGGCGCATGTTCAGCAGGGAGACGTCCTCGATGTCGATGACGGGGTTCAGCGCGCGCTGGGTGTGCGGCGGCCAGTGTCCGTCCTTGGTGTACCAGTCGGCGGCCTTGGGCTCACCGGGCTCGCGGCGGTGCGGGTTGTCGCCGTAGACCATCAGGTCCCCCATGGCCTGGACGTCGCGTGCGTAACCGCCCGCCAGCCAGTGCAGCACGTCGATGTCGTGGGCCGCCTTCTGGAGCAGCAGTCCGGTGGTGTACTTGCGCTCGGCGTGCCAGTCCTTGAAGTACCAGTCGCCGCCGTAGCCGACGAAGTGCCGGACCCAGACGGTCTTGACCTCGCCGATCGTGCCGGCCGCGATGAGGTCGCGCATCAGCCGGACGACCGGCATGTGGCGCATGTTGTGCCCGATGTAGAGACGGGTGCCGGTCTCGTACGCGGTGCGCAGGATCTCGTCGCACCGCTCGACCGTGATGTCGAGCGGCTTCTCCACGAAGACCGGTTTGCCCGCGCGCAGCGCTTCGCAGGCGAGCTCGGCGTGGGTGTGGTCGGGGGTGACGACCAGGACCGCGTCGATGTCCGGGGCGTCGATGACGGTGCGGTGGTCGGAGGTGATCAGTGCGCCGGGGAAGGCCGTGGCCGCCTCCGTACGGGCGGCCGGGCCGGGGTCGGCGAGTGCGGTGACGCGCGAGCCGGCTCCGGGGCGGTGGGCGGTGCGCGCGATGCTGCCGCGCAGGCCGTAGCCGAGGACGCCGATACGGAGGTCGGACATGGGCTTCCTTCACTGGTGCGGGTGGAGCGGGCCCCCGAAAGGGCCGCCTGCGGACTGCCGCTGAGAGCTACGAGCTACGAGCTACGACAGTCCTACGGGTGGACGGCGACCTGGGCGAGCCCGACCCGTCCGGTGCCGGTGAGCTGGATCTTCATGTACCGGGTGTCGGTGTTCAGGTCCAGCACCGTGGGCCGCAGCGCCTTGCCGCTGACGTGGACGGTCTTGTCGTCCGTGCGGACGTCGAAGCCGGCCGTCGTGGTCGATGCGTCGTTCCAGATCTCGATCCTGCCGACGTGCCGCACGGACCCCAGATCCACCTGCCACCAGGCGCCCTGCTCGGAGAGCGTCCGGGTGTCCGTCGAGGTGTCCCCGTCGATGGCGAGTGCGGCGGCTGCCCCGTCGGTGGACGACTGGGTGGCGGTGCCGGTACGGGCCAGGTCGGGGCTGAGCTGCTCGACGGGGCCACGGTGCGCGCCGGCCGCCGAGGCGATCTTCAGCGCGGCCGCCGGGAGCTCCTCCAGGCGGGTGTGGTTGTCGCTCATGGTCGAGCCGGCACCCGCCATGGCGGGTGCGTCGGTGTCGGTCCAGTTCCTGCGCGCGGTGTTCTTGATGCCGTAATCGGCCCAGTTGGAGACCCACTTGTAGCCGAGCCGGGTCAGGACGTTGTTCTCGACGGCGATGTACGAGGACTGCTCGTCGAGGTAGATGCCGTTGCCGTCGCGCTCGGTGTTGCCGTACGCGGAGCGGTTGATGTAGTTCCCCGAGACCACCGTGCCGGGCTGGGCGCCCTGGGTGTAGATCGCGCCGCCGTCGTGCTGGGCGTCCTTGACCTGCATCACATTGGTGATGCGGTTGTCGGTGATCCTGTTGTCGCGCAGCACCGACTTCTGGGAGTCGGGCTGGTTCCAGCCCCAGCCGACCGAGATGCCGGAGTAGGGAAGCTGGTCGAGGGTGTTGTGGTCGACAGTGAGTCCGGCCTCGTAGCCTGCCCAGACCGCCGCCGCGTCGGTGTACTCGACTGCTGCGCGAGTGACCGTGTTGTAGGCGAACGTGTTGCGTTCACCGGCCAGTTCGGGGGCCGGCATGGGGTCGGTGTCGCCGATGTACGCGGCGCCCGACGACAGGTCGGTGAAGTCGGAGCGGGTGATCCCGGAGTCCTTCGTACCGGCTTCGAGGATCGCACCGGCTCCGCCGAGGTGGGTGAACGACGCCCCGGCGACGGTGACATGGCGGCCGCCGTGCACGGTGAGCGCGGCCGACGGCTTGGTGTAGTAGCGGCCCGAGTGGTCGACAGGACCGGTGGCGCCGGTGAGGGTGAGTCCCGCCTGCATCCCGGCGTAGCCCTCGTCGGTGTCCGGCTGGTGGTACGCGGCGTACGCGAAGCCGATCCCCCGGATGGCGACGTCGTGCGCGCCGTCGACCGTCACCAGTTGCTCGGTGGCGGGAGTGACGGCCGTGGCGTGCCGCATGTTCTCGCCCTTGCGCGGCAGGTACGTGATGGTGTGCGTGGCCGAGCCGTGGACGAACTCGCCCGGCTGGTCGAGGAGTTCGGGCGCGTTCTCGAAGAACGCGACGCCCGAGTAGCGTGTGGAGTCCACGGCCGTGGAGTCCCAGGCGGGGCCGGTGCGGTTGGTGCCGCTCGCCGAGTTGGTCCAGCAGGGCTGGGCGAAGGTCAGGTTGTCGCCGCTGACCCCGGCGATCCGGCAGTGGTAGTTGCGCCAGCGGACCTTGATGACGGCCTCGGCGTCGGTGGGCCGCTTCCAGTCGGCGATCCCGGTGGCCTTCGCTCCGGTCATGCCGGTCTTCGTGGCGTCGCAGACACTGGCGGCGCAGGCTCCGCCGCGGGCGGGGGTGGCCCGGACGCCGTTGACGAAGAGCTGTCGCGGTGTGATGCCGTCGGGCACCCGGGCGGTCCAGGTCCCGCCGGACGTCCGGGTCCAGCCGGTGACCGTGCGGCCGCCGGAGAGGACGGGGCGGGCGCCGGGCGCCGCGGTCCAGGTGGTGCCGGAGTCGGCCGCGGTGAGCTTCAGGGCCGCGGTGCGGGTGTACGTACCCCCGGCGAGCTGCACGGTGACGTCATCGCCGTCGAGGGTGCGGGCCTTGTCGCGGGCGCCGTCCAGGGAGCAGGGGCGGCTGTGGGTGCAGGACGTTCCGGCGCCGTGCGGGGCCGCGTACAGGGTGTCCGTGTGCGTGGGGCCGGCGGCCTGCGCGAGCGGCGCGGTGGCGAGCATTGCCGCGACGGCGGCGAGTGCGGTGCCGATGCGCCGGGCGGCCGGGCGGTCGGTGGCCGGGCGGTGGGTGGTGCGGCGGTTCATGCGGCAGCCTTCCAGTCGGGGTGGCCCGGCATCGGCGGGTTGGTGGCGCCGAACAGCCAGTCGCGCAGAAAACGGTCCAGGGTGCGGTCGCCCGTGACGTCGACGGTGTGCCGGATGAACTGTTCGCTGGTGTACGTCGAGTCCTTGAAGCGCCGGACCCACTCGCGCATGATCCGGTCGAACGTACGTTGCCCGACCTGCTGGTTGAGCGCGTACAGGACGAGCGCCCCGCCGTCGTAGATGTTGGTGCCGCCGAGCGCCTTGGGCAGTCCCGGCGGGCCGTCCTTGGCGCGGACCGCGTCCAGTGTCCCGTAGGTGGCCTTCATCTTGTCCGCGACGACCGACCAGCCGCGCTCCTCGCTGTACACGGCGGCGTAGTAGGTGGCGGGCCCTTCGTTGAGCCAGGCCTGCTGCCAGTCGTGCGGGGTGACGGAGTCGCCGAACCACTGGTGGGTCATCTCGTGGACCATCGTGTTCTCGTACGTCGGGTTGCCGTCGGCGTTGAGCTTGAACCAGTTGGTGCCCATCAGGGTGAGGGTCTGGTTCTCCAGCGCGTCGGTGTAACCGTCGTAGATGTGGAGCCCGTAGGTGGAGAACGGGAACCGTCCGAACTTCGCCTCCAGCCAGGCCAGATGGTCAGCGGTGCGCGCGACGATCGGCGCGTAGGTGTCCTCGTGGCCCTGCGGCACGATGTGGCGCAGCGGCAGGCCCCTGTGGCTGCTGCCGTACAGATAGGTGCCCTTGACGACCGCGATGCCGAGCAGTTCGGTGGGCATCCGTTCGCGGAGCGCGAAGTGCCAGACCGATGACCCGTCGGCGCGCGGGGTCCGGTGCAGCAACTCGCCGTTGGCGGCGGCCACATAGCCCTTGGCGGCGCTGATGTGGAAGGCCCAGGTGGCCTTGGAGGACGGGGTGTCGTTGCAGGGCAGGAAGGTGTCGGCACGGGAGGACTGCACAGCGGACGCGAAGCCGCCCTCGCTGCCGAACACCCAGCCGTTGAGGCCGAGCCGCTTGGTCTTGCCGTTGCCGTGGTAGCGGATCTCGACGGTGAAGGGCCGTCCGTCGTGCAGCGGGCGCGCCGGGGTGAGCGTCAGTTCCTGGCCGCTGCTGCCTGCCGACAGCTCCCAGCGGGCTGCGGCGCCGTCGACGGTGACCGCGTCGATGGTGTGGCCGTCGGTGTCCAGGTTGAAGGCGGACAGATCCTGGGTGGCCCGCGCCGATATCCGTACGGCGGCGGTGAAGTCGTAGGTCACCGGGGTGAAGTCGAAGGTCAGGTCGTAGTGCGTGACCTGGTAGCCGCCGTTGCCGAGAGTCGGGAAGAGCGGGTCGCCGACACCACTGGAGCCGGGCTCCGGATCGAAGGAACGGGCCAGGGCGGGCGTGCCGATGACCGGTACGGCCGCGGCGGCGGCCACTGCCGCGCCGCCGAGCTGGAGGACGGTGCGTCTGGTGGTCACTTCTTCCCCTTCTGGACGGCCTCTTCGAACTCGTGGCGGGCCTGCTCGGCGCCGTGCGCCAGGTACTGCTTCGTCAGCTGGTCGTAGTACGACATGGGCTTGCGGCCGGAGACGATGTCCTTGAGGCCGTCCAGCTTGAGGGTGTAGAGGCTGCCGTAGCCCTTGGAGTCCCAGGTAGGCGATGAGACCTTGAGGGTCGGGTCCTGCTCCATGACCGGGATCATCTTGGCGTACGCCTCGTGGACGTACCGCACACCCTTCTCGGTGTCCGTGCTGAACACGGCCGGGACGGCGGAGGCGAGCATCTTCCAGGGGACGGTGGCGTCCTGGCTGCCCCGCTTGGTGAGGGTCGGGTTGCCCTTGGCGTCACGGGTGAAGTCGGTGCCCTCCACGCCGTAGTTGATCAGCGTGTACTCCAGGCTGCCGAACGGCGACGCGGCGAAGTCGGCGAGTGCGAGGAGCTGCTTGACGCGCTCGGTGGACGCCTTCTTGATGTGAGTGTTCTGGAGCGCGACGTTGTCCATCCAGGCGATGGCCTTGGGGCTGAACGGGGTGATGGGCCGGGGGTCGAACTTCTTGTTGACGGCCGCCATCGCCGCCACATAACCGGTGCTGGGGGTGTAGTACGACGGCATCCCGTCGTACACATAGGCACCCTTGCCGTTCTTGAACATGTCGGTGTACTGCGACTTCTGCGCCCCCGACATACCGATCGTGCCCGGGTAGTAGCAGCCCGCCTTGTACAGCTTGCGGGACGTCTCGACGGCGAGGCGGAACTCGTCGGTCTCCAGGTCCGTCACGAACTTGCCGGTCTTCGCGTCCATCCGCCAGTACAACGGCGCGCCCGCCGACATGGCGAGCAGGTTGGTGGCGCTCGCGATGATGGCGTACTGGTCCTTCTTCGGACGGGTCAGCTCCTTGCAGACCTCGACGAACTTGTCGAGGCTGGTGATCTCGTCCAGGCTGGATATCCCGACCTCGGCGAAGAGATCGTGGCGGTAGAAGCCCGCGCCGCCCGTGCCCATCCGGGAGATCGGAACGCCGTAGAGCTTCCCGCCGAAGATGGCGCCCTCCCAGGCCGCCTGCGGTATCGCCGCGAGGTTGGGATAGTCCTTGACCTTGTCACCGGCCAGGAACGGCGTCAGATCAGCGCACTTGGCCGCGCAGAACGCCGCCTTGTTGTCGACTCCGCCGAGTTCCGGATACATGAAGATGTCCGGCAGGGTGTCACTCGCGACCATCGTGGTGAACTTGGTCGAGTAGTCGTCGGTCGGGACCGCCGTGACGTCGACCTTCCCGCCGAGCAGCTTCTCGATCGCCTGCCAGGCCGCGTTCTTCCCGCGCGCCGGGGGCGGCGGGGAGAAGGTCTCCATCGCCGCCGAGATGGGCTTCGCGCCCTTGAGGACCTGCCCCTTGGTGGCGCGCGGTGTGGAGGCCGGGTACCGGTAGAAGGCCTGCGGCACACCCGCGGCCGTACCCGGCAGGTCGGGCTTCAGGCCGATGTTGCGCACCGTGGTGGTGGGCAGCAGGCCGGCGCTCTTGGCCTCGGCCTTGGCGGCCGTACCGCCGTCGCCGCAGGCGGCGAGAAGCGGGGTCGCGGCGAGGCCGAGGCCTATGCCGGCTCCCATGCGGAAGAGAGTTCTGCGGTTCATCGGAGTGGAGCTCGGCACGGACATCTCCTTGAGAGAAGGGAGGGAGGGCCGGGGGGTGGCGTAGGCGGGTTCAGCCGCAGACGCGGGTTCAGCCCTTGATGGCGCCGGTGAGTACGCCCTTGGTGAAGTAGCGCTGGACGAACGGGTAGACGAGCAGGATCGGTACGACGGCGACCACCAGGACGCCCATCTGCACGGCCTCCTGCGGGGCGACGCTCTCGCCCGCCGCGGCGCCGCTGAGGCTCTGGCCCTGCAGGACGAAGGTCCGCAGCACCATGGGCAGCGGCCACTTGTCCGAATCCTGGAGGTACAGCAGCGAGTTGAAGAAGGCGTTCCAGTACGCGACGGCATAGAAGAGGCCGACGACCGCGATGACCGCCTTGGAGAGCGGCAGGACGACCTGGAGCAGGATGCGGAAGTCCCCGGCGCCGTCGACGCGCGCCGCGTCGTACAGCTCCTCGGGCAGGTTCATGAAGAAGGCGCGCAGCACGACCAGGTTGAAGGCGCTCATCAGGGTGGGGATGACGAGGGCGGCGTACGTGTTGTAGAGGCCGAGCTGGTTGACCAGCAGGAAGTTCGGGATGATGCCGGCGTTGAAGAGCATCGTGAACAGAGCCGTCATCAGGATGAAGCGGGAGCCGGTGACACTGCGGCGGGAGAGGCCGTACGCCATGCCGATGGTGGCCAGCAGGCTGGCCGCCGTACCGAACACCGTGATGCCCACACTCACCAGGAGCGCCCGGGTCACGACACCGCCGGTGAAGATGGTGCGGTACGCGTCGAGCGTCGGGTGGTCGGGCCACAGGACGAGACCGGTGGACTTGATGATGTCGGTCTGCGAGGCGAAGCTCGTGCCGATCACGCCCAGCAGCGGGTAGGCCACGGCGACCACGACGAGGACCAGCACGACGCCCTTGCCCGTGAGGCCGAGACGGGTAGGCCGCTCCATCCACGGCGGGCGGCCGTCCGACGGCCTGATCACAGGCGCCGCGGCCAGGGGCGCCGCGGTGACGGGGGCTTTCGCCGGTGACTTCTCAGCTGTCCGCACCGCGGTACACCCCTTCGTGGCCGAGACGGTGGGCGAACTTGTTCGCGCCCAGGACGAGGACGGTCCCCACGACTGCCTTCACCAGGCCGACGGCCGCCGAGATGCCCCACTGGTTGTCCTTGATGCCGTGGTAGTAGACGTAGGTGTCGAGTACTTCACCGGAGCCGGGGCCGACCGCGTCGCGCTGGAGCAGGATCTGCTCGAAGCCGACGGAGAGGATCTGGCCGAGGTTGAGGATCAGCAGCAGGATGATCACCGGGGCGATGCCGGGAAGCGTGACGTGCCACAGCCGGCGCCAGCGGCTGGCGCCGTCGATGGCCGCCGCCTCGTACTGCTGCTTGTCGATCCCGAGCAGCGCGGCGAGGATGATGATCGTCCCCCAGCCCGCGTCCTTCCAGATGGACTGGAGGGCGATCAGCCAGGGGAAGGCGTTCGGGTCGCTCATCATGTCGTAGCGGGGCAGCCCCAGATCCCCGAGGAGGTCGGGCAGCAGCCCGGCGCCGCCCAGCACCTGCTGGAAGATCGAGACGATGATGACCCAGCCGATGAAGTGCGGCAGATAGACCACGCTCTGGATGAACCGGCGGAGCTTGTCGCTGACGATGCTGTTGAGCAGCAGGGCGAGCGCGATCGGCACGGGGAAGAAGAAGATCAGCTGGACGAAGGCGATCTCCACCGTGTTCGCGGTCGCCGACCAGAAGGCCGGGTCGGCGAACGCGCCGGAGAAGTTGGCGAAGCCCGTCCACGCGCTGTGCATGTATCCCAGGTACGGCTGGTAGTCCTGGAAGGCGACCATGTAGCCGAGCAGCGGAATGTAGTGGAACACCACGAAGTACAGCAGTCCGGGCAGGGTCAGCAGCAACATCACCTTGTCGCGCTTGATCCGCTGCCACAGGGACAGCCGGTGCTGGGCGACCACGGGTGAGGATGGCGCTGCTGGTGGTTTGGACTTCCTGCGCCGCTTGTCCAGCGGCATTGGAGGTGCTGTTTCAGCCATGGTGCGGTCCTGTTCGGCTGGGGTGGCGCAGAGCGAGCCTTCTGCCGCCGCAACGTAGTAAGCGGTTAACCCCACCGTCAAGGGATCGGAAGAAACGTCTGCGTTACTCAATGTTTCGACCAGGAAGATCGCCCGGGAAGGTCCCCAAATAGCGGCGTAAAAAGGGCAGGTGGCCGTGCAGATCGCTTGACGTGTGACGCCTGCGCTCCCTAGCGTGCCGCCCATCAATAGAACGCGTTTACTGTCCGGAGGCAGGGTGCGAACCACCGACGAGGCACCGGCCCAGACCGGTACGGACGAGCCGGACCCGCCCCCGCGGCGGCCTCGCACCGTACTGGCCATGGACCCCGGACTGATCGACGACATCTTCCCGCCACGGGTGCGGGCCCGTCTTGAGGAGTCGGCCGATCTTCATCCGCCCTATGTCATCAGGGAGTTCAGCTCCCCCGACGCCGCCGCAGCACTGGCCGGCGCCGAGGTGCTGCTCACCGGCTGGGGCTGTCCGCCCATCGACGCCGGCCTGCTGGAGCGAGCGCCGGAACTGCGGGCCGTCATCCACGCCGCGGGCACCGTCAAGACGTTCCTCGCCCGGGAGGCGTACGAACGCGGGGTCGCCGTGTCGTCGGCGGCCGACGCCAACGCCGTACCGGTCGCGGAGTTCACCCTGGCGGCGATCATCATGGGCGCCAAGCGCGCCTTCCCGTTCGCCGCGCTCTTCCGCGAGCGCCGCACCCACCGCACCGCCGCCGACCTCCACCGGCAGCACTGGATCGGTACGCACGGCCTGACCATCGGCGTCATCGGCGCTTCCCGGATCGGCCGCCGGGTGATCGAACTGCTCCGGGTGCTCGAAGCGGACGTCCTGCTGTACGACCCCTATGTCACCTCCGCCGAAGCCGAGTTGCTGGGAGCCGCCTCCACCGATCTCGACACACTGATGGCAACCAGCGACGTGGTGACCGTGCACGCACCCGACACACCCGTGACCCGGCATCTGCTCGACGCGCGGCGGATCGGACTGATGCGCCCGGGCACCCTCCTGGTCAACACGGCGCGCGGCCGCCTGGTCGACACCGAGGCGCTCACCGGGCACCTGGTCAGCGGCCGGCTCGACGCCGTACTCGATGTGACCGACCCCGAGCCGCTGCCCCCGGGACACCCGCTGTGGGACCTGCCGAATGTGTTCATCACCCCGCACATGGCGGGCGCGCAGGGCAACGAGGTCGGCAGGCTCGGCGCGCTCGCCGTGGACGAGCTGTGCCGCTACGCCGACGGGCTGCCGTTCAATCACCCCGTACACCTGGCCGACTTGGAGCGGATCGCATGAACAGCCCCGTCCCGCAGGCCATAAGCTCAGCGGCACAGGACGACAACCAGGGGGTGGGACGGATGCGCCGCCAGACCTCGGCAGCCGACGGCCGACGACGCGCGACCGTCACGGACGTGGCGCGGCTGGCGGGGGTGTCGACCGCGACCGTCTCCCGCGTACTCAACCGCAACTACCCGGTGGCCACAGCGACCCGGGAGCGGGTCGAGGAGGCGATGCGCGAGCTGGGTTATGTCGTCAACGCGCACGCCCGCGCGCTGGCCGGGGTGTCGGGACGCACGGTCGGCATCATCGTCAACGAGCTGATCGACCCCTTCTACGCCTATATCGCCCGCGGCGTGGAGCGGGAGGCGAGCCTCGGCGGACGGCTCTGCCTGGTCTGCTGCACCCAGGGCGACCCCGAGCGCGAGCTGGCCTTCATCGAGCTGATGCACGAGCGGCGCGCCGACGCCGTGGTCGTCGTCGGCGGCAGCGTCGCCGACCGCGCGCACACCGCCGAACTGGGCCGCCGGGCCCGCGACCTGGAGTCCGGCGGATCGAAGCTGGTGCTGTGCGGGCGGCCGTCGCTCGGCGAGGAGGCGCGCGGCGCGGCCGTCGAGTACGACAACGAGGGCGGCGCCTTCGCCATCACCGACCATCTGCTGACCCAGGGCCACGAACGCATCCTCTACCTCGGCGGCCCGCCCGGCCTCTCCACCACCCGCGACCGGCTCGCCGGGCACCGCCGCGCGCTGGAGCTGCGCGGCGTGGCCCGGGATCCCGAGCTGGAGCAGCTCGGCTCGTTCAGCCGCGCCTTCGGGCGCCGCCGGATGGCCGAACTCCTGCGGGAAGGACCGGACTTCACCGCTGTCTTCGCGGCGAACGACATCGTGGCGGCCGGGGCGGCCCAGGCCCTGGAGGAAGCGGGCGTCCGGGTGCCGCAGGACATGTCACTGGCGGGGTACGACGACATTCCGGTGGCACAGGAGCTGCGGCCCCGGCTGACGACCGTGCACATCCCGCTGGAGGAGATGGGGCGTCAGGCCGTACGGCTCGCGGTGTCCGGCGGCGACGAGGACGAGTGGCGGGAGCCGACCACCGGGACCGTACGGCTCGGCACCCATCTCGTGGTACGCGATTCCGTGGCTCCGCCGCCGGCGCGCGGCCGCCGGGCGTGACCGCTTACTCACGGCCTGTCCCCAGTTGGCCATAGTAAAAGACAGTAACTTCCCCGATCCTCTTGCGGGTTGATAGCAACCGCTTACATGCTGACGCGCAGTTCGTACGCCACTCCACCACCTCTGCCACCCTGGGAGTCCGGATGCGCCCTGCCCACCTGCCCCTCACCACCTCCGCGGTCAGCCGCCGCTCCGCGCTCGCCGCGCTGGCGGGTGCCGGAGCCATCACCCTGCTCGGCGGGGGCAACGCTTCCGCGGTCGGCCCCGCCGCCCGAACCGGCGGTCCGGCGGGCGACCTCTCCCCCGACGGCTCCTCGCTGCTGATCGAGGCCTTCCCGGACGCGGAGACCGAGCGGCTGCGGCTCGACCGGTCGCTGCGCGCCAGCGAGTTCGTCCCGACCGGCCGCTACGCCGCCCCCGGCGCACAGGTCACCGTGCGGATCCGGCCGGGGCACGGGGTGCGGCCCGTCCTGCACATCGGTACCTTCGACGACTACAACACGAACCCCGATCTCAAGGCACCTCGCGTGTTCCCGCTGCGCCCCGGGCTCAACACCGTGTCCGACGTCTACGGCGGCCCCCTCTATCTGAGCTTCGCAGGACACGGTCAGCAGGCGGCTGTCACCTTCGTCTCCGGCACGGCGCGGATGGCCGGCTTCGAGCTGGGGCGCACCTCCGAGGCGGACTTCCAGCGGCAGCTGGACACCGTCACCGATGTGCCGTGGGTGGAGCTGACCACCGGGCACACCATCCTGACGCTGACCCGCGAGGGCGCGCTGCTCTACCGCGGTGAGGACCACGCCGCGCTGCTGGGGCTCTTCGACACCATCATCGACTCGCACAACAGAATCAGCGGCCTGGACGGTTCGACGCCGCTGAACCGCCCCAAGGCCGGCCGGTACCACTTCAACGAGGTGAGCGTCGTGCCCAAGGGGGTCGGCGCCTACGCCTGGCACGGCTTCAACGGCTTCCCCCGCGCCTATATGGACCGCCTCTGCACCGTGCAGGGGCTGCGCACCCGGGGCTGGGGGCTCTACCACGAGCTGGGCCACCTCAACCAGCAGGCCGCGTACCAGGCGGGCGGGCTCACCGAAGTCACCGTCAACATCTACTCGCTGGCCGCCCAGCGCACCCTGGGCCAGCCGTCCAACCTGCTCACCAAGGACGCGAAGACCGGACTCAACTGGTTCCAGTCGGCGGCGTCCAAGGTCGGCACGCCGGGCATCGCCTATGAGACGACGTTCGGCCCGTACGAGCAGCTGGTCCCGCTGCGCCAGCTGGAACTGGCCTTCGGCGACGACTTCTGGCCGAGGCTGCACCAGCTGGTCCGCACCGAGCACCAGCACGACGCGCCGGTCGAGGACTACGACCACGACCCGGCCGTGGAGGCCAGGCAGTACCGGGCACTGTCCACCTACGCCAGCCGGGTGTCGGGGTACGACCTGACGGACTTCTTCGTACGGAAGTGGGCCTTCCCCATCGATGCCACCGGGGTCGCCGAGATCGCAGCGCTGCGGCTGCCGAGTCCGCCCGTCGACCCCAGTTCGCTGAGCGACTGACACCGCCCGACCGACTCCGGAACCGAAGGGAACCGCCATGGATCAGCACCGTTCCGCCCTCAGCAGGAGAACGCTCCTGGCTGCCGGGGCCGCATCGGTCGCCGTCCCGGTCATCGCCGGGGCGGCGGGCTCGGGAACGGCACAGGCCGCCGCCCGGACCACCGCCGCGACCGGGAGTGCAGCCGATACCACCGGCACCACTGACATGTACGAGGCCGCGCTGGCCCGCGCCGAACAGCTCATCACCGGCGGCGAGTTCGACGCGTCCGACCCGGACTTCGCCGCCGCGCTGGCCACGCTCGACGCGTCGGCCGCCGACTTCTGGAAGCGGCTCGACCGCACCGCCGCCCGTACCGCGCTCTGGCCGGACTACGTGCCCGTGACCGATCCGGGGATGTTCAGCCAGAGCTACACCCGGCTGCGGACCCTCGCCACCGCCTGGGCGACCACCGGCGCCGCGCTGAACGGCAGCGTCGAGGTGGCGGACGCGCTGGTGTCCGCGCTGCGCTTCCTGCACGACACCGCGTACAACCCGGACAAGCGCGAGAGCGGCAACTGGTGGTTCTGGGAGATCGGAGCGCCGCGCGCCCTGCTGGACAACTGTGTGCTCCTGCGGACGCGCATCCCCGCCGACGACCTGGCGGCCCATCTGGCGAGCGTGGAGAAGTTCGCGCCGAATCCGGACCGCCGCACCAACTCCCCGACGCTGGCCGAGACCGGCGCCAACCGGGCGGACAAGTGTGTGATCACGGCGCTGCACGGGCTGCTCTCCCGTGACTCGGCGAAGGTCGCGCTGGCCCGCGACGGCCTCTCCGACGTACGCGACAAGGGGCTCAACAGCCTGTTCCAGGAAGTCACTTCGGGCGACGGCTTCTACGCTGACGGCTCGTTCATCCAGCACGACGCGGTCGCGTACACCGGCTCGTACGGCACGGTGCTGCTCGGCGGGGCCGCGTACATGAGCGCGCTGCTCGCCGGTTCGCCCTGGGCGGTGAGCGATCCGCATATCTCCGTGATGTACGAGGCGGTCACCGGGACCTTCTCACCGGTGATCTTCGACGGGCTGATGATGGACGCGGTGCGCGGGCGGGCGATCTCGCGGGAGCGGGCCGCCGACCACACCGACGGCGCGGCAGCCGTATCGGCCATCCTGCTGCTGGCGAGCGCCGCGCCCGCCTCCGTCGCCGACAGCTGGCGGGCGACGGTCAAGGGCTGGATCGAGCGCAACCGCACCGACCCCTATCTCGGTCTGGTGGGGATCCCGCAGGTGGCGCTCGCCAAGGAGCTGCTCGCGGACCGGAGCGTCACCGCGGCGGAGCGGGTGACCGGCCACCATGTCTTCGCGGACATGGACCGGGTGGTGCACCGGCGGCCCGGCTGGTCCATGGCGCTCTCCCTCTCGTCGAAGCGCATCGCCGCCTACGAGGCGGGCAACGGCGAGAACCTGCACGGCTGGTACACCGGTGACGGTATGGCGTACCTCTACACCGGCGACGACCTGGGCCAGTTCGGCGACGGCTTCTGGCCGACCGTCGACCCCTACCGGCTGCCCGGCACCACCGTGGACACACGGCGGCGCGCGGACATCACAGCGGGCGGGTACTACCTGCCGGGGAACACCGTCGCGGGCGGCGCGGTGCTCGACGGGCGGTACGGCGCGGCGGCCATGGAACTGGCCGCGCAGGGCAGCACACTGCGGGCCCGCAAGTCGTGGTTCCTCGTCGACAACGCGGTGATCGCGCTCGGCGCCGGCATCACCGCGAGCGACGGCCGCACCATCGAGACGGTCGTGGAGAACCGCAATCTGCACACGTCCGGGGAGCCGCGGCTGACCGTCGACGGCCGGCGCCAGCCGTCGGGCCAGGGCTGGAGCGGGACGTTCGACGGCGCACACTGGGCCCACTTGGACGGGGTCGGCGGCTATGTGTTCCCGTCCTCGGGGACCTCGCTGAAGGCGCTGCGCGAGGAGCGCACCGGCCGCTGGAGCGATCTGGACACGGGCGCGGACACCGCCGGTTCCGCCACCCCGGTCACCCGCCGGTACGCGACGCTCTGGCTCGACCACGGGGTCTCCCCCACCGACGCCTCGTACGCCTACATCCTGCTGCCCGGCGCGTCCGCGGCCGCCACCGCGGTCCAGGCGCACAGCCGGCCGGTGCGGATCGTGGCCAACAACGCCACCGCGCAGCTGGTCGAGGTGGGCAGGACCGGGCTGACCGCGGCCACCTTCTGGCAGGCGGGGACCGCGGCGGGTCTCACCGCTTCCGGCCCGGCGTCGGTCCTGCTGCGCAGGCACGGCGGCGGTTTCTCGGTCGCGGTCGCCGACCCCGGACACGACCAGCACACGCTGACGCTCGAACTGCCCTTCCGTGTACGGGAGGTGGTCCGGGCCGACGGTACGGTGACCGTCGCCACCGGGCGCCGCCCGGTCCTTACGATCACGGTGGCCGGTTCACGCGGCCATACGCACACCGCCGAACTCCGCTGACGCCGTTGCCGGCGGGGCCTGCGGGCCCCGCCGGTACCGGCCCCCACTTCCCACAGCCCAGGAGCACCACCCGGATGACGCCGCCCTTCCTCCACCTGCCCCCGACCGACCGGCTCCTCTCCTCGCGCACCGGCTGGACCCGCGCCCACTGGGAGGCGCTGGCCGACCGGATGCTGGACGCGCTCGTGCCGTACGCCACCCCCGGTTTCGCGCAGTACCGGCTGCCGGGGCGCGGCAGTTGGTCGGGGGTGGTGTCGGACGGTCTCGAAGGGTTCGCGCGCTCCTTCCTGCTCGCCGCGTTCCGGATCGCGGGGGCGGGCGACGCGGCGGACCCGCGGCTGGTGGAGCGGTACGCGCAGGGCCTGGCCACCGGCACCGATCCGCAGTCGCGCGAGGTCTGGCCGAGGCTGACCGAGTGCTCCCAGCAGATGGTGGAGGCCGCGTCGGTCGCGGTGGCGCTGCACGAGACCCGCCCCTGGATCTGGGACAAGCTGGATACCCGGGTCCAGGAGCGGGTGGTCGACTGGTTCTCCGGATTTGTCGGCAGCCGTACGTGGGACAACAACTGGCGGCTGTTCCAGGTGGTTTCCGAGCAGTTCCTCGCCTCGGTCGGCGCCCCGTACAGCCAGTCGGACATCGACGGCGGTCTCGACCGGATCGAGGACTGGTACGTCGGCGACGGCTGGTACACCGACGGCGACGGGCAGAACTTCGACTACTACATCGGCTGGGCGCTCCATCTGTATCCGCTGCTCTGGTCCCGGATCGCCGGTGAGGACCCGGACGCCGGGCGCACCAAGGTCTACCGGGAGCGGCTCCGCCAGTTCCTCGACGGCTACCAGCACTTCTTCGGCGCCGACGGCGCACCCGTGCACCAGGGCCGCTCCCTCACCTACCGGTACGCGGCGCTCGCCCCGGTCTGGATGGGCGCGCTGGCGGACTGCACCCCGCTCTCCCCCGGCCGTACCCGCCGCCTCGCGTCGGGCACCATGCGGCACTTCGCGGAGCGCGGGGTGCCCGACGAGCGCGGGCTGCTCACGCTGGGCTGGTACGACACCTTCCTGCCCGCGACGCAGCCGTACTCGGGGCCCGCTTCTCCGTACTGGGCGTCGAAGGGCTTCCTCGGGCTGCTGCTGCCGGCCGACCACCCCACCTGGACGGCGCGCGAACAGGCCCTGCCCGTCGAGGAGTCGGACCAGTACACCGCGCTGCCCGCACCGGGCTGGCTGCTGCACGGTACCCGCGACGACGGCATCGTCCGGCTCATCAACCACGGCAGCGACCACAACCCGCCGCAGGGCGAGGCGGAGGACGACCCGCACTACGCCACGTTCGGCTACTCCACGGCGACCGCGCCCGAGTCGGCGCCGCACGCGCGGGAGCGGGCCGTGGACAACCATCTCGCGGTGATCGGCCCGGACGGTGTGCCGTCGCGGCGGCGCCGGATCAACCGGCTGGCCTGCGAGGGGCGGACCGCGTCCTCCTGGTACGAGGACGCCGGGGCTCGGGTCGGGACGACCAGTGTGCTGCACGGCCCCTGGGAGATCCGGGTGCACCGGGTGGACGCCGCGCAGGGCGTGACCGTACGCGAGGGCGGCCATCCGGTGGCCGCCGGGGAACGCCCCTGGTCCGATGAGGGCGCCGGGTGGGCGCTGACCCGCACTGCGGAGGGTCTGACGAGTGCACTCGTGGGGCTGTACGGCTGGGACGGGGCGGAGGCGGCGGTCGCACGCGATGTGCAGGCCAACGCGTACGGCCCGCACTCCTCAACGCCGTGTCTGAGCCTCGGCCAACATCCGGGCGGGCGGAGCGTGCACGTCAGTCTGGTCGCCCTCTCGCGGGACGCGGTGCACCCCAGGGCGCTCCAGGAGTCGGTCTCGGTCACGGTCAGGGACGGCTCGGTCAAGCTGGAGTTCCCGGACGGCACGACCGTGACCGCCTGACCGTCCCGCTGGTCGAGAGCCGGCGACGGCCGATCAGATCCCGCCGTCCTCGCGATGGTGGATCTGCGCGACCAGCTCAGCCGCCGCCGCTTTGATGGTCGCCAGACCGGCTAGCCCCCACTGCCTCGGCACGGTGTCCACGACACACACCGCGCCGAGTGCGGTGTCCGTGCGGTCGATGAGGGGCGCGCCCAGATACGAGCGGATGCCGATCTCGTCGACCACCGGATTCCCGGCGAACCGCGGGTAGTCGCAGACGTCCTCCAGGACGAGCGCCTTGCGGCGGGCGACCACATGCGGGCAGTACCCGTGGTCGCGCGCCATGACGCGGTTGATCCCGAAGGCCGCGGCCACCGTGCTCAGATCGCCGCCCGAGTGCGTCCCGGCGGGGGTGTGCAGTCCTGCGAAGAACTGCCGGTTCTCGTCGATGAAGTTGACCAGGGCGTACGGCGCGCCGGTCGCCTCGGCGAGCCGCCGGGCGAACTCGTCGAAGACCGGGTCGGGGTGCTGCCCCAGGCCGAGCCTGCGCAGCCGCCGGCCCCGGACGGTCGCGTCCCGGTCGACGGGGGTCAGCAGCAGCCGCCCGGTCGGGTCGTACGTCATGGGTGGACTCCCTGGGTGGTGACCGCATCCGATACCTGACCGGTAACCGGGTCTGCTGCCGGGTCTGTTGCCGGACGGGCTTCCGGCGCGGTGTCGAGCAGATGGCCCACGAGGGTGACCAGGGTGCGGATTCCCGAACTGGCGATACGGGCGTCGCACAGCACCACGGGGATGTCCGCCCGCAGGTCCAGTGCTGCCCTGACCTCGTCAGGGCCGTAGCGGAAGGCGCCGTCGAACTCGTTGACGGCGACGACGAATCCGATGCCCCGCTGCTCGAAGAAATCGATCGCGCCGAAGCACTCGGCGAGGCGGCGGGTGTCGGCGAGCACCACGGCGCCGAGCGCGCCGGCGGAGAGTTCGTCCCACATGAACCAGAAGCGCTCCTGGCCGGGTGTGCCGAACAGGTACAGCACATGCCGCGGGTCGAGGGTGATCCTGCCGAAGTCCATGGCGACGGTGGTCGTGGACTTGGACTCGACCCCCTCCAGGCTGTCCGTCTGCTCACCGGCCTGGGTGAGCATCTCCTCCGTGCTCAGCGGCGAGATCTCGCTGACCGCTCCCACGAAGGTCGTCTTGCCGACCCCGAAACCGCCCGCGACCAGGATCTTGAGTGCGGTGGGGAAGGGATCAGAGCCGTCGTCGTAGGCCATCGAGCACTGCCTCCAGCAAGGAAAGGTCGGTGGGGTCTTCGTCGGGGCGGGGCGCACGCGTGGTGACCGCCCCGCTGTCCATCAGGTCGGAGAGCAGTACTTTGGCGACGACGACGGGCAGCCGCAGATGGGCCGCGATCTCCGCCACCGAAGTGGGCCGCTCGCTCAGCCCGAGTGTCTGCGCGTGGTCGGGGCCGAAGTGGGCCGGGAGCGGCACCCCGGTCGCCATCACCTGGGAGAGCAGGTCCAGCTGGGCTGTGGGCCGGGTGCGGCCGTTACTCACGGCGTACGGGCGGATCAGCCTGCCGGCCGCCTCGTCGAGCCATGGGCTGTCCTGCTGGAACGGCACGTTCAGCGCCCCGTGGCGCTCGATGCGCCGACCCGGCTGCGGGCCGGCGTCACCAGATAGGGCCGCACGCTCTTCACCAGCATGGCCATCTCGTATCCGAGCACCGCCGCGTCCGTCTCGCGTCCGGCCAGCACGGCGAGACAGGTGCCGGAACCGGCGGTGGAGACGAACAGCAGGGTGGAGTCCAGCTCGACCACCACCTGCCGGACCTCCCCGCTGTCGCCGAAGCGGGTTCCGGCGCTGCGGCCGAGCGAGTACAGGCCGGAGGCGAGGGCCGCCATGTGGTCGGCGCTGTCGGCGTCGAGCCCGTGCACGGACTTCACCAGTCCGTCGGCGGAGAGCAGGACGGCGTTGCGGGTGAATGGGACGCGCTGGACCAGGCCGCTCAGCAGCCAGTCGAGATCGGACACGTGCGCGGTCGGCGCTTCACTCGCCATGGTGCATCTCCTCCTTGGAGGATTCGTCGGGGAAACCGTCGGGGAAATCGTTGTCGCAGTACGGCGGTTGGCCGTGGTCCGGCCTCTCGGGCTCGGCCTCGGCGAGGCTGATGCCGCGCTGGAAGGCCGCCATCAGGCCCGGGTCGTGGACGGCGGGGTGCTCCTCGTCGGGCCGGGGGGCCGGCGCGTCCTTGAGCTGGGGGACCAGGTGCTGCTGGCTTCTGCGCCGGGGCAGATCGGGCCGGTTCGCGGGCGAGAGCAGCGGCAGGGGCCCGGTGGCGTACCGCGCGCTGTCGGTCACGGCTCCGGCGTCCGGCGGCGGTCCGTGGTGGGCGCCCGGGAGCGCCGCGGCCGGGTTGGGCCGCTCGCCCTCCGCCTTCCGTACGGGCAGCGGCGGGGCGGAACGGCCGGACGGGGCCATCAGCTCATCGGGGGCGTGGGGCGAGTGGGGCCCGGCCTGGAGCAGTGCCTCCGTCGACCGCGGTCCCGGTACGAGCGGTGCCTGGTGTGCTGGAGACTCCTGGTGGGCCTGTGGGGTGTGAGGTGCCGGTGGGGCCTGGGACGCCTGCGGAACCTGGTGTGCTTGCTGGGTCTGCTGGGCCTGGAGTGTCTGCTGGGCCTGGGGTGTACGTCCGGCCGCCCCCGTCCGGAGCCCGGTCTCGTCGGCGCCGAGCAGGGCGGTGGGCAGGACGAGTACCGCCTGGACCCCGCCGTAGATATTGGTCTGGAGCCGGACCGAGACACCGTGCCGGCGGGCCAGCGCGGCGACCACGTACAGGCCGATCCGTCCGTCCTGGAGCAGATGGGCGACGTTGACCTGGTCGGGCTCGGCGAGCAGGGCGTTCATCCGGTCCGTCTCGGTGACGGACATGCCGAGGCCCCGGTCCTCGACCTCGACGGCCAGTCCGGCGGTGACGTGCTGGGCACGGAGCAGCACTTGGGTGTGCGGGGCGGAGAACACCGTGGCGTTCTCGACCAGTTCCGCCAGCAGATGGATGACGTCGGCGACGGCGTGGCCGCGCAGTGTTCCGTCGACCGGCGGCACCAGTTTGACGCGGGGGTACTGCTCGACCTCGGCGACGGCGGAGCGCATCACCTCGGTGAGGGAGACCGGGTTGGACCACTGGCGCCGGGAGATGGCGCCGCCGAGCACCGCGAGGTTCTCCGCGTGTCTGCGGATACGGGTGGCCAGATGGTCAACCTGGAAGAGGCCCTTGAGCAGTTCGGGGTCCTCGACCTGGTTCTCCAGCTCGTCGAGCAGCTGGATCTCCCGGTGCACCAGCGACTGGAGGCGCCGGGCGAGATTGACGAAGACCTCGACCTTCTGCTCGTCGACCGTGGTCACGGCGGGCGGGGCGATCCGCGCGGCCCGGACCACGGACTCAACGGCGGCTTCCTGGGCCCGGTTCAGCTCAACGGCGAGCAGGTCGAAGGCGTCGCCCCGGGACGGCCCGGCGGTACCGCCCCGTCCGCCGGGCGGGGCCTCCCCCCTGCTGAGCCGGTCGACCACGGCCCGCAGGTCGGCCTGGCCGCGCGCGCTGGAGCGGCGCAGCCCGTTGCACCGGTCGAGCACCGTCCTGGTGACCCGGTCGGCGCCCAGCGCGGCGGCGGCCATGGCGGCTGCCGCGAGCGCTGCGCATCCGGCCAGCACCCCGCGCAGTGCCACCGAGGGGTGGACCCCGGCGGAGTGGATCGTGTAGACGACGGCCGCGGTGCCGCTCAGGGCCGCTACGACGGTGGGAAGAATGGCGGTACGCAGCAGCTGAGGCCGTATGCGGGCCTCGGGTGTCGGCGGTACGGACCGCGAGCGGCGGGCGGACGGGGCCGCGGAGGAGCCCGGCCGGGAGGCCGGGCGGTTGCCCGCCCGGCCGTGCCGTCCGCCTTCCGGCCGGTCGTTCCGCGCTTCGGGTGCGCGAAGTTGAGACATCAGCGTCCTCGGTACGTGGGATACCAGGGCTCACCGACAGGGAAGGCAACTCACCTGACGCGTCTCCCTGTTGATCAGCAGCCACTCACAGTAGTCGCCACGCCGTGGGGCTCGATGTCTAGTTGCCGAACTTGCGCGCCGAGCGTCCCGCTCTGGTATGAGGGCTCGTACGCGCGGCCGAAAATTATGCTGGTGTCACGGCCCCGATATGGCTGGCGGCGCCGACATGACTGACGGAGCTGACGTGACGGACGGAGCCACCCATGACCAACAGGGCTGACAGAGCCGAGAGAACCGCCCGTGCCGACCACGCACCGGGCCTGCGGAACGGCTGGGCATATGGTCCGGGCAGTATTGCGCGCATGACGAATATCCGATCACGCATGACCACGTGGCTGGGCCGCCGATATATAGCGAATATCCGCAAGAAGGGCTTTGACCTGTCCAGCGCCTCACTGCTTCCCGAGGCGACCCTCATGCCGCTGCGGCGCACCGGCCTCGACCCGGTCCCCGATCTCGGCGAACTGAGGGAGAGGGAACCGATCAGCAAGCTGTCCGTACCGCTCGGAATGAACGTCTGGCTGGTCACGGGGTACGAGGAGGCCAAGGCGGTACTGGGCCGAACGAAGGGCTTCAGCAACGACTTCACCAATCTGATAGGCAACGCCGGCGTCACCGAGGGCCAGCACCCCGGCGGCCTCGGTTTCTCCGACCCGCCCGTCCATACACGTCTGCGCCGTCTGCTCACGCCGGAGTTCACCATGCGCCGGCTCGCCAGGCTCACGCCGCGCATCCACGAGATCGTCGAGGACCGGCTCGACGAGATGGCGCGGACCCCGGGCCCCGTCGACCTCGTCCAGGCGTTCGCGCTGCCGATACCCTCCCTCGTCATCTGCGAACTCCTCGGCGTCCCGTACGAGGACCGGGAGGACTTCCAGCGCCTGGGCACCACCCGCTTCGACCTCTTCGCCGGGGCCGACGCCTCGTTCGGCGCGATATCCGAGTCCCTCTCCTATCTCCGCGACATCGTCAAGAAGCAGCGCGAGAACCCGGGCGACGGCCTGCTCGGCATGCTGATCAAGCAGCACGGCGACGCCATCGACGACGAGGAACTGACCGGCCTCGCCGACGGAGTGCTGACCGGCGGCCTGGAGACCACCGCCAGCATGCTCGCCCTGGGCACCCTGGTACTCCTGCAGAATCCGGACCACTTCGAGACCCTGCGCGACGACGACGCGGCCGTGAGCCCCTTCGTGGAGGAGCTGCTGCGCTATCTCACGGTGGTCCAGGTCGCCTTCCCGCGCTTCGCCCGCGAGGACATGGAGATCGCCGGTACCCGGATCTCGGCCGGCGACGTGGTGCTGTGCTCCCTCAGCGGCGCCGACCGGGACGCCTCCCTCGGCCCCGGCATGGACGCCTTCGACCCCACCCGCGCGTCCTCGTCCCACATCGCCTTCGGTTACGGCATCCACCGCTGCATCGGCGCCGAACTCGCCCGGATGGAGCTCTGCGCGGCCTACCCGGCGCTGCTGCGTCGCTTTCCGGCCATGTCGCTGGCCGTACCGGAGGAGGAACTCGCGTTCCGCAAGTACTCCGCCGTCTTCGGCGTCGACTCCCTGCCCGTGCACCTGGGCTGACCGGCCGGCCGGCGCACGGCCCGGTCCCGCCGGAGCAGGGGCGGGCGGGGCCGGCGGAGGAGCGGCTCCCCCTGTCCGCCCCCTATGCCTGAGCCATGGCCGGCGCCACGGTGGGTCGGACAGCCTGATGAGGGCGGCCTCACGCGCCTTGGCAACCGGCGCCCCGCGGTCACTCGCTCGGAGGTTCCGGTTCACCCTCGTCGGGGTGGGAGAGCAGGTCGGGGGCCGTGTTCCGGGGGCCTTCGGGGGCGCAGGGGCCGTGCCATTCGATGAAGAGAACAGTGGCGTCGTCCTGGAGCCGGCCCTGGTGGTAATCGAGGATGTTACGGATCAGACGGCGCAGGGTCTCCGGGACGGGCAGCCCGTCGGCGTTGTGACGGAGGATGAAGTTCATGAAGCGGTCCAGGCCGAACTCCTCACCGCCCGGTTCGTGGGTTTCGGTGATTCCGTCGGTATAGAGGACGAGGCGGTCGCCGGGACGGAGCTGTTCCCGGCACTGGGTCGCTTTCACGCCGAGATCGGTACCGAGGGGGGCGCCGGGCGGGCATGGCAGCAGGCCGGTCCAGCTCCCGTCGCGAATCACGATGGGCGAGTGGTGGCCGTGGCTGATCCAGGTCAGCTCCCCGCTGCGCATGTCGAGGTCGGCCAGGATCGCGGTGACGTAGCGGGTATGGGCCAGCTGCTCGACCAGAATGCTCTCGATGACCCGGCCCGTCTCGACCAGGTCGGCTCCCTGGCGGCGCGCGTTGCGGCAGGCGGCCACCGCGAGGTTCGCGGCCAGGCCGGCGGCGATATCGTGCCCCATCGCGTCGAAAATTGCGAGATGAACCTTGTCATCGGCCAGGGCGTAGTCGAAAGCGTCCCCGCCGACTTCGTAGGCGGGCTCCAGTGCGGCGCCGATCGTCACGCGGCTGTTGGCGAACGCGCGCGGCGGCATCAGATTCCACTGCATTTCCGCAGTCACGTTCATCGGACGGACGCGTATCCGCCGGGCGAAGGAGTCACTGTGCGGTCGTTTCTCCACCAGCAGCATGGCGACCAGCGACGCCAGGTGCCGCATCGCATCCATTTCCTGTGCGCTGTCGCCGTCGGTGTCGACACGCAGGACTCCGATGCGCTCGGCGCCGTCCAGTAGCGGCACCCACCACCGGCCCGTGTCCGCCCCCACCTCGGCCAACGGTTTGATGGTCTCGAAGACCCGGCCGGCCGGCGTGTCGGCAACCGGCAGGTCGTCCGGCAGTCCGTCCGCTTCGCGGCCCGCGTCCAGGCCGCGCCCGGTCAGTAGCCGCAGCCGGTCTTCTTGCAGGTCAGCGACGTAGATCAGCACATTGGCCAGGCCGGCCTTCGCTGCATGATCACGCACCGCGCCGGGCAGTTCCTCCATCGACATGGTGTGACAGGCATCGAGCAGTCCGACCAGCATCTGCTCACTGGTACGCGGCACGGCACTCACCTGATCCCGCGAGGTGACGACCCGTATCCGTCCGCACCACCCATCAAGGGGAGCACGGGCCGCAAGCGCACGGCAGACGAAGACGAGAAGCCGTTTGAGGGCTCTCCCCCACCGTACGGCCACTGCCCCACAGGCACGCAAGGACGGGAGGGCTCACCGCGGCTTGCCGGCCTTCGCCGGACGCTGTTCCGTACGGAGGAGTGCGAGTACCGCGCTGACCGGTGGCAGGACCAGTGCCGTCAGGAGCACCAGGCTCACGGCGGCCGGGACGATCTCCATCACGGCGCCGGCGGCATACGGGTTGTCGTTCGTGAGCCACAGCACCGTGAGGCCGACAGGGTGGGCCAGAGGCTCCGCGGCGTACGACAGGGCGGTGTACGCGGCGACGGCGGCGGCCGTGAGCAGCGCGCAGACGGGCAGCGCCCGCCACCGCCGTGCGCCGCCCGTCAGCGACCAGGACCGGCGTACGGCGGCCCGGGCGGTGGACGCACCGTTCACCGCGGCGGCGGTGGCAAGGCTCAGGCGGAGCCATACGAGGAGCGCGATGATGACGACGACGGACGTCAGGCCGTTGGCCAGCAGCCGGTAGCGCGTGCTGCTCCAGTAGTCGAGCGGCTCGATCTCGATGCCCATCATGCCCCCGTGCCGGAAGAAGCCCGCCACGAGATAGGCCAGCAGCGCCAAGGGCAGCGTGCACACGAGCGTCAGTAGCTGCACGCGGAGGGCGAGCCAGATGTACGGGCGGCTGCGCCGCCACAGCTCGCCGGGGCCCGGGCGCCGACCGCCCGCCTCCGCGTCACGGACTGCCACGGCGTTCGCGACGTGCAGCAGGGCGAGGACGAAGACGGCGAGAATCAGCAGCAGCCCCATGAAAGGGAGGCTCCTGAGGAAGATGGAGGTGTACTGCTCCGGGAAGTAGCCCACGGGCGGATCCTCGTACGCTATCTCCGAGCGAGCGCCCTTCCAGGTGAGGGCGAAGTTGTGCCAGGAGGCGGCGAACGCCGCCGTCACCAGCGCGCAGCCCCCAAGCGCGGCGAACAGCGCGACGCCGAACGAAAGGCCGTACAGGCCACGCCAGTTGCCACGGAAAAGTCCCAGGGCGCCTGCGGTGAGCCCCCGCCGTCGCGGCAACCCGCCCGGGGTTCCCCCTCCCTCCGAGAACTCCCGGTTGTTCTCCGCTCCGTCGGGCAACGCCGCCTGTCGGTTCTCCCGCGCCACCGCTTGCGCCCCTCTCCGTACCGTGCCGGTGGAGCTGTCTTCCGCCGGCCCCGCGTATGCCCCCAACCACATGACGTTAGTCAACGCCGCCCTCACCCTGGAGAGGCGACTCCGAGGACGATCGATCAGTGCTTGACCGGGGGGCAGTAGCCGGTGTTCTCGCCGATGCTGTTGATCTCGGCATTGGAGCGGGAGTCGCCCGCGTAGTCGGTCTGGTTGGTGCAGCTGGTGCCGGGCTTCTTGGGGGTGCCCGCAGGCGTGCTCTTCTTCTCCGGTGCCGGGCAGTGGCCCGTGTTCTCGCCGATGCTGTTGATCTCGGCATTGGAGCGGGAGTCGCCCGCGTAGTTGATCTGGTTGGTGCAGCTCACCCCGGACTTCGCGGAGGCGCCGGAGGATGTGCCCGTGGATGTGCCCTTCTTCTCCGGTGCCGGGCAGCGGCCGGTGTCCGCGCCGATGCTGTTGATCTCGGCGTTGGAGCGGGGGTCACCGGCGTAGTTGATCTGGTTGGTGCAGCTCACCCCGGACTTCGCGGAGGTGCCCGAGGTCGAGCCCTTGGCGGACTTGGATGCGGGAGCGGGGGACTGCGTAGTCGAGGAGGAGGACGAGCCGGCCTTGGAGGACGAGGCCGCGTCGGTGCCGTTGTTGTCACAGGCCGTGAGCGCCAGACCGGCAGCCACAGCGGCGAGGGCGAACATCGAGATCTTCTTCTTCCGAACGAGCATCATTGTCTCCTCAACGGGTTCCAGCCCCTGGCGGGCAGGCCATCTGACCTTCGGGAACATCGGCCGACCGGCCGGTGACCGGGCCTTTTGCCGTGGTTCTGAAAGTTGAGATGCCGGGGTGACCCCCGAAAGTTCCTGGCAAGATCGCCGTATGACAGGACCGTGACATTCGGCCCGGCGTTCCATGACGACACAGCCCCCGCTGACCGGTGCCGGTCGGCGGGGGCTGTCGGTGACTCAGGGGTATGGCTGCTGCGGTCAGGCCCTCAACTCGCCGTCGCGCAGGGCGGAGACAAACGCCGCCCAGCCGTGCGCGGCGAATGTGACGACGGGGCCGTCGGGCTTCTTACTGTCACGTACGGGGACAGCGGCAGCGAAGCCGTCAGCGACCTCCAGGCACTGGCCGCCATCCTGGTTGCTGTAGCTGCTTTTGCGCCAAGTCACTGCAGTCAGGTCGAGGGATCGCACGGTACTTCCTCCAGAATGCGCAGAATGAACTTCCGCGACTCGGCTGGGGACAAAGCCAGGTCGCGTACCGAATCGTACGCACGTTGCAGCCGTTCAACCGGAGCAATTTCCTCGATGAGTTCACCCCTGTACCCGTTTTCGGCGTAGGCCACGGTACGCCCCTCGGGCAGGCGGAGGAACATCACGTCCGCGTTGGTGAGACCGTGCAACCCAGCCCCGAACGGCACCACCTGTACGGTCACATCGTCCCGCTCGCCAACTTCCAGTAGATACTCCAACTGCTGCCGCCACTGCGTCGGGTCCCTCAGCGGCGTCCGCAACACCGCCTCCGACAGGATGGTCCGGAAGTGCGGCGGGTCTTCACCGGCCAGCAACTCCCGGCGCCCCATCCGCGCCTCCACCTGCTGCTCCAGCTCATCTCCCTTGAGGCCACCTGCAGCCAGCACCTCTCGCGCATACCCCGGCGTCTGCAACAGTCCCGGCAGCACGCTCACCGCAAAATGCCACAGGCTGGTCGCGTCCGACTCCAGAGCCATGTACTGCCGGTACCGCTCCCGGAACTGCGTACGGTCCCCCATGGCCAACTCCCAGAGGGCGAGCAGCATCCCCGGCGTACCGAAGTACTGGTCCAGCGCCTGGACGACTTCGGGCCCGCCCAGCGTCTCGCCCTTCTCTATCTTGCCGAACAGCGAGTAGTCCCAGCCGAGCCGGTCACCCAACTGCCGCAGGCTGACACCGCGCAGGGCGCGCAGTTTCCGTAACTCCTCGGCGAACCGCTGACGCGGCTCCTGGCTGCGGCTGGTGACGAGGCGTCGTTGCGGCATGGCGCTCCTTCCAGGGCGCTCCGGCCTGCCCGGAATCCGCCCCCGTACCGGTACACATACACGCGCGCCCGCCGGTCCCCCGCATTCCATGTGGAAGGTGTGGAACGCGGCGGGCCGCGAGAGAACGAGGGAACGCCATCGATGCACCCCGGCCCACCCGGGCGGCATTCTCGTAACACCCCCACTACGCACCGTAATTCACCGCTGGTGGGCCCGGCAGCGAAACCGCACAACCCACGGGTCCGGCCCCTCGCCGCTCCCCAGGACACCGACCGCAAGGAGCCCCCCAGCCATGTCGACGACTCCCCCGCTCCCGCGCCGTATCCCCCGCAACCCCTCCACCGACAGCCCGAAGGTCCAGGAGGCGCTCGACGCGCGCGACGCGCTCGCCGAGGCTCTGACCCGTGCCGGGATCCAGCTGCCCGCGATGGACGTACGCACGCCCTGGTTCGAGCCCGAGGCCGAGCCGGAGCGGGACGACGCCCCGGCGAGCACCCGGTACGCGCTGGTGTATCTCGGAGTGTGCTCCGCGCCGGTCGCGCTCGCGCTGGCCGCTGTCATCGCGAAGGGGGCGGGACAGTGAGTGCCACCCGGCAACCGGACCCCGACACGGCAACTCCCCGCCCTGGAACGCCCGTTCGCGACGTCGCCAGCAACCGCGTCGGCATCGTCATGGCGCACGAGGGCCCCTGGCTCCAGCTCCGGCCGCTGGGTGGCGGCCGCGAGTGGGACGCCGACCCGGCCCGGGTACGCCCGGTCGGCCCGGCCGAACTGCTGCAGGCCCGCGTCGCCGAGGCCAACGCCCGCAGCCGTGCCACAGGAGGAGAAAGTACTTTCCAATCTGGAAAGTAGATGGCACGATGGAAAGCGTCAGCTCCACCGTGTGCCTCAGAAGGGTCCGTGTGCTCATGCCGCCGCAGGAGAACGAGTCCGTACTTCTCAAGGCCGACACCGGCTCGGCGGAATACGCGGCAGGCGCCCTGCGGGACGTGGAGAAGGCCCAGGAGCAGGCCCGCCTCCGGGCAGGTCTTGTCCCTGCCTGGTACGGACCGACCGCCGCCGTGGCCGTGATAGTGCCGAGCGCGGTGCAGGCCTGGAGCGACGACGAGGGCGGCCAGGCGACTCTGGTGGCCCTCGTCGTGTCGCTTCTGGCGCTCGCCGTCATCCTCCTGCTCGCCCGGGCAGCGCGCAGGGGAGCCGGGGTTCTCATCGACCGGTCCTGGCCCGCGCGGCTGTGGCGGAGCCGGGTCGCGCTGCCGGCCGTCTTGCTCGCGGGCGCTCTGGCCGGGGGGCTGTGCTGGGCGTCCGGAGCGAGCCAGGGCGCCGCACAGCTCACGGCGTTCGTCGTGGGCGGGCTCGGTGTGTGGGTGGCGTTCCTGGCCCGCAACGCCGTGATCAGGCGGTCCCTGGCGGAGTCGGCGTGACGGGCGCTCCCCCGGGACAGGGACGGCCGGCGCTGGACGAGACGATCCAGCATCCGACCCGGCTGGCCGTCGCCGCCTTCCTCTCGGCGTGCGACGAGGCCGAGTTCGCCGCCGTACGCGACGGCTGCCAGGTGTCCGACTCGGTCCTCAGCAAGACCGCCTCCGCGCTGGAGACGGCTGGATATCTGACCATCCGCAAGGGCCATGTGGGCAAGCGTCCCAGGACCTGGCTGTCCCTCTCCCCCACCGGCCGGCAAGCGCTGGACGACCATCTCACAGCGCTCCAGGACATCGTGGCCGCGGCCCGGCAGGCCAGCGCCCGGGAACGGGCCGGACAGAGCGGCTGAGCCGCCGGGGGTGCCTCGACGGGGGGCGACGGGGGGTGTCTCGATCACGACGGGGACGGCCCGCACGTCGCGCTCGCCCTGAACTCCTTGGTCGTCTCCCAGACTTCGTCGACGACCCCACTGTCGTACCCGCGGTCCACTGGTGGCTTCCCCGAACCAGGTCCCGGCTCCGGCAGACATCGCGAGGAGGTGAGAGGGGCCGCGGTCTGCCGACCGCAGCGGGTCACCCCGCCTCCGGGACAGCGATGTCTCCGTCGCACCACGGGTCGATGGGCGCGCTTTCCAGACAGCGCCCCAGTTCGTCGAGAATCCATCCCTGACGCTTCACCGTCCGCAGCACGATGCCGTGGTCGGCGATCTCCAGCGCCGGGCACTCCGCGCCGATCCGCTCCTCCAGGTCGTGGGCGCTGTCCACGGAGTGCAGCCACGTGGACATGAGGATGTTCGTCTCGCCGCTGGTCGCCGTCAGCAGCCGGACGCCCGGCATCCGGCTGAGCCGCTCACAGATCTGTCGCCGCTGCGGGACCGCCACCCGCGCCCACATGAGTGAGGTGACCGGCCACCCCGTGATGTGCTGGGCGATCTCGCAGCGGAACGCGACGGCGCCGGTACGCTCCAGCCGCGCGAGACGGCGACGGGCCGCGGTCTGGCTGGTGCCTGTGCGCTCTGCGAGTTCGGAGACGGGCAGTCGGCCGTCCGGGGCGAGGGCCAGCAGCAGGTCTCTGTCCGGACCGTCCAGCGTGCCGGGCAGGGCCTGGCGCGGCGCGGTCTCGTCCGCGGCGGCCTGGAGGAGCAACTGCTCCGAACGAGGGAGCGCGTCCAGCCGCCAGTCGCTTCCGGCGACAAGGATGCGCGTGGTGATCTTGGTACTGACCCGCACCACACCGGGCAGACGGCTCACCCGCTCCAGGATGAACCGGGACAGGCCCGGCAGATCCCGGGTCACGGCGTTGATGTGGATGTCCCGTCCGCTGGCCAGCTCCATGACGGACTTCGTCCGCGGGTCCCTGGCCAGGGCGAGTGCCACCTCGTGCCGGACCGACGGCTCACAGTCCACGTCGATGAAGGCGTTGCACAGGGATCGCCACAGGCCGGGGCTGCCGGTCGCGGTCACCCAGGCCAAGCCGCGGTCCGAGATCCGGCCCCAGCGGCGCGCGACCGTCACCGCGCTGAGCCCGAGCACCTCGCCGATCGCCGTCCAGGAGGCCCGTGGCGCGATCTGCAGGGCGTGGGCGATGGCGATATCCGTCTCGTCCAGCTCAGCCTGGAGCGCGACGGCGGAATCCTTCACACGAAGACGGTCCATGGCGATTCTCTTCGATTTCCTGGGTCGGTGCACGGGAGGTGCCCACGATGGGCCATCAGCAACGGGCCACACAAGAGTGGCGGACGGAGCGCTGTCTCCTCGGGCGACCCTGGAGAAGACAGAGCGCATATCTCTCACGAAAGGTCGGATTCCGATGGCGCAGAGTGAGCAGCAGCCGTGGGAATGGGACGAGCCGACCTGGCGCGGCCATGTCGGACACGTACGCGCCGGGCGCCCCCTCGCACCGGACACCTGGCCCGGCGGCGCCCGCTGCGCGGTGGCCGTGTCCTTCGACTCGGACCACGAGACCCCGGCTCTGCGCGACGGGGAGACGCGCCCGGCGAAGCTCGCCCAGGGCGAGTACGGCGCGCGCGTGGCCGTGCCCAAGATCCTTGACCTGCTGGAGCGCCACCGCATTCCCGCGAGTTTCTTCATGCCGGCAGTCTGCGCGCTGCTGCGCCCGCAGGAGGCGAGGGCCTACACGGCCGCAGGCCACGAACTGGCCGTCCACGGCTGGATCCACGAGCGCAACACTCTGCTCACCGCGGGAACCGAACGTGAGCTCCAGTTTCGGTCCGCCGACACCCTGGAGCGGATCGGCGGCGTACGCCCCGTCGGCATCCGCACGCCGAGCTGGGACTTCTCACCGCACACCCTGGCGATCACCCGTGAGATGGGCCTGCTCTACGACTCCTCACTGATGGCTGACGACGAGCCTTACGAGCTGGTCGAGCACGGCGAGGCGACAGGCGTGGTGGAGATCCCCGTGGAGTGGATCCGCGACGACGCGCCCTATTTCATGATGGATCGCTTCGCCTCGCTGAGGCCCTACATCGCGCCGCGCGACGTGCTCCGGATCTGGCAGGACGAGTTCGCCGCCGCGTACGCGGCCGGCGGCCTGTTCCAGCTCACGCTGCACCCGCACATCATCGGCCACCGCTCGCGTCTCGTCGTACTGGACGAGTTGCTCGCACACATCGGTGAGCACGACGCGGTGTGGTTCGCCACCCACCGGGAGGTCGCCGAGCACTGCCTCGCGCAACGCCCGGCCCGCTGACCCAACGACCTCCGTACGACTGACCGCCACCGGCGACGGCGCCTCGTCGTTCACCCGGCACCAGACCCCGCATCCGTCACATCCGGACGCACCTCGGCGCCCCGGCTCCCGCTCGCGACCCCCGGGCCCCGCTTCCACGCCGCCGTGCCCGCTCGCCGGCCCGCGTGGACACATACCGCGCGGCTCTCCCCGGCACATCGATTCCCGTTCCCCCGGGTTCATCCCGCTCGTCCCCACCCGGCATCACCGCCCGCACACAGGACTCTGCCCGCCCCCACGCTCCCGCCCCCGGTCAGTCCCCGATCCGTCCCCTGTGACGCTCCAAGGAAAGCGAGGATTTCCTCGTGCCACTCGACACCGCCGCATCCGGTATCGCCCCATCTCCCAAGCTGACGCCCCGGCAACGCAAGGCCCTCGTCGCCGGAGCCGTGGGCAACACCGTCGAATGGGTCGACTGGGCCCTCTACGGCATCTTCGTGAAGATCATCGCGGATGTCTTCTTCCCGAAGGCCGACGGCACGGTGGCGCTGCTCTCCACCCTCGCCGTCTTCGCCGTCGGTTTCGTGATGCGCCCGGTGGGGGCCGCCTTCCTCGGCGCGTACGCCGACCGGCACGGCCGCAAGAAGGGGCTCGCCCTCACGATCGGCCTGATGGCCGGCGCCGGCTTCGTCATCGCTCTGACCCCGGGCTACGGGACGATCGGCATCGCGGCTCCACTGGTCCTCCTGCTGTCGCGGCTGGCCCAGGGCTTCTCCGCAGGGGGTGAGTTCGGCTCGTCCTCGGCGTTCCTGGTGGAGTCCGCCTCGCCCGGCAGACGTGCCTTCGCCGGATCCTGGCAGCAGGTATCAGTGGCGGGCGGCGTCCTGATCGCGTCTCTGCTCGGCACCACCTTCACCTCGCTGCTCAGCGAGGACGCCCTGCATGCCTGGGGCTGGCGGGCCGCCTTCGTGATCGGCGCGCTGCTCGGTCTGGCCGGGCTCTGGCTGCGGGTCTCCGTCGAGGACACCGACTCCTTCAACGAGGCCAAGGCCGAGGGCCAGGCCAGGAAGAACCCGTTGAAGGCAATGCTCGTCGAGCACCCCGCCGCCGCACTCCGGGTCGCGGGCATCACGGTCGCCGGCACGCTGACCTACTACATCTGGGTCAGCTACCTTCCGACGTACGCCAACCTCACCACGGGTATACCGCTGAAGCGGGCACTGCTCTCCCAGACGCTGTGCCTGATCGTCTTCCTCGTGCTGCTGCCTTTCGCGGGGCTGCTCTCCGACCGGCTCGGGCGCAAACCCACCATGGCGGGCTTCGCGGCCGGCTTCGTTGTCCTGGCCTGGCCGATGCTGCACATCCTGAACGACAGCTTCCTCGTGCTGTTCCTGGTACAGCTCACCGGCATGCTGCTGATCCTCGGCTACTCCGCGAACTGCGCGGTGATCATGGCCGAGCAGTTCCCGCCGGAGGTACGCGCCACCGGCATCGCCCTCCCGTACGCGCTGGCCGTCGCGGTCTTCGGCGGCACCGCCCCGTACGTCACGACCTGGATGAGCGACTCCGGTCACGCCGGCAAGCTCTGGCTGTACGTCTCCGGCTCCGCCCTGATCTCTCTCATCGTCTACCTGACCATGCCCGAGACGAAGGACAAGGAGTTCGCCTGATGGCGCACGTATTGGTCACCGGTGCCGCGAGTGGCATCGGACGGGCCGTCGCCGAGCACTTCGCCGCCGCCGGCCACCGACTGACGCTCGTCGACATCGACGCCGCCCCGCTCGCGGACACGGCGAAAGCACTGGGCGCGGCCCACCAGGTCCGTGACCTCGGCTCGGCCGACGGCCCATCCGACGCCATCAGCGATGGATGGCAGGCCCACGGGCCGGTGGACGTGCTGGTCAACGCGGCCGGTATCTACCCGTCGCTCGACATGACCGAGGTCACCGCCGCCGACTGGGACCGCGTCCTCGCCCTCAACACCCGCGCCCCGGTGCTCGCGACGGCCGAACTGGCACGGCGGGCCATCGCCTCGGGCCGGACCTCGTCGGTGGTCAACATCTCTTCCGGCGCCGCACTGCGCGCCCGGCCCGGCGGCGGCCCGTACGCGGCCTCCAAGGCAGCGCTGGAGATGGCGACCCGCGCAGCGGCCCTCGAACTGGGCCCGCACGGCATCCGCGTCAACGCCGTCAGCCCCGGCTTCATCGGCGTCGACAGCACCTGCAACCCCGTCACCGACGAGTACGCGACGGCTGTCTCCGTCAACCCGCTGGGACGGCCGGGTTCCCCGGCTGACATCGCCCGCGCCGTCGTGTGGATCGCCGGCCCTGATGCCTCCTGGGTAACCGGCGAGATCCTGCGCGTGGACGGCGGCAGCGGCACCGGTGCGACCCACCTGCCCCGGCTGGGGCCCCCGCCGCGCACCTCGTCCACCGGCGGCACGACCGCCACCGGTACCCATACGCCGGACGCACGACGCCCGGACTCCACGAAGGGACACACCTCATGACCGGCGATGCCTACACCGTTGTCGGAGCGGGCGCCATCGGCGGCACCCTCGCCCACAGTCTCGCGGCGGCCGGACACCGGGTCACCGTCATCGACACCGACGCCGACCACGTGGCTGCGATCCGGGCGGACGGGCTGACCATCCTGCACGGCGGGGAACGCGAGAGCGTCCGCCTCGACGCGGCCACCCCCGACACGTACCAGGGGCCGCCCCTGGCCCGTGTCCTGCTCAGCGTCAAGGCACACGCGACCGAGAAGGCCATGCGCTGGATCGCACCGCGCCTCACCCCGGACGGCTACGTCGTCTCCGTGCAGAACGGCTTCAACGAAGAGCTCATAGCCGAACACATCGGCGCCGAGCGTACCGTCGCCGCCTTCGTCAACATCTTCGCCGACCTCGTCGAACCGGGCGTGGTGCGCGACGGCGGTCCCGGCGCGTTCGTCATCGGCGAAGTGGGCGGGGCACCGGTCTCCGCCCGGGTGCGCGCCCTTGTCGCCGATCTCCAGGCGTGGGGTCCCGCACGGGCCACCGAGAACGTCGAGGGCTACCTGTGGGCGAAGGCCGCGTTCGGCGCGATGCTCTCGGCCACCGCGCTGGCCGACGCCCCCATGGCGGACCTCACGGACCGCCACCGCGCCACCATGTACGCGCTGGCCGCCGAGGTGTACGCGGTGGCAGACGCGTCCGGTGTACGCCTGGAGTCCTTCGACGCCTTCGAGGCGCCCGCCTTCCGGCCCGACAACGACCCCGCCCTGCGCGGTGCCGCGTGCGACCGGCTGACCGCGTGGCTGCGCACCCAGCCTAAGGACCGCAGCGGCATCTGGCGTGACCTGGCCGTCCGCCACCGTCCGGTGGAGGTGACCACGCACTATGCGCCGGTCCTCCAGCAGGCACGGCGCGCGGGCCTGAACGCTCCGGTGCTACGGGCTGTCCTGGACGGTCTGCGGGAACTGGAGCAGGACCCGTCCACCATGTCCGAGTCCCGGCTGGACGCCCTCGACCGCCTCGCCGTGTCCGGCGGCCACACGGCCGGGACCGGCGGACCCGAGTGCCACGCCCTGCCCGCGGGGCCCGCACTCACCGGGGCGCAGGCCGTCGCCGTCCACGGCTGGCTGGACGAACACCGTGACGCGATGGACGCCGACCTCGCCGCCTACACCTCCCAGGAGAGCTCCAGCGACGACACCGCCGCCCTCGCCGCCTGCCTCGACTGGCTGCGCGGCTGGCTCGACACCTCCCTCGGCGCACCCACGAGCGAGGAGGTGCGCCCGCGCGAGGACGCGGGCGACATCCTGATCCGCCGCTACGCCGGCACGGGCCCGTCAACAGAGGCGCCGGTACTGCTCGTCGGCCACTACGACACCGTCTGGGCCACCGGAAGCCTGCCGGACTGGCCCTACCGCCGGGAGGGGGACCGCATCTCCGGGCCGGGTGTGTTCGACATGAAGGCCGGACTCGTCCAGGCCGTCTGGGCGCTGCGCGCGCTCACGGCGCTCGACTTGCCGCGTCCTGAGTGCACCCTGCTGCTCAACGGGGACGAGGAGACCGGCAGTAAGGCGTCGAGCGACGTCATCGTCGCCGAGGCGCGGAAGTCCCGGGCGGCGCTGGTCTTCGAGGCGAGCGCGGACGGGGCGGTGAAGACGACCCGTAAGGGAGTCGGACTGTTCTCCCTCACCATCACCGGTGAGGCGGCCCACGCCGGCCTCGACCCGACATCCGGTGCCAGCGCGGTCAACGAGATCGCCCGCCAGGTGCTCGCGCTGGAAGCCCTCGCGGACCCAGCGGCCGGGACCACCCTCAACGTTGGCGTGCTGCGCGGCGGTACCCGCAGCAACGTCACGGCGGCGGAGGCGACCGCACAGCTGGACATCCGGGTCGCGACCGACGACGAACGCGCCCGCCTGGACGTCGCCCTGGCCGGACTCGCCCCGTCCGACGCCCGGACCAGCCTGCGGATCGACGGAGGCTGGAACCGTCCTGTCTTCGAGCGCACCGAGGGCGTCGGCCGGGTCTTCGCCCTCGCCAGGTCCTGCGCCGCGCCGCTCGGCCTGGATCTGCGCGAGACAGCCGTGGGCGGCGCCAGCGACGGGAACTTCGTCCTCGCCGCAGGTACCCCCGTCCTGGACGGACTCGGCGCGGTGGGAGGCGGCGCCCACGCCCGCAGCGAGCACGTGACGCTCAGCGGCATGGTCGAACGCTCCGCCCTGGCGGCGGGAGTCCTCGCCGCCTTCGCCACCGCCTGACGCGACGCGCCGGCGGGTGACGGTGTGCGGGGGAGGATCGCTGTGTGTTCCGTCCCGGACGGACGTGCCCGGCCCGCAAGGGCAGTACGAGGGCGTCCGGGCGGAAGGGGCGTCATCTCACCTCCCCGGATGCGTGGGCGGCTGGGGCGTCCGTACTCCGGCCGCGGCGCCCGGCCCGCTCTCGCAGGGCCTTCTTGCCGGCCTCCCCGGCACCGTTGGCCGGAAGCGTGTCCAGGTATTCGACGCTTTCGGGTGCGTGGATGCGGGGGGGTGACACGGTCCACATCACCGTCCGCGCCGGCTGCCCCCGGCCTGGCAGAGCCGGACTGACAGGACAAAGGGTGGTGGGCCCCGTCAGAACCGGGGCCCACCACCCCCCTGCGTTCCAGCACGGACTGCACCCTGTGAGGGCACGCGGCCGGGCGGCCTCGGCGTCAGAATTCCGCCAGTACCTCCGGGCCGCGCCGCCGACACTGGAGCCATGACCACTTACGCAGCTCTTCCCATCCCGCCCGCCACCCTGCGGGAACTCCGCGTCACCGACGACTCCGGCAAGCCCCTCCACGCGTACACCGCCGGCGAGGACGGCGTCCCCATCGACTCCGTCGGCAGCCCGCTGCGCTGCTGCCTGCGGTCCATCGAGCCCGGGGAGCGGGTGGCCCTTGTCTCGTACGCACCGCTGCGGCGCTGGGCGGCGGCGACCGGTGCCGCCCCCGGGGCGTACGACGAAGCGGGGCCGGTGTTCATCCACGCCGACGAGTGCGAGGGCCCGGGCGACGCGCACGGCTACCCCTTCGCGCGGCCGGGGGCACTGCGCACCGTCAGGCGCTACAACGCCGAGGGGCACATCGTCGGCGGCCGTCTCCTGGAGATCCCCGTGGACGCCGGGGCCGGTTTCGACCGGGCTTTCGATGAGGCGTTCGCCGTGCCGGAAGTGGCGATGGTGCACGTACGCGCCCTGGAGTACGGCTGCTTCCAGTTCGCGGTGCGGCGGCCGTAGTCCGGCACCCCCGCTCACCCGCCGGGGAGGTGAGCGGGGGACGCCCGCGCTCAGGAGTGCTGCTCCTCCGGGAGGTCGAGACCGCTCGGATCGGCGGCCGGGGCGGTGTCCGGTCCCACCGAGACGCGCCACGGGCGGTCGATCGGCGGGGACACCGCCCGCCACCAGGGCTCGGACGGGATCTTGCCCGAGGGCTCGAAGGGCTCGCCTGCCCGGGGCAGCGCCACCGCCTGCCCGGCCTCCCCCGCGGCGTCCCTCGTCCACTCGCCGGGCTCCGCCCACGGGTGCGTGGCCAGGTTGAAGGTGCCCCAGTGGATGGGCAGCAGCACGCCACCGGGCTCACCGCCCTGGAGATCCAGATGTGCCCGCACGCCTTCAGCCGGGGTCATGTGAATGTCCGGCCAGAACTCCGAGTAAGCGCCGATCTGGATCATCGTGGCGTCGAAGGGGCCGTGTCCGGCGCCGATGTCCTTGAATCCGGGGAAGTACCCGGTGTCGCCGCTGTGGTAGATCCGGTGCTCGGGTCCGGCGACGGTCCAGGACGCCCAGAGCGTGTGCTGCTGGTTGCGCAGCCCGCGGCCGCAGAAGTGCCTGGCCGGCGTGGCGGTGAGCCGGATGCCGGCCACCTCCGCGGTCTCGTTCCAGTCCAGCTCGCGCAGCCGGGCGGCGGGCACACCCCAGCGCTCCAGGTGCGCGCCCACGCCGAGCGGTACGGCGAAGACCGTGTCGGTCCCCACGAGTGCCTTGATGGTGGGGAGGTCCAGGTGGTCGTAGTGGTCGTGCGAGATCACCACGACGTCCACTGGCCCCAGAGCGGCGAGCGGCAGCGGCACGGGGTGCAGGCGCTTCGGCCCCGCGAACGAGAACGGTGAGCAGCGCTTGCCCCAGACCGGGTCGAACAGCACCCGCCGGCCGTCGATCTCGGCGAGCACGGTCGAGTGCCCCATCCAGGTGAGCCGCAGCCCCGAGGCCGATGGCTTCGCGAGGTCGGCGACGGTGGTGGCGTGGACGGGCACGGTGCCTTCGGGGGACCGGAGTACCCGTTCCTCCTTGCGGAAGTAGACCTTCGCGAACTCGGTCATGGAGCCGGCCGGCCGGGTCCTGGCGCCCACCGGGTTCTGGAACACGCCGTCGGCGAAGTTCGGTGAGCGGCGGATACGTGCCATCCGCTCTCCGGCCGGGTCCGCACCGAAGCCCTCCGGCCGCAGCGCGCGGAGCCGGGGCGACAGAGAACGGGAATCGGGCACGGGGACCTCCAGGTGTGCGATGTCGATCCATTATGTGCGTCGGGCACGACCGTGGAGGAACGGCCTCGTGAACGGTCGCAGCGCCGCCACCGGGGCACGGATCTGTCCCCGCCGGATCCGTGCCGGGCGTACGAAGCTGCCTCAGAGCGGCAGCAGGTCCGGGCGCTTGGCCGCCACGTGGTCGCCGGAGGACTCGCCGCGGAGCCTGCGGCCTATCCAGGGCACCAGGTGTTCGCGGGCCCATTGGATGTTGTCGCGCCGTACCTCGGCCGAGCCGCGCGGCGGCTCCGGCGGCCACGGCTGGTCCGGGTCTGCGGGTACGTCGAGGCCGAGCACCTGCGCGGCCCGCAGCGCGACACGTGTGTGGCCCTCGGGCGACAGATGCAGCCGGTCGCCGTCCCAGGCACGCCGGTCCTGGATGGTCTTGAGGGACCACAGGTCAAGCACCGGGGCGCCGTGCCGTGCGGCGATGACCCGTACGTGCTCGTTGTACGTGGCGATCTTGCCGCGCAGATGGCGCAGGACCGGAACACCTCGGGTGTCGAAGCCGGTGGTCACCATGACGGTGCCGACCGAACCGGTCAGATCGGCGAGCGCCCGCTCGAAACGCTCGGCCGCGTCGTCCGGGTCGGAGCCCGGCCGGATGATGTCGTTGCCGCCCGCCGAGAAGCTGACCAGGTCGGGGGCCAGCTCCTTGGCCCGCGGGACCTGCTCGTCGACGATCTGGTCGAGGAGCCGTCCGCGTACCGCGAGGTTCGCGTAACGGAAGGTGTGTTCGGGGACGCGGTCGTCCAGAAGTACGGCGAGCCGGTCGGCCCAGCCAACGAAGTTCCCGTCAGGTCCGGGGTCCCCGACTCCCTCGGTGAAGCTGTCGCCGATCGCCGCGTACGACCCGATGATGTCTCTGTTCTTGATTGCCGAATCGTCTGCCACAACGGCCAATCCTGCACCTCGCGATGTGACCTACGCGACCGTATTTAGGGGGTGACAGGCCGTGAGAAAGGCCACCTGGTCAGTTTGCCTAAAGGCGGAATAAGGGAGGCCACCGTGGATCTCCGGGGCACGATGCCTGCATGACGCACCGATGTCGTATCGTCAAAATCCAGGGCCGTTACGACACGGCCGGCGGCTGGTGCCACGGCACTGGTCCACCACGCGCCGACGGCGGCGACCAGCCACGCCGGCCGGACACCGAGGAGCCCCGTGACGCAGCATATTCCGCAGGTCCCGTCGGCAGAACCCGATCTTGCCGGGGTGCGCAACTTCCGTGACGTGGGCGGACTGCCGACCGTGGACGGACGGCGGGTGCGCCGGGGCAGGCTGTTCCGCAGCGGCCACCTCGCGCACGCCACCACGGAGGACGCCGTCTTCCTGTCGTCGCTCGGGCTCCACACGATCTTCGACTTCCGTAACGCGGCCGACGTGGCTCTGGACGGGCACGACGTCGAGCTGGCGGGCGTCCGTAATGTCAATATCCCGCTGACTGACCCGGCGGACGGTTCCGAGTTCTGGCGCATGGTCCGCGACGGCGACCTGGACCAGCTGCGGCGGGTCCTCTCCGACGCCCGGGCCGCGGGCCGGATGTCCGCCTCGTACCGCTCGATCATCACCACCAAGACCGCCGAGCACAGCCGGGTGCTGCACGCTCTCGCCGAGGACAGCGTGCCTGCCCTGATGCACTGCGCGGCGGGCAAGGACCGGGCGGGACTCTCGATAGCGGTGACGCTGCTCGCGGTGGGCGTCGAGCGCGACGCCGTCGAGGCGGACTACCTCAAGTCGAACGATCCCCGGCGGCGCTACCTGGTCAAGCGCAGCGACGAGTCGGCCGACGCGCACTCCACCGAGGTGATGCAGCTGCTGAGCCCGCTCTTCGAGGCCCGCGCCGAATATCTGGAGACGGCCTTCGCGACCATCGACGAGACGTGGGGAACCACCGAGCGCTATCTCACCGAGGGTCTGAAGCTCTCCCCGGAGACGCGCGAGAAACTGCGCGCCCGGCTGCTCGACGACGCCTGAGCTACTGCCGGCCGCCGAGCGTGAACAGCAGATAGACGAAACCGGCGAAGAGGTGGCCCGCCACCAGGTAGGCGACAAGCCGGATGACGAGTCCGCGGGGGAACTTCTTCTCCTCGTTCGCCTTCACCGGGTTGGTTTCTGGCATGGCCGGGCCTCTCTTCGAACGGATCGCGTACGGGACCGAGCTGAATACGGGACCGGCCTCAACACAGGCCAGGATTCAGCACAGTTGGGACTCTGCGCAGTTGGGACTCTGCGCAGTTGGGATTCTGCGCAGTTGGGATTCAGTGCAGCTGGGGGTTCAGCAGCTGGGGTTCAGTGCAGGTCGGGGCTCTGCAGCAGGGTGTGCATGAAGAGCAGTTCGGTCCCGCTCCGGGTCGCCGCGGCGATCCGGTGCGGGGTGAGCGAGTCGAAGTGGGCGCTGTCCCCGGGGTCGAGGTCGTGCGCCGCGTCGCCCAGGGTCAGCCGCAGCTTCCCGCTGAGGACGTAGATCCACTCCTCGCCGGGATGGACCCGGACCAGCTCGCCCTGCGCCCCGTACGGCACCTCCACCCGCAGGGCCTGCATCGCCCGGCCCGGGGAGCCCGCCGTGTGGTACGTCCAGCCGTCGGCCTCGACGGAGCCGAGGCGGTCGCCCCGGATGACGGGGTCCCGCTCGGGGGGCACCTCGCCGAGCAACTCGGAGACCGACGTACCGTAGATACGGGCCAGCGAGAGCAGCATGGGCAGCGACGGCTGGCGTGCTCCGGTCTCCAGCCGGGAGAGGTGCGCCGGGGAGAGACCCGCCCTGCGGGCCGCGGCCTCCAGCGTGAGCCGTCCGCGCCGGCGCAGTTCGCGCAGGCGGGGGGCGACATCGGGAAGATCCTCCGCTGGGGTGCTCATACACCCCATTGGGACAGCAGAATGCCTCAGAGGCAAATTTCTTGCCTCTGAGGCAAAATCCCGCCTGTCCTTCGGCGGCCCGGTCCGGACTCTCAGCGGTTGGCGACCGCCTGCTTCACCAGCGTCCGCCCGAAGTCCCACATGAGTCCGCCACCACCGTGCGCGTCGTCCATGACAGCGGTGAAGGCCCCGACGAAGCGGTCCACCTCCGCCTCACCGATGACCAGCGGCGGGATCAGCTTGATCACTTCCAGATGGTCCCCGGAGACCTGGGTGAGGATGCGGTGCTTCTGGAGCAGCGGCACGACGACCATCTGCGCGAAGAGCCCCTTGCGGGCCGCCTGGAGCATGGTCCACCGGCTGCGGAGCTTCAGCGATGTGGGGCGGCCGAACTCGATGCCGATCATCAGCCCCCGGCCGCGTACGTCGTGCAGCAACTCGTACCGGGGAATCAGCGCGGCCAGCCGTGACTTCAGCAGCTCGCCGGTCGCCCGGGCGTGGGCGACGGTCTCCTCGTCCTCCATCACCGAGAGCACGGCGAGCCCGGCGGCCATCGCCTGGGCGTTGGAGCCGAAGCTCGCCGAGTGGACCAGCACCCGGTCCATGGACGAGTAGACCTTCTTGAAGATCCAGTCCTTGCCCAGTGTCGCGCTCACCGGTACGTACCCGCCGGAGAGCGACTTGGCCACGCAGACCAGGTCCGGTTCGACGCCCTCCTCGTGCTGGTAGGCGTAGAAGTCGCCGGTCCGCCCGAGTCCCGTCTGCACCTCGTCGGCGATCAGCAGCGCCTTGTGCCGGTGCAGCAGCTCCTGGGCCGCCCGCAGGAAGCCGGGCGGGGACTCCAGGACCCCCTTGCCCTGGATGGGCTCGACCACGAAGCCCGCCACGTCCCCGCGCCTCAACTCGCGTTCCAGCGCGGCCAGGTCGCCCATGGTGATGGCCGTGTCGGGCAGCAGCGGCGCGAATCCGTCCCGGAAGCCGTCCTCGCCGTTGACCGAGAGCGAGCCGGTCGTCAGCCCGTGGAAGGCGTGCGAGCAGTACAGGATCCTGGGCTTCCCGGTGGCGTACCTGGCGAACTTCAGCGCCGTCTCGACGGCTTCCGTACCGCTGTTGCCGAAGAACACCCGGTCCAGGTGCGGTGAGTGAACCAGCAGCTTCTCGGCGAGCAGGCCGGGCAGCGGCTGGCAGTCGAAGCGGGTCAGGTCGGCGAGCGAGGCGTCCAGGACGTCGTGCAGCGCCTTGCGGACGACCGGATGGTGCCGGCCGAGCCCCATCACCCCGAAGCCCGCGAGCATGTCGAGGTAGTCGTTGCCGTCAGCGTCCCAGAAGTGGGCGCCCTCGGCGCGCTCATAGACGTTGTCGAAGCCGATGGTGTGCAGCATTCTCGGCAGCTGGTGGTTGAGGTACCGGGTGTGCAGCTCGTAACGCTCGGCACCTCGCTCGGCCAGCAGGGTCGTCAGGTCGAAACCCTTGGGTGCGCCTTCCGTCATTCCGTCTTCTCCTTGGCTTTCAGGGCGGCGCTGATCCGTCCTGCGATCTCGACGGGCGTGAGCCCGATGTCGGCCAGCACTTCGGCACGTTTGGCGTGCGGGAGGAACTGCTCGGGGATTCCGAAGATCCGCAGCGGTACGTCGACCCCGGCGTCCCGCAGCGCCTGGCCGACCGCCGAACCCACGCCGCCGCTGCGGCTGTTGTCCTCGGCGACCGCGACCAGCCGGTGTCCGGCGGCGAGCCCGGGGAGCTCGGCGTCCACGGGTTTGACCCAGCGCGGGTCGACGACCGTGCAGCCGATTCCGTGGCCTTCGAGCAGCTCTGCCGCCCCGAGGCAGACCGGGGCGAGCACCCCGACGGCGACCAGCAGCACCTGGGGGCGGTCGGCCCGGTGCAGTACGTCCATACCGCCGATTCGGCCGACCGCCGGGAGCGGCTCGCCCACCGACTCCTTGGGGAAGCGCAGTACGGTCGGCGCGTCGTCCACGTCGACCGCCTCCCGCAACTGGGCGCGGAGCTGGTCGGCGTCCCGGGGCGCGGCTATCCGCAGTCCCGGTACGGCCTGCAGGACGGACATGTCCCACATGCCGTTGTGCGAGGGCCCGTCGACGCCGGTGACCCCGGCCCGGTCGAGGACGAACGTCACCCCGCACCGGTGCAGGGCCACGTCCATCAGGAGCTGGTCGAGTGCCCGGTTGAGGAAGGTCGCGTACACGGCGACCACCGGGTGCAGACCGCCGGTGGCGAGTCCGGCGGCCGAGACGGCCGCGTGCTGTTCGGCGATCCCGACGTCCCAGACGCGGTCGGGGAAGCGCTCGGCGAACTCGGTGAGGCCGACCGGGTGCAGCATCGCCGCCGTGATGGCGACGACATCGGGCCGCTCGGCGCCGATCGCGGCGATCTCCGCGCCGAACACCGAGGTCCAGGAGGGCCCGCCGGGCGGGGCGAGCGGCGCGCAGGTCAGCGGGTCCATGCCGCTGATGGTGTGGAAGCGGTCCGCCTCGTCCTCCAGCGCAGGCCGGTAACCGCGCCCCTTCTCGGTGAGGCAGTGCACGAGCACCGGCCCGTGGAAGCGCTTGGCCCGGTTGAGTGCCGACTGCACGGCCGCCAGGTCGTGCCCGTCGACCGGGCCGACGTACTTGAGCCCCAGGTCCTCGAACATGCCCTGCGGCGCGAAGGCGTCCTTGAACCCCTTCTTCGCGCCGTGCAGCGACTCGTACAGCGGCTGTCCCACGACGGGTGTCGACCGGAGTACGTCCTTGCCCCAGGCGAGAGCCCGCTCGTAGCCGTCGGTCGTGCGGAGGGTGGCGAAGTGGTTGGCGAGGCCGCCTGTCGTCGGGCCGTACGAGCGGCCGTTGTCGTTCACGACGATGATCAGCGGGCGGTCCCTGGCGGCCGCGATGTTGTTGAGCGCCTCCCAGGCCATGCCGCCGGTGAGCGCGCCGTCGCCGGTCACGGCGATCACATGACCGGTCCTGCCGAGCACCTCGTTGGCCTTGGCGAGGCCGTCGGCCCAGCCCAGCACCGTGGAGGCGTGCGAGTTCTCGATGACGTCGTGGTCGGACTCCTCGCGGGAGGGGTAGCCGGAGAGGCCGCCCTTGCTGCGCAGTTTGGAGAAATCCTGCCGGCCGGTGAGCAGCTTGTGCACATAGCTCTGGTGGCCCGTGTCCCACAGGATGCGGTCGGCGGGTGAGTCGAAGACCCGGTGCAGTGCGATGGCGAGTTCGACCACCCCCAGGTTCGGCCCCAGGTGTCCCCCTGTCCTGGCCACCGCCTGGATCAGGAACTCCCTTATTTCAACGGCCAGTTCACCGAGTTCCGCCTCGGCGAGCGCCTTCAGGTCGTGCGGTCCCCGGATATTCTCCAAGATCGACACGCTCGGGCCCCCTCTCGGATTTCGTTCAGCTCACACATCCGGTGCCGGTCGGTGCCGGACCTATGCCCGGGTCATCGACAGCACCGGGACCGGCGCGTACGCGCCCAAGGTCCTGTCCGGCCGATCTTCGCGGACCAGGCCGCGGCGTCTGTTGCGGTGCCTCGCAAGGCGGAGGATCGCCCCGTACTGGACGTACTGGGGCGATCTGCGCCAACGCCGGGAGGCGCCGCACCAGGCTCGTCGCGGGCCCACGAGGATCGGCCGGACAGGGCCTACGGCCGCCGGCCCGACCTGGACAGGTCGGGCCGGCGGCTCGGGGAGCCCGGGTGCGGCAGGCTCTCCTCCGACCGTCACGTCACCCGCGGTTTCCTGAAACCGTCTCGCGGGCGGCGCGGATGGTCTCCTTGAGGGAGCCCATCGTGGCGAGTACGGCAGTCGGTTCGTAACCGCAGTGCGCCATGCAGTTGGCGCAGCGGTCGTCCTTGCCCCGGCCGTACTTGTCCCAGTCGGTCTTCTCGACCAGCTCCTTGTACGTGGGGACATACCCGTCGTTCATCAGATAGCAGGGACGCTGCCAGCCGAAGAGCGAGTAGTTGGGGATGGCCCACGCGGTGCAGGGGAAGTCCACCTTGCCTTCCAGGAAGTCCAGGAAGAGCGGCGAGTGGTTCAGACGCCAGCGGCTCCTGTTCCCGCCGGCGAAGGACTTCTTGAAGAGCTCCCGGGTCTGCTCGACCCCCAGGAAGTGCTCCTGGTCCGGGGCCTTCTCGTAGGCATAGGCGGGCGAGATCATCATCTCGTCCACCTCCAGATCGTCATTGAGGTAGTTGAGCACCTCGATGATGTTCTGGGGAGTGTCCGTGTTGAAGAACGTGGAGTTGGTCGTGACGCGGAAGCCGCGCCGCTTGGCCTCCTTGATGGCCTCCACGGCCTCGTCGAACACCCCCTCCTTCGCCACCGACTCGTCGTGCCGCTCGCGCAGCCCGTCGATGTGCACGGTGAAAGCGAAGTAGGGCGACGGCGTGAACTTGTCCATCTTCTTGCGCATCAGCATCGCGTTGGTGCAGAGGAAGACATATTTCTTCTTCGCCACCAGCTGGCGCACGATTTCATGGATCTGCGGGTGCATGAGGGGCTCACCACCCGCGATGGAAACCATCGGAGCACCCGATTCAAGGACGGCCCCCACTGCCTGCGCCACCGGCATGCGCTGCTTGAGCACTCCCGCCGGGTGCTGGATCTTCCCGCAGCCCTCACATGCGAGGTTGCACGCGAAGAGCGGCTCCAGCTCGACGATCAACGGGAACTTCTCACGCTTGCGGAGCTTCTGTTCGAAGAGATACGTCCCGACCCTGATGGTCTGACGGAGCGGCATGGCCATCTAGCTCACCTCCTGGGGAGCAGCAAAGAACGGTGCCATTCATAGAAAGCTGGAAGGACGGCACGGAGTACGCGGAAGGCCGATATTCCACCGCGCACCGTCCCAATACGGACGAGTTCATGTTCTGGAGCGTCCACGACCACTCGTACGGCCGCAACCGGGCGGGGCCCGGTCCGTACGGCACTCCAGAGCGTCGCCGCGGATTCCATGTCCACGGCGATCGCCCCTGTGGCACGCAGCTCGGCCCTTTCGTGGCCGCGTACAACATGGTCTGACCCGGTCAGCGGACCGGTGTGCACAGTACGCCCGGGCAGGGCGGCGGCGAGCGCCTTCGCGAGCACCTCGGTGCCCACGCAGGCGGTGGCGCCCCTGCTGTCCCTGGTCTCATCGGCGACGATCACGTCACCCGGATGCATTCCGGGTGCGAGACCGGCGCAGAAGCCGGACGCGAGTACGGCGGTCTCCCGCGAGGGGAGCTCGCCGAGTGTGCGGGTGACGGCGTACGCGGCCGCCTCGGGCCCCATGCCCGTACGGAGTACGGTCACCGGGCCCGGCGCACCGCCGCGGCGGCCGCCCGTGCGCAGGGCGAACCGCTCGATGCCCAGCGCACACGCGATCAGCAGCGGGGCGCTGCCCTGAGCCTCTGCCATCAGCTCCCCTGCCGGGTTCCGGCGAAGGGCTCACCGTGGACGTACCGTCCCAGCGCGGTCAGCGGGAAGACCTGCCGGTAGAGGTTGTAGTTGATCGAGAAGTCCCAGGGGAAGCCGGTACCGGTGAAGTACGGCTCGTCCCAGGCGCCGTCCTGGCGCTGCGTCTCGGTGAGCCAGGTGACACCCCGCTCCACGGCCTTGTTCTCCCGCTCCCCCGCCGCGAGCAGCGCGAGCAGCGCCCAGGCGGTCTGGGAGGGCGTCGAAGCGCCGTGCCCGATCCACTCCTCGTCCTTGTACGAGCGCAGGTCCTCGCCCCAGCCGCCGTCCTCGTTCTGTACGGACTCCAGCCAGGAGACCGCACGGCGGATCGCCGGATGGGAGGCGGGCAGCCCGGCCGCGGTGAGGGCCGGGACCACCGACCCGGTGCCGTAGATGTAGTTGACGCCCCAGCGCCCGAACCAGGCGCCGGTCGCCTCCTGTTCGGCGAGCAGCCACTCGATGCCGCGCCGGGTGCGCGGGTCGTGGGCCTTGCCCTCGACGGCGAGCATCTCCACGACATGGCCGGTGACATCGGCCGACGGCGGGTCGATGACCTCACCGAAGTCGCAGAACGGCAGCCGGTTGGGGAACGGGCTGGTGTTGTCGGCGTCGAAGGCGCCCCAGCCGCCGTCCTTGGACTGCATACCGAGGTTCCAGCGCACACCGCGTGCGATGGCCCCCTCCAGTCGCGCCGGATCCGGCAGCCGGACCCGGCGCAGTGCGAGGGCGACCTCGGCGGTGTCGTCGATGTCCGGGTAGTTGTCGTTGTGGAACTCGAACGCCCAGCCACCGGGGGCGAGTCCGGGGCGGCGCACCGCCCAGTCACCGGGCCGGTCGATCTCCTCGTCAAGCATCCACTCGGCGGCCCTGACGAGCGCCGGGTGGTCGGGGCTCAGGCCCGCGTCGGCCAGCGCGATCGTGGCCAGACAGGTGTCCCACACCGGGGACTGGCAGGCCTCGATCATGCGGGCGCCGTCCTCGCGCCAGATGGCGAACCGGTCCAGCGACTCCAGGCCCGCCCGCAGCACGGGGTGGTCGATGTCGTAGCCGAGCAGATGGAGCGCGATGACCGAGTACACGGCGGGCGGCTGGATGCCGCCCCAGCAGCCGTCGTTCTCCTGCCGCTCGATGATCCACCGGGCCGCCGCGTTCATGGCCACCTTGCGGAGTCTTCGCGGGGCTACCTTGTGGTAGATGTGCAGCGCCTTGTCGAGGTGCTGGAATGCCCCGTCCCAACTGACCAGCGGGGCGGGCCGCTTGGCCGGATTCGGGTCGGCCGGGTCGGTGTGCAGCTCGTCGAGCGGGAAGGGGGCCGGGCGGACCGGGCGCTTCGCGGAGACGACAGTGAGCGGCACGATGGTCTGCCGGGCCCAGCAGCCGAAATCGTAGATGTTCAGCGGGAACCACTTGGGCAGGAAAATCATCTCAGGTGGTAGCTCGGGGAGGTCGTCCCATTTCCACCAGCCGAAGAGAGCGAGCCAGATCCTGGTGAACACCCTGCTCGCGGCCACGCCTCCGTTGGCGCGGATGAAGGCGGACGCCAGCGCCATGTGCGGGGCGTCGGGCTCGTCCCCGGCGAGCCGCAGCGCCACGTACGCCTCGATGGTGGTGGACAGTTCGCCGGGGCCCTCGAAGAACGTGGCCCAGGTGCCGTCCGCGCGCTGCTCGCCCCGGATGAACTGTCCGGCGGCCTTCGTGGTGCGCTCGTCCTGGATTCCCAGGAACTGCCGCAACAGCAGGTCCTCGGCGTCCATGGTCACGTTTGTTTCCAGGTCGCCCTTCCACCAGCCCTGGGCGTCCTGGGCTTCAAGCAGGTATGCGACCGAGCGCTCTGCGGCCCGCTCGGCCGCGTCATGTACCGGATGACCGGCAAGAATCGTTTCGGTAGTTTCGGCAATTTCAGTTGTTGCAGTCGTTTCAGCTGTTCCGGTTGCCGAGGCTGCGCGGGGCTCCATGGCTCCGGGGCTTCCGTCGGTCGTCGCTGTCATGGCTTCCCCTTCGTGCAGTGCTTCCTCTGCTGTGCTGGGGTCTCCGTCGGCCGGTGTCCCGGGGACACCGGCCGGCGACGCGAATTATGTGGCGATGGTGATCATCTCTTCCGTACTACGACGAAGTCGGCGAGCGCGATGAGCTGCGCCCGCACCCTTTCCGGCATGTCGACCCCGGTGAGCGCGTCGATCGCGATCGCGTGCTGCCTGCGGGCCTCCTGTGAGGTCCACTCCCGGCCACCGGCCTCCTCGATCAGAGCCGCCCGTGCGGCGAACTCCTCCTCGGAGAAGGTGTCGAAGTCACTGCTCTTGGCGTCGGCCGCGAGCAGTTCGCCCAGCCGTTCGGACGCCGGTCCGCCGGCCGCGAGTGCCGCGACGACGGGCAGGGACTTCTTGCGCTGGCGCAGATCGCTCCAGGTCTGTTTCCCGGTGGCCTCCGGGTCGCCCCAGATGCCGAGCAGGTCATCGACGGCCTGGAACGCCAGGCCGAGGTGGTAGCCGTACGCCTCCAGCGTGTCGGCCGTGCGGTCGTCGGCGCCGCCGAGCACCGCGCCGATGGAGACGGCGCAGGCGAGCAGGGCGCCCGTCTTGTTGCCCTCCATCTCCAGGCACTCCTCGACGGTGACCCGTTCGCGGTGCTCGTAGGAGATGTCCTGGGCCTGACCATCGATCAGTTTCCTGGTGGCGGTGGTCAGCCGGCGCGTGGCGCGGCCGGCCTCGACGGTGCCGAGCTCCAGCAGGATCTCGTTCGCGAGCGCGAAGAGCGCGTCGCCGACGAGGATCGCCTGGGCGGGGCCGTGCACCTTCCAGACGGTGTCCCGGTGGCGGCGCTGTTCGTCACCGTCCATCAGGTCGTCGTGCAGCAGCGAGAAGTTGTGCACGAGTTCCACCGCGACGGCGCCGGGGATCCCGGCCTCGGCCGCGGCGCCGGCCGCCTCCGCCGACAGCAGTGCGAGCGCTGGACGTACGGCCTTGCCGCCGTCCCCGTCGGCAGGGCGCCCCTGGGCGTCGATCCAGCCGAAATGGTAGGCGGCGACCGTGTCCATGGGCGGTGCGAGCCGGTCAATGGCAGCGCGCAGCACCGGTGAGGACAGGGTCCGTCCGCGCTCCAGGAGCGCGACAATATCGACGGTGTCTGCGGCCGGGGTCACAGGCTCTCCTCTTGTTCCAGTAACAGTGCTCATGCCGCCTCCTGAAGCGGATGGTCGTGGGTACGGCCGAGCGTGGTGAGCACGGCACCGGCGGCGCTGAGACCGCTGCGCACCGCGCCCTCCATGGTCGCGGGCCAGCCAGTGGCGGTCCACGCCCCGGCCAGGCACAGGCCGGGGATGCGAGTGCGGGCACCGGGGCGCAGCCGTCCGACGCCGGGGGCGGGCGCGAAGGTCGCGGTCCGCTCACGGGTGACGAAGAAGTCCCGTACACCGGCCCCGCGCGCCGCGGGCAGCAGGCGCTCCAGCTCCGGGAGGTAGCGCTCCCTGAGAACGGAGACGGGCTGGTCGATGTCGTCGTCGGCGGCGGACTGGGACACCGCGAGGTACTGGCCGCCGCCCTGCAGTCCCGAGGAGTCCGTACGGTCGAAGACCCACTGGACCGGGGTGCCGAGCGCGGCGAAGAAGGGCCTGCGGAGCACCTTGCGGTCGTACACGACATGGACGTTGAGGATCGGTGACGTGCCGATCTCCAGGAGCCTGTCCGGTGCGTCGAGCGCTCCTTCGGGGAGCAGCGCATGGGCCTCGCGCTGCGGTACGGCGAGCACCACGGCGTCGGCCTCCAGCGTCTCGCCGTCCGTCTCCACCCGCCAGCTGCCGTCCGCGGCCCGGAGGGCTCCGGCGACCTTGGCGCGCAGTTCGGTACGCACACCGGCCGCGTCGAGGGCCTTGCGGGCGAGCGTGTCGTGCAGGTCGCCGAGCGGCACCTGGGCCCAGCCGATGTCGGCCGCGCCGGCTTCGGAGAGCAGCCCGGTCTTGAAGACCATCGCGGCGAGACCGAGCGAGGCGTGCGGCGCGGTCGCGTTGAGCGTCGCGACACCCACCAGGTCCCAGAGGGCCTCAATGGTGCGGTCGGACTGCCCTTGCGCGCGCAGCCAGCTCGCGAAGTCCGTGTCGTCCAGGGCGGGATCGGTGAGGTCGAGCCCCTTGAGCGCCAGCGCGGCGCGGCCGACGCTCGCCCGCTCGGCGAGCGAGAGATGGGGGTACGTCGCGAGGCTCCGGGCGAGGTGCAGCGGCACCGGCAGTCCGCTGCGGCGCAGCCGGCCGAGGCGCGGGCCGTTCGCCGGCGCGATGTCGAGCACGGGTACGTCGAGCCGGTCCTGCAGGGGCGCGAGGGCGGTTCCGCCGACCCGGTCGAGGAACCAGCGGTACGCGGTGCAGCAGCGCAGGTACACATGCTGGCCGTTGTCCACGGTCAGCTCGCCGCGCTGGAACGAGAAGGCGAGACCGCCCAGCCGGGGCCGGCCTTCGAGCAGGGTCACGCGTACGCCCGCTTCGGCGAGTTCGAGTGCGGCGGTGATGCCGGCCAGCCCTCCGCCGACCACGACCGCGCGCGTCGGCCGTGCCGCGTCGGCTGTCATACGCCCCCCTTCCAGGACCGGCCGTCCGCGTGAGGACGGCAGATTGTCGAAGTCAGGGACGCGTGATCTTCCCCGGAGGTTGAGTGCCGCTCGGCGGACCGTGGCGGAGCGGGTCTGTCGAGGGGCATCAGGCGCGCCTCCGGGCGCTCTGCCGTGTGATGTTCCGGGTGTCGAGACCGGAGAGACCGCGGACCGCGACGTACGCCTTCTCCCGGCCCGGCAGCGAGACACGGCCGCGCAGGACCGCCTCGGGGTCGCGCTCGATGCGGTCAAGGAGGCGCCGGTAGATGCCTGCCATCGCGGCGACGCACGCCCCGCTGCGGCGGTCGAGGAAGGGCAGCAGCCGGTAGCCCTCGGCGAACAGGGTGCGGGCGCGGCGCACCTCGAAGTGCACAAGACCGGCGAAGTCGGATCCCGCGGGCGGTGTCGCGCTGTGGAAGCCGTCCGAGCAGCCGAACTTGGCGAGGTCATCGGCGGGCAGATAGGTGCGGCCGTTGCCCGCGTCCTCCCGGACGTCCCGGAGGATGTTGGTGAGCTGGAGCGCGAGGCCGAGCGTGTCGGCGTACTGGGACGCCCGGTCGGCGGCGGCCGCACTCGCGGCGTTGCCGAAGATTCCGAGCGAGAGCCGGCCGATGGCGCCCGCGACGCAACGGCAGTAGACCTCCAGGTCGTCCCAGGTCTCATAGGTCTCGCCGCGTACGTCCATCAGTACGCCGTCGATGAGTTCGTCGAGCCCGCCGAGCGGGATCGGGAACCGGCGTGCCGCGTCGGTCAGCGCCACCGCGACCGGGTCCGTGTCGTCCTCCTCCACGGCTCCTTCGCGGATCCGTCCGAGGAGTTCGCGCGTCGACTCCAGCCGCTCCCGCTTGACGTCGGGTGCCAGCTCCCCGTCGCCGATGTCGTCCACGCGTCGCGAGAAGGCGTACAGCGCGGACATGGCCTGCCGCTTGTCGGCGGGCAGCAGCCTGATGCCGTACGCGAAATTACGCGCCTGCTGTCCCGTGACGGCCTCGCAGTACGTGTACGCGGCCACCACGGGCCCCGAAACCGGCGTTTGTCCCTCCACGGTCCGGCTCACCCCTCTCTACGCGTTCCTCGCAAGACGGCTCCCGTTTCGCGCAACAGGCCGAACTTGGTGGCTTTCGGCGGTCCGGGAAGCACGTCGAATCCGGCGGCGGAGACCGCCTGGAGAGCGGCGCTTCCACCTGCCACGAACCCGGCGAGCAGCAGCTTGAGCCTGCCATGGACGCTACCCACCAGCGGGGCGCCTTCATTCAGCAGACCCCGGGCGCGTTCGGCTTCGTAGGCGATGAGCGCGCGCACCGATGCGCCCGCGCTCGGGACCGCCAGATCCGCCTCCTGGACGTGGAACTCCTTCATGTCCTGGGCGGGAAGGTAGATGCGGTCGCGGCCGAGGTCCTCGGCGACGTCCTGGAGGTGCTCGGCGATCTGCAGCGCCGTGCAGATCGCGTCGGACCGCCGGATGCGTTCGGGGCTCGCCGTGTCCGTGATCTGCAGGACGAGACGGCCGACGGGGTTGGCCGAGAGCTCGCAGTACGCGACGAGGTCCTCGTAGGTCTCGTAGCGCCGGACCGTCTGGTCCTGGCGGTTGGCCGCGATCAGCCCGAGGAACGGCTCGGGGGTCAGGGCGCACCGGCGGACGGTCGGCCGGAGTGTGCGCAGGATGGGGTGGCGCGGCTGCTCGGCCGGTCCGGCGGATCCGCCGAAAACACGGTGGAGGTCGGCCTCGAACGCGTCGAGCATCGCGAGGCGGTCGTCGGCGCGCGCGGGGTCGAGCCCCAGCAGCCGGGCCTCGGTCGCGGGGGACGCGAGGTCCCCGTCGCCGATGTCGTCGACGAGCCGGGCGTAGCCGTAGACCGCCATCAGGTCGTCGCGCCACGCGCGCGGCAGGAAGAACGGCGCGACCGCGAAGTTCTCCCCGGACGCCTTGTCGAGTGTGGTGCGCGCATGGCTGTCGGTGCCCGCGTCCCGGACGCCCGTCACCGCATACTGCCAGGCGCGGGAACGGCGGAACCATCGCGGAGCTGGGACACGTCCGTTGCCATTGCCGTCACATCTCCCGTTCTACACTGCTGACTCAATACAACCCATTTCGGACACGCCGCGCAGACCGTCAGGCAAGGCGACGCCGGGCTGGCGACGCGGGGTGATGGCCCCGCTTGCCGTGAATCAGCACCGGTACAGCTTACGTTGTACAACGACTGGCACGTCAGCGGGGTGCAGTGTGCATCACAAGAACACTCCAATCCTCCGCAACCTTCCCCGCAGGCACAGTACTTGACGATCACTTGACTCGCCCGGACCTGTGGACGACGGTCCGTCATTGGCCTGAACACCCTGCTCGACACGGCGTGTCGGGATGTTGGGCCCGGCGGGTGTGACCACCGGGCAGAGGCCCCCGCCGGAGGTTCCGGCGGGGGCCTCTGCTGCGCTGTGGGAAGGCGGGAAGGGCCGTCGACCTGGGCGGCTACTTGCCGGTCTCCTTCTCGTACGCCTTGACGACCTCCTCGGTCGGGCCGTCCATCAGCAGTTCGCCCTTCTCCAGCCACAGGACGCGGTCGCAGGTGTCCCTGATCGACTTGTTGCTGTGGCTGACGAGGAAGACCGTGCCGGCCTCCTTGCGCAGTTCGCGGATGCGCTCTTCCGAACGGATCTGGAACTTGCGGTCACCGGTGGCCAGCGCCTCGTCGATCATGAGGACGTCGTGGTTCTTGGCGGCCGCGATGGAGAACCGGAGCCTCGCCGCCATGCCCGACGAGTACGTCCGCATCGGCAGGGTGATGAAGTCGCCCTTCTCGTTGATGCCGGAGAAGTCGACGATCCCCTGGTACCGCTCGCGGATCTCCTCGCGCGACATGCCCATGGCCAGACCGCCGAGGATGACGTTGCGCTCGCCGGTCAGGTCGTTCATCAGAGCCGCGTTGACACCCAGCAGCGACGGCTGGCCGTCGGTGTAGACCTTGCCGCTCTCCGTCGGCAGCAGTCCCGCGATGGCCCGCAGCAGGGTGGACTTGCCGGAGCCGTTGGAGCCGATGAGGCCGATGGCCTCGCCGCGGTAGGCCGTGAAGGTCACCCCGCGTACGGCGTGCACCTTGCGGACACCGCGCGCGGCGCTCCTGTCCTTGCCCACGATGCGGCTGAGCGCGGCGGTGGCCGCGCCCTTGCCGCCGCCGCCGGCGTTGACGCGGTACACGATGTGCACGTTGTCCGCGATGACCGTGGGGATGTACCCCTGATTGGTTTCCTCAGCCACGGCCGTACCGCTCCTCAGCCTTCCAGAAGAACACGAAGCCCACGACGCCCAGCAGAACCGCCCAGGCCGCTGCCGCCGCCCAGACGTGCGGAGGCAGGTTCTTGGCGCCGTAACCGTCGATCAGGGCGAACCGGACCAGGTCCATGTAGACGGTGGCCGGATTCCACTGCAGCACATGCGCGATCCACGGCGGCTTGCCCTTGAGCATGACCGTGATGGAGAACATCACGCCCGACGTGTACATCCAGGTACGCATGATGAACGGCATCAGCTGCGCGAGGTCGGGCGTCTTGCTGCCGAGCCTGGCCATGATCAGGGCCAGGCCCGTGTTGAACACGAACTGCATCGCGAGGATGGGGATGACCAGGAGCCAGGACAGCGAGGGATAGCTGTGGAAGCAGACGGCGACCACGATCAGCACGATCATCGAGTAGAGCAGCTGCTGGAGCTGCTGGAGCGCGAACGAGACGGGCAGCGAGGCCCGCGGGAAGTGCAGCGCCCTCACCAGCCCGAGGTTCCCCGAGATCGCCCGGACACCGGCCATCACCGAGCTCTGCGTGAAGGTGAAGACGAAGACCCCGGTCACCAGGAACGGGATGAAGACGTCGTGCGGCAGCCCCCGCCTGGTGTTGAGGAGCAGGCCGAAGATGAAGTAGTAAACCGCAGCGTTGAGCAGCGGGGTCGCCACCTGCCAGACCTGGCCCAGCTTGGCCTGGCTGTACTGGGCCGACAGTTTCGCGGATGAGAAGGCCAGGATGAAGTGGCGCCGTCCCCAGATCTGGCGGACGTACTCCATGAGTCCAGGCCGGGCACCGCTCACCGACAGGCCGTACTTCCCGGCCAGCTCGGCCGAGGACAGACCGTCGTCGGGAGACGGGCGGTCGCTCAGCGCGACTGCTCCGTCATGGGTTGTGTCACTCACAAGTTGAAACTTTCGTGTTCAAGATGCGCTGCCGGATCGGGACCGGGCTCGGATGCCGGGTCCCGGAGTACGTCCGATGCTCTCAGAATCAGTCGAGCTTCTCAGATCACCGGAGGCCGGCCCAGTCGGGTCAGCCGCCAGACCGTACGCCATTTCATCGGTCGGCGTGGTCCGCAGGGAGTGGTCCAGCCCTCCTTGAACCCGCCGAACCAGGCCTTGAGCGCGGCTCCGGAGGGGCGGCGGACCAGCGTGAGCAGCATCCACACCCCCAGGTAGACCGGCACCAGCGGTGCGGGCAGATTCCGGCGGGCCAGCCAGACGCGGTTGCGGGCCACCATGCGGTGGTAGACCGCGTGCCGGGACGGGGCCGTGGTGGGGTGGTGCAGCACCATGTCGGACCGGTAGTCGATCATCCAGCCGGCGTCGAGGGCCCGCCACGCCAGGTCGGTCTCCTCGTGTGCGTAGAAGAACTCGCCGGGGAGCGGTCCTGCCTCGGCGATGACCTTGGACCGTACGGCGTTGGCCCCGCCGAGGAAGGTCGTGACCCGCGAGGAGTGCATGGGGTCGGAGGCTCGCAGCCGGGGGACGTGGCGGCGCGCGGTGACCCCGGTGTCGGGGTCGGCGATCCGGAAGCTGATGATGCCCAGCTCCGGGTCGGCCGCGAAGGCCTGGCGGCACAGCTCGGCCGTGTCGGTGTTGGGCAGCAGCCCGTCGTCGTCGAGGAAGAGCAGGATGTCCACGTCGGTGCCGGCCGGGCCGAAGGCCTCGATGCCGACGTTGCGGCCGCCGGGGATGCCCAGGTTCTCGGGCAGCTCGACGGTCCGTACGCCCTCGGGGACGTCCGGCACGGGTGCGCCGTTGCCGACGACGACCGTCTGGACCGGGTCGCCGTCCTGCTTGGCCACGGAGTCCAGCAGTGCGCGCAGCTCGTCGGGGCGGTTGCCCATCGTGATGATGACCGCGCCGACCTTCGCGGAGCCGCCCGCGCCGGGGGCCGTCACTTGAGCCTGCTCGAAGCGAGGATGGACACGAGGTGGAGCAGGCTCTGCAGGAGCGCGATTCCGGCCAGCACGGCCACGCCGAGCCGGGAGAAGAACAGGTCACCCCTGATCTGGTCGACGATCGCAAGCACCAGGATCAGCAGCGACGCCTCGATCCCGAGGACGAGCCGGTGGAACTTGAGCGCCCCGGCCGCCCTGCGGGCCAGCGCCATGCCGGAGGAGCGCGGCTCGGAAGCCGTCTCCTTGACCGGCGGCAGCCCCTGCTGGTGACGGGCGACGCCGACGAGGTCGGTCTCGGACTTGATCATGACGGCGCCGAGGGCGGCGAGGGTGCCGAGGAAGGCCCAGAGCCAGTCGATCCGCCCGGAGCCCCAGAGGTCCGCCGCGCGCAGACCGAAGCCGACCAGGACCGCGGCGTCGCACACATAGGCGGCGACCCGGTCCACATAGACCCCGACCATCGAGTACTGCTTCTTCCAGCGGGCGACCTCGCCGTCGACGCAGTCGATGAGCAGGTAGAGCTGGACCATCACCACGCCGAGCACGGCGCCCCAGACACCCGGCACCAGGAGCGCCGGAGCGGCGAGGGCCGCGGCGACGGTCATCACGTAGGTCAGCTGGTTGGGCGTGATCCGCGTGTTCACCAGGTGCCGGTCCACGCGCAGCGATACCTCGCGCATGTAGAGCCGGCCGCCCCAGTGCTCGCCGCTCCGCCGGTCCTTGACGCCCGGAGGATGAACGACCGGTCGGAGTTCAGCTACCGATGGCTTTTGCATAGTCGGCGTAAGCGTCCTTGATCTGGTCTGCGGACAGGTTGAGGTGTTCCAGGATGGTGAAGCGCCCGGGGCGGGTCTGCGGGGCGTACTGGACGGCCTGGACGAACTCGTCCACGCTGAAGCCGAGTTCGCCGGGCAGTACCGGCAGGCCGTGCCGGCGCAGGACGTCCGCGAAGAGCGCGGACTCGTCGGCCGCCCCGCGCAGGTGCATCGCGAAGGCGGCGCCGAGACCGACCTGTTCGCCGTGGCTGCCGGCCCGCCGGGGGAAGAGCAGGTCGAAGGCGTGGCAGATCTCGTGGCAGGCGCCGGACGAGGGCCTGGTGTCGCCACTGATCGAGATCGCGATGCCGGAGAGGACGAGCCCCTCGGCGAGCACCATCAGGAACTCGTCGTCGCCGACCCCGCCGGGGTGGCGCAGGACCGCCTCGCCCGCGGTGCGGGCCATGGCCGCCGCCAGCCCGTCGACCGCTTCGCCGTTCACCTTGTGGGACAGCTCCCAGTCGGCGATGGCCGAGATGTTGGAGATGGCGTCGCCGACGCCGGAGCGGATGAAGCGGGGCGGTGCCTCGCGGATCACATCGAGGTCGACGACGATCGCGATGGGGGTCGGGACCCCGTACGAGCCGCGTCCGTTGTCGTTGTCGAGGGTCGACACCGGCGAGCAGATGCCGTCGTGCGAGAGGTTCGTCGCGACGGCGACCATCGGAAGGCCCACCCGGGCCGCCGCGTACTTCGTCACGTCGATGATCTTGCCGCCGCCGAGACCGACCACCGCGTCGTACCGCTTGCCCTTGATCCCGTCGGCCAGCCGCACTGCGGAGTCGATGGTGCCGTCGGCGACCGAGTACCAGTCGGCGCCGGGCAGTACCGGTGCGAGCCGCTCGCGCAGCGCCCGGCCCGATCCGTCACTGACGGCGAGGGCGAGCTTGCCCGAGGCCGAGATCCGCTGGTCGGCGAGGAGGCCCGCCAGGTCGTCGAGGGCGCCGCTGCTGATGTCGACGACGACCGGGGACGGGATGAGCCTCGTCAGTACTGGCACGCGATGCCACGGCCCTTCGCGAGGTCGTCGTGGTTGTCGATCTCGACCCAGGCGACATCGCCTATCGGGGCCACGTCGATACGGAAGCCGCGGTTCACCAGCTCCTGGTAGCCGTCCTCGTAGTAGAGGTCGGGGTCGCGCTCGAAGGTGACCTTGAGCGCGTCCGCGAGCTCTTCGGCGGCCTCGGGCTCGATGAGGGTGACCCCGATGTACTCGCCGGTGGCCGTCGAGGGGTCCATCAGCTTGGTGATCCTGGTCACGGCGTCGGTGCCGTCCGTGATGACCTTCATCTCCTCGTCGGCGAGGTGCTTCACCGTGTCGAGGGCGAGGACGATCCGCCGGCCGTCACCGCGCGCGGCGAGCAGCGTCTTCTCGACGGAGACCGGGTGCACGGTGTCGCCGTTGGCGAGGATCACACCCTGCTTGAGCACTTCGCGGGCGCACCAGAGGGAGTAGGCGTTGTTCCACTCCTCGGCCTTGTCGTTGTCGATCAGCGTGATCGTGACGCCGTACTTGGCCTCGAACTCCGCACGGCGGGCGTACACCGCTTCCTTGCGGTAGCCGACGACGACCGCGACCTCGGTGAGTCCGACCTCGGCGAAGTTGCTCAGCGCGATGTCGAGAACGGTGGTCGGCTCGCCCTCCCCCTCGGGGCCGACGGGCACGAGGGCCTTGGGCAGCGTGTCGGTGTAGGGGCGCAGACGCCTGCCTGCGCCGGCCGCCAGTACGAGGCCGATCATGCGGGTTCTCCTTCGTCATGTACAGCGGGTGCTCCGGAGGACACCCAGAAGCGGATGCTCTCCGCGAGCACCACGATCGCCACGGCCACGGCGAGCACCGTGAGCGCGACGGCGAAACCGCCACCGGCGGTGTGCCGTGTCGTCAGCACGGCGGCGAGTACGGCGACCACCAGGGTCCGGCCTTCGTGACCGCCGATCGTACGCACGAGCCACCGGGGCGGCGCGCCAGTGCCGCCCTTGATGCGGTACACCGTGTCGTAGTGATGGTAGGCGACGGCGCCGACCAGGCCGAAGGCCGCGGGCAGCGCCTCGTGGACATCGGAGCGGGCCGCCAGCACGAGGATGGTGACGTATTCGGCGGCCCGGAAGACCGGGGGCACCAGCCAGTCGAGGGCGCCCTTGAGCGGTCGCGAGACGGCCGTTCCGGAGAGTACGCAGTACAGGGCGGCTCCCGCGGCGGGCCACCAGCTGCCGACCGGCGCGAAGAGTGACACGGCCACCACGAGGGCGCCGCCCACGAACGCGATCACCGGCAGGGCGCCGCGCGGTCCCCTGAGGAACCGTGCGAAGAGCTGGGCGAGCGGGCCGGAGTCAGCGAGATCGGCGAGTGCCTGGGCGGCGCGGTCGGTACGGGTGGCCCGGCGGGTCAGCGAGCGCAGGATCCGGCCGGCCGTGGTGTAGCAGGCGGCCAGGGCGCAGCCGACGAGCAGCGCGTAGAAGACGATCCGGGGGGTGGTCACCGCGGTGAGCACAGCGATCATGGCCCAGCGTTCACCGATCGGGAGCACGATCATGCGGCGCACCCAGACCGTCCAGCCGACGCTGTCGAGCTTGTCGGAGAGGGCGGCGGTGGGACTGGTGTTGCCCGTCGCGTCGTGGTTCGCCTCGTTGAAGGAGAAGTCCACGACGTGGCGGCAGGTCTGGAGGACCATCGCGCCGAGGGCCAGCACCCAGACGTCGTCGCCGTTGCGGGCCGCGCCCAGCGCGAGCCCCGCGTAGTAGGCGTACTCCTTGGCCCGGTCGAAGGTCGCGTCCAGCCAGGCGCCGAGCGTCGAGTACTGGAGCGAGTACCGGGCGAGCTGACCGTCCGTGCAGTCCAGCACGAAGGAGCAGATCAGCAGCACTCCGGCGGCGATGTATCCGCCGCGGGTGCCGGTCGCCGCGCAGGCCGCCGCTATCAGCGCGGTGATCAGCGAGGCGGTGGTGACCTGGTTCGGGGTCAGCCCGTGGCGGGCGCACCAGCGCGCGATGTACCGCGAGTAGGGGCTGATGCAGTACGTCGTGAAGAAGCCGTCCCGGGACTTCACCGCCGTACGGAGCCGCACGGCCTCGTCATCGATGGCGGCGACAGCGGCCCTGGCCTCGTGGCGGGACTGCGGGCCCTGCGGGACCGAGGCGATCAAGGTGCCCAGTTCGGGGCGGTGTACGGGGGTCCCGGCGCCGTCCAGCGCCGCGGCCAGGGCATCGGGACGCGGTTCCGCACCGGCCAGTACGCGGTTGAGCGCGGGGCGCGCCTCGGGCTGGACGGTGAGCGCACCGGGGACAGCGGCCGCCGCGAAGCGGGGATCGGTCAGCCCGAGGCGGAGCGAGTGGAGGTGGCCGACGAAACGGGTGTCGACGACCGCCACGCGCTCGTCGGCGGGTGCGGCGGTGAGCAGCTTCGCGGTCTCTGCCGCGTCGGCTGCGACGCGTACATCGAAGCCCAGCGACCGCAGATCGCCCTCCAGCGACGATCCGGGTACCGGCGCACCGGCGAGGATGGCGGTCGACAGACGAACTCACTCCTTGGAGCTGGCGTGACACACGCGGAGACGGCCCGCTCCCGGCAGGGACGGGCGGCATGTCGGCAGAGGCTATCGGATGGACTGAAGCAGGAGTTCACGGGCTGTTTACGTCCCGATCCGACCGGGCATGACCCCGCGCCACCTGCTGCGGTCATCATGATCGATCCATGCCTCGCCCCACAAACCGTGTCCCCGCTCCGCCCGGAAGCGGCGGGGCCTGGGTGTCTCAGGGGTGTCTTAGGGTGGCCGGTATGACGTGGCTGATCACAGGCGGGGCGGGGTACATCGGAGCGCATGTGGCGCGGGCGATGGTCGCGGACGGCGAGCGGGTGGTCGTGCTGGACGACCTGTCGAGCGGGCTCGCCGAGCGCCTTCCGGCCGGAGTCGAGCTGGTGCGCGGCTCGGTGCTCGACCGCGGGCTCCTGGACGCCACCCTGGCCGGCCACGACGTCACGGGGGTGGTGCATCTCGCGGGCAAGAAGCAGGTCGGGGAGTCCGTCGAGCACCCGCTGAGCTACTACCGGGACAATGTGCACGGCCTGACCGTGGTGCTGGAGGCCGTGGTCGCTGCCGGGGTGCGGCGCTTCCTCTTCTCGTCTTCGGCCGCCGTCTACGGCGTCCCCGATGTGGAGCTGATCACCGAGTCGACGCCCTGCGCGCCGATCAATCCGTACGGCGAGACGAAGCTGGCCGGCGAGTGGCTGGTACGGGCGGCGGGCAAGGCGCACGGGCTGTCCACCGCCTGCCTGCGCTACTTCAACGTGGCGGGTGCGGCCGCGCCCGGGCTGGCCGACATCGGGGTCCACAACGTCATCCCGATGTTCTTCGACCGGCTGACCCGCGGTGAGGACCCGCGGATCTTCGGCGCCGACTACGCCACACCCGACGGCACCTGTATCCGTGACTACATCCATGTCGCCGATCTCGCCGACGCCCATGTCGCCGTGGCCCGCAAACTGTCTCCCGACGGCGGTGCGGGGGATCTCACACTCAATGTCGGCCGGGGTACGGGCGTATCGGTACGCGAACTGGCCGACCTCGTCGCCTCGGTCACCGGGCTGCCGACGTCCCCCGTGGTCGAGCCGCGCCGCCCGGGCGACGCGGCGAAGGCCGTCGCTTCGGGCGAGCTGATCGCCAGGGAGCTCGGCTGGAAAGCCTCGCGCGGGGTGCGCGAGATGGTCGGGTCGGCCTGGGATGGCTGGTGTCTGCGACACCCCGGCGCGCGCCGCAAATGATCTCGCGCCCCATCTTGACCTGCCATTATTTCCGCAGGTCAGAGTAGCTGACAATGGTGTTCGGTCTCGTGTTGCCCGATACCCCTGCCCCGTAGTTGGCTGACCTCTCGGACCGGCACGCTCACGATCGGGAGGCGCTCTCATGGGGGCTGGGCACGACCACGGGCATGCGCACGGCGGACCGCCGCCGACCGGGACCGCCGGGGCCGCTCACCGGGTCCGCCTGCGCATCGCGCTCTGCATCACGCTGACCGTGATGGTGGTGGAGATCGCCGGCGGCCTGCTGGCCGACTCGCTGGCGCTGCTCGCGGACGCGACGCATATGGCGACGGACGCGCTCGGCCTGGCGATGGCACTCCTGGCGATCCACTTCGCCAACCTCCCCGCCAGCGGGAACCGGACCTTCGGCTATGCGCGGGCGGAGATCCTGGCCGCGCTCGCCAACTGCCTTCTACTGCTGGGCGTGGGCGGTTATGTCCTGTACGAGGCGATTCAGCGCTTCATCACGCCGACCGAGACGGCGGGCGGCCTGACGATCGTTTTCGGCCTCATCGGGCTGGCCGCCAACATGATCTCGCTCTCCGTCCTCGTCCGCGGACAGCAGGAGAGCATCAATGTCCGCGGCGCCTATCTGGAGGTGATGGCCGACGCGCTCGGCTCGGTCGCCGTGCTGATCTCGGCCACCCTCATCCTGACGACCGGCTGGCAGGCGGCCGACCCGCTGGCCTCGATCGTCATCGGCCTCATGATCGTTCCGCGTACGGTCAAGCTGCTGCGCGAGACGCTCGACGTACTGCTGGAAGCGGCCCCGAAGAACGTCGACATGGGCGAGGTCCGGGCCCATATCCTGGGCCTTCCCGGGGTGGCCGACGTCCATGATCTGCATGCGTGGACGATCACTTCGGGGATGCCGGTCCTCTCCGCGCACGTGGTGGTCAGCCCCGGCACCCTGGACGCGATCGGCCACGAGAAGATGCTGCACGACCTGCAGGGCTGCCTAGGCGCCCACTTCGACGTCGCGCACTGCACCTTCCAGCTGGAGCCGGGCGGCCACGCGGAGCACGAGGCGAAGCTCTGCCACTGAGGCTTTCTTCGTCCTGCTGACCGAACACCCCCTCGGCGGCGGCGTGTTCAGTCCCACCCGGGCGGAAGGCACGTGGACCACCGCGCGTACGGCGACGCATACGGATTGTGCAGCATATGCGCCGCACCCGAGCCACGGGGCCGGTTTCCCGGCAGCCGCCGAATTCTGATATTCCGGTCGGTGGCTCTGCCACGCAGTGTGGCGGGGGCACCGACACGTCCCGCGCTCCGAAGTGCGGACAAGCCGCTTTTGTACGGCAGACTGAGGAGCCGGTGACGCCCGATGCGAAGGATGGTTATGTCGAACGGCGCAGCAGAAGCGATCATGCTCGAACTGGTCGATGAGAGCGGCAGGACCATCGGAACGGCGGAGAAGCTCGCCGCCCACCAGGCACCCGGTCAGCTGCACCGGGCCTTCTCGGTGTTCCTCTTCGACGGGGCGGGGCGACTGCTGATCCAGCGTCGGGCACTGGGCAAGTACCACTCCCCAGGCGTGTGGTCCAACACCTGTTGCGGGCATCCTTATCCCGGCGAATCCCCCTTCGCGGCGGCGGCCCGGCGCACCTATGAGGAGTTGGGTATCTCCCCGGCACTGCTCGCCGAGGCCGGCACAGTGCGTTACAACCACCCGGACCCCGACTCGGGCCTGGTGGAGCAGGAGTTCAATCACCTGTTCGTCGGACTCGCCCAGGCGGAACTGCGGCCGGACCCGGACGAGGTGGACGACACGGCGTTCGTCACCGCCGCCGAACTGGGCGAGCGGCACTCCTCCGCGCCGTTCTCCTCGTGGTTCATGACGGTGCTCGACGCCGCGCGCCCCGCCGTCAGAGAGCTGACGGGGCCGAACGGGGGCTGGTAACGACAGGGGCGAGCGGCAGTGCGGACCAGATGACCTTGCCGCCGCTCGCCGTCTGCTCGACACCGCAGGTCCCGCCGGCCTCGGCGGTGACCTCACGCACGAGCATCAGACCACGCCCTCCGGTCTGCCCCTGGTCCGCGTCCAGCGCCTTCGGACGGTAGGGGTGGTTGTCCTCGACCGACACCCGGATCCAGGAGGCCCCGACGGCGACCTCCACGGCCACCTCCGGGGAGAGCAGCGCGGCATGGCGTACGGCGTTGGTGACGAGCTCGGAGACGATCAGCAGCAGGCCCTGGACGGTGTCGCCGCCGACCGGGACCTGCTGGCGCGACAGAAGATCGCGTACGGCGTGCCGGGCCTGCGGTACGGAGATGTCGACCGCCGGGGCGGTGAACCGCCAGACGCCTTCGTAGGGCAGGGAGCCGGCGACCGCCGGGTCGGGCGGGCTGTTGCTCCCGCGGCTCTCCATATTCCGGCTCCCGCCCTCGCGCTCGATGGTGACCACGCATTGAGTGTTGGGAATGAGCTGGTCCGCACCGAGCGGCTGAACAGAAGTCAGCACCAATCGGCGCTATTCGAGGGAATGCGACCGGCCCTGTTAAAAGCGTGACAACTTCTGGTCTTCTGATTCCGGTCTCTTGATTCTGGTTTCCTGTCTTCCGGTCTCGAAGACCGTCGGCACGGTCCGTCCGATCACCGCCCGGCCGGGCCGGATAGCATCCGGCCCATGGAGCCGCAGCTGCAGCACACCGTCGCCGACGGGGTCGCCACCGTCGTGATCAGCAACCCCGCCAAGCGCAATGCCATGACGGCTGCCATGTGGCGGGCCCTGCCGGTGCTGCTCGACCGGCTGGCAGACGATCCCGCCGTCCGCGTCCTGGTCCTGACCGGAGCCGGGAACACCTTCTGCGCCGGCGCCGACATATCGACACTCCGGGACCCCGGTGAGGACCCCCAGCGGCTCGCGGTCCGGGCCGAGGAGACCCTGGCCGCCTTCCCCAAGCCGACGCTCGCCGCCGTGCGCGGGTACTGCGTGGGCGGGGGCTGCCAGCTGGCGGCAGCGTGCGACCTGCGGTTCGCTGAGGAAGGGGCCTTGTTCGGGGTGACTCCGGCGAAGCTCGGGATCGTCTATCCGGCGGCCTCCACCGCGCGGCTGGCCTCCCTGGTGGGCCCGGCGACCGCCAAGTACCTGCTGTTCTCAGCCGAGTTGATCGGCACTGACCACGCACTGCGGTCCGGCCTGCTGGACGAGGTGCTGCCCATGGGGCTGCTCGGCCAGCGGGTGGCGGAGTTCAGCCGGGTGCTGGTGTCCCGCTCGCAGCTGACGCAGACGGCGGCCAAGGAGTTCGTCGCAGGGCGGGGTGACCGGGGCGCGTACTGGCGGGCGGCGGCGCGGGACTCCGACGACCCGGCGGAGGGGGTGGCGGCGTTCCTGGAGCGGCGGGAGCCCCGCTTCACCTGGACCCCCAGCTCCGGGGTGGCTCCGCGATAACGAATGCCCCGCGTTCCCGCCATCCGCGCCATCCACCTCTCCCGTCATCAGCTTTCCTGCCGTCCCTTCCTCCCGTACCAACCAGTCGGTAACATCCAGGCCATGACCTCGCTCCAGCCGCACGCCGGCCGTCGCTGCCACAATTCCGTCAACCCGCTGCACTCGACGCTGTACTTCTCCCCCGACTTCACCGAGCAGCTCGCCGGTGTCGGGATCGACGACGCGGGCGCCGCCTACTTCGCCGGGCGCAGTGCGGCGATGGGGGCCGTGGGCCCCGGCACGATCGCCGCCACGTTCTACAACTTCAACCCCGAGCTGATCGCACGGCACGTTCCCGCCGTCTGGGAGACGGCCGCACCGCAGACCGTGCTCGACGCCCGGCTGCGCGCCGCGGACGCCACACTGCGGCGGCTGCTCGGCGACGAGGCAGTCGGGTCCGGCGCGATGGCCGAGGCGGCGCGGCTCGCGCTGCGCGCGGCCGGAGCCTGCACCCGGCACGCCAGGCCGCTGTACTCCGCCCACGCCGATCTGCCGGTCCCCGAGCAGCCCCATCTCGCGTTCTGGCACGCGGCGACGCTGCTGCGCGAGCACCGGGGCGACGGCCATCTCGCCGTGCTGCTCGCCGCCGGGCTCGACCCGCTGGAGGCCCTGGTGAGCCACACGGCGACCGGCAAGGGCATGGCGGCCCGCTGGATCCTCGCGACCCGCGGCTGGAGCCGGAGCGACTGGGACGCGGCCGTGGAGCGGCTGCGCGGGCGCGGGCTGCTGGACGCGGACGGCGCGCTCACCGACGCGGGAACGCGGCTTCGCCAGGACGTGGAGTCGGACACCGACCGCCTCGACCTCGCACCGTACGAACACCTGGGCGCCGAGGGCGTGGAGCGCCTCACGGAGCTGGCGCGTGGCTTCCTCGCCACCGCCGCGGCGGCCGGCGCCTTCCCGTCGAACCTCAGCTGATCCGGTCCCGGTCGGGCGTGATCCCCGCTCTGTCGGCGCCGCCTGCCACAATGCTGATGCACTGTTTCCCCGCGCGGCGTCGGTCCGGCTCCCACCGGCGGACCGATCACCGAGCGGGGTCCGGGGGCTGCTCCGGAAGAATGCGGCAAGTTCAGCGAGAAGGCGGTACGGGATCGTGACCACGACCACCCCAGTTTCCATCGAAAGCAGGATCGCGGAGGAGCTCGGCGTCAGGGAACGGCAGGTGAAGGCCGCCGTAGAGCTGCTCGACGGCGGTTCGACCGTGCCGTTCATCGCGCGCTACCGCAAGGAAGCGACCGAGATGCTCGACGACGCGCAGCTGCGCGCGCTGGAGGAGCGGCTGCGCTATCTGCGGGAGCTGGAGGAGCGGCGGACGGCAGTTCTGGAGTCCGTACGGGAGCAGGGCAAGCTCGACGACGCGCTGGAGGCGCAGATCCGGGCCGCGGAGACGAAGGCCCGTCTTGAGGACATCTATCTGCCCTTCAAGCCGAAGCGCAGGACCAAGGCCCAGATCGCGCGCGAGGCCGGTCTCGGGCCGCTCGCCGACGGGCTGCTCGCCGATCCCTCGGTGGAACCGCTCGCGGCCGCGGCGGCGTTCACCGACGCGGACAAGGGCGTCGCAGATCCGGCTGCCGCACTGGACGGCGCCCGGGCCATCCTCACCGAGCGGTTCGGTGAGGACGCCGACCTCATCGGCGAGCTGCGGGAGCGGATGTGGACGCGCGGGCGGCTGACGGCGAAGGTCCGGGACGGCAAGGAGGAGCAGGGCGCCAAGTTCGCCGACTACTTCGAGTTCGCCGAGCCGTTCACCGAACTGCCCTCGCACCGGGTCCTGGCGATGCTGCGGGGCGAGAAGGAGGACGTGCTCGACCTGGTCCTGGAGCCGGAGGAGCCGTCGGACACCGCAGGGCCTTCGGCGTACGAGTCGATGATCGCGCGGCGCTTCGGGGTGGCCGACCGCGGCAGGCCCGGCGACGCATGGCTGGCGGAGACGGTGCGCTGGTCCTGGCGCACCCGCATCCTGGTCCATCTCGGTATCGACCTGCGGCTGCGGCTGCGGACGGCGGCCGAGGACGACGCGGTCAAGGTCTTCGCGTCCAATCTGCGCGACCTGCTGCTGGCCGCGCCCGCCGGGACCCGTGCCACGCTCGGACTCGACCCCGGGTTCCGTACGGGGGTGAAGGTCGCCGTGGTCGACGCGACCGGCAAGGTCGTGGCCACCGATGTAATCCACCCGCATGTCCCCGCGAACCGTTGGGACGAGGCGCTGGCCAAGCTGGCCCGGCTGGCGAAGGAGCACGCGGTCGACCTGATCGCGATCGGGAACGGCACCGCGTCGCGCGAGACGGATAAACTCGCCGGTGAACTGTGCGCGCGGCACCCCGAGTTGAAGCTGACGAAAGTGATGGTCTCGGAGGCGGGGGCTTCCGTCTACTCGGCGTCCGCGTTCGCCTCGCAGGAACTGCCCGACATGGACGTGACGCTCCGGGGCGCGGTGTCGATCGCCCGCAGGCTCCAGGATCCGCTCGCCGAACTGGTCAAGATCGATCCCAAGTCGATCGGGGTCGGGCAGTATCAGCACGACCTCTCCGAGGTGAAGCTCTCCCGCTCGCTGGACGCGGTCGTCGAGGACTGTGTGAACGGTGTCGGCGTGGACGTCAACACCGCGTCCGCCCCGCTGCTCTCCCGGGTCTCCGGTATCGGCTCGGGGCTGGCCGAGAACATCGTGGCGCACCGCGACGCCAACGGCCCCTTCCGGTCGCGCAAGGCGCTCAAGGACGTCTCGCGGCTGGGCCCCAAGGCGTACGAGCAGTGCGCCGGCTTCCTCCGCATCCGGGACGGTGACGACCCGCTGGACGCGTCGAGCGTGCACCCGGAGGCGTACCCGGTGGTGCGGACGATGACCAAGAAGGCGGGCGGCAGCTCACTCGTCGGGAACGCGGCGCTGCTGCGCTCGCTGGATCCGGCCGAATTCGTGAACGACACCTTCGGACTGCCGACGGTGACGGACATCCTGCGAGAGCTGGAGAAGCCGGGGCGCGACCCCCGCCCCGCGTTCAAGACGGCCACCTTCAAGGAGGGTGTCGAGAAGCTGGGCGATCTGACGGCGGGGATGGTCCTGGAGGGCGTGGTCACCAATGTCGCCGCGTTCGGCGCGTTCGTCGACATCGGGGTCCACCAGGACGGCCTGGTGCATGTGTCCGCGCTGTCCAAGACGTTCGTCAAGGACCCGCGTGATGTGGTCAAGCCGGGCGACATCGTCAAGGTGAAGGTGATGGACGTCGACATCCCGCGCAAGCGGATCTCGCTGTCCCTGCGGCTCGACGACGAGGCCGGGGCCAAGCCGGGCGGCGGCAAGGAGCGGCAGGAGAGGGGCAGGAGGGCGCAGGAGGGCCAGGGCGGCCGGCCTCCGCAGCAGCGGCAGGGCGGCGGAGGCCGGCGCGGTGGCGGCGGCGTCGGTGGCGGCCGGGCGTCGGCACCGGCACCGGCCAACAGCGCGATGGCGGACGCGCTGCGGCGGGCCGGGCTCACGGACCCCGGCCGGGGTCAGGGACGCGGCTGATCCCGCGGTTCCTGCCGCCGGATGACCTGACGGACAGGCGGGGCGCGCCCGTTCGGGCCCGCCCCGCCTGTGCGTCAGGGGCATGTCCGGAGACGATGTGTCAGAGGCGGTTTGTCTTGTCAGAGGTGATGTGTCCGAGAGGCTGTCCGGTTCAGACTTCCGTGACCTTGCCGTCGGCCACCTCGATACGGCGCGTCGTATGGACCGCGTCCAGCATCCGGCGGTCGTGGGTCACCAGCAGCAGAGTCCCCTCGTACGAGTCGAGCGCCGACTCCAGCTGCTCGATGGCCTCCAGATCCAGATGGTTCGTGGGCTCGTCAAGCACCAGGAGGTTGACGCCCCTGCCCTGCAGGAGCGCGAGGGCGGCCCTGGTCCGTTCACCCGGCGAGAGGGTGGTCGCGGGACGCAGCACATGCGCCGCTTTCAGGCCGAACTTGGCGAGGAGCGTACGGACTTCGGCGGGCTCGGTGTCGGGGACCGCCGCGCAGAACGCTGCCAGCAGCGTCTGCGTACCGTAGAAGAGGCCGCGGGCCTGGTCGACCTCGCCCACCACGACGCCGGGGCCGAGGGCCGCGTGCCCGGTGTCCAGCGGTACCCGGCCCAGCACCGCGCCGAGCAGGGTGGACTTGCCCGCCCCGTTGGCCCCGGTGATGGCGACCCGGTCCGCCCAGTCGATCTGGAGATGCGCGGGGCCGAAGGTGAAGTCCCCGCGGACGACGGTCGCGTCCCGCAGGGTGGCCACCACGGAGCCGGAGCGCGGCGCGGCCGCGATCTCCAACCGCAGCTCCCACTCCTTGCGCGGTTCGTCCACGACGTCGAGGCGCTCGATCATGCGCTGCGTCTGCCGGGCCTTGGCCGCCTGCTTCTCGCTCGCCTCGCTGCGGAACTTACGGCCGATCTTGTCGTTGTCGGACGCCTTGCGGCGGGCGTTCTTGACGCCCTTGTCCATCCAGCCGCGCTGCATCTGGGCCCGGCCTTCGAGGGCCGCCTTCTTGTCGGCGAACTCGTCGTACTCCTCCCTGGCGTGCCTGCGGGCGGTCTCCCGCTCCTCCAGATATCCCGCGTACCCGCCGCCGTACAGGGTGATCTGCTGCTGGGCCAGGTCGAGTTCGAGGACCTTGGTGACCGTGCGGGTCAGGAACTCGCGGTCGTGGCTGATGACGACGGTGCCCGCGCGCAGCCCGCCGACGAAGCGCTCCAGCCGCTCCAGGCCGTCGAGGTCGAGGTCGTTGGTCGGCTCATCGAGCAGGAACACGTCGTACCGGGAGAGCAGCAGCGAGGCGAGACCCGCGCGGGCCGCCTGGCCGCCGGAGAGCGAGGTCATCGGCTGGTCGAGGCCGACGGTAAGCCCCAGCGAGGCCGCCACCTCGTCGGCACGCTCGTCGAGATCGGCCCCGCCGAGGTCGAGCCAGCGCTCCAGCGTGGTGGAGTACGCGTCATCGGCTCCCGCGACCCCGTCGACCAGGCCCTGGGTGGCCTCGTCCATGGCGCTCTGGGCGGCGGCCACCCCCGTGCGCCGGGCGAGGAACTCGCGTACGGTCTCGCCCTCGCGGCGCTCCGGCTCCTGCGGGAGGTGGCCGACGGTGGCGGTGGGCGGCGAGAGCCTCAGCTCGCCCTCCTCGGGGGTGTCGAGCCCGGCGAGCAGGCGCAGCAGGGTCGATTTGCCCGCGCCGTTCACACCGACGAGACCGATCACGTCTCCCGGCGCCACGACGAGGTCCAGGCCGGAGAAGAGCGAGCGGTCGCCGTGGCCCGCGGCGAGGTCTTTGGCGACAAGGGTTGCAGTCATGAGGGAACCGATCCTAATCGCGCTGCGCCGTACTCTCCGGACCAGGGAGCCTCTCCGGACGGGAGCCTCGGACCAGGCCGGGAGCCCGGGAGCCGGTGGTGCGGCGAGGCATGAGGCGCGGGGTGCGGTCGTGCGGCAGGGTCTATGTCGGCCGAATGGCGATCCTGTGACAGCTGTGACCGTGGACATGACCAGTGGCGGGTGTGCTGAATAGGGTCGAACGCAACGACGATCCCCACGACTTGGAGCATCAGTGCATCGCAGACTCATCGTCCCGAGCGTGCTCGCGGCCTCGCTCATGCTGGCGATCCCGGCATCGGCGGCCGGCTTCACGCCCGGGGCACCGGGCATCGGCGACCCCTACTACCCGGCGTACGGCAACGGCGGATACGACGTCTCGCACTACGACCTCAAGCTGAAGTACCAGCCGTCGACGGACCGGCTGGACGGCACCGCGACGATCCTGGCCACCACCACCCAGGATCTCTCCCGGTTCGATCTGGACTTCCTGCTCGATGTGAGCGAGGTGCGCGTCAACGGCGCCAAGGCATCCTTCGCCACATCGGGGCAGCACGAGCTGGTGGTCACCCCGGCCAAGGGGCTGGCCAAGGGCTCCGCCGTGACCATCGTGGTCCGCTACAGCGGTGTGCCGTCCACGAAGTCGGCGTACGGCTTCAACACCTGGCACCGCACCCCGGACGGCGCGGTCGCCGCGGACGAGCCCGAGTCGGCGTGGTGGTGGTTCCCGAGCAATGACCACCCGCTCGACAAGGCCACGTACGACGTGTCGGTCTCGGTGCCCGACGGCACCCAGGCGATCAGCAACGGTGTGCTCCAGTCCCAGCGTTCGCAGCTGGGCCGGACCACGTACAACTGGCGGTCCAACAAGCCGCAGGCCACCTATCTGACGACGCTCGCGGTCGGCAAGTTCGACATCACCACCGGCACCACGGCGGCCGGTGTGCCGATCATCAACGCGTACAGCAAGGACCTGGGCGACAACGCCGGGGCGGCCCGCGCCAGTGTCGAGCGGACCGGTGAGGTCGCCGACTGGCTGAGCGGGTACTTCGGTCCCTACCCCTTCAACGCGCTCGGCGGCTATGTGCCGAACACCACCACCGGGTACGCGCTGGAGACCGAGACCCGGCCGTTCTACAGTCCGAAGCAGTTCGCGAACGGTGCCAACGTCTCGGTGGTCGTCCATGAGCTGGCGCACCAGTGGTACGGCGACGACGTGTCCCTCAAGGGCTGGAAGGACATCTGGATCAACGAGGGCTTCGCGTCCTACGCCGAGTGGCTCTGGTCGGAGAGCCAGGGCGACGGAACCGCGCAGGAGCTGGCGGACTATGTGTACGCCTCGCACCCGGCAGACGACGCTTTCTGGAAGGTGAAGCCGGGCGACCCCGGCCCGGCGAACCAGTTCGACGACGCCGTCTACGACCGGGGCGCGCTCGCCATCCAGGAGCTGCGCGACAAGGTCGGTGACACCGCGTTCTTCAAGATCCTCAAGGGGTGGCCCGCCGAGCACGCATACGGCAACGCCTCGGTGGCCGACTTCGAGAAGTACGCCGAGCAGGTCTCGGGCAAGCCGCTGGCCGCCTTCTTCGACACCTGGCTGTTCACCCCGTCCAAGCCCGCGCAGCAGTCGGCGCGGCAGGCACGGATCGCGCACCCGGACGCCCGGCCCGTGGAGCCGAAGTCCTGGCACCAGATCGAGCGGACGCACACCGTCCACGACCGCTGACCTGCGGCCACCGGAGCCGCCCCGCCCCGCTGACCGGGGCGGCGCGGCTCCGCGCGTCGGGTGCGAATGGGGCGGCGCGGCTTCCTGCGTACGGCAGGCGGTGGTTACGCTGCTCCGGCACCGCGCGAGCGCCGCCGCGGAGCGAGTACCCGCCCGCCCTGCTGCCGCGCCCGACGAGGAGTACCGTTGCCCGATCCGATCCACGGCTCCCGGCCGACTCTGGAAGCCGTCGCGGCCCGCGCGGGCGTGTCGCGGGCGACGGCCTCGCGCGTCGTCAACGGCGGCGCCGGGGTGCGGCAGCCGCTGGTGGACCGGGTCCGGCAGGCTGTCGCGGAACTCGGCTACGTACCGAATCACGCGGCCAGGACGCTCGTCACCCGGCGCAACGGCGCGGTCGCGGTCATCATCGCCGAGCCGGAGATCCGGATCTTCTCGGACCCGTTCTTCTCCCAGCAGCTGCGCGGCATCAGCCGCGAACTGACCTCCCATGACTCGCAGTTGGTGCTGCTCCTGGTGGAGGGCAGGAAGGACTACGACCGGATCGGCCGCTATCTGGCGGGCGGCCATGTGGACGGTGCGCTGGCCTTCTCCCTGCACACTGAGGATCCGCTGCCCGCGGTGATCCACCGGGCCGGAATCCCCACGGTCTTCGGCGGCCGGCCGGCGTGGGCGGGCCCGGAGTCCGGTCTCGCACTGCCCTACGCCGACTGCGACAACCGGGGCGGCGCCCGCACGGCGGTCCAGCATCTGGTCTCGCTCGGACGCCGGCACATCGCGCACATCGCGGGCCCGCAGGACCAGACATCGGGGATCGACCGGCTGGACGGCTACCGGGATGTACTGCTGGACGTCGACCCCGAGCTCACCGGACAGGGGGCCTTCACAGCGGAGAGCGGCGCCGCCGCGATGGCCGGGCTGCTTGAGCGGCGTCCGGAGGTGGACGCGGTGTTCGCGGCCAACGATCTGATGGCCTCGGGGGCGCTCCAGGTCCTGCGGGAACACGGCAGGCGGGTCCCCCACGACGTCGCCGTGGTGGGGTTCGACGACATGGAGAAGGTCGCGGAGTGCACCGACCCACCGCTGACGACGGTCCGTCAGGACATCGAGGGCATGGGGCGGTTGATGGTACGGATGCTGCTCCGCGGCCTGGACGGGGACAGCGTCACGCCGCCGGATTCCGTGATCATGCCGACCGGTCTGGTACGCCGGGCCTCGGCCTGACGCCGGGCGCGCCGCCGGCCAGCGCGTCCCGGTGGCCGGCCCGGGCCGCACGGGCCAGCGGCAGATAGCGCACCCGCTCGGGAAGCACGGGCACCACGGCCCGCACACACCGGCCGAACCGGCGCAGCGCCCGCTCCTGGGAGGCCGTCCACTCCAGGCCGATCGCCTGGCGCGCCTCCGGCGGCATCAGTCCCACGGTGACGAAACGCCGGAAGCGGGCCAGCGGCGGCAGCAGCACCGGCCAGAGCGTCCGGAGCAGCAGGCGGAGCGGCCGGGGGCCGCGGTCCGGGGGCGGTACGGGGCTGTCCGGGTCGGTCAGTTCCCGCACCACCGGGGTGGCCTCGATCTCGTCGGCCAGCATTTTCCGGTAGTACGGCCAGAACTCCTCGATGGTCTGCGGCATGTCCCGGTCGGCGATGCCGAGGATCCGCCCGACCTGGAGCCACTCCGCGTACAACTGCCGTTCCTGCGCGTCGGTGTAGGGGCGGCCGAGGTACTTCCGGCCCTGCAGGAAGACCGGGAAACCGGTGGCGTGCACCCAGGAGAAGGTGGCCGGAGCGAGCGCCTGGTACGGGCGGCCGCGGGTGTCGGTGCCGCGGATGGTCCGGTGCATACGGCGCAGCCTGCGTCCCTCTTCGGCGGCGGCCTCCCCGCCGTACACCCAGAGCTGCATCGAGCGCAGCGAGCGCTCGCCGCGGCCCCACGGATCGGTGCGGAAGACGGAGTACGCGTCGACCCCGGCGCCGACGGCCGGGTGGGCCACCTGCATGGTCAGCGCCGCAGGCAGCGTGAGCAGCACCCGGATGTCACCGACCTCGCTCCACAGCACCCCGCCCGGCGGTGGCGGTGGCGGCCCTGTCGGCGTGGTGCGGCTGCTCATGCGTGGGCTCCCGTCGCTGCTCCCGTCGGCCGTAGCGGGCTCCGGCCGGACGTCCGCTCTCTGTGTTCCAGTATGCGACGGACGGGGTCGGAGGGGCGGGGGGGCCGGGAGGGGCTTCGTGGCCGGTGCCTCCCGGGGCAGGGCGTACGCCACCGGTCCCGGGCCCGACGTGCCCCGGCCAGGTGGCCGACGCGCGGTGGTTACCCCGGGTAACTTCAGCTGGTTCGATGTGCGGGCCACTCTGTCCCCGCTCCAGGAACGGGAGTTCCAGTGCCGCTTCCCTCGCTCCGCCTCCCCCGCGCGGGTCTTGCCGTCGCCCTCGTAGCGGCCGCGCCGGTCTCAGCCGCCCCGGCCGCCTCCGCCGCCCCGGCTCGGCGGGCGGCCCGGGCTTTCACACCCGGGCTTTCACAAGGCTGGTGGGACAGCAATACTGTTGCACCGGACCAGCCGAGTGATCGGCTCAGTGATCGGCCGGGTACCCGGGAAACGAGGCACAGGCAGTGGCGACCTGCCCCGACAACACGGCCGCGGCCCCCGCCGCGGCCCTCACGGTCGACGAACTGGCCGCGCGCGCCGGGGTGACCGTCCGCACGGTCCGTTTCTACAGCGCGCGCGGCCTGCTCCCCCCGCCGGTGATCGGGCCGCGCCGCGTCGGACTTTACGGCCCCGCGCACCTGTCCCGTCTCGCACTCGTCGAGGAGCTGCGGAACCACGGGATGACACTCGCCGCGATCGAGCGCTATCTGCGGCAGCTCCCCGACGACCTGAGCGCACACGATCTGGCCATCCACCGCGCCGTGGTCGCCTCATGGGTGCCGGAGGGGGCGGACGAGGCGACCCGGGCGGAGCTGGAGCGCCGGGCCGGCCGGCCGCTGGCCGAGCCGGACATCGACCGGCTCGCGGCGATGAACGTACTGGAGCGGGTGGAGGGCGACAGGGACGCCTTCCGGGTGGATCCGGGGCTGCTGGCGCTCGGTGTGCAGCTGCTCGACGTGCCGATCCCCCACGAGACGATCCTGGCCGCGCGCACGGTGGTCCTGGAGCACACCCGCGCCGCGGCGAAGGAGCTGACCCGGCTCTTCCAGGACGAGGTGTGGGGGCCCTACCGGGAGCGCGAGAACGACCCCCAGGCGGTGGAGGCGATGCGGTCGCTCTCCGCCGACATACAGCCGATGGTCGTGCAGGCGCTGGTGACCGCGTTTCAGAAATCGCTGAAGGAAGAGCTGCGGGCCCGTTACTCGGACGGGCCCGCGACCCCCTGACCGGGCTGTGAATCAGTTCCGGCCTGTGACTCAGCTGTCGCTGAACGTCTCGCCCCTCTCGGCCTTCCCGACCAGCAGCGCGGGCGGCGCGAACCGCTCCCCGTACCGCTCGGCGAGTTCACGGGCGCGTGCCACGAAGCCCGGCAGGCCGCCCTCGTATCCGTTGATGTACTGGAGCACACCGCCGGTCCAGCCCGGGAAGCCGATGCCGAGGATCGAGCCGATATTGGCGTCGGCGACCGAGGTCAGGACGCCCTCCTCCAGGCAGCGGACGCTGTCCAGGGCCTCGGAGAAGAGCATCCGCTCCTTCATGTCGGTGAAGGGGACATCCGCCCCGGGCTTGGTGAAGTGCTCGCGCAGCCCCGGCCAGAGACCGGTCCGCTTGCCGTCCTCGTACTCGTAGAACCCCGCTCCCCCGCTGCGGCCCGTCCGGCCGAACTCGTCGACCATCCGGTCGATGACCGCGTCCGACGGGTGCCCGGCCCAGGTGCCGCCCGCCTCCTCGGTGGCTCGCTTCGCCTCGTTGCGGATCTTGCGCGGCAGGGTGAGCGTCAGTTCGTCCATCAGCGAGAGCACCTTGGCCGGATAGCCGGCCTGGGCGGCGGCCTGCTCGACCGACGCGGGCTCGACGCCCTCGCCGATCATGGCCACGCCCTCGTTGATGAACTGGCCGATGACGCGCGAGGTGAAGAACCCGCGGGAGTCGTTGACGACGACCGGGGTCTTGTTGATCCGGCGTACGAGGTCGAAGGCGCGTGCCAGCGCCTCGTCGCCGGTCCGCTCGCCCTTGATGATCTCGACCAGCGGCATCTTGTCCACGGGCGAGAAGAAGTGCAGCCCGATGAAGTCGCTCTGCCGCTCGACGCCTTCGGAGAGCAGTGTGATGGGGAGCGTGGAGGTGTTGGAGCAGAGCAGGGCGTCGGGCTCGATGACGCCCTCGATCTCCTGGAACACCTTGCGCTTGAGCGCCACGTCCTCGAAGACCGCCTCGATCACCGCGTCACAGCCCGCGAGGTCGGCCGGGTCGCCGGTCGGGGTGATGCGGGCGAGCAGGGCGTCCCGCTGGTCCTCAGTGGTGCGGCCGCGCGAGAGCGCCTTCGCGAGCAGCTTCTCCGAGTACGCCTTGCCCTTCTGCGCGGCCTCGGCCGACACGTCCTTGAGGACGACGTCGATCCCGGCGCGCGCACAGGAGTAGGCGATACCCGCGCCCATCATCCCGGCGCCGAGCACGGCCACCTTGCGGACCTCGCGTGGTTCGATGCCCGGGGGGCGGCTGGCACCGGAGTTGACCGCCTGGAGGTCGAAGAAGAACGCCTGGATCATGTTCTTCGCGGTCTGTCCGGTGACCAGCTCGGTGAAGTACCTGGCCTCGATGGTCAGCGCCGTCTCGAAGTCGACCTGTGAGCCTTCGACGGCCGCGGCGAGGATGTTGCGCGGCGCGGGATAGGGGGCGCCCTGCAGCTGCTTCTTCAGGTTGGCGGGGAAGGCGGGCAGATTGGCGGCGAACTTCGGGTTGGACGGGGTGCCGCCGGGGATCTTGTACCCCTTGACGTCCCAGGGCTGCTGCGACTCGGGGTGGGCGTCGATGAAGGCGTGCGCCTGCGTCAGCATCTCGTCCGCCGTGGCCGCGACTTCGTGAACCAGGCCGTTCTCCAGAGCGCGCCGCGGGTTGTAACGGGTGCCCTGCAGGAGCACTTTGAGCAACGCGTCGGCGATGCCCATCAGCCGTACGGTCCGGGTGACGCCTCCTCCGGCGGGCAGCAGACCGAGGGTGACCTCGGGCAGGCCGATCCTGGAGCCAGGCGCGTCGAGGGCGATGCGGTGGTGGCTGGCGAGGGCGATCTCGTAACCGCCGCCGAGCGCCGAGCCGTTGATCGCGGCGACGACCGGCTTCCCCAGTGTCTCGATGCGGCGCAGCGAGTTCTTGATGGCCGTACCGGTGTCGAAGACCTGCTGGGCCAGGTCGGGACCGACCTGGATCATGTCCTTGAGGTCGCCGCCCGCGAAGAAGGTCTTCTTGGCGGAGGTGTAGATGATGCCGCGGATGGAGTCCTTCTCGGCCTCCGCGCGGTCGGCGACGGCCGCGATCGACTCCTTGAACGCCTGGTTCATGGTGTTCGCGGACTGGTTGGGGTCGTCGAGGACCAGGGTGACGACGCCGGTCCCGTCCTGTTCCCAGCGGATGGTGGTGTTCTCGCTCATGGTGTGGCTGCTCCGTGAGGGCCGTGGGTCGTGGGAAGGGACGCGGTCAGAGACGCTCGACGACGGTGGCGACACCCATACCGCCGCCGACGCAGAGCGTGGCGAGGCCGTACCGCTGGTCGCGGCGCTCCAGTTCGTCGATGAGGGTGCCGAGGATCATCGCGCCGGTGGCGCCGAGCGGATGTCCCAGGGCGATGGCGCCGCCGTTGACATTGAGCTTGTCCAGCGGGAGTTCCATGTCCCGGGCGAAGCGCAGCACGACACCGGCGAAGGCTTCGTTGATCTCCACGAGGTCGATGTCGCCGATGGACAGACCGGCCTTGGCCAGCGCCTTGCGGGTGGCGGGCGCGGGCCCGGTCAGCATGATCGTCGGTTCCGATCCCGAGACGGCGGCCGAGACGATACGGGCCCTGGGGGTCAGTCCGTACCGTTCGCCGACCTCGCCGGAGCCGATGGCGACCAGCGAGGCGCCGTCCACGATGCCGGAGGAATTGCCCGCGTGGTGGACGTGGTTGATCTTCTCGACCCAGTGGTACTTCTGCAGCGCCACCGCGTCGAAGCCGCCCATCTCGCCGATGGCGGCGAAGGACGGCTTGAGGGCGGCCAGCGATTCGGCGGTGGTGCCCGGCCGCAGGTGGTCGTCGTGGTCCAGGACGACCAGGCCGTTCCGGTCGGTGACGGGGACGACGGAGCGGGCGAACCGGCCGTCCTTCCACGCCTCGACGGCCCGCTCCTGCGAGAGCGCGGCGTAGGAGTCGACGTCGTGCCGGGTGAAGCCCTCGATGGTGGCGATGAGGTCGGCGCCGACGCCCTGGGGTGCGAAGCCGGTGTCCCAGTTGGTCATCGGGTCCATCGCCCAGGCTCCGCCGTCGGAGGCCATCGGGACGCGGGACATCGACTCGACCCCGCCCGCCAGGATCAGGTCCTCCCAGCCGGAACGGACCTTCGCGGCGGCCAGGTTGACGGCTTCCAGGCCGGAGGCGCAGAAGCGGTTCTCCTGGACACCGGCCACCGTGTCGGGGAGGCCGGCCGCGACGGCCGCCGTGCGGGCGATGTCGGAGCCCTGGTCGCCGACCGGGCTGACCACACCGAGCACGATGTCGTCGATGGCCGCCGGATCGAGACCGGGGAACCTGCGGCGCAGCTCATGGATCAGCCCGACGACCAGGTCGATCGGCTTGGTGCCGTGCAGGGCGCCATTGGCCTTTCCGCGCCCGCGTGGGGTGCGGATCGCGTCGTACACAAACGCTTCGGTACTCAAGACGGCAGCCTTTCGGAAATGCGGATCGGGATGCTGATCGGGATGCGGTTCGCGATACGGCGGGTGGGCGTCGGGCGAGGAGCGAGCGGCCGGTGATCTCCTCCATGATCCGGTCTCCCCGGCCATGGCGCTCGTCCGGACGGACTGGAGATCCGAACGGCGCCCGGCCCGGTCAGCACGGTCGCCGGGCCGGCCCGGCCGGTCCGGTGAGGCCCGGCACGTCCCAGTCCCGGGCGACCTCGGCCGTGTCGGCACCGGGCTGGGCGGGTCCGAGCCGTACGGAACCGGGGGTGGCGGAGAACCTCGGCGCGGGCGCGGGCTGTGTGATCCCGCTGTGTTCGGTGAACGTCCCGCGGGCGGCGAGATGCGGGTGTTCCGGCGCCTCACGCAGCGAGAGCACCGGCGCCACACACGCGTCGGACCCATCGAAGAGCGCCGTCCACTCCGCCCGGGTGCGGGTCAGGAAACGGGCGGCGATGGTCTCGCGCAGTCCGTCCCAGCGTGCGAGATCCTTGCGGGCCGGGGCTTCGGGCGCGATGCCGAGCAGCTGTACGAACTCTTCGTAGAACTGCGGCTCCAGGGCGCCCACGGCCATGTACTCGCCGTCCGACGTCTCGTAGCTGCCGTAGAACGGACAGCCCCCGTCGAGCAGGTTCGCCCCGCGCCTGTCCTGCCAGCCGCCCGCCGCCAGCATCCCGTGGATCATGGTGGCGAGGTGCGCGGCGCCGTCCACGATCGCGGCGTCGACCACCTGCCCCGCTCCCCCCTCGGTACGCGCGTGCTGGAGCGCGGCGAGGATGCCGATGACCAGATAGAGCGAGCCGCCCGCGTAGTCACCGACCAGGTTGGCGGGGACGGTGGGCGGCTCACCGGGGCTGCCGATCATCCCGAGGGTGCCGGTGACGGCGATATACGCGATGTCGTGCCCGGCGCGTTCCGCGAGCGGCCCCTCCTGCCCCCAGCCGGTCATCCGTCCGTACACGAGCTTCGGATTGCGGGCGTGGCACTCCAGCGGGCCGACGCCGAGACGCTCGGCGACGCCCGGCCGGTAACCCTCGATCAGGATGTCGGCGCGCTCCACGAGTCCGAGGACGCGGGCGGGCCCGTCGTCGGCCTTGAGGTCGATGAGCACGGAGCGTTTGTTGCGGTTGGTGAGGTCGTACGCCGGGTTGACCGCGAGTCCGGTGCCGCCCGGCCGGTCGACGCGTACGACGTCGGCGCCGAGGTCAGCGAGGACCATCGCGGCGAAAGGACCGGGCCCGATCCCCGCCAGCTCGACCACCCGGACTCCCGCCAGCGGGCCGGTCCCTGCCTCTGCCATCACGCCCCCAGGACTGTGACACAACTGATGTGACACCGATGATGTTAAGAACGTGTTCCACTCCGCACAAGGCTTCTGGCTGAGCATCCGCTTAGTGAGGAAGTGCGGGGTCGCATAGGCTCAGCGGCGATATGACCAACAACCTCACGCCACTCGGTCCCAAGGCCGACAAGGACACCGTACGGCGGCACAATCTCAGTCTGGTGCTGCGCGCCGTGCGGGAGCAGGGCGAGGCCACCCGGGCGGGTGTCGCCACACGGGTGGGGCTGACCCGGGCGGCCGTCTCGTCCCTGGTCGAACAGCTCCTTGAGAGCGGCTTCCTCGCGGAGTCGGGCAAGACGTTCAGCGGGCAGGCCGGGCGGCCCGGCACGGTGCTCAGACCCGCCCGCACGGGGGTGGCGGGCGTCGGCGTCGAGATCAACGTCGACTACGTGTCGGTCTGTGTGGTGGACCTGGCGGGCACCGGCCGCGTACGCCTGACCGAGCACCTCGACAACCGGGGCACGCCGCCGGCCGGTGTACTGGCCCGCGCCGCCCGGGTCGCGGCGCGGGCACTGGAGTCGGCCCGGGAGCAGGACCTGCGGCCCGTCGGCGTCCAGCTGGCGCTGCCCGGTCTGGTCTCCGGCGGGACCGTGCGCCAGGCGCCCAACCTCGGCTGGAACTCGGTGGCGGCCGAGGGGGTCTTCGCCCAGGCGCTCTCCGCGCTGCGCCCGGACAGCCGTCCGCTGCCGGTCAGTTCGGAGAACGAGGCCAATCTGGCCGCGCTGGCCGAGCTGTGGTTCGGCGGGCTCGGCACGATCCGCAGTTTCCTCTATCTGACCGGCGAGATAGGGGTGGGCGGCGCCCTGGTGCTGGACGGTGAACTGCTGCGCGGTGCGCATGGGTTCGCCGGTGAGATCGGCCATGTGGTGGTGGATCCGGCGGGTCCGGAGTGCCGGTGCGGCTCGCGCGGCTGCCTGGAGCAGTACGCGGGCCAGTCGGCGCTGCTGTGGGCCGCCGGGATCGACGAGAGCGCCGGACCGTTGGGTGTCGCGGAGCTGGAGCGGCGGGCGCACTCCGGCGACGAGCGCACCGTGGCCGCCATCTCGGAGGCCGGCGTGGCGCTGGGGCGGGTGCTGTCGGGAGCCGTGAATCTCTTCGACCCGGACGCGGTGGTGCTCGGCGGGATCTACCGCGGTCTGATGCCCTGGCTGGCGCCGGGCGCCGACCGGGAGCTGACCGGCAGGGTGATATCCGGGCTCTGGGCACGCGGCAGCGGCAGGCTGCGCGCCTCATCGGTCTCGGGGGACGCGGCGCGCGGCGCGGCGGCGCTGATCGTCCAGGAGGTGCTGGCCGATCCGGTCGCGTACGCGGAGCAGCGGGCGGGGTGAGAGCGCGCCGGGTGGCCACTGGCCCGACGGCCTGAGCGCACGCCGGGTGACCACCGGGCACGCTCCTACGTGTACCCCGACTCCCGTGCGCCGTAGCCGATTTCGCAGCGCTGCCGGGACAGGCCGTGGGGACCCGGCGGTTCGTGGCCGCCCGGCCCCCACGCCCCTGCGCGGTGTTCCCGTGGCTACTGCACGGCCACCTCGTTGATCTGCGGCGCCGCCGACCCCTTGGCCCAGAGCAGGCGGACCGCGTCGGCGGTGACCGCACCGGTCGTGACGCGTGTGTACGGGCCGGTCGTCGCGCCGAGCGTCCGCCACTGACCGCCGGTACGGATCTGTACGGCGGCCTTGACGCCGTCCACTCCGCCGGGAGCCAGTACGGTCACCGTGCGCACCGTCCTGGCCTGCGGCAGCGAGACGTCCAGGGACTCACCGGCCGCGGGCGCGCGCGAGGCCCGGTAGACGCTCTCCGCGTTCCCGTCCGCGGCGGCGGCCTGGCTGCTGCCGTCCGCCGCGGGCGGGTTGCCCGAGACGGCCGGTTCGTCCGCACCGCCCACGTGGAACTCCCGTACCGCCACCCAAGTGGTCTGGTCCGCGGTCGCCCGGGCCCGTACGTACCGCGCGGTGGTGCCCGCCGGTGCCGTCGCTTTGACCGTCGTCTGGTCCTTGAACGAGCCCAGCTCATGCCAGGTGCTGCTGTCCGACGAGTACTCCAGGACGCCCTGGTGGAGGTAGTCGGACTCGCTGCCCGGCTTGCCCATGGTGACGGTGACATCGCTGATGGGACGCTGGGCGCCGAGGTCCACCCCGACCCAGTCGTCCTTGGCCGCCGCGGCGCTGCTCCAGAAGTAGGTGGAGTCGTCGCCGTCGGTCATCCGGGCCGCGGTGTTGCCCGAGTAGACACCCAGGTCGGTCTGGCCCGCCGGCTGCGGCGCGAGACCGATGAGCCGGCCCTCCTCGGTGAGCGCCCGGGTCACGAACGCGTCGAGCACGCCGTCACCCACGACCACCGGGATCTTCCCGCCGTTCATGTCGGTGTAGACCGGTGCCTTCGCCTTCGCGACCAGACCGGCCAGCTGCTGCCGCTCCTGCCACGCGGCGGCGCCGTGCCCGGCCTTCGCGTCGTCCAGCATCCGCAGCGCGGCGAGTGTCGCCGTGCCCCACGCCTGCGCGGAGTCGAGCCACGGCCCGGCATCGTTGACGAAGCCCTTGTCGGGCAACTGCGCGCGCAGCACGGCGGGGGCGTCGTGCAGCTCGCGCAGGGATGCCGCGAGGGTGCGGGACGACGCCTTGCCGCCCCAGTAACGGGAGATGACCGCGGACAGCTCGGGCGCCTCCTGCTTGTTCAGCGACGAGCTGTAGTTGACGTCGGTGAAGGCCCGCAGGGCCCGCTCCACCCCCGGGCTGCCGCCCGAGAGTTCGTGTACGGCCTGCCCGTAGGAGCGGCCGGCGTCGTACGCCGCGTCGTTCCACGTGTAGTCGGCGACGGTGTACAGGGCGAGCTTCGACGCGTACGGCTGGATCATCGGGTTGGCCGTGATCCCCGCGAGCTGTTCGGCGAGCCCCGTCTCCCGCCCGTTGAACGGGCCGAGCAGCAGCCGGTCGGTCACGTAGTCGTTGACCGGGTAGTTGTCCCAGGTCAGGATCTGATGGCCGAACACCGTCCGGGCGGACTTCGCCTGCGAGACCGTCATGGTCGGGGCGATGACACCGACACCGGTCCACTCGACCAGGACGTCCTTGTCGAGCTGCCCGGCGATGGCGGTCTTGTACGGGGACGGGGTGACGTTGTAGTACTCGGTCGGCACCATCTCCAGCGGCTGCGCGCCCTGGTGGGTCTTGATGAACTGCTGGTTGACCCGGTTGAGCAGATACGCCTGCGCGGTGCCGGCCGCACCGCCGCCGGTGCCGAACTTCGCCTGGTCGGCGTCGCAGTTCCAGTGGGTGTAGCTGATGTCGTCGAGCGGGATGGCGAACTGCCGCACGCCGATGTCCCAGATGGTCTGGAGCTTGTCGACCAGTGCCTTGAGGTCGTCGTCGGAGCTGTAGCAGGCGCTGAGCCCGGGCGAGAGCGCGTAGGTGAACTGCACGTGGTTGGCGCGCGCCCGGTCCACCAGCTCCTTGATCCGGGCCAGTTGGTCGGCCGGGTACGCGTCGCGCCACTTGTCACGGAGGTAGGCGTCGTTCTTGGGCGAGTAGACGTAGATGTTCATCTTGTGCGCGCCGTAGAAGTCAAGCTGGTCCAGGCGCGCGGCCTGCGACCACGGGGTGCCGTAGAAGCCCTCGATGGTGCCGCGTACCGGCGTGGCGGGCCAGTCCCGCACCTGAAGGCCGCGCACCGAGGCACCGGGGCCGCTTCGGTGCGGGAGCACCTGGCGCAGTGACTGGGCGGCGTAGTACGTCCCGGTCGTGTCGGTCCCGGAGAGAACGATCCGGCCCGCGCCGTCGCCGTGGGCCCGGCCCGCCGCGAGTACGTAGCCCTCGGCGGCGAGTCCCTGTGGGCCCTGCACGCCGAGTGCGGTGAGGGCGGTGGCGGACGACGGGTTCTCCCCCGGGCCGCCGACGTAGACCGCCAGCCGGTCCGGGCGGGTGCTCTTCGGCCCGACGGACAGATGGGCGGCTCCGGCGGATTTCAGGGACTTCTCCACCAGGGAGAGCGCGGCGGCGTCGGTCGTGCCGCCGGTGACGATGTCGACGGACGGGGTGATACGGACGCTGTCGGAGCGGGCGGACTCGGACTGCGGTGCGGGAGTGATGAGGGGGGCGGCCGGTTTCGGGGCCGCGCTCGCGGTCCCGGCTGTGACCGCGCTGAGCGGGGCCGCCGACAGGGCCAGCGCGAGGCCGGCCACGAGGGGGCTGAGCAGGGGCCCGGAGAGCGGGCTGTGATGCGGTCCGGCCGGCTTTCTGCGGAACATCAACGATCCTCCACGGTTCGACCAACCCCTGAACGGGGACGTAGAGGACTAGACCACTCGCCTGATTGGGTGTCAATGATGCGCGCAGGAAGGCTTTTCCGAGCAGTTGCGCGCATGAGGCTCCACCTTCCCGCCACAGGGTGACGGATGTCACCAGGTCTCCCGGTGCACGGAACGGTCCCGCCGGTCGTCTGACCCTTCGAGGGAACACCGTCGGCCGAACCGCGAGAAGGGAGCGAGACCTTGCCTCATGTCGTCCTACAGGCAGTCCAGGCTCGCCTGGTCACACCCGCACCCCGGATGGAGACCGTCCCGACCACCCTGCGCTACGACCGTGCGGACCCCTTCGCGGTGACCGTGGGCTTCCCGCCGCAGGCCACCCTGGCGGGCGTGGCGGTCTCCTGGGCGTTCGCACGCGACCTGCTGGTCGCGGGACTCCGTGCGCCTTCCGGTATGGGTGACGTACGGATACGGCCGTTCGGATTCGACCGGACCGTCCTGGAGTTCCACTCCCGCGAGGGCGTCGCGATGGTCCATATCCACACCACCGACTTGCGCCACTTCCTGAAACGGACCGAGACGCTCGTCCCCTCCGGGCGCGAGCACCGCTATCTCGACGTGGACCAGGACGTCGTGGAACTGCTGCGGGACGCCTGTTAGGCCGGCCTAGCTCCACGGCCGGGCACGTGCCGCCTGCGCTCTCCCGTACGGCCGCCATCGGCGATACTCGCGGCATGGCTGACCATGGTGCGGGCGACGGAGCGGACAACGGATACCTGCTCGACAACCAGCAGGCGGAAGCCGGCATCCGCTTCGGCGCGCTGGCCGAGCTGTTCGACCCCGTGACCTTCCGGCACATCGACCGGCTCGGCATCGCACCCGGTATGCGGTGCTGGGAGATCGGCGCCGGCGGCCCCACCGTCCCGCTGGGTCTGGCCGCACGGGTCGGCCCGGACGGCGCCGTGGTGGCCACGGACATTGACCCCTCGTGGACCGAGTCGGCGCTCGGCGCCGGCAGCGACACCGGCGGGACCATCGAGGTGCTGCGCCACGACGTGGCGGCCGACCCGCCGCCGCCCGGCGGATTCGACCTGGTCCACGCCCGGCTGGTGCTGGTCCATGTCACCGACCGGGCCGAAGCCCTGCGCCGGATGGTGCAGGCTCTGCGTCCAGGCGGCCGGCTCCTGATCGAGGACGCGGACCCCGGACTGCAGCCACTCCTGTGCCCCGACGAGTCCGGGCCCGAACAGCGGCTCGCCAACCGTCTGCGGTCAGGTTTCCGCGAGCTGATGGCGGCGCGCGGCGCGGATCTCGCCTACGGGCGCACCCTGCCCCGGCTGCTGCGCGAAGCCGGCCTGGACGGCGTACAGGCGGACGCCTACTTCCCTATCACCTCGCCGGCCTGCACCGTCCTGGAAGCCGCCACCGTGCGCCAGATCCGCTCCCGCCTCGTGGCGGCCGGGATCGCCACCGATCAGGACATCGACCAGCATCTGGCGAACGTCGCCACCGGCCGCCTCGACCTGGCCACGTCCCCCATGATCTCCGCCTGGGGGCGCCGCCCCGCTGTCCGGCCGTCGCTGTGACGCGCACGACCGCGCACCACCCGACGCGGTAAATCGCTTTGCGGGCCCGCCGGAGCGACCGTAATGTTCTCTCTGGCCCTGTCGTCGTTGATCGGAGTAGGACATTGCGCTACTGAGGTCTTGAGACACCGTGCCGTGCAGTGACCACACCTGCGCGCACCGCGTGTGACCTCGGTATTCGAGCTGTCCTCCCGGAACAGGGCCTTCTCTGTGCCCTGCGGTGTCTCCACCCGTTGCCCCCACCCCTTTCGCAGCAACCGGGAGACCCGTATGTCAACCCATTCGTCCACCCATATCTCCTGCACCGCGCTCTCCTTCTCCTGGCCGGACGGGACCTCGGTCCTCGACCGGTTCCAGCTGGCCGTCGGCCCCGGCAGGACGGGCCTCATCGGCGTCAACGGGTCGGGGAAGTCGACCCTGCTCCGGCTGATCGCAGGCGAGCTGACCCCGAGCGCGGGAGCCGTCCGCGTCACGGGCGACATCGGCTACCTCCCGCAGAACCTCGTGCTCGACACCGCGCTGTGCGTGGACCAGGCGCTGGGCATCGACGTCCAGCGGGCCGCGCTGCACGCCATCGAGGGGGGTGACGCGAGCGAGGAGCACTTCACGGCGGTCGGCGACGACTGGGACGTGGAGGAGTGCGCCCACGCGGTACTCGGCCAGCTCGGACTCGGCTCGGTCGGTCTCGACCGGACCATCGGCGAGGTGTCGGGCGGCGAGTCCGTCCTGCTGCGGCTCGCCGCGCTGCTGCTGCGCAGGCCGGACGTGCTGCTGCTGGACGAGCCGACCAACAACCTCGACCGGCACGCCAGGCAACGGCTTTACGCGGCGGTCGACGCCTGGCCCGGTGTGATGGTCGTGGTCAGTCACGACCGTGAACTCCTGGAGCGCGTCGATCAGATCGCCGATCTGCGGGACGGCGAGGTCCACTGGTACGGCGGGGCACTGTCCGCGTACGAGGAGGCGCTCGCCGTGGAACAGGAGGCGGCCGCGCGCATGGTGCGCGTCGCGGAGGCCGATGTGCAGAAGCAGAAACGCGAACTGGCCGAAGCCCAGGTCAAACTGGCGCGCCGCAAGCGGTACGGGCAGAAGATGATGGAGCAGAAGCGTGAACCCAAGATCGTGATGGGTGCGCGGAAACGCGCTGCGCAGGAGTCGGCCGGCAAGCACCGCATCATGCACACCGAGAGGCTGGACGACGCGAAGGAGCGGCTCAGCGAGGCGGCCGACGCGGTGCGGAACGACGACGAGATCCGGATCGAGCTGCCAGACACAAAAGTGCACGCCGGCCGGAGCGTGCTGACCCTGCGGGAACTCCAACTGCCGTACGGGAGCGGCGTCGAGGGCGAGTTCACCGCCCACGGACCCGAGCGGATCGCCCTGATCGGGCGCAACGGGGCAGGAAAGACCACGCTGCTGCGGACCATCGCGGGTCAGCTGGAGCCGGTCTCCGGGGAGGCGACGGCCCATGTGCCGCTCCGGTTCCTGCCGCAGCGGCTTGACGTACTGGACGACGGGCTGAGCGTCGTGGAGAACGTGGCGCGCAACGCGCCGGACGCAGGCAACAACCTGATCCGGGCACGGCTCGCCCGGTTTCTCTTCAAGGGGGCGCGTGCCGACCAGCCGGCCGGGACGCTGTCGGGCGGCGAACGGTTCCGGGCGGCGCTCGCCGCGCTGCTGCTGGCCGAGCCCGCCCCGCAGCTGCTGATGCTGGACGAGCCGACCAACAATCTGGACATGGCGAGCGTGCGCCAGCTGACGGCCGCGCTGGAGTCCTATGAGGGGGCGCTGATCGTGGCGAGCCACGATCAGCCGTTCCTGGAGTCGGTCGGCATCACCCGGTGGCTCACGCTGGGCGGCAGCGAATAGCCTGGCACCCAGCCGCGAATAGCCCGGCACCGAGGCGTGATATGGCTCTCCGTATCGTGGCCCGACCTGGTGGCATAACAGACCGTAACGGTACATATCGGAACAGGGGGTTGGCTGGGGCTTACTGCCGCCTTAACCTACGGATACGTAACCTACGAATCCGTAGGTAATACTCCCGTCCCCAGGAGCCCCCGTGACGATCACCTCTCCCCACCTCGGCAGTACGGACGCGTGGACAGACGCCCGGCTGCTGTATGCGCTGGAGGAGGTGGTGGAGAAGGAACTCAACCGCCATCTCTCCGTGGCCAAGGACTGGATGCCCCACGAGTACGTGCCGTTCTCCGACGCCCGTAACTTTCCCGGCTTCTTCGAGGACGGGAAGGCGTGGGAGCCCGAGCAGTCCAAGGTCACGGACATCGGCAGGACCGCGCTCGTGGTCAACCTGCTGACCGAGGACAACCTCCCCAGCTACCACCACGAGATCGCCTCGCTCTTCGGGCGCGACGGCGCCTGGGGCACCTGGGTGCACCGGTGGACCGCGGAGGAGGGCCGGCACGGCATCGTGATGCGCGACTACCTGCTGGCCTCGCGCGCCGTCGACCCGGACAAGCTGGAGCAGTTCCGGATGGCGCACATGTCGGAGGGCTTCGAGTCCGACAACCGGCACTCGATGCTGCACTCGGTCGCGTACGTCGCGTTCCAGGAGCTCGCCACCCGGGTCTCGCACCGCAACACCGGCCACCAGTCGGGCGACCCGGTCTGCGACCGGATGCTGGCGCGGATCGCGACCGACGAGAACCTGCACATGGTCTTCTACCGCAATCTGCTGGGCGCGGCCTTCGAGATCGCCCCGGATCTCACCATGCAGTCGGTGCGCGACGTCGTCGTCGACTTCCGGATGCCCGGACACGGAATGCCCGGCTTCGAGCGGGCCGCCGCGCAGATGGCGATCGGTGAGATCTACAACATGCGGATCCACCACGACGACGTGCTCCAGCCCGTCCTGCGGTATCTCAAGGTCCTGGACATCGACGGGCTCGGCCCGGAGGGGCTGAAGGCGCAGGAGGAGCTGGGCATGTACATGGGCGGCCTGGACGCCGAAGCCGCCAAGTTCGACGCGAAGCTCGCGGCCCGCAAGGCCCGGGTGGCCGCACGCGCCGCAGCGTCGTAGACCCCGTAGGCCGGGTGCCCCGGAGACCCGGGGGAGCCGAGCCGGTAGCTGTCCCGGCTCGGCTCTACCGGGTCGTCCCCCGTCCGGCCGGCGTCAGCTCGCGTCGCGTCTCAGGCCGTACCGCTCCTTCTCGGAGAGTCCTCCCCAGACTCCGAACCGCTCGTCGTGATCGAGTGCGTACTCCAGACAGGCCACTCGCTCCTCGCAGATTCCGCAGAGCCGCTTGGCATCACGCGTGGAGCTTCCGGGGTCGGGAAAGAAGAACTCCGGTCCCGTCTGGGCGCACAGAGCCCGCTCCTGCCAGGCGAGCTCAGGCACGTTGCTGGTGGTGATCGACATGACGGACACAGTGCCCGGCGGCGATCAATGTCCGGTCAACAAACGATGAACGAGCATCCCCGCCACGGGTCTCACGCACCGCCGGACTCGCTCTTGATCAGCGCGAACCGCCCTCCGTGGGGGTCGGTCGCCTTGGCGATCCGGCCCACGCCCGGCAGATCGACCGGCTCCATGACGAGGGAGCCGCCCAGCCGTTGCGCGGACGCCACCGCCGCGTCGGTGTCGGACACCTCGAAGTACGGCAGCCAGTAGCCCGCGTCGGCCGCTCCGGTCTGGACGAAGCCCCCGATGTTGGCCTCGGGGCCGCGGCCCGCCGGGGCCGCCATCGTGTACGTACCTCCCGGGTACGGCGCCGAGTTGGTCTCCCAGCCGAACACCGAGTGGTAGAAGGCTGCGGCAGCGGGGACATCCGTGGTGTACAGCTCGGTCCAGCAGAGCGTGTTCGGGACGTTCACCACCTCCATGCCCTTGTGCTCCTTGGGCTGCCAGGTCGAGAAGGGCGCACCGGTCCTGTCCGTGAATCCGGACATGCGGCCCAGCGTGGCCACGTCATGCGGTCCGAACAGCGATGCGCCGCCCGCCTCCTCGACGGCCCGCGCGGTCGCCTCGGCGTCATCGGTCCGGAAGTAGACGGACCAGGACGCCTTGCCCGCCTCCCCCTCCGTCCTCTGCATCACCCCGCCGACCGTTCTCCCGTCCAGGGCATACATGCCGTAGCCGCCGAACTCGGGACCCGCCGACCGGAACTCCCAGCCGAACAGCGCGCCGTAGAAGGCGGTGGCCCCCTCCTGGTCGGGGGTCGCGAGATCGATCCAGTTGGGTGAGCCTGCGACGAACGGGATGCTCAGCATGGTGCGCTCTCCTTGGCTCGGGGGGCGGAATCCCCCTCGACCTGCGTTTCAGAGTCTTGCACCAGGCACTGACAGTCCCGCCCGCCACGGGCCTCCGGGTACGGCCGGGCGGGTAGCGGGGCGACCCCAATGGCGTATCCGGTCCGTACGCCGGACGGTCGCCCCGCCCGCACCTCCGGCGCGCTCCGGGACCGGCCGGAGTTGTCCGCATCGCGTGAGATCATCCCTCCGGTGAGCGGCGTGAAGCACGGTCCGGCCCCGGCCGGCAGAAGAGCCCGAGCCCTCCTCCTGGAGGCGGAGCGGCTGCTCGGTGCGGCGCGGGCCGTCGTCGCCGACCATGCCGCGGCCGCCGACGCCGTACGGAGCGCGCTCACCCCGCTCCAGCAGGAGCTGGCCAGGGCCGAGCTGGAGCCGATCCCGCTCTCCCGGCTGCGGGACGTCACCGAGGGCCGGCTGCGGCTCGGCGCCCTGGAACAAGCGGGTTTCACCACGGTCGCCCAGGTGCACGACGCGGGCCGCTACGCGCTGCGGCAGCTGCCCGGCGTCGGCGCCCAGACCGCCGACCAGGCCGTCGCCGCCGCCGGGCAGATCGCCAGGGCGGTCGAGGAGACCGTCACCGTACGGATCGACATCGACCGCCCCGAGCCGCGCACGACGGCGCTCGTCAGATCGCTGCACGTGCTGGCGCAGGCCGGGCCAGGACTGCGCCGCGCCCATGACACGGCACTGCGGCTCGGCACCGAGCTCGACCGGCTCCTGCCGCAGGCCGGGCCGGGTCGCAGCAGGCTCCGGACGGCGCTGGCCGGCCGGACCAGGCGTACGGAGGTGCTCGCCGCGCTCGAAGCCGTCGGGGACCTCACCCGGCAGTCGGCGGCGGACGGGGTGCCGCTGCTGCTCGCCCAGGTCTCGGCCGATCTGCTGCGGGTGCCCGCGTCCGATGCCGAGGCCTGGGTCGGCTTCGAGCTGCGCTCGGCCGACTACTACAGCCTCCTCGCGGAGTTCGCAGGCAAGGGCCCCGACCTCGCCGCGGCGGAGGGGTTCGTGCCCTCCGGCATCGCCGGGCGGGTCCGTGCCCAGCCGCTGGACGACAGCAGGCTGCGGGTGTCCCTGCGCGGCTACCAGGCTTTCGGGGCGCGGTTCGCGCTGGTGCAGCGCCGGGTGATCATCGGTGACGAGATGGGGCTCGGCAAGACGGTCCAGGCCATCGCGGCGATGGCCCATCTCGCGGCGGGCGGCGCCACGCACTTCCTGGTCGTCTGCCCGGCGAGCGTACTCATCAACTGGACGCGCGAGGTGGGCTCCCGCTCCACGCTGGCCGTCCGGCCGGTGCACGGACCGGGGCGCAGGCCGGCCTTCGCGGAGTGGTGCGAGCGGGGCGGGGTCGCGGTCACCACCTTCGATGTGCTGCATCTGCTCGCGGTCCCGGACGACGTACGCCCGGGGATGCTCGTCGTCGACGAGGCGCACTTCGTCAAGAACCCCCTCACCCGGCGGGCGAAGGCCGTGGCCGACTGGACCGGCCCGTCCGAACGGGTGCTCTTCCTGACCGGCACGCCGATGGAGAACCGGGTCGAGGAGTTCCGCAGTCTGGTCCGCAGGCTCCAGCCCGAGCTGGTGCCCGCGGTCCTGGACCGGGACGCGGCAGCCGGCTCACAGGTGTTCCGCAGGGCGGTCGCGCCCGCCTATCTCCGCCGCAATCAGGAGGACGTCCTCACGGAGCTGCCCGCGCTGGTGCAGGTGGACGAGTGGGAGGAGCTCAGCGCGGGGGACCTGGCGGCGTACCGGGAGGCCGTGGCGGACGGGCACTTCATGCGGATGCGCCGGGCCGCTTACGCCCGCCCGGAGAGTTCGGCGAAGCTCCGGCGGCTGCGCGAGCTGGTCGCTGAGGCAGCCGCCAACGGTCTGAAGGTCGTGGTGTTCTCGTACTTCCGCGATGTGCTGGCCACGGTGGGGACGGCCCTCGGCGGGACGGCGTACGGGCCGGTGGAGGGCGGCCTGCCGGCCGCCCGCCGCCAGGAGCTGGTCGACGCGTTCTCGGCGGCCCCCGGGCACGCGGTGCTGCTGAGCCAGTTCCAGTCCGGCGGGGTGGGGCTCAACATGCAGGCGGCTTCCGTCGTCATCCTGTGCGAGCCGCAGATCAAGCCGGCCATGGAGCACCAGGCCGTGGCACGCGCCCACCGGATGGGCCAGGTCAGAACGGTGCGGGTGCACCGGCTGCTGGCCGCCGACAGCGTGGATACGCGGATGCTCGGCGTACTGGCCGACAAGGCGCGGCTGTTCGACGCGTACGCCCGGCGCAGCGAGGTGGCCGAGGCGACGCCCGACGCGGTCGACGTCTCCGACGGGAGCCTCGCCCGGCGGATCGTGGAGGAGGAGCAGCTGCGGCTGTTCCTGGCGAAGCGGGAACTCGCCGAGGGAGCGCTCGCAGAGGGGGAGCCCGCAGACGGACAGCTTTCCGCACGGGAGGCACGGAAGGTCCCGAGGCAGGGGGCCCCGGACGAGGGGGCCCCGGAGCTGCGCGTCTCTGAGCGGGAGGCGGCCGGAGACGCGTGAAGGCCCGCATCGCTGCGGGCCTTCACGGGTGCCGGTGTCCCGGCGGACCGCCAAGGGTCAGAGCGCGGTCATCAAGTGTCAGAGCGCGGTCATGACGTGCTTGATGCGCGTGTAGTCCTCGAATCCGTACGCCGAGAGGTCCTTGCCGTAACCGGAGAGCTTGAATCCGCCGTGCGGCATCTCCGCGGCGAGCGCCCCGTGGTTGTTGATCCACACGCAGCCGAAGTCCAGGCGCCTGGACATCCGCATCGCGCGCTGGTGGTCCTTGGTCCACACCGATGAGGCGAGCGCGAAGTCGACGCCGTTGGCGTAGGCCACGGCCTGGTCCTCGGTGCTGAACGACTGGACGGTGATGACGGGGCCGAAGACCTCGTTCTGGATGATCTCGTCGTCCTGGTGCAGTCCGGAGACGACCGTGGGGGCGTAGAAGTACCCCTGGTCGCCGACCCGGTGGCCGCCCGCCTCGACCGTGGCGTGGCCGGGGAGCCGGCCGATGAACCCGGCCACCTGGGCCAGCTGGTTCGCGTTGTTCAGCGGGCCGAAGAACGCCTCGGCGACCTCCGGGCCGCCGGTCGTGGTCGCCGCCGCTGCCTCGGCGAGCGCCGCGACGAACGCGTCGTGGACGGACTCGTGCACGATGACCCGGGTCGCGGCGGTGCAGTCCTGGCCCGCGTTGAAGTAACCGGCCACCGCGATGTCCTCGGCGGCCTTGGTGAGAGCTTCGCCGCCGAGGTCGTCGAAGACGACGACCGGCGCCTTGCCGCCCAGCTCCAGGTGGACCCGCTTGACGTCCTTGGCCGCCGAAGCCGCGACCTGCATGCCCGCCCGTACCGAGCCGGTGATCGCGGCCATCGCCGGGGTGGCGTGCTCGACCATCAGCCGGCCGGTCTCGCGGTCTCCGCAGAGGACGTTGAACACGCCTTCGCTGTGGCCGAGTTCGGCCAGCACTCCGCCGACGATCTCCGCGACCAGGACGGTCGACGCGGGGGTGGTGTCGGACGGCTTGATGACGACCGTGTTGCCGGCCGCGAGGGCCGGAGCGAACTTCCAGACCGCCATCATCAGCGGATAGTTCCACGGCGCGACCTGCGCCACGACGCCGACCGGCTCCCGCCGGATGATCGACGTCAGCCCGTCCATGTACTCGCCGGCCGACCGGCCCTCAAGCAGCCGGGCCGCCCCCGCGAAGAAGCGGATCTGGTCCACGACCGACGGGATCTCGTCATCCGTCAGCTGCGCGAGCGGCTTGCCCGTGTCGCGCGCCTCCGCCGCGATCAGCTCGGCCGCGCGCTCCTCGAAGACATCCGCGACCCGCAGCAGCACCTTCTGGCGTGCGGCGGGGGTCGCGTCGCGCCACGCGGGGAACGCGGCGGACGCGGCCTCCATGGCCGCGTCGACGTCGGCGGCCCCGGACAGCGCGGAGGTCTCGTACACCTCTCCCGTACAGGGGTCGGTCACATCGAGAGTGCGGCCGTCGGCCGCCTCCTTGAACTCACCGTTGATGTAGTTGCGCAGCATGCACACCAGCCTCGCGGAATCCGCGGCCCGCGTGACCGGACAATGTGGAGCACCGGCCCCGCCGCCCCCTACAGAACGGCACAGTCAGGACGGCACAGCCAGGAGGGCACCCTCAGGACGGCGCACCCGGATCTGCGGGGGCAGACGCGCAGCCGTCGCCCGGCGTGCCCGACGGGCTCGGGTCCGCCGTCGGCGAGCCGGAAGGGGACGGTGACGGCGACGGGCACTCCGGCGGTGTGCTGCCGCCGCTGCCGGGACCGGGCGACGAACTGTCCGGCGGCCCCGGTGTGGGGCCCGACGACGGCGAACCGGTGCCGCCAGGATCTCCCGGGGCGCTCGGTGAACTGCCGGGCGGAGTCGGGGTGCCACCGGCGGACGGGCTCGCGGACGGTGTGTGGGAGGGCGCGGGGCCGATGACGATCCCGCCGCCGCCAGGGGCCCCGTGCCCGTGCCCGTCCCCGTGTCCGCTGTGCTGGTGCGACTTGCCGGTCTGTGTACCGTCGGACGCGCTGCCGCCGGACCCGCTGCCCGCGCCCGGGCTGCGCGGCAGGACCCCTTCGCCGTCCGGGACCTCGTGCGTTCCGTTCCGGTAGAAGGAGAGCCAGGACAGCACCAGCCTCAGATAGGCGTCCGAGTGGTTGTAGCTGAGGACCGCGCTGTCCAGACCGCCACTGCTGCGGAGATCACGGCTCCCGGCGCAGAGATAGTGTCCGGCGGCGAGCGCGGCGTCGAAGACATTGTCCGGGTCCTTCTTGCCGTCGTGGTTCCCGTCCTGCCCCCAGGCCGCCCAGGTGGACGGGATGAACTGCATCGGGCCCACCGCCCGGTCGTACGTCGTGTCCCCGTCGTACGCGCCGTGGTCGGTGTCGGGGATGTGCGCGAAGCCCGAGCCGTTGAGCACCGGGCCGAGGATCGGTGCGAGGGTGGTGCCGTGCTTGTCGACCGCCCCGCCCCGCGCCTGCCCCGATTCGACCTTGCCGATCGCGGCGAGCAGCTGCCAGGGCAGCCCGCAGGCGCGGTCGCTGTGACGCAGCTGCGCCTCGGCGGACCTGTAGGCGGCCAGTAAGGTCGCCGGGATCCCCGACTGCTCGTACACCGGTCCGGCGCCGGTGGCGTCGGCCGGGTTGCCCGGCGGAGGCGGAGTGACCAGCGGCGGGATCTCGGTGTGGAACGAGTTGTCCGTGGGGCCTTCGACCTGCGCGGTGGTCTCACCGGCCGGTACGGACGATTTCTTCGGCTGCGGCAGCTGATCGTGCACGAGTCCTGGTGCCTGCGAGGCGGTGAGCGCGGCCATGGCCACCGCGGCCACCGCGCTTCCCCCCAGTCCCCGCCGCATCCGCCGCACGTGCCTCATACGCCGCTCCCTCATCGGAATTCCGGAATCATCGGGCTGTTCGCGCTGTGCTGGTCACCGGGCTGGGCCTAGCCGGCCAGGCCCAGTCGGCCGGGCCAGGGGTGGCCGGGTCACCGGGTGAAGGTGTCGATGTTCGCGATCCGCCACTTGCCGCCCCCGCGCACCGCGTCGACGGCGAACATGGCCGCGGCGTAGGTCGTCCGGTCCTTCTTCGCGGCCGTGTCGGTGTTGCTCTGGTCGGCGTAGAGGAGCACGCGCGCGCGGTCGCCGTCGATCAGCTCCACACCGCTCTCGGTGACGGTGGTGGTCAGCACGGGCTTCTGCTTGGCGGCCTGCGCGCGTACGGCCGCCAGCATGTCCTTGTGCTGCTTGACGGCCTTGCCGGTGAGGAGGGTCGCCGCGGCCCGGTCGGCCTTGGCCGTGTTGGTGTAGTCGTACGAGAAGAGGGCGTCGACGGCGCTGGTGACCTGGCCCTTCACCTCGGTTGTGCGGGCCACGTCGCTCAGTGCGCCGTTGCTGGTCGCTGCGGAGTCGTGCAGCGTGGACGCCCGTGTCCCCGCGTAGGCGGCGAACCCGCCGAGCAGCACGGTGAGGACGGCGAGCAGCACGGGCAGCCGGGCGAAGGTACGGAGCCGCGGGCGTGGAGCCCCGGAGCCGGTAATCCCCGCCTCTACGGGTTCAGGACCTTCGGGTTCAGGCCCCCCGGCGTCCGCATCGACGTCGGCGGCAGGACCGGCACCTGGCGTTTCAGACGGCTTCTCCGTCGGCCGCGGCCTGACGCGCACCGGGGCCACGGCCGCCAGTCGCCGCTGCCGGTTGATGAGATGACGGGTGGTCGACATGTCGTCCTCAGCTCCTCTCCTGGGTCAGCCGGCGGTGTTGCCGACGGGTGCCTGGCCCAGGGCGCTGAGTTTCCAGCCCCCGGACGTACGCGTGAGCTCACCGAGCAGCCGGCTCTCCTTCTCGGCCGGCTTGCCCTTCGGCGCGGTCACCGTGATCCGCAGCGCCACCATCACGCTCGCCCTGCCCGCCCGGTCGTCCAGTTCGGTGACCGCGCCGGAGAGCACCTTCGCCGTGGAAACCGTCTGCGCCTGTTTGATCTGCTTCTCGAACTCAGGCCTGCCATCGGTGAGTTGCTTGTGCAGATCGCCCGTCGTCGACGCCTCCCAGGTGTCGAGCCCGGTCGTCAGCTTCCGGTGGTCCAGCGTGTTCATGTTCTGTACGGCCTGCTCCCCCGCGGCCAGTACCCGGTCCCGCGACCGTGCGTACGCGGCGGAGTCGTCGTGCGCGGCCGCGTACCAGGACCACCCGCCCCAGCCCGCCGCACCCGCGGCCAGCAGCGCCAGCGCGAGTGCCACGACCGTCAGCGGGTTCCTTGCCGTCCTCAGCGTATTGAGCGTCGTGGGCATGTACGTCTCTCCCTCAGCGGGCCGTGATGTCGGTGATCAGCCAGTTGCCGCCGCGGAGTTCGGCCGTCACCGACAGCTGCGCGGCCACCACCCCGGCCGGTCTGCCCTTGCGCTGTGCGGTCTGGTCGAGGAAGACCAGCAGCCGCGCCTCGCTGCCGGTCAGCCGGGTGACTCCGGCCCGTACCACCTGGGTGGTGAGCGTCAGCTTCTGCTCCTTCGCCCGCTTACCGACCTGCCCGAAGAGCGCGGCGTACTGCTTCGCGGCCTTCCCTGCGAGCAGTTCACGCGCCGACTGCGCGGTGACGTCGGTGGCCTGCGGTGTGTAGGAGAGGACCTTGCCGAGCGTGTCGCTGACGTCCCCGGTGACCTGCGAGGTGGCCTCCGTGTCGGCGAGGGCGTGGTTCGCGGCGGCCGGCGTGGTCCTCAACTGGTGGGCCCTGAACAGCATCCCGGCCCCACCGAGCACCAACAGCAGGACGGCCAGACCTGCCGCGATCAGGGCCCGGCGCCGGCCGCGACCGCTCGCCCCTGGCGTCTCCTCGTCCGGGACATCCGAAACGTCCGAGAAGTCTGAGACATCCGGGGCGTCCGAGGCGTCCTGCGCGTCCACTCCGATGTCCTCCGCCGTACTGCTCACGCGCCCTCCTTACCGACCGGCACTGCGCTGAGTGCGGTGACTTTCCAGCCGTCCGGGGTACGGGCGAGCGTGGCCGTGAAGCGTTTACGGTCGGTCGTCGCCGTACCGCCCCTGGGGGTGATCGCGACCTTGACCGTGGCGATCAGCGCCGCTGTGCCCGCGCGGTCGTCGAGCGTGGTGAGCGCGGCGTCGGTGACGGTGCCGCGCGCCGAAGTGCCGGCCTTGGTGAGAGTGGTGCGGTCGGTGGTCCGGGTGGCTGCCAGCCTGTCGTGGAGCGCTCCGGTCGAGGCGTCGAGCCACTGCGCCAGCCCGCTGTCGGTGTCCTTCACATCGAGGGTGTTGAGCTGGGCGACCCGTTCGCGCCCGGCCGCCAGCGCGGCGTCCCGGGACGCCGCGTACCGCAGCGAACCGTCCTGGTGCGCCTGCCAGTACACCCACCCGGAGACGGTACAGAAGACGACGGCCACCGCGACGGCCGCCCAGCTCAGCACCTTGGTACGTGTGGTCATGCCCCGGCTCCAAGACCGAGCAGACCGCCCAGACCGGTGGGGCCTCCGGCGGGCAGCGCGGGTGTCCCCAGCGCGCCGGGGAGTGAACCCGCCCCTCCCGCGTCGGTTCCCAGGAGCAGGGAGCCCGGCTTGGCGGGCGCCGCGAGCGCGCCGCCGCGCGGTGCGTTCGCCGAACCGCGCACCTCCTTGCCGGTGCTGGGCGGTGAGGTGCAGCGTGCGTCGGTGTTGAGCTCCGAAGTGGCGCTGGTGTCCAGGCCGTTGCGGTACGTCGTCCCGCCGTACCCGGCGGTGCACGGCAGGGGCGAGAAGAAGGTGACGGCCATACCGAAACGTGCTCCCTTGGCGTTGATCGCTGTCGACCCCGCCGCGGCCACCGCCGGCAGTTTCACCAGCAGTTCCTCCGTACCGCGCTGTCGGGTGACCGCCACGTCGGAGGTCGTCAGCAGATTGGCGAGGACCACGCTCAGATCGGGGTTCAGATCTCTGAGCAGTCCGCTGACCTGCGTAGCGGCCTCGGGGGTGGCCGCGATGAGCGCGCGCAGATCGGTGTCGGAGTCCACCAGCTGCCCGGCGAGCCCCTTGGCGCCCCTGGCGAAGGACTTCAGCGCTTCGCCCTCCTGCGTCTGGGTGCGGAGCACGGTCTCGCCGTCGGTCATCAGCTTGGTGTCGGTGGGCAGTGCCTTGTCCGCGGCCTTGAGGAAGTCGCTGCTGCTGTCCATCAGGACCTGGAGGTCCTCGCCGCGCCCGTCGAACGCGGTGCCGAACTCGTCCACGACCGTGCGCAGCGCGTCCGTGTCCACCGACGACGTCAGGTCGTTGACGCTGGTGAGGACGTTGGTCACCGGGGCCGGGATGCCGGCGTCCGCGCGTGCGATGTGGGAGCCGTCCTCCAGGTACGGGCTGCCCGTGGTGGTGGGCCGCAGGTCGATGTACTCCTCGCCGACCGCCGACAGGTTGGCGACGACCGCTTTCAGGTCGGCGGGGATGGCGGGCGCCGAGTCGCTGATCCGCAGGTCGGCCTCCACTCCGTTCCCGGTCAGCCGGATCGGTCCGACCCGGCCGACCGAGACGCCCCGGTAGGTGACGTTGGCGTGGGTGAACAGGCCGCCGGTCTCCGGGAGTTCGACCTTCACCACGTAGTAGCCGCGCAGCCCGACCAGATGCCCGAGGTCGGCGTAGCGGGCGCCGAGGTAGCCGAGGACGAGCACCGCGATCAGCAGGAAGGCGGTGTTCTTCAGCCGGGTGGCCCTGGTGACCATCAGTGGCCGCCTTCCGTGGACGGGGCGGGGAGGGAGGGCAGCGGCAGCGGCGGGGTGGGGGCCCCGGCCTTCCGCGACGCGGTGGCGCCGTCGGTGGCGCCTCCCTGTGTGCCGCCTCCTGAGAGGGTGATCGGCGGAACGATCTGTGTCCCCGGCACGGCCGTCACATCCAGATAGACATTGAGGTAGTCGCCCTTCACGCCGCGCAGCACCTCGTCGGTGAACGGGTAGGTGAAGAGCACCTGCAGCGAGTCGGGCAGGTCCTTGCCGGAGTCGGCGAGCCGCTGGAGCGTCGGCGCGAGCGCCTTGAGGTCGGCGACCATGTCGGCCTTGCTCTTGTTCACGGTGTCGACGGCGACCCCGGAGAGGGTGTCGAGCGCCTTGAGCATGGTGAGCAGGGAGCCACGCTGCTTCTCCAGAACCTTCAGTCCGGGACTGAGCCCGGTGAGCGCCTTGCCGATCGACTGTTTGCGGGTGGCGAGCGTCGCGGACAGCCGGTTGACGCCGTCGAGCGCCTGGGTGATGTCGCTCTTGTGCCCGTCCAGGCTGGTCACCAGTGTGTTGACGGACTGGAGTGTGGAGCGGATCTGCGGCTCCCGGCCGCCCAGGGTCTTGTTGAGTTCGGTGCTGATGGTCTTGAGCTGCTGGACACCGCCGCCGTTGAGCAGCAGTGAGAGTGCTCCGAAGACCTCCTCCACCTCCGGGTTGCGGTTCGTGCGCGAGATCGGGATGGTCTGGCCGTCGGTGAGCCGGTCGGCCGAGGCACCCTGGTCCGGCGCGGTGAGCTGGATGAACTTCTCGCCGAGCAGGCTGGACTGTTCGAGATGGGCGTAGGCGTTCCGCGGCAGGCGCACTTTGCCGTTGACCCGCATGGTGACCCGCGCCGACCAGTTCCCCGGCGAGAGCGCGATCTTCGAGACCCGGCCGACGGCCACGTCGTTCACCTTGACCGCGGCCTGCGGGACCAGGTTCAGTACGTCGCCGAAGTCCGCGGTGATCTCGTACGGATGCGAGCCGAGGTCTGCGCCGCCGGGCAGCGGCAGGTTCTCGATACCGGAGAACGACGGCGCGGCGCAGCCGCCGAGCGTGACGGCGCAGCCGACGGCCAGCGCGACCGCGGCCGCGATGCCCGTGCGGGAGGTGCGAAACGTACGGGAGCTGGGGGAAGCAGTGTTCCGGCTCATCGGGTGGCCCCCTTGTGTGCCGTGGGATTCGGGGCCCTCTTCGACGGGGAGCCGTACACGTCGCCGACTGCCGGGAGCGGCAGCGTGGGCAGCGACTTCCGTTGTGACGGCTCTACGGGGACCAGGCCGTCGAGTCCCGCACCGGCCGGGACCCCACCGGCTGCGCCGGCCGCCGGTCCGGCCGTGGACGCGGCGCCCGCACCGCTGAGTCGGCCGTTCATGCTGATCTCGTTGAGGTTGCCCCGGCCATCGATGGTGCGGTGCACGGGGTCGTAGGCGTTGAGCAGGTTCCCGGCGGCGAGCGGCGCGTCGTCCAGCATCTCGGCGAGCGAGGCCCGCTGTTCGACCAGGGTGTCGGTGATGGGCCGCAGTCGGCTGACGCTCTTCTTGAGCGATCCGCGGTTCTCCTCGATGAAGGTCTTCACCTGGCCGAGCGCGGTGCCCAGTTCCTTCAGTGCGGTGCCGAGATCGTCCTTGTCGGCGTCGAGGAAGCCGGAGACGTTGGCGAGCTGCTGCTCCGCCGTGTGCACCTTTCCGTCGTTGCCCTTGAGCATCGTGGTGAAGGACTGGAGGTAGGCGAGGGTGTCGAAGAGGTTGCCGCTGCTCTTGTCGAGCGTCTTGGCCGCCTTGCCGAACTGCTCGATCGAGTCGCCGATCGCCTTGCCGTTGCCGTGCAGGTTGGCCGCACCGGTCTTGAGCAGATCGGCCAGCGCGCCCTTCGAGTTGGCGCCCTTCGGCCCGAGTGCGGTGGCCAGCTGGGTGACGCTCGCGTACAGCTGGTCGACCTCGACGGGTGTGGCGTTGCGGGCCGCCGCGAGTGTGGCCCGGTCCTTGAGCTGCGGGCCGCTGGTGTACGCGGGTGACAGCTGGACGTACCGGTCGGCGACGATGCTCGGTGCGACGATCAGGGCGCGCGCGTCGGCCGGCACCTTCACGCCCTTGTCGAGGACGAGCACCACCCGTACCTCCCGGCCCTCCGGCCGTACGGAGTCGACCGTGCCCACCTTGACTCCGAGGATCCGCAGATCGGAGCCCGCATAGAGGCCGGTGGCCCGGTCGAAGTAGGCGGTGATCCGGTGGCCTCCGGCGCCGTCGAGGGCGAGGACTCCGGTGGTGGTCACACCCGCGACCAGTACGAGTCCGGCCCCGATGCCCGCGAAACGCCTGGTGGTGTGGTTCATCGGCTGCCTCCCTGGGTCTGCCGGGGCGACATGCATCCGGTGGCCGGGGGCGCGCCCGCCGGCAGGTAGTTCTTCGGGACGAGCCCGCAGATGTAGCTGTCGAACCAGCGGCCGTTGCCCAGGGTGTTGCCGACGAGCCGGTAGTAGGGGCCGGCCAGTGACAGCGCCTTGTCCAGGCTCTTGCGGTTCTTCAGCAGCACGGTCGTGACCTTGTCGAGTGCGGTCAGGGTGGGCTTCAGCTGCTTGTTGTTGTCCTTGACCAGACCGGTCAGCCCGGCGCCGAGGTCGGTGGTCCCGGTGAGCAGCAGATGGATGGAGTCCCGCCGGTCCTGGATCTCTCCGAGCAGCAGGTTGCCGTCCTTGAGGAGGGCGTCGAAGCTGCTGTTCTTGTCGGAGAGGGTCTTGGTGAGCTGTTTGCTGCCCTTGAGCAGCTTGGCCAGTTCGGCGTCCCGCTGCGAGACCGTCCGCGACAGCGCGGAGAGGCCGGTCGCCGCGTTCTTCACGTCGGGGGGCGAGTCCTTGAAGGTGTCCGAGATCGTCTCGAAGCTCTTCGCCAGCTGCTTGGTGTCGAGGTCGCCGATGGTGTCGCTGAGACCGCTGAACGCCTGGGTGACGTCGTACGGCGATGTGGTGCGGCTCAGCGGGATCCGGTCCGACGGGTTCTGCGGCCGGGTGCCGACCGGGTCGAGTGCCAGGTACTTGTCGCCGAGCAGCGTCTTGATGGCGATGGCCGCCGTGCTGGAGTCGCCGACCCAGGCGCCCTTGACCTTGAAGGACACCTTCACCTTGGCGCCGTCGAGCGAGACCGCTTTCACCTGGCCGACCCTGACCCCGGCGATCCGTACCTCGTCGCCCGGGCTGATCCCGGCCGATTCGGTGAAGTCGGCGGTGTACGTGGTGCCGCCGCCGATGAAGGGCAGCGAGTCGGCGCGGTAGGCGGCGAGCCCTATCAGTGCGAGCACCAGCAGTCCGACCACGCTGACGGCGACCGGGTTGCGCTCCCGTACGGGCTTGAGCCGCGGGAGCCGCACGCGGGGCGAGTTCATCCCTGGCACCTCGATTCGGTGACCGCGATGCCGGTGGGCGGCTTGCTGCCGTCCGATGTGGTCACGCCCGTCACCCGGGCCTCGCAGAGATAGAGGTTGAGCCACGATCCGTAGGAGGTGAGCCGGGTGACGGCCTCCATCTTGGCGGGCGTGTTCCGCAGGAAGTCCTGAAGCTGCGGTGTGCCGTCGCCCAACTGCTTGGACACCCGGCCGAGTTCGCCGATGTCCTTCTTCAGCGGCGCCCGGCCGTCCTGGAGCAGTCCGGCGGTCGAGTTCGTCAGTGCGCCCATCGCGGTGATCGCGTCCCCGAGGGGCTTGCGGTCCCCGGCGAAGCCGGTGACCAGCTGCTGGAGGGTGACGACGAGGTCGTTGAAGTCCGACTCCCGGTCGTTGACCGTCGTCAGTACCATGTTGAGGTTCTTGATGACCTGGCCGATGACCTTGTCCTTGGCGGCGACCGTGGTGGTCAGCGATCCGACGTGCTGGAGCAGGCTGTCGACGGTGCCGCCCTCGCCCTGGAGGACCTGCACGATGGAGTTGGCCAGCTGGTTCATCTCGGCCGGGGCCAGCCCCTGGAGGAGCGGCTGGAACCCGTTGAACAGCTCGGTGAGGTCCAGGGCCGGTGTGGTGTGCGAGAGCTGGATGGTGTCGCCGGGCGTGAAGTGCTTCCCGACGGGCCCGGTGCCCTGCTCCAGGTCGACGTACCGCTGGCCGACCATGTTGAGGTACTTGATCGACGCGGTCACCGACGCGGGCAGCGTGCGTCCCTTTTCCACTGCGAAGCGCACCTCGGCGAGCCGCCGGTCGGCGACCTTCACGGACTCGACCTGGCCGACCTTCACCCCCGCGATCCGTACGCTGTCCCCGGCGATCAGCCCGGTGGCGTCGGTGAAGCGCGCCCGGTAGGAGACGGTGTCACCGACATCCGTGTTGGCGATGCTCAGTCCGAGTACCGCGGTGGCCAGGGAGGTCACCAGGACGAAGACCAGGGACTTGACGAGCGGGGCGGTCAGGCTGCGGCGCTTCACTTGAGCTTCACCTCCGCACCGCGGAAGACCGGGCCGGCCAGCAGGCTGCTCCAGTCGGGGAGGGCCTGCGCCGGTGTCTTCGCGCCGGGGGCCAGCAGTTCGTTGACGAGCTGGTTCTCCTGGGGCGAGTTGGGCAGCCCGAGACTGCCGGACCTGCCCGCCCCGGTGGCGGCGGTCGGCACGGTCTTGCCGGTATAGGGGACGGAGTAGCAGTGCGGCCCGCCGTTCGCGGTGTAGGACGGGGCGTCCCGGCCCGGTGTGTACTTCCCGAGCGAGGGGACGGAGACGAGGCTGACATGCAGTCCCGGCTCGTCCGTTCCCTTGCCGAGCGCCTTGTCCATGGCGGGGACGAAGCCCGCCAGGGTGCTCAGGGTGCAGGGGAACTCGGGGGCGTACTTCGCGAGGAGTTCCAGGGTGGGCCGGCCGGTCGCGGAGAGCCGGATGATGTTGTCCTTGTTCTGCTGGAGGAAGGCCGTGACGTCCTGGGCGGTACTGGTGGTGGTGGAGTACAGGCCCGCAAGTCCGGCCTGCTTCTCGGCGAGGGTGGAGCTGGTGGTGGTGAAGTCGGTGAGCGCGGTGAGGATGTCGGGCGACGCGTCGGAGTAGACCTTGGTGACCTTCACCAGTTCTGCGATGTCCCGGTTGAGCGTGGGTAGTTGCGGGTTGAGCTTCTTCAGGTAGGTGTCGAGGGTGACGAAGGTGTCGCCGAGCTGCTGCCCCCGGCCGCTCAGGGCCTGCGAGACGGCGGTCAGCGTGGCGGAGAGCTTCTGCGGTTCGACCGCGGTGAGCAGCGGCAGTACGTGGTCGAGCACCTGCTCCAGCTCGATCGCGTTGCGTGAGCGGTCCTGCGGGATGGTGTCGCCCGCCTTCAGCGCGCGGGTGGACGCGCGGGCCGGGGGTACGAGTGCGACGTACCGCTCGCCGAAGAGTGTCGTCGGCAGCATCTGCGCGGTGACGTCGGACGGGACCTGGCCGAGCTTGTCCGGCTGGATGGCGAGGGTGAGCCGGGCGCCGCCGCCGTCCGAACTGATGCCGCGCACCTGCCCGATGACGACGCCGCGCAGCTTCACATCGGCGTTGAGGTGCATCTCGCTGCCGACGGTGTCCGTGTCCACCCGGACCGTCGCGGTGTCGGTGAAGTCCTTCTGGTACACGGCGATCGACAGCCAGATCAGCAGTGCGGGGACCACGATGAAGACCACACCGGCGAGCCTGCGCCGTACGGTCCGCGCGCTCATCCCGCCACCTTCACGGTCGTCGTGGCGCCCCAGATGGCCAGGGAGAGGAAGAAGTCGGTGACGCTGATGAGCACGATGGCGTTACGCACCGACCGGCCGACCGCCACCCCTACCCCGGCGGGCCCGCCGGTCGCGCGGAAGCCGTAGTAGCAGTGGGCCAGGATCACCAGCACGCTGAAGATCAGCACCTTGAGCACCGAGAGCAGCACGTCGTCCGGGGAGAGGAACAGGTTGAAGTAGTGGTCGTAGGTGCCGGACGACTGCCCCTTGAAGAGGACGGTCACCAGCCGGGAGGCGATGTACGAGCTGAGCAGCCCCATCGCGTACAACGGGATGATCGCGACGACCCCGGCGATGATCCGGGTGGTGACGAGGTACGGCATGGAGCGCACCCCCATCGCTTCGAGGGCGTCCACCTCCTCGTTGATGCGCATCGCGCCGAGCTGGGCGGTGAAGCCCGCGCCGACGGTCGCGGAGAGTGCGAGTCCGGCGACCAGTGGGGCGATCTCGCGGGTGTTGAAGTACGCGGAGATGAACCCGGTGAAGGCGGCGGTGCCGATCTGGTTGAGCGCGGCGTATCCCTGGAGGCCGACGACCGTCCCGGTGAAGAGGGTCATGCCGACCATCACGCCGATGGTGCCGCCGATGACGCCGAGGCCGCCGCTGCCGAAGGCGACCTCGGCGAGCAGCCGCTGGACCTCTCCGATGTAGCGGCGCAGGGTGCGGGGGATCCAGATGAGCGCCCGTACGTAGAAGACGAGTTGGTCGCCGGAGCGGTCGAGCCAGCCGAGCATGGACATCTCTCAGCTCCCCTTCGCGGGGACGATCTGGAGATAGACCGCCGTAAGGACCATGTTCACGAAGAACAGCAGCATGAAGGTGATGACGACGGACTGGTTGACCGCGTCGCCGACGCCCTTGGGGCCGCCCCTGGGGTTCAGGCCTCGGTAGGCGGCGACGATCCCGGCGAGGAACCCGAAGATCAGCGCTTTGACCTCGCTGACGTAGAGGTCGGGCAGCTGGGCGAGCGCGGAGAAACTGGAGAGGTAGGCGCCGGGTGTGCCGTGCTGCAGGATCACGTTGAAGAAGTAGCCGCCGAGTGTGCCGACGACCGAGACCAGCCCGTTCAGCAGGACCGCCACGAACATGGTGGCGAGTACCCGGGGGACGACGAGGCGCTGGACGGGTGAGACGCCCATGACCTCCATCGCGTCCAGCTCCTCGCGAATCTTCCGGGAGCCGAGGTCGGCGCAGATCGCCGAACCGCCGGCGCCCGCGATCAGCAGCGCGACGATCAGCGGGCTGGCCTGCTGGATGACGGCGAGCACGCTCGCTCCGCCGGTGAAGGACTGGGCGCCCAGCTGCTGGGTGAGCGAGCCGACCTGGAGGGCGATGACCGCGCCGAAGGGGATCGAGACCAGGGCGGCGGGCAGGATGGTGACGCTCGCGATGAACCAGAACTGCTCGATGAACTCCCGTACCTGGAAGGGCCTTCGGAAGACGGCCCCGGTCACGGCTGCCCCGAGTGCGAAGAGCTTCCCGGTCTCGCGCAGTGGCGCGAGCACCCGAAGCGGCGGGCGGGGCTGCCGGTACCCGGCGGCCTTGCCACCGGCGCCGTCCGCGGACGGCCCGGACGGCCGGACCGGCACCTGTGCGGTCATCGCCGGCCACCGCCGGAGGCCGGGGCCGTATAACTCCTGAGGATGGCGGTGCGCGCCGCTTCGGGCAGCTCCGCCAGCATGCCCAGCACTCGCTCCCTGCGCCGCAGTACCGCCTGGCGCTCGGGCAGTCCTGCGGACGGTTCGAGCTGCGGGACGATGGGCCGGGGCGCCCGCGGGCGGGAGCCGGCCGCGCTGCGCTGCTCGGCCGCGAGGGTCGCCGCGTCCTTCTCCTCGGACATCCCGATCGGCCCTTCGCGCCGGCCGCTCAGGAACTGCGCGACCACCGGCTCCTCACTGGTGAGAAGCAGCTCGCGGGGCCCGAACGTGACCAGGTTGCGCAGGAAGAGCATCCCCATGTTGTCGGGCACGGTGGCCGCGATGTCGAGATTGTGGGTGACGATCAGCATCGTCGCGTCGAACTGCGCGTTCAGGTCGATGAGCAGCTGGGAGATGTACGAGGTACGGACCGGGTCGAGTCCGGAGTCCGGTTCGTCGATGAGGATGATCTGGGGGTCGAGTACGAGGGCGCGCGCGAGACCGGCACGCTTGCGCATTCCGCCGGATATCTCACCGGGCAGTTTCTCCTCCGCGCCCAGGAGGCCCACCATGTCCATCCGCTCCATGACGATGCGGCGGATCTCGGACTCCTTCTTCCTGGTGTGCTCCCGGAGCGGAAAGGCCACGTTGTCGAAGAGGGTCATCGATCCGAAGAGCGCACCGTCCTGGAACATCAGGCCGAAGAGCTTGCGGGTCTCGTAGACGTCGCGCTCGGGGCTGTTCACCATGTCGACGCCGTTGATGAGCACACTGCCCCGTTCGGGTTTCAGCAGCCCGATCAGAGACTTGAGAAACACGGTCTTCCCGGTGCCGGAAGGGCCGAGCATCACACTGACCTCACCGGCCGGGAGTGTGAGTGTCACGTCCTGCCAGATTCTCTGCTTGCCGAAAGACTTCGTGAGCCCTTCAACAACTACTTCGATTCCCATCTCACCTCCTGCGTGCACTCACGAAGTGACAGAAGTGCGCCGAGAGGCGCACGTTAAGTTCACCGGCGCCGCCGGTACAAGCCCTTGAACAGGTAACTCCTTAAGAAATTGGACTACTTGTCATAGGGCGACAAGCCCGAACGGAAACCTTGTTGAAAAGTGCTCACTCACAGCAGGGACGCAGGTGGGGGACGCACGCCCCGCCTCAACCGGCCGAGTCGTTCGCGGAGAGCGACGTTACGGCCGGGTAACCTGGGGCCGCAATACCAGTTCCCCAAGTTTCGTCCCGCCGTCGCGCTGCCGCCCTCTTCTTTGCGGTGAATGAGCAACGCGGTGCGGAAACTCATCCAGAAGTGATAAATTCCGCCGGCCGCCGGGTGGGGTGTGCGGGGACACAGGCTTACCGGTGGGCCACCGCACCGGTAAGCAGCAACTGACAAGAGGTGGCTTCCCCTTACTCATTCCGGCACAAGAAGAACCGGGCCGTCGAAGTTCATCAAACAGCGGGATTGTGCAGCGGTGTTTCCCGCCAGTAACCTCACGGCTCGGTGAATTCACCTGTTCCGGCGCGCCGCAGACCCATCAGGTCCGAGTACGGCACCGCCTTACGGCCGGCTGCCGAAAAAGGGGAAGACATGAGATCCGTTTCCACCCGCTTGCGTCTGGGGCTGCTCGCCGGCTCCACCGCCCTCACCGCGTTCGTGTCCGTGGGCACGGCTACCGCCGCCAGTGGTCCCGTCAGCCTCAACGGCAGCTGGGCGCCGTTCTCCCGGTGCCCCGTGGACGCTCCGGCGATGCTCGCCGCCGACGGGCAGAACGACACCGCGCTCTGCGTCTCCTCGCACTCGGCGAACGGCTCCATCAAGCTCGGCAACTCCGTCGTACCCACCGGGGCGAGCGATCTGCAGCTCGGCGTGATCACCCACCCCGACGGATCCTCGACGCTGGTCTCCCCCGCCGGGGGCGCCCTGGTGGCCGACTCCGCGCAGCTTCCGGGCGGCTTGCTCGGCCTGATGTGTCCGAGCAACGTCCCCGTGGTCAGCGGCATCTGCAAACAGATCACCGACAACAGCCTCAACAGGGTCACCGCCACCATCGAATCGGTGAACAACCCGAGCGGCTTCGCACTGCTGGCCGGGGCCACCACGGGGAAGCCGATCGTGACGCTGCCGGTCCGGATCCATCTGCAGAACCCCTTCCTCGGTGACAAGTGCTACATCGGCACCTCGTCGGACCCCATCCTGCTGCGCCCGCAGAACCTCACCGTCCCGGCCCCCGGAACCGAGGCGTTCGACGCCGACGGCACCGCCGACCCGGACGGCGCCCTGGGCCGGATCAACCTCGTCGGCGCGAACCAGGGCGACTCGTCGTACGCGGTTCCCGGCGCCAGCGGCTGCGGGCTGTCCCTGCTGAACTGGGCGGTGAACCTGAAGACGGCACTGCCGTCCCCGGCGGGCAGGAACAGCGTGACCCTGAACAGCGCGTCGACCTATGTGGCCACCCTCAACGACCCGGCGAGCGTCGCCCCCGGCGAGGGCAAGGCGCTCTCGGACGCCTGGCACTCGGCCGTCCGCCCCTGACGGTCCCACCACTGCCCGATGGGGCCGCCCCCGGCTGCGGGGGCGGCCCCATCGGCCTGCCGGGCCCGGTGACGCGGCCCGGCGCAGACCCGGTGCGGTGCCGAACCAGCCATTCGTGGCGGGCGGCCGGCGCGACGGCGCGTCAATCACGGCTTGGCGGCCCCGGAGCCCGGAAGTTCCGGCATATCGGGCGGGCAGAGGTTGTTGGGCGAGTCAGGAATGCACGTCGTCCCCTGGTTCATCTCAATACTGTTCCCGGGCCCGGACAGGGACGCGGTGAAAAGCGGGTCCAAGTCCTCACCGTTCGCACCGCACCCGGAGAACTTCGGAATGTCTATCGTGCCGTCGAGTGTGCCGCCGTAGAAGACATTGGTGTATTTGGCACCGCCGTTGAGAACCACCTTGTACGGTGTGGCGGTCCGGCAGGCACTTCCGACATCGAGAGGAGTGCCGTTCACCTTCACGTCGTACAGACGCAGGGACTGTTTGAACGAGATCACCGAGAACACACTCGTGCCGACATTCCCGGTCGAGATGGTGACCGGCCCTGTCTCGAAATGCACCTTCGCCGTGACCGGCTGGAATCCGAACGTCAGAAACGTCGATTCGGCGTCGGGGAGCCGCAGGTCCGCCAGCGAGTCGAGCCGCAGATAGAGGCCGCCCGGCTGGACGCTGGACCGCACCGATGAGTGGACGACAGCCAGCACACTGATCGTCACCGGCTTGTGCTTCGGGTCATTGATGATCATCGCGCCGTTGAGCTTGCTGACGTTGGCCACCCCGAGTGCGTACGCGCAGCCCGGGCTCCCGGGCAGCTCGTACTCCCCGGGTGTGGCACCCGGCGGCGCCACGGGCGCGTCGCTGATGTCGACCTTGCCCTTCGGCAGCACGGTCGGGCACTTGCCCACCGGGGCCGGGGCGGACCTGGGCTGCACCGTGACGCCGCTGCCCGCCTCCTTCCGTCCCTTCCTGTCGGCCGGAGTGCTGGGCGCCGGGCTGCCCGGCGCCGTGGAGGGTCCGGCGCTCCCGGCCCCCGGCACCGGAACGGTCCCCAGCCGCAGGTCCTGGCCGGCGGCCGGCTCGCAGACCAGCGGAACCGGCCCCGGGGCGCCCTGCTGTCCGGTGGCGGGCGTCGCGGTCACCAGCCCGAGCTTCAACTCACCTGCGGCCAGGGTTACATCACCCGTGCCGCCCACCGTGACGGTGGGCACCGGGCCCGAGTGGACGAGCCGTACATCGCCCTCCGCCGGGACCGGTGTACTGGGCGCGGCGAGATCCGACCACATCGCTGTGGCCGACTGATCGTTCTGGCTCACCTTGACGGCGAGTGACGCGGTGCTCAGCACCGCTTCGGCGTCCTTCGGCAGCAGCGCCGCCAGATCCTGGCGCGCCAGCCCCACCGTGACCTTCACCGGCCCCGGCCGCACCGGTTTGCCGACTTCGGCGGATGCCGGCAGGTCCATCGCCACCTCGACGGTGGCGTGGCCGGAGCCGGAAGGCAGACCGCAGTCGTACGAGAGCGTGGCCGGGGTGCCGCCCTCGCCGGCTGCCGAGCCGTTGCCGGCCAGCAGTCCGGCGACGAGCGCGGCCGCCGCGGCGGAGGCCAGCCGCACCGGCCGTCCGCCGCCCTGCACACGTGTCCTGGGATTCATGCCGGCCCTGCCCTCCGCCTCGTACGGCGCCTCATATGGTTCGGTCCCGAAACGTGAAATCCGGGCCGGAGGCGGTCCTGCCGCCTCCGGCCCGTACCGCTGCGCCCACCGGCGTTACGGCGTGCTGATCACCGGCAGGGTGCTCACCGCGTACGAGGCGTTGAAGCTCGCCACGTCACCGTTGTTGATGAGTCCGAGGCAGCTCGCGCCGGACGCGACCAGGCCGTTGCCGGTGCCGTCGATCACCAGGGCGTGGGCCGTGTTGTCGTAGTGGCCGTTGACCGTGCCGGTGAAGTCGGCCGCGCAGCCGACGCCCGAGATGTGCGCCGAGATGGCGCTGACGGTGCCGTTGACCCAGTTCGGGTGGGTGGAGTTCATACTGACCGCGTTGATCTTCCACGGGGTGGCCTTCATCGTGACGTTGAAGGTGATGCCGGCCACGCTGCAGCTGGTGAACTTGATGGTGCCGATGGTGCCGATCCCGACGCCGTTGGTGCTCGTCGCCTGGAGCGAGCCCGCGGTCACGTCGGACGACGCGCAGTTCAGAGTCGCCGCGGGCACCGCCAGTGAGGGGTTGACGGCGTGCGCGGTGTAGGCGCCGGAGTGGGTGACCGTCCATGAGGACGTGGCGGTGGCCGAGGCCGATGTCGCGGCCAGCCCGACGGCCGCGCCGATGGCGGCGGTCACGACTGCGGCTCTTGCGGCAATCTTGTGCATGGTGTGATTTCCCTTCGTGGCGTCTTGATCAGATTCCCGGAGTTCCGTCCCGAGCGGAACGGAGCCCCCACGAGGTTCACTTGGCCGGACGGCGGTTTCGTCCCGGGCGACCGCTTGTCCCGACCGTGCGGCGATGACGCTACGATTGAGTAACCTGAGTCCGCAATGGCCCGTGCGAAGAAATCCGGGCACGGATTCTCCGGGGTCGGTTTCCTGTTGTCCGGCGAGTAGGTGAACAGGTCCGCATTAGCCGAAAGTGAGTAATTCCTTACGGCCCGCCGTGTACTCCGGTGGCCGTTGGCCGGTCACGGCCCGGCCAACTCCCCGTGGCACAGCACGCGTTCCGGACCGCGCTTTTTCTTGTCAGGAAATGACAAAGGAACGCGCCGAAACCGGAGAGGAATTGACCGGCCGCCGCGTCCGGCGACCGGAACTCGCGCCACCGGTTGGCTGGATACACTCCCCTCCGGCCTCAGGCCCTGTCACGGCTGTGTCACCCTCCCCCGGCTTCGGCTATGTTCGGCAACCCAAATTGGTACGCACCTGAAGGTCTCCGGGAGCGCTCTCCCGTCGGCCACCCCCACCGGGCGCCGGAGAGCAAGGGGTCGAGAAATGCCGGGAGTTGTACAACCCTCGGATGTCGGAGAGCCACTGGGACCGCTTCCGCAGGAGTTCGCGGCCGTCATGCGGCCCGAACTACCCGGTCTGATCAAGGAAATCGGGCTTGAGGTCACCCGCGCCTACCCCGAGTACGCACGGCTGCTCGAAGGCCCCTACGCCCAGGGCATCCGGATCGGCGTGGAGCAGAACATCTCCGTCTTCATCGACCAGGTCGCCGAGCCCACCACGTCGTCCGCGTTGCGGGACGAGATGTGCCGGAGATTCGGCCGGTTCGAGGCGTACGAGGGCAGGAGCCTGGACCAGCTCCAGGGCGCGTACCGGCTCGGCGCCCGGATCGCGCTGCGGCGGGCGAAGCGGGTGGGGCGGCGCTACAACCTCTCCCCCACCCTGATGCTCACCTTCGCCGACGCGCTGTTCACCTATGTCGACGAGCTCGAAGCGCTCTCCCGCGAGGGGTATCTGGAGGTCAGGACGGCCGGCGGCGACCAGCTGGACACCCAGCGGCGCCGCCTGCTGCATCTGATCCTCGCGGGATCACCTGTGCCCCGCGCCGCCATCGCCGAACTCGCCGAGCAGACCTGCTGGACGCTTCCCGAGCAGGTCACCCTGGTCGCCCTGCGGCCACCCGCGGGTATTCCTTCCGCGCTTCTGGACAACGATGTCCTCGTCGATCTGGCGGAGCCGCAGCCCCATCTGCTGGTTCCCGGTCCTTTCGACGAGCGAAGACAGCGCATGCTCGACGCCGCACTCCCCGGAGCGCGCCGCACCATCGGTCTCGCAGTCCCACTCGCGAACGCCGCGGACTCGCTCCGCTGGGCGCGCCGGGTGCTCGATCTCGTCGACACCGGGATCATCGGGGACGCGCCGACGATCCGCTGCGAGGACCACCTGGTGACCCTCTGGCTGCTCTCCGACCGGGCACTCCTCGAACAACTGGCCGGGCGTGAACTGGCCCCTGTCTCCCACCTCACCGCGAACCGCAGGGACCGCCTCCTGGAGACACTGCACGCCTGGCTCGCGACCCGCGGCACCGCCGCCCAGCTGGGTGAGGTCCTGGACGTGCACGCACAGACCGTCCGCTACCGGATGCGCACCCTGGAGAGCATCTTCGGAGAGCAACTGTCCGACCCGGAGCGGCGGTTCGCCATCGAGATCGTCCTGCGTGCGATGCGGCTCGAATCGAGCGGCAGCTGACCCCGGCGCCCCCTCCAGGCCGCGTGCTTCTCCAGGCCCCCGCTCCCCCGGGTCGCCGACCCGGCCGGAACCGCCCGCCTTGCCCGTACGCCCAGCGCGCCATAACGTGACCCCTCTGAGTTTACTCGGTAGTAAGGAAGCGCTCGTGGCGGACAGCATCAGCGAGAGGCTCGCGGAGCTGGATTTCGCGTCCGTATCTCCGCAGGAGTTCGCGAAGATCATAAAGGGGCTCTCCACCAGGGAACTCGGTGAAATCGCCCGCGGTGACCTGCGACGACGGGTGCTCGCGGAGGTATTCGGGCGCGTGGAGCGGCAGTTCCGCCCGGAGAACGCCGGTTCGCTCGCCGCCGTGATCCGCTGGCGGGTCACCGGCGAGAGCGACGTGGTGTACGAGACCACGATCGGCGACGGGATGTGCACCGTCACCGAGGGGCGCTCGGCTGCCGACCCGCGTCTCACGCTCACCATGGGCGACGCCGACTTCCTCAGGCTTGTGTCCGGCAACGCGAGCCCGGTGACCCTCTTCATACTGCGCAAGGTCAAGATCGCGGGAGACGTGGGTCTGGCCTCGGGACTCACCCGGTACTTCGACATTCCCAGGCCCTGAGAAGTGGTCATGGGCGGCCCCGCCGGGTCGACCGACATGTGACCCGGACAGGCGGAGCGCCGGCCGCAGAACGCCGCAGGTCAGGGGGGCTGGGATCCGGACGCCAGGCATTCTTTCATAATGGTGTTCGGGTCTTCGCGGCGGAGACCCGGACGACCACGGCATTCCGGCCCGCCGACCGGATCAGCAGCGCCCATTCCTGGAGGAAGAACCCCATGAGCGAGGAGCACCCGGAACGGCGCCCGGCCGGCGAGCTTGAGGCGAGTGTGCTGGCCGCGCTGTGGGCGGCCGGGGAGCCGCTGACCCCCGCCGATGTGCAGAGCACCCTCGGCCGCGGGCTCGCCAGGACCACCGTGACGACGATCCTGAGCCGGCTGCACGACAAGGGGTGGGTCACCAGGTCCCGCGAGGGCCGCGGCTTCGCCTACACCCCGACCGAGGACTCCCCCGGGCTCACCGCCCGCCGGATGCACTCCGAGCTGGAGAAGGAACAGGACCGCTCCACGGTACTCGCCCGTTTCGTCTCCCGGCTGAGCTCCGACGACGAGCGGCTGCTGCGCGAACTGCTGGAGGGCGAGGGCAAGTGATCTACGCGGTGTGGGTACCCCTGCTGATGCCCCTGCTCGTGGCGCCCGCCGCCCGGTGGCTCGCCGAGCTGCTGGCGCCGCGGCAGGCGGTCCGGCTGCTGACGGCTGCGGCGCTCACGCTCGGCGGCTGCTCGGCCACGGCGCTGGGGCTGCTCGTCGTGGCGGGACTGCTGCGGCTGCCGCCGGTCGCCGCCCTCGGCCGGCTGATCCACCCGGTGAGCGGTGGCGGGCCGGGCACCACCGTCGCGGCCGTGGCGGCCGGTACCGCGCTCGCCTTCTGCGCCACCGCGCTGATACGGACCGTACTGCGGCAGCGCGCCGAGCTGCGCGCGGCCCGGCGCCACATCGGGGCCGGCGGCGAACTGGCCGTGGTCCGGGACACCACCCCCGACGCGTACGCGCTGCCCGGCCGCCCCGGCCGGATCGTCGTCACCACCGGGATGCTGCGAGCCCTGGCACCGGCCGAGCGCGAGGCGCTGTTCGCCCATGAGCGCGCGCACCTCGCGGGCCGCCACCACCTCTTCATCGCCGCGGCGGAGCTGGCGGCGCACTGCCACCCGGCGCTGCGCGGACTGCGGGCACCGCTCGGTTACGCCCTGGAGCGCTGCGCCGACGAGTCGGCGGCCGGGGCCGTCGGCGACCGCTCCCTCGCGGCCCGCACCATCGGCCGCGCCGCGCTGGCCGCCCACCGGGCGCCCGCCGCGCGCCCCAGCGTCGTACTCGCCGCCACAGCCGGTCCTGTCCCGCGCCGGGTCGCGGCGCTCCTGGGCCACAGTCCGGCCGGCGCCGCCCACCACGGGGGGCACGGACGGGCCGCCCGTGCCCTCGCCGGGGCGCTGCTGGTGTGCCTCTCGCTGTCGGCGGGCGGGGCGCTGGACGCCGCGACCGATCTGCACGGCGGCATCGAGGCGGCGCAGGCCGCCTCCGGCGACCACTGACGCGTACGGGGGCGGCGCGCCGGGGCCCGCCCCGGCTGAACGCGCCGCTCAACACCCCTGCTGTGCTGCCCGACCGCCGATTAACATCTCGAACATGTTGACGAACTGGGCGGGGAACATCGCCTTCACGGCACAGCGCATCGACCGGCCCACCACCCTCGACGAGCTCCGCGGGCTCATCGCCGCCTCCGCCCGGGTGCGCGTGCTGGGCAGCGGTCACTCGTTCAACACCATCGCGGACACCGACGGCACCCTGGTATCGGTGGCCGGGCTGCCTCCGGAGATCGAGGTGGACCGGGCCGCGTCCACGGTCCGGGTCGCGGCGGGCGTACGGTACGCCGAGCTGGCCAGGGAAGTGCACGCGCACGGACTCGCGCTGCCCAACATGGCCTCCCTGCCGCACATCTCCGTTGCGGGGTCCGTGGCCACCGGTACCCATGGGTCCGGCGCCGCACTCGGCGGGCTGGCCACCGCGGTCAGGGAGCTCGAACTGGTCACCGCTGACGGCGAGTTGCGGACGATCGGCCGCGACCGGGGCGGCGAGCGCTTCGCCGGGTCCGTGGTCTCGCTGGGCGCGCTCGGCGCTGTCACCTCGCTCACCCTGGACCTGGTGCCGGGTTTCGAACTGGCGCAGCGGGTCCGCACCGGGCTGCCCCTGTCGGCCCTGGACGAGCACTTCGACGCGGTGACATCGGCGGCGTACAGCGTCAGTCTCTTCACCGACTGGCGCGGTCCGCACTTCGGCCAGGTGTGGCTCAAGTACGTGGCGGACCAAGAGCCCGAGTTCCCCTGGGCCCCCGAGGCGCCGGGTCCGCTGCACCCCGTGCCGGGTATGCCGCCCGTGCACTGCACCCAGCAGCAGGGGGTGCCCGGGCCGTGGCACGAGCGGCTGCCGCACTTCCGGGCGGAGTTCACGCCGAGTTCGGGCGAGGAGATCCAGTCGGAGTATCTGGTGGACCGGCGCCACGGACTCGCCGCGCTGCACGCCGTCGACGCGATCCGCGACGTGGTCGCACCGCTGCTCCAGGTCTGCGAGGTACGGACGGTGGCCGCCGACGACCTGTGGCTGAGTCCGGCCTACGGCCATGACACGGTGGGGCTGCACTTCACCTGGCTCAAGGACACCGCGGCCGTACTGCCGGTGCTCAGGCTGCTCGAAGAGCGGCTGGAGCCGTTCGCCGCGCGTCCGCACTGGGGGAAGCTGTCCACCGTGCCGGCCGGGCGGCTGCCCGCGCTCTATCCGAAGCTGGCCGACTTCCGGCGCCTGGCCAGGGAGTCCGACCCGCAGGGCAAGTTCACCAACGCCTTCCTGGCGCCGCTGCTCGATGACGCCCGAACGACGAACACAAGCCCGTCATAAGGGCGTTGTCGCGCGCCCCGGCCCGGGAGACCCCAGAGCGAGGAGAGCAGGCACCGATGAGCACCCCGTACTACGAAGACGTGTCCCCCGGCAGCGGCGCCCTTCCGGCGCGTGCCAGGTATGCGGCATCCGATGCCATGTCCCTTTCGCTGAACGGAAGGTGGCGCTTCCGGCTCTCGCCGACCGCCGACGCGGCCGACGACTCGTTCGCCGCGCCGGGGTACGACGCCGGCGGCTGGGACGAGGTGGCGGTCCCCGGCCACTGGGTCCTCCAGGGGCACGGTGCGCCGATCTACACCAACCACCTCTACCCCTTCCCGGTCGACCCGCCGCGCGTACCGACCGGCAACCCGACCGCCGACCATCTGCACACGTTCGGCCTGCCGCCGCAGTGGCCGTCGGCCGGTGACGCCGTGCTGCGGTTCGACGGGGTCGAGTCGTGCGCCCGGGTCTGGCTGAACGGCGAGGAGCTGGGGGAGTTCAAGGGCAGCAGGCTGCCCCACGAGTTCGCGGTGGGCGCGCTGCTGCGGCCCGGCGGCAACGTGCTCGCGGTCCGGGTCCACCAGTGGTCGTCCGGGTCGTATCTGGAGGACCAGGACCAGTGGTGGCTGCCGGGCATCTTCCGCGATGTCACGCTGCTGCACCGCCCGGAGGGGGCCGCGGAGGACTTTTTCGTGCACGCCGCCTATGACCATGTCACCGGCCTGGGGACCCTGCGGGTGGACAGCACGGTCCCGGGCCGGGTGACCGTGCCGGAGCTGGGTGTCGAACTGGCCGCCGGTGCCGAGGTGTCGGTGCCGGTCGAGCCGTGGACGGCGGAGACCCCGAGGCTGTACGACGGTGAACTGGCCACCGTCGGTGAGCGGGTGGCCCTGCGCATCGGCTTCCGCACGGTCCGCGTCGAGGACGGCGTCATCAAGGTCAACGGGCGGCGGATCCTCTTCCGCGGGGTGAACCGCCACGAGTTCCACCCGGACACCGGCAGGACCCTGGACCTGGAGACCATGCGGGCGGATGTGGTGCTGATGAAGCAGCACAACATCAACGCCGTTCGCACCAGCCACTACCCGCCCCACCCCGACTTCCTGGGTATCTGCGACGAGCTGGGGCTCTGGGTCGTCGACGAGTGCGACCTGGAGACCCACGGCTTCACCGAGCAGGACTGGCGGGGCAATCCGGTCGACGACGACCGCTGGACCCCCGCCCTGCTTGACCGGGCGGCCCGCATGGTGGAGCGCGACAAGAACCACCCCTCGGTTGTCATCTGGTCGCTGGGCAACGAGTGCGGGACCGGACGCGGGCTGACCGCGATGGCCGGCTGGATCCGGGACCGCGACCCGGACCGGCCCATCCACTACGAGGGCGACCAATCGTGCGCGGACACCGATATGTACTCGCGGATGTACGCCTCGCACACCGAGGTGGCGGCCATCGGCCGCGGCGAGGGCGGCGGGCCCGCCGAGCGGCGCCAACTCCCCTTCATCCTCTGCGAGTACGGGCACGCCATGGGCAACGGCCCCGGTGGCCTCACCGAGTACCAGCAGCTCTTCGACGCGTACGAGCGCAACCAGGGCGGCTTCATCTGGGAGTGGATCGACCACGGCCTGACCCACCCCGAGTTCGGCTACGCGTACGGCGGTGACTTCGGCGAGGAGCTGCACGACGCCAACTTCGTCTGCGACGGGCTGCTCTTCCCGGACCGGACCCCGTCCCCGGCTCTCGCCGAGTACAAGAAGGTCATCGAGCCGGTCGGTATCGACGGCGGTGCGGCGGCGGGAACGGTCCGTATCGTCAACCGCTACGACTTCACCGGTCTGTCGCACCTCGTCTTCGAGTGGTCGTACGAGGTGGCGGGCGAGGCCGTGCGTACGGGCGTCCTCGACGTACCGGCGCTGGCACCCGGCGAGCGGGCCGAGGTACCGCTTCCCGCCCCGCCCGCCACGGAGCTGGCCACCGAGAGCTGGTGGACGGTGCGGGCGTTGCTCGCCGACGGCACCCGGCACGAGGTCGCCTGGGCCCAGCTGCCCGCCACGCCCAGACAGCGGACGGCCCTGGCCGTACCGGAGAGCAGCGGCCCGCAGCGCGCCGGGGAGCTGATCACCCTCGGTCCGGCCGCCTTCGACGCGCGCACCGGGGAGTTGCGGACCGTCGGGAACACCGCTCTGCGGGAGCTGCGGCTGGACGTCTGGCGGGCGCCGACCGACAACGACAACGGCAGGGACCCGGTGACCGGCGCCCGCTACGGGCAGCTCTGGCGCGAGCTGGGGCTGCACCGGATGCAGCATCGCCTGGACGCCGTCGAGCTGTCCGGCACCGCGCTGACGGTACGGACCAGGGTGGCGCCCGCGGCGCGGGACGCCGGCCTGGTGACCGTGTACCGGTGGACCAGTGACGGGACCCGGCTGCGGCTCACCGTGTCCGTCACGCCCGACGGCCGGTGGCCGGTGCCGCTCCCCCGGCTCGGCATCCGCTTCGCGCTGCCGGGCGGCGCCGGCTCGGCCGTCTGGTTCGGCGGCGGCCCCGGCGAGGCGTATCCGGACACCCGGGCTGCGTCGAGGCTCGGCCGGTGGGAGTCGTCGGTCGACGGCCTCCAGACGCCGTACGTCCGCCCGCAGGAGAACGGCGCCCGGGCCGGCGTCAGATGGGCGGCGATCGGGGGCGTACGGGTGGCGGGCGACCCGGAGTTCTCCTTCACGGCACGCCGCTGGACGAGCGAGCAGCTCGACGCGGCTGAGCACCGCACGGACCTGCGCCCGGCCGGCCGGGCGGTCTGGGTGAACCTCGACCATGCCCAGCACGGCATCGGCTCGCAGTCCTGCGGGCCGGGTGTCCTGCCGCAGCACCAACTGCGCGTGGGCGCCACCGAGTTCGGTTTCACCTTCACCGAGGAAACCGGAGAGACCGTCTCCTGAACCGGGTACGCACCCGGCCGGGCCGGGTCCGGTGTGCGGTCAGTCCGTGGTCAGTCCGGCCGCGGCCGCGACGAGGGCGTCGAGGAGCGGCCGGAACAGCGGATGTTCCTCGGCGCCCCGGCGTACGGCGGCGAACACCCGGCGGGTGGCGGCCGGGCCCTCCACCGGGCGGACCACTGTGTCCTTCAGCTCCATCCCGCGCAGCGCCGAACGCGGCACCAGCGCGACCCCCGCACCCGCGCCGGCCAGCGCGACGACGGCCCTGAAGTCGTCCGACGAGTGCACCAGGCGGGGCTGAAAACCGGCGCGCTCGCAGGCGAGGAGAACCACGTCGTGGCAGGGGTTGCCCGGATAGGGCCCGATCCACTCGCTGTCGGCCAGCTCCGCGAGGGTGACGTGCGGGCCCTGGCCGAGGGGGTCGTCCGCGGGCAGCACCGCGTCGAAGGGTTCGGCGTACAGCGGCACCCGGGCGAGCCTGCGGTCGTCCTCGCGGGGCGCGCCCCGGTACTCGACGGCCAGCGCCAGATCGGCCTCCCCGTCCAGGACGAGGGTGAGGCTCTCGTCCCCCTCGGAGTCCCTGGCCCGGACCCGGATACCGGGGCTGCCCGCGGCGAGGGTACGGATCGCCGGGGCCAGCACCTCGGCGATCCCGGTCGCGAAGGCGGCGACGGTCACCTCCCCGGATGCTCCGCCCGCGTACGAGGCGAGCTCGGCCTCGGCGCGTTCCAGCTGGGCGAGGACGGCGTGGGCGTGGGTGAGCAGGATCTCACCGGCGGCCGTCAGCCGTACCCCGCGCCCGCTGCGGGTCAGCAGCGCGTGGCCGGTCTCCTGCTCCAGCGCGGCGAGCTGCTGGGAGACGGCCGACGGGGTCAGATAGAGCGCTGCGGCCGCGGCGGTCACCGTACGGTGGTCCGCCACGGCCCGCAGGATACGCAGGCGGCGGGGGTCGATCACCCTGCCATTGTCGCCCGTGCGTCGATGAACGCGGCCACGGCCCGCTCCACGTCGGCGGTGGAGTGCGCGGCCGAGAGCTGGACCCGGATGCGCGCCTTGTCCATCGGGACCACCGGGTACGAGAAGCCGATCACGTAGACACCGCGTTCGAGCAGCAGCTCGGCCATCCGGCCCGCCTCGGCCGCGTCGCCGATCATCACGGGGGCGATGGCGTGGTCGCCGGGGAGGATCTCGAAGCCGGCCTCGGTCATCTTCGTACGGAACAGGCGGGTGTTGGCGTCGAGGCGCTCACGCAGCTCTCCTGCGGACTCGATCAGGTCGAGGACCTTGAGCGACGCGGCGGCTATCACCGGGGCCAGCGAGTTCGAGAAGAGGTACGGGCGCGACCGCTGGCGCAGCAGGGCGACGATCTCGGCGCGGGCGGCGACGTACCCGCCGGAGGCTCCGCCGAGCGCCTTGCCGAGGGTGCCGGTGATGATGTCGACCCGGTCCATCACCCCGTGCAGCTCCGGGGTGCCGCGGCCGCCCGCGCCGACGAAGCCGACGGCGTGCGAGTCGTCCACCATGACCATCGCGTCGTAGCGGTCGGCCAGGTCGCAGATCTCGGCGAGCGGGGCGACGTACCCGTCCATGGAGAACACGCCGTCGGTCACGATGAGCCGGCGCCGGGCCCCGCCCTCGGTCGCGGCCTTGAGCTGCTGCTCCAGGTCGGCGAGGTCGCGGTTGGCGTAGCGGAAGCGGCGGGCCTTGGAGAGGCGGATGCCGTCGATGATGGAGGCGTGGTTGAGGGCGTCGGAGATCACCGCGTCCTCGGGGCCGAGCAGCGTCTCGAAGACTCCGCCGTTGGCGTCGAAGCAGGAGGAGTAGAGGATCGTGTCCTCCTGGCCGAGGAAGGCCGACAGGCGCTGCTCCAGCTGCTTGTGGACGTCCTGGGTGCCGCAGATGAAACGTACGGACGCCATGCCGTAGCCCCAGCGGTCCAGCGCGTCCTTGGCGGCGGCGACCACATCGGGGTGGTCGGCGAGGCCGAGGTAGTTGTTGGCGCAGAAGTTCAGCACCTCGCCGGACGCGACGCCGACGGCCGCGCTCTGCGGGGTGGAGATGACACGCTCGGGCTTGAAGAGACCGGCTTCGGTGATCTCGTCGAGGGTGGCGCGCAGACCGTCGCGGACGGACTCGTACATCGGGGTGCTCCTCATGGTGTTCGGGTCAGGGGGTACGGGTCAGGCCGTCCAGTCGAGAATGATCTTGCCGCAGTGGCCGCCGGCGGCCTCGTCGAAGGCCGCGTCGAAGTCCTGGCAGGCGTACTTGCCCGTGATCACCGGGGAGAGGTCGAGACCGCCTTCGAGCAGCACCGTCATCGCGTACCAGGTCTCGAACATCTCCCGGCCGTAGATGCCCTTGACCGTGATCATCGAGGTGACGATCTTCGCCCAGTCGACGGCGAACTCCTCGGCGGGCAGCCCCAGCATCGCGATACGGCCGCCGTGGGTCATGTTGTCCACCATGTCGCGCATGGCCTCGGGCCGCCCGGACATCTCCAGGCCGATATCGAAGCCCTCCCTGAGGCCCAGGCTGCGCTGCGCGTCGGCGATGCCGCTCTCGGCGACGTTGAGCGCGAGGGTCGCACCGGCCTTGCGGGCCAGGTCCAGGCGGTAGGGGCTGACATCGGTGATCACGACGTTGCGCGCTCCGGCGTGCTTCGCCACGGCCGCCGCCATGATGCCGATCGGGCCCGCGCCGGTGATGAGCACGTCCTCGCCGACCAGCGGGAAGGAGAGCGCGGTGTGGACGGCGTTGCCGAACGGGTCGAAGATCGCGGCGACATCGAGGTCGACCTTGGTGCGGTGCACCCAGACGTTCGAGGCGGGGAGCACCACGTACTCGGCGAACGCGCCGTTGCGACCGACACCGAGGCCCACCGTGGAGCGGCACAGATGCCGGCGCCCCGCGAGACAGTTGCGGCACTTGCCGCAGACCAGGTGGCCCTCGCCGCTGACCAGGTCGCCGACGGCGATGTCGGTGACGTCGGCGCCGACCTCGGCCACCTCGCCGACGAACTCATGGCCGAGGATCAGCGGTGTCCCGACGGCCTGCTGCGCCCAGCCGTCCCAGGCGCGGATGTGCAGGTCCGTACCGCAGATGCCGGTGCGCGCCACCTTGATCAGTACGTCGCCGGGTCCGGCCTCGGGCTCGGGAACGTCCAGGAGCCACAGCCCGGGCTCGGCATGCTGCTTGACAAGGGCCTTCATCGCGGCGGCTCCAGGCGTGACGGTGACGTTCGGGACGTTCGGTGGACGCCACCAATCTGCCGAGCGGCAGCCTCCCAAGTCCATCGAGGTTTTCTTAAGCGGGGTCACAGCGGAGCTTCACGCGACGTCCCGGCGGCCTTGGCCTGGCCGCTCCGTGCCGCCCGCCGGCCGCCCCCGCGCTGTCCCGCCGGCCGCTCAGGACGCTTCCCGGAACCACATCGCGGCCGGCCCGTGCGCGCGCATCGCGTGAAAGTTCGGTAGAGGTCAATCACCCCCGGGTAAAGCGGAGGTGACGGTTCATCACACCACTTCCGCTGGGCTCCCGGCGCCCTCATCCTGGACCCATGCGAATCACTCTACGCGCGTTGCGCACCCGTGCTGCCGCCGTCGGCATCGCCACCGCGATCGTCGTCACGCCTACCGTGTTCCTCGCGACCGAAGCCCACGCCACCGTGAGCGGCACCATCTGTTACGGCGCCCTCCCCTCCCAGGCACACGACACGCTGGACCTCATCAAGACCAACGGCCCGTTCCCGTACTCGCAGGACGGGGTCGTCTTCCAGAACCGGGAGGGCGTACTGCCGTCGCAGTCCACCGGCTACTACCACGAGTACACGGTGAAGACCCCGGGCAGCCCGACCCGCGGGGCCCGGCGCATCATCACGGGCGAGAAGACCGCCGAGGACTACTACACCGCCGATCACTACGTCACGTTCAAGCAGGTCGACTTCACCTGCTGACTGGAATCACCGCGCCGCTCCGCCGTCTCCGTCCATGACACCGTCCCCCTCCACGAAGGGCCCGTCCCCCTCCACGGACCCGTCGACGTACACCCAGGCGCCCTCGAACCTCTCGAACCGGCTGTGCTCGCGAAGCTCGCCGGGCTCCCCCCGAAAGGTGTAGTGGGCGCGGAAGGTGACCGTGCCCGTGGTGTGGAAGGCGGTGCCCCCGGTGGTCGCGAGGATCTCCAGGCCCTGCCAGCGCTGCCCCGCGTCGAAGTCGACGCGGGGCGGCCTTGTTTCCGGGTGCCAGCTGCGCAGCAGATACGCGGCGTCCTCGACGGCGAAAGCACTGAACCGGGAGCGCATCAGGGCCTCGGCGGTGGGCGCGGCGGACAGCCCGCTGTGGAAGCGGCCGCAGCACTCGCCGTACGGGGCGGGGAGACCGCAGGGGCAGGGCGCGTCGGCGGCGGGCCGGCTCCGCTGGGACCGGCGGGGCTGCTGGGGACGCTGCGGCCGGGGGGTACGTCGGGACATACCCTGCATTCTGCCCGCAGACGGCACACGGCAGCGCGGGGGCTCCGTCAACGACGCACCGGGCTGCACACCGACCCACCGGACGACCGGGTACCAGCCCGATTCGGACCGGACGGGGAACGGAGAACGGCGAACGGAGAGCCGGAGCCGCACCGGCCAGCTAGCGGCGAGGCACTAGCCTGCGGATCATGTTCGTACTGGAATTGACCTACACCGGCCCCATCGAGCGCGTGGACGAGCTGCTCGGCGAGCATGTCGTCTGGCTGAACGCCTCGTACGCGGCAGGCGTCTTCATCGCGTCGGGCCGCAAGAATCCACGCGACGGCGGGATCATCCTCGCGGTCGGCGAGGACCGCGCATCGATGGAGAAGCTCACCGCGACGGACCCGTTCGTCCTCGCGGGCGTCTGCACGTACCGGATCACCGAGTTCATCGCAACGAAGACGGCACCCGAACTCGACGCGTTCCGCCAGGAGTTGTAGAGCGGCGCGCCGGTCACCCAGCACCCCCTGCGCCGCCCGGAGTCCGCCGATGTGCGGGCGGGCTCCGGGCGGAGGGGCGCGCCGCCCCCGTCCCCACGGTGCGGCGCAGGCGGTCCGCCGTCATCCGCTCGGCGACGGCCGCCAGTCTTCAGGGCCCGGTCTCTTCAGGACTCGGGCCTCTCGATGTGCGTCAGGCCGGACTCGCGGGATCCGGCGCCTTCAGGGCCTCGCGCTCACCGGAGCCCGCCAGTCCCAGTGCGGGAAGCACCGCCCCCTCGATGAAGCGGCTGAGGTACTCCGCATCACCGTAGTTGCCCTCCAGCATCGGCCGGATCCGCATCGCGACCAGCAGCTGCGGCGCTACGAACTCCAGCGCCGGGTTGTCCGCCGCGACCTCACCCCGGCCCACCGCACGGGTGACCATCGCGTTGATCGCAGCCGCTGCCGGCTCGACCAGCCCTTCGCGCAGCGCCTCAAGGAGCTCCGGGTTCTGCATGGCCGCGTGGCTGAGCGCGTGCATCAGCGGGGTATCGCGCCCCGAGTGCGCCCCCAGCGACTTCGCGGTCGCCCGCAGGTCTCCCGCGAGCGTACCGGTGTCGATGCTGGTGAGGTTCCCGGCGCGGGTGCCGCGCAGGGCGCAGGCCACCAGCTGCGGCTTGCTCCCCCACTGCCGGTAGAGCGTGGACTTGCCGCAGCGCGACCGGGACGCGACGCCCTCCATCGTCAGCGAGTCGTAGCCGCCCTCACGGAGAAGGTCCAGTACCGCCTCGTAGAACTCCTGCTCACGCTCCGGTGTGATCTTGGAGCGCGAGGACGGCGTCGCGGAATCCTGGGACGACATGAGCTCTCCCTTTCCGTGTGACGAGCAGCATCGGGACTCCATCGTACCGATACGCCAGTGTACCGATACGCTGGTGTACCGATACGTCTCCGTATCGGTACACTGTCGTTTCGATGAGGTGTGATCCGGACCCCCTGGGCTCCGCCTCGAACTTTCCGTTACGCAATGCAAAGGAGTCGGGGTGATGAGTCTCCTCGCCAGGCCAGTCGAAGGGGAGCCGTACCCCGCCCCCGCCCGCGCGCTCGCCGCCCGAGGAGTGTGCCCATGAACGCCACTCTGGCCGCCGTCGCCCTCTCACTCCTCTCCGCCGTCGGCTATGCCACGGCCGCGGTCGCGCAGGAGCGCCTCGCATCCCGTACCCGGCCGGGCTCCGGGCTCCTGCGGCTGCTCGGACACGGTGCCTGGTGGTGGGCGGTCGGCCTCAACGCGGCAGCGGCCCTGCTGCATGTGGCGGCGCTGAAGTACGGGTCACTCACCCTCGTACAGCCGCTCGGGGCGCTCACCCTGGTCGCGGCCGTCCCGCTGGGCGCACGGCTCGCCGGGCGCCGGGTCGCCAGGACCGAGTGGCGGGGCACCGTCCTCACACTTCTCGGCCTGGCGGCGCTGCTGCTGGCCGCAGGGGGCACGCCTCCGCACGAGACGCTCTCATTGCCCGAGGCGCTGGGTATCGCGGCGGTGGCTGTCCTGCTGGTCGCCGCACTCGTACGGCGTGCGGGCAGGTCCGGCGCACGCCCCGGGCTGCGGTTCGCCACCGCGTCCGGGCTCGTATCGGGCGTCGCGTCGGCGCTCACCCAGACCGTGACGGTCTCGGTCACCGACCACACCCACGGCCCGGTGATCAGCTGGGGGACGGCCGTCGTGGCGCTGCTCGTCGCGGCCTTCGCGGTGGGCGGGCTGCTGCTCTCGCAGACCGCGTACCGGGGCGGCCTCGGCGCCCCGCTCGCCATGGTCACGCTCGCCAACCCCGTCGCCGCTTCGGCGATCGGCCTGGCCCTGCTGGGCGAACGCCTCCAGGGCGGCGCTGTCGGCGTGCTGCTCGCCGCCGTGGGAGCCGTGGCCGCCGCCCGGGGCGTGGTCCTCCTCACCCGGGCGACCACGACACTGGCGGCGGCTCAGCCACCGGCCGCGCCGCCGCCACCCACCTCAGCGGAGCCGACGGCCTTCCCGGGCACAGCCGCCGGAGTCGAGCCGCCGGTCTCTCCACGGCCATCCGCCCCAGCCGGGCCGCCCGCCCTTCTGCCGCCGACCGCCAGGGCCGAGCTGCCCACCACCGTCAAGCTCCGGCGGCCGCAGGCCCCGCCCACCTCGTCTGCCCCACCCCCGCCGCACTCCGTACCTCGATCAGCAGCGCCTGCCCCGGATCGAGCACCGGCATCGGCACCCCTGCTCCACTGAGCACCGCTCCGGGCAGCGCCACCCACCCGTCCAGGGCGGCCGTGATCCAGGCGGGCGCCACCACTTCGCGGAACGAGGGCAGCCCGGCCTCCGTCCTGACCCGGACCCGGTAGCTCCCCGTACGGTCCAGGCCGGGCAGCGCGACCCGCCCCGGCTGGGCCTCCGGCGAACTGGCCAGCTGCGCCCAGCAGTACACGGCGGCGCTCGCGTCGGGGGCCACCACCCCGTGCAGCATCGCGGCGTCACCGCCGAGATCAGCGCGGACCACCCGTCCGCTGTGCAGCAGCGGCCGCAGCTCCTTGTAGAGCGCGCCCCAGGCCCTCAGCTCCGCCAGTTCGCCCGGTGAGCAGGCGCCGAGGTCGCGCTCGATCCCGGCGTGTGCGAACAGCGCGGTGAGCAGCCGGAAGGAGCTGTCCGTGATCCGCCCGGTGGTGTGGCTGCGGGCCTCGCCGACATGCGAGCCGATCAGCTCGGGCGGCAGCAGCTGGCCGGTCCAGCGCTGGATGGCCTGGCGCTCGACGGGGTCGTTGCAGTCCGAGGCCCACACCCGGTCCGTACGGTCCAGGATCCCCAGGTCGACGCGGGCCCCGCCGCTGGAGCAGCTCTCGATCTCAAGACCGGGATGCCTTTCTTTGAGCGCGTCGAGCAGCCGGTACAGCGCCTCGGTCTGCGCGTGCACGCCCGGCAGGTCGCGGCCGTCCGCCGACCGCTGGACTGCTTCGTGCAGGTCCCTGTTGTGGTCCCATTTCAGATAGTCGACGGAGTACCGGGTGACGATCACGTCGAGCGACTTGAGCAGATACGCCCACGCATCTCGGTGCCCGATGTTGAGCGCGTACTGATGGCGGGAGCCGGGGCCGAGTCCGGCGCTCGGCCCGAGGATCCACCCGGGGTGGGCGCGGGCCAGCTCCGAGTCGAGGTTGACCATCTCGGGCTCGACCCAGAGTCCGAACTGCATGCCGCGTTCGTGCACCCGGTCGGCGAGCGGGGTCAGTCCGTCGGGCCACACCGAGGTGTCGACGGTCCAGTCCCCGAGCCCGGCGGTGTCGTCCCGGCGGCCGAGGAACCAGCCGTCGTCCAGCACGAACCTCTCGACTCCGATGTCGGCTGCCGTGTCGGCGAGGGCGACGAGACGCTCGGGCCGGTGGTCGAAGTACACGGCCTCCCAGCTGTTCAGGGTGAGCGGGCGCGGGGTCACCGGATGCGAGGGGCGGGACCTGAGCAGCGCGTGGAAGCGGTCGGCGAGCCCGTCGAGCCCGGTGCCTGACCAGCTGAACCAGCAGACCGGCGAGGTGTACGTCTCCCCCGGCGCCAGCCGTATCTCACCCGGCGCGAGGAGTTCCCCGCCGCCGAGCACGGCGGCGTGCGCCCCGGCGCCCTCGGGCAACCGCTCGGCCAGCCAGCGCTGATTGCCGCTCCAGCCGATGTGTACGCCCCACACCTCGCCGGTACGGAATCCGAAGCCGGCCACCCCGGCCGTAAGGAGGTACGGGGAGTCCTGGCCGGTCCGCCCCCTGCGCTGCTCCCGTACATGGCTGCCGTGACCGAACGGCCTGCGCTGCGGGGACCGTTCGCGGCACCACCTGCCGGTGAAGTCGAGGATCTCCGAGGCCCTGCGCGGCAGCGGCAGCAGGGTGGTGACACCGCTGAGGTCGTACGGAACGGGGTCCGCGTCCAACCGCCGGGCGACCGTGGTCCGTACCGCGAGCACCCCGGAGGGGTCCAGCCGGTAGGCGAGGGTGAGATCGAGGGCCGCGCCGTCCTCGGTGAGGTGGACGACCAGTTCGCCGTCGCTCTGCTCGGCAGCGACGAGACGGGGCTTCGGCGTGGTGCCGGTGCCTGCCAGATGGCCCTGGTGGGCGGGGGTGCCGGACCAGCCGTCGGCCTCGGTGGGCCAGACGGTGAACTGCCTTGGTTCGTCCAGGGCGTTGTGGAGCGCGGCACCATCGGCGGTGAGCGCGAGCGCGGCGCACTCCTCGTCCGTGAGGCCGCCCAGATCCTCACCCCAGTGCAGGATCCGGGGCAGCGGAGCTGACAGGTCGACGACCAGACCGACACCGGCTGCGCGCAGTTGGGCGGTTCTGGGAGCGGTGCGGGACATACGGAGAGTCCTCTCTGCCGGCCCCGGCGGCGAGGTCAACGGGTACCGGAGGTATCTCGATTGCAGGCTCGATCCCAGGCACGGACTCGATCCCGGGCACGGACTCGGTTCCAGGCTCCGGGCAAAGACCATCGACCGCGGAAGACACCTGCGCTAGATTCGTTTCAGGACAATTATTGATCAATTGAGGTCACACGTCGGGTAGTTGTAGAGTAAACAACGATCGGGCGTGGGCGTATATGCTCCAGCGCATCGTCAGGCATTCCGCACTTGGAGGCTGATCATGACCATCGCCCCGCAGCAGCGGCTGGTTCAGCAGCTCCCAGCAGCGCCTTTCTACTGCCCGGTGCCGCCCGGCTCACACCCCGCGGCGGCCTCGCTCAACGAGGCGACCGTACGGTGGATGCTGCAGCAGGACATGGACACCGACGAGCAGCAGCGGCGCCGTCTCACCCTCTGCGACTTCGGCGGCCTCACCGCATCGACCATGCCGTACGGATGGATCGAGCCACTGACCCTGATGGCCCGGCTGCACGCCGTGCTGTTCTCGCTCGACGACGGACTGTGCGACGAGTCCTACGCCACCGCCGGTCTGCTCGCCCAGGAGACCGGCCGCATCATGCGCGCCGTCGAGGCCCCGTACGCGGCCCCCGCGCCCGGCGAGTCCGCGCGCACGGCCGCGCTCCGGTCGATCAGGATCGACCTCGCCCGCCATGCGACGCCGGTGCAGCTGCGCCGCTGGACCGAGGCCATGCGCGTCTACACCTCCGGGCTCGTCTGGGAGGCGTCCTGGCGCACCAGCCCGGGCCTCCCCTCGCTGGACGACTACGTCACCCTCTGGATGCGTGCCATAGGGATGGCCCCCTCCACCGCGATGATCGAGATCACCGGAGGGCTGACGCTCACCGACGAGGAACTGGAAGATCCCCGGATACGCGCGCTGACCGAGATCGCCTGGACGCTGGTCAGCTGGGACAACGACCTCTACTCCCGCAACAAGGAAATCCTGCGCGCCGACGACGATCTGAACCTGATCGACGTACTGGCCCAGGAGTACGGCATCGACGCGCTCCGCGCCCAGCAGGAGGCCGTGGTGATGCGCGACCGGGTGATGGTGCTCTTCATGCGGCTGCGGGAGCGCGCGCTCCGGGACGCCGGGCCCCAACTCCGGCAGTACGTCGACGGGTTGGGCCAGTTCGTGCGCGGCCATCTGGACTGGGCCTCGGTCTGCCCCCGGTACACCGTGCCGGGCGCCCCCTCCACCGGCCCTGACGGCTGGTGGAAGCGGCTCCCGGCCGTGGTGGACCAGGACCCGCTTCCACTGCCGTCCGTCTCCTGGTGGTGGGACCAGCTCGACGACGGTCAGTAGCCGCGCCACCAGCTGGTCATCGCCCGCCAGAGCCGCTTCGGTGCCGAGCCGCGCTGGGCCGGTACCGCCGCTGCGGGCTCCGGCGCCGGTACGGGCGGCGCCTGGGCCGGCGGAGCGGGCCGCGGAACGACGGGGGGCGCGGCGGGTGCGTGCGAGGTGACCTCCCAGTCGGTCCGGGGCGGCGGCATCGCCGCAGGGGACGGCGCCACCATGATGTCCTGGGGCGGCCGTGGCGCGAACGTCACGGGCAGCTGGTCCAGGTGACGGGACATCAGCGAACCGGTCCAGCTCAGTTCGTGCTCCTCCAGGGCCAGTTCCACATCGGGGAGCCGCATCAGCAGCGCGTCGACGCCGACGTCGGCGATGGCGCGCCCGATGTCCTGCCCGGGACACTCGTGCGCACCACCGCTGAAGGCGAGGTGGGCCCGGTTGCCCTGCATGGAGGCGTTCGGGTCGGGGCGGACGACCGGGTCGATGTTGGCGGCGGCGATCCCGACCACGAGGGCGTCGCCCCCCTTGATCTGCTGACCCCCCAGCTCGGTGTCACCGACCGCCCAGCGGCCGAGGATCGTGGTGAAGGGCGGTTCGTCCCACAGCGTCTGCTCGACTGCCTCGGGCACCGTCATATGGCCACCGCTCAACTGGGCCCTGAACCGCGGGTCGGTGAGGACCATGCGCAGCACGTTGGCGATCAGGTTCGCGGTGGTCTCGTAGGCGGCGATGAGCACCAGCCTCATGTGCTGGCTCACCTCGTCGTCGGTGAGCCCGGCGGGGTGCGTGATCAGCCGGCTCGCGAAGTCCTCCCGCGGTGCTGATCTGCGCTGGGCCACCAGCCGGTTGAGCGCGGCCATCACATAGGCGTTGCTCACGATGGCGGTCTCGGTGCCCTTGATCATGTCGCGGGCGGCCTGCACCAGCCGTTCGCTGTACTCCTCGGGCATCCCGAGGATCTGGCACATCACCATCATCGGCAGATGTTCGGCGAACCGGCTGACGAGGTCGGCCTTGCCGTCCTGGCAGAAGTCGTTGACCAGCCGGTTGCTGTAGCGGTTGATGAAGCGGCGGGTACTGCGGGTGTCGATGTGCGACATCGCGTCGGTGACCGCGCCGCGCAGCCGCTCGTGTTCCGCGCCGTCGGCGAAGACGCAGATCGGTTGCCAGGTGAAGACCGGCGCGAGCGGGTGGTCGGGGGCCACGGTGCCGTCCTGGACGGCGCGCCAGCGGCGGGAGTCACGCGAGAAGAGCGAGGGCGTACGGGTCATGTACAGGTTCTCGCTGTGGCCGAGCACCAGCCAGGCAGGGACGTCACCGTGCAGCAGCACGGGCGCCACCGGGCCGTGCTCGGCGCGCAGCTTCTCGTACAGGCCCATCGGGTCCTGCTCTGCCTCGGTCCCGTACAGCCGCCGCAGCCCGCCGGGCCCGAGCCCGTGGGCCGGGCACTGCGGCGGCGGGACTGCCGCGCCGGTGCCGGGCTGGTGGTCGAAGGGGGTTGTCACGGTCACTCCAATACGTACGGACGGGACGGTACGAGAGGGTCTGAGCACGTCACGCGAGGTCTCAGCACGTCACGCGAGGTCCAGGACGTCACAAGAGGTCCTGGACGTCACGAGAGGTCCTGGACGTCACGAGAAGGTCGTCACGAAAAGCTCTGGGCGCGTCGCATGGCGAGGGAGTGCAGATAGCGCATGAGGGCCATCAGGGTGTCGCGGCTGGAGGCGCGTTGGCGCGCGTCGCAGTCCACGATCGGGATCTCGTCGGGCAGGTCGAGCGCGGTCCGCAGCGCCTCCAGGCGGTGGCGGGGCGCGTCCGGGAAGGTGTTGATGGCGACGATGAACGGCACGCCGCGCTCCTCCAGCCTGCCGATCACGTCGAAGCTGACCTCCAGCCTGCGGGTGTCGACCAGTACGACGGCGCCGAGCGCGCCCTCGAAGAGGCCGTTCCACAGGAACCAGAAGCGCTCCTGGCCGGGGGTGCCGAAGAGGTAGAGCACGAGTTGTTCGCTGATGCTGATCCGGCCGAAGTCCATCGCCACGGTGGTGGCGGTCTTGCTCTCCACACCGGAGTTGTCGTCGACTCCGACCCCGGCCTGGGTCATCGTCTCCTCGGTGGTCAGCGGGCGGATCTCGCTCACCGAACGCACCATCGTCGTCTTGCCGACCCCGAACCCGCCCACGATCACGATCTTGACCGCGGCGGTGGCCGTGTCGGGCAGTACGTCTTCCCTCCTGGGGCCTGCGATCGTGTCAGAGCTTCTGGAGTCCATGCATCACCGCTTCGAGAAGGGCCCGGTCCGGCAGCGCGGCGCGGACGATGGGCGCGCGCGACTCGACCAGTTCGGCCGCGAGGAGATCGGTCAGCAGCGCGGTCACCACGCTGAACGGCAGGCGCAGATAGGCGGAGATCTCGGCCACGGACAGCGGCGACTTGCACAGCCGTACGATCGCGGCCTGTTCCGGCTGGACGGTCGGGGACGGCTCGGCCCGGGACACCACGATGGTGACCAGGTCGAGCGGAGCCCGTTCGCCGCCGTCCGGCCCGCCGGTGATCACATAGAGCCGTTCCGGGTCCCCCGAGTCCGGCTCCGCCTTCCGGCGTTCTCTGCGGTGCGGCGGGGAATTCATCCGGCCTTCCCGTCGTGCCGCGGCGGGCTGGCCAGATGGGCTCCGATCCGTACCACCATGTCGCGCATCTGCGCACCGACCAGGCCGGCTTCGACCCGTTCGTCGGTGAGGACAGCCAGATAGGAGCCGGTGCCCGCGGCCATCAGATAGAAGAACCCGCCGGTGATCTCGATGACGACCAGCCGCATTCTCCCGTCGCTGTCCGGGATCTCGGTGGCTACCGCTGCCGCCAGACTCTGGAGTCCGGCGCAGGCCGCGGCGAGCCGGTCCGCGCCGTCCGGGTCGCCGCCGTGCCGGGCGATCCGCAGACCGTCCGCGGAGAGCACCACGATCTGCTGGATACCGGGAACCCCCTCGGCCAGCTCCTTGAGCATCCAGTCCATGCTGCCCAGTTGCTGAATCACGCGAGGTCCCCCTTGTCCCACGGTTCGCCGGACTCTCCGACGGCCGACCGCTCCTGCGGCACTCCGTTGGCCGCCTTCGTGAAGGCCTCCAGCCAGATTCCCGGCTGGGGCTCCTCCTTCTCCGGTTGCTGCGTCGCTTCGGGCGCGCGGGGCGTGTACGGATCGGGCTCAGGCGCCGGGGCGGGCACCGCGGCCTGCTCGGAGCCGAAGGACGAACGGAGCCGGCTGCGGCGCTGCGGCAGTCCGTTCGGGGTCCACTCGGTCACCACCGGTACGTCGTCCTCCATCGACAGCGCCGCCGGGGCGGGCCGCTTCGGCGCGGGGACCTTGCGCGGCGCCCTGGAGGGGACGCGGTCGGCGAACGCGCCGATGTCAGTGTCCGCTCCGGTGCGGGGCTGTCCGGCCGCACCGATTCCGTGTGCGATCCCGGGGGCGGGGCCTGTGGTGATCATCTCGCGGGGCACGATCAGCACCGCCCGGACGCCGCCGTACGCCGACTGACGCAGCGCCACCTTGAGGTTGTACATCTGGCTCAGCCGTCCGACGACGGCCATACCGAGCCGGGGCGACTCGCCCAGGTTGTTCAGGTCGGCGCCGGCCTGCGCCTTGATCAGCATGCCTTCGGCCCGCTTGCGGGCCTCCTCGCTGAGGCTGACCCCGCCGTCCTCGATCTCGATGGCGATCCCGGTCTGCACCTCGACCGCGGTGACATGGACGCGGGTCTGCGGCGGCGAGTAGCGGGTCGCGTTGTCGAGGAGTTCGGCGACGGCGTGGATCAACGGCTCGACGGCCGGGCCCACGATGGCGACCTTGGCGATGGAGTGAAGATCGACCCGCGGGTACTCCAGGATGCGGGACATCGCGCCGCGCAACACGCTGAACAGCGGTACGGGCTTGGGCCACTGGCGGCCCGGCCGGGCGCCGCCGAGTACGGAGATACTGTCGGCGAGACGGCCGATGAGCGCGTTGCCGTGGTCGAGCCGGAGCAGGTCGTCGAAGACCTCCGGCTGGCGGCCGTGGTCCTCCTCCATCTCCCGCAGCTCCGCCGCCTGTTGGTGGACGATGGCCTGGACGCGGCGGGCGATGCCGACGAACGCGAACTGCGCGCCCTCCCGCTGCGACTCCTCGTCGTCGACGATCTTCAGCAGTGAGGCGAGGATCTCGCGCTGCGCGGAGGGGAGGTCGCGGTACATCTCGCTGTTGTCGACGAGGATGCGCATGACCTCAAGGGGCGACTCACCGTGCTTGAGCCGGTGGATCGCGGCCGGCATCAGTTCCTTGGCGAGCCGCACGGTCTCCGCGTCGTGCGCGGCGAGCCGCTGTTCCAGGAACGCCAGCCGCTCGCCGTAGGCCCGGTGGAGCGTGCGGGTCGCGGAGGCGCGGCGGACGAGTGCGGTGACGAGTACGGCGATGACGACGGTGGCCAGTACGCCGGCCCAGACAAGGGGTATCCGGGCGGCCCGGTCCACCGCGACCGCGCCGACGGCTGTCGCTGCCGACGTCATGACGACGGAGAGCAGCAGCGCACGAACCAGTGGCGCTGTCCGATCGGTTGGAGGCGCCTCAACGCGAACCATGTGATCCCTCTGGCAGTTGACGGTGGGCAGAATCGAACTATCAAGACATGTGGGAACAAGTGCATGAATACATGTCATCTCAACTCACAATGAGCGAGCGTAGCCCGATCAGATCACCGCGGCGGCATATTCTCCCAACCTTCTGCGGTGGCCACTTGAGAGGAATAGACTCGCCGGTTTTACACGGTCAGCTCCTGTTCACACACGAGGAGTCACCAAACATGTGTCTCAACTGCCCCCGAACGGGGACAGCTTGGTATCAGCGCAGGTGCAGGGCGCGCCGGGCCCGGTCGGCCAGCCCGTCGGCGCCGCAGGACTCGGCGAGGGCGAGTCCGCGTACGAGGTCGGGCTCGGAGCGGGCGGCGATGGCGAACTCCACCCGGGCCTGGGCGTGTTCGTACGCGCAAGGTGACGCTTCGAGATAGGCGACGGCGCCGCCGAGCAGCTCCACGGCACGGCCGCCGCTCTCCAGGACGGCCGCGGTCCGCAGCGACTCACCGATCGCGGTGTCCGTACCGAACCGTTCGGCCCGGTCGCGGACATACGTCACCAGCCGCGCCGCGCGGGCCGGGTCCTCGGTGGCGAGAGCCCGCACCAGGTCGGCCGCCCAGGGCGCCATGACGCTGTTGTGCCGGCCCCGCTCGCGCAACGCCTCGCCCGCGGCCTCCAGTTCGGCGATGGCCTCCTTCGTACGGCCGCAGGCCAGCAGGAGCCTGCCGCGCACGGAAGGCGCGTCGGGAATGACGATGGTGGAGGGGTAAGGAGGCGCGAAGCCGTACTGCTCCGCGGCCTCGCGGGCGGACCGGACATGGCCGCGGGCCAGCAGCGTGTCGATGAGCATGCAGGCGGCGTCCCAGTTCATCGGGAGGCCGTTGCCGACCCGCTCCGCGAGGCGCAGGCTCTCGCGCAGATAGGTCTCCGCCTCGGCCAGTCGGCCGCGCCTGCGCTGGAGATAGCCGACGAGGGCGTTGGCGAACGAGAGATGGCCGCCGCTCCAGCCGGACACCTCGAACGAGCGGAGCGCCTCCGAGAAGAGGCTCTCGGCCCGGTCCAGCCGGTCGGCGAAGGCGTAGGAGAGGCCGAGGAGCGCGGCGGGCTCGAACCCCCAGGAGGTGCCGGTCCAGCCGATGCCCGGTGGCAGCCGTCCGTTGACCAGGGCCCGGTCGCAGATCTCGACGATCTCCTCGGCGCTCTCGCCGCGGGCGGTGCCGTCGAACGCGCGCAGTATGAGCAGGATCCGCTCGGAGTTGTCCTGACCGCCCAGACCGTCGGTCATCTCGGCGAGCCGGCGGGAACGCGCGGGTCCGTCGTCCTCGACCGCCTGGACGCCCTCCCAGAGGAAGTGCGCGGTCTGCAGCCGCCGCCTGGCGGGGCCCGGCTCGGTCACCTTCGCCTCGGCTGCGACCACCTCGGCCGCCTCACGGGTCTGGTTGTTGTGGGTCAGCGCCTGGGCTAGCCGGAAGACCGCGTCCACCCGCAGGGCGCCGTCGAGCCCCGGCAGGGCGAGCGCCGCCCGCAGATGGCCGACTGTGGTGGCCGGTGAGGTCAGCAGCGTGGCGCAGCCCAGCTCGTACAGGACACTGGCGCGCACGGTCGGCAGCGGCGGCTCGTCGAGCGCCCGCTCCAGACACCGCCTGGCCGCGTCCGGCGCGCCCACCGCGAGGTGTTCGGCCGCCGCCTCCCGCAACTGTTCGACCAGTTCGGGGTCGTCGTCGGGGTGGACCTGAAGCAGATGCGGTGCGGCGGCCGCCGCGCCCCGGCCCGCCATCGTGACGGCCCAGGCCGCCTGGCCGTGCATCGCGGTACGGGTGGCGCCCGGCACCGCCCGGTAGACGGCGCCGGCGATCAGCGGGTGGACGAACTCCATCGGGTCGGTCCCGGTCAGGATGCGGGCCGCCCTCAGCCGCTCGGCGCAGTCGGCCGCCTCGGCCTCGTTCAGCCCGGCCAGCCGCCCGGCCAGGTGCAGCGAGATGCCGGTACCCAGAATCCCGGCGGCCCAGGCGAAGCGGGTAGCCGCGGTACCGAGTTCCTCAAGACGCGCGATCAGCCCCGAGCCGCGCGCCGACGCGCCCAGCGCGCGCAGGGCTCCCGCCGAGTCCTCCACCGGGTCCAGCGCGTCGTCCCGGACCCTGGCGAGAAGCTCGACGGTCTCGTACGCGTTGCCACCGGTCACCGCCCAGACCTCGCGGCAGAACGGATCGTCGGCGTGCTCCCCGAGCGCACTGCGGGAGAGCTGGGCGATGGCGTCGGGCGTGAGGGCGCGCAGCTGCACGTTCTTCCGGGCCGCCGCTTCCAGCATCCGCAGATACTCCACGGCGTCACCCACCGCCTCACCCGTGCGGTACGCGAGGACCACGAGCAAAGGCGGGCCGCCCTCGCGCCCGGTGAAGGAGGCCAGCCAGGCGAGCGTCTCCAGATCGCACCACTGCGCGTCGTCCACGATGAACACCAGCGGGCGGAACAGCTCGGCGATCCGCACGGCCACGGCGTCCAGGCCGTCGCGGACCCCCTGCGGGTCGGCCTGCTGCGCGCCGGGCGGGGCGACGCCGAGTGCGGGTCCGACGATGTCGTACCGGTCGCCGAGCAGATCGCGGGCGTCCCGGACTCCGGGCATCGTCAGTGCGGGCTGCAGGAGTTGGCGTACGACGTGGAAGGGCACGGAGGTGAGCGTCTCGCCGCCACGGGCCGACCACACCGTGCAGCGGCCGGCCGCCCGGGCGCTGACCGCCTCGAGCAGCGCGGTCTTGCCCAGACCGGCCTCGCCGCTGTAGACGAGGAGGCCCCCGGCGGACTCCCCCGCGCACAGCGCGTCGACGGCGTGCACGCCCACGGCGATCTCGTTCTCCCGCTCCAGCAGCGGTACGGCAGCCGGGCGTTCCTTCCGGGACCCCATCGTTCCTCCCCTGCCTGCAAACGGATTCCGACAATATCCCGGCAGGCTGAGGCCGCGGGGCGGTCCGGAGGGACCGGTTCACGTGTGAGCGGAAGTTCGCATGCCCTGCGGGCATCGGCAGTAATCTTGTCGACCGCCTCTGTCTTGATCTCCCGCGCCTCGATGTGTTGCTCTCCGACGCCTCGGTCCCGCCTGCCGTGGTCCTCCCCGGCCTCGTCCCGCCCGCCTGTCGGTGCCCTGTCATCCGGCACATACGATGCCCTGCTACGGTCCGCGCTGGACCGGTCCGGCCGGCCCGCCGCCGGGGACACAGGAACCGACGAGCACGGGGACGACTGCATGAAGACGGGGAAGACCGCATGAAGATCGACTGGGACCGGCGCACCTGCGCACGGCGCGGGCATGTGACATACGCCCCGCAGGAACCTGAACTGGCGGCGCGGCTGCGCGCCGATACGGGGCTCGGCGAGGCCTGGCGCTGCCTGCGCTGCGGAGACTTCGCTCTGGGGGACCCGCACGGAGCGGGCCCCGCGCAGGACGCCCCGCTGGTGCCGCGCGGCAAGGTGCTGCGCGATCTGTTCATCCTGCGCTTCCTCGCGGTGGAGCGCGCGGTGCGCGGCGTGTTCATCGTGCTGGCGGCGGTGGCCGTGTGGAAGTTCAGCAACAGCCAGGACTCGGTGCGCCGGCTCTTCGACGAGAACCTGAACGTCCTGCGCCCGGTGTTCCGTCACTTCAACTACGACCTGGACAACTCGCCCGTGGTCGGCACCATCCAGAAGACCTTCGGCTACAAGCACTCCACGCTGCTGCTCGTAGCCGCGCTGCTGCTCGTGTACGCGCTGATCGAGATCGTCGAGGGCGTCGGGCTGTGGCGCGCGAAGCGCTGGGCCGAGTACCTCACCGTCGTCGCCACCGCGATGTTCCTGCCGCTGGAGATCTACGAGCTGACCGAGAAGATCAGCTGGCTGAAGATCGCCACACTGACGATCAACATCCTCGCGGTGCTCTACATCCTGCTCGGCAAGCGCCTGTTCGGCCTGCGGGGCGGGCACGCGGCCTTCGAGGCCGAGCGGCAGAGCGCCTCGCTGCTCGAAGTGGAGACGACGGCCGGGGTGACGCCCGTCACCCGCTGACGGGCCCCGGGACCTGGTTCCACACGGCGAGGGCGGGCCGGCCGTGTTCGGTACCGATCCGGCTGACCGATGCGGTGTCCAGTCGGAACAGCGCTCCGGCGGAGGCCGGCAGACCGAGGCGGCGGGCGGTCAGCACCCGCAGGAAGTGGGCGTGCCCGACCAGGACGACGTCCCCGCCCTCGCCGTCGAGGTCGGCGTCGCGAAGCGCCACGTCGACCCGCTTGAGCACGCGGTCGGCGCGCTCGCCGACCTGCTGCGGGGTCTCTCCGGGGTGCTCGGGCGGCCCCTCGGCCACTCCGTCGGTCCACAGGTCCCACTCGGGCCGGTCCCGGTGGATCTCGGCGCTGGTGATGCCCTCGTACGCCCCGTAGTCCCACTCGTGCAGGTCGGCCTCGGAGTGGGCGGGCACCAGCCCGGCCAGCTCGGCCGTCCGCCTGGCCCGGGCCAGCGTGCTGGTCAGGGCGAGCGCGATCCGCCGCTCGGCCAGCAGCGGTGCGACCTTGCGGGCCTGCTCCTCACCGGCCGCCGTCAGCGGCAGATCCGTCCAGCTGGTGTGTTTACCGGTGCGGCTCCAGCTGGTCTCACCGTGCCGTACGAGAATCAGCTCTCCCATGACCGCCCTGCCTTTTCGCGTCTGTCACCCCGGGGCGGATGTACTGCCGGTGCCGACGGTGACGTCTTTGTTGATGTTGTACAAGAAGTTGATGTCGTACTAGGGCTTCAGCCTGTCACGACCAGCAAAGATTCCCGCGACGGCGGTCCATCGGTGTGATGTTCGGCGCGCTGCCGCCGCACTTCCCCTCCATCGGAGCGCACCGGACGCGGGCGCGCACCTGGGGTCACGGCTCCAGCGGCCGTCCGATGCGCAGGTTCCACCGTCCGGCCCTGCCGCTCAGCTCGGCCAGGGTCAGCGGCGCCGCGTCCAGCCGCCACAACGTCTGGGCGGCAGGGCCGGTGCGTGCGGTACGGCGGCCCGCACCACGGCAGGTCCGGCCACCGCCGACGTCCGGCCCCTTCCAGCCAGCCGCCGTCCGCCCGGGAGTGCGCCGCACCGGCTGCTCGGCGCCGCACCGGGCCCTGCGGTGACGCACTGACTGTTCCGTCTCCACACGGCGGCGCCCACGGATCCCGCCCGAGCCTGTCCGGGCGGGATCCGTCCGTGTGCGGCCAACGGGTTCCGCCCGTGTCCGAACACCAGGTTCTGGCTTGGCCAAGCGCTTGCCACTCATTGGCCACCTCTTCATCGTTCCACTCCTCCCCACCTCACCGGCCACCCGCAAGAGTTCCGGAGGGGCCTGAAAAATGGCCCGCCCGAGCTTGAGAAGGGGACGTTCATGGCCGAGTTGACGCGACGCAGACTCCTTGGCTCAGCGGCAGGCGCCGTCGCCGGTACCGCGGCACTCTCACTGCTGCCGCCCAGCGTGCAGAAGGCGGTCGCGGCCGGGCCGCCGCGCCACGGCTCGCTGCGCGACATCGAACACGTCGTCATGCTGATGCAGGAGAACCGCTCGTTCGACCACTACTTCGGCACACTGTCCGGCGTGCGCGGCTTCAGCGACCCGCACGCGCAGAAACTGGCCAATGGCAAACCGGTCTTCTACCAGCCCGACTCAATGAACCCGAAGGGCTATCTGCTCCCGTTCCATCTGGACACGCACACGTCGAGCGCCCAGGCCATCCCGTCCACCAGCCACGCCTGGTCCGTGCAGCACGAGGCGTGGAACGGCGGCCGGATGGACCGGTGGCTCCCCGCGCACCGCAAGGCGGACGGACTCAACGGCCCGTACGTCATGGGCTATTACACCCGCGATGACATTCCCTTCCAGTTCGCGCTGGCGGAGACCTTCACCATCTGCGACAACTACTTCTGCTCGGTGTTAGGCCCCACCTGGCCGAACCGGCTGTACTGGATGACGGGCACCCTCGACCCGAACGGCACCCACGGCGGGCCGATCCTGAACAACACGGCCCCCACTCCGTACCGTTGGACGACGTACGCCGAGCGGCTGCAGGCGGCGGGCGTCAGCTGGAAGGTCTATCAGCAGGACGACGACTACGGCTGCAACATGCTGGAGAACTTCCAGACCTTCAAGGACGCCAAGCCAGGCGACGAGCTGTACGAGCGCGGGGTGCGCCCGCACCCGGAAGGCACCTTCGAGGCCGACGCCCGCAACGACCGGCTTCCGGCCGTCTCATGGATCATGCCGACGAGCTACCAGTCCGAGCACCCGGACTACCTTCCGGCGGCGGGCGCGGACTTCGTGGCGCAGAAGATCGAGGCCATCGCGTCCAACCCGAAGGTGTGGGCGAAGACAGCGTTCATCCTCAACTACGACGAAAACGATGGCCTGTTCGACCACGTGGCGCCTCCCACCCCGAAACCCGGTACGACGGACGAGTTCGTCCAGGGCCTGCCGATCGGCGGCGGCTTCCGGGTCCCCGCGATCATCGTGTCGCCCTGGACCGTGGGCGGCTGGGTCGCGGGCGAGCGGTTCGACCACACGTCGGCGCTCCAGTTCCTGGAGCGGTTCACAGGTGTACGGGAGCCCAACATCACCCAGTGGCGCCGCCGTACCTTCGGCGATCTGACCTCGGCCTTCCGCTTCTCCGACGCCCACCAGTACCCGCCGCACCTGCCGGAGGACACGGCCGAGCAGCTGGAGCAGGCGAAGGAGGAGGTGGCCACGCTCCCGAAGCCGACGCTACCGGGGGCCGACCAGAGCTTCCCGCGGCAGGAGCGGGGGCGCCGGCCGCGTACGTAGGCGATGGCGCTTCGTGGACGTCCCCGCGGCTGCCGCCTGAAGTGCGGCAGCCGCCGTGGTCTCCGTGACGGTCACCTGCGACTGTGGTCCGGCGCCTCGACCGCTTGGCTGTGTCCGCGTCGGCCTTGCTGCTGAAGCCGACCTCGCCGATGAGGAGGGCGGCTCGGGCGAGGCTACAGCCCGCGGATCCGCTCCGGGTCGTCGTACAGCTCGTGCCAGGCGGCCGACTGCGTCTCGTCGTCGATGGCGACGACCGACGTACCGGGTGTGATGGTCCGCGTGCGCAGCCCGGTGCCCGGCACCAGTTCGTCGCTGAGCGCAGCGGGCGGGCCGGCGTGCCAGAAGGTGATCGGCGGGGTGGACCAGCCGGCGCCGACTACTTCGGGCCGGACAAGGCCTTCAAGTCCAACCTGGACCGCAGCGCGCGCCGGGCGGCGCGGCGGATGATCCGCCGCGAGGAGGACGTGGACGAGTAGCCCCTACTACGCACGGGGGTCCCGCCGTTACGCCTTTGCGGCGCAGGGCGGGACCTTCCTTCGTTACGGTCCCCTCAGGCAGTGGCCGTGTGAGCGCACCGGCCCGGTGAGCCGTGCGGCAGAGCTGACGGGCGCCCTCTGTCCTGGCTTCACTGGCTGCCTGCGGAGCTCGCTCACCTTCGGCGTTTGTGCCCCTTGCCCATCCCCTCGTGGCCACTCCTCCGGTGGATGCGGCCGACCCGGGCGGCGGGCCCCCGGGCGGCACGGTCCGCTACCTCCTTCAGGTCTTCCATTCCTGCCCGGTCCGGGTGGCCGGAGGCGAGGGCCGGCCTCAGGATCTCCTGGGTGTCTCCACCCTGGCCTGCGAGCATCTCCAGGACACCGTCCTGCCCCGCCGTCTCCACGAGCTGAAGGAGGCTTTCGGCGAGCATGAGGAGGCTTTCAGGCTCGGTGAGATCGCCGGCGTCCAGGACCCGGCGGCGTACCAGAACACTGATCGCGGTCGGCCCGAGCAGCGGGTCGCCCCGCAGGGCGCGGGCCACACGCTCGCCGTCGGGGTGGGCGTCGGTGAGCACCTCCAGCATGGCTTCGGCGCGGGTACGGAAGGGGCAGAAGCGCAGGGCGTCGGTGAGCTGTTCCAGGGCGGCGGCCCGGTCCGGCCGGGCTGAGGTCCAGGCGGTGAGTTCGGTACGGGCCGATTCCGGGTCGTAGTGGTCGGCGAGGACGCCGAGGAGGCCGGCGGCCGGGGCGTGGGTGAGTTCACCGATGAGCGGGGCGTCGCGTCCTTCGGCCAGCAGCCGACGCCGTACGGAGTCGTGGCCGAGGGCGGTGAGGCGGATCAACTCGACGGGCCCGTCGGTGATTTCATCTCGGGATGCGTCGGCGGAGGCCCCCGCGCCGGCAGGGCCGCCGAGCGAGCCGAAGAGTTCGGCCAGTTCGGGCGGCATCCCGGCGGGCGGTTCCAGAACCTCGCCAAGCGGCGCTTCGAGGAAGACCGGCTCGGCCATCCCCTGGAAGCGCTCGACCGCGCCCAGGCCTTCGAGGGCGTCGAGCATGTGGCGCAGGTCACGGTCAATGGTTTCGAGCAGCGTGTCGTGCCCCTCGCCGTAGACACCACGGACCGTATCCCGCAGCCGGGGCCAGGGCATCGGGTACGGGAGGCCGTAAAGGGTGTTGAGGACGTCGGGCACCACCTGTCCGAAGCCAGTGGCGAGCGGGGAAGGGAGGTGCCATCCGCTGCCCGGCGCGACCAGCGGAGCCCGGAGATCGGTGAAGGTGTCGAAAGTGCGACGCCAGAGGGCGAGCGGGTCGTTGACGAGGGCCCGCGCCTTGGCGACGGCGTACATCCGGCCCTCGGCGATCCGTACGGTCCCGGCCTTCTTCGCCCACTCGACGGTGCGGCCGAGTTCCGGCAGTTGGGCCGAGGAGCGGACGCCGTCGCAGCTGTCGCCGGTGTTCAGTGCGGCGACGAGTGACCGGGCGTCCGCGATCCGCAGGTTGCCGGTCGCCGTGACCGGCCTGCCTTCGCTGCCCGCCCAGTCGGTGATGCCGCGCAGCCGGGCCAGAAGCGGGGACTGCGCGGCGAGGGAGCGCAGTTCGTCCTCGGCGGGCAGGGCGACGGGGAGCTGCGGCTCGGCGCGCTGTTCGGTGGCGGGGCCGTGCGTGTCGCGGGCCATGACCTGGTCCAGCAGTTCCTCGTCGTAGGTGACTTCGCCGCGCTGGGCCCGTTCGACGAAGTCGTGGAGTGCCTGTTGGTCGTGTACGTCGGTGCCCTGCTCGGCGGCGGTGGTGAGCCAGAACTTGGCCAGGCCCCAGCGGGTCCGGTCGGCCATCGCGGGCCGGTATCGGGGGATGGCCGCGTCGATGGCCGCGAGGTTTTCGGCGAGAGGGGCGCCGCGTGGGTCGGCGAGCCGCACGGTGTCGAGGTACCGCAGCAGGAGAGCGAGGGTGCCTGGCATATCTCCTGGCTCGTCGCCCGGCAGCAGGGAGACCGTCCTGGGCGACCACTCCAGCAGGAATTCCCCGACGTGCCGGGGCTCCCACAGACCGAGGCGTCCGTCGGGGGTGCCCCGGAAGCGGTAGTCGAGTGCGGACTCGACGCCGAAGCTGTCCATCCGCTCACCGTGCTCGTCCGCCCACCGTCCCATCCGGTGGATCAGGAGCCCGCACGCCGCCTCGAACTCGGTCATCTCCTCGGGCGCGAAATAGAGGCGCACCACAGCGCTCCTGCCTGTCCTGCGATCGTCTTCGCGGAGCACGATACGGGAGGGCGCCATGCCTTTCCGGGCCGCATCGGCCACACCGCACCCGGGCCGTCGTCGGACTGCCGTCGTCCGGGTACCTGCCGGAGCTCAGCCCTCAGCCAGCCCCAGGAGACCGCGCATCCGGGCGTACTTGGCCGTGAGCCGGTCCCTGGTCGCCGCGTCCAGTACGGCCAGCCGCCGCGGGTCGGCGTTGTGCGCGATATCGGATTCCTTGATCAGCAGCGCGCCCGGAACCGCGAGGATCCGGGCCGCGTAGGCCTCCGGGCCCTCCCCCGCCCGCTTGGTCATGGCGAACACCATGTCCTTCACACCGCGCGGCAGCGGCGCCCCCTCCAGCCAGGCCGCGCTCAGCGCACCGTCCTCGACCGAGTCGTGCAGCCAGGCGGCGGCGATCTGCTCATCGGTGCCGCCGCGTACGGCGACTCCTTCGGCGACCGTCGCCAGATGTACGGTGTAGGGCTGCCCCGCCTTGTCGGCCTGCCCGGCATGCACCCGGCGTGCGAGCGCCTCGACCTCGGGCAGGCTCAAGCGACCGTCCGGCTTTCCGCTGTGTGCCGCTCCGGCCGGCTGTCCGGTCTTCTCCCAGTTCACCATGTGCCTTCATGGTAGGCGCCGCCCCGCCGCCCGACGGGGGCGGTTTTCCGAACTCATCTACGATCAACAGCGTGTGCGCACATGTCATCGTCGCTGAAGACGACGAGAAACAGGCCGAACTGGTACGCCGTTATCTGGAACGCGAAGGCCACGCGGTCACGGTGGTGGGTGACGGCCTCGCGGCCCTGGAGGAGGTACGGCACGGAACACCGGACCTCCTGGTCCTGGATGTGATGATGCCGCGCGCCGACGGGCTGGACGTCGTACGGGTTCTGCGGGCCGAGTCAAGGGAGCTGCCGGTGCTCATGCTGACGGCCCGTACCACCGAGGACGATCTGCTGCTCGGGCTCGATCTGGGCGCCGACGACTACATGACCAAGCCGTACAGCCCGCGGGAGCTGATGGCACGGGTCCGCACTCTGCTCCGCCGCTCGCAGCGGTCCGCGGTTCCGGCGCCCGCCGCCGATCCGCTTCTGTCGGTGGGCGCGCTGGTCGTCGATCCGGCGCGGCACTCGGTGTCGGTCGGCGGCCGCCCGGTCGACTGCACCCCGGGCGAGTTCCGGGTGCTGGCCGCGATGGCCGCCGAGCCCGACCGTGTCTTCACCCGGCAGCAACTGCTGGCCGAACTGCACGGCTTCGACCGGTACATCAGCAACCGCACGGTCGACGTACATGTGATGAATCTGCGCAAGAAGATCGAGACGGCCCCACGCAGGCCCGCCCGGCTGCTCACCGTGTTCGGCGTCGGCTACAAACTGACCGACCCGGCGAAGGGGGCCCAACTTGCGTCGCGGTAAGAGGCCCGGTAGCAATCGCGGCAGCGGGCGTGCGCCGCAGCCGGAGCGTGTCCGGCGGACGCGGCTGCCGCTGCGCAAGAGTCTGCTCGGCCGGCTGCTGGCTGTGTCGGCGCTGGTGGCAGCGTGTTCGGTGGTGGCGACCGCCTGGCTCGCCGCACAGACCACATCGGGTGCGATCAAGCAGGAGCAGGGCCAGAACCTCACCGCGGACACCCGCATCTACAACACCCTGCTCGGCTACGCGGCCGCGCATCCCCGGTGGGACGGCGTCGAGGCGACGGTACGCAAACTGGCCCGCCAGTCCGGCCGCCGCATCGCTCTGACCACCGAGAACCACCAGCCCGTCGCCGACTCGGCGGCGGACCGGAAGCCGCCGCCGACGCTGCCCCCACAGGTGTCGGCGGTCGTCGACCCGCTCTCCCTGGACACCACGCTGGCGGCGCGGAGCTCCGCCAAGACCGGCACATCGGCCGACCGGATCGACCCACGGGCGGTCGGCCCGTTCCGGCTGCCCGCGTCGGAGCGCGTAACGCTGAAGCGCGCCGCCGACCACGCCGTGGCCTGCCTCAGCGGCCGCGGGATCGCGTCGGACGTGGTGGAGGGGCCGAGCGGCCGACCCCGTATCCAGCCGGTGGGCAACGACCCGGACCGCACTCTGGGTACGAGGTGCGAGACGGAGGCCCTGGACGCGCCCACGCCGACGGAGCGGAAGGCTCTCACCGCGCTCAACCACCTGGCGGACGCCTGTCTGGACCGCCAGCACCGCCCTGCGATACAGCTGAGCCTGAACCTCTCATGGAACGAGTCGGCCGCCGTGGCCGCGGTCCCCGAGCCGAAGGCGGCCGCGCGGCGATTTCCGGACCCCGGGCCCACTCCCGTACCGCCGACAGCCCGCAACAGCGACGACGACCGGGCCACCGCGTCCTGCGTCGGCACCGCGCGCCGCGAACAGCTCAGCTCGTACGTCGCGTCGCCCGCCCTGCTGTTCATCGGCGACCAAGGCGGGGCCACGGTCCCCGGGTTCAACCTCTCCCCTGCCAACACCGCCCGTATCGCGGGTGTCGCGGCTCTCGTCCTCGCCCTCACCGTCGGCGCTTCGGTACTCGCGGGGGCCCGGCTGGTACGCCCGCTGCACGCGCTCACCAATGCGGCGCAGCGGATGCGCGACGGCGGAAGTTCGGAGCCCGTCGAGGTCACGACGGACAACGAGATCGGGCGGCTGGCGGCCACGTTCAACGACATGTCGGCGCACCGCGCTCGCCTTGAGGAGCAGCGCAAGGCGATGGTGAGCGATGTCGCGCACGAACTGCGCACCCCGCTCAGCAACATCCGCGGCTGGCTGGAGGCCGCACAGGACGGCCTGGCCGAACCCGACCCGGCCTTTGTCTCCTCTCTCCTGGAGGAGGCGGTGCAGTTGCAGCACATCATCGACGACCTCCAGGATCTGTCGGCCGCCGACGCGGGGGCGCTGCGGCTGCATGTGGAGCCGGTACGGATCCAGGACCTCCTGGGCCAGGTCGCGTCGGCCCACCAGGCCCGCGCGGAGACGGCGGGGGTGACCCTGACGGTGACCGGCGCGCCACCGGAGGCACCGGCGCTGGTCCTGGCGGCCGACCCGGTCCGGCTGCGGCAGGCGGTGGGCAACCTGGTCACCAACGCGGTACGCCACACACCGCCGGGCGGACAGGTCACGCTGCGGGTGCGGGGCGGTACGCCTGAACCGGGCGGAGGGCCGGCCACGGATGCGGCCCCCACGGAGGCTGTGGTGGAAGTGGCCGACACCGGTACCGGCATCCCGGCCGAGTATCTTCCGTACGTCTTCGACCGCTTCTGGCGCGCCGAGAAATCACGTAACCGCCGTACGGGCGGCAGCGGCCTCGGCCTGGCGATCGTCCGCAAACTGGCCGAGGCACACGGCGGCACCGCGAGTGCGGCGAGTACGGAGGGAGAAGGCTCGGTCTTCACCCTCAGGCTGCCCCTGGGCCGGCCGGAGACGACAACGGACAGGGACGGCGAGCCGGCCGGGAGAACACAGAGCACTGCGGCTGAAACATCGCCGCCCTCGCCCTGATCCGATGACCACAGCGTCCTGACAGGTTCCTCATAACTGCTTGTCAGTCTGTCGCTGTGCCCGGCGCCTGCTGCGAACCGCAGCCAGGAATCACCAAGGCCGGCTGGAACTGGAGCTGTTCATGTCCCCTCGTCTGTCCCTGCGTACCGCTGTGCTCGCCGCCGTGGCGGTCGGCACGGTGATCGTCCCGTCGACCGCCGCCTTCGCGTCCGACAGCCCCAAGCCCGTTGCCCCCAAGGCTGAGGCATCGGCACCGTCCGCCCATGGCGCCGCCAAGGCCAAGGCGCCCACGGAGGCGGACTTCTCCGCCCGCCACGCCGCGGCCGCCAAGGCTGCGGCGACCAGGCGGCCGACGGCGGCCCCGGTAGGCGCCGTGGCCGCGGGCGACAAGCCCACCCCGGCGGCGGCGCGGGCCGCCGTGGCCAAGCGCATGCGCGCGAGGGCGGCGGCCGCCGCGCCGCAGGGCGCCGTCGCCGCAGGTGAGCGGCCCGCGGGGAACAGCAGCGACACCGCGGCCATCATCGGCTCGGCAGCGGGGGCCGCCCTCCTCTCGGGCGCGGGCACCATCGTGCTGCGCCGCCGCTCCGCCGCACAGCGCAACGGCTGACGCACCCCCAGCAGTGGCGCCGTCCATCACCGGGCGGCGCCACTGCCTGCGTCCCGCGCCCTCATCCCCCGTGTACTCGCCCAGCCCCGCACTGCTCTCCCGCAGCCCTGAACGTCCTGGAGCCCTCATGTCCCGTACGCACCAGCCGATATGGCGATCCGCCGCACTGTCCGCAGCAGCCGTCTGCCTCACCCTGACGGCGCTCACCGGTTGTTCGTCCGGCTCCTCGGACTCAGGGCACAAGTCCACCGGCGCGGCGAGCACCGAGTCGGGCTCCGACGCCGGCAAGAGCACCACAACCGGAGCCAAGACCGACGCCAAGACGGACGCGAAGCAGCCCGCACCCCCGGCGGAGGTGTCGATCCCGTCGATCGGGGTGACGAGTTCGCTGCTGCAGCTCGGCCTCAACGCGGACCGCACAGTCGAGGTCCCGCCGGCGGACAAGGGAATGACGGCGGGCTGGTACACGGGCAGCGCCACCCCCGGCGAACCGGGAGCCGCCGTCCTGATCGGCCACAACGACACCCGCTATGGCAGGGCCGTCTTCCACGACCTCAGGAAGATCCACAAAGGCGCGGACATCGCCGTCCGCAACACCCTGGGAAAGACAGCCCACTTCACGGTCACCAGTACGGAGAGCGTCAGCAAGAAGGCGTTCCCGACCGACAAGGTCTACGGCAAGACCACCGACCGCGCACTGCGCCTGATCACCTGCGACGGATCGTTCGACGCGCAGGGACACCCGGTGAACAACCTGATCGTCTTTGCCACGTTGCGCTGACCGACAGGCCCCTCCCGGCCGTCGTTGCGCCGGGGAGCCAGGACCAGAAATCCCGGGCGTTTTATCTTCTCTATACAAAGCGCCCAAACAGGAGCAAAATGGAACTTGCGCGGCTCAGCCCGTGCACACGCGGTCGGACTTGCAGCAGAGAAGGAGGCGAGTCGCATGGCCGACGTCTCACACACAAGAGGCGATCTAGCAAGCCACCCCGACGTACCCGAAATGCGAGCCCGGTATGACCGGATGCTCGGCGGGCGCGATGTGGTGCTCGTGGACGGGCCGGTGTTCCTGGTCGGCGTGTACTGCGCGGTGTCCGCATGGGTGATCCACTTTTCGAGCACCCAGTCGGCACTGACGACGCACAACCTCATCATGGGCATCGCGATCGCCCTGCTGGGCCTCGGATTCACGACCAGGCCGGAGCGTATGTACGGCCTCAGCTGGGCCATGGTCGTGATGGGCGCCTGGCTGATCGTTGCCCCGTGGATCGTGGGCAGCCACCCGGACAAGGGCATCATCTGGAGCAACGCGGTCATCGGAGGAGTCACCGCCCTGCTCGGGTTGGTGTGCACCGCCGTAGCGGCCAGGCGTAGTCGTACCGCCCACAACGCAGGCACCATGGGTTCCAGCGGAGCAAGCCGCCTCAGTCGCGCACGGCGACCCGACCGTGCCGACTGATGTGACGTCCAGCGAAAACAGGAAGAGACAGAAAAACGAAGAGACGGGTGGTGTGGACCGGACATCCGGTCCACACCACCCGTCTCTTCGTTACTCGAAGTGTCCGAGGGGGGACTTGAACCCCCACGCCCGATAAAGGGCACTAGCACCTCAAGCTAGCGCGTCTGCCATTCCGCCACCCGGACAAGGTGTCTGTCGACCGCGTCGTTCTTCCCCGCGGCGACAAGGACAACAATACCAGGGGTTCGCGGTCGCCTTCACCTGCATTTGCCGTGGTCAGCGGCAGGCCCCACGCGGCGGTGGGCACTCTTCGGTGACACCTCACCACTCTTGACACCATGCGTTACGGGTTGCGCACTACCGGTGTCCGGGGAGGATTCCCAGGGCTGTCACGGCTGTAGCTGGTAGTCCGGGAAGTTGCCCGGCGCGCTCTCCCCGGCCGAGCCCTCGGTCACCGCGTGGACCAGTAGCTCGCCGCCCACGAAGGCGCCGCGCCACGACGCCCCGTGGCCGCCGAAGAGCTCGTCGCGGTCGCCTCGCGAACGTGGCTTGGAGCGACCGACCTTGAAAGCCCGGATCTGCGGGGCCAGCCGCTCGTACGTCTTCGGGTCGTCGGTCGACAGGGAGGCGACCAGCGCTCCGTTGGAGGCGTTCATGGCGGCCAGCAGTTCCGCCTCCGTATCGACCAGGACGATGGTGTCGACGGGGCCGAACGGCTCCGCGTGGAAGAGCGGGGAGGACGGCGGCGGGTTGAGCAGCGTGACCGGCGGAAGGTAGGCGCCGGTGTCCTGGCCGGCGAGGAAGCGGCCGTCCGAGAGGCTTCCCCGGTGCAGCGGGATCGCGCCGCGGTCGATGGCCCCGGCCACCTGGTCGTCCAGTTCCCTGGCCTTCGCCGCGTTGATCAGCGGCCCGAAATCCAGCTCGGGGAGCGGATCCGCGGGGTCCTCGACGGCCAGCGGGTGGCCCGTACGGATGGAGCCCACGGCAGGCAGATACGCCGCCAGGAACGCGTCGAAAGCACTGCGCTGCACGACGAACCGCGGGTAGGCCGTGCACCGCTGCTTCCCGTAGTCGAAGAGCTTGGGAATCACCGAGGAGAGCGCGGACCAGTCCGTGTAGTTCCAGAAGCCCCAGGTGTTGAGCCCCTCCTGTTCGAGGATGTGCCGCTTGCCGAGGTCGGCCACCGCGGTGGCGATCCTCGCTCCCGTGTCACGGCCGCCCACGAACGAGACACACCCGATCTCCGGGGAACGGACCAGGGCCTCGGAGAGTTCACCGCCGCTGCCGCTGACGAGGGTGACCGGAACCCCCTCCCGCGCCGCGAGTGCGCAGGCCAGCGTCAGGCAGGCGACACCGCCGTCGGTCGGTGCCTTGGCGATGACCGCGTTTCCGGCCAGCGCCTGCACCAGCATCGCGTGGACCAGCACCGACATCGGATAGTTCCAGCTGGCGATATTGGAGACCGGGCCTTCGAGCGGGGTACGGCCTTCGGTCATCTCCTCGATGCCGGCGACGTACCAGCGCACACCGTCGATGGCGCGGTCGACGTCGGCCGTCGCCAGCCGCCAGGGCTTGCCGATCTCCCAGACGAGCAGGAGGGCCAGCAGTTCGCGGTGGGCGGTGAGCGCGTCGAGCGTGGCGGAGACCCGGGCCCGGCGTTCGGGCAGCGGGACGTGCCGCCAGACCCGGTGCTGATCGAGGGCGGCCCGTACGGCCTGCTGGGCGGTGGGGGCGTCGAGACGCGGCGGGCCCGAGATACGGCTGCCGTCGACCGGGCTGGTGGCGGGCAGCGCACGCCCGTCGGCCTGCCATGCGCCGTTCCAGAGGTTCAGTACGCGGTCGCCGATGAATGCCTCGGGGGCGACGGCGAGGCAGCGCTGCCAGGCGTCGGCCCAGGAGGTTCCGGGCTTGAGAGTGAGGGTGGGTGCCATCGGTGGGTCTCCGCTCATGAGGGGCGGGGCAGGTGGTGGCTTTCCTGGTGTGCGGCAGCCCTGGCGGGGCGGTCCAGGCGTTCAGAGAACACTCTGCGCCGTGCCCCGGAGGACCGCGAGGCGTGCCTGGACCAGTGCCGCGGTCTCCGAAGGGGTCGAGCCGACGCTCACGCCCGCCGCTTCGAGGGCCGCCTTCTTGGCCTGGGCGGTTCCCGACGAGCCGGAGACGATCGCTCCGGCATGGCCCATGGTCCTGCCCTCCGGAGCGGTGAAGCCCGCGATGTAGCCGACCACGGGTTTGGTGACGTGCGCGGCGATGTACGCGGCGGCCCGCTCCTCGGCGTCGCCGCCGATCTCTCCGATCAGGACGATCAGCTCGGTGTCCGGGTCGTCCTGGAACGCCGCGAGGCAGTCGATGTGCGTGGTGCCGATGACGGGGTCGCCGCCGATGCCCACCGCCGATGAGAAGCCCTCGTCGCGCAGCTCGTACATCAGCTGGTAGGTGAGCGTGCCGGATTTGGAGACCAGTCCGATCCGGCCGGGGGTGCCGGCGATGTCGGCGGGGATGATGCCGACGTTGGACTGTCCGGGGCTGATCAGGCCCGGACAGTTCGGTCCGATGACCCGGGTGCCCCGGTCAGCGGCGTACGCCGTGAAGACCACCGCGTCGTGTACGGGGATTCCCTCCGTGATGACGACGGCGAGGCCGATCCCCGCGTCGGCGGCCTCGGCGACCGCCGCTCCGGCGGAGGGCGGCGGGACGAAGACGACGGTGACGTCGGCGCCGGTGGCCTCGATGCCCTCGCGCACCGAGCCGAAGACGGGGACGGTCACCCCGTCGAAGTCGATTGGCAGTCCGGCCTTGCGGGGGTTGACGCCGCCGACGACGCGTGTCTCCGCGGCGAGCATGCGCCGGGTGTGCTTCATGCCTTCGGCGCCAGTCATGCCCTGGACGAGTACTTTGCTCTCCGCGGTGAGGAAAATGGCCATCTCAGGCTCCCAGGTCGGTGAGGGCGTCGGTGGGCGCGGCATCGGTGGCTGCGGCACTGGTCGGTACGGCACCGGCGGGTACGGCCCCGGCGCCCGCGAGGACGGCCGCCCGGCGTGCCGCGCCGTCCATCGTGGTGGCCTGCTGCACGAGAGGGTGGGCACGGCGGTCGAGGACCGCGCGGCCCGCTGCGGCGCTGTTGCCGTCGAGCCGTACGACCAGCGGCTTGGTCACCTCGACCGACTCCAGGGCCTGGACGATGCCGTCGGCGACCGCGTCGCAGGCGGTGATGCCGCCGAAGACATTGACGAGGACCGACTTCACCTGGGGGTCGGAGAGGACGAGCGCGAGCGCGTCGGCCATCACCCGGGCCGACGCGCCGCCCCCGATGTCGAGGAAGTCGGCAGGCCGGGCGCCGCAGCCGGCGACGACGTCGAGAGTCGACATGACGAGGCCCGCGCCGTTGCCGATGATGCCGACCTGGCCGTCGAGCCGGACGTAGTTGAGCCCCTTGGCCAGGGCCCGCGCCTCCAGCGGGCCCCCGTACGGGTCGGTTTCGTCCACTCCCCAACGCGTCTGCCGGAAGCGGGCGTTGTCGTCGAGGGTGACCTTTCCGTCGAGGGCGAGAAGCCCGCCGCCGGTGGTCCGTACGAGCGGATTGACCTCCACGAGGAGGGCGTCCTCGTGGACCATGACCTGCCAGAGCCGCTGGAGGACCCCGGCGGCCCCGGCCGGCAGGCCCGCGGCGTGTGCGATCGCTTCGGCCTTGGCCTCGGTGACGCCTTCGGCCGGATCGACCGGGATCCTGACCACCGCGTCGGGCCTGGCCGCGGCCGTCTCCTCGATCTCCGTGCCACCGTCGGCCGACCCGATGGCGACGAAGGTCCCCGCCGCGCGGTCGAGGACGTAACTCACGTAGTACTCCGCCTCGATGTCGGCCGGCTGGGCCAGCATGACCTTGTGGACGGGATGGCCCTTGATGTCCATGGCGAGCATCTGGCGGGCGGTCAGTTCCGCTGACGCCGGGTCCGCCGCGAGCTTCACACCGCCCGCCTTGCCCCGGCCGCCGGTCTTCACCTGGGCCTTGACGACGACGCGGCCGCCGAGGAGTTCCGCGGCCGCCCGCGCCTCGCGCGGGGCGGCGACGACGGCCGCGTCCGGTACCGGGATGCCGTGGGCCTTGAAGAGTTCCCTTGCCTGGTGCTCGTACAGATCCATACCCGTACCTGCTCCCTGTGCTGTGAAGGAAAGTGCCGCACGCCCCCTGGACACCACCCACCGGATGAGGGATAACAAGTTCATACAGTATTCGTCGACTGTATGCAATCTGCGCAGAGCTCCAGCGGATCTGGATTACCCGCTGCATCCCCCCTACGAAGGGAACGGACTTCGCTATGCCCGACCCCAGCCAGGACCTCATCTCCGGTGGGCACTTGGTCGCCAAGGCGCTCAAAGCGGAGGGTGTCGACGTCGTCTACACCCTCTGTGGTGGCCACATCATCGACATCTACGACGGCTGCGTGGACGAGGGCATCGAAGTCGTCGATGTCCGCCACGAGCAGGTCGCCGCCCACGCCGCCGACGGCTACGCCCGCATCACCGGCAAGCCGGGCTGCGCCGTCGTCACGGCGGGCCCCGGCACGACCGATGCCGTGACCGGTGTCGCCAACGCGTTCCGGGCCGAGTCGCCCATGCTGCTGATCGGTGGTCAGGGAGCGCTGAGCCAGCACCGGATGGGGTCCCTGCAGGACCTCCCGCACGTCGACATGATGACGCCGATCACCAAGTTCGCCGCCACCGTGCCGCACACCGCACGCGCCGCCGACCTCGTCTCGATGGCCTTCCGCGAGTGCTACAACGGCGCGCCTGGCCCGTCGTTCCTGGAGATCCCACGCGATGTGCTCGACGCCAAGGTGCCGGCCGCACAGGCCCGCGTCCCGGAAGCCGGCCGGTACCGGGCCTCGACCCGCTCGGCCGGTGATCCGGCCGGCATCGAGAAGCTCGCCGATCTCCTCGTCCACGCGGAGAAGCCGGCGATCCTGCTCGGCAGCCAGGTCTGGACGACCCGGGCCACCGAATCGGCGGTCGAGCTCGTCCGTACGCTCAACGTCCCCGCGTACATGAACGGCGCGGGGCGCGGGACACTGCCGCCCGGCGACCCGCACCACTTCCAGCTCTCCCGGCGCTACGCCTTCTCCAACGCCGATCTCATCGTCATCGTCGGCACCCCTTTCGACTTCCGGATGGGATACGGGAAGCGCCTCTCGCCGGACGCCACCGTGGTCCAGATCGATCTCGACTACCGCACGGTGGGCAAGAACCGGGACATCGACCTCGGGCTCGTCGGTGACGCCGGGCTGATCCTGAAGTCCGTCACCGAGGCGGCGTCCGGCCGGGTCAACGGTGGTGCGGTCCGGCGGAAGGCCTGGCTGGACGAGCTGCGGGCCGCCGAACAGGTGGCGATCGAGAAGCGGCTGCCGTCGCTGAGGTCGGACGCCTCGCCCATCCACCCGTACCGTCTGGTGAGCGAGATCAACGACTTCCTCACCGAGGACTCGGTGTACATCGGCGACGGCGGCGACATCGTCACCTTCTCCGGGCAGGTCGTGCAGCCCAAATCGCCCGGCCACTGGATGGATCCGGGGCCGCTGGGGACACTCGGCGTCGGCATCCCCTTCGTACTCGCCGCCAAGAAGGCCCGGCCGGACAAGGAGGTCGTGGCGCTCTTCGGGGACGGCGCCTTCTCACTCACCGGCTGGGACTTCGAGACGCTGGTCCGCTACAACCTGCCCTTCGTCGGGATCGTCGGCAACAACTCGTCGATGAACCAGATCCGTTACGGCCAGGCCCAGAAGTACGGCCCGGAGCGGGAGCGCGTCGGCAACACCCTCGGCGACGTCCGCTACGACGAGTTCGCCCGGATGCTCGGCGGCCACGGCGAGGAAGTCCGCGACCCGTCCGACATCGCCCCGGCGCTGCGGCGCGCCCGCGAATCGGGCAAGCCGTCGCTCATCAACGTCTGGGTCGACCCGGACGCATATGCACCCGGAACCATGAACCAGACCATGTACAAGTAGGGGAGCCCCGCCATGACCAAGGCTCTCGAGGGCGTACGCGTCCTCGACATGACCCACGTCCAGTCCGGCCCCTCGGCCACCCAGCTGCTGGCCTGGCTCGGCGCCGACGTCGTCAAACTCGAAGCTCCGCACGGCGACATCACCCGCAAGCAGCTGCGGGATCTGCCCGATGTCGACTCGCTCTACTTCACAATGCTCAACTGCAACAAGCGCAGCATCACCCTCAACACCAAGTCCGAGCGCGGCAAGGAGATCCTGACCGAGCTGATCCGCCGGTCGGACGTGATGGTGGAGAACTTCGGTCCCGGCGCCGTCGACCGGATGGGTTTCACCTGGGAGAAGATCCAGGAGATCAACCCACGGATCGTCTACGCCTCCATCAAGGGATTCGGTGAGGGCCCCTACACCAACTTCAAGGCGTACGAGGTGGTCGCCCAGGCCATGGGCGGGTCGATGTCCACCACCGGCTTCGAGGACGGTCCGCCGCTCGCCACCGGAGCGCAGATCGGCGACTCGGGCACCGGTATCCACCTGGTCGCCGGGGTACTCGCGGCGCTCTTCCAGCGCGAGCACACCGGCCGCGGCCAGCGCGTCAACGTCGCCATGCAGCACGCAGTACTGAACCTCTGCCGGGTGAAGCTCCGCGACCAGCAGCGGCTCTCCCACGGCCCGTTGGCCGAGTACCCGAACGAGGACTTCGGCGACGAGGTGCCGCGCAGCGGCAACGCGAGCGGCGGCGGGCAGCCCGGCTGGGCCGTCAAGTGCGCGCCGGGCGGCCCCAACGACTACGTGTATGTCATCGTCCAGCCCGTCGGCTGGCAGCCGATCAGCAGACTGATCGGCCGGCCCGAGCTGGCCGATGACCCCGACTGGGCCACGCCGGAGTCCCGTCTGCCCAAGCTCGGCAAGATGTTCCAGCTGATCGAGGAGTGGTCGTCCACCCTTCCCAAGTGGGAGGTGCTCGACCAGCTCAACGCCCACAACGTGCCCTGCGGACCGATCCTCTCCACCAAGGAGATCATCGAGGACACGTCACTCGCCGCGAACGGGATCGTGGTCGAGGTCGAACACCCGGAGCGCGGCACCTTCACCACCGTCGGCTCGCCGCTGAAGCTCTCGGACTCCCCCGTCGATGTGCGTACCTCGCCGCTGCTCGGCGAGCACAACGCGGAGGTGTACGCCGGTGAACTCGGCCTGGGCCAGGAGGAACTGCGGCTGCTGAAGACGGACGGAGTCATCTGATGGGACAGACGGGGCAACAGGACAAGGCGGCGGTACGGGCGGTGCTCGACGCCGCGCTGGCCGGGGGGCGCCGGGCGCTCACCGCGCCGGAGGCAAAGCTGATCGCCGACGCGTACGGCATTCCGGTCCCCGCCGAGGCGCTGGCCGAGTGCGCGGACGAGGCCGTCGCGCTCGCCGACCGGATCGGGTTCCCGGTGGTGCTGAAGATCGTCTCTCCGGACATCGTGCACAAGACGGACGCGGGCGGGGTGCGGGTCGGGGTGCGATCGGCCGCCGAGGTGCGGACCGCCTTCACCTCGATCGTCTCCAACGCCCGTGCGTACAGCCCCCAGGCGGACATCAAGGGCGTCCAGGTCCAGCAGATGGTGCCGGCCGGTACCGAGGTACTGGTCGGCACCGTCACCGACCCGACCTTCGGCAAGATCGTGGCCTTCGGCCTGGGCGGGGTGCTGGTGGAGGTGCTCAAGGACATCACCTTCCGCCTCGCGCCCGCCTCGCGCGACGACGCGCTGTCGATGCTGGACTCGGTCCGGGCCGCCGAAGTGCTCCGCGGGGTGCGCGGCGGGGCGGCCGTGGACCGCGCGGCGCTCGCTTCGCTGATCACCGGGGTCTCCGGACTGGCCGCGGACTTCCCGGAGATCGCCGAGATCGACCTCAACCCGGTCTTCGCGTCCGAGGACGGCGTGATGGCCGCCGACGTACGGATCCTGCTGGACCCGTCGCCCGTGACACCCCGGCGCACCTACAGCCGCGCAGAGATCCTCACCTCGATGCGCCGGCTGATGGAGCCGCGATCGGTCACCGTCATCGGCGCTTCCAACGAGGACGGCAAGATCGGCAACTCGGTGATGCGCAATCTCGTCGACGGCGGTTTCGCCGGGGAGATCCACCCGGTGAACCCCAAAGCCGATGACATACTCGGCCGTAAGGCGTACAAGAGCGTGATGGATGTTCCCGGTGAGCCGGATGTGGCGGTCTTCGCGATCCCCGCGAAGTTCGTCGCGGCCGCCCTCGAAGAGGTCGGGCGCAAGGGCATACCGAACGCCGTGCTGATCCCGTCCGGCTTCGCCGAGACCGGTGAACACGCCCTGCAGGACGAGATCGTGGCGGTCGCCGAACGGTACGGGGTCCGGCTGCTCGGTCCGAACATCTACGGCTACTACTCGACGTGGCAGGACCTGTGTGCCACGTTCTGCACGCCGTACGACGTCAGGGGCGGGGTCGCGCTCACCTCGCAGTCCGGCGGGATCGGCATGGCCATCCTCGGGTTCGCCCGTACGACGAAGACCGGCGTCTCCGCCATCGTGGGGCTCGGCAACAAGTCGGACCTGGACGAGGACGATCTGCTCACCTGGTTCGGCGAGGACCCGCACACCCAGTGCATCGCCATGCATCTGGAGGACCTCAAGGACGGCCGGGCGTTCGTCGATGCGGCACGGGCGACCGTGCCGAAGAAGCCCGTCGTGGTGCTGAAGGCGGGCCGCACCAGTGCGGGCGCCAGGGCAGCGGGGTCGCACACCGGGGCGCTGGCCGGTGACGACGCGGTGTACGAAGACATCCTGCGGCAGGCGGGGGTCATCCGGGCGCCGGGGCTCAACGACATGCTGGAGTACGCGCGTGCGCTGCCCGTGCTGCCCACACCCCGGGGCGACAACGTCGTCATCATCACCGGGGCCGGGGGTTCGGGGGTGCTGCTCTCGGACGCGATCGTCGACAACGGGCTGTCGCTGATGGAGATCCCGCCGGATCTGGACGCGGCGTTCAAGGCGTTCATCCCGCCGTTCGGGGCCGCCGGCAACCCCATCGACATCACCGGCGGCGAGCCTCCGGCGACCTACGAGGCGACGATCCGGCTCGGCCTGGAGGATCCGCGGATCCATGCGCTGGTGCTGGGCTACTGGCACACGATCGTCACTCCCCCGATGGTCTTCGCGGAGCTGACCGCGCGCGTCGTCGCGGAGTTCCGGGCACGGGGCATCGAGAAACCCGTCGTGGCGTCGCTGGCCGGCGACGTCGAAGTCGAGGAGGCCTGCCAGTACCTCTACGAGCGGGGAGTCGTCGCGTACCCGTACACCACGGAGAAACCGGTGGAGGTACTCGGCGCGAAGTACCGCTGGGCCCGGGCGGCCGGGTTGCTCGGCTGACCCCGGCTCCGCGGAGCGAAAGGTTTGGACAGGGGGCGCTGGCCAGTTCTTTCGAGACCAAGGGGACCTGATGAGTACAGGGAACGAACGGTCGGCGGCCGGGTCGGTCGCGTACCGGGAAGTGTCGGACAGCAAGGGCCGCGTCTACCGCGTGGGCGAGACGGACCGGGATCTCCTGGGCCACTCGCGCAAGCTCATGGTGTATCTGCCGTGGGTCGCGATGATGGCCATCAGCGTGTCGGAGTACGCATACGGTTCGGCCGAGGACACTCTCTCCTCGGCTCATGGGTGGACGCAGAGCAACACCTTCTGGATTCTGAGCGTCTGGGTGTTCTTCCAGGCGGGCATCGCCTTCCCCGCGGGCTGGCTGCGGGAGAGGGGGATACTCAACGCCCGCCGGGCTACAGTTCTCGGCTCCGTTCTCTGTCTCGTCGGTTTCGTCGCACTCGCCCATCTCGACAATGTCTTCCTGGCGATCTGCGGCTTCGGCGTCATCGGCGGACTCGGCTCGGGCCTCGTCTACGCCACCTGTATCAACATGGTCGGCAAGTGGTTCCCCGAACGGCGTGGTGCGAAGACGGGGTTCGTCAACGGCGGATTCGCCTATGGGTCGCTCCCCTTCATCTTCATCTTCAACTACGCCTTCGACACCTCGAACTGCGCCGAGGTGCTGGATCTGATCGGTGTCTATGTGCTGATCGCCGTGGTGATCTGCGCGTGGTTCTTCAAGGACCCGCCGAAGAACTGGTGGCCGGCAGAGATCGACCCGCTGAACTACACCGGAAACCGGAAGAGTGCACGGAGCCTGGCCAAGAATCCGCCCGCGGTGAAGCAGTTCACCCCGATGGAGGCCATCAGGAGCGGCATGCTCCCGTTGATGTGGGTAACCGTGGTCATGACCGCCGGTGTGTCGATATTCGGCATCTCCTTCCAGGTCGACTTCGCGAAGCAGGTGGGCTTCGGCCCGCTGGTCGCGGCCACGTCCATGGGGTTGATGGCGGTCGTCAACGGCGTCGGCAGGGCGGTGGTGGGATGGCTCTCCGATCTGTGGGGACGGAAGCTCACCCTGTTCTTCGTCATACTCGTCCTGGGCCTCGCGCAGTTCGGTGTGATCTGGGCCGGTGACATCCACAGCGAGTGGTTGTTCCTGGTCTTCGCGTTCCTCTCCGGATTCGGCGGCGGTGCGTTCTACCCGATGTTCGCGGCCCTGACCCCGGACTACTTCGGAGAGAACTACAACGCCACCAACTACGGCCTGGTGTACAGCGGAAAGCTGGTCAGCGGACTGTTCGGCGGCGGGCTGGGCTCGATGGTGGTGGACGCCTGGGGGTACAACGGCGCGTACGCACTCGCCGGGGGCATCTCCATGGTGGCGGCGGCCATCGCGCTGCTGCTGAGGCAGCCGGGGCGGCCACGTGCAGCCGACATCGCTCCGAACCCGCTGCCGGTCAGCAGGGAAGCCGTCTGATCCTCACCATCGTCGGAGTGCGGAACGGCGCAGCGCAGCAAGTGGCCCTCCACACGGCTCGGTTCGAGCCGCGCGGAGGGCCGCTGCGGCGTACGGGCGTTCAGTCCTTCTCGCGCTGGTGGTAGGTCGTGCGGGTGTGTTCCGTGTGCGCCTGCATGACCGCTGTCGCGGCCTGCTCGTCCCGTGCCGAGATCGCCGCGATCAGCGCCCTGTGCTCGGTCCAGGACTGGGTGCCGCGCTGTCTGGCGACCGGCTGGTAGTACCAGCGCACCCGGCGGTCCACCTGCCCCGCCAGCTCCGACAGGACGACGTTGCCGGCCAGTTCCATGACCTTGGCGTGGAACTCGGCGTTGGTCGCCACGGCCAGTTCCACGTCGTCGTCGGCGACCGCCCGCTCGCCCTTGGTGCACAGCTTCTCCAGCGCGGCGATTCCCGCGGACCCGGAGTTCGCCGCGGCCAGCCGTGCGGCCTCCGCCTCCAGGAGCGTACGGACCGAGAGCAACTGGTCGGCCTCCCGCTCGGTGGGCTCATGGACGAACGCGCCCTGTGCGGGGCGCAGATCGACCCACCCCTCGGTGTTGAGCCGCTGCAGCGCTTCGCGCACCGGCTGGCGGGAGACGCCGAGATGTCCTGCGAGTTCACTCTCGACCAGATGCTGGCCCGGGGTCAGCGCCCGGGTGGTGATGAGTTCGAGCAGCGCCTCGTACACCCGCTCACGCAGCGGTCCCGGCCGCTCCAGCTTCGGTACGGTCCCTTGCGGCAGTCCTGTGGACAACATCAACGTCCCCCTTCTGACCCGGAGGGGCCAGCGGCGTGTCGGCGGAGAGCAATTGGCTATCGTCTACAGTCTACCGAGCGCAACGGGCCGCAACCGGACCACCCGGCACCAGTGACGTAGCCCTCACCCGGCCCCTCGCCCGCCCCTCGCGACCGGAGCCCGGCGTCGCGGCCGGCGGGGCGTCACGGGCAGCGGATGACCTGACCCGCGTACGAGAGATTTCCGCCGAAGCCGAAGAGCAGGACCGGCGCGCCGGACGGAATCTCCCTCCGCTCCACCAGCTTGGACAGGGCCATCGGGATGCTGGCCGCCGATGTGTTGCCGGAATCGACCACATCGCGGGCGATCACCGCGTTCACCGCGCCGATCTTGGCGGCGACCGGCTCGATGATCCGCAGATTGGCCTGGTGCAGCACGACGGCGGCCAGCTCCTCGGGGGTGACCCCCGCCTTCTCGCAGACCTTGCGGGCGATCGGGGGCAGCTGGGTGGTGGCCCAGCGGTAGACGGACTGCCCCTCCTGGGCGAAGCGCGGCGGCGTCCCCTCGATCCGCACGGCGTCCCCCATCGTGGGGACCGATCCCCACAGCACCGGGCCGATGCCGTCCTCCGCACAGCCCTCGACCACGGCTGCTCCCGCACCGTCCCCCATCAGGACACAGCTGGAGCGGTCGGTCCAGTCGGCGATCTCCGTCATCTTGTCGGCGCCGATCACCAGAGCGCGCTCGGCAGAGCCGGCGCGTACCGCGTGGTCGGCGATGGCCAGGGCGTGGGTGAAACCCGAGCAGACGACGTTGACATCCATGGTCGCGGGCGAGCCCATGCTCAGCTTGACGGCCACCCGCGCGGCCATGTTCGGCGAGCGGTCGATCGCCGTGGAGGTCGCGACGAGGACGAGGTCGATCTCTCCCGGCGCGAGTCCGGCGGCGGCGAGAGCCTTGGCTCCTGCCTGGGCAGCGAGTTCGTCGACCGGCTCGTCGGGTCCGGCGATGTGGCGGGTCCTGATGCCCACCCGGGTCCGAATCCATTCGTCGCTGGTGTCGACAAGGGCGGCGACATCGTCGTTGGTGAGCACCTTGGCCGGCTGGTAATGGCCGAGTGCGGCGATGCGTGTTCCGGTCATGCCCGGGACCCCTCTGCTGCTGATGTCAGGAGTCCTCCAGTCTCGTCAGCGACTCACGGGTACGACGGCATGTAAAGCAACAGGATTCGGGCGTTCCTCTTGGAGGCTTCGGATCACCGCCGGGCGTGGACCGGGCGGCCGCGGCGGGCGGGGAAAGGCCGCCCCACCTCTTGTCGACCGAAGCCCCATACTGTACACACTATTTTGTAGACAGAATATGAGCACTCCGAGTGATCACCCGGTTTCCATCGGTACCTCGACCGAACGGAGAGCCCCCGTGAAAGTCGCAGTTCTCGGCGCCGGAGCAATCGGCGCCTATGTCGGAGCCGCGCTGCACCGCGCCGGCGCCGATGTCCATCTGGTGGCCCGTGGACCGCACCTGACGGCCATGAGGCGGGACGGAGTTCACGTCCTGAGCCCGCGCGGTGACTTCACCGCACGGGTCCACGCCACGGACGACCCGGCAGCCGTCGGCCCGGTCGACTATGTCTTTCTCGGCCTCAAGGCCAACTCGTACGCTGCGTGCGGGCCGCTCGTCGAACCACTGCTCCAGCCGCACACCGCGCTGGTCGCGGCCCAGAACGGCATCCCCTGGTGGTACTTCCACCGGCACGGCGGCCCGCACGAGGGCCACCGCATCGAGAGCGTCGACCCCGGCGGTGCGGTCAGCGCCGTCCTGCCACCGGAACGCGCCGTCGGCTGCGTCGTGTACGCGGCGACGGAGCTGGCCGGGCCCGGGGTGGTCCGGCACCTGGAGGGAACCCGGTTCTCCATCGGTGAGCCGGACCGCTCGACTTCACGGCGCTGCCTGGACTTCAGTGCCGCCATGACGGCGGGCGGTCTCAAGTGCCCCGTCGAGGGCGACCTGCGCAAGGACATCTGGATCAAACTGCTCGGCAACATCTCCTTCAACCCGCTGAGCGCCCTCACCCGGGCGACCATGCGTCAGATGTGCGTCCACCGCGACACCCGCAGGGTCATCGAGGTCATGATGACCGAGACGCTCCAGGTCGCCACCGCGCTCGGCAGCCGCCCCGACATCTCCATCGAGAAGCGGCTGGCCGGTGCGGAGCGGGTGGGCGACCACAAGACCTCCACGCTCCAGGACCTGGAGAAGGGCAAGCCGCTCGAACTCGACGTGCTGCTGGCGGCGGTGGTCGAGCTGGCCGGGGTGACCGGTGTGCCGGTGCCCACGCTGCGGACCGTGCACGCCATGGCGGACCTGCTGGGCCGGTCGGCGATCGCGCCGGCCGCACCCGCCACGACGAACGCGACCACCACGACCACCTGATCCGGCCCGGCCGGCCCGCGAATCCCTTGCGAGGGGCTTCCGTTCGGCTGCGGCCTACAGGATACTGTATGCAATTGGGCGCTGATCATCTCCATGAGGAGCGCAACCGTGAAGAAGCGAGACCGAACCCCGAAGACCTACGCCCGGCTCACCCATCCCCTGGTACGCGACACCAACGGCACGCTGCGCAGGGCGAGTTGGGATGAGGCGCTGGACCGGGCCGCCGAGGGCTTCCGGGCGGCGCGCGGCGCCTTCGGGATGTTCTCCTGCTCCCGGGCCACCAACGAGATGAACTATGTGGCGCAGAAGTTCGCCCGCGTCGTGATGGCCACCAACAACGTCGACTCCTGCAACCGCACCTGCCACGCCCCCAGTGTCGCGGGGCTCTCGGCGGCGTTCGGATCCGGCGGCGGCACCTCGTCGTACGGAGAGGTCGAGCACACCGATCTGATTCTGATGTGGGGCTCCAACGCCCGGTTCGCCCATCCGATCTTCTTCCACCATGTACTGAAGGGGATCAGGAACGGCGCCCGGATGTACGCGGTCGATCCGCGCCGCACCTCCACCGCCGAGTGGGCGGAGAGCTGGCTGGGGCTGAACGTCGGCACCGACATCCCGCTGGCGCACGCCGTGGGCCGCGAGATCATCCACGCGGGCCTGCACAACAGGGCGTTCATCGAACGGGCCACGACAGGGTTCGACGCGTACGCCGCCGAGGTCGAGCCGTGGACGCTCTCCGCCGCCGAGCAGGTCACCGGTGTACCGGCGGAGGCGATCCGCGACCTGGCGCACACCTACGCACGCGCCGAGCGGGCCCAGCTGTGCTGGACGCTGGGGATCACGGAACACCACAACGGCACGGACAACGTACGGGCGTTGATCAACCTCTCGTTGCTGACGGGGCACGTGGGCCGGTACGGCTCGGGCGTACAGCCGCTGCGCGGGCAGAACAATGTGCAGGGCGGCGGCGACATGGGCGCCATCCCCGACCGGCTGCCCGGCTTCCAGGACATCCTGGAGCCGGCGGTCCGCAGCAAGTTCGAAGCCGCCTGGGACACCGTCATCCAGCCCTCGTACGGTCTCAATCTGACCCGGATGTTCGAGGCGATGGAGAGCGGCGACCTGAGAGCCGTCTACTGCGTCGGGGAGAATCCGGCCCAGTCGGAGGCCGACAGCGAACAGGCCGTGGACCGGCTCCGGCGGCTCGACTGCCTGGTCGTGCAGGACATCTTCCTGACGAAGACCGCCGAACTGGCTGACGTGGTACTGCCGGCGACGGCCGCCTGGTGCGAGACCGACGGCACCACGACCAGCAGTGAACGGCGGGTGCAGCGGGTACGCAAGGCGGTCGGCCCGCCCGGCGAGGCGCGCGAGGACATCGAGATCATCTGTGACCTCGCCGGGCGGCTCGGCCATCCCTGGAAGTACGCCGACGCCGAGTCCGTCTGGAACGAGCTGCGGTCGGTCTCCCCCGAGCACTGGGGCATGACGTACGAGCGGCTGGAGGAGCACCAGGGCATCCAGTGGCCGTGCCCGGATACCGGGGGGCTCGAACCGCCCTTCCTGCACTCCAGGTTGTGGGAGCCCGATCCGGACCGGCGGGGACGTCCCGCGCCGTTCGGCATCGTCCGGCACGACCCGCCGGTCGATCTCACCGATGAGGGCTTCCCGATCCGGCTGACGACCGGGCGGCGGCTCGACTCGTACAACACCGGGGTGCAGAGCGGCAGTTTCGCCTCGCCGCTGCGTCGGGGCGAGTACATCGAGCTCTGTCCCGAGGACGCCGCGGCGTTCGGGGTGGAAGCGGACGAGGAGGTACGGATCGTCTCGCGGCGCGGTTCGGTCGTCGCCCCGGTGTGGATCGACCCCGGCCTGCGTCCCGGGCTTGCCTTCATGACGATGCACTTCCCGGACGAGGTCGACACCAACCAGCTGACCATCGAGGCGAACTGCCCGATCGCCGGCACGGCCGAGTTCAAGGCGTCGGCCATCCGGATAGAGAAGCTGTCCGCCGCTGACGTGCCGGGCAGCATCGCGGCTGTGAGGAGCTGACGCAGTGGACCTGCACTTCGGTGACAGCAAGCCGACCGACGAGGAGCGGGAAGCGGTCGACGCGCTGCTCGGACCGCCCGCTTCGGCCTGGGAGGGCGGGACGGAGCGCACGGACGCGGATCTGCGCTGGGCGGTCGGCGGCCGGGCCGCACGCGAGCGGCGCGATCTGCTGCTGCCGGCACTGCACGCGGTCAACGACCGGACGGGCTGGATCAGCGAAGGGGCGCTGGACTATCTGTGCCGCAGGCTGACCGTGCCACCCGCCGAGGCGTACGGGGTCGCGACGTTCTACTCGATGTTCGCGGTCCGGCCCCGGCCGGCGACAGTGGTGCATGTCTGTACCGACCTGGCCTGCGCGGTGAACGGATCGGCCGGGCTCCGCGCGGGGATCGAGGAGCGGCTGGGTACTGCCGGCGCGGCCACCGGAGGTGTCAGCTGGCAGCCGAGTCCGTGCCTGGGGCTGTGCGAGCGGGCGCCGGCGGCGCTGGTGCTCCGGGCCGGTGAACCCGCGCCCCCGCCCGGGGCGGACCGGCCGCCCGCCGGGGGCAGCGACCTGCGGCGCCGGGCCTCCGCCGTGGTCGCTCCCGCCACAGCGGAGAGCGTCGCACGGGCAGCCGCCGCTCCCGGAGCGGCGGCCGGCCCGTCCGCCGCCATGGCCGTACCGCAGGCCGGGCAGGACGGGCTGATACTCCTGCGGCGGGTCGGTGTCGTGGATCCGTCCTCGCTGGACGACTACCGCGCGCACGGCGGCTACTCCGCCCTGCGCCGCGCCTTCGAGCTCGGCCCCTCGGGGGTGATCCGCGAGGTGACCGACGCCGGTCTTGCCGGACGCGGCGGCGCCGCCTTCCCCACCGGGCGCAAATGGCAGGCCACCGCGGGCCGGCCGGACCATCCGCACTACCTCGTCTGCAACGCGGACGAGTCCGAACCGGGCACGTTCAAGGACCGGGTGGTGATGGAGGGCGACCCGTACTCCCTGATCGAGGCCATGACCATCGCCGGGTATGCGACGGGCGCCCACCGGGGATACCTCTATGTCCGCGGCGAGTACCCGCTGGCCGTGGAACGGCTGGAGCACGCCATCGGCCGGGCCAGGTCCCGCGGCTTCCTCGGCGATGACGTGCTGGGGCAGGGGTACGCGTTCGACATCGAGCTGCGGCGCGGCGCGGGCGCGTACATCTGCGGTGAGGAGACCGCTCTGTTCAACTCGATCGAGGGCTACCGGGGCGAGCCGCGGTCCAAGCCGCCCTTCCCGGTCGAGAAGGGCCTCTTCGGGAAGCCGACGGCGGCCAACAACGTCGAGACGCTGGTCAATGTGGGGCCCATCCTGACGATGGGTGCCGAGGCCTACGCCGCGATCGGTACGGAGGCGTCCACCGGGCCGAAGCTCTTCTGCGTCTCGGGGCGGGTGGCACGGCCCGGGGTCTACGAGCTGCCGTTCGGCGCGACCCTCGGCGAGCTGCTGGATCTGGCGGGCCGCCCGGAGTCCCTGCGGGCCGTGCTGCTGGGCGGAGCCGCAGGCGGCTTCGTGCGCCCGGACGAGCTGGACATCCCGCTCACCTTCGAGGGGACCCGGGCGGCCGGCACGACACTCGGCTCCGGTGTCGTCCTCGCCATCGACGACACCGTCGAGCTGCCCCGGATCCTGCTGCGGATCGCGGAGTTCTTCCGTGACGAGTCGTGCGGGCAGTGCGTGCCCTGCCGGATCGGGACCGTACGGCAGGAGGAGGCGCTGCACCGGCTGCTGGACCGCGAAGGCGCCGGCGCGGCAACCGATGTGGCGCTGCTGCGCGAGGTCGGACAGGCGATGAAGGACGCGTCGATCTGCGGTCTCGGGCAGGCAGCCTGGAGCGCCGTCGAGTCAGCGATCGACCGCCTCGGCGTCTACGGAACAGCGCGGGGATCAGAGGCCGGGCAAGGACCGAGGGGTGACAAGTGACCGCCGTACCGCTGCAGCCGCCGAGGCGGCTCATCGAATTCAGCCTGGACGGGCAGGACACCCGGGTTCCCGAGGGGTCCACGATTCTGGAGGCGTGCCGGGCGGCGGGAAAGGACATCCCGACGCTCTGCGAGGGCGACACGCTCACCCCGAAGAACGCCTGCCGGGTCTGTGTGGTGGAGGTCGAGGGCGCCAGGACCCTGGCACCGGCCTGCTCGCGCCGCGCGGAGCCCGGGATGGCGGTACGGACGGACACCGGGCGCGCCCGGCACAGCCGGAAGACCGTCCTCGAACTGCTGGCCTCGGCGACAGACCTCTCCACCACGCCGCGCGCCGCCGAATGGATCAAGGAGTACGGCGCCGAGCCGGGACGCTTCGGGGCGGCTGCGGCCCGGCTCAACGAGGAGCCCAAGGTCGACAACGACCTGTACGTCCGCGACTATGACAAATGCATCCAGTGCTACAAATGCGTGGACGCCTGTGGTGACCAGTGGCAGAACACGTTCGCGATCTCGGTGGCGGGCCGCGGCTTCGACGCCCGTATCTCCACCGAGCACGACGCACCGCTCACCGATTCGGCGTGTGTGTACTGCGGCAACTGCATCGAGGTGTGCCCGACCGGGGCGCTCAGTTTCAAGTCGGAGTTCGACATGCGCGAGGCAGGGACCTGGGACGAGTCGGCGCAGACGGAGACGACCACGGTCTGCGCCTACTGCGGGGTGGGCTGCAACGTCACCCTCCATGTCCAGGAGAATGAGATCGTCAAGGTCACCTCGCCGCACGACAACCCGGTGACCCACGGCAACCTGTGCATCAAGGGCCGCTTCGGCTTCCAGCACGTCTCGCAGCACTGATCGACGCAGTACCTGATCGACGCAGTACTTGATCACCGCAGAACTGATCACCGCAGTACCGATCGAAGAGTAGGACGGATTCCCATGGGCCGGGTCACCGAACGCCGCCGCACCATCCGTATCCGGGACGGAGCGGTCACGACCCGCCCCGACACCCTGGTGGCCGAGGAACCACTGGAGATCCGGCTGAACGGCAAGGCCCTCGCCATCACCATGCGCACCCCGGGCGACGACTTCGCCCTGGCCGCCGGCTTCCTGGTCAGCGAGGGCGTGCTCGGTTCGGCGGAGGAGCTCCAGTCGATCGTGTACTGCGCGGGGGCCACCGCCGACGGCTCGAACACGTACAACGTGGTGGACGTCAGGCTGGCACCGGGGGTCGAGCTTCCCGACATCACGCTGGAACGCAACGTGTACACCACCTCGTCGTGCGGGCTCTGCGGCAAGGCCAGCCTGGACGCGGTCCGGACCACCGCGCGCTTCCCGATCGCCGACACTCCCCCGGTCCGGGTGGACCCCGATGTGCTCGCCGTCCTCCCCGACCGGCTGCGGGCGGCGCAGCAGGTGTTCGACCGGACCGGGGGTCTGCACGCGGCCGCGCTCTTCACGCCGGAGGGCGAACTCCTGGACGTACGCGAGGACGTGGGCCGCCACAACGCGGTGGACAAGCTGGTCGGCCGGGCCCTGCAGAACGGCCTGCTCCCGCTCTCACAGGTTGTTCTCCTGGTCTCCGGCCGCGCCTCCTTCGAACTGGCCCAGAAGGCGGTGATGGCGGGGATCCCGGTCCTCGCCGCCGTGTCCGCGCCGTCCTCGCTGGCCGTCGACCTGGCTGCCGAGTCCGGCCTGACGCTGGTCGGTTTCCTCCGCGGCTCCTCCATGAACGTGTACGCGGGCGACGAGCGGGTCGCCCTGCACTCGGGGGTCTGACACGCCCCGCGGCACGGGTCGGCGGACCGGCCGGCGGGGAGCGCCCCCTGCGCCGGCCGGCCCCGGGCCCGCCCGTCTGCGGCCCCACCCCGAAGGGCGGCGGCAACCGCTGTCGCTGTGGCGTCCGGCGGCAGTACGGTCAGGGACATGACCCGCCAGCCGTCCGCAGCCCAGCGCCGGGCGATCCGCACCGCCGACGCCGAGTCCGGACTCCTCCAGGGCCCATCGGCGGCCCTGGCCTCGCTGGTCACCCAGGGTCTTGCACTGCGCCACCCACGGCCCCCGCACCGGCACTACCTGACGCCGGCCGGACAGCGGATGCGAGAACGCCTGGCCGCCGAGCCGGTCAGGCTGGTCCCGCCGCCGGAGCCGGACCCCGTACCGGTGCCGGAATCCGGGGCCGGGGAGCCGCCCGGCGTGTTCCACGCCCGCACCGCCACCGGAAGCGCCGGGAGCACGGCAGCGGACCCGGACCCCGTACGGGCGCGTGAGGTGCGCAGCGCCTGGGCCGGTCTGATCGAGATGCGCCGGGTCACCAACCCCGACCGCTCGGTGGAGCGGCCGTGCGACTGGGAGCGTACGCATCTGACGCAGGCCGCCGCCCTCGCCCTTGAGGCGGGCTGCTGCCGGGGCTATCTGGTGAGCGAGTCGGCGCAGCCCCAGGCGGTACGGGTGGACGGTCCGGACTCCCGGACGTACGCGGAGACACTGGAGCGTGCCGGCTGGCAGACCTCGGCGCATGCGGACCGGCGGGCGGGCGCGGCCTATCTGCTGGCCTCGCCCCGACGGGTCTGACCGCGGCCCGCCTGACCGAGGCCCGTCTGACCGCCCGGGTCATCTCTCCTTGCTGTCCGAGCCGTCGGCCGCGTGCACGATCCGGGTGAGCAGTGCGGTGAGCTGGGCCCGTTCGGCGGGATCGAGCGGGGCGAGCAGTTCGTCGTTGGCGGCGTCGCCCAGCTCCTCCAGGCGGCGCAGCGCGGTACGCCCCGACGGCGAGACGGCGATCGCGTTCTTCCGCCGGTCCGCGGGGTCGGCCGTCCGGGTGACGAGGCCCTTGGCCTGGAGTTCGTTGAGCACGGTGACCATGTCCTTGGGGTCGATGCGCACCGTGCGGCCCAGCTCCGCCTGGGACACGGGTCCGAGCGCGGTGACTGCGGTCAGCACCACGTGGTGCGGCAGCCGCATCCCCTCCCCCGCGAACGAGTCGGCGAGCAGCCGGTGTCCGCGGGCCGCTGCCCGGCCGAGCAGCCAGCTGGGCAGAGCGGTGATCCGGGCGAGCGCGGGCGGGGTGTCGGGAGTCATGAGGAAACCGTAGCGCGAAAACCATTGGTGCACCCAATGAAACTCAGGATACCGTTGGGGCAACCAACGACAAAGACATCTGGAGGGCATGTATGCGCCGCGTTCGGTATGACAGGAATGGCGGGCCCGACGTCCTGTACGTGGAGGACGTCCCCGCCCCCGAACCGGGGCCCGGCGAACTCCTGGTGCGCTCGGAGGCGATCGGGGTGACCCTGCCGGCCGTACGGAAAGTGCGCGAGGGCAGCGAACCCGCGCCTCTGGGCGGGGAGATCGCGGGCACGATCGTCGCAGTGGGGGCCGGGGTCGGAGGTTTCGCGACCGGCGACCGGGTGACCGGCCTCTGCTTCGCCGGCTCCTACGCGGACCTCGCCGTCCTGGCGGAGCCGTTCGCCACCAGGATCCCGGCGCACGCGAGCGCGGTGGAGGCCGTGGCCCTGGTGCGCAGCGGGCTGGTGGCGCGGGGCGCGCTGGACGCCGCCCGGCCCCGCACCGGCGAATCGGTGCTGGTGACGGCCGCCGCCGGCGGCGTCGGCCATCTGGCGCTCCAGCTCGCCCGGCTGGACGGCGCCGCACGGGTGGTCGCCGCCGTCGGATCGTCGGAGAAGTCGGAGTTCCTGCGAGGCCTCGGCGCCGACGCGGTGGTGACGTACGACGACCCGGACTGGGGCGAGCCGGTGGACGTCGTCGTGGACGGGGCAGGCGGAGCGCTGCTCACCCCCGCGGTCGCGGCCCTCGCACCGAACGGACGGCTGGTCGCGTTCAGTTCGGGTGGCGGCACCCTTCAGGCGTACGACCTGCTGACCGGCGCCAAATCGGTCATCGGGTTCCAGATGGCGCTCATCGCCAGGAACAGGCCCGAGCTGTACGCGAGGTGGTGCGCCGAACTGTGGGAGCTGCACCGCACCGGGGTGCTGCGGGCCGCCGTGCACGCCGAGGTCCCGCTCGAAGAGGCCGCGCGGGCCCACCGGTTCGTCGAATCCCGTGCCAACCTCGGCAAGGTGGTGCTGGTCACGTCATAACGGCCTCGGTGGATGCGGCCCGCTCCACCTCTTCGGGCAGCGGGTCGCGCGAGCGGCGCTTGGCGATCACCGCGCAGACCATCAGCTGCATCTGGTGGAAGAGCATCAGCGGCAGCACCGCCAGCGATGCCTGCGCGCCGAACAGCACGCTCGCCATGGGCAGTCCAGCCGCCAGGCTCTTCTTCGACCCGGCGAACTGGATGGCGATCCGGTCACCGCGGGCGAAGCCGAGCCGCTTGGCCCCGTACCAGCTCAAGGCCAGCATGACGGCGAGCAGCACTGCCTCGGCCCCGAGCAGACCCAGCAGCCGGACGAAGCTCACCTGGTGCCAGACCCCGCGCACCATGCCCTCGCTGAACGCCGCGTAGACGACCAGCAGGATCGAGCCCCGGTCGACATAGCCGAGGACCTTCTTGTGACGTACCAGGAAACCGCCCACCCAGCGGCGCAGCAACTGCCCCGCCACGAACGGCACCAGCAGCTGCAGCACGATCTTCAGCAGGGAGTCCGTGGAGAAACCGCCCCCGCCACCGCCCAGGACCAGCGCCGCGAGCACCGGGGTCACCACGATGCCGGCGAGTGAGGAGAAGGAGCCGGCGCAGATCGCCGCGGGCACATTGCCGCGGGCGATCGAGGTGAAGGCGATCGACGACTGGATGGTCGACGGCACCAGGCAGAGGAAGAGCAGTCCGTTGTAGAGCTGCGGTGTCAGTACGAAAGGCACGAGCCCCTTCGCCGCGAGACCGAGCAGCGGGAACGCGACAAAGGTGCAGGCCAGGACCGTGAGATGGAGCCGCCAGTGCTTCAGTCCCTCGACCGCCTCGGCCGTGGAGAGCCGGGCGCCGTAGAGGAAGAAGAGCAGGGCCACCGCTCCGGTCGACGCTCCCCCGGCCACATCGGCCGCCGCACCACGGGCCGGCAGCAGCGCCGCCACCGCGACGGTGCCGATCAGAGCCAGGATGTACGGATCGATCGGCAGCCAGGACGGGAACTGCATCTTGCGGCGGCTCATGTTCTCCACTTGCTCTCGGAGGTCGGAGGGTGCCCTCCCCATCGTCCACGCCATATCCATGATCGGGAATCCTGCATACCACTCTGACTGAGATCACGATGCGCGATAACCTCGAAGCATGTACGACCCCGCGCAGCTGCGCACGTTCCTCACCGTGTCGCAGACCCTGAGCTTCACCCGGGCCGCTCACCGCCTGGGGCTGCGCCAGTCGACGGTGAGCCAGCATGTGCGCCGGCTGGAGGACGCGACGGGCCGGTTGCTCTTCACCCGGGACACCCACAGCGTGGAGCTGACCGAGGACGGCGAGGCGATGCTCGGCTTCGCCCGGACGATCCTCCAGGGGCACGAGCGGGCGGCGGCGTTCTTCGCGGGCACCCGGCCGCGCGGCAGGCTGCGCTTCGGCGCGTCGGAGGACTTCGTGCTGACCCGGCTGCCCGAGATCCTGGAGTCGTTCCGTACCGAGCACCCCGAGGTCGATCTGGAGCTCACCGTCGGCCTCTCCGGCATCCTGCACGAGCAGCTGGCGGCGGGCGCGCTCGACCTGGTGCTCGCCAAGCGGCGCAACGGGCACAGCCACGGCGAACTGGTCTGGCGTTCCGCACTCACCTGGATCGGCGCCCCTCGACTGCGCATCGACCCCGACCGCCCGCTCCCGCTGATCCTCTTCCCGCCGCCCGGCATCACCCGCGCCCGCGCGCTGGAGGTGCTGGAGGAGGACGGCCGCGCCTGGCGCATCGCCTGTACCAGCAGCAGCCTCAGCGGACTGATCGCGGCGGCCCGCGCGGGCCTCGGCATCATGGCGCACACCCGCGGCCTGATCCCGCCCGGCCTCACCCAGGTCCCGGCCCGGGCCGGGCTGCCCGACCTCGGGGAGGTGGAATTCGTCCTGCTGCACGGCCGGGCGGGCGGCAGCACCCAGGAGGCCGCCGACGCACTGGCGTCGGCGATCCTGACGGGCGCCGACCGGCTGCACCACCAGGCCTAGCGGCCAGGCCACGCTGGACGCGGGGTCGGACTGGACCGGCCTGTCGGCCGGTCTTGTGCTGGCCGGAATCGGGGTCGGACCGGTGTCGCCCGGGCTCGCCGGGGCGGCGCTCGCCTCGGAGACAGCACACGGAAACTCGGAGGGTGCCCGAACGAGCCGTTCGGGCACCCTCCGAGTTCTCACCCCGACCCCCTGTGATGCCAGCGATCACAGAGGGATCACAGGGACGTCACGGGAAGCTGCCGCCGACGGAACGTCCGGTCCACACGACCTCCGCAGGTCACAGGGGTTGGGCGGCCTCCGTGCCTTCTCCGTACAGATTCGGTGGAGATTCCACCTCGCGGAACTTACCGTTCGGTCAGGAACGCGCCCAACCCTTCCCCATGTGGGTACATTTCACCTGCCGGGCCCCTGCGTAGCCTCGCGATATCCCCACATTCCGGTCGCCGGGCCCCCCTCCCGCCGGATCTCGCGTTGGGGTAGCGTCACGGCGCTGTGCGGAGCGTCACATAGGAGCAGGTCATTTTGCGCGAGTTCACTGTCCCACCCATAGTGACGGCGCCCCAGGTCGGCGGACTGGCGGACGTCGTGTTCGAGCACGCCGACGACGATCCTCACCGGTCTGCCCTCGGCCGGAAGGAGAACGGGCGCTGGTACGACATGTCGTCCGGCGAGTTCCGCGACCAGGTGCTCGCGCTCGCCAAGGGGCTGCTCGCCGACGGAGTGCGGTTCGGCGACCGTGTCGCGATCATGTGCCGGACCCGCTACGAGTGGACGCTCTTCGACTTCGCCCTCTGGGCCGTCGGCGCCCAGCCGGTGCCCATCTACCCGACCTCGTCCGCCGAGCAGGTCTTCTGGATGCTGTACGACTCCGAGGTCAGCGCGTGCATGGTCGAGCACGAGGACCACGCCATGACCATCGGCTCGGTGATCGACCGGCTGCCCGCTCTGCGCAGGCTCTGGCAGCTGGACGCGGGCGCACTGGACGAACTCCTCGCAGCGGGCGTCGGCCTCGACGACGAGGTGGTGCACCGCCACCGGCGGGCCGTGACCCCGGAGTCCGTCGCCACCGTCATCTACACCTCGGGCACCACGGGCCGCCCCAAGGGCTGCGTGATCACCCACGCCAATCTGATGTTCGAGGCGGACACCATGGTCGCCCGCTGGGAGCCGGTGTTCCGCTCCAAGCGCGGCGAGACCTCGTCCACCCTGCTCTTCCTGCCGCTGGCCCATGTCTTCGGCAGGATGGTCGAGGTCGCCGCCATACGCGGCCGGGTCAAGCTGGGCCACCAGCCCGAACTGGCGGCCCGCGCGCTGCTGCCCGATCTCGCCGCCTTCCGGCCGACGTTCATCCTCGCCGTGCCCTACATCTTCGAGAAGGTGTTCAACGCCGCGCGCCGCAAGGCCGAGACCGAGGGGAAGGCGGGCCCCTTCGACAAGGCCGTCGAGGTGGCGGTGCGCTACGCGGAGGCCATGGAGCACAAGGCGTTCGGGCTTGGCCCCGGCCCCTCGGCGAGCCTGCGGATGCAGCACCAGTTCTTCGAGAAGGTCGTCTACGCGAAGGTGCGCGCGGCGATGGGCGGCCGGGTGCGGCACGCGATGTCCGGCGGCTCGGGGATGGACCGGCGGCTCGGACTGTTCTACGAGGGCGCCGGTGTCTCGATCTACGAGGGGTACGGGCTCACCGAGTCGTCGGCGGCGGCCACCGCCAACCCGCCGGAGCGCACCCGCTACGGCACGGTCGGCCAGCCGATCCCGGGCTCCACCGTGTACATCGCCGACGACGGCGAGGTGTGGGTGCGCGGCCGGAACGTGTTCGCCGGGTACCTCAACTCCCCCAAGGCAACCGACGGCGTACTCCACGACGGCTGGCTCTCCACCGGCGACCTGGGCTCGCTGGACGACGACGGTTATCTCACGATCACCGGCCGCAAGAAGGAGATCCTGGTGACCTCCGGCGGCAAGAGCGTGTCGCCTGCCGGACTCGAGGAGCGGGTACGGGGCCATCCTCTGATCGCGCAGTGCCTGGTCGTGGGCAACGACCGGCCGTACATCGCCGCGCTCGTCACGCTCGACCAGGAGGCGGTCGCCCACTGGCTCTCCCTGCACGGCAAACCGCCGATGACCCCGGCCGCCCTGGTACGTGATCCGGAGTTGGAGACCGAGGTCAGACGCTCCGTGGTGGCGGCGAACACCCTGGTCTCGCAGGCCGAGTCAATCAGGACGTTCCGGATCCTCGCCCATCAGTTCTCCGAGGAGCACGGCCTGCTCACGCCGTCGCTGAAACTCAAGCGCAAGGCGATCGAGACGGCGTACAGCGAAGAGGTCGAGGCGCTCTACCGCTGAGGCCGGGTGGCGGACAGCGGGTCCAGTAGCCCCTCGCTGTCCGCCGCCCGGCCAGGGGGGGGGCGGGAATGGGCCGCGCCGTGTGATCGTTGACCGTTGAGGTACCAACCCGATGGCGTACTCGCCATCGCGCACCAAGAGGAGTCAACCGCTCGTGAGCAAGGTCCCCTTCATCACCCTCAACAACGGCTCCCGGATGCCGCAGCTCGGCTTCGGGGTCTGGCAGGTCGCCGACGACGAGGCCACGAAGGCCGTCGGCACCGCGCTGGAGGCCGGCTACCGCAGCATCGACACCGCTGCGATCTACGGCAACGAGGAGGGCACAGGGAAGGCGCTCGCCGCATCGGGAATCGCCCGTGACGAACTCTTCGTCACCACGAAACTGTGGAATTCCGAGCAGGGGTACGACTCGACCCTGCGCGCCTTCGACACCTCGCTGTCCAAGCTCGGCCTCGACTACGTGGACCTGTACCTGATCCACTGGCCGGTCCCCTCCAAGGACGCCTACGTGGACACGTACAAGGCCTTCGAGAAGATCCACGCCGACGGCCGCGCGAAGGCCATCGGTGTCTCCAACTTCCTCCCTGAGCACCTGGAGCGGCTGCTGGGCGAGACCTCGGTGGTCCCCGCCCTCAACCAGATCGAGCTCCACCCCCACCTGCAGCAGGCCGAGTCGCGCGCCTTCCACACGGAGCACGGCATCCACACGGAGGCCTGGTCCCCGCTCGGCCAGGGCAAGGGGCTGCTGGAGGTCCCGACCGTCGTCGCGATCGCGCAGAAGCACGGCCGCAGCGCCGCCCAGGTGGTGCTGCGCTGGCATCTGCAGACCGGCAACGTGGTCATCCCCAAGTCCGTGACGCCGTCGCGGATCAAGGAGAACATCGACGTCTTCGGCTTCGAGCTGGACGCCGACGACCTGGCGGCCATCGCGGCACTCGACGAGGGCAAGCGGCTGGGCGCCGACCCGGCCACCATGGCCCTCGGCGTCTGATCCCGGGAGCCTGGTCCCCGGCATTCAGTACGACGGCGGCGCCGCCCGGTTCCGTTCCGGGCGGCGCCGCCGTGTGCGCGGCCGGTGCGTCAGCCCCGGCGCGCGGTGTACACCGTGCGGGCCGTCAGCAGAAATGTGTCGTCGCGCAGCAGCAGCCCGCGCGGGTCCTCCGGGGTCAGCAGCAGATCGATGGCGGCCGCGTCATCCGCCGTGAGCCGGTCCGCGAAGACCTCCCGCTGCCGGGTGAAGTGGGCGACGAGCTGCTCGCGTACGGCGTGGGGCAGCGGTGCGGGAATGTCGAGCAGGAACGACCGGGTGCCGCTCGGCGCGAGCCCCACCGCGGTCAGCAGCGCGCGCCAGTCCTCGACCTCGCGCTCGGCACCGGGCAGCTTCGCCCGCATCTCGTTGAACCACTCGGCCGAGACCGCGTCGAGCCGCGCCTCCAGATCCGGCGTGCCGATGCCGGTGTCGCGCGGCAGATGGCGTGCGGTGAGACCGCCCTCGATCAGTGCGATGAGTCCACCGGGGCGCAGCAGCCCGGCCAAGCCCTCAAGTGCGGCGCGCTGGTCGCCGATGTGGTGCAGGGAGCTGCCCGCCCAGACCAGATCGGCTTCGCCCAACTCGCCCATCCCTCCGGGTAGTTCGGCGCAGTGGGTGTGAACGCGGTCACCCAGGCCGGTGCGCCCGGCCCGGTGCCGGGCGCGGTCGAGCAGGGCGGGTGAGCCGTCGACTGCGACCACTTCCGCGTACGGAAAGGCCTCCGCGAGCAGGCAGGTGACGACTCCTGGGCCGCTGCCGATGTCGAGGATCCGGCGGACGCCGGCCACGGGAAGCTGTTCGGCGATCCAGGCCGCCGCCCGCTGGTGGGCGGGCCGGTGCAACTCGGCGCTCCGCTCCAGGTGCGGAGCCATGACGTCCCAGTCGATTTCGGTGGTGTCGTGGTGATGACTCATGCGGCCAGGGTGCCCCGTCCCGCCCCGGATGCGGGAGCTTCGTTGCCGTTGCGGCAAACGCGTCACGCTGCCCGACGGAACGCGGGCGGCTGCGGAGACGTCCTCAGCGGGAGGGCCGCCCTCAGCCGGCGCCGTGCCCCGGAGCGGCCTCCTCGACCCGCCGGGCCAGTTCGAAGTCCTTGGCCGTGACCGCGCCGCCCGCGTCATGCGTGTGCACGCTCAGCGCCACGGTGCTGTACCCGAGGGTCAGATCGGAGTGGTGGCCCAGCTCCTCCTGGATCTGCGCGATGTGCACGACCATCGCGGTGGCGGCGAAGTGTCCGGAAAGCCGGTAGGAACGCGTGATCCGTTCACCGTCCAGGGACCAGCCGGGCAACTCGCGCAGCCGGTCCTCGGTCTCTTTCCGCGTCAGCGGTTCTGCGGGCATGTGCGGGACTCCTTCCGGGAAGCTGTCGGCACGACGTTACGGTCTGGGTATGACAACTGTCGCTCCCGACACCGGAGTGGGGCCACTGCTGCGCGACTGGCGCAGGCAGCGCCGGGTCAGTCAGCTGGAGCTGGCCCTGCGGGCCGACTCGTCGGCCCGCCACATCAGCTTCATCGAGACGGGCCGCGCCCGCCCCAGCAAGGAGATGGTGCTGCGTCTCGCCGAACACCTGGACGTGCCCGTCCGGGAGCGCAACGCCCTGCTGCTCTCGGCCGGTTACGCGCCGGGGTACACGGAGACGATGCTCGACGACCCTTCGATGGGGGCGCTGCACGAGGGGATCAACCAGCTTCTGCGGGGATACGAGCCGTACCCGGCGCTGGTGGTCGACGGACGGTACGACGTCGTCGCCGCCAACCGCGGTATCGCGATGCTGCTGGAGGGGGTGCCCGAACGGCTGCTCGCGCCCCCGCTGAACGCGATGCGGCTCACGCTGCACCCTTCCGGGCTCGCGCCCCGCATCCGCAATCTCCGGGAGTGGCGGGGGCATCTGCTGCACCAGATGGAACGCCAGATGGCGCCCGCCCGTTCGGATTCGCTGCGTGAGCTGTACGAGGAGGTCGCCGCCTATCCGCTTCCCGCTCCGGCGGAGGGGCGGTCGGAGCGGGTCGCGGGGTCCGCTCCGCGTTTCGCGCTGCCGCTGGAGATCGAACACGACGGGCGGGTGCTTTCTTTTCTTTCGTCCATCTCCACCTTCAACACACCGATGGACGTGACGGTGGCCGAGCTGGCGATCGAGACATTCCTCCCAGCCGATCCCGCGACGGTCGCCTATCTGCGGTCACTGGCGGCCTGAGCGCCCGGGCCAGGGCCTGACCGCCGGGGTCTGACCGCTAGGGCACCTGCCGCAGATACAGGGCGCCGCAGCTGTGGCAGAAAGGCTGGCTCTCGGGGGTCCCCCAGACGTCCGTCGACTGTTTGGGTGCGGCCGGGTCCAGCTCCCGCCCGCACAGGGCGGTCGTCTCACTGATGTGCGCGATGTGCCACCACTGCACCCTGGGGTGCTCGTCCCTGGGGGACGAACCCTCCTGGAGATGGGCCTGCATAACGTATTCCATTTGCGCCTCCTCCCCTTTAATTCTGCCACCTCCCGAGGTGCTCGAACCGGTCACGCCGGTCTGGAACAGTTCAAGCCGGACCGCACCGGATGACCGGTGCGGTCCGGCGGACTACCTGTTCGCCAGCTGGAGGTTCAGCTCCTTCTCCTGGTCGCCGAGGGCCTCGCCCTGCTCCTCCACGGCGAACACGGTGCTCAGCGCGGTCCGCACCAGGTCGACCGCGTGGTAGCCGCCCTGCACGGTCGCCATGACCGGTGCCGTCAGGCTGGCTGCGCCGAGCTTCCCCGGATCGGCGTCCAGCACCTCGTAGGACGCCGCCCAAACGGTCACCCGGCCGGGCACCTCCGGCTGCGGGGCGTCCCCGGCGGCCCGGTCACAGGGGAAGGCCGAGCGCAGCGCGCCGAAGACGGTTGCCGCGTCCTCCTCCGAGTGGCCGGTGAGCGCCACCGTGACGAGCGTGTCCTGATTATCCGTGTCGGCCATCGTGCTCACTTTCCTTGCTGGATCGGCGGGGTACGTGAACTGCCCGGGGACCGGCTCCGGGTCACTCGCCGGGGTCGGCGCCGTGCCAGACGGTGGTGATGTTGCAGAACTCGCGGATGCCGTGGCCGGAGAGCTCACGCCCGTACCCCGAGCGCTTGGCACCGCCGAAGGGCAGGGCCGGGTGGGAGGCGGTCATGCCGTTGAAGAAGACACCCCCTGCTTCGAGATCCCGTACGAACAGTTCCACTTCGTCCTCTTCCCGGGTCCAGACGTTGGAACTCAAGCCGAACGGTGTGTCGTTGGCCACCCGTACCGCTTCCTCGGCGCTCGCCACCCGGTAGAGGGTGGCCACCGGGCCGAACGCCTCCTCGTGGTGGATCCGCATATCGCTGGTGATGCCCATCAGGACGGTGGGCGAGTAGAACCAGCCGCGGTCGGCCCCCTCCGGCCGACCGCCGCCGCACAGCGCGGTCGCTCCCTTGCGTACGGCGTCGTCCACCAGCTCCTCCAGATCGCTGCGGCCCTGCTCGGTGGCGAGCGGTCCGACATCGGTCGACTCGTCCAGCGGGTCGCCGACCGTCAGTGCGGCCATCCGGGTGGTGAACTCCTCCATGAACGTGTCGTAGACATCCGTATGGACGATGAAGCGCTTGGCGGCGATGCAGGACTGCCCGTTGTTCTGCACCCGGGCTGTCACCGCGGTCCGCGCGGCCCGCCCGATGTCGGCCGACGGCATCACGATGTACGGATCACTGCCGCCCAGCTCCAGTACGGTCTTCTTGACCTCGTCGCCCGCGACGGCCGCGACCGAGCGGCCGGCCGGTTCGCTGCCGGTGAGGGTCGCCGCAGCCACCCGGGGGTCGCGCAGGATCGCCTCGACCGCGCCGGAGCCGATCAGCAGGGTCTGGAAGCAGCCCTTCGGGAATCCGGCCCGCTCGAAGAGTTCCCCCAGGTAGAGAGCGGTCTGCGGCACGTTCGAAGCGTGCTTGAGCAGGCCCGTGTTGCCCGCCATCAGGGTGGGCGCGGCGAACCGTACGACCTGCCAGAGGGGGAAGTTCCACGGCATGACGGCCAGCACGACGCCCAGCGGGCGGTAGCGGATGTACGCGCGGGCGGCGCCGGAGTCCTCGGCGTCGGCCCGGGACGGATGCTCGTCGGCCAGCAGCTCGGCCGCGTGCCTGGCGTACCAGCGCATCGCCTTGGCGCACTTGGCGGCCTCGGCGCGGGCTGCGGCGACCGGCTTGCCCATCTCGGTGGTCATCGTGCGCGCGATGTCCTTCTGCTCGCTCTCCAGCAGATCGGCGGCACGGTTCAGCAGCCGGGCCCGCTCGGCGAACTCCGTGGTGCGGTACTCACGGAAGGTGTCGTGGGCGGCCGCGATGCGGCGTTCGATCTCCTCGGCGCCCAGCGCCTCGAAGGTCTGGAGCGTTTCACCGGTGGTGGGGTTCACCGTGGCGATGGGCATGGGTGGGTCCTCCTCGTACTCGCCCTTCCGACCTTCGCGCGCCCGGTGCGCCACCGCAACGCGGGCGGCGGACGGGCGGGGCGGGGCGCGCCCGTCCGGAATGGTTCGCCATGCGAACCGTCCACCCTATGCTGACCCGATGGCGATGATCAAGGGTGAGGAGCCGATGGGGATGGCGGCCGCGCTGGTGCGGACGTCGTTCCTGGTGCAGGCCGTGTACACGGAAGCCAGCCGGGAGTACGGACTGCCAGTACAGCAGGCCCAGTTGATCTGCGTGCTGATGGCTCAGCCGCGCGGCATGGGGGAGTTGAGCACCATGCTGGGCCTGGAGAAGTCCAGCCTGACCGGTCTCGTCGACCGGGCCGAGCGGCGCGGGCTCGTGTGCCGGGAGCCGGATCCGCTGGACAGGCGTGCGGTACGGGTCGCGCTGTCCCCCGAGGGCGCCAGGGTGTCCGGCGACTTCTACGCCGGCGCGAGCGCGCGGATGGAGGCCCTGGCCGACGGAATAGGCCCTGCGGAGCGCGACCGGCTGGCGGCGGTGCTGGGGCGGCTGGTGCGGAGCAATGAGGTACCGATGGTCTTCATCGAGCCGAAGCCGGCGGAGGCGCCGACGGTGTGAAGGCGCCGGTGTCTGAAATCGGCCTGGTTGTTCGCCTCGTGTGCCGTGTTCCGTCACTCGCGCGTCATTCCCCCTTCCCTTTCACCCCCTCATCTGGGAAGACTCGGCTGGATAGTCCCCTCACACCGCGAGAGGTTCCCCCACACATGCCTCAGTTCAATCGGCGCCGCTTCCTCCAGATCGCGGGCGCGACCGCCGGCTTCTCGGCCCTGTCGAACAGCATCGACCGCGCCGCCGCCATCCCCGCGAAGCGGCTCTCGGGAACGATCAAGGACGTCGAGCACATCGTCGTCCTCATGCAGGAGAATCGTTCGTTCGACCATTACTTCGGGTCCATGAAGGGGGTACGCGGCTTCGGTGACCCCCGTCCGGTGACGCCCGTGGGCGGCAAGCCGGTCTGGTACCAGTCGGACGGCACCAAGGACGTCCTGCCCTACCACCCGGACGCCGAGGACCTCGGCATGAAGTTCATCGCCGGCCTCGACCACGACTGGGCGGGCGGCCACAAGGCCTGGAACCAGGGCAAGTACGACCAGTGGATTCCAGCCAAGTCCGCGGGCACGATGGCCCATCTGACCCGCAAGGACATCCCGTTCCACTACGCGCTGGCCGACGCGTTCACGGTGTGCGACGCCTACCACTCGTCGTTCATGGGCGCCACCGACCCCAACCGCTACTACCTGTGGTCAGGTCACGTCGGCAACGACGGCAAGGGCGGCGGTCCGGTACTCGGCAACGCCGAGGCCGGATACGACTGGACGACCTACCCCGAGCGCCTGGAGGAGTCCGGGGTCTCCTGGAAGATCTACCAGGACACCGGCGACGGACTGGACGCGGCCGGCTCCTGGGGCTGGATCGACGACGCGTACCGCGGCAACTACGGCGACAACTCGCTCCTGTACTTCAACAAGTACCGCAACGCGAAGCCTGGTGACCCGCTGTACGACAAGGCGCGCACCGGGACCAACGCCAAGAACGGCGACGGCTTCTTCGACATACTCAGGGCCGACGTGAAGGCGGACAAGCTCCCCCAGGTCTCCTGGATCGCCGCCCCCGAAGCCTTCTCCGAGCACCCCAACTGGCCTGCCAACTACGGGGCCTGGTACGTCTCGCAGGTGCTGGACGCGCTGACCTCGAACCCGGAGGTGTGGAGCAAGACGGCGCTCTTCGTCACCTACGACGAGAACGACGGCTACTTCGACCACGCCCTCCCGCCGTTCCCGCCCGCCTCCGCCGACCGGGGCGCATCCACGGTGGACACCTCACTCGACTACTTCCCCGGCGACGCGAGTTACGGCGCGGGGCCCTACGGCCTCGGCCAGCGCGTCCCGATGACCGTCGTCTCCCCTTGGAGCACCGGTGGTTACGTGTGCTCCGAGGTCTTCGACCACACCTCGGTCATCCGCTTCATGGAGCGCCGCTTCGGGGTGGCCGAGCCGAACATCTCGCCCTGGCGGCGTGCCATCTGCGGTGACCTGACGTCGGCCTTCGACTTCGGTCTGCAGGACACGAAGCCCGCCACGCTGCCGGACACCGACGGTTTCCAGCCGCCGGACAAGAAGCGGCACGACAGTTACGTACCCAAGGCGCCCGCGGACCCGGCGCTGCCCAAGCAGGAGGCTGGGTCGCGGCCGTCCCGTCCGCTGCGCTACGCGCCGCTGGTGGACGGGAAGGCGGCGCCGGCCGACGGGAAGTTCACGCTCACGTTCAGCGGGGGCGCGGACGCCGGAGCCTGCTTCACGGTGACATCGGCCAACCGCGGCGACGGTCCGTGGACGTACACCGCCGAGGCGGGCAAGCAGCTCTCGGACACCTGGAACACGTCGTACTCCAAGGGCTCCTACGATCTGTCCGTGTTCGGTCCGAACGGCTTCCTGCGCACCTTCAAGGGGCCCGGTACCACCGCAGGCCCCGAGGTGACCGCCCGTCACCAGGCCACCGACGGCTCGGTCGAGCTGACGATGACCAACGCGGGCAGCGCCGACTGCCACCTCACGGTCACCAACGCGTACGGCGGGAAGAGCGAGACCTTCACGGTCCGCACGGGGAAGACCGTGGTGTACGCGGTGGACCTGCGCGCCACCCGGCAGTGGTACGACCTGACGGTGGTCTCGGACCAGGACGGCGCGTATCTGCGCCGGCTGGCCGGACATGTCGAGAACGGCAGGCCCGGTGTGAGCGACCCGGCGATCATCACCGGCTGAAACTCTGAACGGCTGAACCGCTGCCGGTGCCGGTCCCGCGAGCCGGGGCCCGGCACCGGAGCGGATGCTGCCGGCACCGCCTGCGTCCGGAGCCGGGCGGGCTCAGGCCGTGGCGTCGGGCCCGGCGCCCTCCGGCACATGGACCGCTGCCCCGAGGGGGACCTGGGGACCCTGGCACTCGGTCAGCCAGCGCCGCAGGACGCCGTGCACCTGCTCGGCGCCGACCAGCTGCTGTCCCTCGTCCACCGGCGCCGAGAGATCGAGTGGCGCCAGCAGGAAGGGCGCCGACTGCTCGCCGCCGAGGCCGCCGTGCGAGCCGATCTGCCCCTCGAAGGCGTGCACGGCACCGGTCTGCGGGTCGTACATCGAATTGACCATGACATCGGCGACATGCGGGAACCCGTCGGTCCTGCGTACGGCGTCGGCCGCACCCGGCCCGAAGCCCGCGAGCGGCCCCTCGCCGTCGGCCAGCAGGGCGACGGGCACTTCGGCGCCGCCCCGCCCGAGCACCACCGAGCCGTGGTCCTCGCTCGCCAGGAGCAGGAAACCGATGCCCGGGTGGTTGGCCAGGGTGGGCAGCAGCGCCGGGTGGCGGCGGTCCAGCTGCTCGCGCGTCATACGGCCGGGCGCGCCGGGGAAGGAGATCAGCCCGAGGTTCCCGGAGGCCAGCACGACCGGCTCCGAGCCGGGGTCCGGCGGGGTCTCGTCGCCGGCCGGCACCGGCCGGCGCAGCACCACGCGGACCGCGGCCCGCGCCTCCGAGCCGCTCCTCGTACGCTGCGCCCGGCGCGGGACCGGCAGCCCGCAGCCCGCCCGCACCAGGTCCTTGAGCGTCAGCCCGTACGCGCCCTCGAAGGTCTGCCCCGGGCTCTGCCCGTGGTCGGAGAGGAGCACGATGCGGTATGGGCGCGGTGCGTGGTCCTCCGCCTTCGCGATCAGCGCCAGCGAACGGTCGAGCCGCGCGAGCACCTTCGCCGCATCCCTGCTGTGCGGCCCGCTGTGGTGCGCCACCTCGTCGTACGCCACCAGGTCGGCGTAGACCGCGGTCCGCCCGGCGAACATGTCACCTATCACCGCGGACACCACCACGTCCCGCTCCACCACGGTCGCGAAGGCCCTGATGAACGGGTAGAGGCCACCGCGCTTGATCCGCGGCTCCTCCTTCCGGGCGCGGGCCCGCGTCGACTCACCGATCTCGCGGCCGACCTCGGCGAAGAACGAGAGTGCGGTACGGACGGCGTTGGCCGGGTCGGAGAAGTACGCGAAGTATCCGGCCCGGGACCGGTGGTCGCGGTCCCGCCGTGCGGCGACCGAGAGGACCAGGGCCAGTTCGTCGGCGCCGCCGCTGAAGAGATTGCCGCGGCTGGCGCCGTCCAGGCTGAGCAGCCCGCCGTCGCCGGTGCGCGCGACCGCCCGGCGCTGGAGCTCCGCAGCGCTGGCCGGCCGGTTGCAGACCATCACATCGCCGGTCTCCTTCTCGTACCAGCGGAAGGCGGGGATGTCGTGGTTGGAGCCGTGCAGGATGCCCAGCTGGCTGGCGCCGGTCTGGCTGGACCAGTCGGTGCGCCAGGCGTGGAGCCGGTGGGTGGAGCCGATCCATCCGGCGACGGTGGGCATCAGTCCGTCGTGGACGGCGCGCAGCAGCGCCGCGTGGCCGACCCCGTCGAGCTGGAGGAAGACCGTGCCGTGCGGTCCGCCCCGCCCGGTGTCCTCGCCCCGTCTGCGCCGTCTGCGGGAGGCGAGCCGCGAGAGCCTGCGGCGGTACGCCTCGTCGTCGCGCACCGCGAGAGCGGTGGAGGTGGCGGAGGCGACGGCGGACATCACGGCGGCGACCACGACGGCGGTCTCGGGGTTGGACGCTCCCCTGCCGTTCGGGATCAGGTCCAGGGCGACAAGGAGGAGCGAGCCGTTGAGGAAGAAGACCAGCAGGCCGAGGACGAGGGCCGGGACCAGCAGCAGCGCGCGCACCACCATGGGCCACACCAGCGCGCTGAGCAGGCCGAAGGCCGCGGCGCCCCACCCGGCGGTGATGGCCACCGTGGTGGCGCTGTCGCCGTTGGCGGACTCCAGCCGGAAGTCCGGCAGGATCCCGGCGAGCGCCAGCATGGTCAGTGTGGACACGGCCCACACCACGATCACCCGGAACAGAGCGCTGCCCGCCCTGCGCCATCGCCCTGCGGCCACGCCTCTCCCACCTCACGTCCTGCGGGGCCCCGGGTGGGCCCGTCGGTCAGCTTTTCACAGGATCTGACGGTGGCCCGGCGACGGTCACGGCCGCCGGGCGGCAGGAGCGGGGGCCGGAGCCACCACCGTGACGTGCGTCACAGCGGGGACGACGGCGGCCAAACCAGGGCCGAAACGTCAGGCCTGTGAAGTCAGGGCGGTGACGAGTAGCCGCAGGAGTGGCAGATCTTCCAGCCGTCCTGCGTGACGGCGAGGACACCTCCGCAGCGCGGACACTGCACCGAGTACAGGGTCACGGAGCCTCCTCCCGTTTCGCCTGATCGCTACCCACCGTGGGCCGGGACAGACGTGACACGTTGTCCCGGGAGCGGGGCGCATAGAGTCGCGTGGAACCGGACGCGATCCGATACGAACCGACGCGTACCGACGTGACCAGAGGTGAGGAGGCGGCAGGTGCCGGTCGATGTGACCTGGTGGGGACATGCCACGTGTACGGTCGAGGACTCCGGGGTCCGGGTGCTGACCGACCCGCTGTTCACGCACCGGCTGGCCCATCTCCGCCGCCGCCGCGGCGCGGTGCCGCCGCCCAGAGCCGCCGCCGCCCGGGCCGTGCTCATCTCGCATCTGCACGCCGACCATCTGCATCTGCCGTCGCTGGCCCGCCTCACGCCGGGCACCACGCTGATCGTGCCGCGCGGCGCGGTCCGCGCCGTGCCGGGGCTGCGGCGGCTCGGCCTGGACATCACCGAGGTCCGGGCGGGCGACGAGGTGCGGGTCGCCGATCTGGTCGTCCGCGCGGTGCCCGCGCGCCACGACGGCCGCCGGATGCCCTTCGGCCCGCAGCGCGCGCCCGCGCTCGGCTTCGTCGTCAGCGGTGAGGCGCGGACCTACTTCGCCGGGGACACCGGCCTGTTCGACGCGATGGCCGAGTCCGTGGGCGACATCGACGTGGCGCTGCTTCCGGTGGGCGGCTGGGGTCCCTTCCTCGGACAGGAACATCTGGACGCCCGGCGGGCCGCCGAGGCGCTGGCAGTCCTGCGGCCGCGCTCCGCCGTGCCGGTGCACTACGGCACGTACTGGCCGGTCGGGATGGACGGTGTGCGCCCGCATGAATTCCACACGCCGGGCGACGAGTTCGTACGGCAGGCGGCGCTGCTGGCGCCCGAGGTCTCCGTGTACCGGCTCAGCCACGGTGAACTGGTGCGGCCGGAGGTGGCCGGGTGATACCCGCACTGGTGAGCCAGATCCCACCGGAGTCCACTCAGCAGGCCGTCGGTTATCCGTCCCTGTTCCTGCTGGTGGCCCTGGGGTCCCTGGTGCCGGTGGTGCCCACAGGCGCGCTGGTGAGTTCCGCGGCCGTGGTCGCCTTCCACCAGACCGATCCGCCGGCGCTCCTCTTCGTGTTCGCGGTGGCGTCGTCCGCCGCCTTCATCGGGGACATCGCGCTGTACTGGCTCGGCCGGCGCGGTGTGCACTCCAAGAACGGCTCGCGCTGGCTGGAGGCGCTGCGCAACCGGGTCCCGCAGGCGCGTCTGGCGAAGGCGCAGGGCCAGCTCGACCAGCACAGCAAGTCGGTGCTCGTGCTCTCCCGGCTGGTCCCGGCCGGGCGGATCCCGGTGATGCTGGCCTGTCTGCTCGGCGAGATGCCGCTGCGCAGGTTCGCCCGCGGCGACATCCCGGCCTGTCTCGCCTGGGCCGCCGCCTACCAGCTCATCGGCATACTCGGCGGCTCGCTCTTCGACGAGCCCTGGAAGGGCGTGGTCGTGGCGGTCGTACTCACCCTGCTGGTGAGCGGGGCGCCCGCCGCGTGGCGCAGGCTCAGGACGGGCACCGGTTCGCCCGCGCCCCGCTGATCTCTCCCCCAGGGCCCGCCAACTCCCCTCCTGCCGGGCCCCGTTCGCACTGCCCCACCCCTACCCGTAGTACTTGGGAGTGACGCGGGAGGTTCGCTCCGCAGCGGGACGCCGGCCAGGCAGGCTGATCCATAACTTCGGTACCGGAAGTACGAAGCCATCCGGTACGGAAGGACCATCCATGGCGTCCCGCCCGCACAGCATCCGACTGCGCCGCGCCCTGCTCACCGCACTCGTCACCGCTTCGGTGGCCGTGCCGGTGTCGGGCGCGGCCCGCCCGGCGGCCGTCACCGCACCCGCGCCCACCGCCCTGGCCCCGCTGCGGTCCGTGGCCCCGGCGGCCCTCGCCGTGCGGTACGCCGGGACCCGCGCCGACATCAGGGCTGCGGCGCGTACCGCCCTGGCCGACGGCGACACCGAGCGCGCCGGGTCGCTGCGTGTCATGGCAGGGCCGGGGCGCCACTTCCTCGCCTTCGACGGGCGCGACGGCGGGCGCACCGCCGAGGTCTTCGGCGACCTGTCGCGGGCCCGGCGGATCGCCGTACTGGTCCCGGGTTCCGACACCGGACTCGACCAGTACGGACGGCTGCTGGCCGGTGCGGAGGCGCTGCAACGGCAGTTGGGCGGCGGGGCGGCCGTGGTGGCCTGGCTCGGGTACGCGACACCCGCCACAGTGAGCCCCACCGTCCTGACCACCGACCGCGCGGACGAAGCGGCGCCCGTACTGCGCCGCTTCGTACGGGAGTTGGGCGGGGCCACGCCGGCCGCCCGGATCTCGCTGCTCTGCCACTCCTACGGTTCGGTGGTCTGCGGACGGGCCGCCTCCGGTCTCGACGTGGCCGGCATCGTGCTGTACGGCAGCCCGGGCGCCGGGCGCGGCAGCGCCGCCGCCATGCACACCCGGGCCACCGTCTGGGCGGCCCGGGGCGGCGGCGACTGGATCGCCGACGTCCCCCACATACGGATCCCGCTGCCGTTCGTCACCGTCGGGCTCGGCGCCGACCCGGTCGCGGCGGGCTTCGGCGCCCGGGTGTTCGACGCGGGCGGCGGCGGCCACAGCGACTATCTGAAACCCGGTTCGCTGTCGCTCGCGAATCTCGCCCGGATCGTCTCGGGGCAGACCCCTTCCGGGGTGGTCCGCCATGCGTGATCTGGTCCGGCGGATCGAGTCCGCGACCCCGCCCGGCCGTGACCGGGCCGTCGACGCGCTGCGCGCCCTCGCCATCCTCGGTGTGGTGCTCGGCCACTGGCTGGTGACGGCCCTGGTCACCGACAGCGGCACGGTGCACGGCGCGAGCCCGCTTCGGTACATGCCCGAACTCACCCCGGTCTCCTGGCTGTTCCAGACCCTGGCGGTCTTCTTCCTGGTGGGTGGTCAGGTGGGCGCGGTGAGTTACGCGACGGCCCGGGGCCAGGGCGTCACCTACCAGCAGTGGCTCGGGGCCCGGCTGGTGCGGCTGGGCCGGCCGGTCGCCGCCGTACTGGTGGTGTGGACCGTGGCGGCTGCTGTGATGCTCGTGTCGGGCACCGGCCCGGAGACCGTGCGCACGCTGATCGAACTGGTGCTGTCGCCGCTCTGGTTCCTGCTGGTCTTCGCGGGGCTCACCGCGGCGACACCGCTGGTCACCCGCTTGCACCCGCTGTGGCCGATCGCCGTCGTGCTGCATGTCGACCTGATCCGCTTCGGCCTCGGCGGGCCGTCCTGGCTCGGCTGGGTCAATGTGGCGGCGGGCTGGCTCGTTCCGTACTGCGTGGGCACGGCCTGGGCGCGCGGCGCGCTCAAGGACCGCCGTACTGCCTGGACGCTGCTGCTGGGCGGCGCCGCGGTAACCGCGGGGCTCGTCCTGTGGGCGGGATACCCGGCGTCCATGGTCGGGGTGCCGGGCTCCCGGATATCGAACCTCGACCCGCCCACCCTCGCCGCCGTCACCTTCGGTCTCGCCCAGTGCGGAGCCGCTCTGCTGCTGCTCGGCCCGTTGCGCCGGGCGCTGGCGCGACCGGCCGCCTGGGCCTCGGTGGCGCTGGTCAATCTCTCCGCGATGACGGTCTTCCTCTGGCACCAGACCGCGATGATGGCGGTCACCGCCGTCGGTATGCTCACCGGCCGGGCACTGCCGGGCCTGCACACCGTCCCGGACGGCTGGGGCTGGGTGCTCGCCCGGCCGGCCTGGCTGCCGGTGTTCGCCGTGGCGCTGCTGGTGTGCTGGGCCGCGTTCCACACGTACGAGCAGGGGCGGCGCGGGCACAGCAGGGTCGTAAGGACCGGGGCGCCCGCCCCACGGGGGGAGACACATCATGACCATGCCTGAGGCGGACCGGATGACACAGCAGGAGCCGCCCCGGTGGAGCCGGGAACGGGCGGGGGCAGCCCTGCGCCGCGCTCCGCGCGCCCTGCTGCACGATCTGACGGACCCGGCCGACCCAGTCAGGGAGCGGTCCGGCCGTGCGTCCTGGCGGCCGGCGCTGGCGGTTCCCCTGGTCCTGTGCGCGGTGCTGCTCGCCCTGATGCAGGCCAACAGTCTTGCGCCGGGCAACGGCGGTGACATACCCGGGTTCACCGTGCTGCTGGGCCTCGCCCAGGGGGTGGCGCTCGCCGCCGGGATGTTCCGCCCCGTGGCCGCCTGGTGGGCGTCGACCGGCCTGCTGATCGCCACCGTCGGCCTCACCGAGCCGGGGCTCGGCGCCAATGTGCCCTACCCATGGACCGTTCCCGGGATGTTCCTTACCGGCGGGACGCTGTTCCTGCTGGCGTTGCGGGTACGGCCCCGGCGGGCGGGCGGGGCGCTGGTGGTCACGCTGCTCGCCGGAGCGGCCTGCACCGTCCTCACCTCGCGGCCGCACGACTTCGACCTCGACCGCGCGGTCCCCGTCCTGCTCGCCGTCGTGGTGGTCGCCTCCTCGCTGCGCGGCCTGCGGAAGGCCCGCAGGGAGACCGACGCCCAGGCCGAACTCACGGCCGAGGAGCGGACCCTGCGCACCCTCCTGGAGGAGCGGAACCGGATCGCCCGCGAGCTGCACGACGTCGTGGCGCACCACATGTCGGTCATCTCCATCCAGGCGCAGGTCGCCCCCCATCTGGTCGAGAACCCGTCGGACGAGCTGCGGGAGAACCTGGCGGGCATCCGCGAGAACGCCGTGACCGCGCTCACCGAACTGCGCCGCGTCCTGGGGGTGCTGCGCTCCGACGACGCGTCGGACGACAGCCTGCGGCACGCGCCGCAGCCCACCCTGGACCAGCTGGACGCGCTCCTCGGCCGGGTGCGCAACGCCGGACTCACCGTCACCGCGGAGACCACCGGGCTCCCGTACGCCCTGCCGCCGGGTGTCGGTCTCACGGCGTTCCGTATCGTTCAGGAAGCGCTCAGCAATGTGCTGCGCCACGCGCCCGGAGCGGAGGTACAGGTGGAGATCGCGTACCGGTCGTCCGCCGTCGGCGTACGGGTCACCAACACCGCACCGGCCGGAAAGCCCGCACCCGCGACCGCACCCGGCGTCGGCCACGGGCTGCTGGGTATGCGCGAGCGCGCCGCCATGCTGGGCGGCGACTTCGCCGACGGGCCGACCCCCGGTGGCGGTTACGAGGTGGCGGCGATACTTCCCCTGGAGGGGCCCTCATGACCATCCGGGTGCTGATTGCCGACGACCAGATGATGGTCCGCCAGGGTTTCACGGTGCTGCTCAACGCGGAGCCGGACATCGAGGTCGTCGGCCAGGCCGTCGACGGCCTCGACGCCATCGCCCGGGTCGCCGAACTCGCCCCGGACGTCGTCCTGATGGACATCCGGATGCCCGGACTCGGCGGCATCGAGGCCACCCGCCGGATCACCGGCCCCGGCGGCGGGGCCGTGCGGGTCCTGGTGCTGACGACCTTCGATCTGGACGAGTACGTGTACGAGGCGCTCCGCGCGGGCGCTGCGGGCTTCCTCCTGAAGGACGCGTCGGCGGACGAACTCGCCCGTGCCGTACGGGTGGTGGCCGCCGGTGACGCGCTGCTCGCCCCGAACATCACCAAACGCCTCATCGCCGAGTTCTCCCGGGTGACCAGCTCCACCCGCAGCGCGCCGAAGGGCCGGGCCGGCGATCTGACCGAGCGCGAGACCGAGGTCCTCTCCCTCATCGCCCAGGGGCTGTCCAACGCGGAGATCGCCGGGCAGCTGGTGGTGGCGGAGCAGACCGTGAAGACCCATGTGAGCCGGATCCTGGTCAAGCTGGGCCTGCGCGACCGGACCCAGGCCGCGGTCTTCGCGTACGAGACGGGCCTGGTGCGCCCGGCCGGATACTGAAGGGCCGCACGGCCGGGCGCCCGTGGCCGGTCACTCGGCGGCGGGCACCTCCTGGAGCACCCTGGACCCGCCGACCGGCAGGTCCCAGAGCTCGTCGCGCGGGCGGCCCGCCAGTTCCCAGGCCGCCCTGACCCGGGTGAGCGGTTCGAGGACCGGCTCGGCGGAGAGCAGGAACGCCCCCCAGTGCATCGGCGCCATCCGGCGCGCGCCCAGATCCTCGCAGGCCGCGACCGCCTCCTCCGGGTCGGTGTGCACCGGCCCGAGCATCCAGCGCGGTTCGTAAGCCCCGATCGGCAGCAGCGCCAGATCGATGCCCGGGTGGCGGTGGCCGATCTCCCCGAACCAGTGGCCGTATCCGGTGTCACCCGCGAAGTACACCCGCTGCCCCCGCTGGTCGGTGAGGACCCAGCCGCCCCAGAGTGAGCGGCAGGTGTCGGTGAGGGTGCGCTTGGACCAGTGGTGGGCGGGCACGAAGTCGAAGCGGACACCGCCGGTCTCGGCCGACTCCCACCAGTCGAGCTCAATCACGTGGGTGAACCGGCGGCGCCGGAACCAGCGGGCGAGCCCGGCCGGGACGAAGAGCGGGGTGTCGCGCGGCAGCCGCTTGACCGTGGGGGCGTCCAGGTGGTCGTAGTGGTTGTGGCTGATGACCACGGCGTCGATCTTCGGCAGATCGGCCCAGCGGACCCCGACCGGGGTGACCCGGGCGGGCGTGCCGAGGATCCTGCGCGACCAGACCGGGTCGGTGAGGACGGTGAGACCGCCGATGCGCACCACCCAGCTGGCGTGTCCCACCCAGGTGACGGCGATGGTGGTGGCGTCGGTCTCAGGAAGCGGGGCGGGGGCATACGGCAGCAGCGGGATGTCGCGCAGCCCGTCGGAGCGTGGCCGCACGGCACGTTCGCGGGCCAGCCTGGCCATCGCACTGACGCCGGGCAGCGGGGCGGTGAGCCGGTCGGCGAAGGACTTGGGCCAGAGCCTGATCTCGCCGGGCGGTCGCAGGATGCCGGGGGCGCGGGTGCGGGGCCTGGTCCGGGTGTGCGGCCGGATCTGGGTCTTCCCCGCGGCAGGGACTTGCTGCCCGGCCCGGGGCCGGGGCCCGGTCCGGGCCTGCGGCTGTGGCTGTGGTGGCTGCGGCTCGGTGAGGGAGCTCTCGGTCTGTTCCGTCATCGAAGGGCTCCGTCCGGTGGCGGTGAGTCGTTCATCGCAGTTGCTCCAGGGCCGTCGCAAAGGTCCTCAACGCGCGGGCCACATGGGGCAGTTCGAGTGGCTCCGCCGAGTTGAGAGACTCCAGACGCTCCTGGGGGGTTGATCCGACGAGCGGACCCGTCGCGAACCTCACCCGCAGGGCGGCCGGATCGTCACCGAAGCGGTGGCCTCCGGGTGCCGGTGCGCCGATCCGCTGCCCGAGGTAGTCCTCCAGTTCCATCGCGTCGGTGACTCCGAGGGCCGCGAGGCCGGAGCGCAGCGGGTCCAGATCCGCGTACAGGTGGCGCCCGGCCTGCGGGGGCCTGGCGAGCGCGCCCGCTGCGAGCACCGCGTGGTGCGCCGCGGCGGCCACCCGGGCATGCAGACGGTTCGCCCGCGCAGACCGTTCCCGTACGGCCGCCGGTTCACCCAGCGCGCAGGCCGCCGCAGCGGCGACCGGTGCGGACACCGGCGCCCCGATCGCGGTGAGCACGTCCAGCGTTCTGGCGCGCCGGGCGGCCCCGTCCGCGGTGGAGGGGAACCGGGCGACGGCCACCGGCCAGGCCGTCGGGGTCAGCGAACCCGCCAGGTCGGACAGGACGGTCACCTCGTCAGGGCACATCTCGGCCGGGCTGAGCAGCACGGTCTCGTCGGGACGGTGCCTGGTGTCGCGCCAGGTCTCGTCGCTGATGATGTGCAGCCCCTCGGAGAGTGCGGCCTCGCAGGCCTCGTGCAGCAGCTCGGGCGGGGCGGCGGTCGCGGTGGGGTCGTCGGCGACGGAGAGCAGCAGCAGCCGGGGGTTGCCGCCTTCGGCGCGCACTCTGCGTACGGTCTCCAGGAGCGCGTACGGATCGGGCACCCCGCCGCACTCCGCCGGGGTGGGCACCGGGTACGCGGACCGCCCGACGAGACGTGCCTGCGGTATCCACCAGGCGGGGCACGGGCGGGGCAGCATCAGGTCGCCGCCGTCCGCGGCGAGGAGCGCGAGGAGCAGTGACTGGGCGCCGCCGACGGCGACCGTGTCACCCGGGACGCAGCCGAGTCCGCGGCGGGTCCAGTATCCGGCGGCCGCCGCCCGCAGCGCGGGCCCGCCGCCGGGCGGCTCTGGGTCGGTACGGAAGGCGGCGCCGGTGAGCGCGGCGGCCAGTTCGGGAAGCACCGGCAGTCCGGGTCCGGGGGTGGGCGGCCCGTAGCGGACAGGCCCGCGGCTCTCCGGAACCGTCCGCTGCATGGCCGCACCTCCGCTCTCGCCGACCCTCAGGAGACCTTTATACGTAGATTTGCCCGACCGGGCGACCGTGGGGACGGGCCTCTCCGGACGGCGGCCGCGCCCCCCGGTCCGGGCTTCCGGCGCTCAGGCCCGCCGGTGGCGCCCACGACGTGCGACGACGCGCCGGGGCCGGCATAGGCATCTACCGGGCCGGACGGGGTACGACGATCGGTCAGCAGAGCCCCCGCACAGGGCCGTCCGCCGCACGGGCAGCAGCCGGCCGGGGCGCGCAGCGATCACTGAGAGGGTTGGTCTCCATGGCATCCGGCGTCCCCCACAGCGGCCCGGTCCGCTTCGAACGGCTCACGGGCTGGCTCGGCGCCCGGGACCAGGCCCTGTTCCGCTCCGCGGCCGCCCGGCACTGGCCGGCCGCGGGGCCGGTGCTGCCCCGGCTGAGCCGCAGCGCCAACCATGGGCTGCTGTGGTTCGGCGCCGCCGCCGGGATCGCCGCGGTGGGCCGCTCCACCCGGGCGCGGCGGGCCGCGCTGCGGGGGGTGGCCTCGCTGGCCGTGGCGTCGGCCGTCGCCAACACGGTGGCCAAGGGGTCGGTCCGCAGATCGAGACCGATACTGGACGCCGTACCGGTGATGAGGCAGCTCAAGCGGCAGCCGGCCACCACGTCCTTCCCCTCCGGGCACGCGGCTTCGGCCGCCGCCTTCGCCACGGGCGTCGCGCTGGAGTCGAGGGGCTGGGGCGCGGTCGTCGCGCCGCTCGCCGTCAGCGTGGCCGCGTCCCGCGTCTACACCGGGGTGCACTATCCGAGCGACGTGGTGATCGGGGCGGCGCTCGGGGTGGGTGCCGCCTTCGCGGTACGGGGGCTCGTACCGACCCGTGACCAGCTGCCCGCCCCCGGCCGCCCGCACACCGAGGCACCGGTCCTGCCCGGCGGCGAGGATCTCGTCGTGGTGGTCAACAGGGCGTCGGGTTCGGCCGCGGCCAAGTCGGCCCTGGTCAGGGACGCGCTGCCGCTCGCCGAAGTGGTGGAGTGCGATCCGGGCGAGCTGGTGGCCACGCTGGAGAAGGCCGCCCGTAACTGCCGGGCCCTGGGCGTCTGCGGCGGGGACGGCACGGTCAACAGGGCGGCCGTGGTGGCGGCCCGGCACGGTGTGCCGCTGGCCGTCTTCCCCGGCGGCACACTGAACCACTTCGCGTACGACGTCGGGATCGAGGAGGTCCACGACACCTGCAGGGCGCTGGCCTCCGGCGACGCGGTAAAGGTCGACCTGGGCCGCTTCACACCGGGGCCCGACGGGCCGGGGGGCGGGCCGGGGCACTTCCTCAACACCTTCAGCCTCGGCTCCTATCCGGAGCTGGTGCGGATCAGGGAGCGCTGGTCCCCGAAGATCGGCGGGTGGCCCGCCGGGGTGCTGGCGGCGGCACGGGTGCTCGCCTCGCAGCGGCCGCTCCGGGCCGAGTTCCAGGGCGAACAGCGGGCCCTGTGGATGCTGTTCGCGGGCAACGGCATGTACCAGCAGATGGGGCCGACCCCCGGCCGGCGTTTCGATCTGGCGGACGGCCTGCTGGATGTCCGGGTGGTGCACGGCGGCCGGCTGCCGGGGCTGCGGCTGCTGGCGGCGGCCCTCGCCGGGCCGCTGTCCCGCTCCCCCGTGCACGCGGCGCAGCGGCTGCGCCGGGTCCGGGTCGCCGGGCTGGCGCCCGGCACGCCGCTCGCGTTCGACGGGGAGATCACGGAGGCTCCGGCCGCGCTGTGGATCGACAAGGACGACGAGGCCCTCACGGTGTATCGTCCGCTGCCGCTGTAGCGGCGTCCGTCACATCGAGATAGACCTGGTCGGCCTCCGGCCAGGTCTTCTCGATGGAGCCCCTGATCCGCATCGAGATGAGTTCCACGTGCTCGCTCTCCAGGCCTGGCACCAGGTCGATGCGGGCGGCCACCAGGGTCGAATCCATCCCCAGCCGCATGGTCAGCAGCGAGGACACCTGGTCGATCTCGGGCTGTGCGGCGAGCATCTCCTCGATGCTGTCGCGCAGTTCGGGGGCGGCGGCCTCCCCGATCAGCTGATCACGCGCGTTCTTGCCGAGCCGGTAGGCGACATACCCGAGCAGCACCCCGATGGCGAGCGAGGCCGAAGCCTCCCAGGCAACCTGCCCGGTCACTATGTGCAGGCCCATCCCCGCCATGGCGAGCAGGACACCGACCACGGCCGTGCCGTCCTCGGCGATGACGGTCCGCAGCGCGGGATCCTTGCCGATGCCGCCGCCGGGCTGGCCACGCACCTGGAGGACGGCGCGCGCCAGTGAACTGCCCTCGGCGATCAGCGCGACGCCCAGCACGGCGAGTCCCACGACGTATCCGGTGGTGGACTCCTGCCCGCCGCCGCGCAGCGCCTCGATGCCCTGCAGCACGGAGAAGCAGCCGCCCATGACGAAGATGCCGACGGCGGCGAGCAGCGCCCAGAAGAAGCGTTCCTTGCCGTAGCCGAAGGGGTGCTGCGGATCTGCGGGGCGCTTGCTCCGCCGGAGTGCGAAGAGCAGGAACACCTCGTTGAAGCTGTCGGCGACCGAGTGCGCCGCCTCGGAGAGCAGCGCCGGGGAGCCCGCGAAGACGCCGCCGACCGCTTTGGCCACAGCGATGACGAGGTTGGCGGCGAGCGCCACCAGTACCGTCACCCTGGTCTTCCTGTCGGACCTGTTGTCCGTCCCGCTGTCCGGGCTGTCCGGCGGCTCACTCATGCTGCTCCTGCACGTCGTACGTCTCCATGAGGCCCCCGCGGTGCGGCTGCGCCGCCCCGGGGTCCGGTCTGACCGGGCGGCTTCGCCTCAGCCGTCGGGTACCCCCTCCGGCGGCGGGGAATCCGGGTGGCCGGGGTCCGGCCACCCGGTAGGCCACTACGGCGGAGCCCGCAAGGCGGCAGCCCGCTCGGGCAGCCCAGCCCGCGAGGCAGCCCCGCTCAGGCAGCCGAACCCGGGCGGATCACCGCCTTCTCCACCAGCAGCCGGGCGCCCGCCGCGATGCTCTGCGCGTCGATACCGGCCGCGGCCAGTTGCTCCTGCGGGCTGGCCGACCCCGGCATGTTGCCGACCGCGAGCCGGACCAGCCGGGGCACCGGCCTGCCGTCCGCGAACGCCTCGGCGACCGCGTCCCCCAGACCGCCCTCGGGGTGGTGGTCCTCCACCGTGACCAGACAGCCCGTCTGGTCGGCCGCTGTCCGCAGGGTCCCCGCGTCCACGGGCTTGACCGAGTAGAGGTCGATCACCCGTACGGCGATGCCCTCCTGCGCCAGGATGTCGGCCGCCTCCAGGCACTCGTGGAGGGTCTGGCCGGCCCCGATCAGCGTCAGTTCGTCATTCGCGCCGGAGCGCAGCACCTTGCTGCCGCCGATCGGGAACTCCTCGTCAGGCCCGTAGATGACCGGGGTCTCCCCACGGTTCGTGCGCAGATAGCGGATGCCGCGCGCGTCCGCCATCTCCGCCACGAGCCGGGCGGTCTGGTTGGCGTCGCTCGGATACAGAACCGTGCTGCCGTGGACCGACCGGAACATCGCCAGGTCCTCGAGCCCCATCTGGGACGGGCCGTCCTGGCCGATCGCCGTGCCGACGTGCGAGCCGACGACGTTGATGTCGGCGGCGCCGACCGCCGCCATCCGGAAGAAGTCGTGCGCCCGGGTGAGGAACGAGGCGAAGCTGCACGCGAACGGAACATAGCCGCACGTCTGCATACCGACCGCGCCCGCCGCCAGCTGCTGTTCCGCGATGTAGCACTCGAAGTACCGCTCAGGGTGCTTCTTCGAGAAGAACTCGGCGCGGGTCGAGTCGCCGACCTCCCCGTCCAGTACGACGACTTCGCCGCGCGCCGTGCCGAGCGCGGTGACCGCCTCGCCGAACGCGTTGCGCGTCGCGACCTCGTCGCCCTTCTCGTAGCGCGGCAGCACGAGCTCCCCGCTGCCGGTGATCCGCTGTGGCTGTACGTCGGTGGGCTTGTGGACACCGACCCGGACGGACCGCCGGCCGCCCAGCTCCTCGATCGCCTCGGCGGCGTCGGGCAGCGGTTTGCCGTGCGCGCCTTCGCGGTCCTCGACGGCGGCCACCCCGCGCCCCTTGCGGGTGCCCGCGATGAGCGCGGTGGGCCGGTCCGTGACGGCGAGCACCTCCTCGTACGCGGCGTCGACGGCGTCGATGTCGTGCCCGTCGACCTCGACCGTGTGCCAGCCGAAGGCCCGCAGCCTGCGCCCGTACGCCGCCAGGTCCCGGCCGTGCCGGGTGGGCCCGCGCTGTCCGAGCCGGTTGACGTCGACGATCAGGGTCAGATTGCCGAGCTTCTCGAATCCTGCGTGCTCGGCCGCCTCCCAGACGGACCCCTCGGCCATCTCGCTGTCGCCGCTCAGCACCCAGACCCGGTAGTCCACCTGGGCCAGGTACTTCCCCGCGAGCGCCATGCCCACGCCGACCGGCAGCCCCTGTCCCAGCGATCCGGTGGCCACGTCCACCCAGGGGATGCGCGGCGTCGGGTGGCCTTCGAGGCGGCTGCCCTTCTTACGGAAGGTGAGCAGCTCCTCGTCGTCAATGGCGCCCGCCGCGAGGTACATCGCGTACAGAAGCGGTGTGGCGTGCCCCTTGGAGAGGACGAAGCGGTCGTTGCCGGGATGGTCGGGCCGGTCGAAGTCGTAACGCAGATGCCTGGCGAGGAGTACGGCGGCGAGATCCGCCGCGGACATCGATGAGGTGGGATGCCCGGAGCCTGCCGCGTCCGCGGCGCGCACCGCGTCCACGCGGAGCTGCTGGGCCAGTTCGAAGAGTTCCGCGTTCTGATATGTGGTCATTGCTGTTCCCTTCCCGCGACCGGACCTTCAGCGGGGCCGGCGGTGCGGTGTGGCGCGGGCCGCTCCTGGAGTGGGCGTGCCCGGTTGCTCAGCCTGTCCCGGTCGCACTGCACCGCGTACCCGGTGCGCCGCGACGCGCACACGTTTCCCCGGCTTGGCGGCAGAAACCGTGCCCGGGCCCGCCACCGCGGAGCGATCGGCGTACCACCTTCACATACCAGAATGCGAGATATGTATCTCAGTATCCGGCGGGAGGATCTACGGTGGTGCCACCACTTCGGATGAGTTCGACGTCGAACAGGGAGATCCGCCATGCCGGAAGAGACAGCCGTATACACGCACGGCCACCACGAGTCGGTGCTGCGCTCGCACACCTGGCGGACCGCCGCCAACTCAGCGGCGTATCTGGTGGGCGAGCTCAAGCCCCATATGCGGATCCTGGACATCGGCTGCGGCCCCGGCACCATCACCGCCGACCTGGCGGCCCTCGTCCCGCAAGGCAGCGTCACCGGAGTGGACCGGGCGCCCGGCGTCCTGGAGAAGGCGCGTGCGCTGGCCGCCGAACGGGGCCTGGCCAACACCGACTTCGCGGTCGCTGACGTGCACGCGCTGGACTACCCGGACGACACCTTCTGCGTGGTCCACGCGCATCAGGTGCTGCAGCACGTGGGCGACCCGGTGCAGGCGCTGCGCGAGATGGGGCGGGTCACCCGACCCGGCGGCATCGTCGCGGTGCGCGAGAGCGACTACGGGGCGTTCACCTGGTACCCGGAGTCCCCGGTGATGGACGACTGGCTGGACCTGTACCACCGGGTCGCGCGCGGCAACGGCGCCGAACCGGACGCCGGGCGGCGGCTGTTCTCCTGGGCGCGGCAGGCGGGCTTCACGGACATCAGGGCGACGGCCACCAACTGGGTCTTCGCCACCGAGGAGGAACGCGCCTGGTGGAGCGGGCTGTGGGCGGACCGTACGACCGAATCGGTATTCGCGCAGCAGGCGGTCGAGGGCGGTCACGCGACGCCTGAGCAGCTGGCGGCGGTCGCGGGCGCCTGGCGCGAGTGGGGAGCGCAGGACGACGGGTGGTTCCTGGTACCGCACGGCGAGATCCTCTGCCGGGTCTGAGGCAACCCGGGGAGGGCGGGCCGCCGATTCTGCGGCACCAGCCGCGGCCGGGGGGCCCGCCGGGTCTGCGCACCGGCCGGGCAGGCCCGCCGATCAGGTCTCGGGACCGCTCCCGTAGCCCCGGTTCGGGCGTCAACTAGGCTTCTCCGCATGGAGATCCTGGGAACCACGCTGCGTGTCTGCGTCGACGACCTCGAAGCTTCGGTGTTCTTCTACGAACGCCTGACCGGCGCCAAGGCGCTGCGCTTCGAGCGCGGCGGGGTGTCCGTCGCCGCGGTCGGCTTCTTCCTTCTGATGAGCGGTCCCGAGTCGGAGCTGGAGATTCTGCGCAAGGTGACGGCGACCATCGCGGTACGTGATGTCGACGAGGCCCTCACCACGCTCACCGAGGTCGGCGCGCAGGTCATCGCGGGGCCGGTACCGACCCCGGTGGGCCGCAATCTGATCGCGGTCCACCCCGACGGGTCGGTGTTCGAATACGTCGACAGGAACGGGACCGGGACGGCGAACCGGACCGGGGCCGGTCCCACCGCCTGAGCCGTACGGCCGCCCGGCCCCGGCGCCCCCGGGGCCGTCAGCTCCGCGGCCGCATCCGGTACTCGTACTCCTCCGGCAGCGGATCGTCCGTCAGGGCCGACCAGACCTCATTGAGGACCTCCGCGCCCTCCCGGAGGTCCGCCACCTCGAAGCCCGCGTCGAATACCGCACGCGCCGCCCCCGCGTCCCCTTCGGCGAGCAGCAACTGGGCCTCGATCAGCCGGAACCGGCCACGGGCACGGGTCTCCTGGCCCAGCCGGTCCCAGACACGCCGTGCGTCCGCGGTGCGTCCCACCGCGAGCAGTACCTCGATCGCCTCGCGCCCCAGGGCGGCCGTCACCGCCGTCCAGTCCCGGCCGTCGCGGCGCTCCTCGCAGAGGTCGTCGAAGGCCTCGGCGCAGCGGTCGGCCGCCCTCCCGTCGTGACCTCCGCACCGGTCGGCGACCGCGAGGCACCGCAGCAACGGCCAGCGGGACGGGGTCAGTTCAAGACCGCGCTCCCAGCTGCGTACCGCCTGGGCCCGGTCCCCGCCGTGCCACTGGGCGATCCCCAGGTGGTACTCCGTCAGCGGCTCCGCCAGTGCCGTCTCCAGCATGTCCCGCCAGTGCCTGGAGACCAGCGAGGGGCCGGGCGGTGCGACCTTGCGCGGCGCCGGGAAAGCACCCGAGCGGCACAGTTCGAGCCAGGGCTGCTGATCGTCGCCGAGCGCCGACTCGTCGAACGGCGTGCCGGGCAGCTTGTAGCCGCCGCGCAGCACTTCGAGCGCGCCCCAGCCGGAGCCGGTGGCGAGCATCTCGTACGGCTCGCGGTCCACGCAGCCGCGCCACGCCTTGTGGGCGGCCTCGACCGCGGCCCTGGGCAGCGCGGCTTCCAGCCGGGCTGCCGCCTCGCCGCGCGCGGCGGCCCAGTCGTCGCCGTGAACGGCCGACGCGTCCGCTTCGAGCGGCCCGTACGCCTCCAGCCAGCTGAACTCGGCGCCCGCTTCCAGCCGTACGTGCTCCAGCTGGGTACGGGCGAGACCCGCCTGGATCTCCGCGTAACCGCCGGTGCCCGGTTCGGTCAGCCACTGCTGCCAGCGGCGGCCGCCGGTGCCCGAACCCCAGAGGAAGAGCTTGCGGCCGCGCAGCTGGTCGGTCGAGGTCTGGACAAGCCCCCGTCCTTCCTCGTCCAGCGAGGCGATCCACTTCCTGGCATCGGGCGGGACTTCGTAGAAGTAGTCGGCCGGGTACTCGCTGCGGAGGGGGTACGTGCGGTCGGCGCCGTTCCATCCGGGGACCGGGACGCGGCGCAGACTGCGCTCGTAGCCGAAGTGCCAGGCCTCGTCGGCGGGGGCCAGGACACGGGTCCCCGGGCCCTCGGGCACGGCGATGTTGGACCACCAGTAGGTCGGCACCGGCTGCTCGTGCGGGTTGCGGATCCGGACGCCGACGTAGAGGAAGTCGGATTCCTCCGGCAGCCAGAGGTCCACCTGGAAGGGCAGGTCGCGCAGCCGCTCCCACTCCCAGAGCCGCAGCATCTCACCGCCGTCCGGCGCGGTCACCAGAGCGGCGTGCAGCGGGGCGCAGCTGAGGGTGGTGTGTCCGGTCGCGCCGATGTTCCACTCGATACCGCCGGAGAACCAGGCGCCGTTCAGCGCGAAGTCGGCGGGCTGGAGCACGGGGTTGCGGTAGAGCAGTTCCCGGCCGGACGGCTTGTGGAACAGGGATTGGATCCGACCGCCGAGGCCGGGCAGCACCGTGGCCCGCAGCCGGTCGTTCTCGATCACGATCGTGTCGATGCCGGTGGGCGTGCGCTCCCTGCCGTACCCGTCGAGAACGCGTACCGGCAGCACGCTGGTCAGCGGCTCGTACCCGACCTGGCGCGCCATGTCGTGCGGGAGTCCGGCCCGGGCCCCGACGTCCACAGTGTGCATCTCGTCGAGCGGGCGCAGCGCGGGAAGCGGGTTCTCCGGCCCCAACGGGGCAGCGGGCAGCGTCATTACGGCACGTCGCACGGTCGTGGCCAAGGCAACCTCACTCGCTCATGGGGGCAGCCGTCCGCCCGGCCCCTCCCCTGATGACCATGGAACACCGGCCGGCCTGGTCTGACCAGGGGTCCCCGCAGGCCGATTTATCCGAAAGGGTGGCCGATCCGCGCGGCGGGCCGGTGGCTGCCGGCTGCCGGCTGCCGGAAGAAACCGGAAGGCCACTCGAAGAAATTGGTGGCCGCTCGAAAAAATTGGTCGGCGCCGGACTCGGACCGCCCCGTACCCTTCGCCGGGAACGCTGTACGAACGAGACGAGGGCGGACGAGATGGCCGAGCAGCACACCTACCGGGTCATCGTGCGGGGCACCTGGGACGGGCCGGCCGACGACTCGCGGACCCGGCTGCTCGCCGACGTGGACGACCACGGGCTGACGCAGATGCACTTCACCGAGCAGGGCTCACTCACCTACGACAGGGCGCTGAAGCACTTCTCGTTCCGCTATGTCGTCCTGTCCGACGCGGCGGACGGCGAGGAGATGGCGGGCGCCATCGCCGAGGACCGGGCCGAAACCGCGCTGAAGGAGCTGGGGCACAGCTTCGGTCCGCTGCGCTCGACCGTGACGGACATGGACACCATGAAGATCAACCGCAAGGGCCGCTGACCGGCGGGGTCCGGTCCGACGCGGTCCGACGCGGTCCGGCCGATGGGCCCCGTCCGGGCGGCGGGCCCGGAGATCTGTGCGGCTGCGCCGCCGTCAGCGGACCGCCATCTCGGCGGTGAACGCCCAGCGTTCGTGGTCCCGCCAGGCCCCGTCGATGAAGAGGAAGTCCGGCGAGTACCCCTCGAGCCGGAAGCCGGCGCGGCGGATCAGCGCCAGTGACGCCTCGTTGGCGGGCTGGATGTTGACCTCGAGGCGGTGCAGGCCGAGCGAGCCGAAGGCGTACGCCATCACAAGCCGCAGCCCCTCCCCCATCAGGCCCCGGCCGGCGGCGTGCGCGAACGCGCCGTATCCGAGCGCCCCGCTCCGGAACGCGCCCTCGACGATGTTGTTGATGTTGATGAACCCCGCGATGCCTCCGGCCGCCCCCACGTCGCCCTCGTGTTCGCCCTCGCGTTCGCAGACCAGGAAGCCCGCCTTGGTCGGGTCCTCGATCAGCCGCCGGGCGTAGACGAGATAGCTTTCGGGGTCGGCGGGCGGGGCGAGCCAGGGGTGGTGCAGTTCCCTGCTCTCCCGTACCAGCGCGGTGAACTCCCCGGCGTCCTCGTACGAGAAGGGGCGTACGCCCACCCGGGGGCCCGAGGCGAGATATGCGGTCGTGTCTGACATCGGGCAAGATTAAACCGCCCGGGGGCGCGCGGTACCTGGGGCCCGGGTTCGCGCGCCCGGCGGTTCAGACCAGTGCCGGGACGTCCAGGGTGAGGGTGCCCGCGCCGGCGTCCAGGACCGCGGGCACGCCGAGCGGCATCGTCTGCGCCGTGGAGCAGTGCCCGAAGCCGAACTCCCCGGCCACCGGGACACCGAGACCGCCGAGCCGGTCCAGCAGCACCGCCCGCACCTCTTCGCCCGGGGTGCAGTCCTCCCAGGAGCCGAGTGCGATGCCCGTGACGCCGTCCAGCAGGCCCGAGCGGAGCAGCTGGGTGAGGATCCGGTCCACGCGGTAGCCCTCCTCGCCGATGTCCTCGATGAGCAGCAGCCCGCCGCGCCCGGTGGGGCGGGCGTGCGGCGTGCCGAGCTCGGCGGCGAGCAGCGAGACGCAGCCCCCGAAGGTGACACCGGCCGCACGGCCGGGGACCAGGGTGCGGGCGGTGCCGAGGCCGAGCGTGCGGACCGTGTCGGGCTCGAACAGCGTGGCGCGCAGGGAATCCTGGGTCTGCGCGTTCTCGATGAAGCTGAGCGCCGCGGTCATCGGGCCGTGCAGGGTGGAGAGCCCCATCCGTACCGCGAATGCCTCGTGCAGCGCGGTCACATCGCTGTAGCCGACGAACACCTTGGGCCCGGCCGCGCGCATCGCCGCCCAGTCCAGCAGACCCGTCATGCGCTGCGCGCCGTATCCGCCGCGTGCGCAGAGGACCGCGGAGACCTCCGGGTCGCACCAGGCCGTCTGGAGGTCGCGGGCGCGGGCCTCGTCGGCGCCCGCGAGGTATCCGAACCGCGGGTGCCTGTCGAGCACATGGGGCATCACGACCGGGTCCAGGTCCCAGCCGCGGAGGATGTCGAGCCCCGCCGTGAGCCGGTCCTCGGGGACGGGCCCGCTGGGCGATACGACGGCGACCCTGGCCCCCGGCCGCAGCCGGGCGGGCCGGGTCAGCGGCACGAGGGCGGGCGCCGCGACGCCGGGCGGCGCGAGACCGGTCGTCGTCGCGGACGGCGTGGTGAGAGACGGCTGCGTGAGGGACGGTGGTGAGACGGACGGCGGCGTGACAGATGAAGGTGTGCGGGGCGGCGGCGTGAGGCTCATTGCTTCAGCTCCAGGGCGGGTACGTCAAGCCGGTCGATGCCGAAGGTCTGTGCGTACAGGGAGAGTTCCGCCTCCAGCGCGCGGACCATGGTGTCGGCCCTGCGGAAACCGTGCCCCTCGCCCTCGAACGTGAGGTAGGCGTGCGGCACGCCCCGGCCCGCCATGCGCTCCAGGAACCGCTCGCACTGCACCGGCGGGCAGATCACGTCGTCCAGCCCCTGGAGTAGCAGGAACGGCGCTGACACCCGGTCCGCGTGCTGGGCGGGCGAGCGGTCACGGTAGCGCTCGGGGACCTCGGCGAGCGGCCCGATGAGGGTCTCCAGGTACTGGGACTCGAAATCGTGGGTGCCGTCGTCGGACGCCCAGTCGGTCAGATCGAGGATGGGGTACATGATGGTGCCGCAGGCGTAGACGCCGGACGACGCCAGCGAGGCGGCCGAGGTCCAGCCGCCCGCGCTGCCGCCGCGGATCGCGAGCCGGGCCCGGTCGGCGGTGCCGTCGTCCGCGAGTGCCCCGGCGACGGCCGCGCAGTCCTCCACGTCCACGACGCCCCACTGCGCGCGCAGCCGGTTGCGGTACTCCCGGCCGTAGCCGGTCGAACCGCCGTAGTTCACCTCGGCAACTCCGATCCCACGCGAGGTGAAGTAGGCGATCTCCAGGTCGAGTACGAGCGGCGTACGGCTGGTGGGACCGCCGTGCGCCCAGATCACGAAGGGCGGCAGTTCGCCCTCGGGCGCGGTCCGGTCCGGGCTGTGCGGCGGGTGGATGTGGGCGTGGATCTCCCGGCCGCCCGGCCCGGTGAACGTACGGGTCCGCGGATCGGGGTAGTAGGCGGGGCCCACCGCGTCCCGGTGCGGGGAGCCGATGACCCTGGTGTGGCCGGTCCTGGTGTCGAGCTCAACGATCTCGAACGTGGAGCGCGGGCTCGCCGCGAGGCCCACCACCTGGCTGCCGTACGCGGACAGGGCGGGGGCCCACTCGCTCCATCGGCCCGGCGCGTCGACGAGTTCGCCGGTCTCCGGGTCGAGTACACCGAGCGCGGTGGCACCCGCTCCGTGGACGACGGCGATCAGCCCGCTGTCCAGCGGCTCGAACCACTTCTGGCCGATCTTCCAGAGCGGTCCGCCGAACTCCTCTTCGCGGGGGCAGAGCCCGACGGCCGCGCCGTCCTGGTCCGCCCGGTAGAGGTTCCACCAGCCGGTGCGGTCGGATGCGAACAGCAGCCGCCCGTCGGCCGCCCAGCCGACCTGCGCGACGGACTCACCGGGCCCCCCTGCGAAGTGCCGGGCGCCCTCGAAGAGGCCGTCGTCCGTGACATCGGCGACCATGACGTCGGTGCCGTCCCACGGCATCCGCGGATGGTCCCAGCCAAGCCACGCGGCGCGCCGCCCGTCCGGCGAGAGCCGTGCGCCGGTGACGAAGCGGTGCCCGCCGTCGGAGAGTTCGCGTACGGCAGCGCGGTCCGCGGCAGCGGAGCCGTCCAGCGGCACGGCCGCGAGGACCCGGCGCACATCAGTGGGCGATTCGCCGGTGAACTCCTCCAGTACGCACCAGACTTCACCGCGGTCCAGATGGATCACCGGGTCCACCCAGCGCAGTCCGCCGCCCACGGCGGAGACCGGGGTGAGCGGCCTCGGCTGCGCCGCGCCGCCCCGCGCGTCCGGCTCATACGCGTGGAGCCGCTGGTCGGCGAAGTTGACGAAGACCATGAGCGGTCCGCCCGCCGGCCGCACCGCCCCGGCCCAGGGCTGCCCCCCGTACTCGATGACCCGGCTGCGGACGTTCCACGGAGCGGGCAGGGCCGTCTCCTCGCGGCCGTCCGCCCGCCGCCGCACCAGCGCGCGCCGGCCGCCCTCGGCGGGGCGCGGCGCGGTCCACCACACTTCCTCGCCGACCGTGCCGACGAACTCGGGACGGCCGTCCTGCGACGCCGCGAGAGCGGCGTCGATCGGCGAAGGCCACGTTCCGTAGGCCGCGGTGGATGCCATGCTGCCAACTCCCCTATGCAGTACGCAGGTAGTGATCGAGCACCCGGACACCGAAGTGCAGCGCGTCCACCGGCACCCGCTCGTCGACGCCGTGGAACAGGGCCTGGTAGTCGAAGCCGGCGGGCAGCCGCAGCGGCGAGAAGCCGTACCCGGTGATCCCCAGCCGGGAGAACTGCTTGGCGTCCGTGCCCCCCGACATGCAGTAGGGAACCACATGCCCCTCCGGTGCGAACTTCTCGACGGCCGCACGCAGTTTCGCGTACGTCGGCGAGTCCACCGGCGCTTCGAGCGCGACCTCGCCGTGGTCGAACTCCCAGTCGACGTGCGGCCCGGTGAGCCGGTCGAGCGTCGTGCGGAACTCGTCCTCGCCGCCGGGCAGCATCCGCCCGTCGACGTATGCCGTCGCGTGCCCGGGGATCACGTTGACCTTGTAACCGGCGTCCAGGATCGTCGGGTTGGCGCTGTTTCGGACGGTCGGCTCGACCAGCGCGGCCGCCGGGCCCAGCTTCGCGAGCAGCGCGTCCACATCGAAGTCCGGGGCGGCGGTGTCGGTTTCGATGCCGTGCAGCGCGGCGATCTCGGTGAGCGCGGCCCGCACGGTCGGGGTGAGCCGCACCGGCCACTGGTGTTCGCCGATCCGGGCGACGGCGGCGGCGAGCCTGCTGACCGCGTTGTCGCGGTTGACCTTGGAGCCGTGGCCGGCCTTGCCGTGCGCCGTGAGTTTCAGCCAGGCGGTGCCGCGCTCACCTGCCGCGATGGGGTAGATGGGCAGGTCAGGGCCTGCGTGGAAGGTGAAGGCACCGGATTCGCTGATCCCCTCGGTGCAGCCGTAGAAGAGCCCGGGGTGCTGGTCGGCGAGGAAGCCGGAGCCGTCGACGGCGCTCGCCTCCTCGTCGGCCGTGTAGGCGATGACGATGTCGCGCCGGGGGCGGACGCCCTCGCGCGCCCAGGCCCGCACCACCGCGAGGACCATCGCGTCCATGTTCTTCATGTCGATGGCACCGCGGCCCCAGACCACGCCGTCGCGGATCTCACCGGAGAACGGGTGCACGGACCAGTCGGCCGGCTCGGCGGGCACCACGTCGAGGTGCCCGTGGACCAGCAGCGCGTCCGCCGAGGGGTCGGTGCCCGGGATCCTCGCGACCACATTGGTTCGCCCCGCGGTGCGCTCAAGCAGCGTCGGCTCGATCCCGGCACCGGCCAGCCGCTCGGCGACGTACTCCGCGGCGGGCCGCTCCCGGCAGTCGCCACCGCCCCGGTTGGTCGTGTCGATCCGGATCAGTTCCGAGGTGAAGTCCACCACCTCGTCGAGCGCCCGGGCGTCCAGCCGGCCCGCTGCCATCGGGTTCACGTCAGCCATACTGTTCCTCCACCGCGGACGAGACGAGCGTCGTAACCGCCTTGAAGGTCCGAATGCCCTCATACATCGTCGCGCTGGTGTACGCGACACGCCGCTCAGCCGTCCGCCGGACCCCCGGAACGACGCTCGCGGCGCCCACCAGATGCTCCGCGTCGAACTCCAGCTCCACCGTGAAGGACGTACCGGTCGCGGGTTCGTGGCGCACGGCGAGCGCGGTGGCCTCCGCTGCGGCCGACCGGATGTCGGAGGCCGTACGGGCCGGGGTGCGGCAGACCGCCGCGTACCGCGAGACATGGTCCTTCACGGCCACCGTACGGGCCCGGGGCGCGTAGCCCAGCGCGTCGGCGCAGGCCAGGTCGTCGCCGGTGACGAGCACCACGGGGACTCCGTACTCCGCGACGACATGCGCGTTGAGAAAACCCTCGCTCGCCCGTACCCCGTTGAGCCAGACCCCGGTGATCGAGTTGGCCAGGTAGGTGTGCGCGAGTACGCCCTCCATGCCGGCGCCGGTGTGGTAGCCGACGAAGGCGATCCCGTCGACGTCGCCGTGCTGGACGCCCTCCACCATGGACAGCGACTTATGACGGCCCGTGAGCATCTGGACCCGCTCGTCGAGCTGCTCGATGAGCAGATTGCGCATGGACCAGTGGGCTTCGTTGATGAGCACCTCATCGGCGCCCCCGTCGAAGAAGCCGAGGGCGGCGGCGTTCACATCGGATGTGAACAGGGACCGGCAGCGTTCCCACTGCGCACTGCCGGGCAGTACGTCGCCGGGCCAGGTCACACCGGTCGCGCCCTCCATGTCGGCGCTGATGAGGATCTTCATGCCTCGAAACCGTACGCGCTGCCGAGCCACCTCGGCCACAGCTGTGGATAACTATCGGTGGTCCAGACCAGTGAACGCACTCCTTATGGCCTACGACCAGCCCTTTCCGCGGATGCGACCCGTCGTACTACTGGCGGACCTCGCCACCGACACGGCCGGCCGGCCCTGCCGACCGGCCACAGACCCCGATCATCCCGGGCACCGCGTGACCCCCGGCCCACACGGTGCCCGATCACCTCACAGCCCGGCTGCCCCCCGCCCCCGCCCCGTCAGAACGTGGGGCGGACCGCGCCGACCGGCTCACCATGGCCGAGTACCGGCGCGGTGGCGAGCGCCTTGAGCGTCTCGTCGCCGTCCACGTCCACGCCGAGGTGGCGCAGCGCGGCGACCATCACCACGGGCCGGGACCGCTGGGAGCCGTCGGCGATCTTGAGCGACACGGCGGACCCGTCGGGCAGGCCGAGCGCGTACACGCCCTCGGCACCGTCCTTGACGACGGACCCCGGCAGGGCGCCCATGATCCGCGTCACGTCGCGGCCGGTGCCGCCGACATATCGCGGGTGGGTGTTCATCGCGCGGGCCACGCGGTGTTCGAGGCTGCCCTCCGGCGCCGCGGCCAGACGGCCGAACGCCCGGGCGAGACCCCGCAGGCTGATGGCGAACAGGGGCGCGCCACAGCCGTCGATCCCGGTGGCGGCGACCCGTTCGCCCGACAGCTCCTCCAGTGTCTCGCGCAGCACCACCTGGAGCGGGTGCTCCGGGTCGAGGTACGTGGCGGTGTCCCAGCCGTTCACGACGCAGGTCGCCAGCATCGCGGCGTGCTTGCCCGAGCAGTTCATCGTCAGCGGCGATGGCTGCCCCCCGCCCGCCAGGTACGCGCGCAGCGCGCCCTCACCGATGGGCAGGGCTGCCGTGCAGCGCAGCGCGTCCGTACCGAGCCCGGCCGAACCGAGTATCGCCCGCACGCCGTCCAGGTGGATGCGCTCCCCGGAGTGGCTGGCGCAGCCCAGGGCCAGGAGTTCACCGTCAAGGCCGAGCCCGGCGCGGAGCATACCGAGCGCCTGGAGCGGCTTGTTGGAGGAGCGCGGGTACATCGGGGCGTCGACGTCCCCGATCCGCAGGATCTCCGAACCGTCCGAGCCGGTCGCGAGGACCGTCCCGTGGTGCACGGACTCCAGGAAATCCCCACGCCAGACCTCGGCCACCACGGTGTGCATCAGTACGTCCACCTCTCCAGTTCGAGTCAGATCGAGTCAGTTGTCGAGCACTTGAGTCAACTGTTGACAGTTATCACTTGGCGTCGAAGCTGTCGAGCGTGAAGGTGAATTTCGCCAACCACTCTTGACACCTGCGGAAACATGCCTGTCAACTGGCAACTGTCAACACCTTGGCCGGAGGAGGCGTTCCCTGTGAGTGAAACTCTGCAACGCGGCCTCGCCGTCCAGATCGCCGAGGTGCTGCGCGAACGCCTGCTCGGCGGCCACCTGCGACCCGGGACCCGGATCAATGAGGTGGTTCTCGCACGGGAACTCGGCACCAGCCGGGGGCCCTTGCGCGAGGCCGTGCGGCAACTCGCCAGCGAGGGGCTACTCGTACACAATCCCAACCGCGGGGCCACGGTCTTCGCGGCCGGACCCGACGACGTCCGGGCCCTGTTCGAGCTCCGTACGGCGCTCGAGACGACGACCGCCCGGCTCGCAGCGGAGCGCCGCGACGAGCAGGACGTCGCCGCGCTGCGCTCGGCCTGCGCGCGGGCGCGGAAGACCATCCAGAGCGGCCGGCGCTTCGTGCACCGGCTGGACCTGGACTTCCACCGGACCCTGACGGACACCGCGCGAAGTCCCCGCATCGCCGAGCAGCTGTGGCGGGCGCAGCAGCAGATCATCCTGCTGCGCAGTCCGCTGGACGTCCCGGCGGCCCACACGGCCGATTCCCTGGACGACCACGAGGAGATCACCGCCGCCGTCGCGGAAGGTGACGGCGGGCGCGCCGCGGCGCTCATGGATCTCCATCTCGGCCGGGTGCGGTCCCACATGGCAAGCGCCCCGGCTGCGGGCTGACAGCCGACGGACTCGACCGCCGGCTGACACCTGACGAGCCCGAGCGTCGGCTGACACCTGACGGAAACGGCCCTCGGCTGACAGCTGACGGCCCGGCCGTCGGATGACACCCGAGACGGGAACGGCCCCGTCACCATCGGACGGGGTACTTCCGCGCTCCGGCGCGGTTCGCCGTGTCCCTTTGGCCTCCGGCCGGCGTTCCCCGGCAGCCGGTCGCCCTCCGTTATGTTTTTCGCGGTCCTGCAATGGGACCGCTGGCCTCCGGGTCCGGCATGACTGTTGCCCCCTGTCGAAGGCATGACCTGGGGGGTGGTGTCACCGGGCCCGGGAGGTGTTGTCGGAGACGCTGATGAGAGGTCCGGCCACCGCCCGGTCCGGCGCAATGCCGGACAGTTCGCGGGCGGCAGGTCTGCATAACGTGGATGCGCGCGTACGACACCCATGCCGAGGCCGGCACCGTGAACACCCCCTTGAGGAGAGGGAGAACAACGATGCTCGACACCACTGAGGTGGGCGTCTTCCTGGGCCTGGACGTCGGCAAGAGTGCCCATCACGGACACGGGCTGACCCCGGCCGGGAAGAAGGTCTTCGACAAGCAGCTGCCCAACAGCGAGCCGAAGCTGCGGGCCGTCTTCGAGAAGCTGGCCACGAAGTTCGGCATGGTGCTGGTGATCGTGGACCAGCCCGCCTCCATCGGCGCCCTGCCCCTGGCCGTCGCCCGGGACACCGGTTGCAAAGTCGCCTACCTGCCAGGACTCGCGATGCGCCGGATCGCTGACCTGTATCCCGGCGAGGCGAAGACCGACGCCAGGGACGCGGCAGTGATCGCGGATGCCGCCCGCACCCTGCCCCACACCCTGCGCTCGCTCGAACTCGCCGACGAGATCACCGCCGAGCTCACCGTCCTGACCGGCTTCGACCAGGACCTCGCCGCCGAGGCCACCCGCACCAGCAACCGGATACGCGGCCTGCTCACCCAGTTCCACCCGTCGCTGGAGCGTGTCCTGGGCCCCCGCCTGGACCACCAGGCCGTCACCTGGCTCCTGGAACGCCACGGCTCCCCGGCCGCCCTGCGCAAAGCCGGCCGACGCCGCCTCGTCGAACTCATCCGGCCCAAGGCCCCGCGCATGGCCGCCCGGCTGATCGACGACGTCTTCGACGCCCTGGACGAGCAGACCGTGACCGTTCCCGGCACCGGCACCCTCGACATCGTGGTCCCGTCCCTGGCCCGCTCGCTCGCCGCCGTCCACGCACAGCGCCGGGCCCTGGAAGCCCAGATCAACACCCTGCTGGAGGCCCACCCTCTTTCCCCGGTCCTGACCTCGATGCCCGGCGTCGGCGTCAGGACCGCCGCAGTCCTGCTGACCACCGTCGGCGACGGCACCAACTTCCCCACCGCCGCCCACCTCGCCTCCTACGCGGGCCTCGCCCCGACAACAAAGTCGTCGGGAACCTCCATCCACGGCGAACACGCCCCACGAGGCGGAAACCGCCAGCTCAAACGGGCCATGTTCCTGTCCGCCTTCGCCTGCATGAACGCCGATCCCGCCTCCCGGACCTACTACGACAAGCAACGCGCCCGCGGAAAGACCCACACCCAAGCCCTCCTCCGCCTCGCCCGCCAACGCATCAGCGTCCTGTTCGCCATGCTCCGCGACGGAACCTTCTACGAACCCCGAACACCCACCGTTGCCCTCGCCGCATAAACCAGACCAACACCCCCGAAACCGGCAGCGCGGAATTGACGAACGACATAGAGGCACCCCCCTCCCCCGTCACCCCGCCGAACCGTCCGGCCCCGCCGGGCCACTGGAGTACCCAAAATGACCGAACCCTCTGACGCGGCGGCGCCCTCGCGCGAGCGCCGCACCCCCGGACTGCTCGTCGCCGCACTGCCCGTGGTGCTGATGCTGACCCTCATGATCGTGGGCACTCTCCGGTTCGACCTCGACCCCGTGGTCCTCCTCGTCGCGGCCTGCGCCGTCACCGGCGTCATCGCCCGGTGGCTCGGCGTCACCTGGGACGAGATGCTCGCCGGCATACGGTCGAAGATCGACGCCGCGATGCCGGCGCTGCTGATCCTGATCTCCATCGGCATGCTCATCGGCACCTGGACGCTGAGCGGGACGATCCCCATGATCGTCGACTGGGGCCTGAAGGCCATCCATCCCTCGTGGATCGTGGTGCTGGCGTTCCTGATCACGATGGTCGTATCGACCGTGACCGGCACCTCCTGGGGCTCCGTCGGCACCGTCGGCGTCGCGCTGATCGGCGTGGCCGGCGGACTCGGTGTGTCCCTGCCCATGACGGCGGGCGCCATCATCTCGGGCGCCTACTTCGGCGACAAGATGTCCCCGATGTCGGACACCACCAACCTGGCTCCCGCCGTGGCCGGTTCGACCCTCTTCGAGCACATCCGGCACCTCCTCTGGACGACCGGCCCGGCAGCGGTGCTCTCCTGCGTCCTGTACCTCTTCCTTGGCCGCACCCAGCACGCCGACGGTCATGCCGCCCAGCGCACGGTGGCGCTGCGAACCGTGCTGGAGCAGGGGTTCCACTTCAACCCGCTGCTTCTGCTGCCGCCCGCGGCGGTGCTGGTGGGCGCGATCATGAAGAAGCCGCCCCTGCCGACGATCCTCGTCTCCTCAGCGGTCGCGGGAATCCTGGGCGCTGTCTTCCAGGGCTTCTCCCTCCAGCAGATAGGCGCCTCCGTCTCCACCGGCTTCACGACGTCGATGCTGAGCGGCCACGGCGGCGTCGACCCCCAGCACCTGTCCGCGGCGGCGGGCACACTCCTCAATCGCGGTGGCATGGCGTCGATGGCGTCGACCATGCTCATCGGACTCGCCGGCTTCGCCTTCGCGGGCATCCTGACCGAGACCGGCTGCCTGGACGTCCTGATGCACCGGCTGCTCGCCAAGGTCCGCAGGACGGGCGGAATCATCCTCGCCACCTCGCTGACCTCGGTGGGCGCCGCGCTCACGATGGGGGTCTCGTACCTGACGATCATCGTGCCGGGCCAGGCGTTCCGCGAGATCTACCCCGAGCGCGGCCTCGGGCCGAAGAACCTGTCGCGCACCCTGGAGGACTCCGGAACGGTCTTCGTGCCACTGGTGCCGTGGACCGAGGCAGCCACCTATATGTCCACGACTCTGGGCGTCGCGACCATGGCGTACGCGCCCTACGCGTTCCTCAACTACTTCGGCGTGATCATCGCACTGATCTGCGGCTACACCGGCCTCGGCATCGCCCGTCAGGAACCGGTGCGCAAGGCCGCCGATGGACCGGTGCCGGCCGCCGTCTGAGGGCCGGCCCGGCGGCCGGGGACCGCAGGCGCCGGCCGGAAGGCGTTCCGGCCGGCGCCCTCACGGCTGCCGGTCCAACGGCGCTCGCGTCAGCCGAGCTCGAGGGCGCTCATCGTCTGGTCGGCCATGTGCTGCTCCCCGAGGGCGTTGGGGTGGACGGGTACGAGGTTCCGCCCGAACAGGAGCGGCTCGATCCACCGGGTGCCGACGGCCTTGCACGCGTCGTGCCCCTCGGACGTCTGGGAGAAGTCCACGTAGACGGCACCCGTCTCCTGGGCCGCACGCTTGATCGCGGCGTTCAGGTGGGCCTGGATGCCGCGCAGATAGGGCACGTCGCCGGAGGCGATCGGGAGCTTCGCGAAGCAGGACGGGTCGGCGGTCGCTGGCGTGATCCACGGGTAACCCAGCGCGGCCACCCGGGCGTTGGGCGACTTGGCACGGATGTTCCGCAGTGACTTCACGAGCGCGGGATAGGTGTTCGCGTCGATCTGATCCTCGAATGAGGTGCCGTTCTTGTCCTTGCAGGGGCTGCCCTTGCCGCCGCTGAGGACACCCGCGGTGCCGCAGGCCGTCAGGGCGTTGATGAACGTGTTGTTGTCGTTGCCGCCCATCGTGAACGTCACCAGGTCGGTGCCGGCGTTCAGCGCGTCCGTCTGGGGCGCCACTCCGGGGTACTGGGATTCAGTGAAGTCCTTGGTCTGAGCGCCGCCGCAGGTCACATCCTTGAGATGGGCGCCCGTCGTGGCGGCGATGTCGTGGGGGTAGTTCGCGGTGGAGCGCAGGCACAGCAGGTTGCTGGTGTCGATAGGCAGAATGCCCGAGCCGGCGCTGTAGCTGTCGCCGAGGGCGACGTAGTCCAGAGGCGACGTGGCGTGTGCGGTGGCGCCGGTGAAACCGGCGGTCAGCGCACCCGCCAGAGCTGACGCGACCATGACATGGCGAAGCTTGGGCATGTGCTCTCTCTTCTCACGAGGGGCGGAGGCGCAGCCGCAACGGACGCGGCCGACCTTCACGAGAAAAATCGGCTTGATCAAAAAGCAGGCGACAGCACCGCCGGCGCGCGCACGCCTTTGGCCATGGAGTACCGAATACGGGATTACCGCTGGGTACTACCGATAGGTAATGTGGCCCAACGGTGCTCAGGGGTCAACTGTGTTGACAGGGGTTTCTTTCGCTCCACGGCTCAAGGACGACATAGCCGAGACACGCAGCCACCGTGCAGGACAGGCCGCGCGGCAGGCGCCGGAGTGCGAACTCCCGGGCCACTCCGACGCGCCGGTCGCATCCCGCAAGGACGACCAGAGGTCTACGCCGGTGGAAGCCCCGGTTGGTCTGGATCGGCTAACTTCCGGGATTTCGCACATCCCCGGCCCTCCACGGGGAATACCGGATCAAATCGACTCTTCTCCCCCGGGGCGCACTGATGGCGACTGCTCTGTTCGCGCCGGACACCCGGCGCCCGACGGTGCTCGTCGCGCAAATGGTGCTGGTGGCGGCTGCCTACTACGGATCGGCGCGCCTCGGCCTCCTCAGGGAGGTACTCGTCGACGGCGCCGTGGTCACACCGCTCTGGCTGCCCACCGGTGTCGCGCTGAGCGCCCTTCTCTACATGGGGCTGCGCGTCTGGCCCGGTATCGCCGTCGGTGCCCTGCTCTCCATCGCCACGGTCGGCAACACCATCACCGAGCCCGGTGTCACCATCTCGGCAGGCAACACCCTGGCTCCCGTCTGCGCGTTCCTGCTGCTGCGCAGGGTGGGCTTCCGCCCGGAGCTCGACCGGCTGCGGGACGGCGTGACCCTGGTGTTCCTGGGCGCCATGGCAGCGATGCTGGTCAGCGCCACCATCGGCTGCGGGACGCTGGCGGCGACCGGCCGACTCCCTCTCCGGGACTTCTGGCCGGTCTGGGCGGCGTGGTGGATCGGTGACGCGATGGGAGTGCTCGTGGTCACCCCGGTGCTGCTCGTGCTGCGCAAGGCCAGGCTCCCCCGCGCCACCGACAGATGGCTGGAGGCGAGCGCGCTGGCCATCGCCGCGGTCGTGGTCACCTTGCTGGCCACGCGGAACACGCTCCCCCTCCTCTTCCTCGTCTTTCCGCTGCTCATCTGGGCAGCGCTCCGGTTCCAGCTGCCGGGCAGCGCGCCCTGTGCCTGTCTGGTCTCGGTGTTCGCCGTGCTGGCTGCGACCGAGTACAGCGGCCCCTTCCGCCATCGGAGCCTCGCCGAGGCGACGGCCAATGTCGCCGTGTTCAACGGCTCGGTGGCGCTGACCGCCCTGCTGCTGGCCGCGATCGTCACCGAGCAGAAGAACATCCGCAGCAAGATCGAGCTGGCCTGTCTTGAACTGGCCGACCTGGTCGAGCAGCTCGCCCCCGGGCAGGTGGACATCTTGCCGCCCACCGGCGACGAGCCCGGCTGACCCCCCGGGGCAGGTGGGACGACCGGGCCCGGGGTGGGTCAGCGGGGTCGAATGGCCTCAGGAAGCCGCAGCGAGCACGAACCAGCGCGCCGGCAGGTCGATCCGGGTCCCGTCGGCCATGTGCTCGGTCTGGGCCAGCGCCGTGTCACCGCTCGCCAGTACCGTCAGCCCCGCGCCGACGAGCAGCTCGGGCACCTCCTCCTCGGAGGCGTCGGCCGGCTTGAGACCGTGTTCGATGACCCTGCGCAGCTTCACCGGCGGCCCGCCGGGACCTTCCGTCGCCTTCTGGAGCACCTCCTTCGACTCGGGTGTCAGCTCCACTACGAATGCCCGCCCCCGCTCGCCGAGCAGCGCCGCGACGGCCGCGGCGACGGCCGGGCGCGCGTCGGGTTCGCTCTGGTGGATGACCGCGCGCATATAGACGTTGGTGTCCCCGATCCGCCGGCTCAGCGCCCGGACCGAGTCCGTGTCGACCAGGTCGAGCTGCGCGAACTCGGCCACACCCGCGGTGTCGGCCCGGCGCGCGTGCCCGATCGCGGCGTGCGAGAGATCCACGCCCAGCGCGCGGGCGAAGACGGTGGACAGATAGCGGGTCTGGGTGCCGTTCCCGCAGCCGAGATCCACGATCGGCAGTGCGGGATCGGCGTACGGCAGCAGCAGCTCGCTGTGCGGTACGGAGGTGAGCGACGGGTCCGAGTCCCAGATCGCCTCGCCAGGCGTGTCCGATGTGGCCGACCAGAACCCTTCCCACGACTCCCGGTACTGCGGCGACACGTCCATACGTACTCCCAAGTCCATTGCGCCCTCGGTGCTCTTGCTGGAGAACGACTACCGTTCCGGGGCACGTGCGGGCAAGAGCACGGACGGACTCAGTCGCCTGCGGTCGCAGTTCTCACCTGGTGTCCGCGGTGCGCGCCACCCGGGTCAGCGCCTGTTCGAACCAGACGGTCTTGCCGTGCGCGGTGGCACTGGTGCCCCACTCACGGGCGAGAGCGCTCACCACCAGCAGCCCCCGGCCGGACTCGTCGTCCCCTGACGCGCTGAGCAGCGCGGCCGGCGCCGGTTCGTCGTCGCTGACCTCGCAGAGCAGGGCGGCCGTCCTGACCAGCCGCAGCCCCACCTCATGGGTTCGGCCGTGCCTGACGGCGTTGGTGACGAGTTCACTGACCATCAGCTCGGCAGGCTCCACCGCGTCCGGCAGTCCCCAGGCGAGCAGTTGCCCGCGGACCAGCCGCCGGGCCCGCGCCACTTCGCGGGGATCGAGGGCGAGCCGCCACTCCGCGACGTCGTCGGCGGGGATCCCGTTCACCCTCGCCATCAGCAGGGCCACGTCGTCCTTGCGGCCGCCGCTCGGATTCAGCGCGCGGATGATCGTGTCGCAGGCGTCGTCCATGGAGGCGGCGGGGTGCGCGGCGGAAGCGCAGAGCGCGGCGAGGCCGGCCCCGATGTCCTGGCCGCGCACCTCGACCAGACCGTCGGTGCAGAGGACCAGCCGGTCGCCGGGGCTCACCCGTACGGTCGCGGTCTCGAAGGCGACACCACCGACGCCGATGGGCGCGCCCGTCGGCAGATCGAGCAGTTCGGCCCGGCCGTCGGCGGCGCGGACCAGGACCGGCGGGATGTGTCCGGCGTTGGCGATCTGGAGTTCGGAACGGATCGGGTCGTAGACGGCGTACAGACAGGTCGCCAGATACTGCTCGCCGAGCCGCTGCGCCAGGTCGTCGAGGTTGCGCAGCAGCTGGGCTGGTGGCATCTCCATGGTGGCCATGGTCAGGACGGCGGTGCGCAACTGGCCCATCATCGCGGCCGAGTTGAGCCCGTGCCCCATGACGTCACCGACGACGAGCGCGGTCCGGGAGCCGGGCAGCTTCACCGAGTCGAACCAGTCGCCACCCACCCTTCCGAGCCGGGCCCCCGGCAGATAGCGGGTGGCGATGTCACAGCCGGCCATCCGCGGTTCGACCGTGGGCAGCATGCTGTCCTGGAGCGTCTCGGCGACGTTCTCCTGGTAGGTGTACATACGGGCGTTGTCGAGGACGAGTCCGGCACGGGCGGCGAGTTCGGCGCCGGTGGTGCGGTCCATGTCGTCGAAGGGCTCACGGCCCGGCCGGCGCATCAGCACCATGAACCCGAGCACCACGTCGCGGGCCTTCAACGGCACGATCAGCAGCGACCTGTGGGTGATCAGAGGCCGCAGATCGCGCTTCTCGAACTCACCGGAGATCCGGTTGCTCAGCTCCTCGTCCACGTGCCGGATCAGCACGGGCTCGCCGGTGACCATGCACTGGAAGAACGGCGTGTGCTCGGGGAACGCGATGGCCTCGCCCACCGGCACGGTGTCGTCCCAGCGGCCCGGTTCGTCGTTGTGCTCGACCCACACCCGGTGCCAGACGGTGGTGACGTCGGGCGGGCCGTCGGGGAAGCCTTCGCCCGCGAGCACCGCGGCGCGCAGATGGGTGCCCGCGAAGTCGGTGAAGCGGGGGACTGCGGCGCTGGTCACCTCGCGGATGGTGCGTTCCAGATCGAGGGAGGTGCCGATCCGTCCGCTGGCCTCGTTGAGGAACTCCAGCCGCTCGCGGACGGCGGCGTACTCCAGGTCGAGTTCGGGGCGGGGCGCCGTACGGGCCGGACGGGTGCCGTCGCCGGTGCCCCGGGGCTCATGGCCGGAAAGGCCGCGCGGGGTATGCCGCGGCACACCCCAGTCCGGGGTGACGGGGACCTGGTCGTGGCGGCTGAACTCCAGTACGGGATAGCCCAGTTCGAGGACCTGGGCAACGATCCCGGTCGCCTCCTGGACACTCATGTTCGGCAGGATCTCGGGGAGCCGTCCAGCCAGCTCCCGGTAGCCGGGGAAGTCGGTGTGGAGGGCGAATCCGGGGGCTACGGTCCCGGGGGTGTCGTCCTCGTCTCCGTCCGCCGGCTGCGCGGCGTCGGCCGCGAGGACGAGCAGCCGCTCCGGGCCCGGACCGACCAGCGGGTACGCCCACCAGAGCACATCGATACGACCGCGCAGCGGCTCGTCGAGCCGGGCCCGGCCGGCTGACGGGTAGGCGATGATCCCGCTGATCGAGCTGTCGAGTTCGGGACCGAGGTCGGCGTACGTCCCGTCCGGGCCGCGCTCTCCCTCCTGGCGCAACGCCCCGGAGACCGGCAGGAGTTCGACAGCGGCGCAGCCGACCGCCTCCTCGCGCGGCACGCCGAAGAGCCGGCGGGCGCCCGTCGACCAGTGCGAGACCAGCCCTTCGGTATCGACGACCACCACGGCGAGCGGCACACGGCCCGCCGCGGCGTCGCGCGGCGGCTCCGGCCTCTGCGGCGGTACACCAACGTCCATGGCTGGAAGGCTCCTTCCCGGCCGCAAGGCTCTGCGGTACGTGGGTCCACCGTACGGCCCCGCGTCCGCCGCCCGGGGGCCATCGGCGGAATCGGCCCCGACGGGTGGTGCGCCCGGCGCACGCACGGACCCGGCGCACCCCGCCAGGGGCCGGCCCTCACAGGCCCGTTCTCACAGGCCCGTTCTCACAGGCCGGCCCCCGGGGACCGGTCCTCCTGGGTCAGTCCTCGTGCCCGAGCTGGAGATCGCGCTCGGTGCGCCCGCCGCCCGCGACCTGGAGCACCGTCGCCACCGGCGGGTAACCGGCCGCGATCACCGTGTACTCGCCGGACGACAGATCCACGAACCGGAAGGCGCCGTCGGGGCCCGTGGTGAGGGTGTCCACCACGTTTCCCGCCGCGTCGAGCAGCGTCACCCGCGCGTCCTCGACCGGCCGGCCGCCGCCGGCCCGCACGGTGCCGCGCAGCACGGCGCCGCCGGCGAGTTCGACGTCCTGCCGGGTCTCGCGCGCTGCCTGCACGCTCACCGGCATCGCGGCCGGGCGGAACGCGGGGGCGCTGCCGGCGAGCGTGTACTCACCGGCCACCAACTCGTTGATGACGTAGCCGCCTTCCCGCCCGCTGCGGGTGGAAGCGACCACCTCGCCGCGTACGTCGGTGAGCGTCACGGCCGCGTCGCGCACCGGCGTGCCGTCCGCGGTGACCACGGTCCCGGCCAGCCGTCCGGCGCCGCCGAGCACCACGTCGAGATCGACGGGGCGCTCGCCGACCGTGACGCTGACGGCCTGCGGCTGGTGGCCGCCCGCCGCCGCGATGAGGACGTACGAGCCGGATCCGGGCACGCTCAGCGCGTACCGGCCGTCCTCGCCGCTGGCACCGCGCCCGATCTGGCGTCCGGTGATGTCGATGAGGGTGAGGGCCGCGCGGGGCACCGTTGATCCGTCGTAGTGCTGGACGGTCCCGCAGACGGGGACACCCGGGACGTACGGGGCTTCCGGGGTGCGGGCCGCGGGCACCGCGGCATCCGGTGCGGCTGTGGGGGCGTTGTGGGACACCAGCGGTTTCTCCTTGAGGAAGAAGGCGATGAACAGGCCGAGCACGAGCACCGGCACCAGGTAGAGGAAGATCCGGGGCATGGCGTCGGCGTACGCCCGGATGTAGCCGTCCCGCACGGCGGGCGGCAGCGAGCGGACCAGCTGCGGGGTGATCGACTCGGGGTCGGGGAGGTGCGCGCCGGACGGGATGCGGACCTTGAGGGCGTCGGTGAGGCGGCCGGCGAAGAGCGCGCCGAAGACGGCCGCGCCGACGCTGCCGCCGATCTGCCGGAAGTAGTTGTTGGCACTGGTGGCGGTGCCGAGGTCGCGGGGTGGCACGGAGTTCTGCACGGCCAGCACCAGGATCGACATGATCAGCCCGATGCCGATGCCGAGTACGGCCATCCAGATGCTGTACGTGAGCTGGGGGGTGTCGGTCTCCAGACGCGAGAGCAGCCACATCCCGACGGCCGAGATCGCGCTGCCGAGCACCGGGTAGATCTTGTACCGCCCGGTGCGGCTGGTCAGTTGCCCGGAAACGATGGAGGCGATGACGACGCCGCCCATCATCGGCAGCATGAAGAGGCCGGACTCGGTGGCACTGGCGCCGTCGACCATCTGGAGAAAGGTCGGCAGATAGCTGGCGGCGCCGAAGAGCGCGACGCCGACGACGGCCCCGACGAGCGCCGTCACGTTGAAGATCGAGTCGCGGAACAGCCGCAGCGGGATGACCGGTTCGGGCGCGCGGTGCTCGACGGCCAGGAAGAGGAGGGTCGCCACGGCGCATCCGGCGGCCAGCCCGACGATGGTGTGCGAGCCCCAGGCGTACTCGTTGCCGCCCCACGTCGTCAGCAGCACCAGACAGGTCGAAGCCACGGCCAGGAGCAGCGCGCCGAGAATGTCCAGGCGGGGCCTGGCAGTTGGCTTGGGCAGCTTCAGCACGACCGCGATGACGGCCAGGGTGACCAGGCCGAACGGCACGTTGATGTAGAAGCACCAGCGCCAGGACGCGTGGTCGGTGAAGAAGCCGCCGATGAGCGGTCCTGCGACGGACGCGAGCCCGAAGACCGCACCGATCAGCCCCATGAAACGGCCGCGTTGGCGCGGCGGCACGATGTCGCCGATGATCGCCTGCACGCCGATCATGAGGCCGCCGCCCCCGATGCCCTGGACGGCCCGGAAGGCGATCAGTTCGTTCATCGTCCGGGACCATCCGGCCAGGGCGGAGCCGATCACGAAGACGACGATCGCGAACATGAAGATGCTCTTGCGGCCGAAGAGGTCGCCGAGCTTTCCGTAGACCGGCAGGCCGATCGTGGAGGCGAGGAGATACGCCGTGACGGCCCAGGACATCTTGTCCAGGCCGTGCAGTTCACCGACGATCTTCGGCAGCGCTGTCGCCACGATCATCTGGTCGAGGGCCGCGAGCAGCAGCGTGAGCATCAGCCCGAAGAAGACCATCCGCACCCGGCCGGGGCTGAGTTCGGGCTGCTGCCCCGGCGCGGGGGGTGGCGGGGGCGGGACGGCCGCCGCTTCCGTCAGGACATCGGTCTGCCCGTCCGGACCGTCCTTCACCAGAGTGATGCCACCCACGTACCGCTCCCCTCGTCGCGCCTGCGCCGCCCTTTTCTCGCATTCGGCGACAAGGGGGTGCAAGCGCGACGATTGGCGCGCGAGGCGCACGCCGGGGGCTTCAGGGCCGGTGAGAGCCCCTACGGCGCACAACGGGGCGGTACGGAAAACCACTCGAACCGGTGAGCTTCATTTCCGCCCGAAGGGGTTATGCGGCTGACTGCTTGCCCACTTCGGCGTCGAGCTTCGCGAGCATCTCGTCGTAGATGCGGCCGAGCCCCTTGGGGGCGAAGGTCTTCTCGAAGAATCCGCCGATGCCGCCGGCGCCGTTCCACACGGTGGAGACGACGGCCTTCGACTTGCCCTCGCCGGCGGGAGTGACCGTCCAGGTGGTCACCATGGAGGAGTTGCGGTCCGTCTCGACGAGCCGGCCGTCGGTCGGCTCGGTCACGTCGAGCAGGCAGTCCCGGATGCGCTTGCTGGTGGCCTGGAGCTTCCAGTGGACGAGCGTGCCGTCGCCGTCGCCGCCCTCCCGGACCTCGTACTCGCTGAAGTGCCCGGGCAGGAGCTTCTCGCGGGTACCGCTGTAGTCGGCGAGTGCGTCGAACACCGCCTCGGCGTCCGCGTTGATGATCCGCTCCGTGGTGGCCTCTACCTGCGCCATACCAGTTCCTCCAGCTGTCGTTCTTCAGTCGGTGTGATGAACCGCGTGCTGAGCCAACCACCTCGGGTGCGGGCACGGAAATCCGGGTTGCACGAAGCGTGGGAACAGGTGTTCTATTCAGGAGTACGTGCTATCGAGGAGGCGCCATGCGCTGGGACCAGCTGACCCGGAACGCCGGGAACGACACCACAGCGGGGGACGGCGGGACCGGCGGGAACGCCGCGCTGTTCGGAGCGGACTCCGTGACGACCCGTACCTTCGACACCCCGGAATTCCGCGGGATCACCTTCCACGAAGTACGGGCCCGCTCGATCGTGAACCGGGTGCCCGGCGCCTCCCGGATGCCGTTCGAATGGACGGTCAACCCCTACCGGGGCTGCAGTCACGCCTGTGTGTACTGCTTCGCCCGCAAGACTCACAGCTATCTGGACCTCGACACCGGTCTCGGCTTCGACTCACAGATCGTCGTGAAGACCAACGCGCCGGAGCTGCTGCGCGGCAAGCTCGCCTCCCGGCAGTGGCAGGGCGCGCACATCGCGATGGGCACCAATGTCGACTGCTACCAGCGGGCGGAGGGGCGGTACGGACTGATGCCGGGCATCATCTCGGCCCTGCGCGACTACGCGAACCCGTTCAGCATCCTGACCAAGGGCACCCTGATCCTGCGCGATCTGGAGCTGCTCCAGCAGGCCGCACGGGTCACCGACGTCGGCGTCTCCGTCTCGGTCGGCTTCGTGGACGAGGAGCTGTGGCGCACGGTGGAACCGGGTACCCCCTCACCGCTGCGCCGGCTCGGTGCCGTACGCACTCTGACCGACGCCGGGATCGGCTGCGGGGTGCTGATGGCTCCGGTGATCCCGTTCCTCGGCGATCACCCTGACCAGCTGCGTGCCACGGTCCGCGCCGTCGCGGCCTCCGGGGCGACCTCGGTGACCCCGCTCGTCCTGCATCTGCGGCCCGGGGCGCGCGAGTGGTTCATGTCCTGGCTCGGTGAGCGCCATCCGCAACTGGTCAGGCGCTACGAGCGGTTGTACGCGGAGGGGGCGTACGCCCCCAAGTGGTACCAGCGCCGGATCACCCGCCAGGTGCACGAGCTGGCCGCCGAGTACGGCATCGGCCCCGCCCAACGCGGTGTGCCGCGCCGGATCCCGGCACCGCCCGAGACCTCACCGGCGGTACCCACCCAGCTGACGCTGATCTGAACGGGCCTTGCCGGGCACGGCTACAGGCCTTGCCCGAGCGGGAACAGCCTTGCCCGGACCGGAGCGGACTTACCGGACCGGGACACCTATCCGAGCAGCCCCAGCGCCCGGGACGCCGCGGCGTGCAGCGCCGGGCGGGCCAGGGCCGCTTCGAGCACCGGAAGCGCGCGCGGGTCGCCGAGCAGCCCCAGCCCCTCGACGCAGCCGAGCGCGACCCTCGGATGGGGGCCGTCGGGTGCCAGCAGCGGCGCCAGCGTGCGGATCAGCGCCGGAGCGGACTCGGGGGCCCGCAGCTCCGTGAGCAGCCGCACCGGCTGGAGCGCGTAGGCCGTGCGCAGCGGGTTGGTCGCGAGGGCCGCCGCGGCGCGTGCGGTGCGCGGGTCGCCGAGGCGTGCGAGCGCGTACGCCGCCAGGACGCAGCGCTCCGGGTCGCGGTGGTTGAGCAGCAGCACCAGGGCCTCGAAGGCCCGGCGGTCCCCGGCGCAGCCCAGCCGCAACGCCGCCAGCTCCCGGGCCCACAGCGGCTGCCCCGTCTCGGTCAGGACCCCGGCCAGCTCCTCCGGGTCCGCGCTGGCGGCCAGCCGTTCGTACGCCGCGGATCCCCCGGCCTCACCGCGCAACCGGTCCATGAACGACCGCAGTTCCTCGTCCGTGCCGGAGTCGTCCGTGCCGGAAACCTCGTCCATGCCGGAAGCGTAGTGCCGCGGCCACGATCATGTGGGGCGGACGGCTTCCGCGGCTGAAACGGGCAGGGCGGCCGACGGCCAATGAACGCCGGTCCACCTGGCCGCTCCTCACCGCCCGGCTGACCGGTCGCGGGCAGCCGCCACCAGCGCGGCCACCACCCGTGTGTCGTCCCCGGCCTCCGGATGCCACTGCACGGCCAGTGTGAAAGCACGTGCGCCGGGCAGTTCCAGCGCCTCGACGGTGCCGTCCTCCGCGTACGCCGAACCGAGCAGCCCGCGGCCGAGCCGGTCCACCGCCTGATGGTGGTAGGTCGGCACGGACACCGGCTCGGGCAGCGTTCCGCCCAGGAGCGTCCCGGGGACGGGCTTGATGACATGCCGGCCGAAGACGCCGGGCGCGCCCGCGTGTCCTTCGAGGTGCTGGACGAGGGTGCCGCCCAGCGCCACGTTCAGCAGCTGCAGCCCCCGGCAGATACCGAGCAGCGGTACGCCGCGCTCCAGCGCGGCCTCGATCAGGGCCAGTTCCCAGGCGTCCCGGTCCAGGGCCGGCGGCCCGGTCCTGGGGTGCGCGGCCGCGCCGTAGCGGGCGGGCTCGACGTCCGCCCCGCCGGCGATCACCAGCCCGTCCAGGCGGGCCACGGCGGACGCGGCGGCCGACGGGCCGTCCGGCGGCAGCAGCGCCGCGAGCCCGCCCGCGCGCTGCACCAGCCGGTGGTAGCCGGCGGGCAGCACCGCCGCGCGCAGCGACCACACCCCCCACCGGGCCTCTTCCAGATACGTGCTGATGCCGATCAGCGGCTGGGTCATCGGCTCCTCCGTGCGTACAAGTGGCGGGTGTTCGGGTCGGCCCGGAGTGCGGGGTCCGGGCCGAGGGCGGGTCAGTCGCGTTCGAGTTCGGCCTCGGCCGCCGCCAGCGCCGCGAACTCCTCCTCTGGCGCCGCGGCCACCAAGTGGTGGCGGGAGTAGCAGGCGAAGTAGGCCAGCGCCACGCCGTAGACGCCCAGCGCGATGAAGGCCGCCTCCTTGTCGACCAGGAACGTCGCGACCAGCGCCGAGCAGGCCAGCACGAAGGCGACGGACGAGGTCAGCATCCCGCCGGGGGTGCGGTACGGGCGGTGCAGGCCGGGTTCGCGGCGGCGCAGCACGATGTGCGAGAGCGACATCAGCGCGTACGAGATGGTGGCGCCGAAGACCGCGACGTTCAGCATCCGGGCGCCGTCGCCGGTGGCCGCGGCGAGCGCGAAGCCGAGCGCGCCGGGGATCAGCAGGCCGAGGTAGGGCGCCTTGCGGCGGCTGGTGAGGGAGAGGAATCGGGGCAGGTACCCGGCCCGGGAGAGCGCGAAGAGCTGCCGCGAGCCGGCGAAGATGAGGGAGAAGAACGAGGCGACCAGGCCCGCGAGACCGGCGTAGTTGACGATCCGGCTGACCACGGTCGGCTCATCGTGCGGCTGCAGCGCGTGGACCAGGGGATCGCCCACCGACTGGATCGCGGCGGAGCCGCGGGCACCGGTCGCCGCGGTGAAGGTGACCAGGGCGAGCAGCAGCAGGATGCCCATCGCGGCGGCCATCGCCTTCGGCAGGACGCGGGCCGGGTCCCGCGTCTCCTCGGCGGCCAGCGGTACGCCCTCGACACCGAGGAAGAACCACATGCCGAACGGGAAGGCCGCCCAGATGCCCAGAACACCGAACGGCAGCCAGGAGTTGGCCCCGAGGGCGCCGCCGTGCACCGGGATGTCGTTGAGCGTGTCCACATGGAAGTCGGTGAGCGCGGCCAGTGCGAACACGACGATCGCGGCGACGGCTATCGCGGTGACGACCAGGCTGAATCGCAGTGCCTCGCCGACGCCCCACAGATGGATGCCGATGAAGATCACGAAGCAGGCGAGATAGACCGGCCAGCCGGAGTGCAGGCCGAACAGGCCGAGTGCTTCGACATAGTCACCGAGGAAGATGGCGATCGCGGCGGGCGCCAGCACGTATTCGATCAGGATCGCGGTCCCGGTCAGAAAGCCGCCCCAGGTGCCCAGCGCGCGCCGGGCGAAGCCGTAGCCGCCGCCCGCGGTCGGCAGGATCGAGGACAGCTCCGCCAGCGCGAAGACCAGGCAGGTGTACATCAGGCCCATCAGGACGGCGGCGATGGCCAGGCCGCCGAAGCCGCCGTGCGCCAGACCGTTGTTCCACCCCGAGAAGTCTCCCGAAACGACGTAGGCGACGCCCAGACCGGTCAGCAGCAGGGGCCCGGCGCTGCCGCGGCGCAGCGCCCGCCGCTCCAGATAGGCGTCCTCGGGCGATGCGCTGGCGCCCGGTGAGGAAACGGTCGGTGGTGCGGTCCGTGCGGTTTCCTCGCTGTCGGCCATGAGCCGCTCCTGCCTCGCCGATGGGGATCCGGAGTAAAGGTTCAGCGGCATACCTTTGCCGCCCGTACCGCTCCGGCGCAAGACCTGTGCGCAAGACTGCACGCGCAAGATCTTCGCCCAACGGGCCGTCAGGGCGCCGGGGCCGTCAGGAATCCCCGCAGGAGGGCGGCGGTCCCGCAGCAGTGCTCGCGCATCACCTCGCGCGCGCCGTCCGCGTCGCCTTCCAGTACCGCCTCGACCAGCGCACTGTGCTGGGTCTGCGAATGCTCAAGATTCCGCACCAGGAGCGGAATGCAGTCCAGCAGATCGTTCACACCCGACCGCACCGCCGCGTACTGGGCCGCCAGCGACGCCGAACCGGACAGCTCCGCGAGCGTCAGATGCAGCATCGTGTCGCGCCTGCGGTAGTCCGTCAGCGGCGCGTCATGGGTCGCCGCCAGCGCGGAGCGCAACCGGTCGCTCTCCGCGCCGGTCAGCCCGTGCGTCGCACACAGCCCGGCCGCGCCGACCTCCAGCACCTCCCGGAACCGCAGCGTGTCCTCGACATCGATGTTGCCGATCCGGCGACGCAGTTCGGCCTCACCGGGATTCTCCGTACGCACCCGTACGAACGTGCCGCCGTACCGCCCGCGTCTGGCCTCCACCAGGCCCTGGTCCTGCAGGACCTTCAGCACCTCGCGCAGCGTCACCCGGCTGATCCGCAGCCGCTCGGCCAACTCCCTTTCCGATGGCAGCCGTTCACCCTGGGAGACCAGGCCGAGCCTGACTATCTGGAGTATCTGCTCCAGCGCCTCCTCGAAACCGTTGCCCGCCCGCACCGGCCGCAGCACGGGCGCGAGCCGGTCCAACGCACCGTCCATCACCAACACCTTCCCAATCAATGGTTCACCCGCATACCTTATGACCTCCGGATGCAGTGACAGGAGGCAGAACCGTGGCTGACCGCACGCCCCCACTCTCGGTCGAGGAGCTCAGAGTCCTCGTTGAAGCCGGAGAGATCGACACTGTCGTCCTCGCCTTCACGGATATGCAAGGCAGGCTCCAGGGCAAGCGGTTCGCCGCCCGCTACTTCCTCGACACCGTCCTCGAACACGGCACGGAGGGCTGCAACTACCTCCTCGCCGTGGACGTGGACCTGAACACCGTCGGGGGCTACGAAATGTCCTCCTGGGAACGCGGTTACGGCGATTTCGCCATGCACGGCGACGCCGCCACCCTGCGCCGCACCCCCTGGAACCCGGGCACCGCACTGATCACCGCCGACCTGGCCTGGCACGACCGCTCACCGGTCGTCGCCTCCCCCCGGCAGATCCTGCGCCGCCAGCTCGACCGGCTCGCCGAGCGAGGCTGGAGCGCGTACGCCGGCACCGAGTTGGAATTCATGCTCTTCAAGGACACCTACGAAGACGGCTGGTCACGCGGCTACCGTCAGATGAATCCGGCCAACCAGTACAACTCCGACTACTCGGTGCTCGGCACCGGCCGCGTCGAACCACTGCTGCGCCGCATCCGCAACGAAATGGGCGGGGCCGGTATGACGGTCGAGTCGGCCAAGGGCGAGTGCAACCTCGGCCAGCACGAGATCGTGTTCGTCTACGACGAGGCGCTCACCACGTGCGACCAGCACAGCATCTACAAGACCGGCGCCAAGGAGATCGCGGCGCAGGAGGGCATGTCGCTCACCTTCATGGCGAAGTACGACGAGCGGGAGGGCAACTCCTGCCATATCCACCTCTCGTTGCAGGACGCGGACGGCCGGCCCGTACTGGCCGATGACAACGGCCCGTACGGCATGTCGGGGGTCATGCGGCACTTCCTCGCGGGCCAGGCCGCCGCCATGCGGGACTTCACCCTCTTCTACGCCCCGAACATCAACTCCTACAAGCGCTTCCGCGACGGCTCCTTCGCGCCCACCGCCGTCACCTGGGGCCCGGACAACCGGACCTGCGCACTGCGGGTGATCGGCCACGGCCGCTCGCACCGCCTGGAGAACCGCCTGCCCGGCGGCGATGTGAACCCCTACCTGGCGGTCGCCGCGATGGTCGCAGCCGGCCTGTACGGCGTGGAGAACGAGCTGGAACTCCCCGAGGCGTGTACCGGCAACGCCTACAACAGCGACGCCGCGCATGTGCCCACCACGCTCCGCGAGGCCGCCGAGCGCTGGGAGAACAGCCCCATCGCCCGGGCAGCCTTCGGCGACGAGGTCGTCGACCACTACCGCCACATGGCCCGCGTCGAACAGGACGCCTACGACACGGCCGTCACCGACTGGGAACGCTTCCGCTCCTTCGAGCGCATGTGAGGAACAACCACGTGGACACTGTGCACGAGCTGGACATCATCAATCCGGCGACCGAGGAACTGGTGGCCACCGTCCCCACCACGTCCCCCGCCGAGGTCGACGCCGCGGTACGCCGGGCCGCCGCGGCCCAGCTGAAGTGGGCGGCCCTGGCACCCGCCGACCGGGCCCGCATCCTGCGCAGGTTCGCCGACGTAGTGGACACCCACCGCGGGTCGCTCGCCCAACTGGAGATGCGAGAAGCAGGCCACCCGCTGGGCAACGCCGAGTGGGAAGCGGGCAACGTCCGCGATCTGCTGCACTACGCCGCCGGCGGAGTGGAACGCCTCAACGGCGCCCAGATCCCGGTCGCCGGCGGGCTGAACGTCACCTTCCAGGAACCGCTCGGCGTCGTCGCCGTGATCGCCCCCTGGAACTTCCCGATGCCGATCGCCGCCTGGGGCACCGCCCCCGCGCTCGCGGCCGGCAACGCGGTCCTCCTCAAACCGGCCGAGACCACCCCCCTCACCGCGCTCCGGCTCGCGCAGTACGCGCTGGACGCGGGACTTCCCGAGGGCCTCTTCCAGGTCCTGCCGGGTGAGGGTCCGGTCACCGGCGCCGCCCTCGTCGACCACCCCGCCGTCGCCAAGGTCGTCTTCACCGGCTCCACCGCCACGGGCCGGCGGATCGCGGCACGCTGCGCGGAGCAGACCAAGCGGCTCACCCTGGAACTCGGCGGCAAGAGCCCCAACATCGTCTTCGCCGACGCCGACATCGAGGCCGCCGCTGCCGCCACTCCCGGATCCTTCCTCGACAACACCGGCCAGGACTGCTGCGCCCGCAGCCGCATCCTCGTCCAGCGCTCGGTCCACGACCGCTACATGGAGCTGCTGGAGCCCGCGGTCCGGGCGTTCGTGGCCGGCGACCCCGCCGACCCCGCCACCCGGATGGGCCCGCTGATCTCCCACGCCCAGCGCGAACGGGTGCGGTCCTACGTGCCCGAGGAGGCACCGGCCGCCATCCGTGGCGAGGCCCCCACGGGCAAGGGCTTCTGGTACCCGGCCACCGTCCTGGAAGGGCGGCCCGGTGACCGTACGGCCGTCGAGGAGATCTTCGGCCCGGTCGCCGTCGTCCTCCCCTTCGACGACGAGGCCGACGCGGTCCGGATCGCCAACGCCACCGCATACGGGCTCTCCGGCTCCCTGTGGACGCGCGACGTCGGCCGGGCGCTGCGGGTCTCGCGGGCTGTCGCGGCCGGCAACCTCTCCGTCAACTCCCACAGCAGCGTGCGCTATTCGACCCCGTTCGGCGGGTTCAAACAGTCCGGACTCGGCCGTGAGCTGGGACCGGACGCGCTGTCCGCCTTCACCGAGACCAAGAACGTCTTCATCGCCTCCGAGGAGTACTGAAGTGACCGACCAGACCTCCGTGTGCCGCCGGCTGGTGGGCCGCACCGCAGTGATCACCGGGGCCGGCAGCGGCATCGGGCTGGCCAGCGCCCGCCGGCTGGCCTCCGAGGGTGCCAACGTCGTCTGCGCCGACATCGACGACAAGGCGGGCAAGGCCGCCGCCCAGGAGGTCGGCGGCCTCTTCGTCCAGGTGGACGTGGTCGACTCCGACCAGGTCGAGGCGCTCTACAGGACCGCCTACGACACCTACGGCTCGGTCGACATCGCCTTCAACAACGCGGGCATCTCCCCACCCGACGACAACTCGATCCTGACCACGGAACTGGATGCCTGGAGGCGCGTACAGGAGACCAACCTCACCTCGGTCTACCTCTGCTGCAAGCACGCCCTGCCCTATATGCGGGACCAGCGCCGCGGCTCCATCATCAACACCGCGTCCTTCGTGGCCGTGATGGGCGCCGCCACCTCCCAGATCAGCTACTCCGCCTCCAAGGGCGGTGTGCTGTCCATGTCCCGCGAACTGGGCGTCCAGTTCGCCCGCGAGGGCATCCGGGTCAACGCCCTCTGCCCGGGGCCGGTCAACACCCCGCTCCTGAGGAAGCTGTTCGCCGACGACCCGGCGCTTGCGGAGCGCCGCCTGGTGCACGTCCCCGTCGGCCGGTTCGCCGAGCCCGAGGAGATCGCGTCCGCCGTCGCGTTCCTCGCCAGCGACGACTCCTCGTTCGTCAACGCTGCCGAGTTCCTGGTCGACGGCGGGATCGCGGGCGCGTACGTCACGCCCGTCTGACCCCTGCCCTGGCCGCACCGCCTCTCACCGGGACCGGCGCCACCGCGCGCCGGTCCCGGACCCGCCGGCGTCCACGAGCGGGCCGGCACGGCAGCGATCCAGATCACAGCGCCCCAGGTATGGCGCGCTCGTTACTCGGCGGTTACTCTCAAGTGAGCGGGGCACCACCCCGTTCGTTCCACCTCAGCGCGGCCTGGTGACGCAGCCGCCAAGAGTGTCTGTCGGTTCAGCGGTTCTCAGCAGAACACAGCGGTTCTGCGCGACTCAGCGGTTCTGTACGACGTGGCCCCGGGACCGGGTCCGTCGGCCCCTCTCACGACACCTCATTGCATGCCCCCGGTGTACCCCTGGTACGGCCGGGCACCGCGTGCACCCCTCAGTCGTCACTCATCCCTGGAGTCCCCTGATGGACATGCCTCTGCACACCATCGCCGTGGTCGGCCTCGGCACCATGGGCACCGGCATCGCCGAGGTCCTGGCTCGCGGCGGCCGCGAGGTCATCGGAATCGACGTCAGTGCAGACGCGGCGGCGCGCGCCGTGGCGGCGCTGGAATCCTCCACCGCCCGAGCCGTGCGGCGGGAGCGCCTCACGGATCAGGAGCGGCTGGACGTGCTCGCGCGGTTCCGCACCTTCTCCGACCTCCAGGCCGCGGCCGACGCCGACCTGGTGATCGAGGTCGTACCGGAGTCGTACGAGACGAAGCAGCAGGTCTTCCGGGCCCTGGACGAGATCGTGCGCCCCACCGCGGTCCTGGCCACCGGCACCAACGCCCTGTCCGTGACCCGGCTCGCCGCCGACACCTCGCACCCCGAGCGCGTCCTGGGCCTGCACTTCTTCAACCCGGCCCCGGCGATGAAGCTGGTCGAGGTGGTCTCGTCGGTGCTGACCGCTCCTTCGGCCGTCGACGCCGTCACCGAACTCGCCCGCGACCTGGGCAAGGAGCCGGTCGCGGTCGGCGACCGCCCCGGTTTCGTCGCCGACGGGCTGCTGTTCGGCTATCTCAACCAGGCGGCGGCGATGTACGAGGCCAAGTACGCGTCCCGCGAGGACATCGACGCGGCGATGCGGCTCGGCTGCGGGCTGCCGATGGGCCCGCTCGCGCTGCTCGACCTGATCGGCATCGACACCGCGCGTACCGTCCTGGAGGCGATGTACTCCGCGTCCAGGGACCGGCTGCACGCCCCCGCACCGATCCTCAAGCAGCTCAGCAACGCCGGGCTGACCGGGCGCAAGTCGGGCCGCGGCTTCTACACGTACGAGGAGCCGGGCAGCGCCGACGTGGTGCGGGACGCCCTCACCCCGCTCGACGGTGCACAGCCCGTCGCGGCCCGGCCCGTCACGTCGGTGGGCGTCGCGGGCTCGGGGACGATGGCCTCCGGCATCGCCGAGGTCTTCGCCAAGGCCGGTTACGACGTGGTGCTCGCCGCCCGCAGCCCGGAGAAGGCCGAGGCCGCGAAGGCCCGGGTCGCCAAATCGCTTGCGCGCTCCGTCGACAAGGGGCGGATGACCGCGGCGGCCCGGGACGAGACGCTGGCCAGGATCGCCCCCGCCGGCTCGCTCGACGCGTTCGCCGACGTGGATCTGGCCGTCGAGGCGGTGGCCGAGGACCTGGAGGTCAAGCAGCAGCTCTTCGAGACGCTCGACAAGGTCTGCAAGCAGGGCGCGGTGCTCGCCACCACCACCTCTTCGCTCCCGGTCATCGCGTGCGCCCGCGCCACCTCGCGCCCGCAGGACGTCGTCGGGATGCACTTCTTCAACCCGGCCCCGGCGATGAAGCTGGTCGAGGTGGTCCGTACCGTCCTCACCGCCGACGACATCCACGCCACCGCCCGTGAGGTATGCACGAAGGTGCGCAAGCACCCGGTGGACTGCGGTGACCGCGCCGGTTTCATCGTGAACGCGCTGCTGTTCCCGTACCTCAACAACGCGGTCAAGATGGTCCAGGAGCACTACGCGACGCTCGACGACATCGACGCGGCGATGAAGCTGGGCGGCGGCTACCCGATGGGCCCCTTCGAGCTCCTGGACGTGGTCGGCCTGGATGTCTCGCTCGCCATCGAGCGGGTGCTGCACCGCGAGTTCCGCGACCCGGGTCTCGCCCCGGCGCCGCTGCTGGAGCACCTGGTGGCGGCGGGCTGCCTCGGCCGCAAGACCGGGCGCGGTTTCCGTGAGTATGCCCGTCGCTGATCCGCCGGGCGACTGGGGCGGGCTGCTGGAACCGGGTGGCGGCCCGCCCCCGCAAACACGTTCCGCCGGTCCCATGCAGTACGTTCGGACCATGCCCGAGCTCACCGGCCCCGTCCGACGGCCTGTCCGCAAGAACGCGTCGTCAGACGCCCCTGAGAGTGCCGCAGGCAGCCGCGCGGCCGCCCAGCGCCTCAAAATGCGCCGCGAACTGGCTTCGGCGGCCATGGAGCTCTTCGCGGCCAAGGGGTACGAGGCGACGACCGTCGACGAGATCGCGGCGCAGGCCGGGGTCGCACGCCGGACCTTCTTCCGGCACTTCCGCTCCAAGGAAGAGGCGATCTTCCCGGACCACGACGACACGCTGGTGCGGGCCGAGGCGGTGCTGAACGCGGCGCCGCCGCACGAGCATCCGCTCGATACCGTGTGCCGGGGCATCAAGGAGGTCATGCGGATGTACGCGGCGTCGCCTGTGGTCTCGGTGGCGCGGTACAAGCTGACCCGTGAGGTGCCGACGCTGCGGGAGGCGGAGATCGCCTCGGTGGCCCGCTACGAGCGGCTGTTCACCCGTTATCTGCTGGGCCACTTCGACGAGCATGAGCAGCACGACGGCAACGACGATCCGCTGCTGGCCGAGGTGGCGGCGTCCGCCGTGGTCACCGCGCACAACCATGTGCTGCGCCGCTGGCTGCGGGCCGGCGGCCAGGGCGACGTGGAGGCCCGGCTCGACCACGCCTTCGCCATCGTCCGGGACACCTTCGGCACCGGGATAGGCGCCGGCCGCACCGCCGAGCGCACCCCGGCCGCGACCGTGCGGAGCAGTGGTGAGGTTCTGGTGACGGTGGCGCGTACCGATGCCCCGCTCGACGAGGTCATGCGCACCATCGAGCAGGCGCTGAGGAAGCGCTGAGCACGTAACCGACCAGCATCTGACCGATCCGCACCGCGACGGCCGCCCCTCCGGGGGCGGCCGTTCCGGTTTTCGCTCATACGTGACCCGCCGGTGACAACTGAGAGAAATTGTTGGCACTCAGTGTCTTGCGGCTTGGCACGGGGTGCCATACGTTGAAGGTGTCCGAGCGGCCGGCGTGCAGCGACCTTCGTATGCCGGCTGTCCCCGTGAACCACGTGTTCACGCGCCCGGACGCCTGCGTCACAGGCACCTTCAGCGCCCCACCACGGCGCCGCCGCACCAGCTCACGCCGAACCGACGGCACACCTCCACAGCAGCAGCCCCGCCTCCCGCGGGGCTCACCCTGACCAACTCCCCCAACACGCTTCGCCGGAGGCAGCACCGTGAAGGAAATCCTGGACGCGATCCAGTCGCGGACCGACACAGCAGGCGGCTCCACCGCTGCCACGGCGGCCGACTTCGCCGCCCTGGCACTCCCCGAGTCGTACCGCGCGGTGACCGTGCACAAGGACGAGGCCCAGATGTTCGCCGGCCTCGAAAGCCGCGACAAGGACCCGCGTAAGTCCCTGCACGTCGAGGACGTGCCGGTGCCCGAACTCGGTCCCGGCGAGGCCCTGGTGGCCGTCATGGCCAGCTCGGTGAATTACAACTCCGTCTGGACCTCGATCTTCGAGCCCGTCTCGACGTTCTCCTTCCTGGAGCGTTACGGAAGGCTCAGCGAGCTCACCAAGCGCCACGACCTGCCGTACCACGTCATCGGCTCCGACCTGGCGGGCGTCGTGCTGCGGACCGGCCCCGGCGTCAACGCCTGGCAGCCGGGCGACGAAGTCGTCGCGCACTGCCTGTCGGTGGAGCTGGAGAGCTCCGACGGCCACAACGACACGATGCTCGACCCCGAGCAGCGCATCTGGGGCTTCGAGACCAACTTCGGCGGCCTGGCGGAGATCGCCCTCGTCAAGTCCAACCAGCTGATGCCCAAGCCCGGCCACCTCAGCTGGGAGGAGGCCGCCGCCCCCGGACTGGTCAACTCCACCGCGTACCGCCAGCTGGTCTCCCGCAACGGCGCCGGGATGAAGCAGGGCGACAACGTGCTGATCTGGGGTGCCAGCGGCGGCCTCGGCAGCTATGCCACCCAGTTCGCGCTGGCCGGCGGCGCCAACCCGGTCTGTGTCGTCTCCAGCGACCAGAAGGCGGACATCTGCCGCCGGATGGGCGCCGAGGCGATCATCGACCGCAGCGCCGAGGACTACAGGTTCTGGAAGGACGAGCACCACCAGGACCCGCGCGAGTGGAAGCGGTTCGGCAAGCGCATCCGCGAACTGACCGGCGGCGAGGACGTGGACATCGTCTTCGAGCACCCGGGCCGCGAGACCTTCGGCGCCTCGGTGTACGTGACACGCAAGGGCGGCACGATCGTCACCTGCGCCTCGACCTCCGGGTACACCCACGAGTACGACAACCGCTATCTCTGGATGTCGCTGAAGAGGATCGTGGGCTCCCACTTCGCCAACTACCGCGAGGCCTGGGAGGCCAACCGGCTGATCGCCAAGGGCAAGATCCACCCCACCCTGTCGAAGGTGTACTCGCTCGACGACACCGGGCAGGCCGCGTACGACGTGCACCGCAACCTGCACCAGGGCAAGGTCGGCGTCCTGGCCCTGGCACCCGCCGAGGGGCTCGGTGTGCGCGACCCGGAGCTGCGCGAGAAGCACGTCGACGCCATCAACCTGTTCCGCAGCGACCCGGCAGAGCAGACCGCCGCCGGCCGGAACGTCTGAGGTCTCCAGATGACTGAACGTCACAAGGACCGCCCCTGGCTCATGCGGACCTACGCCGGCCACTCGACGGCCGAAGCGTCCAACGAGCTCTACCGGCGCAACCTCGCCAAGGGCCAGACGGGTCTGTCCGTCGCCTTCGACCTGCCCACGCAGACCGGCTACGACCCGGACCACATCCTGGCCCGCGGCGAGGTCGGCCGGGTCGGGGTGCCCGTTTCCCATCTCGGCGACATGCGGCGGCTGTTCCAGGACATCCCGCTGGAGCAGATGAACACGTCGATGACCATCAACGCCACGGCCATGTGGCTGCTGGCGCTGTACCAGGTGGTCGCCGAGGAGCAGGGCGCGGACCCGGGCCGGCTCCAGGGGACGACGCAGAACGACATCGTCAAGGAGTACCTGTCGCGCGGGACCCACGTGTTCCCGCCGGGGCCGAGCCTGCGCCTCACCACCGACATGATCACGTACACGGTGGCCCACATCCCCAAGTGGAACCCGATCAACATCTGCAGCTACCACCTGCAGGAGGCCGGCGCCACCCCCGTCCAGGAGATCGCGTACGCCATGTCCACCGCGATCGCGGTCCTGGACGCCGTACGCGACTCGGGGCAGGTACCGCCCGAGCGGTTCGACGCGGTCGTCGCACGGATCTCGTTCTTCGTGAACGCGGGCGTCCGCTTCATCGAGGAGATGTGCAAGATGCGCGCCTTCGGCCGCATCTGGGACCGGCTGACGCGGGAGAGGTACGGGATCACGGACGCCAGGAAGCGCCGCTTCCGCTACGGCGTCCAGGTCAACTCGCTGGGGCTCACCGAGGCACAGCCGGAGAACAACGTCCAGCGCATCGTCCTGGAGATGCTGGCGGTCACCCTCTCCAAGGACGCACGGGCCCGCGCCGTGCAGCTGCCCGCCTGGAACGAGGCGCTGGGGCTGCCCAGGCCCTGGGACCAGCAGTGGTCGCTGCGGATACAGCAGGTACTCGCCCAGGAGAGCGATCTGCTGGAGTACGAGGACATCTTCGACGGCTCCCATGTCATCGAGGCCAAGGTCGAGGAGCTCGTCGAGGAGTCGCTCGCGGAGATCGAGCGCATCCAGCAGATGGGCGGCGCGATGGCGGCCGTCGAGTCCGGCTACCTCAAGTCGGAGCTGGTCTCCTCGCACGCCGGGCGGCGGGCCAGGATCGAGGGCGGCGAGGAGAAGATCGTCGGCGTCAACTGCTACGAGTCGACCGAGCCCAACCCGCTCACCGCCGACCTGGACACGGCGATCATGACGGTCGACCCGGAGAACGAGGCGCGGGTCGTGGCCGCCTTGCACACCTGGCGCGACAACCGTGACGAGAGCGCGGCCCAGGAGTCGCTCGCGGTCCTCAAGGCGACAGCGGCCGGTGACGGCAACCTCTTCGGGGCGACGGTGGCGTGCGCCCGCGCGGGTGTCACCACGGGCGAGTGGTCCTGGGCCCTGCGCGACGTGTTCGGCGAGTTCCGGGCGCCCACGGGGGTGGGCGGCGCGCCGGTCGCGGTGACCGCGGAGGAGGGTACCCCGCTCGCCGCCGTACGCGCCGCCGTGACCCGTACGGCCCAGGACCTCGGCAGCGGGCGGCTACGGCTGCTGGTCGGCAAACCGGGCCTCGACGGGCACTCGAACGGGGCCGAGCAGATCGCCGTACGGGCCCGTGACGCCGGGTTCGAAGTGGTCTACCAGGGGATCAGACTGACCCCCGAGCAGATCGTCGCGGCGGCCCTGGCCGAGGACGTGCACTGCGTGGGCCTGTCGATCCTGTCGGGCTCGCACGCCGAACTGGTCCCGGACGTACTGGAGCGGCTGCGCGAGGCGGGCGCGTCCGACATCCCCGTGATCGTCGGCGGGATCATCCCCAACGCCGATGGCACGGCGCTCAAGGAGGCCGGCGTCGCCGCCGTATTCACCCCGAAGGACTTCGGGATCACCGAGATCATCGGACGTATCGTCGAAGTGATCCGGAAAGCGAACAAGCTCGACCCTCTGGAGGTCCCCGCATGACCGAGTCGACCAGCCCTGTGAACCGTCTGCGTCCGAGGCGCTCGTGTCTCGCCGTTCCCGGATCGAACCCGCGCTTCCTGGAGAAGGCCCAGGGCCTCCCGGCCGACCAGGTCTTCCTCGACCTGGAGGACGCCTGCGCACCGCTTGCCAAGGAAGGCGCCCGGCACACCATCGTCGAGGCACTGAACAAGGGCGACTGGACCGGCAAGACCCGCGTGGTACGCGTCAACGACTGGACCACCCACTGGACCTACCGCGACGTCATCACCGTCGTCGAGGGCGCGGGCCACAACCTCGACTGCATCATGCTGCCCAAGGTCCAGGACGCCCAGCAGATCGTCGCTCTCGACCTGCTGCTCACCCAGATCGAGAAGACCATCGGCCTCGAAGTCGGCAAGATCGGCATCGAAGCACAGATCGAGAACGCCAAGGGCCTCGTCAACGTCAACGAGATCGCCGCCGCCTCACCCCGTAACGAAGCCATCATCTTCGGCCCCGCCGACTTCATGGCGTCCATCAACATGAAGACCCTCGTCGTCGGCGAGCAGCCCCCGGGCTACGGCGCCGACGCCTACCACTACATCCTGATGAAGATCCTGATGGCCGCCCGGACCTACGACCTCCAGGCGATCGACGGCCCCTACCTCCAGATCCGCAACGTCGACGGCTACCGCGACGTCGCCAAGCGGGCGGCGGCTCTCGGCTTCGACGGCAAGTGGGTCCTCCACCCCGGCCAGGTCGAAGCGTCAAACGAGATCTTCTCGCCCTCCCAGGAGGACTACGACCACGCCGAGATGATCCTCGACGCCTACGAATGGTGCACGTCGGAGGCCGGCGGCAAGAAGGGCTCCGCCATGCTCGGCGACGAGATGATCGACGAGGCCAGCCGCAAGATGGCCCTGGTCGTCTCCGGCAAGGGCCGCGCCGCAGGGCTGCGCCGCACCACCACGTTCGAAGCGCCGGAGGCCTGAACCATGCAGTTCGGACGCACCTACGAGGAGTTCGAGGTCGGCGCCGTCTACAAGCACTGGCCCGGCAAGACGGTCACCGAGTACGACGACCACCTCTTCTGCCTGCTCACCATGAACCACCACCCCCTCCACATGGACGGCAACTACGCGGAGAAGACCACCGACTTCGGCAAGAACGTCGTCGTCGGGAACTACATCTACTCCCTGCTCCTCGGCATGTCCGTGCCCGACGTGTCCGGCAAGGCCATCGCCAACCTGGAAGTCGAGTCGCTCAAGCACATCGCGCCGACCCTCCACGGCGACACCCTCTACGGCGAGACCACCGTCCTGGACAAGACCCCCTCCAAGTCCAAGAGTGACCGCGGAATCGTGTACGTCGAGACCAAGGGCTACAACCAGGACGGCACCGTCGTCTGTGTCTTCCGCCGCAAGGTCATGGTCCCCACCGCCACCTACATCAAGGAGCGCGGCGGAGAACAGCCCGGCCGCCCTGTTCCTTCCCAGTAGGCGATTTCCCACCAACAGCGTGACGTCACAGGAGAAGCAGTCATGAGCCGACTCGCCCAGACACCGGGTCTCACCGATGTGCAGCAGGAAATCCTGGCCACCGTCAGGGACTTCGTCGACAAGGAGATCCTGCCGGTCGCGACCGAACTCGAACACCGCGACGAGTACCCGTCCCAGATCGTCGAGGGCCTCAAGGAACTCGGCGTGTTCGGGCTGATGATCCCCGAGGAGTACGGGGGCCTGGGCGAGTCGCTGCTCACCTACGCGCTGTGTGTCGAAGAAATAGCGCGTGGCTGGATGAGCGTGTCGGGCATCATCAACACGCACTTCATCGTGGCGTACATGCTCAAGCAGCACGGCACCCAGGAGCAGAAGGACACCTTCCTGCCGCGGATGGCCGCCGGCGAGGTCCGCGGCGCGTTCTCGATGTCCGAGCCCGCGCTGGGGTCGGATGTGTCGGCGATCACCTCGAAGGGGATCAGGGACGGCGACGACTACGTCCTGAACGGCCAGAAGATGTGGCTGACCAACGGCGGCACGTCCTCACTCGTCGCGGTCCTGTGCCGTAGTGACGAGGGTCACCCCGAGGGCACGGCCCCGCACAAGTCGATGACGACCTTCCTGGTCGAGAAGGAGCCGGGCTTCGGCGAGGTCCGCCCGGGCCTGACCATCCCCGGCAAGATCGACAAGATGGGCTACAAGGGGGTCGACACCACCGAGCTGATCATGGACGACCTGCGAATTCCGGCCAATCGCGTACTTGGTGGGGTTACGGGCCGAGGGTTTTACCAAATGATGGACGGAGTCGAAGTCGGGCGGGTGAATGTCGCAGCGCGTGGCTGCGGAGTAGCACAGCGCGCCTTCGAGCTGGGTATCAGCTACGCACAGCAACGTCACACTTTCGGCAAACAGATCGCCCAGCATCAGGCAATTCAGTTCAAGCTGTCCGAAATGGCTACCAAGGTGGAAGCCGCCCATGCGATGATGGTCAATGCGGCACGCAAAAAGGACTCCGGGGAACGAAACGACCTTGAAGCGGGGATGGCCAAGTATCTGGCCTCCGAGTACTGCAAGGAGGTCGTGGAGGACGCCTTCCGTATCCACGGTGGATACGGGTTCTCCAAGGAGTATGAGATCGAGCGGCTCTACCGCGAGGCCCCGATGCTGCTGATCGGCGAAGGTACTGCCGAGATCCAGAAAATGATCATCGGTCGGCGCCTCCTCGAAGAGTACCGATTCCAGGGCTGATTGTCCCTTTCGTGGCGATATATCAGCGAAGAAGATCACAGCCAGTCATCATCTTCCAGCCGCCGACTCGGCTTCCTGGCTTGCCCAGTTGTGGTGCACAACCGATAGCATCGCCCGAAAGCCGCCGTCCCCCGTTCCCGTGCGGCATCATCCGCTACGAAGGTCATTCATGCCCCACAGCCAAACCTCTGCACCACGCGGTCGAGTCCGTCTCGCGCGCGGAGCATCGCCGTGGCTCCTGCCGACTGTCGCGACCGCGGCGCTCAGCCTGGCCCGGGCTCGCCGGTCCGGCCGCTGGGCTGCTGCCGCCGTGCCCACCACCGCCCTCGCGGCGGGAATGCTGTGGTTCTTCCGCGACCCCGAGCGGGAGATCACACAGGGCAGGGTCATCTCGCCGGCCGACGGCGTAGTGCAGAGCATCATGCCGTGGAAGGACGGGCGCACCCGCGTCGCGATCTTCATGAGCCCGCTGAACGTCCACGTGAACCGCGCACCACTGGCGGGCACCGTGACGTCCGTCGAGCACATCCCCGGCGGTTACGTCCCGGCGTTCAACAAGGAGAGCGAGAACAACGAGCGCGTTGTCTGGCACTTCGACACCGAGCTCGGCGACATCGAGATGGTGCAGATCGCCGGTGCCGTCGCACGGCGCATCGTGCCGTACCTTCCCCAGGGTACGAAGGTGGAGCAGGGCGAGCGGATCGGCCTGATCCGCTTCGGTTCTCGCGTCGACATCTACCTTCCGGAAGGTATCGATGTCGCGGTCGAGGTCGGCCAGCCCACCACCGCGGGGGTGACTCGAATTGACCGTGATTGATCCGGAGACACAGACCGGCTGGGTTCCCGAGGCGGAGGCCGAGGACGACATCGAGGACATGCCGCTCTCGCTGCGGCTGTCGATAGCGGACACCCTGACTCTCGGCAACGCGACGTGCGGATTCATGGCGGTGTACTTCACCACCACCGGAATCCTCATCCCGCACCTCCAGGGCAGCCAGGAGACCGGCATGGGGCGGCACTCCGCCGCGACCGCCGTGATCCTGATGCTGCTCGCCGCGATCTTCGACCTCTGCGACGGGCTCGTGGCGCGTAAGCTGCGCAGCTCGGCGATGGGGGCGGAGCTGGACAACCTCTCGGACCTGATCAGCTTCGGGCTCGCCCCGGCCTACTTCGTGCTGGTGTACGGGATGGTCGCGGACGACGCCCACCAGCGCGTCGCGGCGGTGGCGGCGATCGTGGTGCTGCTGGCGGTGGTGCTGAGGCTCGCCCGGTTCTCCTGCGTGACCATGAAGGACGGCACGTTCCAGGGCATGCCGTCCCCCTTCGGGGCGCTGACCGTGGTCTCCATCGTGCTCCTCCAGCTGCCCTTCGTACCGACGCTGCTCGCGGTCATCGGGGTCGCCTGGCTGATGGTGAGCCGGGTCGAGTACCCGAAGCCGCGGGGTGTCCTCGCGGTGGGGATGCTCAGCTGGATCGTGGGCGCCATGGGACTGCTCGCCGCCTGGGCGTTCGACGCTCCCGGCGGCCAGCTGCTCCTGCAGACCGGCTGTGCGCTCCAGGTGGTGCTGGGTGCGGTCATTCCGCTCTTCGCCACCGCGCGCCGGGTGAACACCTTCCGCGGCAACCGCCGCGAGGCGCGTACGGCGCAGCTGCCGTAGCTCCCGGACAGTGCCGGAGGGCCCCGAGTGCATCGCACTCGGGGCCCTCCGGCGTTGTCATGAGGTCCGGCCGGTCTCGGCGGGGACTGCGAAGACCCGCTGCAGCAGGTCCGCGAGTACGGTCCGGTCGGCGTCCGGCAGGCCTTCGAGACCGGCCAGCGTCGTGTGCATCCCCGCCCTGATCGCGTCGACGGTGCGCTCGCCCGCCGCGGTGAGGAGGACGTTCTTGACGCGCCGGTCGGTGGGGCTGGGTTCCCTGCGTACGAGTGCGCGCTTCTCCAGCCGGTCGATGATCCCGGTCATGTTGGAGGCGTCACAGGCCAGTGTGGTCGCCAGGGCGCGCATCGCGGACGGCCCCCGGCGCAGCACGCTGAGCGTCTTGCCCTGGCTGGCCGTGAGCCCCTCGGCGGCGGCCGCTGCCGTGAAGTCGCCGTAGTAGGCGCCGAGCGAGACCGAGAGCAGCTCCATGAGCCGGTCGGTGCCGGGTCCGGGGGTTTCTGGCATGGGGCGATGCTACGCCCGGAAAGTTGACCATCTCAAATACTTGGACAGGGCTGGGCCGCCCCCGCCCGCGGGCGCGAGCCGGGCCGGGCGGCGCCCCGCCCGGCCCCCGTTCACACCCCGGAGTGACCCGTTGTCACTCGCGCACGAGGAAATCGCGGGCGATGTTCTCGGCGGCCTGCTCCAGGAGCGGGCCCGCGTTGGCGATACAGCGCTCCACGTCTGGCTCCAGCTCCGTGAGAGCGTACGCACGGCGAATGCCCGCCCGGCCGAGGACCTCAGCCGGGAGCGTGAGACGTCCGCAGACCGCGACGACCTCCTTACCCGCGGCCCTCGCCGCCGCGGCGACACCGGCCGGTGCCTTGCCGTGCAGGGTCTGCTCGTCGAGCGAACCCTCACCGGTGACGACCAGGGTCGCCCGGGCCACGGCCGGGGCGAAGCCCAGGACGTCGAGCATCACGTCGATACCCGCGCGGAAGCTCGCCCCCAGACCGACCAGCGCCCCGAAGCCGATACCGCCCGCGGCACCGGCCCCCGGCGCGAGAGCGGCTTCCGCGGCCCCCGCCCCGATGGACTTCTCCAGCACGGCGGCGAAGTGCGTCAGCGCGGCGTCCAGGGCCGCGACCTGCTCGGGGGACGCGCCCTTCTGCGGCCCGTACACCGCGGGTGCGCCCTTGGGCCCGGTCAGCGGGTTGTCCACGTCGCTGGCGAGGACGATCTCCGTGCCGGCCAGCCGGGTGTCCAGACCGGACAGATCGGCCGTCGCCAGCTCGTTCAGTCCCCCGCCACCCGGCCCCACGGGCTGTCCGGCGGCGTCCAGGAAGCGGGCACCGAGCGCGGCCAGCATGCCAGCGCCACCGTCGGTCGTGGCGCTGCCGCCGACACCGAAGACGATGGACCTGGCCCCCGCGTCGAGCGCCGCGCGCAGCAACTCACCTGAGCCGTACGTGGTGGCGGTCAGCGGAGCGAATACCCCGGCCGGGAGGTGCTGGAGGCCGGAGGCCTCGGCCATTTCCACCACGGCCACACCGTCGCGCAGCGCGAACGCCGCGGTCAGCTGCTCACCGAGGGGCCCGGTGACCCGTACCTCGTGCCGGTCGAACCCCGCCGCGACCGCGGCGGCGACGGTGCCGTCCCCGCCGTCGGCGACGGGCAGGGTCTCGACCTGCACACCGGGAACGATCCGCCGCAGGCCGGCCGTCACCCGCTCAGCGACCTCCACGGCCGTGAGGGACCCCTTGAATTTGTCGGCCGCCACGAGCACCCGTGCGGCTTCAGTTACTGCTCCGTCCGTCACCTTGTTTATCCCTTGCTTTCGAACAGGCAGTCGCGCCGCTCCGACCCTATCCGCACCACCCGCCCGCTGCCCATACGGACCGGTCAGAAACCGGTCAGAAGAGGGCGTACTCCCCCGGACCCGCACCGCCCGACTCGAAGGCCAGCAGCCGCTGTTTACGGTCGAGTCCGCCGCCGTAACCGGTGAGGCTGCCCGTCGAGCCGATCACTCGGTGGCACGGGACGATGATCCCGACCGGATTCCTGCCGTTCGCCAGGCCCACGGCCCGTGAGGCGCCCGGTCTGCCGAGCCGGTCGGCGAGGTCGCCGTACGAACGGGTCTCGCCGTACGGAATCCGCCGCAACTGGTCCCAGACAGTGCGCTGGAAGGGCGTGCCCGCCAGGTGCAGCTCCACCGTGAACTCGGTCAGCCCGCCCTCGAAGTACGCGGTCAGCTCCTCCCTGACCTGTCCGAAGGGCCGGGGGTCGGGTTCGCCGAAGGTCTCTTCGGGCGGCCGGTGGCGCTGTTCCGTCATATACAGGCCGCTCAGCAGGCCGTCGGTCGCCACGAGGGTGAGCGGACCGTACGGGCTGTCGACCACGGTGTGCCGTTTCCCGGCCGGGTTCGCAGACATTGCCGACATAGCAGACATGAGGGTGCTCCTCTCTCCGGAACTGCGGGAGTTCAGACGGGCAGTTGGTTGATGGGGTGCGAGTCGGTGGCCCACAGGTACTGCACGGCGTACGCCCGCCAGGGCCGCCAGGCCGCGGCCCTCGCGGTGAGCGCGGCGGGTGTCGAAGGCAGGCCCAGCTCCCCCGCCGCCCGCCGGATGCCCAGGTCGGTGGGGAGGAAGGCATCGGGGTCGCCCAGGGCGCGCATCGCGATGACCTCGACCGTCCAGGGGCCGAAGCCGGGCAGGCCGAGCAGCCCGGTGCGGGCCTCGTCCCAGTCGCTGTCCACTCCGAGCGTGAGCGACCCGTCGGCGAGCGCGCCGACCAGTGTGGTGAGGGTGGTACGCCTGCTGCGCGGCAGTGCCAGGGACTCCGGGTCGAGAGCCGCCAGGGCCTGCGGCGACGGGAAGAGATGGGTGAGGCCGCCCCTGGCGTCGTCGACGGGCACCCCGTGCGCGGCGACGAGCCGGGCGGCGTGGGTACGCGCCGCAGCCGTGGACACCTGCTGGCCCAGCACCGCCCGTACCGCGAACTCCGCCGTGTCGACGGTACGGGGCACCCGCCGGCCCGGTGCCTTGTCGACCATCGGCGCCAGCAGCGGGTCGTTGCGCAGCTCGCCGTCGACGGCCACGGGATCGGCGTCGAGGTCGAGCAGCCAGCGGCAGCGGCTGATGGCGTGGGTGAGGTCGCGCAGATCGGTGAGCGAGAGCAGACAGCCGATGTGGTCGGGCCGGGGCGTGAGTTCGGCGATGCCGTGCCCGTACGGGAGGGAGAGCGTCCTGCGGTACGCGCCGTCCCGCCACTCCTCCACACCCGGGACCCCGGTCGCCGCGAGGTGGCCGAAGAGGTTGTCGGGGTTGAGGGGCGCGCGGAACGGGAGCCGGAGCGGGATCGTGCCCGGAGTGTGCGGCCGCGCACCGGGGGCTACACGGGAGCGCAGTTCGCCCGGGGCGAGCGCGAAGACCTCGCGGACGGTGTCGTTGAAGGTGCGGATGGAGGAGAACCCGGCGGCGAACGCCACGTCCGCCATGGGCAGTTCCGTCGTCTCGATGAGGATGCGCGCCGTCTGCGCACGCTGCGCGCGGGCCAGGGCGAGCGGGCCCGCACCGAGCTCGGCCAGGAGCTGGCGCTCGATCTGCCGGGTCGAGTATCCGAGCCGTCCGGCGAGGCCGGGCACCCCTTCCCGGTCGACGATGCCGTCCCGGATCAGGCGCATCGCGCGGGCCACGACGTCGGCGCGGGCGTTCCACTCCGGGGAACCCGGGCTGGTGTCCGGGCGGCAGCGCTTGCAGGCGCGGAACCCGGCCTGCTGGCACGCGGCGGCGCTCGGGTAGAAGGTCATGTTCTCGACCTTGGGCGGCACGACCGGGCAGCTGGGGCGGCAGTAGATCCTGGTGGTCAGGACGGCCGTGAAGAACCAGCCGTCGAAGCGGGCGTCCTTCGACTGGACGGCGCGTACGCAGCGCTCGGTGTCGGTGTGCATGACTCAAGCATCGGCCACTCCTCGTACCGGCGGCTGGCGAGAATCCGACATCTCCCTCCGACCGGGCTTCCGCCGGATCTCCGCCGGGCCTGCCCCGGATCCCGCCGGGCCTGCCCCGGATCCCGCCGGGCCGCCGGATCTCCGCCGGGCCCCCGCCCCGCTCACGTCCGGCGCAACCGCCGCCATACGGCCTTCGCCGCGTTGTGACCCGACATGCCGTGGACGCCTGGTCCCGGCGGGGTCGCCGCCGAGCAGAGGTACACCGCCGGGTGCGAGGTCGTGTACGGGAACAGCGAGAGCTTGGGCCGCAGGAGCAGTTGCAGTCCGGAGGCCGCCCCGCAGGCGATGTCGCCGCCCACGTAGTTCGCGTTGCGTGCGAACAGTTCGGCGGGTCCCGCAGTGGCGCGGGCGAGCACGCGGTCGCGGAAGCCGGGTGCGAACCGTTCGATCTGCCGCTCGATGGCCTCGGTGAGGTCGCCGTCCCAGCCGTGCGGCACATGTCCGTACGTCCAGAAGACGTGCTTGCCTTCGGGCGCTCTGGACGGGTCTACCAGACTGGGCTGGGCGCTGATCAGGAAGGGTGTGGCGGGGGCGCGGCCGCCGGCTGCCTGGCGCAGCGCCGTGCCGATCTCGCGGCTGGTCGGGCCGATCTGCACGGTCCCGGCGGCCCGGGGCGCCTCCGCCGTCCAGGGCACCGGCCCGTCGAGCGCGTAATCGATCTTGAAGACACCCGCCCCGTACCGGTATCCGTCGTAGGCCCGGCCGAGACCGGCGATGCGCGCGGCGGCCGTCGGCGAGGTGTCGAAGATGTACGCGCGGGCGGGCGGCAGGTCGTCGAGCCGCTTCACCTCGTAGCCGGTGTGGACCACCCCGCCCAGATCGCGCAGATACCCGGTCAGCGCGTCGGAGACGGACTGCGAGCCACCGCGCGGCAGCGGCCAGCCGCCCTCGTGCGCGGCCAGCGCGAACATCAGGCCGACGGCGCTGGTGGCGAGGCCGTCGAGCGGCGCGATGACATGGGCCACGAGACCGGCGAACAGCGCACGCGCCCGGTCGTCACGGAAGCGCTTCATCAGCCAGGTGGACGGCGGGAGACCGGTCAGTCCGAATCGGGCGAGAGTCAGCGGATCACGCGGCAGCGCGGTGAGCGGCAGCGACATGAAGTCCCGGGCGAGCGTGTCCCACCGGCCGATGAAGGGGGCGACGAGCCGACGGTAGGCGCCCGCGTCGCGCGGCCCGAAGGAGGCCGCGGTCTCGGCGACCGAGCGGGACAGCACGGCTGCGGTGCCGTCGTCGAAGGGGTGGGCCATGGGCAGTTCGGGGTGCAGCCACTCCAGGCCGTACCGGTCGAGCGGCATCGTCTTGAAGACCGGCGAGCCGACGCCCAGCGGGTGGACGGCGGAGCAGGGGTCGTGGCGGAAGCCGGGGAGCGTGAGCTCCTCGGTCCGCGCGCCCCCTCCGACGGTGTCCCGCGCCTCGAAGACCTCGACGGCGAATCCACGGCGGGCCAGCTCCACGGCGGCGGTCAGCCCGTTGGGTCCCGCCCCCACGACGACAGCATCGAGCATCGACGGCACCTTCGGACTCCTTCGTCAGCCGACGGCCAGAGGCTTCCAAGGATATTCCCGGGCACCGACAGCGCAGCCGGGGGTCAGGGCTTGACCGGTACGTGCTGATCAGCGGCCGGGGCTCCCGTCTCCGCTGCTGCCGGCGCTCCCGTAGCACCCTCTTCGGGCACGGCCGGCCTGCGGTGCCACAGCGGCGGCAGGCGGTACGTCAGCAGGTAGAGCACGGCGGCGACAGCGAACCCCACGTAGTACGTCAGCTCTCCCCAGCCGGGGTGCGCGGCGGCGACCGGGCCGGTGTAGAGGTCCGACTGCCAGAAGGGTACGGAGCAGACGACCCCGGCCAGCCAGGCCACGAAGCCCCACTCCAGGACGCGGCGCTTCTCGTACAGCTCGGGGATGCGCGCCTTGTCGCGGCGCGGGCCGACGAAGTAGTCGAGCAGGATGACGGCCACGTACGGCGCGATGAAGTAGGCGGTGAGGTTCAGGAAGACCTCGAAGGACGTGTAGATCCCGCCGGCTCCCCACAGGCTGACGCCGAAGGCCGCCACGCAGATGAGAGTGACGCTCTGCCAGCGCTTGAGGGGCAGCCCCAGAGTCTGCAGGGAGATCGCGCCGCCGTAGACGTTGAGGAAGTTCTGCGAGAAGGAGGAGAGCAGGATCGCCAGCATCGCCGGGACGGACCACGGCCCGGTGAGTTCCTTCAGGGCCAGGATCGGGTCATCGGTGGTGGTCGCCGCACCGGCCAGGACGACTCCCGCGACGCCGAGCCAGGACAGGGTGACGAAGTTGCCGAGCGCGGTCAGCAGGCCGGCCGATGTGCTGACCCGCTTGCTGTCCGGCAGATAGCGCGAGTAGTCCGAAGCGAACGGCAGCCAGGCGATGAGGAAGGCCAGGAACCAGCCGCCGAGCGTGACCCAGCCCCCGGCGGACCCGATGTATCCCGGTGCGTGGGGGTTGGCCGCCAGGAAGTGGCCGCCCCGGTACAGCGCGACGACCGTCACCAGGGCGAAGAGCACGAACAGGACGACGGCCAGGATCCGCTGCAGGTAGTGGATCATGTTGTAGCCGAAGACGGCGACGGTGAGCTGGAGCGCGGTCAGCGCGGCGGCCGAGAGCCAGAACGGCGTCCCGAGCAGGACGCCCAGCGCCTTGCCGCCGAGAATGACCGTGACAGCGGCCCAGCCGACGCCCGCGAAGACGTTGATGTACGCCACGGGCAGCAGATTGCCCACGAAGCCCAGCGGGCCGCGGGCCTGCATCTGCTGGGGCACGCCGAGGCGCACGCCCATCCGGGACATGATCCCCATCGTGGCCGAGCCGACCAGGGCCCCGGCGAGAATGGCGGTGACCGCGGCGGTCATGGACAGACCGAGGGCTGCGGCGCTGAAACCGAGCAGCATGATCGGGAAGTTGAGTCCCGCGGCGAACCAGATGGAGAACTGGGAGCCCGCCTTTCCGTGGCGCTCCACTTCGGGGATGTGGTCCACGCCGTACGGCTCCACCTTCGCGATGCTGTCGCGATACCCCAGGTCGGGCGGTTGCTGCGCGGGCTTGTCACTGTCCATGCCATGCCTCCTACAGACTGCTGCCATGTTGTATGCCAGTGGTCAGAGTGAAAGTGCCATGTGTGCTTGTCAAGGGTTCCGGCAAGGGCCGGTCACACCCACTCAACCGCCTTACACAGGTGGGAAGAGGGGCGTACGGGGGTGCAACAGCGGCGCGGTATCGTCTTGACGCTGCAACGGGCAGCACCCTAGGTTCGTGCCATGCAAGATACTTCTTCGAACGAGGGTGCACTCGCTGCCGACCGCAACCCCGCTGTGCGTAAGCAGCGACTGAGCGGTATGAGCATCCAGAGCCGGGTGATCGTCGAGCTGCGCGGCCGCATCATCTCCGGCGAACTCGCCCCCGGGACCAGCCTGTCGGAGATCGTGCTGGCGGAGGCGTTCGGCGTCAGCCGCACCCCGGTGCGCGAGGCCCTGAAGCAGCTGCAGACCGAGGGCCTCGTCGACATCCGGCCCCGGGTGGGGACCTTCGTCGCCGCGCCCTCGCGGCGGGAGATCACCGAGCTGTTCCAGATGAAGGAACTGCTCGAAGGTGCCGCCGCGCGCCTGCTCGCGCAGCGCGGCCGGGTCCCCGAACTGGACGCGCTGGAGGCCAATCTGTCCACCGCCGATGCCGCGGTGCGCAGTGGCGACCAGGAGGGCTACGCCGAACTGGTCCACGAGTTTCACGACTTGGTGATGCGCGGCGCGGACAACGCGAAGCTCGCCGACCACTACCGCACCCTCATGAACCAGCTCGCCTACCCGCGCCTGGTGCACACCTCGCTGGCGCAGCCCGGCCGCCCCACCCGGTCCGACTCCGAACACCACCATGTGCTCGAACTGATCCGGGCCAAGGACGGGGACGGCGCGGAGCGGGTGATGCGCGAGCACGTGCGGGCGAGCCACCGGGCGCTGATGGACGGTCTCGACCGGAACGCTCCAGGCGCGGAGGGCGGGGAGCCCGGCTAGGAGCCCGCGCCCGGGCGGGCCGGCCGCACCGCTCATCCCCGGCCGGCACGCCGTCCAGGACGTCAACGCTTCAGGATTTCAGGACGAACGGATCGTCGGCGGGGCCCTCACCGGTGTTGATCCAGACGCTCTTGAGCCGGGTGTACTCGCCCATCACCTCCGTGCCGTGCTCCACGCCCATCCCGCTGGACTTGAAGCCGGAGCGCGGCGACATCGGGGACATCGAGCGGTAGGTGTTGACCCAGACCGTGCCGGCGTCGAGCCGGGACGCGACGCGGTGCGCGCGGGCCAGGTCGCGGGTCCACAGCCCGGCGGCGAGACCGTAGTCGGTGTCGTTGGCGAGCCCCACCAGTTCCTCCTCGTCCCCGAAGGGCATGATCGCCACGACAGGACCGAAGATCTCCTCCCGGCAGAGCCGCATGCTGTTGTCGGCCTGGACGAAGGCCGTAGGACGGTAGAAGAACCCGTCAAGCCCATCAAGTTCGGGCCGGCTGCCGCCCGCAACGGTCACCGCGCCCTCCGCCCGACCCACGGCGACGTACTCCTCCACCTTGTCGCGCTGGCTCTCGATCGCCAGCGGCCCGAGCTGGGTCGCCGGGTCCAGCGGGTCGCCGAGCCGGATTGCGTCGGCCCGCGCCGCCACCCGCTCCACCACCTCGTCGTAGACGTCCTGTTGGGCGTAGACCCGGCTGCCCGCCACACAGGTCTGCCCGGCGGCGGCGAACACTCCGGCGACGATGCCGACCGACGCGTTCGCCACATCCGCGTCACCGAAGACGATGTTGGGCGACTTGCCGCCCAGCTCCAGTGTGGTGCGGACGAACCGGGAGCCGCAGCTCGCCGCGATCCGCGATCCGGTGCGGGTGCTGCCGGTGAACGTCACCTTGGCGACCAGCGGGTGCTCCACCAGCGGTGTGCCGACCTCGTCCCCGTAACCGGTGACGACGTTGACGACCCCCGGCGGGAAGCCGGCCTTCTCAAAGAGCGGAGCGAGCTGGAGCAGCGAGGCGGAGGTGTGCTCGGACGGTTTGACGACGACGGTGTTCCCGGCGGCGAGCGCGGGCGCCAGCTTGGTGATGGTCAGCAGCAGCGGCGAGTTCCACGGGGTGATGGCCACGACCACACCGAGCGGTTCGCGCACCGTGTAGTTGAGTATCTCCGCGCGGTAGGCCGGGATGGTGCTGCCGTGCACCTTGTCGGCAAGGCCCGCGTAGTAGTGCACGTACTCCGGCAGGCTGGCCAGCTGGGCGCGCATCTCGCTGAGCAGTTTGCCGTTGTCCAGCGTCTCGGTACGGGCCAGTTCCTCGCCGTGCTCGCCGATGAGTTCGGCGAGCCGCCGCAGCAGCGCGCCGCGCCGGGTCGGCGTCAGACCGCGCCAGCCGGGGTCCTCGAACGCGGCGTGCGCGGCCCGTACGGCGCGGTCGGCGTCGGTGGCGTCGCCCCGCGCGGTCTCGTACCAGGCCTCCGCGGTCGTCGGGTTGATGCTGGGCAGATAGGCGCCACTCGCGGGCTGCACCCAGGCGCCGTCGATGTAGTGGTCATGCCGCGGGAGCCGCTGTGCGGTCACGGTCCACCTCCGTGGTGTGTCGGATGATCTCGTCGGTGAGCCGGTCCGGCGCTTCCAGCGCGAGCAGATGCCGGGCGCCGGGAATGACCGCGGCCCGCGCGCCGGGTACGGCACCGGCCAGCGCCCGGGTCATCGCCTCGGTCGAGCCGGGGTCGGCGCCGCCGGTGACGGCGAGCGTCGGCACCGTGAGCGAGGGCAGCTGGGGCCACAGCTCGGCGTCGGCCCGGGTGAAGACCTCGTAACAGGCCAGGTACGAGGTGTGGTTCTGGCTCAGCAGGGTCGCCCTGACCTCCTCGACCAGGCCGGGCTCGGCCGCCTGCCACTCCCGCGTGAACCAGCGGTCGATCGCCGCGTCCACCGAGCCCGGGAAGTCCTCCCGGGCGCGTTCGAGCCGGCCGGCCACGTCCTGGCTCTCCTCGGGGGTACGCCGGGCCACCGACGAGACCAGAGTCAGGGACGCGACAGCGGTCGGCCGCAGCAGGGCGGCCCGGGTCGCCACCAGGGCGCCGAGCGAGAACCCGACCAGGTGGGCGGGGCCTTCGAGGGTGTCCAGGACGTCAGTGGCGAGGTCGTCCAGGGTGGTCCCCGGCGCGGCAGGCGGTGAATCGGCGTGGCCGCGCAGATCGACGGCCCGCGTACGGTGGCGGGCCGCGAGCGCCGGCAGGCAGCGGTCCCACATGTGCCGGTCGAGGCCGACCCCGTGCAGCAGGACGAGGTCCGTACCGCTGCCGTGGTCCTGGTAGCCGATCACTGCTCGGTCGCCAGGGGCGCGAGGCGGGCCTGCGGACGGCCCTGGGCGGCGGCGGCCAGCGCGATCACGATCTCCCCGGCCCGCGGGGCATCGGGGATACGGACCTCCGTGGTCTGGTGGTGCGAGCGGATGGTGGCGTCGGTGATGTGCTTCAGCGGGATGTCGAAGACCGTGCCCGCCCCGGCTCGCTTCTCCACTGCGGGGAGCAGGGTGGTGGCGGCCGTCGCGTCCCGGAAGTGGTTGCCGAACTTCAGGGTGTGGATCAGCGCCGAGCCGTGCTCGGTCTCGCCGTCCAGACCGACGATGGCGGCCTTTCCGTAGGCCTCGACGGTCTCCCCGAGCGCTTTGACGACCAACGGCGCGAGCAGCGCGCCCAGTTCGGACGCGGTCGCCTCGATACCGGGGGCGAGGTCCTGGACGAAGCCCAGGCCCGCCCAGGGGTTGTCGATGACGGCCGCGACCACAGCGGTACGGGCGGCCGGTTCGACGGGGACGCCGCCCTCGGTGTGGATCTCGTCCACGAGGGTGACGATCTTACGGATGTTCATGGGGTCCTCTCGGGGGTCGCCAGGGCGGGGGTCGCAAGGGTCTCCAGGGTCACCACGGGGTCGGTGCGCCGGTCCCCGATCCGGGCGTTGGGGCGCGGCCCGGTGGCCGCCGCCGCGACGATCACCAACTCGTCCGCGCGGGGACCGTCGGGGACCCTGATCCGGGTGGCGGCGTAGTGCGAGCGGGTCGCAGCGGCGGTCTTGTGCCAGATGGGTACCGTGACCGTGGTCCCCGCCGGGGCCTGCTCCTCGCTGAAGGCGATGATCGAGGTGCCTTCGAGGATCTCGCGGACGATATTGCCGAAGTACGGGGTGTGGATGAGGGCGCCGCCGTGCTCGCCCTCGCCGTCCAGGCCGACGACGGCCGCCTTGCCGAAGGACTCGATGGCGTCCGCGCCGCCGAGCATGGCGGTCAGCCGGCCGGTGATCTCCCGGGCCAGGACGGGCGCGAGCTCCCGGGCCTCGGCCGACAGGTCGGACACGGTGCCGCGGCCGGCCCAGGGATTACGTACGACCACCGCGACGGCGCCGCGCCTGACGGTCGTGGCGACGGGCGCGCCCAGCTCGCTGACGAAGTCCTCGCAGGAGGAGACGATGCGCCGGATGACGGTCACGAGCGGCCCGCGCCACTGGTAGCGGAGGTGCTGGTCTCCGAGGTGCCGGCCTGGGAGGTGCTGGTCCCTGCGGTGCCGGCCTCGGCGGTGAAGCGGGGCATGACCTGCTCGGAGAAGAGCTCCAGACTGCGCATGGCGTTCTTGTGCGGCAGTCCGGGGTGGGTGGTCCACAGCATCAGATGCTCCAGGTTGATCTCGTCCTGGAGTTCGCTGATCTTCTCGGCCACGTAGTCGGGGGTGCCCACCAGCAGGTTGCGGTCCTGGAGGAAGTCGAAGCTCAGCTCGTGCTCGTCGGTCAGCTCCTCGCCCTCCTCCATGAGGTTGGACAGACCCCGCCAGTGCGTGACCCACCGGTAGGTCTGCAGGAGCGCCTCCTGGAACTCCTCCCTGGCCTGCTCCATCGTGTCGGCGACATAGACGTCGCGGACCAGGGCGAGCCCCTCACCGAGGGCGTGCTCACGGCCGGTCGCCTCGGTGGCGGCCCGCCGGTACAGGTCGAAGCGTCCCTTGAGCGCCGAGACCGGCGGCAGCCAGAGGATGCCCTGGATCCCGTTCCTGGCACAGGACTCGATGGACCGGGGCGAGTCGACGACCTGCCACATCGGCGGGTGCGGGCGCTGGTACGGGGCAGGCGTGACGGCCAGCTTGGTTATTTCGCCGTCGGTGGTGAAGTCCTCGGTGGCCGGTGAGAGCGGGTGGCTCCACTTCAGGCCGGGCGCGGGGAAGTCGTAGAAGCGGCCGTGGTGTTCGAAGAACTCGCCGGACCAGGCCTTCTTGAGGATCTCCAGGGTCTCTTCGAACAGGGCGCGGTTCTGCTCCTGGTCCCGCGGGTCCGCCTGCGGGTTGAGGTTCATCGCCTCACGGCCGTAGAGACCGCGGCCCACCCCGACCTCGACGCGCCCGCCGGAGAGCTGGTCGAGCAGCGCCAGGTCCTCGGCGAGGCGCAGCGGATGCCAGAAGGTGACGATATTGGCGGCCTGGCCGATGCGGATGCGCTCGGTACGCGCGGCGATGTCCGTACCCATCAGTACGGGGTTGGGCGTCAGCTCCTGGCCCTCGTGGCCGAAGTGGTGCTCGGTGTACCAGGCCGACCAGAAGCCCGCGTCCTCCGCAGCGACCGCGAACTCGCGCGCCTCCCGCATCAGACGGTGGTACTCGCCGAGCTGCCCGGGAGCGCCGAGCGCGTGAAAGATCGAGAAACGCATGACCTGCCTCTCTGTGCCGGCCAGCAGCTGCTGGCATACAACAGACCGTAGGTGCCTGTTCTTTCAGCCGTCAAGACTCGGACTGACGTTTTTCAGAACGGCCCTTTTCACCATGACATAGCCCCTATATCCGTACAGAACCGGGGGGTTGAGGCCGTGAAGACAGCGAGAACAGGGCAATCTCTTGACATGCAAGAGGAGCATTCATAGCGTCCTGCCACACAAGAGCAGTGCACGGCGGAGCAGGACCGGCGGCTCAACCCCGGGCCCGGCTCCCCGCAGAAAGGACACGGTGGACGACGTATGGGTACCGGAAGCACCGACATCAGGGAACGCATCGCCGCGGCCTGGGGCGCGGCCTGGCAGCGCGGCGAGGTCGACGTACTCGACACGGTCCTCGCCGACGGCTACCGGAGGCACGGGCGCACCGCGCAGGACGCGGCGGACCTCAAGGCCAACATCACCGCGTGCCGTGCGGGCTTCCCCGATCTGGTCACCGTGATCGAGGACTGCGTGGTCGAGGGGGACCGGGTGGCGACCCGCTGGGTCAGCAGGGGCACGCACACCGGCCGGCTGATGGACGTACCGCCGACCGGCCGGACCGTCACGGTCTCCGGCGCGACGTTCTCCCGGGTCGAGGACGGCATGGTCGCCGAGGAGTGGGTCACCTGGGACCCCCGTCAGCTGCTGACCGCGCTGGGGATCATCCCGCTGGACAGCGAACCGGCCCAGGCCCCCGCGCCGGGAGCGGCCGTGGCCCCGGCACGCCACGCCCGATCGGTGGTGGCGTCATGAGCACGACCGCCCGGAACCCGTCGGCGCCGGCCCCGGACACGGCCGAGCTCGCCAACACCGCTGATATCGCCGATGTGAAGGGCCTGCACCGCAAGTTCATCACCGGGGTCACCATCGTGACCACGATGGACGGCGACCGGCCGCGCGGGCTGGCCGTCAACGCCTTCTCCAGCATCTCGCTGAGTCCCCCGCTGGTCATGGTCTGCGTCCAGCGGACCTCGTCGACCTACGAACCGCTCTTCCGCGCGGACCACATGGGCATCAGCATCCTCGCCTCCGACCAGCTGCCCGTGGCGACGGTCTTCGCCGGCAAGGGCGACGACAAGTTCGCCGAGCTGCGCTGGACCGCAGGGGCCCACGGTTCGCCGCTGATCGACAGCAGTGCGGCCGTACTGGAGGCACGGATCCAGGAACGCCTGCAGACCAGTACGCACACCATCTTCATCGGACGGGTCACCCAGGCCGCCCACTCGGAACGGCCGCCCCTGATCTACAGCGCGGGCGGCTTCTACGACGGCGGGCAGCTCGACGCCGCCGCCCTCTGACGACAGCCCTCGCAGGGCTCGGCAGACAGGGGCGGCGGGCGGCCCGGGCAGCGGTGAGTCCGCGCCTCAGGCACCCGTCGCCAGCAGCTGCCGCACCCGGCGGGCCGTGGCCACGTCGCGGGCGGCTGTGAACGGCAGCGCGTTGCCGCCCGTCACCCGGAACGGCTCGCCCGTGAGCGTCAGATGGGCGCCGCCGGCCTCCTCCACGAGCAGCAGTCCTGCCGCGTGGTCCCAGGCGAGTTCCCAGCTGAACGCGACCGCGTCGAGGGTTCCCCGGGCGACGGCCAGATACTCCAGGCCCGCCGAGCCGCACGGTCTGGCGCGGATGCCGTCGGTACGGAGGGCGAGCAGCGCGCTCTTCTGCTCGGGGGTGGTGAAGTCCGGGTGCGAGGTGGCCACTTGGAGCTCCGCGCCAGGTGCCGGCGAGCCCGCCAGGAGCGGTTTCCCGTTGAGGCGGGCGCCACCGCCCCGTACCGCCACGGCCATCTCGTCGAGCGCCGCGGCGTATGTCCAGGAGGCGAGGAGCTCTCCGTGGTGGGCGAGCGCCACCAGGGTGCAGAAGCCCGGTTCGCCGCGTACGAACTGGCGGGTACCGTCGACCGGGTCGACGATCCAGACGGGGGCGTCGCCCCGTATCGCCTCGTACGAGGACGGGTCGGCCGCCACGGCCTCCTCACCGACCACCACCGAGCCCGGCAGCAGGGTGGTGAGGGCGGCCGTCAGGTGTTCCTCGGCGCCGCGGTCGGCCACCGTCACCAGGTCGTGCGGACCGCTCTTCTCAGCGATCTCGTGCGCGGCGAGCTGCCGGAAGCGCGGCAGGATCTCGGCGGCGGCCGCCTCGCGGACCACCGCCTCGACCTCGGTCGAATCCCTGGCCAGAAGCTGTTCGGTCATGCCTCCATCTCAGCACACCCCGGTGAAGGCCCCGCACCGGTTCAGCGGCCGACTGCGTAACCCTGCATGCCGCGCGGGTTCGCGGCGGCGCTCAGCACCCCGGTACGCGGATCACGGGCGACCGCGCACAGCCTCCCCTCCGACCAGGCGTCGCCGACGGTGACGTCGTGTCCGCGGCGGCGCAGCTCCGCGATGGTCTCCTCTCCCATCCGCGACTCCACGGTGATGCTGCCGGGTCGCATCGCGCGCGGGTAGAAGGAGCTGGGGAAGGAGTCGTTGTGCCAGTTCGGGGCGTCGATCGCGCCCTGGAGGTCCAGGCCGCCGCGGACCGGAGCGGTCAGCGCGACCGCGAGGAAGAAGTGCAGCTGCCACTGGTCCTGCTGGTCGCCGCCCGGCGTTCCGAAGGCGAGCACCGGCACACCGTCGCGCAGGGCGAGCGAGGGGGTGAGGGTGGTACGCGGACGGCGGCCGGGGGTGAGCGAGTTCGGCAGCCCCTCGTCCAGCCAGGCCATCTGGAGTCGGTTGCCGAGCGGGAAGCCCAGTTCGGGCACCACCGGGTTGGACTGGAGCCAGCCGCCGCTCGGGGTCGCGGAGATCATGTTCCCCCAGCGGTCGACGACGTCAAGGTGGCAGGTGTCGCCGCGGGTGGCGCCGTCCTTTGCGACGGTCGGCTCGCCCGCGCCTGCGGCGGATATCCCCATGGCGTCGAATCCGGGCTCGCCCGCCGCCACGGCGGTGGCCTGCCTGCTGAGCCGGGGCGTGCGGCCGTCGGGGCTGCCGGGGCGCAGCTCGTGCGAGGCCTCGCCGGTGATCAGGGCGCGGCGCTCCCCGTTGTACGCGTCGGAGAGGAGCGTGCCCAGCGGTACGTCGTCCCCGGCGTCGCCGTACCAGGCCTCCCGGTCGGCCATCGCCAGCTTGCAGCCCTCGACGAGCAGGTGGATGTAGTCGGCGGACCCGTACCGGGGAAGTTCGCCGGGCTTGCCGGGGAGCAGGGCGAGCTGCTGGAGGAAGACGGGGCCCTGGCTCCAGCCGCCCGCCTTGCAGAGGGTCCAGCCGTTCCAGTCGTACGTCGCGGGCGCCTCGTAGGACGCCGACCAGCCTGCCAGGTCGGCCGCGGTGAGGGTGCCGGAGTGGTGGGCGCCGCTGGTGTCCTTGGTGGGGCGCTGCGACTGGCGTACCAGCGCCTCGGCGATGAAGCCCTCACGCCAGACCGCGCGGGCGGCGTCGATCTGGCCGGCCCGGTCCTGCGCGCCCGCGGTGGCCTCGGCGATCAGCCGGCGCCAGGTCGCGGCGAGCGCGGGGTTGCGGAACAGCCCGCCCGGCGCTGGGGACCTGCCGCCGGGGAGGTACACATCGGCGGAGGACCGCCACTCGGTCTCGAAGAGTTCCCGTACGCTCTCGACGGTCTGGCCGACACGCTCGACGGGCGCGTGGCCGTCCTCGGCGTAACCGATGGCGTACTTCAGTACCTCCGCGAGGGACTTGGTGCCGTGGTCGCGGAGCAGCAGCATCCAGGCGTCGAAGGCTCCGGGCACCGCGGCGGCGAGCGGTCCGGTCCCGGGGACCAGGTCGAGGCCGAGCGAGCGGTAGTGCTCGACGGTCGCGCCCGCGGGGGCGGGGCCCTGCCCGCAGAGCACCCGGACCTCGCCGTCGGCCGGGGCGATTATCGCGGGCACCTCGCCGGCCGGCCCGTTGAGGTGCGGCTCGACGACATGCAGCACGAAGCCCGCGGCGACGGCGGCGTCGTAGGCGTTCCCGCCGTCCTCCAGGACGGCCATCGCGGACTGCGAGGCGAGCCAGTGGGTGGACGACACCATGCCGAAGGTGCCCTGCAGAGTCGGCCGGGTGGTGAACATGGCGCGTTCCCTTGCTAGTTGGGCCTGTGAACGAAACGAACCGACCACGGCTCACAAGCGAGCATGGGGAAACCGGGGAGTCCGGTCCCGCCGGCCCGTTCACCTGATCTCCGGGCAGGCTATCGATCGCCCGTCACCCGTTGCTACCCGCTTCGGACATGAAGTGTGGCCGCCCCGGGAGGCTCAGCCTCCAGCGGTCGTCCTGCCCGACGGGCGGTGTCAGCCGTGATCGGAGTGGGCGGTGGCGGAGTAGCCGTCGTGCCAGGCGGCTTTGGCGCCGGAGTCGCCGATCCGGTAGACCTGCACGCCAGCGCCCGCGCCTATGACGAGGGACAGCACCGCGGCGGCGATGCGCAGCGGCGTGGACACTGTGATGCTGGTGGAGCCGGCGATGCTGGCGGAGCCGGCTGCGTCGGGCGAGCCCTGGGAGGCGCGGCGGTAGAACCACCACACCGCTGCGGCCACCAGGAACAGCGCGACGACCCAGGGGAGCAGTCCGTCTCCGAGTTCGGTGTGTTTGCGGACCAGTGCGTCGCTCTTCACATGACGCTCCAGCCACTCGCCTGCCTGTGTCGTCAGGGGCACGCTGATCAGAGTGACCAGGGCGAGGACCGGGAGGGCGAGACCGAATCGGCGCATGACCGAGGGCCATACGGCGCACAGAATGAGCGCCAGTGCGGTCAGCGGTACCAGAACCACGACCACGTGCACGAACAGGACGTGCGCGGGGAGGCCGTTGATCAGGTCGGGTCCCATGGGGGGCTCCTTCAGAGCTGGTGTCGAACGCTGGACAAGGTGGGGGCCTGGGCGGTGCGCCGGCGTGCGAGGGAGTGCGTGGGCAGACGCGGCCCCTTCCGCACGGTCGGTCAGGGGTCTGCGTCCAGGTTTATGATCCGTATCGGCTGAATCCCGTGGTCCGCCATTCCCTTCCGTCGGGCAGGATCGCGAGGGCTTCGTAGCCCTCCAGGGTCTCCAGCCACTCCCGGGCGCCCTCTCCTCTGGCGAAGGCGGCGGTGGCGTAGGTGTCGGTCCTGGTCAGGCGTGGGCCGATGACGGTGAGGGAGGCGAAGGCGGTGACGGGGGTTCCGTCGTGCGGGTCGAGGATGTGAGCGCCGCGTTCGGCGGTGCCGGAGGTGGCGACAGCCAGGTTGTGGTCGGCCGTGACGACGGTGGCCAGGTCGCCGGTGCGCAGGGGGTGGGCGATGCCGATGCGCCACGGGGTGCCGGGGGCTGCCTCGCCCTGGAGTTGGAGGTCGCCGCCGCCGTTGACACAGGTGTTGCGTGCGCCGGCTTCGTGGAGGAGGCGGGAGGCGGCTTCGGTGGCCCAGCCTTTGACGAGGCCCGAGGGATCGAGGGCGCCTGAGGGGACGATGCTGAACCAGCCGTGGCTGTCGTCGGTGGCCTGTGCACAGAGGGAGAGGACCTCGTGGACTTCGGGCGGGCAGTCGGCGAGACGGATGTCGCCGCGGTCGAGGCGGCTGATGTGGCTGTCGGGCCGGTAGGTGGAGAACACGGCGTCGACCCGGTGGAGGTGGCGTACGGCCTCGGCGAGAGCGCGGTGGATGGCGGGGGTGGGTTCGTCCCGGATGTCGAAGGAGAAGGCGGTGCCCATCACGTGCTCGACGTGGCGCAGTCCGCGGGCGGTGTCAGGCATGGGCCCGGTCCGGTGCGCTCACGGGCCGGTCCGGTTCCCGGAGGACCTTCGCCACGGTGATCTCCCCCGTGGCCGGGGCGGTGACCTGCACCGTTCCGTACCGGGCGCCGACCGGGCCACCGGTGAACGTACCCGCCCCCGTGCACGGGCCCGACGAGGCGCCCGCCGGGGTGTGCGGGGCGGACGAGACGAATGTGCCGGTCATGGGACACCTCCAAATGGGACGCGCTCAGCCACGGCTCGCTCAGGGCTAGCCCCGGCCGTGGGTGCCAGCCTCACAGCTCAACTTCTGTGAACCCTCTGAATCCGCCCCGGCCGACGCCCCCCAGCGCCGTGTCAGGTGTACGGGACGACGGCAACCGGGCACGGAGCGTGGTGCACGGCCGCCGACAGCACATGATTGATACGAGGGGGGAGCATCCGACGCTTCTCCCGGCGGCCGGCGACGAGCAGTCCCGTACCGGCGATGTCGCGCACGACGGCGCGCGCCGGGCTCTCCATCTGCACGCTCTCCACGACCCGCACGTCGGGGAACCGGTCGCGCCATGGACCGAGCGCCCTGGTGAGATCCCGCTGCGCCTCGAGGGTCAGTTCATGGGAGAGGTACGGGTCGACTGTGCCCCTGTTGTAGGCCGAGGGCGGCAGATTCCTGCCGTGCACCGCCCGCAGGGTGGCGTCTCGTCGGATCGCCGCGTCGAAGGCGTACTCGATGAGCTCGTCGCACGGACGGCGCAGGCTCAGCGCCAGCACCACCTCACCGTCCTCCGTGAGCGGGGCGGCGTCCTCCCTGGCCCGTACGAGGACCGCCGGAACCTCGGCCCGCGCGAGGACGTGCATGCCGATGTCACCGAGGAAATACCCGGCCAGCGAACTCAGCGCGCGGGAACCGAGAACCAGCGTCTGCGACGCTGAGGCCGCTTCCAGCAGAGCGCCCACCGGCTCCCCGGCGACCAGGTCCTCGTGGACCCGCAGGTCGGGGAAGCGCTCCCCGATCGCATCGCGTGCGTCGGACACGATCCGCTTGGGCCAGTAGTTGCGGTCGCCCTCCGGCTGCTGCGCGTCCCCTTCCGGCGAGAGCAGCACCCAGGCGTGCAGCAGCCGCAGCGTCGCACCGCGCGCCGATGCCTCCTGAGCGGCCCAGAGCGCGGCAGACAGCGACTCGGGGGTGCCGTCCAGCCCCACCGTGACAACCGCATTCATGACATCGCTCCCTTTCCCGCGGTCCTGGGGTGATCCATGTCCTCACTCCCTTTCGCCGTGACCGCCAAACCGCGGCCACACATCCAGGGTGCGCGCTCGACGCCGTCCTGCGCAGGTGCCACCCGGCCCCTCCCCCGGGATGCCCACTCCGGCGGACACTGGAGGAAGGAAACCCGGCATGCCCGTCGGAGGCCTGGTGTCCGCACATATGCGGAAAGCCACGTGAAAAGAGCTGCGCCGAAGGGAACGATCATGGGAACCAAGCAGTGGAACGCACAGATTTCCCTCACCGAGGACGGCGACGAGACCCGGGCCCGCGCGGTTCTGACCAGGCAGGACTCCTGGCGCGGCGACACCGCACATGTGGTGGGTCGAGGCGTAGCACGCCGGAATCCGATCGACCGGCCGATCCCCGAGATCGGCGACGAACTGGCCGCGAGCCGTGCGCTGGAGGATCTCGCAGTGCGTCTGCACGATGTCGCCTCGGACGACATCGTGGACCTGACCGGCCCGGCCGAGCAGGGAGCGTAGCGGGCTCAGAGGCTTCTCAGAGGCCGCGTTGTCACACTTGTATCAAGTGGAGAGTGAGGCCACATGGGTACGGCGACCAGCGCAAACCGTCCGGTGATCCGCTCCCGTCGTCCGCGCTCGCTGGTTCCCCTCCTGACGCAGTGCGCCATCTGGGCGGGTGCGGCCGGAGTGCTCGCCCTGTGGTGGACCGACACCACCTCGGTGGTGGGCGCGGCGGGGTGGCTGACCGACGCCGGCCGGATCACGGGGCTGCTGGCCGGCTACGCCTGCGCCGTACTGATCGCCCTCATGGCCCGCGTACCGCTCCTGGACCACACCATCGGCAGCGACCGGCTCGCGCGCTGGCACGCGACGGGCGGCCGGTACACCATCTCCCTCGTGCTCGCCCACGCGCTGCTGATTGTCTGGGGGTACTCACTGACCTCCCACTCCGGCGTGGTGCACCAGACATCGACGCTGGTGCTGCACTACCCGGACATGCTCAAGGCGACCGCCGCGTTCATACTGCTGGTCGCCACCGGGATCATCTCGCTCCGGGCAGCGCGCCGCAGGATGCGTTACGAAACCTGGCACTACCTGCACTTCGCGACCTACCTGGCGGTCTTCCTCGCCTTCTTCCACCAGCTCAGCAACGGCGCGGACTTCGTCGACAACCTCCCCGCCCGGGTGGCGTGGTACGTCCTGTACCTCGGGGTGGCCGCGCTGATCGGCTGGTACCGGTTCGTCGTCCCCGTACGGCGTGCCCTGCGCCATCGGATACGCGTCGCCGGTCTGCGGAACGAGGCACCGGGAGTCGTCTCCATCCGCCTGACCGGCGATCATCTGGACGAACTGGGCACGCTTCCTGGGCAGTTCTTCCGCTGGCGCTTCCTGGCGCCCGGCCTGTGGTGGGCCGCCAACCCGTACTCACTTTCCGCGCCACCGCTCCCGCACGAGCTGCGGATCACCGTCAAGGCGGCGGGCGCACACAGCGCCGCCCTCGCCACGTTGCGGCCCGGAACACGGGTGTGGGCCGAGGGCCCGTACGGTGCCTTCACCGCGGCGCGGAAGCGGTCGTCGAGGATACTGCTGCTGGCGGGCGGCGTCGGGATCACGCCGCTGCGGGCGCTTTTCGAGACCTTGCCTGGCGAGGTGACACTGATATACCGCGCCCGCCGCCCGGAGGATCTCGCGCTCCGGGGTGAACTCGACGCGATCGCCGCCGACCGGGGCGCCGTAGTGCACTACGTGGTCGACCAGCCGGCCGCGTCGTCGCCGCTCACCGCCCGCGCCCTGGCCCGCCTGGTGCCTGACCTCGCCGCCCACGAGGTCTATCTCTGCGGCCCGCCCGGCATGACCGATGCCGCTCTGCACGCCCTGCACGCGGCCGGGATTCCGCGGCGGCATATCCACCACGAGTCGTTCGCGTTCTGAGGAGGCCCACTGTGTCCGTGACAGTCCGCCGAGCCGTGCTGGCCGCTGCCTCGACCAGCGCCGTGGTCGTCATGCTCCTCTCGCTCAAACCGCACCACGCAGCCGAGACGGCGGGCGCGCAACCGGCGCCGACCGCGCCCCCGCCCCGGAGTGTGTCGTCGCCCCCACCGGGCGGCCCGCACCCGGTGAGCGGCACCTATACCGGCGATGCCGTGCCCACCAAGTACGGCACGGTCCAGGTCACGGCGACCGTCAAGGACGGTCGGCTGACCAGCGTCAAGGCCCTTCACACACCGTCCGGGGACGACCACAGCCGACAGCTCGCCGCCTCGGCCGTACCCCGGCTGACGACTGAGGCGCTGGGGGCGCACAGTGCGCATATCGACGCGGTCTCCGGCGCCAGTTACACCAGCCAGGGCTACGTCCAGTCCCTGCAGAGCGCGCTGGACAAGGCCGGTATCTGACGCCCCGCGCACGGCTGCGCCGGGCTACCGGGCGCCTACCCGCCATCACGCCCCGCCGTCCTCCAGAAGTCCGCGCAGCAGGCACTCGTCCTCGGCGCTCAGCTCGGCGACGAAGCGGGCCAGCACCGTGCGCCGGTCGCTGTCACTGTCCAGCGCGCGGTGCATACGGAGGGCGGTGAGCCCCTGGGCGTCCTGCAGCGGTACATACGCGTAGCCGCGGCCCGAGCGTTCCCGGCCTACGACGCCTTTCTCGTACAGCCGGGACAGAATGGTCGCGACCGTGGTCCGGGCCAGCGGCAGCGCGAGGCGGCGCCGCACCTGCCCCGGGGTCAGCGGGGCGCCCGCGGCCCAGAGTGCCGCCACGACGCTCGCTTCGAGCGCACCCGGCGGACGGCGCTCGGCGCTGTCTCTCATGGAACGCTCCTCAGCCCGTTATCGTCTACAGTTACGTAGACCGTCTACTGAACTGTAGTCGCTTCGGTGTGGTCCGCCACCCCCTGGCCAGGACCGCACCGCCCCTCCGGCACGGTGCCCCGGCCCGGACACCCTCCCTCGTCCTACCGGAAAGGCCGGGACCTTGCTCACAGCCTCGACACTCGCGGTGAACATCCTCGACGCGCAGTCCGTACTGACCGCCTTCGGCGTGGCCGGTATCGCCGTGGTGATGTTCGCCGAGACCGGCCTGCTGATCGGCTTCTTCCTGCCGGGCGATTCCCTGCTGTTCACCGCGGGACTGCTCTGCACCGGCAGTTCCACCGGAACCCTGAAGCTTTCGCTGCCCACGGTGCTGCTCGCGTCGGCGGTCGGCGCGCTCGCGGGAGCGCAGTGCGGCTATCTCATCGGGCGGAAGGCGGGGGGCGCCCTGCTCGCCCGCAGCCGTTCGGAACATCTGCGCAAGGGAGCGGCCCGCGCCGAGGAGCTGCTCGGCAAGTACGGCCACGCCAAGGCCATCGTGCTCGCCCGCTTCGTACCGGTGGTGCGCACGGTGCTCAACCCGATGGCGGGCGCGCTCTCCGTACCCGCCAGGACGTTCACGCTCTGGCAGGTGGTCGGCGGGCTCATCTGGAGCCAGGGACTGGTGCTGGCCGGATACGCGCTGGGGTCGTCCATCCCGAACGTGGACCAGTATCTACTGCCGATCATCGCGGTGATCATCGTCCTGTCCCTGCTGCCCCTCGCCCTGGAGCTGCGACGCTCCCGCAAGAACCGCCCGCGCACAGACGGAGTCAGTGGATGAATCTCGCGTATGACGGATCGTCGATCGACGGCGGCCTCTACACGGACACGGTGGATCTCGCCCATCGCGCCCCCGGATGGCTGGACTCGGCCGTATCGGCCTGGTCGGGGTACGGCCTGGCGCTGTTCGCCGTGCTGATGCTCGCCGGGTGGTGGCGTGCGCGCAGGGAGGGCGCCACCGCCGGGCTGATGGCGCTGGCCGTGCCGGTGATCGTGGTGCTGGCGTACTGCGTCAACGACGCGGTCAAGCTGGTCGTGCGCGAGGACCGGCCGTGCCAGAGCCTGCATGTGACGACGCTGGAGGCATGCCCGGCGCCGGGCGACTGGTCCTTCCCCAGCAACCACGCGGCCCTCGCCTTCGCGGCCGCGGTGGCCCTGCTCTTCGTCTCCCGGCGGCTTGGCGTGACCGCCCTGGTCTGCGCGGTCACCATGGCGGCCTCCCGGGTCTGGGTGGGCGCCCACTACCCGCACGATGTCGCCGTCGGCGCGCTGGTGGGCGCGCTGGTCGCGCTGGTACTCGCGACGGCTCTGCGCCGGCGGCCGGAGGCCCTGGCGAGGCGGCTCTCGGACACCAGGCTGCGGCCGCTGCTGGTCTCGTCGTGAACCGCAGGGGCGCCGCCGATCTGGCCGTGTCGGTGGCCGTGGGGACCCTGGTGGCCTTCGCGCTGCTGGCACTGGTGGTGACGGGGCACCACGGTGCCCCGTTGCTGACGGACCGCGGACTCCTCTCGTGGTCGCTTCACCACCGGCCGCCGGTCGCGGTCGCCACGGCGCGCGGCGTCACCGACACGGGTACCGGTGTCGTCCCCTATCTGCTGGCCGTGCTGGCGGGCGTGATCGCCGGGCGCGGCGCACGGCAGCGGGTGACCGCCGCCGTCGCCTGCCTGGTCTGTCTGGGCTTGGCGCAGTTGGCGCGGTACGGCGTAATGTCGCTGGTCGCGCGGGCGCGCCCGCCCGTCGGCGACTGGGCCGCGCAGGCCACGGGCTGGTCATTCCCGTCCGGGCACACGACCACGTCGGCGGTGACCGCGGGGCTGCTCATCGCGGCGGTGCTGCTGCGGGCGCCGCACGGCAGAAGGACGATCGCGGCGGGGATCGGCTGCTGGGCCGTGCTCGTCGGGCTGAGCCGGGTGTATCTCGGGGTCCACTGGTCCACGGATGTCGCCGGCGGCTGGCTGTTCGCCCTCTGCTGGCTCTCCGTCTGCTTCCGGCTGGCCGTCCGGTTCTGTCCTGCCGTCCCGCGCACGCCGTACGACGGAGCTGCCCGGCCGCCGGACGATGCGCCCGCGTACCACCCACACCGTCTACAGTAACGTAGACGCTCGACGCCCGGCGGGACTGCACGGCCGGCCGTCGGATTTCACCGGACCGGGAGCGCCGGGACGGTAGTCGACGCGGCGCCCGGCGCCCGGAGGGGTGACAGAGAAGCATGCGAGAGCCAGTGGGCCGAACGGCCGCCGGACCGGCGCACGCGGTGCGCAGCCCGCAGGGGCGGGCCCGCGGACGGGCCGTGTCGGGGTGGAGCAAAGTACCCGAGGTGACGGTCTGGTTCTGGGTCGTCAAGGTCCTCACCACCGGGATGGGTGAGACCGCGTCGGACTATCTGGCCAAGACACTCGGCCCGGTCCTGGCCGGAGGTCTGGGGCTGATAGGTCTGGTGGCCACGCTGGTACTCCAGTTCCGCACCACCCGCTACGGTGCCTGGACCTACTGGTCGGCGATCGTGATGGTCAGTGTCTTCGGCACGATGGCCGCCGACGTCGTCCATGTGGTGGTGGGCGTCCCGTACGAGGTCTCAGCGGGGGGCTTCGCGGTCGTCCTGGCAGCCGTGCTGATGACCTGGTACGCCTCCGAGGGCACCCTCTCCATCCACAGCATCCGCACCCGCCGCCGCGAGGGCTTCTACTGGGCGACCGTGCTCGCCACCTTCGCCCTGGGCACCGCGGTCGGTGACCTCACCGCCGGGACGCTGCACCTGGGCTACCTCCCGTCGGGTGTGCTCTTCGCCGTCCTCATCGCGGTCCCGGCGCTGTGCAGGCGCTTCCTCGGACTCAACGCGGTGGCCGCGTTCTGGTGGGCGTACGTCCTGACCCGGCCGCTCGGAGCCTCGTTCGCCGACTGGATGGGCGTGTCCTCGCACCGCGGCGGACTCGGCTGGGGCACCGGCCCGGTCAGCCTTGCCCTGCTGGTGCCGATCATCATCCTGGTGAACCACCTGGCCGTCAGCGACCGCCGGCAGACCCCGAAGACGCCGGTCCCGGCCCCGGCCGACTGACACACGGCGGAATGACCCCGCCGGCTCCGGCGTTGTTGCTAGCCGCGGCACTACTAGCTAGTAGGCCCTGGCCGGAGCCGGCGCGCGGTGGATTCGCGGGCGGGCCGGCGGATCTGGAGGCACGGCTGTGCATGGTGAGTACAAGATCCCGGGCGGCAAGCTCGTCGTCGTCGACCTCGATGTCGAGGGTGGCGCGCTGCGCAACGTCCGGGTGGCCGGGGACTTCTTCCTGGAACCGGACGAGGCGATCCTGGACATCGACGCGGCCCTGGAAGGCGCTCCCGCCCACGCCGACGCGGCCGCACTCGCCGCCCGGATCACCGCCGCGCTGCCCCCGGCCGCCGTGCTGCTCGGCCTCTCGCCCGAGGGTGTCGCGGTCGCCGTACGCCGGGCCCTCACCCGGGCCACCGAGTGGAGCGCCCACCGCTGGCAGCTGATCCACGACCGCCCGCAGTCCCCCGCCCTCCACATGGCGCTCGACGAGGTCATCACCGCCGAGGTCGCGGCCGGCCGGCGCCCGCCGACGCTGCGGGTCTGGGAGTGGGCCGCCCCCGCGGTGATCATCGGCAGCTTCCAGTCCCTGCGCAACGAGGTCGACCCGGAGGCCGCCGAGCGCCACGGCGTCACGGTCGTCCGCCGGATCTCCGGCGGCGGAGCCATGTTCGTGGAGCCGCGGAGCACCATCACCTACTCCCTCTCGGTACCCGAGTCGCTGGTGTCCGGCCTCTCGTACGCCGACAGCTACGCGTATCTGGACGACTGGGTGCTCGGCGCGCTGGGTGACATGGGCATCAAGGCCTGGTACCAGCCGCTCAACGACATCGCCACCGAGGCGGGCAAGATCGCGGGCGCGGCGCAGAAACGTCTCGCGGGCGGCGGCGTGCTGCACCACGTGACCATGGCGTACGACATCGACGCCGACAAGATGACCGAAGTGCTGCGCATCGGCCGCGAGAAGCTGTCGGGCAAGGGGATCGGGAGCGCCAAGAAGCGCGTCGACCCGCTGGCCCGGCAGACGGGCCTGCCGCGCGAAGAGGTCATCGAGCGGATGATCGGGTCCTTCCGCAGCCGTTACGGCCTCGCCGACGGCAGCGTGACGGCGGAAGAGCTGGCCCGGGCACAGGAGTTGGCGGCGGCCAAGTTCTCCACTCCGGAGTGGACGGCGCGGGTGCCCTGACCGCCGGGGCCGGGTGCCCCCTCGCGGCGAGGATCAGGCGAGGGCCGGGATGATCCGCTCGCCGTACGCGTCGATGACACTCTCGCGCGCGTCGTGCATCGCGTACACCGCGAACTGGTCCACGCCCAGGGCCCGCAGCGCCAGCAGCTTCTCGATGTGCGCCTCGGCGGGGCCGAGCAGACAGAAGCGGTCCACGATCTCGTCGGGTACGAACTCGGTGTCCGGATTGCCGGCCCGGCCGTGATGGCTGTAGTCGTATCCCCGGCGCTGCTCGATGTACGTGGTGAGCGCGTCGGGGACCAGTGCGGAGTGCTCCCCGTAGCGGGCCACCAGGTCCGCGACGTGGTTGCCCACCATCCCGCCGAACCAGCGGCACTGCTCACGGGCGTGGGCCAGGTCGTCGCCGATGTACGCGGGCGCGGCGACGCAGATCTTCACGGAGTCCGGGTCCCGGCCCGCGTCGGAGGCGGCCGTCCGCACCGCCGCGATCATCGACTCGGTGAGGAAGGGGTCGGCGAGCTGGAGGATGAACCCGTCGGCCCGCTGCCCGGCCAGCGCGAGGGCCTTGGGCCCGTACGCGGCCATCCAGACCGGCAGTTTCCCGTCCTCGACCCAGGACAGCCTGAGCGGCCGGCCGTCCACGTCGGCCTCGCGTCCCTCGGCCAGGTCGCGGATCACGCCGATCGCTTCGCCCAGCGTGGCCAGGGTGTTGGGCTTGCGCCCCGCGACCCGCATCGCCGAATCGCCGCGCCCGATACCGCAGACCGTGCGGTTGCCGTACATCTCGTTGAGCGTGGCGAAGGTGGACGCGGTGACCTCCCACGTCCGGGTGGACGGGTTGGTGACCATGGACCCGACGATCAGGCGGGTGGTGTGCTCCAGGATGCGGCTGTAGATGACGAACGGCTCCTGCCAGAGGACGGCCGAGTCGAAGGTCCAGCCGTAGCGGAAGCCGTTGCGCTCCGCGCGCCGCATCAGCCCGACGACGGCAGAAGCGGGAGGATCGGTCTGCAGGACGAGTCCGAAGTCCAAGGTGTGGCCTCCTGGTGCGGATGCGGATTGCGGGGGTTCCGGCGACGCGAGGTCCGATGAAGCAGGATCCGGTAAGACAGGTCCGGTGAGACGGGGTCCGGTGAGACTGGGACCGCTGAGGCGGCGGCCGGGCAACGCGCAGCCGGGCGGAAGCGGTCCGCGTCCCGGGAGATCCTTCCACATCGGGCCGTGCAGAAGCCTGCGCGACAACGTCTCGGACGCGAGTCGCGAGGGGACAATCCTGGACCTCTTGCCGGGCCTTGGGAAGACGGCCGCGCAGACGCCCGACCGCCGGACGGGGGACCTTGTGTAGCGTCGCACGGGTCGACAGCACTGTGTACTTATAGGGAGAACGAGATGACCGTGAGCACGCGCGTCGAGGACCGATCCGCCATCGCCGACCTGATGACCGGGTGGATACACCGCGATCTGGGTGAGTGGGAGCAGCTGGGTGAGCTCTTCCACCCCGACGGCACCATCGAGATCAGCTGGTTCGAAGGGCCGGCCGGTGAATTCGTGGCCGCCTCCGCCCGGATGGGCGCGTCCTACCTGCGGTCCAAGCACCAGATCGGCGGCCCGTCGATCACCTTCAACGGCGACCGGGCCCTTGTCGAGACCAGCTCGATGCTCATCGGCGAGAACGTCGCGCTCGACCTCGGCTTCACCGCCCACAACCGCTTCTGGGACCGCGTCGAGAAGCGTGACGGCGACTGGCGCATCGTCCACAGGGCGAGCGTGTACGACATGAGCTCGTTCAACTTCCTCGCGAAGGTCCAGGACATCGACGAGAGCACCGTCCGGCGCCACCCGCGCGAGTACGCGGCCCTCGCCTACGTCCTGGAGAAGTCCGGTTACCCGGTCGCCCGTGAATTCCCCACCAGGAACAGCGAATTGGAGGCCCGGATGAAGGCGGCGGGCCGGGCCTGGCTCGACGAAGCCTGAACGCCGCGCGGGACCGGCCGCCGCACAGCCGGGCAGCGATCCGCGCTCCCGTCAGCGCACTGACGGTGCGGCACTCCCCGGAACGTCGGCCGGGCTGTCGCGGACGCCCAGCCGCAGGTGCTCGACGTGGTAGAGCGCCTGGTCGAGGAGTTCGGCCACGTGGTTGTCGTAGAGGGCGTAGATGATCGAGCGGCCCTGGCGCTCACCGGTGACAAGGCCGAGGTTGCGCAGCAGGCGCAGTTGGTGGGAGCAGGCCGACGGCTCCATGTCGACGGCGGCCGCCAGGGCGCTGACCGAGCACGGGCCTTCCTGGAGCCGGGCCAGTATGTGCAGCCGCGAGGGGGTGGCGAGAGCCTGGAGCGTCGCGGCGACATCAGCGGTCCCGACCGCGTCGAGACGCTCGCGGGTGGTGGCGCTGCCGGTGGTGTCGACTTGATGACCCATGGGGCCATCGTACCCACGACACGTGAATACCTCTTCAGGTATTCCTGTACGGTGGGCATGTCGCCGCCGGTCCGCCCGCGAAGGGTCGTTTCGTCATGTCCTCTGTCCTCGACCAGCACGCCGCGCCCGTCACAGCCGGGCCGCCGCCCGCCCCTCCGCGCCGGCGCACCCGCGTCCTGGCCCTGCCGGAGGCGCGGTGGGCGCTCGCTTCGCTGGTGCTGTTCCTGCTCGCGCTCCCGCTGAGCCTGCTCGGCGCCCCGGCGTGGGCGTTTGGCCCGCTGTTCGCCGCCGCGTACCTCACCGGCGGGTGGGAGCCGGGGTGGGAGGGCCTGAAGGCCCTGCGGGACAGGACCCTGGACGTGGATCTGCTGATGGTGGTCGCCGCCGTCGGTGCCGCGGCCATCGGCCAGGTCCTGGACGGAGCGCTGCTGATCGTCATCTTCGCTACCTCCGGCGCGCTTGAGGCGCTCGCGACCGCCCGAACCGCGGACTCCGTACGCGGTCTGCTCGACCTCGCACCCGCCACCGCGACCCGGCTGCTGCCCGACGGCGGCGAGGAGACGGTCGCCGCCGAGGAGCTGGGCGTCGGGGACACCATCCTGGTGCGGCCGGGCGAGCGGGTCGGCGCCGACGGCCGGATCCTGGACGGCGCGAGCGATCTCGATCAGGCCACCATCACGGGCGAGCCGCTGCCGGTGGCCAAGCGGACGGGCGACGAGGTGTTCGCCGGGACCGTGAACGGCACCGGCGCCCTGCGCGTACGGGTCGAGCGGGACCCGTCGGACTCGGTGATCGCGCGCATCGTGAAGATGGTCCAGGAGGCATCCGAGACCAAGGCCCCCACCCAGCTCTTCATCGAGAAGATCGAACAGCGGTACTCGATCGGCATGGTGGCCGCCACCCTCGCCGTCTTCGCCGTGCCCCTCGCGTACGGCTCCGGGCTCCAGCCCGCGCTGCTGCGCGCGATGACCTTCATGATCGTCGCCTCGCCCTGCGCGGTGGTGCTCTCCACCATGCCGCCGCTGCTGTCCGCGATCGCCAACGCGGGCCGCCATGGCGTGCTGTCCAAGTCCGCCGTCGTCATGGAACGCCTCGGGCAGGTCGACGCCGTCGCCCTGGACAAGACCGGCACCCTCACCGAAGGCACTCCGCGCGTCACCGCGCTGCGGCCCCTGCCCGGCACCGGCCTGACCGACGACGCGCTGCTGACCCTGGCAGCCGCGGCCGAGCACCCGAGCGAACACCCGCTCGCCCGCGCCGTCGTCGAGGCCGCCCACGAACGTCGCCTGCCGCTGCCCGATGCGCTCGACTTCGCATCCACGCCGGGCCACGGAGTCCGGGCCACCGTCGACGGCCGCTCCGTCACGATCGGCTCCCCCGCCCGTCTCCTGCCCTCCGCCACCGGGCCCGTACGGGAGTCGGTGCGGGAGTTGGAGGACGCCGGACAGACCGTGATGCTGGTCCTGCACGACGGCTCTCCGGCCGGTCTCATCGGGGTCGCGGACCGGCTGCGGCCGGACGCCGCCGTCACCGTCGCCGCCCTCACCGAGCTGACCGGACGCGCCCCGACCCTGCTGACCGGCGACAACGAACGTGCCGCGCGGCACCTGGCCGGCCAGGTCGGCATCACCGATGTCCGCGCCGGACTGCTCCCCGAGGACAAAGTCGCCGCCGTCCGGGAGTGGGAAGGCGAGGGCCGCAAGGTCCTGGTCGTCGGCGACGGCGTCAACGACGCCCCCGCGCTGGCCGCCGCACACACCGGAATCGCCATGGGCAGGGCCGGCAGCGACCTCGCCCTGGAGACCGCCGACGCCGTCGTCGTACGCGATGAACTCGCCACCGTCCCGACCGTCCTGACGCTCTCCCGCGCCGCCCGGCGCCTGGTCATCCAGAACCTCGTCATCGCGGGCGTGTTCATCACCGCCCTGGTGGTCTGGGACCTCGTCGCCACGCTGCCGCTGCCGCTCGGCGTCGCCGGTCACGAGGGCTCAACCGTGATCGTCGGCCTCAACGGCCTGCGCCTGCTGCGGGAAGCGGCCTGGAAGAGTCCGTCCTGACCTGCGCACGCGGTGGCATGGGTCCCTGCTGGTCCCCGACGAGGCCCTCACCAGCGGATGCCGGCACGACGGTGCAATCATGGACGGGCCGCCGGCCAGCATCCCCGGCCGGGCGGCGCACCAGCTGCAGCACGGAGGAGACCAAGTGGGCCTGAACCGCCACGACCCGGAAGGCGCGATCGCCGAGTCCGCCAAGGCGTACTCGAACTGGGGGCGGTGGGGCGCCGACGACGTACTGGGCACCCTGAACTTCCTCGACGAGGCCAAGCGCCGCGAAGGCGCGGCCCTCGTGCGCCGCGGCGCCAGTTTCTCGCTCTCGCAGAGCTTCGACATGAACGGCCCGCAGAACGGCTGGCGGCGGCGCACCAACCCCGTCCACACCATGCTCGACACCGGCACCGACGCCGCCCTGGGCCACCAGGGCTTCCCGCACGGGATGGGGGGCGCCGACGACGTGATCACGATGCCGTTGCAGTGCTCCACCCAGTGGGACGGCCTCGGCCACATCTTCGACCACGGCGTGGCCTGGAACGGGCGGGCGGCGGAGCACGTCGTCACCTCCGCCGGTGACCAGGTCACCGGGGTCGAGCACATGGCCCCCTACGTCGCGGGGCGCGGTGTCCTGCTGGACGTGGGCCGGTTCGCCGGCGGCGGACAGGGCGAGCTCCCCGACGGTTTCGCCGTCACCGAGGAACAGCTGACCGCCACCGCGAAGGCCCAGGGTGTCACCGTCGGACGCGGCGACATCGTGGTGGTGCGCACCGGACAGCTCACCCGCGTCCGCCGCGAAGGCTGGGGCGAGTACGCGGGCGGACCGGCCCCCGGTCTCTCCTTCACCACGGCCGGCTGGCTGCACCGTACCGAGATCGCCGCGATCGCCACCGACACCTGGGGCTTCGAGGTCCGGCCCAACGAGTTCGAGTCCGCGTTCCAGCCGCTGCATCAGGTGGTCATCCCCAACATGGGCCTGCTGGTGGGCGAGTTGTGGGATCCCGACGCACTCGCCGACGACTGTGCCCGCGACGGCGTGTACGAGTTCTGGCTCACCGCCGCCCCGCTGCCCATCACCGGAGCCGTCGGCTCTCCGGTCAACCCGATCGCCGTCAAGTAACGCGATCGCGTCGCGTGCGCCGCCGCGGGCTCAGTGCGCGTACTCGCCGAGCCCGCGCGGCACATAGGCACCGTGGCCCGCGTGGCCGGTGTACTCACGGTTGTCGATCACCGGAACACCGCGCGAGAGCACCGTCTCCACCCGACCCGTCACCCGCTTGCCCTCGTACGCCGAGTAGTCGACGTTCATGTGGTGCGTCGCGGCGGACATGACCTGCTCGGCAGCCGGGTCGTAGACCACGATGTCGGCGTCCGCGCCGGGGGTGATCGTCCCCTTCTGCGGATACAGACCGAACATCCGCGCAGGCGCCGCGCAGGCGATCTCGATCCAGCGGCGGCGGCTGAGGTGCCCGTCGACAACGGCCTGATGGAGCAGGTCCATACGGTTCTCGACACCCGGCATACCGTTCGGGATCTTCGAGAAGTCGCCCTTCCCGAGGTCCTTCTGGCCCTTGAAGCAGAACGGGCAGTGGTCGGTGGAGACCACCTGCAGATCGTTCGAGCGCAGCCCGCGCCACAGCGCGGCCTGGTGCTCGGCCGGACGCAGCGGAGTGGAGCAGACGTACTTGGCGCCCTCGAAGCCGGGCTCCGCCAGGTTGTCGGTCGAAAGGAAGAGGTACTGCGGGCACGTCTCGCCGTAGACAGGGAGGCCTTCGTCCCTGGCCTTCGCCAGTTCGGCGACGGCCTGCTGCGCCGACACGTGCACCACATAGAGAGGCGCGCCCGCCACCTGGCTCAGCTTGATCACCCGGTGCGTCGCCTCCGCCTCCAGAAGCGCGTGGCGGACCTCGCCGTGGTAGCGCGGATCCCGCTCGCCGCGGGCCAGTGCCTGCTCCACGAGGACGTCGATCGCGAGACCGTTCTCGGCGTGCGTCATGATCAGACCGCCGTTGGACCCGGCACGCTGCATGGCCCGGAGGATCTGGCCGTCGTCGGAGAGGAACACACCCGGGTACGCGGTGAACAGCTTGAACGAGCTGACGCCGCCCGAGACGAGCCGGTCCATCTCCTTGAGCGAAGACTCGTTCACATCGGACATGATCATGTGGAAGGCGTAGTCGATCGCGCACTTCCCGTCCGCTTTCCCGTGCCAGGCGTCGAGCCCTTCACCGAGTGATCCGCCCTTGGACTGGATGGCGAAGTCGATGATGGTCGTCGTGCCGCCCCAGGCCGCCGCCCGGGTCCCGGTCTCGAAGGTGTCGGACGCGAAAGTGCCGCCGAAGGGCATCTCCATATGCGTATGGGCGTCGACCCCGCCGGGAACCACGTACTTCCCGGTGGCGTCGATCGTACGGTCGGCGGTCCAGGCGTCCGCGGCGGCGGAGCCGTGCGCGGCGAGAGCAGCGATCCGGCCGTCCTCGATGAGGACGTCGGCGTGGGTCTCCTCCGCGGCGGTGATGACGAGACCGCCGCGGACCAAGGTGCGGGTACTCATGGTGATCTGCTCCCTCTCTCATACACCGGTGCGCGCTGTGGAACCGCCGACTACCCCGCGTGCAGCGCCTGTTCGAGGATGGCCGCGCCCGCTTCGGCCTCTGCGACATTGAGCGAGAGCGGCGGGGCGATGCGCAGCACGCTGGTGTCGTGCCCGCCGCCCTTGCCGATCAGCAGCCCGCCCTCCCTGGCCGCCTCCAGGACGGCCGCCGCCGCCTCGGGGTTGGCTTCCTCGGTGCCGGGCTTCACCAGCTCGACGCCGATCATGAGGCCCCGGCCGCGCACTTCGCGTACGAGCGGGGACTGCGCGCCGACGGCCCGCAGCCGTTCGAGCAGGAGGCCGCCGATCCGGCGTGCGTTGCCCTGGAGGTCGTGTTCCAGGAGGTAGGTGAGGTTGGCGAGGCCCGCGGCCATGGTGACCGGGGAGCCGCCGAAGGTCGAAATGGAGTTGGCGTCCAGGCAGTTCATGACGTCGGCGCGGGCGACGACACCGCCGATGGACATACCGTTGCCGATGCCCTTGGCGAAGGTGAGGATGTCCGGCGGGCCGTTCTCGGCGTGCGCCTGCCAGCCCCAGAAGTGGTCGCCCGTGCGCCCCCAGCCGGTCTGCACCTCGTCGGCGATCCAGAGGATGCCGTGCCGGTCCAGCACTTCGCGGAACGCGGCGTAGAGGCCGTCGGGCGGGGCGGTGAAGCCGCCGACGCCCTGGATCGGCTCGGCGATCAGCGCCGCCGCGTCATGGGTGTGGCCGAGCAGGTCCTCCAGGTCGGCGACGCACGCCTCGATGAACCGGGCGTCGCTGAGCTGCGCGTACGGGCCCCGGCTGCGGACACCGCCGTGTACGTAGAGCGTCTGGAGCGGTGAGAGGCCGGTCGGCGACCAGCTGCGGTTGCCCGTGATGCCGACGCTCGTGAAGGAGCGCCCGTGGTAGCTGTTGCGCATCGCGAGGATCTGGCTGGACCTGCGGTACGCGGTGGCCAGGAGCAGCGCGGTGTCGTTGGCCTCGGTCCCCGACGTGGTGAAGAAGACGCGGGCGTCCGGGATCCCGGAGAGCGTCGCGATCCGCTCGGCCAGCTCCACCATCGGCCGGTTGAGATAGAGCGTCGATGAGTGCACCATCCGGCCGGCCTGCTCGCTGACCGCCTTGGTCACCTCGGGCAGGGCGTGCGCGGTCATGGTGGTGAGGATGCCGCCGAAGAAGTCGAGGTAGCGGTTGCCGTCCGCGTCCCAGACGTGCCGGCCCTCACCGTGGGTGATCTCGATCGGCTCCCGGTAGTAGGTGGCGAGCCACTCGGGGAGGACGGCCTGATGCCTGTTGTAGAGGTCGCTCACGGCTGCACCAGCCCGTGGTACGCGTCCGGCCTGCGGTCCCGGTAGAACGCCCACTGCTGCCGGACCTCGTCGATGAGCTTCAGGTCGAGGTCGCGGACGAGGAGTTCCTCGCTCTTGTCGTCGGCGACTGCCCCGACGAACTGGCCGCGCGGGTCGACGAAGTAGCTGGTGCCGTAGAAGTCGTTGTCCCCGTACTCCTCCTGGCCGACCCGGTTGATGGCGGCGATGAAGTACTCGTTGGCGACGGCGGCGGCGGGCTGCTCCAGCTGCCAGAGGTAGGCGGAGAGACCGCGCGAGGTGGCAGAGGGGTTGAAGACGATCTGTGCCCCGTTCAGGCCGAGTTGGCGCCAGCCCTCCGGGAAGTGGCGGTCGTAGCAGATGTACACGCCGACCTTGCCGACGGCCGTGTCGAAGACCGGCCAGCCCACATTCCCCGGTTTGAAGTAGTACTTCTCCCAGAAGCCCTTGACCTGCGGGATGTGGTGCTTGCGGTACTTGCCGAGGTACGAGCCGTCGGCGTCGATGACGGCCGCCGTGTTGAAGTAGAAGCCCGACTGCTCCTGCTCGAAGACCGGAACCACGATCACCATGCCGGTCTCGCGGGCGAGTTCCCGCATCCGGGTGACGGTCGGGCCGTCGGGCACGGACTCCGCCCAGCGGTAGTGCTCGGCCTCCTGCACCTGGCAGAAGTACGGGGCGTTGAAGACTTCCTGGAACCCGATGACCCGCGCACCCTGACGGGCCGCCTCGCGGGCGTGCTCCTCATGCTTGGCGATCATGGATTCGGTGTCGCCGGTCCAGGTGGCCTGGACCAGTGCGGCGCGTACGACGTGGGACACGAGCAGCTCCTTCAACAGGGCGCCACGAAGCTCTACGCACGTAGACGGGTTGCGTAGGAGGAGAACGTAAGCCTCGTCACACACTGGGGCAAGACCATCGCCGTTAACCGGCCGAGTCGATCACGTTTCGCCTCTTCGTGATCATCCGTCATCGGCCGTGATCAGATTGCGTGCCCGCCTCCGCGCGGCGGCCAGGATCCTTGGCCGGCCGCCGCGCGCGGTCCCTCAGGGGCGCCCGTCCGGGCGGACCACCATCGCGGAGCCGCCGCCCCGGCGGACCGGTTCCGCCGCGGCCAGCCAGCGGCCGTCCGGCAGCCGCTGCACCCCGGTCGCCGCGCCGATCTCCGGGTTGAGCGTGAACGAGTGCCCGAGCGCCTCCAGTTGACCCCGCAGCGGGCTGTTGTACAGGGCTGGTTCGAGCTCGGTGGTGGCGGCGTTGCGCTGGCTCGCCCGTGGCGCGGCGATCGCGTCCACCAGCGGCAGCCCCCGGTCGAGATGGCCGATGAGCGTCTGGAGCACGGTGGTGATGATGGTCGCGCCGCCCGGCGATCCGACCGCCACGACCGGCTTCCCGCCCTGCAGCACGATCGTCGGCGAGATCGACGAGCGCGGCCGCTTCCCGGGCCCCGGGAGGTTGGGGTCGTGCACCGACGGACTGGCCGGGGCGAACGAGAAGTCGGTCAGCTCGTTGTTGAGCAGGAACCCGCGGCCCGGCACGGTCATCGCGCTGCCGCCCGTCTGCTCGATGGTCAGCGTGTACGCGACGACGTTGCCCCACTTGTCGGCCACCGTCAGATGCGTGGTGTTCTCACCCTCGTACGTGGTGGGCGCCGCGCTGCCGCTGTTCCGGCACCGCTCCGGGTGGCGCGGGTCGCCCGGCGCCAGCGGGCTGGTCAGGACCGCGTCATCCTTGATGAGGCAGGCGCGGGAGTCCGCGAAGCGCTGGGAGAGCAGCTCCTTGGTGGGTACGGACTCGAATGCCGGGTCACCGACCCAGCGGCCCCGGTCCGCGAAGGCGATCCGGCTCGCCTCGATGTAGTGGTGCAGATACTGGACCTGCGACGCCTTCGAAAGGTCCGTGCGCTCCAGAATGTTGAGCGCTTCGCCGACCGTCGTACCGCCGGAGGACGACGGCGCCATGCCGTACACGTCGAGTCCGCGGTAGGAGGTCTCGGTGGGGGCGCGATGCAGCGGCCGGTACGCCCGCAGGTCCTCGGCGGTCAGGTCCCCGGGGCGGGCGTTGCGGGTCGAACCGGGTGCCAGGTCCGGCTTGCGGACAGTACGTACGATGTCCTGTCCGAGGCTGCCCCGGTAGAGCTCGCCGACGCCCTTGCGGCCCAATTCCTCGTAGGTGCGGGCCAGATCGGGGTTCTTCAGCGTGGAGCCCACGGCGGGCGGCTGCCCGCCGGGCAGGAAGAGCTTCGCCGTCGCGGGGAAGTCCGCGAAGCGCGCCTGGTTGCCCTGCGTCTGGCTGCGGAAGGTCGGGTCGACCGTGAAGCCGTCCGTGGCGATCCGCTCGGCCGGTTTCAGCACCGCCCCCAGGGACTTGCGGCCCCAGGAGGCGAGCGCGGAGTCCCAGGTGGCGGCGGTGCCGGGCGTGCCCACGCTCAGACCGCTGGTCACCGCGTCCGCGAAGGGCAGCGGTTTGCCGTTCTCAAGGAAGAGCGAGGAGTCGGCGGAGCGCGGTGCGGTCTCGCGGCCGTCGATGGTGCGCACCCGGTGGGATTTCGCGTCGTAGTAGACGAAGTAGCCGCCGCCGCCGATGCCCGCCGAGTAAGGCTCGGTCACGCCGAGGGCGGCCGCCGTGGCCACAGCGGCGTCCACCGCGTTGCCGCCCTCACGGAGCACCTCGATGCCCGCGGCCGACGCGTCCTGGTCGACACTCGACACCGCGCCGCCGTATCCGACCGCGACCGGAGACTTCGCCGCCGCGGTCCCCCGGGGCTGTCCCGGTGGCGCTCCGGCGGCGGAGGGCGGCGCGGTCGCGCCCACCGACAACAGGGCGGCGGCGACGGCCAGATACGAGAGCTTCCGGACGGTGACACGGCGCATCCATGACCTCCAGCGGAGAGACGTACGGCGCAGGGTAGCCCGCCTGCCACCCCTTCGTCATGGACACGTCGATAGCCGACGGCGGTCGCCTCGCACCACCCGGCCAGGTCGTCCGGACAGATCGTCCCAGGTCTTGGGGGTTACATCGATGACATCCAAGTCCAACGTCACTACAGAATTCAGGGTGTTCTCCCCTTCCTTCGAAGTGCGGCGGACCGCACTCCACCGGCGGGCAGCCTAGTCCTCCAGCGTGTTCCTGTGACGTGCGCGCAGGCGCTCCGGGCCGGCCAACCGGCCTGAATATGCGTTGACTTGCCCATCCGTGTCACTGCCGAGGGGCCAACTCCGTGCGTACGGCCGGATCAGGCGTACGACCCTGACGCGATGCCGTCGATGGCCGACGTCACCCGCGCGGCGCGGACCCCGGCCCGGGCTCCCCGTACGCCGTATCGTCCGGATCCCCGACGGGGACGCCGCCGGGTGCGTACTCCCGGATCAGCGCCACCAGCTCGGCCGGGTCCACGTCGAAGACCTGCGCCTCCACGCAGAGCCCCTGTGCCTGCTCACCACGGCCGAGTGACGGCGCGAGCCTGCGGTACATCGAGCGCGGGCGGCAGAACCGGGGCAGCGCTTCCGCGCCCGGCGCGAAGTCCACGACGAGATGGGCGCTGGTCCTGCCGCCCTCGGTGACCTCGGCGGCCGCCACGCCCGCCACCGCGGACCACGGCACGGTACGGGCGGGCCAGCTGGGAAGACGTACGGTCAGGCCGTCGGCGCCCGGAGCCAGCCGCAGCGGCCGCACCAGATAGCCGACGAATGTGGCGGTGAAGAAGGCAAGCAGCAGTCCCGCGATCACCATCAGGGGGCCGCCGACCGCTCCGTACGCCCCGGAGACGACCGGCGGAATGGCCACCACCCAGGCGACCAGCGCCACCACCGCCGCCACCGGGACCCACTGCAGCTTCCCCCTGAGCCGCAAGGTCATGTCCGTTCGCCCCCGGTCCGCGCCCTTCTCTGAATTCATCACACCGAGAGCTTGGGACGCCGGACGCGTTCGCGCCAGGGTTTCGCTGAATTCCGGTCAACGATTCGCCGCGGCTGCGGCGGGGCAAGGCGGAGACCGGAATGACAGCGTCCCGTACGGCGCCGGCCTCAGCCTCCTTCGCCGCCTCCCCGGCACGGCGACCCACCACACCACCAGCACCAGCACCAGCACCAGCACCAGCACCAGCACCAAGGAGAGCGGCACCCTCATCGCGTACCTCTACGACGTGGGGCCGCTCGGCCTCGGTACATCGAGCACAACCCGACCGGCGCGCAGCTGACCTTCTCCTCACCCGAGTCCGACCCGTCGTACCTGTCGGTCCCGCTGCGCGAGAAGTGATCACCGGCTGCTGCCGGGCGGGCTTGGTGCCCTACGTGCTACTGCGCACCCGGCAGCAGCGTTCCTGGTTCGGCCGGACCCGGCCGTCTGCGGACGGCCGATGAAGCAAACTATCCACCCCGACAAGGGACTTCACACCCGACACACGCCGAGTGGCCATAAACCGTATTTGCATTGAAAAGCGGTGAAGTGGGCCAATTCGGGCGATCAGGCCTCTGCCGCTTCCGAGTAGACCTGTGAGAGTTCGGGTGCGCCGGTGACCGCCCAGTCGAGTCCGGACTCGACCACGTTGATCTCGCGCCCCGACTCCAGGCGGACCACTGGTGTGCCGCCCGGCAGGACGTCCCAGACCGCGCCGGGGACGGTCCTGACGATGATGGTCCCGAGGTAGAGGCCCGCGTCGTTGCCCAGCCAGGGCAGCTCCTCGGGGTCGTCGCGCCAGCGCGGCGGGAGCTGATCGAGCGCGGTCAACGAGGCCGGAGAATCATCCAGTTGCAGCCCTTCCTGTCCGGCTCTGGCGCGCAGCAGCTCACACTCGGCGAGCAGCTCGCCCACTCCCTGCGGGTTGTTGCGCACCGCCGTGGCGAGCGTCTCCGCGTGTTCCGTGCCGTGCCGCCTGCGCCAGTGTTCAAGGAAAGGGATATTCACACCGATCAGCCTCGCATTCCGCCGGACAGTCGCACCAACAGGCGCGCGGACCCCCCGGCTCCAGAGGTCACCCGACAGCCACCCGACAGCGTCTCAGACGTCGAGATCGACGACGACGGGAGCGTGGTCCGACGCGCCCTTCCCCTTGCGCTCCTCGCGGTCGACATAGCTGTCCTTGACGGCAGCGGTGAAGGGCTCGTTGCCGTACACCAGGTCGATGCGCATCCCCCTGTTCTTCGGGAACGCGAGCTGCCGGTAGTCCCAGAAAGTGTACGGGCGGTCGTACTTGAGCGGGCGGGGCATCACATCGCTGAGTCCCGTCTCGCGGAGCGCGGCGAGCGCCGCCCGCTCGGCCGGGGTGACATGGGTGGCGCCCTCGAACAGCGCGGGGTCCCAGACGTCCTCATCCGCCGGGGCGACGTTGAAGTCCCCGAGGACGGCGAACGGGCGCCCGCCCGCCGCGTCCTTGGTGGCCGCCGCCTTCAGCGCGGCGAGCCACTGGAGCTTGTACGTGTAGTGAGCGTGGTCGACCTCGCGGCCGTTCGGCACGTAGACCGACCAGACCCGGACCGGACCGCAGGTCGCCGAGATGGCCCTCGGCTCCTGCGTGCCGTCGTACTCCGGGCCACCGGGCAGTCCCGTGACCACGTCATCCAGTCCCAGCCGGGAGATCAGCGCCACGCCGTTCCACCGGCCGGTGGCGTGGGCCGCCGACTCGTACCCCAGCTCCCGCAGCTCGTCGGCGGGGAACTGCTCGGCGGTGCACTTGGTCTCCTGGACGCACAGCACGTCCGTGCCGGTGCTCTCCAGCCAGGCCAGCAGCCTCGGGAGACGAGCGGTGATCGAATTGACGTTCCAGGTGGCGATGCGCATGGGACCAAACCTAGCCGGTGGCACCGACAGTCACAGGTCCGTGGCATCGCCCGGCATCAGACGGGTGTGGCCGGCGCCGCCGAGGTTGCCGATATGCGTGTCGTACACACCGCGCGCCAGATCCTTGAGCAGCACGTCATGGATGTCGATGGCGCGCTGCGGCCGCACCTCGCGCACATAGTCGATCACCTCGGAGATCTTGTTCCACGGGGCGTGCACCGGAAGCATCAGGGTCTCGACCGGCTGGTCGGGAACGGTGAAGGCGTCGCCCGGGTGGAAGACGGAACCGTCCACCAGATAACCGACGTTGGTGATCCGCGGCAGATCCGGGTGAATCACCGCGTGCAGCTCGCCGTGCACCTGGACCCCGAACCCGGCGGCCTCGAAGGTGTCGCCGTGGCCGACCGTGTGGACCCGGCCCGGGAACGCCGCGGAGAGCTGCTCCGCGACGCTGCGCAGGGTCCAGATCTCGGCGGCCGGGTTCGACTCCATCCCGGCGCGCAGCCGGTTCTCGTCGAAGTGGTCGAAGTGCTCGTGCGTCACGAGAATGGCGTCGGCGCCGAGCGCCGCGTCCTCCTCACTGAACCCCCCGGGATCGATGACGAGCGTCTGCCCGTCCTTCTCCAGCCGGACGCAGGCGTGGGTCTTCTTCGTCAGTTTGATCGTCATACCCACCATCCTGCTACGTCTCGGGGGTGGTCTCCTGCTGGATCACGGCCCTGGCCACCTCGAAGGCCGAATTCGCCGCGGGAACACCGCAGTAGACCGCGGTCTGGAGCAGCACTTCCTTGATCTCCGTGGGGGTGAGCCCATTGCGCAGGGCCGCGCGGACGTGGGAGGCCAGCTCCTGCGGATGACCGCCGGCGACCAGTGCCGTCAGGGTCACCACGCTGCGGGTACGGCGGTCGAGCCCGTCGCGGGTCCAGACCTCGCCCCAGGCGTAGCGGGTGATCAGCTCCTGGAAGTCCCCGGTGAACGCGTCGGCCGCGGCCTCCACCCGGTCCACATGGGCGTCGCCCAGTACCTCCCGGCGTACCTTGACGCCCGCGTCGTACGGATCGGGGCGCCCGGCAGGCACGGCGTCCGGCTGGACAGCCGCGGGGGCGATCTCCGCGATGGGCGCCACCGGAACCGAGAGGCCCGGTGCCTGCGGCGGCACCGGTATCGACGGCGAGGTGGTCGAGGTGGTGGACGCGGCGCTGTCCTGCCACCCCGTGGAGAAGTGCCGTACCAGCAGATCGGTGACGGCCGCGGGCTGCTCGACCGGCGCCAGATGTGAGGCGGCCGGGACCATCGCGAGCCGGGCGTCCGGTATCCCCGCCACCAGCGTGCGGGCGTCGGCCGGTCCGGTCACCCGGTCCTCGGCGCCGACCACGACCAGGGTGGGCACGCCGATCCGGCCGAGTTCGGCGCGGATGTCGAAGGCTGCGAGGGCCTCGCAGGCCGCGATGTAGCACCCGGGGTCGGTGGTGCGGACCATCTGCACGGCCCACTCCACGATGGCCGGCTGCGCCGTCGCGAAGCCGTGCGTGAACCACCGCTCGGGCGCGCTGCGCGCCATCGGGTCGAGCCCGTTGGTGCGGACGATGACCCCGCGCTGGCGGAACTCGTCCGCGGTCCCGAACCGGGGCGAGGCGGCGACCAGCGCCAGCGAGGCGACCCGCTCCGGGTGGCGCAGCGCCAGCTCCATACCGATCGCGCCGCCGATGGAGCACCCCGCGTAACCGAAGCGCTGCACGCCGAGCTCGTCGAGCGTGGCCAGCAGCCGCTCGGCGATCCCGGCGACCGAGGGCACGGGGTAGGCGGGAGCGCCGCCGTGGCCCGGCAGGTCGAAGCGCAGGACACGCCACGTCTTGGACAGCTCGGGCGTCTGCCGGTCCCACATGTGCCATGTGGTACCCAGGGAGGGGCCCAGCACCAGGACCGGGGCGCCTTCTGGCCCGTCAAAGCGGTACTGGAGGGTCTGCTGCGTCGTCTCGCTCATCCGGCTCACGCTCTCATATCTCACCTCCAGAGCTACCGCCAGGGCCAGAAAGTCCGGGGTGACGCCGGCATGGACGCCATGTGGAGTGCCTCGACCGTCAAGGTCATCGGCAGCGGCATCGACGACCCCGACTTTGCCGACAAGCTCAGCCGCCTCATCGGTGAGGACCTCTGCCGCAACATCGGTGTCACCGACGGCTGGTACGAGGGGAAGACCACCCAGTTCCTGTACACGCAGAACTGCTACTGCGATCCCACGGTCACCTCCGGCGCCTCCAGTAAGTGCGAAGCGGACGCCAAGTACAACCACGTGCCCCGGGGGGCCTCACCTCCCTCGCCCGATGAGGTGTCGGTGGGCTGTCGTAGGGTCCGGCCCCATGACGACGACGCTGATGACCTACGCAGGACCAGGCGAGCCCGATGCGCTGGTCACGCGCACGGGAGGAATACCGCTGGCCCCCGCAGGGGCGTCATGGCCCAGCTGCGCGACGTGCAGTGGGCCGATGCAGTTCCTAGCCCAGATACTCCTGGATGGCATGGGCCGCCCGGTCGGCAAAGCCGACACCCGGGCCGACCGCGTCCTGGCGATTTTCATGTGCCAGAACGATCCCGGCATGTGCGAGGAGTGGAGTCCGACGGCCGGCGGTAACCGCGCTCTGCTCTACCCCTGTGACGCGCTGCAGAGGATGGCCGCACCCGAGTCGAACGGAGACGGAGACGTGCTCCGCCTCGGGGCCGTCAACGCCGTGACCCTGGTGTGCTCGCCTTCCGCCGACTACTTCAGTGCACGCGAGGAATGGGGCAAGCGCAGCGGAAACAGGATGCGGAATATCCTGGGACAGCTCGGCGGACAAGCCGACTGGCTTCAAGGCAACGAGACACCCACATGCTCGACCTGTACCCAGCCTATGATCCTGATCGCACAGCTCGAGGAGGGACCGGATCACTCCACGGCAATGAACTTCGGCGGCTGCGGCACAGCGTTCGCCTTCGCCTGCGGGCCCTGCGCCCAGGCTTCTTTCCTGTGGCAGTGCTGATCATCAACGAAGCAAAAGTCAGGCCAGACAAACTCATCCGCCCCCAGTCAAAACCCCTCGCTCGCGAACCTTGCGATCACCAGCACCGCTCACGAACTATGTGCCAGATTCTCAAACCTCGTGAACAGAGCCAACCCGGCCGTGGCCACACAGGCTCCCGCCGCGATGGCCTCAGGGTCGCCGGGAGAGCGGGCCCGCCCAGGCAGGTGCACCACCCGGGCCGACGACGAGCAGCGAGGCCGAACACAGCGGCGTCACCCCGAACAAAAGCATCCGCATCAACACCCTTGGGGGCACCGAACCGCGGCCGCTGGCTCCCGCTCCCTGGGGCGTGGCGGCTGGGACCGCCCGTCGACGCCCTCGGCCGATATGGGAGCGCAGGGCCGGGTCAGGGAGGGTGAGGGTGCCGTGGGTGGTGCCGTCCCAGCCGAGTCCGCCGGGTCGTAGTGGTCGCTGACGACGGCATACCAGAGGTTCGAGGTCATGCGTACGGTGGCGGCCGCCGCCGGTCGGCCAAGCCAGCGGGGTGAACGGGCTCGACCGCTCCGGTTTCCAGCGGCTCCACCTCCAACGCGCAGAAGCCCCGCACCAGAAACCGGAGTCCCCAGGCCACGGTGCGCGCGGCGGGCGAGCTCGGCACCCGCTCGCCTCCACCACCAGCCTCCACATCCGGCGCCTTGACCCCCAGTGCCGCCAGGCGGTCGTGTTGCTCTTCGGAGAGGCCCGGCCGGTCCGCTGGGGGCCAACGGCCGACGTCGGTCCCGTGCGCCATCAGGTCTCCTTGGACGCCATCTCATTTGGTGAGTCTGCGGTAGCAGATGAGGGTGCAAGCGATGCTGGTGAAGGCGAGGAAGTGCTCGGCTTTGCGCTCGTAGCGTCGGTGGAAACGGCGGCAACCGGCGAGCCAGGACGTTGGGTCAGCCGCGCGGTGAGGTGCCTGCCGTGACAGGTCCTGCAGGTCACAGCGCGAAGCGACTCCTCGCCTCTGTGCTGGTGCCGGGCTACTGTCCAGGCATGAGCAATGTGGATCCGCTACTGAAGAGGCTGACCGACCGAGTGGAGCGGGAGGGCCTCGCCCTGCCGATCACGCTCGTGGTGAAGGGCACCACCATCACAGGAGAGGTGGTGCAACATGCTGTCTGGGCCGAGCACATCGCCGAGCAACTCGCCGAATCGGAGAGCCGGGCGAGCGTCTTCGCCGCCGACTTCGCGTGGGCGCAAGCACAGCCCGAGAGCGGCGGGAGCTACCTCCATCTGAACGGCGGCAAAGTTGTCAGCGACGGGGCCTCGTTCCCGGAGCACGGGGGGCTGTTCCGTATCGGGCTGGATGAGGTGAGCGGTTGGTTCCTGGGAGAAATCCGAGCTCACGGTTAGCAGTGGCCGCAATTCGTATCCGGCCCGATGGGTCCGAGGGAGCGGTGGCTGAAGCCCGGCGAGCCGACGAGTGCCTTCGCTCCACAGGTGAGCACTCCACGTAGGTGTCGTAGTTGCCCCTTCTCGACGATGGCCAGGTAGACAACGTGGCAGGCCCCCTCTGGGGATCGCATCCTCGTGCGGGGGCACAAGACCGGTATGGCAACAGGATCGGCAACGACACGCGGACGCGGTCAGGCCCAGCGCGCGGCGAACAGTACAGCGGTCTCGGCCGGGGCCCGTGCGGGCTTCGTCGCCCGAGGGGTCATCTACGTACTGATCGGTGTCCTCTCGCTGCGAATTGCGTTTTCCGACGGCGGTGGCAAACAGGCGGACCGGGGCGGGGCGATCGCAGAGATAGCCGACCAGCCCTTCGGCACTGTCCTGCTGTGGCTGCTCGGTATAGCTCTGGCGGGTATGGCGCTGTGGCGGCTGTCGGAAGCCGCCTTCGGACAGGCGGGCCCGTACGGCAAGAAGGCGGGCAAGAGGGTGATGGCTGTGGGCCGTTCTGTCTTCTATGCCTTCGTCTCCTGCTCCGTGCTGTTCTACGCTGCGGGCGACAAGGGCAGCGGCAGCGGCAGTTCGGACAAGAACTCCCAGGACGTCACGGCGAAGGCGCTGGACTGGCCAGCAGGACAGTGGATTGTCGCCGTTGCCGGCGTCGCGGTGGGCGCAACCGGTGTGTGGATCGCGGTGCGGGCGTTCCTGCGCAAGTTCCATAAGCATCTCAAGATGTCTGAGATGTCGGCACACACCCGTAAGGTGGTTAATTTCCTTGGGGTGTTCGGAGGTGCCTCCCGGGGTGTTGTCTTCGCTGTCGCGGGCGGCTTCGCCGTCGCGGCCGCTGTTCAGCACAAGCCTGGTAAGGCCAAAGGCATGGACGACACATTGCGCTCATTCAGCGAGACGCCCGCGGGCCCCTGGCTGCTGGCGCTGATTGCAGTCGGCCTGGCGGCCTTCGGAGCCTTGTCCTGGGCCAACGCCCGCTGGCGCGAGGTCTGACGAGGGCGGTCGCTGTTCCTTACATCGCCGGCGAGCTCAAGCGATTCGTCCGCGACACCACATGGTCCGTCCACGTCCCCAGGCGCTGCAGGAACTACGCGTCACCCTCGCCAAGTTCAAAGCGGAATTCGCTACCACCCCGGGCCAGGGTGCCACGATCGCCGAACTGGCGGCGTACCTCGGATCAGCGAAGAGGAGGATCCGCTCACGCACCTTCCATACCGCTCGTGGCTCGGCCCGGTAGCTGCGGGCCAGTGGCGGTGACGGCGTCCGGGGTAGAGCGTGAAGACCCGGTCCAGGCCGGCATTGGCCGTGATCACTGGAGCCATGGCCGCCGCCCATCCCAGGTAGTTCGACTCCAGTGACTCCAGCAGTTCATCGATGTCCTCGGCGCTGAATCCGCCCCGATAGCCGTCGTCATCGATGTAGCGGGGGGAAGGAGCGATCATTACCAGCCGGGATATCCGCTCCGGTGCCGCTGCCGCCGCGAGCGCACCGGCTGGCACTCACCGAATGCCCCACCCGGGCCACGTCCCGCGGGTCCAGCTCTTCGCAGACCTCCACGATGTCCCGGGCGTACCCATCCAGCGAGCTGTAGCGCTCCTCACACCACGCTGATGCGTCCGAGCGGCCGGAGCCGGCATAGTCGAAGAGAACCACTCGGTGTTCCTCGCCAGTGCCAGGACGACCAGTCGCCACATGTTCTGATCACAGCCGAACCCGTGCGCAAGCAGCACTACCGGCCCGGCCACACAGCCCGTGACCACAACATTGTTCCTACTCACGGTATCCATTCCCCCACCCTTCCACTGTCCCGGTGGGCGCCCGCCGGGACAGCTGCCGCAGAGGATCCCTGTGAGAAGCCGGCCTACGCAAAGCAGAGAAGTGCAGCAGACACCTCATCAGGGGCGGAACGTCAGATGACGGCCTCCCACGGGAAGCCGGTCCAACCGGCTCCGCTTCGCCTTCCTCCAGGCCGATACCCTGTGGAACATGCTGATCTACCTCCCGGCGGCGCTGCTCCTCTTCCTGTTCTGCGCCCGGGTGTTGGGGGACCGCCGCCGGATCGGCAATGCCGTTCTGCTCGGTCTCGTGCTGGTACTCGCCCTCGCGGCGTGGTTGGTCGAACTCTCCCGGGACCATCCGGCCCTTGCGAAGAATGTCGTAGTCGCTCTGACGGCCCTGCTGGCACTGGGCGTAATCACGCTCGCCTGTTGTCTGCTCGCCAACGGAGTGGTCATGGTGCGCAAGGAGGGGGCGAGTCCGGGAAATCTGCTGTCCCTGCTCTCCGGGATGGCGCTGGTGTGCGTGCTGGTCCTTCTGGTCACAGCGGCAGCCACGCAGCAGCACACGCTGCTGGTCATGGCGGCGACCGCTGCCGCCCTGTCCAGCTACATCGGCTTCTTGTTCCTCTGCTATCTCGGATATGCGTTTGTCTACGGACGGCTGTACGTCCCCCGCAAGGCCGACTATGTGGTGGTTCTCGGATCGGGCTTGACCGGCGGAGCGACGCCGCCGCCCCTGCTGAGGAGCCGGCTCGACCGGGGCCGCCAGCTCTACGAGCGGATCGCGGCACGGGGAGCACGGCCCGTACTTCTCGTATCCGGGGGGCAGGGACCCGACGAGAGGGTGCCCGAGTCGCATGCCATGGCCGACTACCTCGTCGAGCGTGGATTCCCAGCCGGCGCGATCGAGCGTGAGGACCGGTCGACGAGTACCGACGAGAACCTCCGGTTCAGCGCGACGCTCATGGAGAAGGCGCGTCCGCACTACCGATGCGTGATCGTCACCAGCAACTACCACGCCTTCCGCGCTGCCGTGTCCGCCCGCCGCGCAGGAGTGAGGGGGCATGTCGTGGGTGCGCCGACGGCCGCTTACTTCTGGCCCAGTGCGACGATCCGTGAGTTCGTCGCGCTGTCTGTGCTCTACCGGCGGACCAACTTCGCTGTGTGCCTGGTCCTCCTGCTCGGCGGGTTCCTCCTGTGGTGGCTCAGGCCACTTTCATGACGCCTCGCCAGGCTCACCCGTCCCGGGGATACTCACGGCCGACGCCGGCCTCGCTTCGTACCGGATGACGAGGTTGCGCAAGAACGACGTAGGAGCCCCTCGTTCTCATCCGGCCCGGGACGCCGCCCTCGGCTTTCCGAGCAGGGCCGCTTCACCGGGCTGCCCGAACCTGGCGGGAGGCTCCTCGGGAACGCCGACGCTGACCGCGTGCGGTGCCCGGCTGTCGGTCACCTGTCGGAGGAGCGCGAGGGCCTCTTCGGAAGGGGAACCGGGGAGGGATGGGGCAGACGACGGGAGCAACCATCAGATCGGCAAAGGTCAGGCCCGTCGGCAGTTCCTCGTGACCACGCCATCCGATGAAGAAGACGTCGTCTTCCACACCGTGGCAATAGGGCCGAGGTGCTCCAGTGACACACGCGAACGCTCCTTTGAACATCGGGGACGCCGAAGGCTCGTGGGTCAGTTCAGGCCCACGGCGATGCGTAGCCGCACTGGTGTCCGTGGTTGTGCGGGGAAATCCGTGGGTGTTGCCGTCGCTACTGCCGTCAGCCAGTTCAGCCCAGGTGCGGCTTTTCGCGCTGTTCCAGGAAGTGTTGGAGCCTGAGTCGTTGAGTGTGGTGCATCGGCAGCTGCTCGATCTCTTCCGGCGGCACGAACCGGAGCTCGGTGGACTCGTCGGAGATTGTCAGTTGGCCGCCGGTGATGCGGGCGGTGAAGCAGACGTTGAACTGTCGCCGGACCTCGCCGTCGGTGTAGGCGATGATGTGTTTCGGGTCGGTGTAGGTGCCGACCAGGCCGGTGATCTCGACATCGAGGCCGGTCTCCTCTTTGACCTCGCGGACGGCTGTGCCTGGCAGGGAGTCGGTGAGGTCCATGCCGCCGCCGGGCAGTGCCCAGAGGTCGTTGTCGCGGCGGCGCTGGAGGAGGATGCGCCCGTGGTCGTCGGTGACGACGGCGGATGCGGCGACGACCATGCTGTTCGGCTTGGGCGCGTGCGGGTCGTCGTAGTACTCGGTGCGGGCCACGGTCAGCCTTCCTGTTGTACCGGGGTTGCCGTCGTCCACACGGCGTCGAAGCTCTCGGCGTAGGTGTCGAACATGCCGCCTGTCTCGTGTCGGCGAAGATGCCATACGGGGGCGGCGTAGGCGTTGACGCCCCAGACGTGTGCGTTGACGAGTTGCTGGTCGTCGGCGCGATAGAGGGAGTTGTAGAGCGTGGTGCTGTGCGTGCGGACTTCGATGCCGGGGGTGCCGGCGAGCGGCCTGTAGTGCATGAGCGCGAGGCGGCAGCGGGATTCGATGCCGTGGCCGAACCGCTCCTCTTGGCCGCGGGCTTGGACGTTGTCGCTGTCGGCGTCACCGATCGCGATGCGGACGGTGCAGCCTTCGGCGGCGCGTTCGGTGAGGAGTTCGTTCAGCCGCGGGTACGCCTCGTGGAGGAAGACGGCCGCGTAGACGAGGATGTCGATCCGTTCCCGGGCCTGGGCCATCAGGTCGGTGAACGTCGAGACGGGGATGTCGGCCCGCTGTTCGTAGAGCGCCACCAGTTCGGGGCTGATGGCGCGGGCGGGGCGGGCCTGGCGGAGCGCCGGCCAGAGTGCGTGCACGTCTTCTCCCAGGGCCTTGGCCGCCTGGAGGGCGGTGGCACGACGTGGGATACGCCCGAGGTTCACCCAGCGCTCGACCGACTTGGGGTCGACCTCGACCTGCTGAGCGAGTGCGGCGTACGTCCAGCCTCCCGCCGCCATGACGGCTCGTAGTCTCTCGTTCGGCACGAGTCTCCCCCTTCGTCTCAGGACGGCATTAGGGACGTTCTACACGGTGCAGGACGTCCTGGAGTGGGGTTTGGTGGAGGTTCCTTCGTCCCGGTGACCTGCGTGAGGATCGGTGCCGACCCTGCGGCACCAACAGGCGCAGGGGCACGCATCAACGCCGCTGAGGAGCGCCACCGTGCGAATGAGCGCCACCCCATGTGTTCCCGCCCTGCGACTGGACGCCCGGTCGCGGACCGCCTCGCCGGCGTGGTCACGATGAAGGCCCCCGCCCCTGATGCCGACGGGCACACCGTCTCGCCCGATGCCGGCGCCCTGGTGGTCGACCGGCGGAGCGGCAAGGTGGGCGTGGTGATGGGGCATGTGGGGCCGTACGTGCAGCTTCGACCGCCGTGCGGTGGCCGTGAGTGGGACGTGCCGCCAGAGGACGTACGTACGCCGACTCCGACGGAGGAGTTGAGCGCGAAGGTGGCCGTGGCCAACCGGAGGTGGGGACGGTGACCCCTCGCTCGGTCCTGCGCTACGAGAATTGGACGCTCCAGCCCGACCGCGAGCCGGACGCGGAGCCGGTCCTGTACGCGATGCAGTGCGCCGTGGACGGAGAGAAGTCGCCGACGAGCGAGGACTTCGCCGAACCGCAGGACTGGGTGCTGCGGCACTGCGGCCAGAACCCGTCCCACCACACCTACCGGGAGATCATCACCCGCCCCTGGCGGACCTGGCGCCGGACGTGACCCGCCCTGCTCGCTCAGGAGCCTCACCGCGATGACCCACCCGACTCCCGTCCCTGCTGGGCGCGGCCGATAGAGGCTCCCCCTCCTAGTCAGCCCGGCAGGGGCGGGACCCTCACATGTGTGGCGTGCTCATGACTGTGGGGGTTCTGGCCTCAGCCACAGAAAGTCAGCCACGAGGGCGGGCGCGCCGACCGATCACCCGTCACGTGTGTCTCGCTCAACCCCGCATCGGCATTAGCCCAGTTATTTCAATGCTCAGAGGCCTTGCCACCGGTGCGGGGCGGCGCCGGTCAGGTCGCGTACACGCTCCGTACGTTGGCCTTCGGAACCGGCCGGTCCTTCCCCGCCGGTCCGGTCGCGAAGGCCCGGAGGAGGTTCTCCGTGGTACGGGTGACGAAGGCCCTCGTCCGGGTGTCCATACCGTGGTCACGGCCGCCGTCCGGGGTCCCGGCGGTCAGGCCCTCGACCCACCGCATCGTCCCGGAGGAGAAGACGCCGGCGCCGCTCGGCACCGTGTAGTAGGCCGAGTCGGAGTGGCTGCTCCGGCCGTTGCAGACGAGTGGGGAGTGGGCCAGGATCTCCAGGGGCGCCGGGGTGGGCGCACCCGGGGTGACCCGGTCGTACTCCACACCCACCAGGTGTTTGAAGGAGTCGCCCTTCCCCACCCCGGTCCCCTCGAAGAGCCAGTGGTCCGCGCTGTGGACGACATACGGCGCGTCCGTGGGATATCCCTCGTAGAAGACACCGGTCAGCGAGGACTCCGGATCCGCGGCGGGTGACTGGCGGAAGTCCTGGGTCGGCAGGCCATGGTGGTCCGTGAAATCGGGGTCGTCCTGGTACGCCGTCTTGTAACAGACCACGGTGCGGGCGGTGCCGGACGGCCCGTGCTCCAGTCTGACCCGGCGGAAACAGGTGTTGGCGCCAAGGAAGACCAGATTGGTGCCCGCGTCGCGCGCCCGGGTCACATGCCGCCTCTGTTCCGCGGTCCAGTACTCGTCGTGGCCGAGCGAGACGGCCGTCGTGGCCCCTTGCAGCACGGACGGCGCGGAGTGGATGTCCATTCCCGTGGTGTAGGCGAGCGGGATACCGAGCCGCTCCGCGAGGACCACCGCCGCCCGCTCGTAGACCATGAACTTCTCGGCGCCGTTCAGGTCGTACGGCCGGTCGAAACCGACGGCCAGCGAGCGTGTGGTGTACGCGCCGTCCTCGCCCTTGTAGAGGCTGTACCCGCCCCATGCGTTGTACGCCTGCCAGGTCGCGGGCGCGTGCATCAGCAGGGTCGCGCCCGGGGCGCTCTCCGAGCGGACGACCAGGGGGACGTAACGCTGGTGTCCGTTCTCCGCGTCGAGTCTGAGCAGATACGCACCAGCGGTCCAGCCTTCGGTACGGACGCCAGTGGTGCGCCCCCAGTCCGCCCGTACGCTGCGGGTGCCGGAGACCAGCCGCGGTGGCGGCTGGTGCTCTCCGGCCACTCGGTCCGATCTCCAGACCAGCCGGGCCTGCGCCCCGCCGTACCAGCCGACCCGGTAGGCCGAGACCCGGAAGCCGGGTGCCGTGGTGGAGACGTGCAGACCGAACTCCTCGCCCGGCAGCACGCTCACCTTGTCGGTGTAGCCCTGGACCGCTTCGGGCGGGCCCTGCGAACGGATCCGCCAGTCCGGGCTGCCGGGCCTGGCCCGCTCCGCGTCGGCGGCGGACCGGGCTTCGCTTGCGGAGCTGGAAGCGGTGGGGTGGGGCGAGGCACCGGCGTTCTGGCGGTCCGACGACGCGTCACATCCGGCCACCAGCGCCGCCGTGAGGCCGGCGGCACCCGCGGCGGCGGCGCCGAGGAAATGTCTGCGGTCGAGGCGTGCCCGGGCGCCGTCCGGCCCGCCGTCCCGGCGGTGGCCGTCGCGCTCCCTGTCTTCGTCCATCGAACTCTCCCTGCCCGCCGAGTGCGTCGGGACCATCGTGGACCGGCACCAATCACCCCACGAACGCAGAGCGTCCATCTGCGGGCAGCGCGGCGGCCCGGCCTCACCCATCCCAACCAGAGTAAAATTCGTAACCGAGTTGCTTTTTTAGCGAGAACCCCTTTCCATGGGCGGCATGAATCAGCCAGACAGCCCTCCCGTGCTCGTAACCGGCGCGACCGGCCGGATCGGCCGCGTCGTCATCGACCGACTCCTCGACGCGGGAGTGCCGGTCCGCGCCCTCACCCATCGCTCCGAGGCGGCGGCGACCCTGCCGGCGGAGGTCGAGGTCTTCACCGGCGACCTCACCGTGCCCGAGTCGCTCGACCCGGCGTTGAATGACGCCGGTGCGGTCTTCCTGGTCTGGACCGCCCCGCCTCAGACCGCCGCGGCAGTCGTCGAGCGGCTGGCGGCCCATGTGCGGCGGGTCGTCTTCCTCTCCTCACCGCACCGGACGCCGCACCCCTTCTTCCAGCAGCCCAATCCCATGGCGGTGTTGCACGCCGACATCGAGCGGCTCATCGCGGCCACCGGACTTGAGCCGACGATCATCCGACCGGGGATGCTCGCGTCGAACTCGCTGGCCTGGTGGGCGCCCGCGATCCGGGCGGGCGAGGCCGTTCGGTGGCCCTATGGCGCCGCCGAGACGGCGCCGGTCGACGACCGCGACGTCGCAGCGGTCGCGGCGCGGACGCTCTATGAGGACGGATATGTCGGAGGCGACTACGTCCTTACGGGCCCCGCCTCGCTGACCCAGGCCGCGCAGGTGGGCATCATCGGAGACGCCCTGGGGCGCCGGCTCGCATTCGAGGAGATGACGCCGGACGAGTTCCGGAGCCTGTCGGAGGGCACGGCGCCCAGCTCGGTCGTCGACATGCTGCTCGCCGCGTGGAGCGCGGCGGTCGGTCAGCCCGCGTACGTCACCACTGCGGTGGCCGACATCCTCGGGACGGCGCCGCGAACGTATCGCCAGTGGGCCACCGACCACGCCACCGCGTTCACGGAGGGTTCGTAACCCCGGCGACCGCGACCCGCGCCCCGGCCGCAGCCCTCAGCCCGCCGTCGAGCCGGACTTGACGCCGCCTCGTCGTGTACACGTCCGGTCGCCGGCTGTTTCCTGAACGTCAAGGAGCTGTCCCTGTCGGCTTCTTGTGCCCCTCCTAACGTCCCTTTCAGGTTTTGGAAGAAGGGACTCATGGACGAACTCCTCGCAGTCCGGGCGCGCGGGCTCACCAAGTGTTTTGGCGATGTCGTCGCTCTCGACGACATCGCTCTGGACGTGGGGCAGGGGCAGATCCACGGCTTGGTAGGACCGAACGGTGCGGGCAAGACGACATTGCTGGGCCTGTTGCTGGGCCTGGCAGTCGCCGACAGCGGCAGTCTTGAGATCCTTGGCGTGCCGGTCGGGCGGGCGCACGCCGCTCCCGAGGGCGTAGCCGGCTTTGTGGACGGGCCTGCTCTCTACCCCTCGCTGACTGCCAGGCAGAACCTTGCCGCCCTGGCCACGCTCAGCGGTCACGACGCGCGGACGGCGGGGATCGATGACGTGCTCGGCCAAGTCGGGCTGACCGATGTGGCCGACGACAGGGCTCGCGGTTTCTCCCTGGGCATGCGTCAGCGGCTCGGGCTCGCCGCCGCCCTGCTCACCAAGCCCCGGCTGCTCGTGCTCGACGAACCTGCCAACGGTCTCGACCCGGCCGGCAAGAACCACGTGCACGGTGTTCTCACCCAGCTGGCGGCGGACGGAACCAGCGTCGTGCTCTCGGGCCATCGCATGGACGATCTCGAGGCCCTGTGCTCCGAGGTGACCATCGTCGCTGCCGGACGGGCGGTCTTCTCGGGCCCGTTGAGCAAACTGGCCGCCGAGAACCGTGAACTCGACTACCGGTTGCTCACCTCCGACGGGCAGGCCGCACGCCGACTGGCGCTCGATACGGACGGGGTCCGGGTCGTCGACGGCTCCGGGACACGGAACGCGGCCTCGGTGCTCGTCGTGCGCGCGCCGGCATCCGCCCTCGACGAACTGGTGGTGCGACTCGTGCACTCGAAAATCGCGTTGCGTGAGCTCGCCCCCGTGAGGTCACCGCTCGAGGCCGCGTTCCTCGCCCTCACCGAACAGCAGGGGCCCAGTCGATGACCGCGACCCTGACTACCGGCCACGTGCCAGCCGTCCATCGCGTCTCGGTGGCGCGCGCCTACCGCTTCGAACTGGTCAAGCTGGTCTCGCAATGGCGGATCCGCCTGCTGGTCCTCGCCTGCTGGGTCGTACCGGCACTCTTCGTCGCGGTGGTGAGCCGGCAGAGCACTCTGCCTGTCGACACCCTCTTCGGGCGCTGGATGAACGCAACGGGGTGGGCGGGACCGCTGGTGGTGCTCGGTTTCGCGGGCACCTGGGCGCTTCCGCTGGTGACCTCGCTGGTCGCGGGTGACGTCTTCGCCTCCGAGGACCGGCTCGGAACCTGGCGTCACCTGCTCGTGGCGGTGCGGTCGCCTCGGCGGATCTTCGCAGCGAAGGCCCTGGCCAGTCTCACCGTCATCCTCCTGCTCGTCATCGGGCTGGCGGGTTCCAGCGCGGCCGGTGGGGTCCTGGCAGTCGGCAACCAGCCGCTGGTCGGCCTCGACGGCCATCTGCTGACGTCGGGAGACGCCGCAGTCAGGGTGCTGCTCGCCTGGGCCTGCGTACTGGCCCCGACACTCGCTCTCGCCGGTATCGGGCTTCTCGGGTCCGTCGTGCTGGGGCGGTCTCCGATGGGGCTGCTGTTGCCCGCGCTCGTCGCGCTCGCGATGCAGCTCGCCCAGATGCTGCCGCTGCCCGTCGCCATGCGACTCGCCCTGCCCGGGTACGCCTTCATCGCCTGGAACGGCTTGTTCACGAGTTCCGCGCAGCTCGCCCCCGTCCTGACCGGTATCGCGGTCAGTCTGGTGTGGGCGATGACCGCGACAGTGCTGGCGTACCTGCTCTTCCTGCGACGGGACTTCACCAATCCGACCGACGAGGGCTCGGGACGCCGTGCGTTCACCGCTGGAGTTCTGCCGCTGGTGGGCCTCACAGCCGTGACGTTCGGGATCGTCGCCGGGGCGACGGGCGCCACGGGCTCCGGGATCAAGCAGGAGAAGGTACAGCGCTCGGTTGCCACGGCGTTCGCCCACCTCTACCGCATCCAGACCCAGCAGCTCCACCGTCCCGCCGTCACCGAGGCGCAGTTGCGGGCCACAGCGGCGTGCAACAAGGGCGGCGTCGACAGGGATGCCGAGGGGCCGGGCAACGACTGGCACTGCGTCGTCTCCTGGCACCTCCCCGGCGTCACGGCCACCGGGACGGCCATCTACCAGCTCGACGTCACCGCAGACGGGCGGTACGTGGCCGACGGCGACGGACCGAAGGAAGTGAACGGCTACTTCCTGGTGCGGACCCCGACCGGGGACGCACCCAACCCGCTGTGGCAGTTCGACAGCAACGTCGAACTGCTCGACACCACCTCGAAGGGGAACTGAATGCAGGTCACACGGCAGCGCCGGGACTACGAGAACAAGCAGATCAGCCTTTTCGGCAGACGCGTCGGCCGCCGGACCTCTCTGGTGACGGTGGCGGGCATCGGCGTCGCTCTCGCCATCACGGGCACCGCCGTCGCCCAGACGCAGGGATTCGGCACCCAGCAGGTCGGCCAGACCACCGCCAACGGCCAGGTCATCTCCAGCGACCAGTACATCGCCCCGTACGGCCACCGCACCGTCATCAACGACGGCAAGATCATGTCATCCTCGGTGAGCCCGGACGGCACCCATCTCGCGGCCACGGTCACCGATGCCAACACCGTGCTGGTCGTCGTCGACCTCAAGACCGGCGAAGTGACCCAGCGCATCAAGGGCAAGTCCGGCAACGTCGGCCAGGAGGGCCCGGCCTACTCGCCCGACGGCAAGCAGCTGTGGCTGGGCCAGACCGACGGCTACACCAAGTACACCGTCAACGCGGACGGCGCCCTCTCCGACCCGGTGACCGTCTCCATCCCGGCCGACGGCTCCAAGCACGCGCTGGCGGCCGCGGCGGTGTTCTCGGCCGACGGCTCCACCGTGTACTCCGCGGTCAACGGTCAGAACCGGGTGGTCGCCTTCGACGCGGCGACCGGGGCCATCAAGCAGAGCTGGTCCGTGGGCAACGCCCCGCGTGGCATGGCCGAGGTCGGCAACAAGCTTTACGTCAGCAACGAGGGCGGGCGTCCGGCCAGGCCCGGCGACACCACGATCAACTCCTACGGCACCCAGGTGCCGGCCGATCCCAAGACCGGTGCCGCCACCACCGGCACGGTCAGCGTCATCGACCTGGCGAACCCGCAGGCTGCCCCGGAGAGCATCGACGTCGGCCTGCACCCGACCGCGGTGTACGCCAAGAAGGGCACGGTGTTCGTCACCAACACCGCCGACAACAACGTGTCGGTCATCGACACCGAGAAGAACAAGGTCGTCCAGACCATCGACACCCGGCCGTGGCCGGAGGCGTCGGTCGGCTACGAGCCCGACGCGGTGACGCTCACCGACGACGGCCGCCTGCTGGTGACGCTCGGCCGCGCCAACGCCGTCGCCGTCTACCGCTACGCCTCCCCGCAGCAGCCGGCCAGGTACGTCGGCCTGCTCCCGACGGACTACTTCCCCTCGGAGATCACCACCGTCGGCAAGAATGTCATCGTCTCCAACACCCGTGGTATCGACGCCCGCCGCCCCACCGCCGGCAACGGACACGGCACCCACGACACGACGTCGAGCCTGACGCAGTTCACGCTGCCGGACGACAGGACCGTCAAGTCCGAGACGGCCAAGGTGTTCAAGCAGAACGGCTGGACCAAGAACTCGGTCGAGATGGCCAAGGCCAAGGGCCACAAGAAGCCGGTGCCGGTCCCCGTACGGATCGGCGACCCCTCGACGATCAAGCACGTCTTCCTGATCGTCAAGGAGAACCGGACCTATGACCAGGTCTTCGGTGACATCGCGCAGGGCAACGGCGATCCGTCGCTCACGCAGTTCGGCGAGAACGTGACGCCGAACCAGCACGCGCTGGCCCAGCAGTTCGGGCTGTACGACAACACGTACGACATCGGCACGAACTCCGCCGAGGGCCACAACTGGCTGATGCAGGCCGACAATCCGGAGTACACGGAGTCCTCGGCCGGTGAGTACGTGCGCAGCTACGACACCGAGGACGACGCTCTCGGCCACCAGAGGTCCGGCTTCATCTGGACCGGTGCGCAGGCGGCCGGCAAGTCCGTCAAGGACTACGGCGAGTTCCAGACGCTCGAGAGCAAGCCGTCCGGCGCGTCCTGGCAGAACCTGTACTGCGACGCCAAGAACATGGAAGCCACCGGGCAGAAGACCGCCTACCCCATACAGACGGGTTCAGCGATCCCGTCGCTGAACGACGTGTCGGTGCCCGGCTTCCCGAAGTTCGACACCAGTGTCCCGGACATCTACAAGGAGCAGATCTGGCAGCAGGACTTCAAGAAGAACGGTCCGGCTGCCCTGAACATGTTCTGGTTCTCCAACGACCACACCGGCGGCTCGGCGAGCGCGCCCGCCCAGGTCGCCGACAATGACCTCGCGGTCGGCCGGGTGGTCGACCAGATCTCGCACAGCAAGTACTGGAAGGACTCGGCGATCTTCGTCGTCGAGGACGACTCGCAGGCGGGCCTCGACCACGTCGACGGCCACCGTGCCCCGATCCAGGTCATCAGCCCCTGGGCCCAGCACGCCACCGTCGACAACCACTACTACTCGCAGATCACCATGATCCGCACCATCGAGCAGATCCTCGGGATCCACCCGATGAACCAGCTGGACAGCGCGGCCACCCCGATGTCCGGGGTGTTCACCGGGAAGCCGGACGACAAGCCGTTCACGGCACTGCCCAACCGCACCTCGCTGACGGACGGTGCGACCCCGCCCTCCTGCGGCGTGGACACGCCTGCGCCGCAGAACCCCAAGGCGGCGCCCGTGCCGTCGTCGAAGGTTCCGGCGGACAAGAAGCCGCTCGCGGCGGAGTGGGACGCCTGGAAGTCCAAGCAGCGGCTGACCGGCCCCCACGCGGTGCCCGACTTCGCCAACCCCGAGCAGATGGACCGCTTCACGTGGTACCAGACGCACAACTGGAGCAAGGCGTACCCCGGCGACAGCAAGATCTACGCGCCGGGCGACGTGCCGGGTGCCTACATCCCGTCGGCGGAGTCCGACGGGTGACGCAGCTGATCACCTCACGGAAGCCGTGAGACGCGGAAGCCCGCCGGGATGCTCGGCGGGCTTCCGCGCAGGAGGCGCCGAGCGGCGTTTTCAGGGGGTGTCGGTCGAGACGAGATACACCCTCTTGCCGTGCGGGAAGGTCCGGTCGACGGTGATGTCGACGGTGGGCTGCGGACTCTTGCGGGTGACGGTCGTACCGGCCCAGTCGCGGGTGTCGGGGAACTTCCAGCCGACGATCTTCGCGTTCCGCGGGCTGACGGTGATCTTCCCGTCCTTGAGTGCGGCGGTGCTGGTCCCCGCCTTCTTGAGGAAGGCGTCCAGGCCGGCCTGATCGGTGGTGAACCGCACGTACAGCCTGCTGACCTTCCAGTTGCTGGTCTGGTAGTACCAGACGCCCACCGCGTTCTCCGGGATCGGTACGTCGAACGTGCGGCGCAGCACCTTCGACGGCCAGTGGTGGGTGAGGCCGGTCGCCATGGCCTCCTTCTCGTTGGCCCGGCCGCCTTCGCGGCTCTGCGCGGCGGAGATGGCCAGGTAGCCGGCCGGGATCCCGATGAGCAGCACGATGATGACCGCGGTGAGCCATCGGCGGCGGATCATGTGCCGGTGGTCCTCCGGCGACTGTCCACCGCCCTCGGGGGGCGAGGTCTGGTGCGGCACGGACGTCGTCATTACGGGGATCCCTGGGTGGTGCGGGTGGTACGGGCAGCCTGTGCGTACCGCTCGTAGCGCTCCACACGGCGGCGGTTCGCCCTGCGGAACCGCCGGGCGATCAGCCTGGAGAGGTCGGCCGCCCCGACCATACCTGCCTCGGGCCCGAGCTGCGCTTTCGTGATCCGGGCCTCGGGGCGGTAGCCGCGGCCGGTCAGCTGGCGCCGGAAGGCGTCCCGTGCGGGTCCGATGAGCAGGTCGTCGGCGGCGCTGACGCCACCGCCGATGACGAAGCAGGAGGGGTCGAGCGCGGCGGCTAGATTGGCGATGCCGACGCCCAGCCACTGGCCGATGTCCTGGAACAGCTCGACGCACATCGCGTCGCCCTCGCGGGCGAGTTCGGTGATGAGCGGCCCGGTGATGTCGGGGATGTTGCCCTTGACCCGGTCGATGATGCTGTACGCCACCGGGGAGTCGGCGGCGGCCATCTCCTTGGCCTCACGGACGAGGGCGTTGCCCGAGCTGTACTGCTCCCAGCAGCCGCGGTTTCCGCAGGGGCAGCGGTGACCGCCCGGGACGACCTGCATATGACCGAATTCACCCGCGACGCCGTACTTGCCGCGCTTGACCTGACCGTCCTCCAGGATCGCGCCGCCGATGCCGGTACCGAGCGTGATCATCACCAGATGGTCCTCGCCCCGGCCGGCGCCGAAGCGCCACTCGGCCCAGGCAGCGGTGTTGGCGTCGTTGTCGACCATCACGGGGACGGCGAGCCTGCCCTGGAGCGCGTCGCGCAGCGGCTCGTCGCGCCAGGCCAGGTGGGGTGCGAAGAGGACCCTGGAGCGGTCGGCGTCGACCCAGCCGGCCGCTCCGATGCCGACGGCGTGCACATCGTGGCGGTCGGAGAGATCGAGGACCAGCTCGACGATGGTGTCCTCGACGACCTTGGCGCTCTTGGACTTGTCCGGGGTCTCGGTCTTGATCTTCTCCAGGATGACGCCGTCGGCGTCGACGACGCCCGCCATCACCTTCGTACCGCCGATGTCGATGCCGACGGTCGGGACGCGGGGCGCTGTGAGATGCGAGCGCCGCTCGCGGGTCCCGACGGTCCGCAGGACCGTGGCGCGGGCGGAGCCGCGGTGCGCGAAGTCACGGTACGTACTCATCGGACTGATGATGCCACCCGAATCCTCAGGAGGCGTCCCCGGCGGGGTTTCCGTCCGTCTTGTCGGGGCCGGACTCATCGGGGCCGGACTCATCAGGGCCGGACTTGTCAGCGCCGGACTTGTCAGCGCCGGACTTGTCAGGGCCCGGCTCCCCGGGCCGGGGTGAACGCCGGAGCTCGTGGCTGAGCTCCTCAAGTTCACTGCCGCCCGCCATCTGCCGGGTGAGCTCGTCCAGGGTGATCTGGTCCTTGCTGTGGCTGCCGAACATCGCGCCGCGCTTCAGCAGCACGAAGCGGTCACCGACCAGGTAGGCGTGGTGCGGGTTGTGCGTGATGAGGACCACGCCGAGACCGGCGTCCCGGGCCGCCGCGACGTACTTCAGCACCACCCCGGACTGCTTCACGCCGAGCGCGGCGGTGGGCTCGTCGAGTACCAGCACCTTGGCCCCGAAGTGGACGGCGCGGGCGATGGCCACACACTGGCGCTCGCCGCCGGAGAGGGTGCCGATGGGCTGGTCGACGTCGCGCAGGTCGATGCCCATACGCAGCAGCGCGGAGCGGGTCGTCTCGCGCATCAGCCGGACGTCGAGACGCTTGAGCGGGCCCGCGCCCTTCGTCGGCTCGGAGCCGAGGAAGAAGTTCCGCCAGACCGGCATGAGCGGGACGACGGCGAGGTCCTGGTAGACGGTGGCGATGCCCCGGTCGAGCGCCTCGCGCGGCTTGCCGAGGCTCGTCTCGTCGCCGTCGATCAGGAAGCGGCCCGCGTCATGCCGGTGCAGCCCGGAGATGATCTTGATGAGGGTCGACTTGCCGGCGCCGTTGTCGCCGAGCACACAGGAGATCTCGCCCGCGTGCACGACGAGGGAGACCTCTTCCAGCGCCTTGATGTTCCCGTAGAACTTGCTGACGCGGTCGAGCTCCACCAGCGGTGTGGTCCCCGCCGGCGGTGCCGTCGGCTCCGGCCGCTCCGGCTGCCCCGGCGCTGTCTGCTCCGTCATCGCGACGCCTCCGCTCGCTTGCGCACCCAGGCATTGAGCAGGGCGGCCAGGAGCAGCATGGCTCCCAGGAAGAACTTGAACCAGTCCGGGTTCCACTCCGCGTACACGATGCCCTTGCTGGTCATGCCGAATATGAACGCGCCGACCGCGGAGCCGATCGCCGAACCGTAGCCGCCGGTGATCAGACAGCCGCCGATGACAGCCGCGATGATGTACGTCAGCTCGTTGCCGACCCCCTCGCCCGACTGCACCACGTCGTAGCTGAAGAGCAGGTGCTGGCCGGAGATCCAGGCCGCGAAGGCCACGCCCATGTAGAGGCCGATCCGGGTCTTGACGACCGGGACACCGACCGCGCGGGCCGCGTCGTCGTTGCCGCCGACCGCGAAGATCCAGTTTCCGGCGCGGGTGCGCAGCAGCACCCAGGTCGCCACGGCGATCAGCGCCGCCCACCACAGGAGGGTGACCTTGAGGTCGACGTTGCCGATGGTGAGCTGGGAGGCGAAGACCGTCTTCGCCGAGGGGAAGCCCTCCATGTCACCGATGGACTTGGTCGACACGGTGCCGCTGATCAGCTTGGTGAAGCCGAGGTTGAGCCCGGTCAGCATCAGGAAGGTGCCCAGCGTGATGATGAAGCTGGGCAGCTTGGTGCGGGTCAGCATGAAGCCGTTGAAGACGCCGATGGCGAGCGTGACGAGCAGTGAGACACCGACGCCGACCCAGACGTTCGCGGTCATCTGGTAGCTGAACATCGAGGAGATCAGTGCCGAGCTGGTCACCAGGACCCCGGCCGACAGGTCGAACTCGCCGCCGATCATCAGCAGCGCCACCGGTACGGCCATGATCCCCAGGGTCGACGCCGCGTAGAGCACCGTGGAGAGGCTGGAGGGCCGCAGGAAGCTGTCCGCGACGACCGAGAAGAAGATGAAGACGGCGACGGCGCCGACGACCGAACCCAGCTCGGGACGGCCGAGCAGCCGGCGCAGCGGCGAGGAGCGCAGCAGCCGTTCGTCCGGCGTCTGTGCGGCGGTGCTCATCGAGTCCCCCGCTGGGTGTAGGCGGCCAGCGCGCCCGCGTCCTGCTTGGTGATGACCTGGGGGCCGGTGAGGACCGGCCGGCCGCCACCGAGGACGTTGCGGTTGTACTTGTAGAGCCAGAGCAGGTCGACCGCCTCGTACCCCTGGAGGTACGGCTGCTGGTCGACGGCGAAGCCGAGGGCGCCCTTCTGCAGGGCGGACGCGACCTTGGCGTTCAGGTCGAAGGTGTCGATCTCGGCCTTGCTGCCCGCGGTGTCCTTGGCCTGGACGGCGGCGTCGGCGAACGGTGCGCCGAGGGTGACGACCGAGTCGATGGCGGGGTCGGCCTGGAGCTTGGCCTCGATGGAGGACTGGACGTCGGGCATGTTGGTGCCGTCGACGTACAGGTTCTCCATCGTGCCGTGGAAGTTCTTCTTGGCTCCGGCGCAGCGCTGCTCGTGGCCCACGTTGCCCTGCTCGTGCAGGATGCAGAGGGCCTTCTTGCGGCCGCGCTTGTTCAGCTCGTCGCCGACGGCCTCGCCCGCGATGGTCTCGTCCTGGCCGATGTGGCTGAGCGCGCCGAACTGCTTGGACTCCTCGGAGCCGGAGTTCACGGTGATCACCGGTATGCCGGCCTTCTCGGCCTTCTGCACGACGGCCTTCATCGAGTCGGGCTTGGCGAGGGTGACGATCAGCCCGTCGACCTTCTGGTCGATCGCGGTCTGCACCAGCTGGGCCTGCTGCTGGCCCTCCTCGCTGTGCGAGTAGAGGAAGGTGATGTTGTCCTTGGCGGCAGCCTGCTTGGCGCCCTTCTGGACGATGTCCCAGAAGGTGTCGCCGTCGCCGGAGTGGGTGACCATCGCGATCTTCCAGCGGGGGGTGTTCACAGCGGCCTTGCCGACGGCAGCGGCCCGTGAGGCGCGCTCCTCGGCCCGCTTGCCGCCTGTGCTGCTGCATCCCGCCAGGGAGAGCCCCAGCGCTAGCGCCAGCGCCCCGCTGACCCAGGTTCGTACCCTTGCCACGACGTGATGCCCTTCTCGGTGTTCCTGTACTTGCTGCGGGCGCTTCGACTGCTGTGCTCGCTGCGGACGGTGGCCGGTCCCGTCCGGACCGGCGGCCCAAGTATGGGTCACCGCTGATCGCCGGCGAGTCATCGGGTACCGCCCGCGGGTGCGACGAGGCGCGCTGCTGCTGTACGGGTCGTAAGCAAGGGGGTCCGCCCTCTCTCCCGGCCGCCGGGTTGCGGCAGAGGAGTTCTAGCGGCGGGCGCCGGGGCTCGTCAATGGTTTGTCAGAACATTCTTACGAGCTGCACGACTGCTCATCAGCCGCACTAAGGGCGTACCAGCAGCTGGAACTCGAAGGTGTACCGCGAGGCGCGGTAGATGTGTGTGCCGAACTCGACGGCCCGTCCGGTGGAGTCGTACGTGGTGCGCTCCATCGTCAGCAGCGGCGCCCCCTCGGGCTCCGCGAGCCGTATGCCTTCCTGCGCGGTGGCGGCCCGCGCACCGACCGACTGGCGGGCGCTGTGCAGCGTGATCCCGGCGGCGCGCAGCAGCCGGTAGAGGCCGGTGGCCTCCAACCGGGGGGTGTCCAGGGTCAGCAGCTCTTCGGGCAGGTAGTTGCGGAGCTGCGCCATGGGCTCGCCGTACGCGAGCCGCAGCCGCTCGACGCACCGGACCTGGCTGTCCTCGGGCACCGCGAGCGCGGCGGCGACCTCGGCCGTCGCGGGGACGGTCTCGTTGCGCAGGACCCGGGTGGTGGGCCGCTGCCCTGCGGCGAGCAGGTCGTCGTAGAGGCTGCTCAGTTCGAGGGGACGCCTGACCTGGCTGTGCACCACCTGGGTGCCGACGCCTCTGCGGCGTACAAGGAGCCCCTTGTCGACCAGCGACTGGATGGCCTGGCGGACGGTGGGGCGCGACAGGCCGAGCCGGCCGGCGAGGTCGATCTCGTTGCCCAGCAGGCTGCCCGGGACCAGCCTGCCTCGCTCGATGGCCGACTCCAGCTGCTGGGCGAGCTGGAAGTACAGCGGGACCGGGCTGCTGCGGTCCACGCTGAGCTCAAGGCTGAGGGCGGGGCCGGCCGCGGGTTTGGACACGCCGAGAGGGTAGCTCAGGTCCGGTTGTCAGGACAAAGGCTTGACAGTGGGCGGAGCTGCGGCCACGTTGGGGTCCATGCGTATCGGACTCATCGGGACAGGCCGGATCGGTTCCTTCCACGCGAAGGTGCTCAGCGGCCACCGGGACGTCGGCGCGCTGGTGGTGGCCGACACCGAGGCGGCGCGCGCCGCGGAGGTCGCGCGCCGGACCGGGGCGACGGCCGCCCCTTCGGTCGACGAGATCTTCGCCTCGGGCGTGGACGCGGTCGTCATCGCCTCGGCGACCTCGTCGCACGCCGCTCTGATCGGCCGGGCCGCCCGCGCCGGCCTGCCGGCCTTCTGCGAGAAGCCGGTCGCCGGGGACCTGCCGGGCACGCTGGCGGCGCTGCGTGAGGCCGAGGAGGCGGGCACCGTGCTCCAGCTCGGCTTCATGCGCCGCTTCGACGCCGGGTACGCGGCGGCGCGCGAGCGCGTGCGGTCGGGCTCGCTGGGCCGGCTGCACACCGTCCGCGCGCTCACCTCCGACCCGGCGCCACCGCCCGCCGCGTATCTGCCGCTCTCCGGCGGGCTCTACCGGGACTGTCTGGTGCACGACTTCGACATGGTGCGCTGGGTGACCGGGCGCGAGGTGGCCGAGGTGTACGCGACCGGGTCGGACGCGGGGCCCGCGATGTTCCGCGAGGCCGGTGACGTGGACACGGCCGCCGCGCTGCTCACGCTGGACGACGGCACCCTGGTCACCGCGACCGCCACCCGGTGCAACGGCGCGGGCTACGACGTCCGGATGGAGCTGGCAGGGGAGCTGGACCAGATCTCGGTGGGGCTCGGCGACCGTACGCCTCTCACCTCGGCCGGATCGCAGGGCCCGCCGCCCGCCGGCCGGCCGTGGCCCGGCTTCCTGGAGCGGTTCGCCCCGGCCTACGAAGCCGAGCTCGACGCCTTCCTGCGGGTGGCGCGGGGCGAGCTGGCCAACCCGTGCGACGGCCGGGAGGCGCTGGCCGCGCTGCGCATCGCTGAGGCGTGCGAGCTGTCCCGGCGCGAGCGGCGCCCGGTCCGCGCGGACGAGGTCGCCACCGGCTGAAGCAGCGATCGCTCTGCGGGCACCGGGTACTGACCGCCTGTCAGGACGGTGGCGCGGCAGCCGAGAGCACGGTCCCCTGTGCCACGGCGCAGAGCACCTCCTCACCGTCGTCGCGCACCATGACCAGATCGCAGCGGACGGTGGCCTGGCGGCGCCCGGTGTGCACCACCTCGGCGCGGGCGACGAGCGTGCGGCCCGCGCCGGGGCGTACGTACTGGATGGAGAAGCCGCCGGTCAGCACGGCGGCCCCCAGCGTCGTCCCGGCCGCGAAGGTGAGGGCGTTGTCCGCCGCGTACGCCAGCACTCCCCCGTGCAGAAAGCCGTTCTGCTGCAGCAGTTCGTCGCGGACGTCCACCTCCAGTACGGCCGCGCCGCCGCCGAACCCGGTGACGCGCGCCCCCAGCAGACGGCTGAACGGCTGCGCGTCGAGCGTCCGGCGCGCGAGTTCCAGGTCGAGTTCGCTCATCGCACCGCTCCCTGCCTTCCGGTGCCGGACCGCCTGTCCAGCCTCACCGGCACACCGGCAGTTTCCGCGCCCCGTGCATCAGCAGTCCCGGAATCCAGTCCTCGGTGTCCTGCCGCAGATCGATCAGCGTCATCGCCTCAGCGTACGCGGCCGTCCCCTTGGCGGAACCCCGTGTCGTGGACCAACAGTGCTGTCTGGACACGGTTGTTGAGGCCGAGCCGGGCCGGACCGCGCCTGACGGTCAGGCGGTCCAGGGCAGCCAGGCGGCGACCCGGAAGCCGCCACCGTCGGTCGCGCCGTGGTCGAGACGGCCGCCCGCGAGGGTGGCCCGCTCGGTGAGGCCGATGAGCCCCTGACCGGACCCCGGCACCTTCGGCACGTCGCCGGGCGGCGCCGGATTCCGTACCTCGACGGTCAGCCCGGCCCCGGGGCTGCCGGTGACTGTGACGGTGACCTCGGCCCCCGGGGCGTGTTTACGGGCGTTGGTGAGCCCTTCCTGGGCGATGCGGTAGGCGGTGCGGCCGGTGACCGCGGGGACGGTGGCCGGGTCCGCGACCTTGTTGTGCAGGGTGACCGACATCCCGGCCTGCCGGGACTCGGCGGCCAGGGCTTCGAGCGTGGCCAGCGTGGGCTGCGGCCGGTTGCCCTCCCCCTCGCCCGGGGTCCGGAGCACCCCGATGATCTCGCGCAGGTCCTGGAGGGCCTCGTGGGCGCTGTCCCGGATGACCCCGGCGGCGCGGGCGACCTCGGGCTCGGGTGCGCCCGGCCGGAATTCCAGGGCTCCGGCGTGGACGCTGAGCAGGGTGAGCCGGTGCGCCAGTACGTCGTGCATCTCCCGGGCGATGGCCTCGCGGGCCAGCCGCTGCGCCTGTTCGGCGCGGAGGTCGGCCTCCGCCTCGGCGCGGTGGGCGCGTTCACGCAGCACCACGACGAGCCGGCGCCTGGAACGTACGAACATGCCCCAGATGATCACCAGCAGGACCAGCACCGTGCCGTAGAGCGTCGAGCTGATCCAGGACATGGTCGGATCGGGGCGCAGTGCGGCCTGCACTCCCCCGGCCGCCACCGCCGCTGCCCCCAGTACCAGGACCGGCCGGAACGGGCGGTGCACGGCCAGGCCGAACAGCGCCACCAGCACGGCGCCCGCGGCGAGCGGCGCGAACGCGCTGACCGCCACGAGCACCGCGGCGAGCCCCACGGGCCAGCGCCTGCGCACCCACAGCGTGCAGCAGGAGAGCGCGCCGATCACCTGGTCGGCGGCGCTGTCGATGTCGGTGTAGCCCGCCTGGTTCTTGATGGAGTCCAGGGCCAGCACACCGATGCCCAGCGCGATCAGGAAGGCCGCGATGTCCACGATCCAGTCGCGCAGGGTGCGGTGCGGCCTCTCCCGGTCCTCGGCAGGCTCGTCGCCCGCGAGGGCCGAGGGCAGCAGCCAGCGGTACTCCGAACGCGTCATGCCAACAAAGTTACGCAGGGGCCGCGCCCGGTGCGGTGCTCGGCGGGGCAGCCGGGACCAAAGTCACGGAGCCCGGGACTTTCGGAGTCATCGGACTTTCGGAGACATCGCGCAGGACCCGCCGGCCGGAGCTCCGCCCGGCCCGGCAGGACAGGACCTATCCGGCGTTCGTCGAGAAGAGTCCACCGGTGGGCCCCTGCTTGTCGCCGCCCTGCGCCTTCTTCAGGGCATTCGCCAGGCCCTCGATGGTCAGCGACTGGAGGATCACCCGGCCGTTGCCCTCCAGCGTGGCCAGGGACAGGCCCTCGCCGCCGAAGACGGCGTTCATCATGCCCTGGCGGTTGAGGCCGCCGATGCGCTGGACGCCGTACTCGATGCCCTCCTCGAAAGCGACGATGCAGCCGGTGTCGACCTCGATACGGCCGCCGAAGTCGGCCGGGTTGAGATCGATGAAGTTGCCCGCACCGCAGATGATCACGGTCCCGCGGCCGGTGAACTTCTCCAGGATGAAGCCCTCACCGCCACTGCGGCCCGTCCGGCCGCCCTGCCAGGCGATACCGAAATCGACGGTGGACTCCGCCGCGACGAACGCGTCCTTCTCGGCGAACCACGCCCGGCTGCCGTTCAGCTCCAGGGCGCGCATCTCGCCCGGTAGCACGCCCGCGAAACCGACCGTGCCCTCCCCGCCGGTGGCCGCGAAGTACTGGAAGGCTAGCGATTCCCCGGCCAGCGCCCGCTGGCCGACCTGCATCGCGGTGCCCATGGCCTGTCTGAGGATTCCGCCCATTCCGCCGGCCTGCCCCTGCTGACCACCCTGCCCCGGCTGGCCGGCACCGCCGCCGGGCCCGGAGAGACGCGTCTCCATGCTCACGTTCGAGGTCTTGAAGAGGAACTTCCCGGCCTCGCAGTAGACGGTCTGGCCGGGCTGAAGGCTGACGACGGCCATCTGCATGGCGTTGCCGACGATCTCTTGCTGGAGGGTCACGGCCGGTTCTCCTTGGGGCGGTGGCGGGGCCGGTACATCCGTACCGGCAGGTGAACGGCCGGCACCCGCTGTTCGGTTCCGGCTGGCCGGTTCCGGGCGGGGCCGTCGGCACCCGACCCCGGACTCGCAGTCCGTTTCCCGCCGGTACGGATGGCCGTCCGCCGCTTTGCTGGGACGTGCGAACACTACCGACGAAACGATGGGGCGGGACACACCATGTCTTCTCTGAACAGGTCAGCGCTGGACGGCCGGGCGGCGCTGGTGACGGGCGGCAGCCGCGGGATCGGGGCCGCCGTGGCGCTGCGGCTGGCACGGGATGGCGCGGACGTCGCGATCACGTTCGAACGGAACGAGACCGCAGCCAAGGAGGTCGTCGCCGGGATCCAGGAGGCGGGCCGCCGGGGTCTGGCGCTGCGTACGGACGCGGCGACCGCTGTGGCCCGCACCGTCGAGGAGTTCGGCGGGCTCGACATCCTGGTGAACAACGCGGGGGTCGGTGTGCTGGCCCCGGTCGGCGATCTCACGGTGGCCGACCTCGACCGTACGCTCGCGGTCAACGTACGAGAGGTCTTCCTCGGCTCACAGGCCGCGGCCGCGGTGCTCAGGCCGGGCGGCCGGATCATTTCGACCGGCACGGCGCTGACCCGCTACGCGGGCGGTCCCGGGGCCAGCCTCTACGGAATGAGCAAGGCCGCGCTGACCGGGCTGACCCGGTCGCTCGCCCGGGAGCTGGGCGAGCGGGGCATCACGGTCAACGTGATCCAGCCGGGCCCGGTCGACACGGAGATGAATCCAGCGGACGGTCCGTACGCCGGGCCCCAGCGCGCGGCGACGGCGCTGGGACGCTTCGGGACGGCGGACGAGGTGGCCTCGCTGGTGGCGTATCTGGCCGGCGAGGAGGCCGGGTATGTGACGGGGGCCGAGCTGCTGGTGGACGGCGGGCACGCGGCGTAACACCGGTGCAGGGGGCCTCTCACACGCCGGCCTCCGCCCCGGAACCGGGAATCCCGGTGCCCGGGGCGGAGGCCGGCAGGCTCAGGCGTCGCGTTCGAGCAGTCGGCCAACCGGCTCGCCGGGTACGCCGTCCTGGGCGATCCGCACGCCCCGCAGCCAGGTGGAGCGCACGACCCCGTACAGGGTCTTCCCGGCGTACGCCGTCACCTGGTTCCGGTGGTACAGCTCCGCCGGGTCGACGGTGAACGTGTCGTCCGGCGCGAGCACCGCGAAGTCGGCGTCCCGGCCGGCCTCGATCGCGCCCTTGCCGGAAAGACCGGCGAGCGCGGCCGGCGCCGTGGACATCCAGCGGACCACGTCGTCGAGGCTGTGGCCCCGCTCGCGCGCAGCCGTCCAGATCGCCGGGAGGCCCAGCTGGAGGGAGGAGATACCGCCCCAGGCGTCGGCGAAGTCGGGGGTCTTGAGGTCAGTGGTGCAGGGCGAGTGGTCGGAGACGATGCAGTCGATCGTCCCGTCGGCAAGCCCCTGCCACAGCGCGTCCTGGTTGGCGGCCTCGCGGATCGGCGGGCAGCACTTGAACTCCGTTGCCCCGTCCGGGACTTCCTCGGCCGTCAGGGTGAGGAAGTGCGGGCAGGACTCGACGGTGACCCGGACGCCCTCGCGCTTGGCCGCGGCGATCAGCGGCAGTGCGTCGCTGGACGAGAGGTGCAGGACATGGATCCGCGCGTCCAGCCGCCGGGCGAGCGCGATGAGGCCCTCGATCGCCGCGTTCTCGGCGGCGCGCGGGCGGGAGGCCAGGAAGTCCGCGTACTGGGGGCCGCTGCGCTGCGGGGCGTCGGCCAGCTGGTGCGGATCCTCGGCGTGGACGATCAGCAGCCCGCCGAAGCCGGCGATCTCGGCCATGGACCGGGCGAGCTCCTCCTGGTCAAGCTCGGGGAACTCCTCGACGCCGGAAGGCGACAGGAAGCACTTGAAGCCGAACACCCCGGCGTCGTACAGCGGGCGCAGGTCCTTGACGTTGGACGGGATCGCACCACCCCAGAAGCCGACGTCGATGTGCGCCTTGCTGCGGGCCACGTCCTGCTTGGTCCGCAGGTTGGCGGCGGTCGTGGTCGGCGGCAGCGAGTTGAGCGGCATGTCGAGCAGCGTGGTGATCCCGCCCGCGGCCGCGGCCCTGGTCGCCGTCCAGAACCCCTCCCACTCGGTGCGGCCGGGGTCGTTCACATGGACATGGGTGTCGACGAGGCCGGGGAGCAGCACGTCGTCGCCGAAGTCCGTCAGCCGGGCGCCCTCCGGCACCTCCGCGTCGTAGGGCAGCACTGCCGCGATCTTCCCCCCGGCGACGGCGACCGATGCGGCGCGTGTCCCCTGGGGGGTGATGACACGCGTCGAGCGCAGAACCAGTTCGGTGGTGGACACCCGAGCCCCTCTTTCCATATAGCGAAATTCACGTTCCGATAATGGAGTGTTCGCTGCGCGCCGTGGCTCGTCAAGACCGGACCAGCCGCCTGGATGATTCCACAAAGCAAAAGCCAAATTTCGGGTGCCGGAATGTACTTCCCTCCGGTATCCCTGGCTCCGGATCGTACCCATCCCACGGCCTGATCCGGACAAAGGGGTTCTGACCGGCCCCAACGCCTGCCGCCGAGGGGGATACAGCGGACCGCGGCCCGGTAGGCTGGCGCCTTGCCCCGCCCGCCTCGAAAGGACCGCCGCCGTGCCGCAGTCCCACACCAGCGCACCCGACGCCAAGACCGCACCACCGAGTGGTGGCGTGCAGTCCCTGGAGCGTGCCTTCGATCTGCTGGAGCGGATGGCCGACGCCGGTGGAGAGGTCGGCCTGAGCGAGCTCTCGGCCGCCAGCGGTCTGCCGCTGCCCACGATCCACCGGCTGATGCGCACCCTGGTCGCCTGCGGCTATGTACGCCAGCAGCCCAATCGGCGCTATGCGCTGGGGCCGCGCCTGATCCGGCTCGGCGAGTCGTCGGCCCGGCTGCTGGGGACCTGGGCCCGCCCCTATCTCGCGCGGCTGGTCGAGGAGACCGGGGAGACGGCGAACATGGCGCTGCTCGACGGGGACGAGGTCGTGTACGTCGCGCAGGTCCCGTCGAAGCACTCGATGCGGATGTTCACCGAGGTGGGACGGCGGGTCCTGCCACACTCCACCGGAGTCGGCAAGGCGCTGCTCGCGCACACCCCGCCGCCCGAGGTCAGGGCGCTGCTGGCGAGGACCGGCATGCCGGCCGCCACCGAGAAGACGATCACCACAGCGGACGGGTTCCTGGACGCCCTGGAAGTCGTGCGCCACGCGGGGTACGCGGTGGACGACAACGAGCAGGAGATCGGGGTCCGCTGCCTCGCGGTCCAGGTCCCCAACTCCCCCACGGCCGCCGCGATCTCGATCTCGGGTCCGGCGAGCCGGGTGACGGAGGAGGCGACCGAGCGGATCGTGCCGATCCTCCAGGGCATCGCCCTGGAGCTCTCGGCCACGCTCGCGAGCGCGGGGCCCCAGCAGGTCTGATCGGTGCGGGTCTGATCGGTGCGGATCTGATCCTGTGCGGATCTGATACGGCCGGGGCCTCGGCCAATCCGGTCCCCGTTCCGCACCGCGGTCCGGACGACCGGCTTCGGACGACCGGCTTCAGACGACCGGCGGTTCAGCCACCGGCACGGTCAGCCGCCCGTCGGCCATCGACACCGTCCGGTCCATCCGGTCCAGATGCGCGTGGTCGTGCGTGACCAGCACCGTCGCGGTACCGCGCGCCCGGGTCAGCGTGACCAGCAGGTCCAGCACGCCCGCGCCCCGCTCGTGGTCGAGGGCGCTGGTGGGCTCGTCCACCAGCAGTACCGACGGCTCGTTCATCAGCGCACGCGCGATGTTCACGCGCTGCCGCTGACCGCCGGAGAGCTGGTGCGGGCGACGGCCCGCCTGGTCCGCGAGGCCCACCGCTTCCAGCAACTCCACGGCACGGCCGCGGACTTGGGCAGCGGACCGCCCCGAGAGGTGCGCCATCATCTGGAGCTGCTCGGCGGCGGTCAGCGCCGGAAGCAGATTCGGCTGCTGGAAGACGATCCCGATGCGTTCGCGCCGGAGCGCAGCCTTCGCAGCGCGGCTCAGCGAGGCCGTGTCCGCTCCGTCGACGACCACCCGTCCCCGCTCCGGGGTCACCAGCGTCGCCGCCACCGCCAGCAGGCTGGATTTGCCGGATCCGGACGGTCCGACCACCGCCGTCAGCGACCCGGCCGGAACATCGAGAGTCACCGCGTCCAGCGCGACCACCCGGCCGTCCCCGTCCGGGTAGGTCAGCGTCACATCGTCCAGGGTCAGGGTCATCGTGCGCTCCCGAGAGCGGTCAGCGGGTCGACGGCGGTGATCCGCCGGATGGACAGGGCCGCCCCGAGCACGCCGAGGGCGACGATCACGGCGGCGGGGAGGACGGAGGTCAGCGGGTCGAGCACGAAGGGGACGCTCGCGGGCACGATGGCGCCGACCCCGGCGGCGATGGCGGTGCCCAGCAGCGTCCCGGCCAGCAGCATCAGTACCGCCTGCCCGAGAGCGTCGCGCAGCAGATACGGGGTGGAGGCGCCCAGCGCCTTCAGGACGGCGATGTCGCCGCTGCGCTGGATCGTCCAGACCGTGAAGAACGCGCCTATCACCATGGCCGAGATGACGAAGAGGAAGCCGCGCATCAGCTGCAGCGAGCCGTTCTCCGCCTGGTACGAGGGGAGCGCGCTCAGCGACCCGTCCAGGGTGAGCGTCTTCGTACCGGCCGCCCGGTCCCCCGCGCCGAGGTCCGCCCCGCCGGTGGTGGTCAGGGCCACCACACTGGCGGGCTCGCCCGCGCGGAGCGAGGTCCAAGCGACGGGGGTGTGACTGTACGAGTCGTCCCCTGCGACCGCCGTCACCCTGAACTTCCTGCCCGAGAGCGTGACGGTGTCCCCGGTCGCCACGCGCAGGTCGTCAGCGGCGCCCCTGGACAGCACCACACCGGAGCGCCCGGGCTCCGCGGGCGCCAGACCTGAGCCCGGCCGTACCGCGAACGCGGAGACCGCGGCCGTGCGGCTGCCCGCTTCCGCGTTGCCGGTGCCGATGGCGACCGGCTGCGCGCTCTTCACCCCAGGCTGTGCGGCCCAGCTCCGCCAGGCGCTCTGCGGCAGCAGCGACCCGGTGAAGGAGGCGGACTGCCCCGAGGGCGGTGCGGCGAAGGCCAGGTGGTCGGCGGGCAGCCCGGTGACGGCAGACGTGTTGTCCCTGGCCAGCCCGGCGGTCAGCCCGGACAGCAGTCCGACCAGCAGGGTGATGAGCACGATGACCGTCCCCATCAGGGCGAACCGGCCCCTGGCGAATCTCAGATCTCTCCATGCGACGAACATGTGCCCAACCCTGCTGGCACCGGGGGCGCTTGGGCATCGCGCCACGGATGGCTCCGCACGGATCAAAAGACGGAGCCGGCAATCAAACTTTCGATTGAGGGCGTTCCGGGACGATCCGCCTACGCTGGGAGGATCATGGATCCCCGTGCACTGACCCCCGCGCTGCTCGTCCTGCGGCTCTGCCTCCACCTGCTGATGGCGGGACTGCTGGCGCTGGCCGCGGTGCGGGCGCTCGCCGGTCACGCGGCGAACGCGCCCGCGGTGGTGGCGGCGGCCGTGGTGCTGGGCGCGGTGTACGCGGCGGGCGCGGTCTGGCCTTCGGTACGGACCTCGCGCCGGTCCGCCGCCGTCTGGCTCGGTGTGCTCGGCGTGGCGTGGCTGGGGCTGCTCGTGCTCTCCCCGGACGGGCTGTGGGTGGCGTTCCCGCTGTACTTCCTCCAGCTGCATCTCCTGCCGGTGCGCTGGTCGGTGCCCCTGGTCGTCGTCACGGCGGGCGCGGCCATCGCCGCGTACGTGGGTCACGGGGCGGCGCTGAATCCGGGTGCGTTCATCGGCCCGCTCCTCGGGGCGGCGGTCGCCGTGGCCACCGTCCTCGGCTACCAGGTGCTCTACCGCGAGAGCGAGAGCCGCCGCCGGCTGATCGAGGAGCTGATCTCGACCCGGGCCGAACTCGCCGCAGCCGAACGGACCGCGGGCACGCTCGCCGAGCGCGAGCGGCTCGCCCGGGAGATCCACGACACCCTCGCCCAGGGGCTCTCCTCCATCCAGCTGCTGCTGCGGGCGGCCGGGCGCACCCTGCCCGCCGACGCGCCGGCCGCCGCCCACATCGAACAGGCCAGGCAGGCCGCGCAGGACAACCTGGCCGAGGCCCGCCGCTTCGTACGGGCGCTGTCGCCGCCCGCGCTGGAGCACGGTTCACTGGCGGCCGCGCTCGACCGCCTCTGCACGGGCGGCCCCGGACCGCGCGTCCGCTTCTCCACCAGCGGCACGCCGGTCGCGCTCCCCACACCGTACGAGGTGGCGCTGCTGCGGATCGCGCAGTCGGCGCTCGCCAACACCGTTCAGCACGCCGGGGCTTCCCGCGCCGAGATCACCCTGAGCTTCATGGAGACCGCGGTCGCCCTGGACGTCGTCGACGACGGCTCCGGCTTCGACCCGGTGCTCGCCGGTACCCCGTCCGGTGACGGGGGTTTCGGGCTGCCCGCCATGCGCTCACGCGTCGAGTCACTGGGCGGCACCTTCGCCGTCGAGTCCACACCGGGCCAGGGGACGGCCGTCGCGGTCACGCTGCCGCTGCCCGAATCCGAAGAGATCCCCGTACCCGAAGGGGCGCCCGCATGACGATCCGGCTGCTGCTCGCCGATGACCATCCGGTGGTACGGGCCGGGCTGCGCGCCGTCCTCGACACCGAGCCCGGCTTCCGGGTGGCCGGCGAGGCGGCGACCGCCGAACAGGCCGTGGAGCTGGCCGCTTCGGGAGAGTTCGACGTGGTCCTGATGGATCTCCAGTTCGGCGCGGGCATGCACGGCGCGGAGGCCACGGCCGCCATCGCCGCCGTCGAGGGGGCGCCGCGGGTCCTGGTGCTGACTACGTACGACACGGACGCGGACATCCTGGCCGCGGTGGAGGCCGGTGCGAGCGGCTATCTGCTGAAAGACGCGCCGCCCGAGGAGCTGGCCGCCGCTGTGCGGACGGCGGCGGCGGGCCGCTCGGCGCTGGCGCCCGCCGTCGCGCACCGGCTGATGGACCGGATGCGCGCACCGGGCGAGTCGCTCACCCGCCGGGAGCTGGAGGTGCTGCAGCTGGTCGGGGACGGTCTGTCGAACCAGCAGATCAGCAAGGTGCTGTTCCTCAGCCAGGCGACGGTGAAGTCCCATCTGGTGCACATCTACGCCAAGCTGGGTGTGGACTCCCGTACTTCGGCGGTGGCCGTGGCCTCGGCGCGGCGGCTCATCCGTCGCGCCGGTGGCTCAGCACATTGACCACCTTGCCGTTCGGATCGCGTACGAAGAAGCGGCGTACGCCCCACTCCTCGTCCCGCGGCGGGTGCACGATCTCCGCCCCCGAGGCCAGCACCGCCGCGTGCACCGCGTCCACGTCGTCCACCTCGATGGAGAGGTCGGGCTGCACGGCTGCGCTCGCGTCGTGCGTGGTGAGGGTGATCTGCGCGGTGGGGTTGACGGACGAGGCGAGCGTCATGACCCAGCCCTGGTTCATGACCTCGCCGAGCCCGAGCAGACCGTAGAAGTCCCGGCTCTCCGCCATGGCGTGCGTCGTGATGTCCGGCACCACCCTGCGGACGGACATCAGGAGGCCGATCCGAACAGCTCCACCGCGTTCCGCACCTCCGAGAGCGAGACCGCGAGTGCGCTGACCGAGCCGATCGCCCCCGCGACCAGCAGCAACGAGCGACGCAGCCGCAGGATTTCCGGCACCCCGCTCCGGGCCATCTCCTCCAGGGCCGCCAGTTCGTCCTCGGCGATGGCACGGTCGGGGAACTGGGCCGGGTGAGCGGCCAGTTCACGGCGGAGCCGGGAGACGGAGGCGCTCAGCTCCGACACTCTCGGGTCCTCGCCGATGCCCGTTACGCGTTTCTGCCCCGCACTTCGCAACAAAGTTCCCCCCTCGCACAACTCTGTGCCGGTCATTCCCTACGGTTGGTCGACCGTGTGGCGCTGGTCGTACACCGCGGGTCACGAGTCAGTTAACGCCACCGCTCGTCGTTCTCGCCACTCCAGGGCGGGAATTCAGCCGGACGAGGTGGCGTCCATGAAGTATCCAGTCCTGATGCGATACGAAGGCGGAACCGAAGTGAACAACACGGGCACGGATACCTTCCTGCCGGGACCTTCCCGGACGGCCGGACCGGTGGTCGCCGGGCTGCTGCTCGCAGCGGGCGGCGGCCGGCGGCTCGGCGGACGCCCCAAGGCCCTGCTCGAACACCGCGGCCGGCCGCTGGTCGAGCAAGCGGTCCGGGTGCTGCGCGAGGGGGGCTGCGGTCCGGTGCATGTCGTACTGGGTGCTGCCGCGGACGACGTACGGAAGCGGGCCGAGCTGTCCGGCTGCGTGCTCGCCGACAACCCCCGGTGGGAGGAGGGCATGGGATCGTCGCTGCGCGCCGGACTCGCGTCGGTGGCCGGGTCGGGTGCGGACGCCGCCCTCGTCCTGCTGGTGGACCAGCCGGGAATCGGGGCGGCGGCGGTGGCCCGGGTACGGGAAGCGGGCGGCTCCGCGACGAGCCTGGTGGCCGCCTCGTACAAGGGGAAGCGCGGCCACCCGGTCCTCTTCGGCGCCGACCGCTGGGCGGACATCGCGGCGACGGCGGTCGGCGACCGCGGGGCCCGCAGCTACCTCAGGGCCCACCAGGAGGCCATCACGCTGGTGGAGTGCTCCGATATCGCCGATGAGTACGACATCGACACCGTCGAAGACCTGTTCCACTTGGAGTGACCGAGCTGGCACTCTGCGCCGAAATCTGTCGATCCGGAGAATCTCGACGTCAACATACGTTGAACTTCCACCATGAGGAAACTAGTATCCACACGTCAGAAGCGCTCCGTGCCCCACAGAGCGCCTGCGACCGTACCGCGACCCCTTGGCACTCCGTGCCACCATGAGAGTCCTGCGGCCGTCAAGTACCGCCCGCTGAAGGAGTGACAGCTCATGTCCGCACCAGCGCCGTCTCCGCTGGCCATCGTCGATGCCGAGCCCCTGCCCCGGCAGGACGAGGTCCTCACCGATGCGGCCCTGGCCTTCGTGGCCGAGCTGCACCGGCGGTTCACCCACCGCCGTGATGAGCTGCTCGTCCGCCGCGCTGAGCGCCGTGCCGAGATCGCCCGGACGTCCTCGCTCGATTTCCTCCCGGAGACCGCGAGCATCCGTAACGACGACAGCTGGAAGGTCGCGCCGGCCCCGGCCGCGCTGAACGACCGCCGCGTCGAGATCACCGGCCCGACCGACCGCAAGATGACCATCAACGCCCTGAACTCGGGCGCCAGGGTCTGGCTCGCAGATTTCGAGGACGCGTCCGCCCCCACCTGGGAGAACGTTGTCACAGGCCAGCTCAATCTGACCGACGCCTACGAACGCCGGATCGACTTCACGGACCCGAAGTCCGGCAAGTCGTACGCTCTGAAGCCCGCCGCCGACCTCGCGACCGTCGTGATGCGCCCGCGCGGCTGGCACCTCGACGAGCGCCACCTCGTGCTGGACGACCGCCCCGTCCCGGGCGCGCTGGTCGACTTCGGCCTGTACTTCTTCCACAACGCCAAGCGCCTCATCGAGCTCGGCAAGGGCCCGTACTTCTACCTCCCGAAGACCGAGTCCCACCTGGAGGCACGCCTCTGGAACGAGATCTTCGTCTTCGCGCAGGACTACGTCGGCATCCCGCAGGGCACCGTCCGCGCGACCGTCCTGATCGAGACGATCACGGCGGCGTACGAGATGGAGGAGATCCTCTACGAGCTGCGCGACCACGCGTCCGGGCTGAACGCGGGGCGCTGGGACTACCTGTTCTCCATCGTCAAGAACTTCCGCGACGGCGGCTCCAAGTTCGTTCTGCCGGACCGGAATCTGGTCACGATGACGGCGCCGTTCATGCGCGCGTACACCGAGCTGCTGGTCCGCACCTGCCACAAGCGCGGCGCACACGCCATCGGTGGCATGGCCGCCTTCATCCCCTCCCGGCGTGACGCCGAGGTCAACAAGGTGGCCTTCGAGAAGGTCAAGGCGGACAAGGACCGCGAGGCCGCCGACGGCTTCGACGGCTCCTGGGTCGCCCACCCGGACCTGGTGCCGATCGCCATGAAGTCGTTCGACGCGGTCCTCGGCGAGAACCCGAACCAGAAGCAGCGCCTGCGCGAGGACGTCGCGGTGGCACCGGGCGATCTCATCGCGATCGACTCCCTGGACGCCAAGCCGACGTACGAGGGCCTGGTCAACGCGGTCCAGGTCGGCATCCGCTACATCGAGGCGTGGCTGCGCGGTATGGGGGCGGTGGCCATCTTCAACCTGATGGAGGACGCCGCGACGGCGGAGATCTCCCGCTCGCAGATCTGGCAGTGGATCAACGCGAACGTGGTCTTCGAGAACGGCGAACACGCGACGGCCGAGCTGGCGCGGAAGATCGCGGCGGACGAGCTGGCCGCGATCGAGAAGGAGATCGGCGAGGAGTCGTTCGCCGCGGGCAAGTGGCGGCAGGCGCACGACCTCCTGCTGACGGTGTCCCTGGACGCCGACTACGCGGACTTCCTCACCCTGCCCGCGTACGAGCAGCTGGGGAGCTGAGGCGCCACCGCCGACCGCGCGAGACCGATCGCGCGACCCGCTTGATCGCTGGGGCTGCCCCGGAGCCGCATGGCTCCGGGGCAGCCCCATTTGTTTTTCGGGCTGTCCCGTCCAGCACCGGAACCCGTGCCTCCGGATATGCCCCGATCCCACCCTCCACGGCCGCCTTCCACCGCACCCACCAGGCATGTTGAAGAAACCCACAATCTATTGACAGTGCACTTGGACGAACCTAACCTTGCCGCATCCCGATATTTAGATTCCACATAGTGGAATTTCCTCAGAATGAGTGGCCCGGTGATGAGTGCAGACATGCCTGTGGAACCGCCCCGAGCAACGCCCTCCCTGGATACCACCGCCATCGCCACTGATGCCCACGACGGTCCCCTGGCTCCGTCCGACGGCGGCGACCGGCCGTCATCGGCTCGTGCCACGCCCCCGCTGAGCCCCCGGCTGTACAACAACGACCTGGCGCCCACCGAGGTCCACGGGCGCCGCTGGGGCAGCTACAACATCTTCACCCTGTGGGCCAACGACGTGCACAGCCTGGGCAACTACACGTTCGCCACAGGCCTGTTCGCCCTCGGGCTCGGTGCCTGGCAGGTGCTGCTCGCTCTCGCGATCGGCGCGGCGCTGCTCTTCGGGATACTCAACCTGTCCGGGTACATGGGCCAGAAGACCGGCATCCCGTTCCCGGTCATGAGCCGTATCAGCTTCGGTGTCCGGGGCGCCCAGATCCCGGCTCTCATCCGCGGCGCCGTCGCCATCGCGTGGTTCGGCATCCAGACGTATCTCGCGTCCCATGTGCTGAACGTCCTGCTGATCACGCTGCACCACCCGCTCGTCCATCTGACCGAGAACTCCTTCCTCGGCCTGTCGACCCTCGGCTGGATCTCCTTCGGGTTCCTGTGGTGCGTCCAGATCGGCATTCTGATGTACGGCATCGAAATGGTGCGGAAGTACGAGGCGTTGGCGGGCCCGGTCATCCTGTTCACGCTGTCCGCGCTCGCCGTCTGGATGTTCTGGAAGGCGGGCGGCTCCATCGCGCTGTCCAGCAACCACCCGCTGACCGGCGGGAAGATGTGGCACGAGATCTTCGCGGGAGCGTCGCTCTGGGTCGCCGTCTACGGCACGTTCGCGCTGAACTTCTGCGACTTCACCCGGTCCTGTACGAGCAGGAAGTCGATCACGATCGGCAACTTCTGCGGCATCCCCGTCAACATCATGCTCTTCGGGACCATCGCGGTCGTGCTGGCCGGGGCGCAGTTCCGGATCAACGGGCATGTCATCAACAGCCCGGCGGATGTCGTGCAGGCCATCCCCAGCACCTGGTTCCTGGCGCTCGCCAGTCTGGCGTTGATCGTTCTCACCGTCGCGGTGAACCTCATGGCCAACTTCGTGGCCCCGGCCTACGCGCTGGCCAATCTCTTCCCCAAGCGCCTCGACTTCAGGCGGGCCGGCATCGTCAGCGGCGTGATCGGCGTCGTCATCCTGCCGTGGAACCTCTACAACAACCCGACCGTCGTCAACTACTTCCTGGGCGGCCTCGGCGCGTTCCTCGGCCCGCTGTTCGGCGTGATCATCGCCGACTACTGGCTGATCAGGAAGGGCCGGGTCAATGTGCCGGAGCTGTACACGATGGACGCCTCCGCCGCGTACCACTACACACGCGGCGTCAACCTGCGCGCCATCGCCGCCTTCGCCCCGGCGGCCGTCGCTGCCATCGTCTGCGCCCTTGTGCCGCTGTTCTCCGCCGTCGCACCGTTCGCCTGGTTCACCGGGGCCGGAATCGCCGCCGCGGTGTATCTCTGCGTCTCGGAGCGGAACGGCAACCACCAGGACGTTCCCGGCGCGTCCATAGCCGTTCCGAGCGTGCACTGAGACGGGTACGGCGCCCGGGGGTGTCCCGCCCCGGCCCCTGTACCGTCGGCGGATGACAGTGATCACCACAGAACGCCTCCGGCTGCGCCCGCTCACCGGGGCCGACACCGACTGGTGGGTACGGCTGCACGCCGACGAGGAGGTCAACTCGTACGTCGGCGCCTACACCCGGGCGCGGGCCGCGGCTCGTCTGCGCGCCATCGAGCAGCAGTGGGCCGAGCGGGGGCACGGTCTGTGCGCGGTCGAGCTGAGGAGCACCGGGGAGACCATCGGGCGCTCCGGCCTGAACTGGTGGGAGCAGTTCGACGAGACCGAGATCGGCTGGACCTTCGCCCGTGCGCACTGGGGCCGCGGCTATGCCACGGAAGCTGCCCGGTCCGTTCTCGCGTGGGGCTTCGGGCCGCTGGGGCTCCAGCAGATCACCGCCATGATCCACCGCGACAACGCAGCGTCGGGCGCGGTCGCCCGGCGCCTCGGTTTCTCACCCCTGCGCGAGGACGTCGTACTCGGGCGCCCCTGCACCGTCCATGCCCTGGTCCTGGAGGACTTCATCTCCGCCGGGGACAGGACACCGCCTCCCGGTCCCCCGCCGGTCGCTCCCCGCCCGACCGGGCAGGATGCCGGGGAGTCCGAGGGATTTCCCGGCGACCGATGAGTTCTCGTACCGGGTCCGGTCTGAAGGGTATGGACACGGATACGCACACCGACGCACCCAAGGAACCCGACAGCGCTCTGCCCGACATGGAGCCCCCGGCCCGGTACATGGCGAAGCTCGCCGACGCCGTCACCGACGCACAGCTGGGTGGTCCCACACCCTGCCCGGACTTCGCGGTCCGGGACCTGCTCGCCCACATCTCCGGACTGACGGTGGCGTTCTGCTCCGCGGCCCGGAAGGAATTCGGGCCCAACACCGACACGGCCCCGGGCACCGGCCCGAGCCCCGAACTCGCCGCGGACTGGCGGACGGCCCTGCCCCGCCGGCTGGAGGAGCTGATCGCGGCCTGGCACTCCCCCGCCGCGTGGGAAGGCGACACCAGGGCGGGCGGATTCACCTTCCCCGCCACGGTCGCCGGACGGATCGCGCTGAACGAGCTGGTCGTGCACGGCTGGGACCTGGCCCGCTCGACCGGACAGCGGTACGCGCCCGATCCGGCGAGCCTCGGCGTCTCGTACGCGCTGCTCGCCCCGGCGGACAGCCCGGCGCGCGAGCCTGCCTTCGGGCCGGCTGTCGAGGTGCCGCAGGACGCGCCGTTCCTCGACCGGGTGATCGGGCTCAGCGGCCGCAGCCCGGAGTGGAAGCCTTAGGGTCGTACGTTTGCGTCATACCGGGCTGTCAAAGCCGGTCTTCAGGGCCGGAGCGAGCAGACGCGGCGGTCCGGTAGCGGCGCAGCCTGAGGGGTGCGTAGACGACGAGCGCGGTGAGGAAGGCCGCGTAGTAGGCGAGGTCGGCGCCGTGCAGTGCGGCAGCCACCGGACCTGTGTAGAGGCCCGTGTTCATGAACGGAACCGCTGCGGCGAAGGCGGCGCAGAACGCCACCAGAGCGGGCCGGCCGGACCGCGAACGGACGCTCTCCGCTGTGGGGTCGACCGCTTCACCCGCTCGGGCCCGGGCGAACCAGTCGACGGCGACGACGGCGACGAAGCCGGGGATCCAGTAGCCGACGAAGAGCAGTACGTTCTGGAAGCGGGCGGCCGTGTCAGCGGCATGCATCCACAGCACCAGCGGGAAACCGAGTACGGCGGCGAGAGCGGCCGCGAACGGACGGGGGATGCGCAGACCGATGGTCTGCAGAGCCAGCGAGCCGCTGTAGTCGTTCATGGCATTGCTGCACAGAGCGGCCAGCGCCACAGCCAGCAGCCCGAAGGCGCCGAGCAGGCCACCGCCCAGCAGCCTGTCGACACCCCGGGCGGTCTGATCGGTGAAGACGGAGGCCCCCCACAACCCGAGCGCCTGGACGGCCACGAAGGAGACGCTGACGCCGAGAAGCGTGTAGCAGAACATGCGCGGGCGGGAGGTGTCCTGCGGCAGGTAGCGGCTGAAGTCGCTGGCGTACGGAGCCCACGACAGCGCCAGACTGAGAGCGATGGTGCTGGTCAGTATGAACGCGCCTACGCGGTCGGCGCCGTGGGCGCTGCCGACGGCCGCGGGGTGGACACTGTGCGGGAGCCTGAAGGCCAGGGCGACGAAAGCGGCGGCGAGTACGAAGGTCATCAGCTTCTGCAGCCGGTGGATCGCTTCGTAACCCAGTACTCCGAGGGACCCCTGTCCCACCATCATCACCAGCACACCCAGCCAGAACGGCCAGCCGCAGAGCCTGGCCAGCGCGTCCCCGCCGAACAGCCCGATGAGCGCGTCCCAGGCCACCGACGAAAGCCACTGCAGCAGACCGGGAACCGTGACGGACCGGCCGAACGCGAGCCGGGCCAACGGCAGCTGACCTGCCCCGGTGCGGCTGCCCCAGGTTCCGAGGTACGCGGTGGGAACAGCTCCCACCAAGGTGCCCAGCACGACGGCCAGCAGGGCGGTCGGCAGGTCAAGACCGAGCGCGATACCGACGGTGCCGGTGAACACCCCGGTCATGGTCAGATTCGGGGCGAACCACACGGTGAACAGCCGGCCCGGGCCGCCGTAGCGGTGCTGCCCGGGCACCGGCGCGATCCCGCGAGCCTCGATCCGCAAGTCGCCGGGCTCGGCGGGCATCCGGCCGTCGAAGACGGACCGCGGACCGGTGGCCGTGCTGCTGGGAGCAGGTGGCAATGACATGAGCGACATCCCTCCGCCAGTACTAACTGGTTCAGGTTCGGCGGGTGTGATCTCAGCCCCTGGGCGGGGCACCCCGTGTCCGGTACGACTGCAAGACTAACGGGCAGCGCCACGCTGTCCGTGGCGAGGGTGGGTGGCTGCGGGCGCCGGCCAGGGCTCTGTCGTCACCACGCCGAACACCCGCACCCCGCCGCTCAGCTGGTGAAGAAGTCGCTGACCGCGGCCGAGAACTGTCCGGGCTGCAGGGCGTGCACGGTGTGGCCGACCGGGATCGTGATCGTCCGGCAGTCGGGAATTTCCGCTGCCATGTCGGGGATCCGGTCCTGCGGCATGGAGCTGTCGGGGCCGCCGGTCACGAGCAGAGTCGGGGCGACGATCTCGCCGAGCCGCTCGGCCCACTCCGGAGCGGGCTTCCGGATCTCGTTCTTGATGGCGGGCACCACGTTCCAGTCGTAGTCGACCGGGGCTTCGGGGCGCTGCGGTTCGGCCACCTCCCTGGGGTACGGGGGCGGAGTCTCCTCCAGGACGAGCCGCTCCACCCGGTCCGCGTGCTCCTGGGCGAGCAGATAGGCGACGACTCCGCCCATGGAGTGGCCGACGACTCCGACCCGGTCCAGTTCCAGTTCGTCCAGGAAGCCCAGTACGTCGTCGCGCATCAGCTCGAACGAGTACTCGTCCGGCCAGTCGCTCTCCCCGTGTCCCCGCAGGTCGAGGGCGTACACCCGCCACTCGCTGCCGAGCGCCCGGCCGGTCTCCTCCCAGGTCGCGGACGAGCCGCCGAGACCGTGCAGCAGCACCACCGGCGCGCCGAAGGGGTCGCCCCAGGTGCGGTACGCGAGCCGTACGTCGCCGACATCGACTACAGAGTGATCGTCCATACCGCAGACGCTACCGCGCCCAGGCCGGTGCCTCGGCCGCCGTGGCGCCAGGGTGTCACCCGATGGCATGGAGTCACATTCGGGCAAAATAGGCCTTGGAACCCTCAGTCATCCCGGTTCAACCCGGTGAGTCAGCGATCGGGAATGATCCATGTCCTGCCCAATTCGCTCAACTCCTTTCTCCCCAAGGGGTGTACGGCCTCCTGGGCAGCTGATAGGAAAGCTTCCTAACAGAACATCGACGCTTGAAACTCCCCTTGGAGGACCGGTGAACGCCCCCCACCGCACCACCGCTGGACGCAGCAAGAGGATCATCACGCGCACCGTGCTCGGGCTGGCCCTGGTGGCCGTACCGGCCACCGCGTACGCGGCCAACGCCCCTGCGGACCACGTGAGTTTGCGCAGCATGCAGCAGAACACCCGGCACGGCACGTCCCACAGCGTGCAACGCGCGGTCTCCGCGACCGGGCTCGACGACCCGGCGAAGAAGGAGATCGCCATGAAACTGGTCTCCAGCGCCGAGAACTCCTCGCTGGACTGGAAGGCCCAGTACAAGTACATCGAGGACATAGGAGACGGCCGCGGTTACACCGCCGGCATCATCGGGTTCTGCTCGGGCACCGGCGACATGCTGGACCTGGTGAAGCTGTACACCGACCGGGAGCCGGGCAACCCGCTCGCCAAGTACCTCCCCGCGCTGGAGAAGGTCAACGGCAGCGACTCGCACTCGGGCCTCGGCTCGGCCTTCGAGAGCGCCTGGAGGACCGCGGCCAAGGACACCGCGTTCCAGACCGCGCAGAACGACGAGCGCGACCGGGTGTACTTCAACCCTGCGGTCAAGCAGGGCAAGGCGGACGGCATCGGGGTCCTGGGCCAGTTCGCGTACTACGACGCCATCGTCATGCACGGTGACGGCGACGACAAGACCAGCTTCAGCTCCATCCGCAGGAGGGCGCTGGCCAAGGCCAAGACCCCGGCCCAGGGCGGCAACGAGACCACGTACCTCAACGCCTTCCTCGACGCCCGCGTGTGGGCGATGCAGCAGGAGGAGGCCCACAGCGACACCAGCCGGGTCGACACCGAGCAGCGCGTCTTCCTGAAGAACGGCAATCTCGACCTGCACACGCCGCTCAAGTGGAAGGTCTACGGGGACCCGTACAGCATCAGCTGACCGGTCCGCGCACAACCGCGGGGCGCGTTCCGCACCAGTGGTGCGGTCCACGCCCCGCATGTCATGTCTCGGTCAGTCACACCACTGTCAGTGGAGTGCGGCTGCCGCCTTGGCGACAGCCTGCTGTGTCGCGTTGTCGTCGACAGTGGGCTCGCCCACCGTCTCCGGGGTCCCGTCGCTCTTCCTTCGCCCCAGGTGGTTGAAGGCCAGGTTGAGCACGATGGCCACCACACACCCGGTGGAAATGCCCGAGTCGAGCACCACCAGGACGTTCTTCGGGAACGCGTGGTAGAAGTCCGGCGCCGCGATCGGGATCAGCCCGATGCCCAGCGAGGTGGCGACGATCAGGGCGTTCTCGCCCTTCTCCATGGCCGCACCCGCCAGCGTCTGGATACCGCTGGCCGCGACCGAGCCGAAGAGCACGATCCCGGCACCGCCCAGCACCGGCAGCGGTACGAGCGCGATCGCCGCCGCGGCCATCGGACAGAGGCCGAGCAGGATCAGGATTCCGCCGCCGGTCGCCACGACGTACCGGCTGCGCACCTTGGTCATCGCCACCAGGCCGATGTTCTGTGCGAAGGCGCTCGCCATGAAGCTGTTGAAGAACGGGCTGATCAGGCTGGAGACCGTGTCGGCGCGCAGTCCCCCCTCGATGGTCCGCTCGTCGGCGGGCCGGCCCACCACCTTGCCGAGCGCCAGCATGTCGGCGGTCGACTCGGTCATACAGACGAGCATCACGATGCACATCGAGATGATCGCGGAGATCTCGAACTGCGGGGCGCCGAAGTGGAAGGGCGTCGGGAACCCGACCGGGTCGGCGTTGCGCATCGCGTCGAAGCTGGTCATGCCCATCGGTATGGCGACGACCGTACCGACCACCAGACCCAGCAGGATGGCGATCTGCTGGAGGAAGCCGCGGAGCAGTTTCCGCAGGGCCAGGACGATCAACAGGGTGAGGGCGGCCATGCCGATGTTCTTCATCGAGCCGTAGCCCGCGGCCCCCTGTGTCCCCTGCGACCAGCCGAAGGCGACCGGCAGCAGCGAGACCCCGATGAGGGTGATGACGGTGCCGGTGACGACCGGCGGGAAGAACCGGAGCAACTTGCTGAAGTACGGGGCGAGTATGAACCCCAGCACGCTCGCCACGATGATCGCGCCGAAGATCACGGCGATGCCCTCGTGTCCGCGGCCCTTGCCGATGGCGATCATCGGGCTGACACCGCCGAACGAGACACCGTTGACGAACGGCAGCCGGGAACCGACCCGCCAGAACCCGAGGGTCTGGAACAGGGTGGCGATGCCCGCGGTGAACAGGGCCGCCCCGACGAGGAAGGCGGTCTCCTTGGCGGTGAGCCCCACGGCGGGGCCCACGATCATCGGCGGGGCGACAACTCCCGCGTACATGGCGGCCACATGCTGAAGGCCACTGCTGAACATCTTGAAGGGCGGAAGGATTTCGTCGACCGGGTGCTTCGCAGCGGTCTCTCCCTGTTCCGCTGAGATGGTGCCGGGGTCCTCGGAGGTCGCTCCGGGGGCTCCGGTTGATTCGGTGTCGGCGGCTGTTTCTGCTGCATCGGTGCGAAACCTGGGCTCGGCGGCCACGGCGGCTCCTCCGGTCGGGTACACGTCGGCGGTGACGTGGGTGTCAGGGAGGTGGTGCGGAATGCAGGTGCGGCTGCGGGAGGGGGTAAGGGCGGTACTGCTGCGTTTCTCAGTCGGGTACCGGGCGGGGCACGGGGGTTCCGGGGAGGGTTTCCGGGTACGTCACCGCCCCGGAGGGCGTATGCACTCTGGGCACACACCCCCCGGTCACGGCTGCCGTGAACCCCGCTCGGGTTCGCGGCCGCCGGCCGGGGACCGTCCTCCCCGGCCGGAGCTTGTCGGACGTCAGGCCTGCGCGGCGATCTGCGCCAGGCGCCGGGCCTCGTCCCGCGTGGAGCGGGCGATGGCGTCCTCGTCCACCGTGGTCAGGTGGTTGTCCTCGACGACGGGCTTGCCGTTGACGAGGGAGAGCGTGACGGGGGCCGCGGCGCCGAAGACGAGCGCGGTCACCGGGTCGGCGATGGAGGCGTGGGCGAGGGTGTCCATCTTCCACAGCACCAGGTCGGCGAGCTTCCCCGGTTCCAGCGAACCGATCTCCGCGGCACGGCCCAGGACCTGGGCTCCGCCGTACGTGCCGAGGCGAAGCGCCTGACGGGCGTTGAGGGCCGCTTCGCGGTGGGCGCCGAGGCGGTTGATGAGCAGGGCGTTGCGCAGCTCGGTGTGCAGTTCGCCGGACTCGTTGGACGCGGTGCCGTCGACTCCGAGGCCGACCGGCACGCCGGCCTTCAGCATGTCGGGGACCCGGGCGATCCCGGCCGCCAGACGGGCGTTGGAGGACGGGCAGTGGGCGACGCCGGTCCCGGTCCGGGCGAAGGCGGCGATGTCGGAGTCGTTCATGTGGACGCAGTGCGCCATCCACACGTCGTCGCCGAGCCAGCCTGTCGACTCGAAGTAGTCGGTCGGGCCCATCCCGAACAGCTCCTTGCAGAACTGCTCCTCCTCCACGGTCTCGCTGCCGTGGGTGTGCAGGCGTACACCCTTGCGGCGCGCCAGCTCGGCCCCCTGCTTGAGCAGTTCGGTCGAGACGGAGAAGGGCGAGCAGGGTGCGACGGCGACCTGGGTCATCGAGTCGAACGAGGCGTCGTGGTGCTGGTCGACCGTCGCCTCGGTGGCCGCGAGCGCGCCTTCGAGGGTCTCGACGGCGAAGTCCGGGGGCAGCCCGCCGTCCTTCTTGCTGCGGTCCATGGAGCCGCGGGCCAGCGTGAACCGTACGCCCATCTCGGCGGCGGCGCCGATGACGGCGCTCGACAGGTCGCCGGAGCCCTGCGGGAAGACATAGTGGTGGTCCATCGCGGTGGTGACGCCACCGCGGGCCATCATGGCGAGGGAGCCCTGCGCGGCCGAGCGGACCATCTGCTCGTCGATGCGCGCCCAGGTCGGGTAGAGCGCGACGAGCCAGTTGAAGAGATTGTGGTCGGTGGCCACACCCCGGGTGATCCACTGGTAGAAGTGGTGGTGGGTGTTGACCAGGCCCGGAGTCACCAGGTGTGCGGTGCCGTCGATCCGGCGTACGACGCCGGTGAGTCCGTCGGGGGCCTTGCCCGCGCCGACGGATTCGATGCGATTCCCTGCGACCACGACATGCCCCGATGCGTACTCGGTGTCGTGGGCGTCGACTGTCGCGATGGCTACGTTCTCGATGACCGTGCGCGCGGCTGCCGTTGCTGCCATGGGGATACCTTCTCTCGCGGGTGGCGATGTGGGCACGGCAGGACCCCAGGAGGATTTGAGTGCCGCAGCCGCGTGGCTCCGGGTGCCGAAGTGGTGCAGTGAAGTTGTGTGGCGGGTCCGGGTCCGGTACGCCGCCGCCGGCTGAGGCGGCCCGCGGCGGCGTACCGGCCGGGTCTCAGAGGTTGGTCATGTCCACCGGGATACGGGGATCGGCGCCGTCCCGCAGGATGGTCCCCTCGATCAGTCCGTACGGCCGGTCGGCCGCGAAGTAGACCTCGTTGTCGTTCTTGAGGCCGAAGGGCTCCAGGTCCACCAGGAAGTGGTGGCTGTTCGGCAGCGAGAACCGGATCTCGTCGATCTCGCTGCGGCTGTTGATGATGCGCGAGCCCATCTGGTACATGGTCTGCTGCAGGGAGAGCGAGTACGTCTCGGCGAAGGCCTGGAGCATGTGCTTCTTGCACTGCTCGTAGGACTTCTCCCAGTTCGGCATACGGTCCGCGTCGCTGGTCCAGTTGTACCGCCACTGGGACGACACCGCGGTCGCGAGGATGCGGTCGTACGCCTCCTTGAGCGTCGTGTACTTGTCCTTGGCGTAGCCCCAGAACTCCGAGTTGGTGGAGTTCATCACCGTCAGGTTCTTCAGACCCGAGATGACCTGCCACTTCTCACCGTCGAAGGTGATCTCGGCGGTGCGCAGCTCCTGGCCCTTGCGGACGAAGGAGTGCTGGACGTCGTCGGCGCCGATGAACTGCGAGCTGGCGTCGGAGGTGGCGATGCGCTCCCAGGCGTACTCCTCGATGCGGATCCTGGCGCGGTGGATCCCTTCCTGGCTGGTCACGAAGTGCCGGGCGAGGTGGATGCCGAACTGCTCGGCGGACTCGATGCCGTGCTCCTTGGCGAACGCGAACACCGTGTTCTTGGTGGTGTCGGTCGGCAGCACGTTGGCATTGGAGCCGGAGTAGTGGACGTCGTCCATCTCGCCGGAGAGGGCGACCGAGACGTTCAGATCCTTGATGTGGTGGGTGTCGCCGTCCCGCGTGATCTTGACTACGCGGTTCTCTGCTTTGCCGTACTGGTTCTGGCCGAGAATCGTGGGCATGTCGGTGCTAGCTCCCTCGGTATACGGAGTAGCCGAACGGGTTGAGCAGCAGCGGTACGTGGAAGTGCTCACCCGGGACGACGGCGAATGTGATCGCCACCTCCGGGAAGAAAGCGCCGCTGTCCCTTACGCGGGGGGCGTCCTGCTGTGCCTCGGCTTGTTTCTTGGAGAAGTACGCCTCGGTTTCGAAATCGAGGCGTACGTGGGTTGTTCCTTCCGGCAGGGCCGGCAGGTCCTTGCAGCGCCCGTCGGCGTCGGTCGCGGATCCTCCCAGGGCCGTCCACTGCTCGCCGTGGCCACTGCGGGCCGCGAGCGAGATGGCGACACCTTCGGCCGGGCGTCCCACGCTGGTGTCCAGGATGTGCGTGGACACCGAAGCGGTGGTCTGCGTGCTCAAGACCTTCACTCTCCTTCTTCCGCGGCCGCCGCGTTCTCCGCGGTGGCCGTTGCGACCAGATTCAGCCGGATACGGTTGATCTTGCCCAGTTCGGTGCGCACGATCGCGCGCTCCTGCTCGGGCGTATTGCCGGACCGGGCCTTCATCGCGTCGCGCATCTGCTCGCCGGTGGCACCGGTCGCGCAGATCAGAAAGACATGTCCGAACTTCTCCTGGTAGGCCAGGTTCAGTTCGAGCATCTCGGCCTTGAGCTCCTCGGTGGCTCCGGCCATCCCCCGCTGTTCACGGGAGGAGGTCGGGTCTCCGGGTTTCGGCCGCCCGATCGGCGGGTGCCCTGCCATCGCCTCGGCCAGATCCTCCGCGGTCAGCTCCGCCGTGGCGGCGTCACTGGCGCGGAAGAGTGCCTCAGCTGTGGCGTACGGGCGCTGGGCGAGGATTTTGCTCCCCCAGACCGAACTGGCGCAGACCTCGTGAAGCGCGGCTCGCGCCACGCTGTCCCGCAGGGTGTTGAACCGGGCGAGACCCTCGGGGGTTCCGGGGTTCTCCCCCGGCAAACGCTCTGGACTCGAAGTCACGGGGACCTCCGTGGCCTTGTATGGGCCTTGTGCTGGACGGGCTGCGGATAGCTAACGCCCTCGGAAACACCACGTCAACACTTTGTTGAAAACTTGGTGAGACAAAAACCGCCGCCCGGCATCCCGGACGGCGGCTGGCGGACGCGGCGGGGCCCACCGGGCCGCCGCGGCAACGGTCAGTCGCCCTTGGCGACGTTTTCCCGGTTCAGGTAGTTGTAGACGAAGAACTACATCAGCTACCCTCAACGGGTGACTGTGACCTTTGAAGACCTGTGGCCCGTGGCCCTCCTGGACGAAGCTGGCTGGTCCGCTTCCGAGAGGAGAGAGCTTGCCGACCTACAGGAGAGGCTGTCAGCCCTCCCAGCGACCGCTTCGCGAGTCCTGCTGTCCATCCGTCTCTCCATCCTGACTGACGAGACCACATCTCCCATTAGGCAAGAGCTGGACCTTGTCCGCATGGCTGTAGAGCGGGGAAGCAGGGTGGTGGGCATAGCACGAGACCTAGGGGTATCCGCTACCAAAGTGCCTCCGTGGAAGAGACCTCAGCTAGGAGAGTGGATCAGGAACAGAGCCCCTGAGTTCGATGAGATCTTGTTTTGGAAACTGGACCGCTTCGTAAGAAGGATCTCTGACCTGCATCTGATGATCGAGTGGTGCAAGGAGTACCAGAAGACCCTTGCAGCCAAGAATGACCCGATTGACCTAAGCACAGAGTTCGGTCAGTTCATGGTCACAATCATTGCTGGTATGGCTCGGATTGAGGCAGCCAACACAGGAGTCCGTATCGAGTCCCTGTGGAAGTTCTCTCGCACTGTTGAAAAGCGCTGGCTAATTGGAAAGCCTGTATACGGGTACAAGACCGAGCTAGGAGAGGACGGAACTAAGTCCCTGGTATTTGACCAGGGTAAGGTTCGGGCACTTCGTTGGGTGTACTCCATGGTGATTCGCGGAGCATCGCTCTATAAAGCCTGCAAGCTACTCACTCGCGCTGGCATTCTCCCCCCCAACAAGGGGCAATGGTCACAGGGCAACTTGAAGGTGATCCTCATCAACCCCGCCCTTATGGGATATAGGGTCTATCGCCCTGAAGGGCATAAGCAGGGAAAGCCCCCACTCATCGCCTACAGCACTGATGGCACTCCTATCAAGATTACCGAGGGCATCTTCACCAAGGAAGAGTTTGACCGAATGCAATCCATTCTTGAGGCCAGATCCAACAAGGAAGTGAAGCAGCAAAACCAGAGAACGCCCTTTCTCGGAATCATCAAATGTGGCAACTGTGGAAAGAACTGGTACGACACAGCAAAGTCCTGGAAGAGAGCTACGGGGGAGGTCATGAATAGCAGCAGACTCCGTTGTTCCTCTTACTTGACAGGCTCTTGCGGCATGAAGGCTCTTAACGATCCTGGGAAGATCTACTCACTACTCAAGGACACAGTGCTGGAAGAGATTGGCGACTATGAAGTCATTCATAGGAAGTACACTCGCGGAGATGACAGCCTGGCAAGGAAGATCCAGCTTGAAGAGCAAATCAGCCACTACATGACTGCCCTTGAGCCTGGAGGAAGTTACCGCGATGGAGGATTCATTGAGGCCAAAGCAAAGGAGACCCTGTCTTCACTCGGTAGGGAGCTAGCTAGCATTGATCCTGAGTCTGTAGAAGACCGCTGGACGTATGAATCCCAAGGAGTCACTTACCGGCAGCACTGGGAAACACACGGCGTGAAGAAGATGGAGGAAGACCTAGTCCGCAGTGGGATCACTTTCGTAATCTATGAGGACCACGCTGACCTGAATGTCCCTCATGACATCAAGGAACGGCTGATTGTCCGAGGGGACTTCTTCGGAGCAAAGCGCATTTGAGCAATACAAAGAACCCCCTGCCTCCGGGCAGGGGGTTCTTCTCTTTTCACTTCACGTACAGCAGAGTCTTATTGCCATCAGCATCAACCTTGTAGACATAGACCTTCAATCTGCCACCTCACTGAGTGGGCCCCAAATGATTTCCAAAAGATCCAGGTTGGTTAGGTACCCATCACTGTCTTCCGAGATGAGTTCCCAGCCTCCATCGTCGCCTGATTCCCAAATATCCCCGTCAGCATCTCGAAGCTTCATCAGCCCTTAACCCCAAACTCTTCAAGCCACTCGGACCTAGGGATTTCTACGTATCCTGAGGCAAAGTGCCCATGGAGATCATAGGTACAGAATTCCTCATAGACCTTCAGATCCTCTTTAGCCCAGTAGTGCGGGTAACTCTTGAGTACAGCCACAGCACCTGCATGGTCATATGTATCCAAGTCAGGGTCATTCCCAGAGGAGTAAACAAGGTACTTAGACATCAGGCCCTCTCCACCTTCACAGTCTTACCTTCATGCTCAGTGACCCACTTGAAGAACTCATCAACAGCATCCTGGTCCCTGAACTTTGCCATACTATGGAACACAGGCCCATTCACAGTGCAGAGCCACTTACCCTTTCGCCCTGGAATCTCAGAGACAACCAGCTGTCGCCCAGGGAGTCCACTCTTTCTGTCCATCAGATATTGCCTCCAGCCGATTCCCAGCACCTCAGGAAGAAGTCCACCTCATCCTGATAGTGGTCAAGCCCGTCTGCTTCACCGTTCTCAAGATTCTTGTGAATGTCATAGTCAAGCTCAGCAACATACATCCGGAGAGTAGCCTCAAGGATGGAAGGGTTAAGCTCCATCAGTTCTCCTCCTTGCACTTCAGAAGCAGTCGAATAGCTGTCAGCTCACGTTCCTTGGACTTCCTAGCCTCAGCAACAGCAGCGTTAGCCCGCTTGTAAGCCTTCCTGTACTCCTCATGCCAGTAATTGGCCCTGTCTTTGTAGTGCTGCAAATCCCCATAGCTCACAGGCTCAGTCCTCAATCCAAGTGACTTCTTCAATGCTGGCTGCTCGTATCAGTTTCGAACAGTCCTTGCAGGGTTTGCGAGTGACGTAAAGGGTCGCTCCTTGGCAGTCCTCCCAGGAGGCGTAGAGGAGTGCATTGGCTTCGGCGTGTGTTTCGACACAGTCTTCATAGCCTGATCCTGAGGGCTGGTCTGAGACGCATCTAGGGCACTCTCCTGCGAGGCAGGAGGGTCCTCCCGGGTAGGAGCCGTTGAACCCTGTGGACTTAATTCTATTGTCCTGTCCAACGAGAACAGCTCCCACCCGACTTCGTAGGCAATCACCCCTTGCTGCAACAGCTTGAGCAATTCCAAGGAAGTAAGTCGGCCAGTCTGGTCTGTCATCAGTCACTTCCCTCAGCTGTGTCATAGGCAGTGGCCTCCTTGACTACTCGTATTCGATATCGAGCCCCGTACTTAGCTGCATCCCGCTTACCAACAAGGTGACCTGACTCAGTTAGACCTTCGTCAGTGTGATGCTTTCTCCGATAGAACCGAGCCAACTCATGCCAGAAAGCCTCATTGCCGAGATCTACGTAACGCTCAACAAGCCAAATTTCCTCAGTCACTTATCCTCCAGTGCGGCGCGGATGTCCGGGATCATGGCTGTTACCCATCCCCGATGCTCTGTGTCGTCAAGCACAGCGTGAACACGCTCGATGGTGGAATACAGCGAGAGGGCTGCACTGTTTGACTTGTCCAGCTCAGCGCGAAGCCGGGCGTTGTCCGCGCGCAGTGCACCGAACTCTGTGTCGTACTCCGCGTCGTACTCAGCATCAGCTACGGCCATAGCAGCTTTAGCAGCAAGACGACGGAAGTGGACATTCAAAGCCCCAGCTTCCTCCATGGCGTCCTCGTACCGCTCTTGTCGCTCACCAACAGCAAGACGCTCATTAAGCCCCTGAGACACCGCAGCAACCCTCTTAGCACTCTCAGCAATCTGCCTCTGAATATCCTCAGTCACTCTTCACCATCCACGTAGATAACAGTCTCCTCAGGAGCCAGCTCGTAGTTGAAGTACCGAATAGCCATATCCCCAGCCAGCTTTCTGGGGAGACCCTTCCTACGAGCAACCTTGTAAATACCTGAAGCAAGTTGGGTCACTCGGGCAATAACATCTGCCCTGCTCAACAGATCCTGATAAAGCTTGTCCAACTGAAGCTCCGCAGTAAGCATGTCGAACTCAGCGTTGGTATTGTCTTCCATCAGAACGTCTCCTCTACAGAAGTACTGCGAACGATAAAGCCCATGAGGTTATCCCTGTCACAGAATCCGTCATCAATCCAGTCAGCAGTTACACCAGGGATCTCATCAGCAGAGTAGTAATCCCCCTCGTAGGTAACCTCAATGGTCATGGTAAGAATCTTCTTACTCATCAGTTCTCCTCCAGTAGAAAAGGGCTACCAGGACGGTATGTGAGGCTAAAATATTGCCCATAAGGCGATTCCAGCAGAACAGTCACACCATAACGACCTGCCTTGGGGTACTCCAGGACAATGCAGGTTCCGACATCCATACAAACCCTGTCTCCTGGATGAAGGTCTTCAATGAACCGCTCTCCCTTAGGGAGCCAGCTGCTATCCATCAGTCATCCACCTCACAAGTGTGGTCAATCCAAGCGAATACTTCTCCATCAGTAGTGTCTGTCTGCACTTCTCCTCGTTCCCCACAAGCCCCACACTCCCAACTAACCCAACAACCAAAGGATGTTCCGTCTGACAGCATTCGGGGCATTAGTTCTCCTAGTGCTTAGAGTTGGCAGCGTCCAAGACACTGCCCCAGGACTGCTCGCCAATTTCACCCTCAGCAGGAACGTAGATTCCCTGCTTGTGGAACTCCATAATCTTCTCGGCCCTAGCGGTCAGCTCAGCAGCCCTTTCCTTGGGGAAACTGAAGACCACTTCATCGTGAACAATGAGACGGATATAGGGTGTGAATCCTGCCTCATGAAGGTCCAGGACAGTGCTCACAGTGATATCCCTGGCAGCACTCTGAATAGCGAAGTTGATGGCCGCATACTCGTGTCCAGGGTCAACAATGAGCCAGCGGCCAGTAATGGTGTAGATACCACCATTGCGCTTAGCCTCATTGGCCCGCTTTCGGGCGTAAGCAGCAACACCAGGATAGAGCCGGTTGAATCCCTCAACAACCTTCTTGGCCTGAGCCAGAGGAATATCAGCCTGCTCAGAAAGGGCCTTAGCCCCTCCTCCATAGGCAATCAGGAAGTTGCACATCTTTCCAATCTTCCGGGAAACTCCTGCTGCATCTGCTGTGAGCTGATGAAGGTCTTCACCATTAGCGAATGCCGCCAACATTCGCTTGTCACCAGATAGAGCCGCCGCTACCCGAAGTTCCTGGTTAGCAAAGTCAATGCAGACCGTTACGTGACCAGGCTCAGCAAGGAAGCAATGGCGCACATAACCAGTACCAGAAGGAAGAGTCTGAGCTGCAATGGCTCCAGTAACACTCATCCTCGCTGTCCGGGCCTGGAGAGGGTTGATATTTACATGGACCCTCCCATTCCTGTCCCGGTTGTTGTAAGCAGCTTCAAACCAGGTCTTGCGTTTCTTCTGAGCCGACTTCGCCTTGATGATGGCTTCAGTCAGCGGGTGGTCAATACCCTGTAGGACCGAATCATCTACAGACAGCTGCCCCTTAGGATGCTCCTTGCTCGGCTTAGTCCTCTTGGAGTCCTTGGTGAACTTGTGGCCTATTCGCTCAAGGGCAGCGATGATCTGGTCAGCAGAGCCAATTAGCTCTACGCCCCACTTGGCTGCAACAGACCGCCACTTACTCTCTTCAGCCTTAAGCTCCTGGATACGGTCCCAGGCATACACGTCATCAACCAGATAGCCAGCACGTTCAAGCTGGTAGGTAACCCAGTTGATCCTGTGTTCCCAACCAATGAGCCCCTTCTTGATGGACCTTTGGGAGATTTTAGGGAAGAGGAGCTTAGTCAGCCGGAATGCCCAGATAGGGTCCATTCCTGCGTAGAGGTTGTACCCCTCATGATCGAGAGGCACCTTGCCCCACACATTATCCTTGTTGACCTTGCCGTAAATGCCTTCCTTGAACTCACGAATATACTTAAGACCCCGTGCCTTCAGGCTCTCCTTGGAGACCTCAGGATCATCAGCGAATCTGAACTCCAGGGTCTGACCGCTGCTGTCCCTGGCTTTGTACCCAACAAGCTCTTTCTGACTATTCAGATCCTGAGCTATCTCGGTCATGGACTTCTTGACCCGAGCGCCCATCTCAGCGTCGATGTAGTGAGGGACCAGCTCTTCGAGCTTGAGTCCAGGTCCACCGCTGTCCTTTCCTCTTGAATCCACCAAGTGAGCCAGGATCTTGGTATCCCACATTTTCTGCACAAGCGGGTAAGGGTCTACACCGAAGCACTCTTCAATTACATGAAGGTCGAAGCATCGGTTATGAGCTGACAGCCTCTCAGCAGTTGTCAGGGCCCACTTCATGGCCTTCACATAAGGCTCACCAAGCTCTACTGGGATAACCCAGGCAGTGTCATGGTTTCCGAACTGAGCCAGCCTGCAACCGTACTTATCGGGAGCATCCCACCAGTTGAAGCCCCCAGTAGTCTCCGTATCAAACCCCATGAAGGGGTTGTCTATAACGAACTGCTTGAACGGGAGGAGGTCTCTTACTGTCTCGACCACATTGATAGTGATCGGGCCCTTAACGTCGCACTTAATGACCTTCAATAGAAGACCTCCCCCTGTTGAGTTGACCTACGCCTTAATGACACTCGACACAGTTACTTCCATGACCCGGATCACATGCCAGCAACCGGAGCCCTTTGCCATGAGATCCATGTACTCGATTGCATCTGTCTCGTCATCAAACTGATGAAGAGCGACGTAACGAAATCCTTCGTGCTTACGAACCTCATACTTCTCGGTGTAGTTCACTTCTCACCACTTCCATAGGGCTCATCCGGTATGTCAGAGAACGAGTTCGGAGCAATCTCCTTGAGATGCATGAGAACCTTGTGAGCGAACTTCTGAAGCTCTGCATCTGCATGGACTGAGTGACGCTTCTGGAGTGTGTCTCGCCAAGCCCTCAGGTTCCCTGTAACCACCATGTCCACAGGAGCTGCATTGGGGAGAACAGAACGAGCAGCCTCACGGGCCTGCTTACGAGTAAAGCCCCGTTCCGTCAGGTTCTGAACCAGATGTTCGTATGTCGCTACGGCAACCTCGTACACCTCATAGACCAGACCCTCAGGGAAGTCCGTGTTCTTAATAGCAGGGGGAATAACAGGCTCGGTCTTCGAGTAGTCCACATAGCGCTGAGAGACCACGGAAAAGGAGAGGTGTCGGTGACGAGTCAGCTCAGTCAGAAGGGCTCGGGAGACATCTCGAACCAAGAAGGTCACCGAGGCGTGCTCAAGCACTGAGAAGTGCTGCTGACTCAGGATGTTGCTGAGGTAGCCCTCATTGGTGGCCGTAGCAGGGTTAGGGCGGTTGAAGCTCTTGTAGCAAAGGCGCCCGGCACCTTCTACCAGACCATCCGCTCCCGTGGTGTTTTCAGAGCTGAGTGGTCCCATTTCGTACCCATACGCATCCCACATGGGTAGAACGTCTACGACGGTTTCAGCAAGAACAGAGACCTTCAAAGTAGCTCCTCAGTAGTTGTGGTGAGTAGTCCAGTAGGACCAGGCAGAACAGGCGCCGCCGTAGCGGCTGTTCACATAGCTCCTCATCCAACGGAGCTGAGTAGTGGCGTTAGTTCGCCAGTCACTTCCAGCAGACGCCATCTTTGAGCCAGGAAGGCTCTGAGGCAGCCCGTAAGCGCCTGAGGAGGGATTGGTGGCAGAAACCCTCCAGCCCGACTCGTGAGAGATCAGAGAGGCTGCACAGCCATACTGAGAGCCGAAGACTGCTCGGGCCTGGTTCTGTACTGAGCCCCAAGGAAGAGCAGTGACCTTCTTGCGCTTGTAGTCCCGAGTAGCTGCCTGGACAGTCACTCGGACTGTGACCCTGGGCCAGGAACCTTCTTGGTAACTGTTGGGCCAGGGACAGGAGTTGGGGAGACCTCAACCTGAGTAACTGTGGGTCCTGGAACAGGAACCCTCTTCACTACCGGCTTTACAGGCTCTGGCACAGCAACAGCCACAGCACCACCAAGAACCAGAACTGCACTGCTCAGAACGAGGATCTTCGCTGACTTGACATTCAATTGATCTCCCATGCCGGAGGGCTAAGGGGCCAGGCCGTATTGCCTGGCCCCCGGTTCTGACCTCTTAGCAACTTTTAGCGGTTACTTGAACTCGCCTGTCTTCTTGTCCTTCCACAGTGGGGCACACTGCTGGTCCTTGGGAGTGCCCTGAGGGGCACCACAGAACTGAGCCTCCCAAGAGCCACCGTTCTTGTAATTCCGGTTCCCATGAGCACATGTATAGCCACCTCCAGCGGCCACAGGAGCCTGTGCAACCGGCTGATGAACTACCTGACCATTCTGGAAAGTGGGCTGGGCAACCGGAGTACTCGGAGTACCAGGGTTATAGGTGGAACGAACATAATCAGCGGCTCGGGAAACCAGCTCAATAAGCCCCTCGTTCTTCATGGCTGCAACAAGTGCCTTAGCATCCCGTGCAGTCTGCTCTGCACTAGCCCCATAAACAGTGGGGGTGAACCACTCCGCATCGTAGCCAGCAGCAGCCTTAAGGGTCATGCCAATCTTGAAGGGGTTAGGAGAAGAAGCAATCGGAGTGGTCACAGGCGGCTCCTGAGCGTTGTTAGCAGCTTCGTGGGACTCCCAAGGGGAGGTAGTTCCAAACGGGTCGAACGGGTCTTCAGCAGTCATGTGCTTACCTCCTGGTTTAAGTATGCAGGCTTTCTGGCCTCTTCGCAACTTTTAAAGCAAGTGAACTGGCTCACATCAAATAGGGCAGGCTCCCGAAGCGCAGATCTCATCGAAGCCAGTGTCTGTGACCTCAATGCCTACCTCAGCAGCTCGGAGACGGTACTCAGCCTCAGAGATGCGCTCATACGGACTTTGCGGCATAGACATCTCAGGGAAGACCGTAGTCCCCTTGAGAACAGGCAGGAACTCAGTGAGGAGCCGCGAGAGTTCATCAACGGAGTACTGCCCAGGGTCAACATTCACTGTGTAGCTCACTGCCTGGTCCGCCCAAGCATCCTGATACAGAGCCTGCACAGAGAGCATGTCTCGAATCGTCAGGTCCCCAGCACTCTGGAAGTACTCAGGGAACTCCATCTGATCCAACAGGCTGTCCTTGGTGGGTATCTCTACCACCATCGTGTTAGCGGCGTACTGACAGGGCTCTACTTGGTAACCCTGTCGTCGGTACTCCTCTACCTGAGCAATCTCAGAAGGCTCTACAGCAGAGAACCGGATGCGCCGAATGAAGTAGGCGGCAAATGGAGCGTGTACAGCCTCGCCAGAAACACCAGCGAGCTTAGAGGTAGTCCCAGTAGGAGCAATCACACGCTTCTTGATCGGGACAGGGATACGAAGCTGGTTGCAGTACTCACTAGCTGCCTTGTCAACAGCAGCGGCCATGTCTTCCAGCTCTTCAATCAAGCGGTGATCCTCCCATGCCTGAGAGTAGAGAAGACCTTGCTTAGCCAGGTAGTCAGCGAAGCCAAGGTGCCCAACACCGATACGACGGTAACGGGCAATAGCCTCAGCGGACTTGGGGTCAGCCACCTCAGCGAAAGTGGCTCGAATCAGATACCGAGTGATGAGCCTGTGTGCCTTGCCAAGCCCAATGGCGTCAACCCCACCAATGTGGTCAACGAAAGCCCCCAGGTTCACAGAGCCAAGATTGCAGGGCTCCCAGGGAGTGAGAGTGGCCTCTCCACAGGGGTTGGTGGTGTAGGTACCGTCCACCTCTCCATCAGCCGTCAGAGCTGAGTTCCAGACACCAGGCTCTCCGTTGTGGAGCATCCCCTCAGCAATGGCCTGGAGGACTTCATACGCATAGCCCCCATGATACTTGTCTCGCATCTCAAAGAATCGAGCATCCACCTCAACAGAGATGTTGGTTGTCCAATGCCCGCCGTTCTTCTTGATGTTGATGAACTCGAAAATAAGCGGGTCATCCCAAAGCATGATGGACATGCGAGCAGAGCGACGGACACCACCAGAGACAATGCACTGAGCAATGGAGTGATCAATCTCCATAGCCTCAAGACCAGTTAGAGGCTCAGGTCCACCACAGTTTCTGACAATACCCGCAAAGATCTCCCCTACCTCGTACATCATCTGTGCAAAAGGAGCCGGGCCTGAAGCAGTACCGCCAAAGCTCTTGAGTACAGCTCCCTTAGGCCGGACACGGCTCACGTCATAGACACGCTCCTGGTGACGTGTCTTGGGGTCGTGGGCAGTCTGAATCAGATCACCAAGGGCTGCGGCCCAACCTTCACGGGAATCGAAAACGTCATAACTTCCGTACCACTCATGACTGTACTCATGGGAGATGAGACCAGCCTCAACCATGTCTGTGTAGTCCTGGTGCTCAGGGTCACAGACGATGTGGACCTGAACCGGGACCTGGACTGGAGGGAAGTCCTCAAAGTACCGAGCCGAGTAGTTGGCTCCTACTCCCCCGCCCTCTGCCAGTCGGAGAAGGGTGAAGGTGAAGTGCTCCTCCGGCTTCGCTGAATCCCAGCCAGCAGCCCAGCAGTTGTTGAGAGCGAAGTCATTGACGCCAGAGGACTTCAGATGCCGTCCAGCAGGCAAAACCTTGAAGCTCTCAATCATCTCAATCAGGGCCTCACGCTCCCCCTCTTCAATGTAGCGAGAGGGCACAAGCTTGAGATTCCCGTCAACAACTCGCCGGACTGTATCCGACCAACTCTCCTGAGAGCCATCAGGCTTAGTACGGCTGTACGTCCGATAGAAAACGGTCTTAGCAGTCTCGGTGGCAAAGCCTGTCATGCATTCTCCTTCTTAGAGCTGCGGGCATAGCTGAGCATTGAGATAAACGTATCCAGGTCCTCAGCGCTAAAGTTGTGCTCAAAGTCCATGAAATCAGGGGTACCAAATCGGAGATAAGTGAGATCAGACTCACCACCAAACACGACACTGGCTTTGTAGTCACTGCCAAACAGCAACATTGAGAGCTGAATCTCCATTAACGACCAGTCCTTGCATTCCGATTCATAATCTTGGCCAGGGTGTCTACAGCTCGGTAAGCAGCCCGTTCCTCCGACTGGTCCTTAGCAGGGATGCCATAGATGAAGACCCGCTGAAGCGCCTCCTGATGACGCTCATTCAGCTTAGGAATGGCCTTAGAGGCGTCAGCCCTGGCAGTCAGAATGTTATCCGAGATACGGCAGCGGGTTAGGTCATCCTTCTTGCCCATGAGCTGACCGATTTCATCATCGGTATAGGTGAAAGACCTCAGAGCTACACGAACCTCTTCAGGGGTGTAGTAGTACTGGTCGTCCATGAGGTCAAAGTGGTTTCGCTCCTTAGCTGCATAGCGCTTACCAGCGTTCCAGCAGACCTTACGGAGAAGATCCTCATCGTCTGTGTACCGAGACAGAATGTGCTTCTCAGTCATCAGGTGAGTGAGGATTTCCTGCTTCACATCGTCTGCCTCAACCACAGACCACTTATCAGCAATCTCACGAGCTACCTTACCGGCAATCTCGATGAGTGGAACCCAGTCAATTTCAGTATCGCTCATGCACTCTCCAGGCTTTCCAGGTCTTCGTCTCCGAGGTAGAAGAGACCATCAATAGTCCAACGTCCACGCTCGTGTGTTCCACAGTGGGAGCAGTCATTGGAGATCAGCTCAAACAACAGCTCCCCTTCTGTTACTAGGCACACCTTGTCTCCTTCACGGAAACGCTTGTCTGGGGTCTTGCGTCGCTTAGCCACCCATGTCCTCCTTGATAGCCGCAATGACCTGGTCATCAAATTCACTGTCAGCAATGTGTCCAGCAACATCCCGAATAAAGGCGACGAGCTGTTCGTACTTCATATTGGAAGCCATAGTTTCAGCAAGTGACTCCAGGTCCATAGGGACCTCAAGGTAAATAGGCTCAAAGATTCTAGGCACTGTACTTCTCCCCATTCACTGTAAACTCATGGCCATTCAGCATCACCAGCTCAGGGTAGGACTTCTTACCATCCACCCGAACAATCCCAAAAGCCTGCTGCCAGTTAGCAGCTCCGTACTTCAAGTAGGCAGCCTGGTTCATCTCCATAAGGTTCCCGATCTCAAGACCAGTGATGGTCTCAACCTTGCCCTTATAGCCCCGAGACTCAGAGATCAGACCAGCCTTATGTGTGTGGCCACAGACCACTGACTTACCAATCTTTCGAGCCGCACCAATAGCTGTCCCGCCCGCATAGCGGCTCAGGCTGAAGCCCAGGTGCCCATGAGTAGCTGTCCAGCCAGGGGCAAAGTCATAGAAGTCCTCATGGAAGTCAATGCCCCACTCATCCAGCCGTAGGAGCTTGTCCTCCGTGAAGGGGTTCCCGTGTTCGTCGTCCAGGAGGGCCGGAGCCTTCTTAGCGAAGTACTGAGCGGGCCTCAGACCATGGTTGCTCTTGATAAGCGAAGAGGGGCCGCTGTATACGGCCCTGAGAGCCGCACAGTAGTAACGGCGGGTGTACTCAGCATCCTTGAGTGCACCGCCTTCAAACTCGGCCTTGGTGCCCTCAGTCCAGCGAGAAGGCTGAGGGTAGTCAGTGACATCCCCAATGTTCACTACCTCATCCGGCTGCTGATCCTTAATGTAATTCAGGACCGCCTTCCAGGACTTCCTATCGTGGAATGGCATTTGTAGGTCACTGACAAAGCAATAGGTCTTCAAGAGTTCTCCAGTCGCTCGATCTCGAACTCAATATTCTGAATGGCCTTACGGAGATCAGTGACAGCATCCTCAGTCTTCAGGCCAGCACGCCAGAGGTACTTGATTGCTGAGCCAACAAAAAAGGGGTAGTGCCCCACAATGTCCTTGCACTCAATCCCAGAGGGGTGAGACGTGTAGTGGCTGGGATGATTTACCACATCCGGCCTCTTTGCAACTTCTGTCTCAACAGAAAGAGGCGGTGCTGACAGAACCTCATACTCCGACTCAAGAGTCAGGAAGAAAATATCGGTCCACCAATACTCTCCACCATCAAGGATAAGCTTCACTCCGAAGTCATCGAGCTCCGAGATTACGCCACGCTGACCCATCACAGTTGACTCATCACTAGTAACCACTACACGGTCACCCACTGAGAACTCGCTCATCAGCTATCCAATCCAAGCAGTTGGCGAATAAATCCAGGGCCATATGAACGACGAAGAGAGTCAGGGTCTTCTCCGTCAGGGAGATCTATAGGGACTCCATTAGGAAGACGCTCAGCCAGCTTCTCTGTCATCTTCCTGCCAGCCTCATCCCCATCCCCCAGGATGAACACCTTCTCGTAGCCCGCAAAGGAATTGTCGAAGTGGTCCTTCCAGGCGCTCACACCCTGGACAGCAGCTGTGGGAACTCCGTCCAGCTCAACCGCCCAGGCACTGAACTCACCCTCAGCGATGGCGACATAGGCACTAGGCTGGATCAGGGCACTTGTGTTGTACAGCCTCGGTTTGTCACCAGGAAGAGACTGGTACTTGCTGTGCTGCTCATGCTGTTCCTTCTCTCCCTTGAGAAAGAAGTAACTGCCATCTATGTCCTTTACGCACTCATCCCGCACACAGCGGAATCGAATAGTAGCTGTGAACTTCGAGCCAGCCGGGCGGAGATACGGGATTACAAGATGGTCTCGGTACCTCTCATGGCCCGTTCTCGCCGAACCTACGAATCCGGGGAGGTGAGTGCTTACGCCCTCTTCCAGTCCTCGGGCCTGAAGGTACAGATCCGCTGGGCTCCCCTTGAACTGCTCCCAGTACGTCTTCGCTGCTTCCACTGAACCGGGCATTTGCCCATTCGACTGCTTCACGGAATGTAAGTCCTTCCTCCCTCATGATGACTGAGTACGAGTCCTCTGAGACATCACATGCATGGCATTTCCAGCGATTGACACTGGTATTAACAGAGGCGCTAGGCCGCTCTTCAGCATGAAGGGGGCAGAGAATCTTGATCCAATACTTGGATGGATAGATCTCCAGACCGTAGAAATGGTCCAGAACGTCTGCAATAGGGGGCTTCTCACTGCTCAACTCGGACCAGCTCCTTTACACCCTCCTCATTAACCTTGAAGACCTCAACCGGGAAGTTGTACTTGCGGTGAACCATGAGCCAGTCTCGACGGTCGCCCATAACCTCACGGGAATCGGAGTACATCAGGAATCCTCTCGAAAGTCTTTGTGAAGCCGGGGCCCAAGAATTCGTATCGCTGGAGGATTCTCCAGGTAGTCAGCAGCAGCTCTCAGAACGGCGGGGTTGTCTCTAGCTGCCGTGAGAAGTCGCCCGTTACAAAGACGGCAACAACCACCACGGAGCAGGCCCGTCTTGTGGGAGTGGTCTAGATTCAGTCGGTAATTCCGTGACTGTCCGCAGATAGCACAGACGCCTCCCTGAGCCTCAATCAACTTCTCGTACTCGCCCTTGAGCAGTCCGTAGGTCTCTTCAACCCTGTTGGCGTGAGAAGCCTTAGAGCGAGACTTCTTGGAGCAAGAGCTACAGATGCGCCCTCGGGGGCCAGAGAAGAACTTAGCGGCCCTGTTCTTCAGGCACTTTGTGCACTGCCGGGTTTTAGAGGCGACCATAGTGACCTCTAATCAACTTTTCACACTGCAAAAAACGCTTGTTCTGCATCATGGACTGGAGCTGACCGAGGAAGTCAAGGAGCTTCAACTTGGCCTTGCCTACCTTGCCCTGATCGAGAATCAGGGTCTTGTATCCCCCAGTCAAGAAGCGGACCAGCACCTCACCAAGCTTCTTGACATTCAGCGTACGGGGGTTAGTTATTCGAAGGAGTACCACTGCTTCATTCCCCTGGATGTCCATCTGAAGCCCGAAGCCAACGTTCCCTTTGCTCTTCATGGTCTAAGTATGCGCCTCTCGTGGCCTCTTGGCAACTTATTTGTGAAGGAGATGTGTAGTGATCCAGGTCACTCGGTGGACAGTTCATCTTCAAAGACCAGGTAGGAGTCCCCATCCTGCTCCACGACCCACTTGGAGAGCCCACCCCACTTGAACGGGCCAGACTTCACAACCGCTTCAAAGCCACTCCACAACACAACCCGGTTCAAGGTGAACCGGGGAAGCTCCTCAACCTCCGCCATGTCCCACTCAACAGTCTGTCCTGAGCACCCACCAGTAGTGAGCTTGACCAGCACCTTCTCTCGGGACTCAGAGCCCTCGTAGGGCCCATACACAACGTCCCCCTGGACAGGGAAGTTGATGCTCTCCAGCTTCGAGCCAACCTTGATGGTCATACAGACTCCTTAGAAATTGGTGCCACTGATGTCCACTACGTCAGTCAGCCGGAGTGACTGACTGTCCAGCTCTAGAGCGGCAAAGGTGCCCCCAGAGGCATCCACAACGCCTTCACGGTTCTTGACAGGGCTCACATTCAGAATCTGGTTGCCCCCCATCTCGTCATCCTGCTCACGATGGATGGTGAGGATGAGGCTTGGGACGCGCCCAATCTTGCCCTTCACACCAGACAGCGGGATCGGCTTAAGACCATCTGAGTACTCACCAACCACATGGTGAAGTGCCATTACATGGGACTGAGTCTCCCGAGCCATGTCGTTCAGGTACTCACACATGCCCTCAAGGCCAAAGGTAAATGACTCGGCGTCAGGGCTTCCGCCAATATCAACGTTGGTGATGTTATCCACGACGCAGAGATGCGGGTAGCACCCGAAGACCTCAAAGTACGTCGCGAGGTCTCGCTCCATATCAGCTGGACTTGGAGTCGCATCGTAGTTAAAGCGAATCCACCAGCGCTCACCAAGGACCCTCTCATACTCCCCAAAGTCATCAGAGAGGAGCTTCGCCTTGATGGACTTAACGCTGTCCCCAGTGATGATGGCTGTGGCCCTGGAGAGCTGTGTAGCAGCATTTGAGTCCGCAGACCAGTAGATGCTAGGCATACTCCCGAACAGAGCCAAATTCAGGGCGAAGAGAGACTTTCCTGTGCCAGGGCCAGCAGAGCACAGAGAGAACTCTCCGCGCCGGAACTCAACGTCCAGCTTTTGAAGTGCCTTGGATGGATTAGGGATTGGTTCACCAGCAGCACCCTTGATGCGTACTGATTGAGCCAAGCTATACATTTCACTCCTTCAGTGAAGGGGCCTGGCTTAAACCAAACCAGGCCCCATGGCCTCTTGTCAACTCCTTGAGCAAATAAAAATCAGTGTCCACCGGGACATGCAGAACGGTGGCAATTGTGTGTCCAGCACCAGTCAGGCGATCTGGTCGGATCGTCGCTCATGCCTGTACCTCCGGATCGATGAAATCAGCAGCAAACACATCAGTCGTGGCTGTAGTACTCAACTTCAATACCAGTATTACGAACAGTCACTAGCGCATGGTCCCCAAAAGCATCCAGGAGGGCATTCTCATAGGCCCCAGACTGGATAGCACCGTCAAGCTCCTGGACCCGGTTGTACCGGTCCTCATCTGGCCCCTCGTAGCGGCTGTTCACGTATTCCCGAGCCTCTGCATCCCAATCACTCACTACCTTGCCAAGGCTCGGGTGATAAAAGATGTCAAGATTGTAAGTGGGCTCGAACTCCTCCCCATACTCGTCCACACCATCAACCTCAGAAGCGGTACGAACCCACATGCCATTGACGCTGAACTCGCATGTATCTCCATCATTGAAATAGGGAGTGTACTGAGTCCACCCGAATTCAACAATAGTCGGGTCATCAATCAGCGACTGGAGGAGAGGTGCCAGATCCTCTACCGGCTTCTGCTCTACTCGGGTTGAACCCCCATGGATCTCGCCAGAGACAGGAATACCGAGGAAATTAGTCGTCATACTGAAGCCTCCGTGGGCTGGTTGAGAAGAAGATGAGAGAGGGGAACTTCCTTGCGCTTAGAGCCGGACATCCAAGCAGCAATAGGCATGTTCTCGATGTAATCAGCCGGGGAAGGAAGCCAACCCAGGTCTTCAATGATGTGCCTCTCGGCAACAAGCCGAGTAGGCACACTCACAGTACGTGTATGTGAACTACCAGGAGTACCCTTCGGGATATCAAGTGTTGGGCCAAACACCTCCTGGACCAGCCACACCCCAAGAGTGTGGTGGTACATCGACCGATGTCGGGCATCTCCCAAAACCTTCTTAGAGGAGTCAATGAACTCCTCAATAGGCAAGTAGTGCTCTGGCTCTCCGCCCCACTTCTTGGCAGCGGATACTGCATGATTCCAGCTATTCACTGGCTTCACTCCTTTGCTCTGTTCTCAGTCTGACTGAGAGTTGGCCTCTTGTCAACTTTTAGAGCGAGAAAAAGAGCACGCATGACTCACGTCACAAAACCGGCAGTCGAAGCCAGGGTTGGCGGGGAAATTGCCTGCCTTGACTCCGGCGTCCATGGCGGCATACCGAGCCCCAACCTCCTCCTCAGTGACCTCTGAGAGGTCCACACCCTTCACAGGAGACAGCTTCCCAGTCTTACCCAAGTACCAGTCTCCTCGGTTCACCTGGACCCCGTAGACCTTCTCTACGGCCACCTTGTACGTCTTGATCTGGAACTTGCTCTTGGTGGAACCTGTCTTCAGGTCTCGGACCCTCACTGACGAGTCAGGCTCCTCGGGCAACTGGTCTATGTAGCCCCTGACTTGGACTCCGCCAATCTCGACCTTGAAGTACAGCTCCAGCCCCGGCTTGCCCTCAGGGGTCTTCCAGATCTTCGGCTGTGTCTCTGTGGACCAGGCCACGTACTCCCTGACTTGCTGCCGTCCAAGCCGGTACCGAGCCTCAATGTCCTCTCCAGCTGGAGGACCAGCCGTGAGCCAGCGTTTCAGATCCGGCTCCTTCTGAAGGTCTCCGTTAATCTTCCGGCTGAAGAAATCTGAGTACAGATCAACCATCTCGTCCGCTGTAGCCGTCCGGTCGCTCTTCTCGAAAGCCTCTGCTGCGGAGTGGAATGCGGTTCCCTGTGTCGACCAGGCAGCGGGCCTAGGGACTACTCGCTCAACTCGCTGGAGATAGAAGCGATACGCACATTTCTCGTATTGCTCAGTCTGGCTCACACTCCTGGGCTGATCCTCAATACTCAACTGGGCCTCCGTATACTGTTGTGTAGATGAATGACGTGCTACCTGGGAACTGTCTGTGGGGGCCGTTGTACGAGTCAATCTCCACCGTGAGGTAGTTGATGGATCCCCCCAACTCCTCTTCGAGCCTCTTCAGCTCTAGCTTGTCATCTTCATCCATCAAGTCTGTGAGCGTCATCGCGTAGTAGCAGCCGATGGTCTTGGTGTGAACTTTCGTAATCAACATCCCCCCTGACTCCACCCAGGTCTCACAGTGATCGACCGGAGCGTTTTCCAGGAGTGTGACTGCTCTATCGCGCCTTGCCTCGGACGGGTTGACGACCTGACTCATGAGCCCCCCTGCGCCTACGACCAGAGGTAGTAGTACCTCTTGGATACTGAATGTACACGAATCCTTCACAACTGCAAGACGTATGTTCTAGTGACCAGGACCACACGCTTGAACTTGCAACCATGAGGCAACCCTTAGAAACGGAAAGACCCCCTGCAATTGACAGGGGGTCTAACTTTCTCACGCTCAAGATGGAGGGTCCGGTAGCTCCAGAAGACTCCTGGAGGCCCCATCAGGGAAGGGCAGTTCAGGCGGCCAGTCAATCACCAGGCGTCCATCCTCCGGCCTCCTGTCCCTGTAGGACCAGCCAGCAGAGGACGTACTGTCGTAGCAGAGGACTAGCCCCTTCCTCCTGATGCGGTTCTCCCACTGAGCTGCCGTCTCGCGCTGAAGATCGGACAGACCGTCATCTCCTAGCTTGGCTCGTAGCCACAGCTTGAGGCTCTTGCCTGCTCGGTGGCTGTGGTGGGACTTCCCGTACTGCGACGTGAGGATGCCACCCCACCGGTAGTTGAGTAGCTCAGACACCTCCTCGGCCGCCGGAAGGCGCTTCAATCCCAGTCCCACCATGCGCTTACTCACCGCCTGATGGGACACCCCGTAAGTCCGGGCGATCTTCTTGTAAGGCACGCCCAGGTGAAACAGTTTGATCATGACACTGTCTGTCGGCAGGCTAGTCATGATGTAAGTCCTCTTCAGTTTAGAGAGGGTGTTCCCCGGGGCCCTCCCTGTCTGGCCCAACCCTCGTTCATCTGTAACAAAACAGTACCGGTTACAGGACTAGACGACAAGTCTAATTGATCTGTGATCTGAGTCTCAAGCTCGGCCCCGTGGCAACTTCCGCCTGGACTCTAGTCAACCACGGATAGCATGTGATGTGAGTCACATCTACTAAAGATCTGTCAAGAACCTCAGCAGTTGACACAGACATCCTTTATAGAAGAGTAAGTAACTACTAAACACTCTCCTTGGCTCTCTGTAGTTTACATCACTGCCTAGGTAGTTGACAAGAGGCCACGCAGTGGCTACTCTATAGTTAGAAGAGAGTAAGTAGTAGTTAGTTACTAAAGAAGCTCCCTTAAGGAGCTTCTACTAAGAGTTTCCTTCTGTTGAACCACTGTTGAGTAGCCAGAGCCTTTAAGCTCTGGCTTTCCAGAGAAAGAGTTCCAGAAGGTAGTTAGCCCTGGCTGCTAGATCAGAACCCAGCCAGGGCGAGTCTTGACCAGTCACCGCAGGAGGCACTGTCCTTGTGCTGACTGGCACAACTTAGTGGGGGAGGCACACAGTGCCCAGAGCCAAATCAATCTGCCTGCGAGCTGGTTGTGTCTCCCTCACTGTGCAGGATGGCCGATGCCGAGAGCATCAGGCCCGTAAGAGCTGGGACAGGAAGTCAGCCAGGAATCAGAGTCGCCCAGGCAACTGGAACACTCTACGAGCCCAGGTGCTTGCCAGGGATGGCTTCAAGTGCCAGAGGTGTGGTTCCAGGGAGAACCTGGAGGTTGACCATTTGATCTCAGTCGCCAAGGGAGGCGGCTGGGAGATGGACAATCTTTTGGTTCTTTGTCATGAGTGCCACATCAAGAAGTCAAAGCAGTTTGGTTAGTTCATCCCTCGGTAGCTCAATTGGTTAGAGCGTCGCCCTCATAAGGCGAAGGTTGGTGGTTCGAGTCCATGGCGAGGGACGACCCCTTTACATCTGAGGGTCTGGGCAGCACTCCCCCTGAAAGAGTGCACATACCTTTCGTAGCTCAATGGTAGAGCGGTGCGTTGTGGTCGCACTGATTCCGGTTCAACTCCGGGCGATGGGACCGCCTCCCCTAAGCCTCTCAACGATGCTCAAATAGGTGGAGCCTTGGTAGTGCTGGGCATTGGTAGAGCCCACCTGGCTGTAAACCAGACGCTTCGGCTGTGCAGGTTCAATTCCTGCTGCTACCACTTAACCCACCCCGTTCCTTGTGAGCGGGGTTTTTTATTGCCTTCATTCATTCATTCAAGGAGACTGATGAGCCCCGAGGACATTGAGAACCGCTTTACCTACCATGCTCCTGATGCGTACAAGGTTCACGCCCATCAGCGCGTTCGCAATCTCTTTTACGATGCAGCGGAAGTACTGGACATCGAGCTTCCTGAGGGCCGAGAGAAGGCTCTTGCGGTTACCAAGCTGGAAGAGGCAATGTTCTGGACTAACGCCTCTATTGCTCGGAGTGCTGATGTCTGAGTGGTACAGCTTTGATGAAGAGTACGACTTCAGCCCTGAGGACATGAAGCGACTCTCCAAGGCAGCAGAGCGGGTCTCTTGGCGTAAGCAGGCTCAGGAAGAGCTTGAGGAGCTTGGAGACTTCTGGGAGATAAGCAATGTGAATGTGAGGCTCTAATGGGAAGCAGGGGCCCAAACCCCAAGGAGAACAGCGTCAGGCGAAACAAGCACGAGGGTGCTACTGAGATCTCCCGTGAGCCTCAGTCAGGAAGAGAACTGGCCAAGGGCCTTGGAGTCACTACTCCTGGGGCTAAGAGGTTCTGGCGGACCTGGTCTGAATCTCCTCAGTCTGCTGACTGGCTTGAGACTGACTGGGCTGAACTGGAAATCACCACTCTTCTCGTGGACCAGCTCTACAAGGGTGACTACAAGTTGGCTGGAGAGATCAGGCAGCGTGTAGCCAAGTGGGGTGCAACCAACGAGGATCGCGTTCGACTTCGCATGTCGTTTAAGAAGGATTCAGTGGAGGGCTCTAAGGAGCCTTCAGAGGCGCCACCTGAGGTCAACATGGACGAAGAGCTGTACAAGCTCCTCAGTGACAACTAGGAGGCCACAGGGAGGTTCCTATGCAGTCTGGGAATCTACCCGAAGGGGTTCCGTCCCCTAAAGAGACTCTGGGCTACCAGGTCATCAGGTGGGCCAAGAAGTTCGTAGTCACCCCAGATGGTGAACGAGCTGGTGAGCCTTGGGAGTTCACTCCTGAGCAACTTCGGTTTGTGCTCTGGTTCTATGCCATCAATCCTGACGGCTCCTGGAAGTACTCGGCCGCAACTCTTCGTCGTGCAAAGGGCTGGGGCAAAACCCCTCTCCTTGCAGCCCTGGCCATTGTCGAGTTCCTAGGCCCTGTTCGGTTCTCTCACTATGACGCCTTTGGGCTCCCTGTAGGTAAGAGAGTTCCACTGCCTATCGTGCAGATCGGTGCCACAGCACTAGATCAGTGTGAACAAACGCTAGACATGATCCGAGGAATGCTCTCTGAGTCCCCTGCCGAAGAGGCATACGGGCTGGAGATCTCGAAGTCCATTGTCCAGTTCAAGTCAGGCAAGCCTGGCTCTATCAAGCCGAAGGCAACTGCTGGCAGGACGAATGAAGGTAACCGACCCACTTTTGTAGTGATGGACGAGCAACATCACTGGGTTTCATCCAATGGTGGCCCTGACTTCTACCAGACCTTGAAGCGCAATGTAGAGAAGACAACTAAGGCTGGCTCTCGGTGGGTCGGGACGACTAACGCCTACAACCCCAACGAGAACTCAGTAGCCCAGATCATTCATGAGTCCGAGATGGTGACCAAGGGCTACTGGCTCTATGACTGCCGTGAGGCATCTATTGACGTAGAGGACATCAGGGATGAGGAGAAGGTCAGACAGGCCCTCCTGGAGGCGTATGGAGACGCTGTCTGGGCTGACATTGAAGGTCTCACCAAGACCATCCTCTATGACCGCACTACTCCGGACTCCACCTACTGTCGCTTCTACTTCAACCAGATAGCTGAGTCTTCAGATGGTTGGATGAACAAGCCTGCCTGGGATCTCTGTGAGGCCACTGAAGACCCCATCAAGCTCGGTGACCAGATAGCTATTGGCTTTGACGGGTCCGTCCGAGGAGACGCAACAGGGCTCGTGGGTTGCAGACTTCGAGATGGGCGACTGTTCGTTATTGATGTCTGGGAGCGTCCCGAGAACGCGCACGCTGACTGGGAAGTGGACACCCTTGCTGTTGAAGCGGCTGTCTACAAAGCCTTCAAAGACTTCCGAGTTGAGTGGTTCTACGGTGACCCTCCTTACTGGCAGGAGGCTCTAGGACGCTGGGCTATCCAGTTTGCTACCAGAGACCAGGACTTCGTCTTTGAGTTCTGGACCAATAAGCCAACTCGCATGGTCCAGGTAGTTGAGAGATTCCATTCCGCTGTCATGGTCAAAGAAATCTCGCATGAGGGTGATGAGCGTCTAACTCGCCATGTCCTCAATGCAGTTACCCGAGACGTAATGGTTGGTGGAGAAGTTGGCGTCCTGATTCAGAAAGACTCCCCCAGGTCGAAGAGAAAAATTGACCTGGCTATTTGTGCCGTCCTCGCCCTGGAGGCGAGAGCCGACGCTATCGCTGATGGACGAATGAACCGCAGAAGGGGACGAGTCGTAGGTTTCTAAGTGGAGGTATGGATGAGCAATTTCGAAATTGGCTCTCCTCCGGCTACCCCACAACAGTGGGTGGACTACCTCCACTCCAAGTTGCTGACAGCCAGGGGAAGTTACAGGAAGTTCAGCGAGTACTACGACGGCAACCATCAGAAGATGGCCTTTGCTCAGGCTCGCCACAAGAAGCAGTACGCCGAACTCTTCGAGAGATGGTGTGACAACTTCTCGGGTCTCATCGTGGACTCAGTGAATGAACGAATGGCCATTGATGGCTTTCGGATGACTGATGAACCTGATGCGGACAAGGACGCTCGGGAAATCTGGCAGCGGAATTTCATGGACTCTGACTCAAATGAGGCTCACCTTGACGCCTTGATCTATGGCATTGCCTATGCAGTTGTGTGGGCTGACTCTGATGGCAAGCCCACAATCACTGTGGAGTCTGCTCAGAACATGGTGGTTCAGTACAAGCCCGGCTCCCGAAGGGAGATTGAGGCAGCGGCCAAGTTCTACACAGACGACTGGGGTCGAGAGTGGGTGACTCTCTGGCTTCCCAATTCTGTCTACCGGTTCATAAATGGTGCAGATGCAGGTTGGGTGGGAAACAAGCGGGAACCTAACCCTCTTCTCGAAGTGCCCGTGATCCCTATCAACAACCGCTCTCGAATAGCTGGAGATCCCATCTCGGATCTGTCAGTGGTAATCCCCATTCAGGATGCGATCAACAAGATTGTTTCTGACGCTTTGCTGGCATCTGAGTATGCAGCTTGGCCGCAGAGATGGGTTACTGGGCTTGAGATTCAGACAGATGAGAATGACAACCCCCTCCCTCCCTTTGATTCCGGAGTGGATAAAGTGCTTCAGGCTAGTGACCCCACTTCCAAGTTTGGTCAATTTGAAGCAGCCGACTTGGGAAACTACGTCACTCTTGTTGACATGCTGGTTCAGCACATGGCTAGCATCTCTAGAATCCCCTTCCATTACTTCCTCCTTAACGGAGGAACAGCCCCTTCAGGAGAGGCAATCACCTCCGCTGAAGCAGGGCTTATTTCAAAGACTCGTGAACGAATGCTTCACTTCGGTGAGGCATGGGAACGGGTCATGCGACTTTGCTTCAAGGTCATGAAAGACCCTAAGGCAGAGGCATTCGGTGCAGAGATTATCTGGAGAGATCCTGAGAACCGTACCGAGGCACAGCACATGGACGCTCTTCTGAAACTCAAGATGATTGGCGTCCCGGTTAACCAGCTCCTCTCGGATGCTGGCTACACACCTCAGCAGATTGACCGCTTTCAGGAGATGCGTAAGCAAGATGCTAAGGACGCCACAGAGATTCAGAAGCTCATGCCTCAGCCTGAAATAGGCACAGGCGGTCTGCCTGGATCTGACAAGCAAGACCCTGGTGCTAAGCCTGTCGGGAATGACCCCAAGGCTGCTAAGGCAGCCTCCAAGGCCCCTCAGGGCAACTCTGGAAACCAGGCCAGGAAGACGGGCTAAGGCCCGTCCGTTTCACACGGTCTCTAACCGAAATGGTTGGGGGCCTTTTTTGATGCCTTCAACCAGCCGAAATGGACGGTTCGATTATGAGTGAAGAGAACACGACTGAGACCACAGCCACTGTTGGGACCGAAACGGGACAGCAGGGCACTGGTACTCAGCCGACGGTAGAGGAGCTTATTGCCGAGCGCGATAAGTGGAAGACCCTTTCGAGGACCAACGAGGACCGCTGGAAGGAAGCCTCTCAGGAGAGGGACCAGCTTAAGCAGTCTGGAATGACTGACCAGGAGAAGGCCCTAGAGGCTGCTCGTGCGGAGGGCCGAACCTCTGCCTATTCCGAGGTTGGGTCGCGTCTTGTCGAGTCTGAGCTTAAGGCTGCGGCTGCAACCAATGGAGTTCAGCTCCCAGACCTGAAGTTTGTCAATACCTCTCAGTTCGTAGATGCCAATGGGCTTCCGGTCTCTGACCAGATCAATGCCTTTGTCACTTCACTTCCCAAGCCCGCCACTGGTTCTGAGTTTGCTCAGGATCTTGGCCTTGGACGGCAGGGAGGGGCTATTGGCCCTGACCAGCTTTCCCATGCAGATCTTTCCAATATGACTCCCACTGAGATCAACAAGGCCCGTGTAGATGGCCGCCTTGATGCACTCATGCGAGGAGATCTCTGACATACCTGTGAGGTAATTCATGGCTCTTTACACCCAGTCTGGCAACAACACTGGAGCTGGTCAGCTCCAGACCACAACTGGCCATTTCATTCCCGAGATTTGGACCGCTCAGCTCCTCCAGGACATTGAGGAGAATCTTGTTCTGAGTGGTTCCCCCTTCACCAACCGGAACTACGAGGGTGAATTTCGGCGTGAGGGAGACGTTATTCGCATCCCTCACTTCGTTGATGGCACCGTTTCGGACAAGGGCCTGGTTAAGGCATACGGCGAGATTGGCGACCCGGATCACGCTCAGCTTGAGTACATGAAGATGACCGTTGCTAAGGGTTCCAGTTTCCACCTGGAGATTGACGCTCTTCACCAGCTCCAGACCAAGTCCGGTATTGACCTGATGAGCAATCTTGTTGCTCAGCGTGCTCGTGCTTCGGCTCTGGCGATTGATGAGCTGGTGGCCCTCACCCTCATTGCAGGGCTTTCGGGTAAGGACCTGAACGGTGCTGCGGACCGCAACGCCACGGTCTCTGGCCTTCCGGCACTGGAGCTTGGTGCGATCAGCACTGTCCAGGCGGCTCAGGTCAACGCCCCTGCTACTGCGACGCTGTCTGTGTACGACTACATCGTCAAGATGCTTGAGACCCTGGACACCCGCTCTGCTCCGCAGGACCGCTGGCTCTTTGTCTCTCCGCGTATGCGTTCGCTGCTTCTGCGAGACCCGCTGTTCATTGACGCCTCGCAGCATGGTGGGGGTGGCTCGGTTGTGGCCTCTGGTCAGATTGGCTCGATCCTCGGTCTCCCGGTTGTTGTGGCCAATGCCCTTGGTAACCACACTCGTCCGTCCAGCCCTGTTATCCGAAAGGGCAACCAGAAGTTCGAGTCTGTTGATCTCTTCATGGGCTCGACTTCTGCGGTTTCTGTTGTGATGCCTTTCGCTCAGATGGAGACTTACAAGCCTGAGAAGTCGTTTACGGACGCTGTCAAGAGCCGGGTTATCTATGACGCCAAGGTGTGCCGTCCCGAACAGCTCCTGATTGCTCAGGGTGTTGAGGCTGAGATCGTTACGCACAACACTCCGGCTGGCACTCCGTAAGACGCTCCTTCCCTTTGAAGGGAGGGATGTCTAGTGGCTCTTGTCACTGTAGAAGAGGTGGCCACCCGTCTTGGGTGGCCCCTCACTGACCCTGAGAAAGCTCAGGTCGAACTGTTCATTTCAGATGTCACAGCCCTTATTGAGGACTACTGCAACAAGGACTTTGACCGACGAGAGAACGAGTCCTTTGACCTTCCTGGCAGTTGTGAGCCATGGCTGAAGGTACCTAAGAGGTATCTGCCCTATCTGACTGTCACAGCTGTTGCTGTAGATGGAGAGGTAGTTGCTGACTGGGAGTACAAACACCAGACACTCACTCGTGCTCTTGGCTTTGGAGATCTCGTCACCGTCACTGGCTCTTGGGGATACACCAATGTCCCTGGACCGGTGAAGGTAGCTGCCTCTGCTGAGGTAATCCGTTGGAGAGCCATCTCCCCTGGTGTCGTCTCGGAGAGGACTGGAGAACGCGAGGTTGCGTATGAGTACGGAACTTCTGCTCAGTCCCAGACCCTTTCCGATGCAGCCAAGGCGGCTCTCAAGAGGTACCGGCCATCTGTAGCTGTCCTCTCTCTGGAGAGGGGCTGAGGCCATGTTTGATGAGGTAGTGGAGTTCTACTCAGCTGAAGAGCTGGAAGGCTCTTACACGGTCAAGAGGGATTGGGGAAACCCCACGTTGGTCCTCACCTCTCGTGCCTCGGTACAGCCGGACCGGGTGTTTGAGACCAGGTCCCCAGAGAGGGACTTGGCTCAGTCCAGGCTCCATGTGTACGTCCCTTACACCGAAGTTCTTTCAGAAAACGACCGCTGTAAGTGGCGGGGAGATTGGTACGAGATTGATGGCCCTCCCCAGCTCTGGCCCTATGGGACTACCCGTCACACTCACCTACTGATTTGGAAGGCGAGTAACGGATGAGTAGAGGAATCACCTTTACCCCTGGCTGGGAAGATGCAATGTTCTCCACTCTTGAGTGTGGGGCACTGGTTGCAGAAGTTGCGGAACGAATTCGAATTGCTGTCATCCGGGAGGCTCCCAGGAACTCCAGCACTCATACGAACTGGAACCAGATCAAGAAGAACATCACTGCTTCTGTTGAGAGAGACGCCAGAGGCTATTACGGCGAAGTCACCATTGAAGAGAATGACAAGGTTCGCCACGCGCTCCTCCAGGACCGTGGCTGGACTGACAGAGCCGGAAGGCATCACAAGGGCCTCCAGTACATGAAGGAGGCGCTACTGAGGGAGCGGATTGAATGATTGTTGATCCTGTTGACTCAGTAGTCATCTTCCTCAGAACCTTCCCTGATCTGCCCAAGGCCGTTGGAGATCTAAACGCAAGGAATGTCGGAGATCCCACTCTCTATGTGTTCTCCACTGGTGGTTTTCGGATGCTCCGAGAGTCCATGGACAGGACAGACATCAAATATGAGGTCTACCACCAGGACAGGGAAACTGCGGTTGCACTGGCCTTTGAGGTTAGAGAGCACTTGCTTTCAAGCCTCCCAGGGGTTGTGGCTGGCAATGCCTATGTGCTGGACGTAGGAGAGGTAAATCAGCCCTACTACGATCCCGACCCCACTTCTCGTGAGCATGTGTATTGCGGGGAGATCGCCCTCTTCTACGTTCAAAATTGATTAAGGAGTACATATGCCTTCTGGAGATGCACAGAAGATTCGCTTTGCACCTGATGGTGCTATCTATCTCGCCCCGACTGGTGGCGGTCTTGTCCTTCCGACTGATGTCGGTGATGGGGCTACCCCGCCCACTGGATACAAGGCGCTTGGCTATGTCTCGGATGCTGGTGTGACCATTACCCCTGCTATTCAGACCACGCCTCTGAATGCCTGGCAGTCTGCGGCCCCTGTTCTGTACAACGTGGACTCCGCTAGCTTCCAGCTCTCTGCGACCCTGATTGAGGCCAACAAGCTGGTTACTGAGAACTTCTTCGGTGCCACCTGGACTGAGGTTATGGATCAGTCGAGTCAGCCCACTGGGGACTACCGCCTGGACCTGTCCACCACACCGGATCTCCAGGAGTTCTCGGTCGTCGTGGACTGGAAGTACAAGACCAATCTGTGGCGTGCGGTTGTCGGCCGGGCCATGGTTACTGAGCGAGGGGCTATCACCCTTCAGCGGACTCAGAACCAGAGCTACGAGCTGACCATTAATGCCATGGACAACTCTGGGAGCCTGGGCTACATCCTCACCAATGAGTCTATGACTGCCTAAAATGTTGCATAGAGGCCGGGGAGATGAGCACTCCCCGGCCTTTCTCTTTCTCTCTCACATACCCCTGCTTGGAGAACCCCTATGACTACTGCACCGCGCAAGACCGCAGCCCCTAAGTTCGCTGCGAAGGCTCTTGAGGCAGCCCCTGAGGTTGCTGAGGACAAGACCAACGAGTTTGAGTTCAAGGGTCAGACCTACAGCACTCCCGGTGACCCTATGGCGCTTGACTACTTCGCTCTTCAGGATGCCGAGTCGGAGGCTGACATTATCGAAATCCTTGTTGGTGAAGAGGGTTGGGCTCAGTTCCGTGCCACTCGTCCGACTGTTGGTGAGTTCCAGGAGTTCTCGGAGCTTGCTAACAAGTCTATTGGCTGGGGTGAAGAGGGAAACTGACCCGGACAGTACGCATTCTCCAGGAGTACAGCGACGAGCTTGAAGCAGACCTTCAGGAATTCTTCCAAGTAGATCTGCTGGACTTCTGGAGAGGCAAGCTGTCCCTCCGCAAGATTGATGTTTATATCCGGTCCTTGCTGAAGAAGCACGGCCGCTCTGTACTTCTTATGGCTCTTGACGAGACGTCAGAGTGGGGTCCTGAGGGATACCTCCTGGCTCGCATCTCCGATGCCCTTGAGCTGTCGAATTACTACTTCATCCAGGCCAACACCTCCGAAGATCAGAAGGAAGGGATTCCTGCCCCTGAGGCATTCCCGAGACCTGGACAGCCTATTTCCGAAGAGGAAACCCCCAAGCATGAATTTGCTTCCGGCCACGAGGTGGCTGACTTCTTTAACCAGATGAGCAACCTTTGAGGAGGGCCTTATGGCAACAGCAGGTAGTGGCCGTGGGCCCATAAAGGTTGGCTCAGGGTATATCGATGTATACCCCTCTGTGGATGAAAAGAAGATCAAGGCTCTTAAGGCAGAGCTTCAAAAGCAACTTTCTGCTGCTGGTATTGCAGCCGGTAAGGACTTCTCAGAGGGTGTCGCTAAGGGGATGGCTAATATCCCCAAGGCTTCCGCTGTAGCAGCTAAGGAAGCCAAGGAAGCTGTCGAGAAGGCAGCCCTGGACTCCAAGAAGGTCTTGAAGAAGATCGAGAAGGAAGTCACTGCTGCCTATGGGGAAGAGGCTGGTAAGCGCTTCAAGCAGGCTCAGAAGTTTGAAGCCGAGAAGGCCAAATTGGTTGAGAAGACTTCTGCTGCTACCAAGAAGGCTCTCCAGTCCACTCTTGCTGCTGAGAAGAAGAATGCTGAAGCTCGTGCTGCTGCTAACTCGGATGCAGAGAAGTCTAAGGTCAAGTCTGCTGAGGATGCCGCTGCTGTTGTAAAGAGGATTCGCAAGGAAGAGGAAGCCTCTGCTGCTACTCAGGCTAAGGCCCTGATGGCACACAACAAGATGGTCTTCTCTGCTTATGCAGAGAACGAGAAGCGCAAGCAGACTGCTGCTGCTGCGTCGGCCAAGGCTGAGATGAAATGGGCTACCACAGTTGCCTCTGCCTATGCGGAGAATGAAAAGCGCAAGCAGAAGGCCATTGCTGAGACAGCAGCCCTTCAGCGCACTCAGATGACCAATATCCGCCGGACGATGGTCAGGGATCTCCAGACACAGCTGGACAGCTCCAGGGACTATTCCAGGGCTCTTCAGGACCAGGTAAGTGGGTATCGCCGATCCGTTACAGATCTCAACCGCACTGCTGCCGCTAGGAACAAGCCTATTCAGCAGGTCTGGAAGAGCCACGGTCACGCTATTGAGACTGTTGGCACTCAGGCCACTGAGACTGGGAAGCTCATCACCACCAATTTGCTTGGTCCGCTGGCTCTTGTAGCTGGTGCACTGACCACTATTGGTGTGAAGTCTGCTGACTCTCTGAAGCTCGGTCAGATGGGCCTCATGGGCTCTGGTGTCTCTGCTAAGGACTCCCTCAGTGCTCTGACAAAGATACGTCAGTACGGCGTAGATACGCCGTATTCCATTGAGGACATGCAGACATACATTGTCCGCTATATCCGATCCATTGAGTCCCACGACAAGGACTTTAAGTCTCCCAACGTTTCCAAGCAGAATGCAGCAGGTAGGCGAGCTGCAAACAAGGCTGGGGACCTTGTCATGATGGTCGGTGACAACGCCGCCCGTGCGGGAAACCTGGACCCTTCGCTGGTTCAGCGAGGCATGTACGCAATTGACATGATGTTGGACTCTGGCCGAGTAAACACCAGGCAGGTAAAGCAGTTTGCCCAGGCTGCCGGTGTCTCTGTTGAAGAGATGTCCCTTATGCTGGGATTCACAGACTCCAAGGATAAGAAAAAGGGCACCGCTTCTGCACAGATGCTCAAGAAGATGGCCAATGCCTCCAAGACTGGTGGTATTGACTCTCAGGACCTTATTAATGAACTCCTGAAGAACTGGAGTGGTCCTAGCGGATCTAAGGGCCGTGCAGCTCAGGTAGGTACTTCTACCATTTCCGGAAAGCTCCAGCAGCTCAAGGAACAGACTCAGGTTGGTCTGGGAAACCTTTTTGCTAAGCCCAACAAGAAGACTGGAATTGTTGAGTACACCGGTCTTGGCGAAAAGCTCATGGGCAAGAAGGTAGCCAAGTACAAGACTGACAGGTTCGGCTTCAAGATCGCAGATGGCTACGAATATCAAGGTGGCCTTCTCAATGATGCCAAGGACTTTGCAAAGGGCCAGAAGGGCAATGCAGTTGGCCTGATGAACACCTTCTTCGACTCGATCGGCACATTCGCTAAGCAGATCAAGTGGGCTGCTGACTTCATGAATGGGAACCCTGAGTGGAAGTCGTTCTTCAAGTCTCTGGTGAAGATGGCTGCTATGGCAGCTCCGTTCATTCTTGCTCTCGGTCTTGCTACCAAGATCTTCGGCAAGATAACCAAGCTTCTTGGCTCAGCTTTTACTCCGATCAAGGCGCTTGGTAAGGGAATTGTTGGTGTTGGTAAGGGTGCCCGTGCAGCAACTCGTGTAGGTCGACAGGCTGTTTCTGGAATCTCCTCCGCCCGTAATGGCAATGGATACCTCCAGGGCTACCGAGACCGCCGCACAGACCTTCGCGGTGGGGACACCCGTGGACCTATTCGCAGGACCACTGACAGGGCTCGTGGTCGCAACACACAGACCAACAACAGCCTTGACGGACTCAACCGTCAGATCTCTAATACCGACGACATCATTAAGCAGGTGGAGGAAAGGACTAAGCAGCTCCAGAGGCAGATCCGGGATCTTAACGGACTGACCATGGACGAGCTTATCCACCAGTTTGGTGGAGGCTCTTCTGCTACTGGCAGTCTCCAGACTGCTGCTACCCATTCTGGTGAGGCTGTCAGCTCCACTCAGACTCAGATTCGTCAGCTAAATGACCAGAACCTTCACGGAGTTCAGCAGGAATTCACCACCTTCACAGAGAAGGTCGAGCTTTCCGCTAAGGCTGTAGGCAATGCCAAGGAAGCCGTTACCGACCTGAACAAGAAGAACTTCACTTCGCTGAAGGTATCTGTGGACTCTGCCCATGGCACGGTTACAGATCTCAAGGACAAGATTGACCAGACTGGTCACTCGGTTAGCGAACTGGACAAGAAGAAGCTCACGGCTCTTAAGACTCAGCAGATTGAGTCTACGAAGAATCAAGTTCAGCATCTGGTATCCGAATTGAAGAATGCCGCTCAGCATGTAGGCACGCTGAACGGAAAGTCCCTCAAGGGTCTCCGTAAGGAGATCACCTCTACCACTACTGCTGCCAATAATCTGTCCAAGAAGCTCAAGGAGCTTATATCCAGGGTTACTTCACTCAATGGGAAGTCTCTGAGTTCCATTCAGGGCAAGTTCAAGGGTGGAAAGTCCAGCCTGTACAACGTGGTCAATGAGGTGTACAAGCTCCTCGGCACTGGTAACTCAGGTGTCAACGGGCGTGTAACCAGCCTGAATAAGCGGAGTCTAGGCACCATCATTAAGGCTGTTCAGAACCTCTCTAAGGCTCTGGAAAGCGCTAGCGGGCACGCTAGCACCCTTGACAACAAGATCAATGAGGTAAACGGTGATTCCTCATTTGGTGGCGGGGGCGGGGAAAGCTCCAGCAAAAAGAAGAAGGGTAAGAAGCTTGCAACTGGTGGTGTAGTCACCAGTATTGATGCCTCTCGGTACGGGACTCTTCCGGGGTATTCCCCCGGGGTGGACAACATTCCTGCCGTACTCTCCCCTGGTGAGGCCGTTCTCCGACCTGAAGTGGCAAAGGCTCTTGGGCCCACTGTAATTGACTCTTGGAACGCTGCTGCAATGAGTGGGCAGATTCAGAAGTTTGCTCGTGGAACCTCTGCGGCTAGTCAGCTTATGCACGCCGTTGACATGAGTCATGTAGCAAGCCTTTTCACATCAACTCTAGGCTTTGACGCCAGTGCTAACGGAGTTGACAGCCGTACCAACACTAGCCTTGTTCCCTGGGGTTCAAGGAATGGTGGTCGTACCGCTGGTGCAGGTGCTGAGAGCAAGCTCCGTGAGATTGCCAGCTTCTTTACTGATAAGCTCCCTGATCTCCTCAAGAGGTCTCCCAATGCTGCCGGGAAGGTTGGCGGCATTATTGCTGGAGCTATGGCCCCCTCAGCAGGCCAGTACTTCTGGGATGACGTCTGGAAGGGCAATGGAAACATTGCTTCTAGGGCAAACAATTTCATTCTGGATCTGTTCAGCCCCAAGAACATCTGGGGAATGATTAAGGACAGCGGTACTGGGGTTTGGGACTCCATAAAGGCTCTTGGCTCCTCCGCCAAGGATCTGATCAAAAATCCGATGGGTGTCATAACTGACCAGATCAAGGGCATGAAGGACGATGTCACTGGCTACATTGATGGTGTCAAGGGCTCGTTCAACACCATTCAGGAGTTCGCCAACTCGCCTGGAGGCTACACCAAGCAGGTCTTTAGCGAATTCTGGAGCCAGGCCAAGGACGCTATGCCCAACACCACGGGCCTCTTCAAGTTCGCTAATGGTGGTGTTGTTCCGGGATACAGCCCAGACGATGACAGGGTTCACGCTCTCCTCTCCCCTGGAGAGGCAGTGCTTAGGCCCGAAGCTGCGAGAGCACTTGGTCTCTCCAACATTGGCCTGCTGAACAAGGCAGCCAAGAATGGGGATGTCAAGAATCTCAAGGACAAGTCTGGCGAGATCATCCCTGCCCCTGATGCTGAGGCATTCAAGAAGGCATCCGATCAGATTGACAGCTCTCTTAAGGGCAGCCAGAAGTCTGTTGAGAGAATGAGGGATGCGTCTAGCAAGGCGTGGACGGATACCAGTTCAAAGGTGAGGGCTTCGGTCAACTCCACTATGGTTCCGGCCATTCAGTCCCTGTCTTCTCAGGAAGGCTCACTCCAGAAGAACACAGCAGCCAAGATGTCTGCGGTTAAGAGTTCCGTCTCTTCTGCCGCTTCTGGGACTGCCAAGTCTTTTGGAAGCATGAAGTCTGGTCTGTCGAGCCTTTCTGGCTCTTTCAGCAACGCACAGAAGAACATTGACAAGTCCATGGATAGGATTCCTGCCTCGGTCAAGTCCAATGTGAAATCTGCTGTGAGCTTCATTCAGTCGGCCATGATCTCCCCTGTAAACAGCAAGCTGCTAGGCCCTGCCAAGCTCTCGAAGATTGGCAACATGCCTGGCTTTGCTACAGGTGGTGTTGTACCTGGCTATGCGCCCGGCAGGGACTCTGTGATGGCCATGGTGTCCCCTGGGGAGTCCATCCTCCGTCCAGAGGTCACAAGGGCCCTTGGAGAGGGGACGATCCACGCCCTCAACCAGGCAGCGATAGCAGGGAAGTTGCCTGCCTATGCCTCTGGTGGAGTCGTCGGTAGTGACTGGTCTGATGCAGTACCGGGGATGTTCTCTGACACTGCTGGCCCCCTTCTCAAGAAGCTGGTCAGTCAGTTCGGGAAGGGTGTCTCCACTTCGTTCGGTCGAGTAGGCCAGACCGGAGTAAAGAAGGCCGGTCCTGCCATCACGGAGCTTCTGTCTAAGCAGGACAAGAAGTTTATGGACTCAATGGAAGCCATGGCTGGTGGCGCTGGTGGTGCTGAGCGTTGGGCACCTCTTGTGCTCAGGGTCCTGAAGGAATTGGGGCTCTCCTCCAAGTACCTCTCTTTGGTTCTTCACCGGATCAATGTTGAGTCAGGAGGAAACCCTAAGGCAATCAACCTGTGGGACAGCAATGCCAAGGCTGGCCATCCGTCACAAGGTCTGATGCAGACCATTCCGGGCACTTTCAATGCGTATGCCGGGCCTTACAAGAAGCTGGGAATCACCAGTCCCCTTGCTTCGATCTACGCAGGGCTCAACTACGCAACCCACCGATATGGATCTCACTGGACTCAGGCTCTCTCTGGCACTGCTGGCTATTGGACAGGAACGAAGTCCGCTTCTCCTGGCCTGAAGCTAGTAGGTGAGAGAGGACCCGAGCTGGTGAACTTCAAGGGAGGCGAGAGGGTCTACAACAATGGCGAGACTCAGGAAATGCTGAGTGGTGGTCGGTCTGTGAACCTCACTATCAACGAGGCTAAGAGCGAGGACACTACTCAGGCAGCCATCAGGGCATTCAGGACCCTGGATGCTTTGTACGGCAACAAACTGTAATCGAAGGAAGGTGTACGCATGGCTATTCCAGCACTAAGGGCAGCTCCACCTGCCCCATTGGCAAAGATTCCTTCGCCACCGACACCAGTGCACTGGGAGAGGACATACGTTTCGATTACAGGGAGGGATGGTCAGGGGGAGGAAATCCCCCTGACCTCTTTCTCCAACTCCCTATGGCCTGGGATCTTTGTGCAGCCTGGTGCCACAGGATTGGACGCCCCACCGTTTGAGCTGCACTCCGATGACAGCCCAAATCTTGATGGCGGCATGTTCCGTAGTGCCAGGGCAGTAGCCAGAGAGATCATGATTCCCCTGGTTATCTACGGGGTTGACAGACAGACAATGAAGGGCATTCAGAAGAAGCTGACTTCAGCCCTGAATCCCAAGAAGGGTTACTGCGTTATAAAGTTCGTAGAGGGCAACGCAGTGCCCCGGCACCTCTACTGCTATTACAAGGGTGGCATGGAGGGTAGCGAGGATGCCAGTACAGCCGGTTTCCACTGGAAGAAATACGGCCTCACATTCACAGCATTTGACCCGTATTTCTACTCGGATTCTCTTGAGGCTGCTCAGTGGTCCTTTGGTACTGGCTCCCCGTTCCTGCCTACTACGGGAGCCTTCCTGCCGCTTAACCTGAATGCTGGCTTGGTTTCGTCGTCAGCAGTTGAGGTGGACAATCCCGGAGATGTTGAGGCTTGGCCTGTCTGGAAGCTGAAGGGCCCTATTAGATCCTTCACTTTCACCAGTCCTGACGGAGACTCCTTTGGAATATCAGCACCTACCGATGGCAGCAACATCATTGCTGGGGGGCGAACACTCACTATCGACACAAGACCAGGGTACAAGTCTCTCAAGGATGACCTAGGGACTAACTACTGGCCCTTGCTTGACCCAAATCCTGTCCTTTGGTCTATCCCCGATGGGGTATCTGACTGCACCGTAAGCATTCTTCCTGGTTCATCAACTGCTGTAGTGCAGCTCACCTACAGTCCTCGCTATGAGGGGTACTAAATGGGTTATCGAATCGTCGTCCGAGATAAGGACTTGAACCGGATTGGTGAGATCGATACCTGGATCTCTCTTGATTTCGTTGTGGAATTCTGCGATCAGGGCTCCTGGCAACTCCTGGTGAAGTCTGGAACTCCTCAGGCGGATCTCCTCCAGCAAGGAGGTGGTGTCGCCATCTTTCAGGATGGTGTGGCTAAGCCCGTCCTGACTGGTCAGATCGAGTCCTTCCAGAAGTACTGGACTGTCGAACAGCACACTGGACAGGGCTCTGTGTATGTGGGTGGAAAGACAGACAACAAGCTTGCTTATCAGCGTCTAGCTTTCCCTGAGCCCTCCTCTACCGTCTCCAATCAGTATTCAGGAAGATCAGTGCGAGGAGCTAGCGGCCCTGCTGCACAAGCGGTTTGGTGGGAGATTGAGCACTCCATGGGAAGCTCGGCCCTTGCTGACAGGCAAGTCCCTGGCCTGAATATGCCTGCTAAGGGCACAGCTGGTACCACAGTCTCTGACTCTCTGAGGTATGACGTTATTGGCGAGAAGCTATCCGCATGGTGCCAGGACAATTCAGCTGGCTACAGATTCCTATGGAACCCAGATACCAAATCCATAGACTTCTCTACCTTTGCGCCCGCCGACAAATCTAAGGCAGTTAGGTTCTCTCCCGAGCTTGGGAACCTGCGAGAGTACACCTGGACTCTCACCGCACCTAAGGTCACCAGAGTTATTGTTGCCTGCCAGGGTGACGGCAAGGCCCGGTATATCTGGCAGAAGGCCGACACAGTCACTGAGGCTGAGTGGGGCCTGAAGATTGAGGGGTTTGTGGACCGGAGGGATATTCCGCTGGCTACTGACTCCAGTGGTAACCCCATTTTGGTGGTCACCACGGATGACAACGGCATTGAGGATATTGGGCAGAACCCTGATGGGGCAGAGTGGACTTTCACTCTCACTACTGCGAGAGCCGCCTACTCTGCTACCCCAAACGCAACCACCCTGGCTAACCTGAAGGCAGCAATCAAAGCAGCTAAGCCAGTAGCAGTTGCCTATTACGTTGATGTAGTAAAGCAGGCAGCTGATGAGGCTCTTGCTGAAGGAGCTAAGTCTGGCAACTTCCAGATCTACCCTATTGATACAGAGCAGATCAAGTTTGGCAGAGATTACTTTGTTGGCGACATGATTACCGTGGATGTCGATGGAGAGTCCTACACAGACATTGTCAGAGCAGTGACCATATCTGTGGATGACGGGGGCAATACGTACTCCGTAGCTCCGAATATTGGTGAGCAAGGTACAGACAACCCCCTGAACGTTTACAAGACCGTATATGAGATGCGTAAGAAACTGCGCAAACTGGAAGCGAGGATGTGACTATGGCAGAAATCAGCTACCCGTTTGCTGCTAACAGCGCTGGTGGGGGTGCTCAGCTTGTCTCACAGGTGCAGTGGCAGGCTATGTCTCACATGTTCAGTGAGGACTGCATCGACTACCCCCTGACAGCCACCTCTTACGAGTACTCAGACCTCCCCTTTTACCTGACCAACCCTGGAACCGGTACTATCACTGTCCACCCGGGAAATGCCTTTGTCGGGGGCTTCTACTACCAGCTCACCGCCAACAAGATTCTGACTTTGGCTGCCAACTCTGGAAGCACTGATCGCATTGACCTCATTGTGATTCGAGCTGACCTCTCCTCAGGCTCTGTCAATATTGCTGTGTCTCAGGGGCAGCCTGCAAAAAACCCTGTTGAGCCCAAGCCCAAGAGAGTCCCTGGGGGTATTTGGGAGATGGTTCTCCAGACTGCCACAGTTCCTGCCAATGGAGGAACAATTACCACCTCGGACCGGAGGAAGTTCATACGTCCGGGGCCGGTAGCAGTCCCCTGGAACGCCAATGTCATTGCCCCCGGACTGCCCCCCGGTGCCTTCGTGGTGGACATGGACAACAACGGGACTGGAGGCCAGGCAGAGGGCTACTACGGGTCCGACGGCTACATGGTGACTCGCTCACTCGCCAAGAGGTCTCTGTACACACCAGATCTGTTTACCGTGTCCAACAAGCCCGGAGCTGGTGACCGAAACGGTTTCTGGAGGTGGATTGCTCCTGGAACCATCTCTTTCTCGATAGAGATCACCACAGGGTCCAAGGCCGTAACAGCATCCAGTGGAGTCTCTATCATTGGCTTCACTCTCCCCAAGCCTGTAGCGAATAACACCAGACAGGTTTTCACTGGGATGATTGACAACCCCCGAGTCTCAAACAGTATGCCCAACCTGATTGGCGTGTTTGGGAAGACGGGTACTGGAGCAAACCAAAACTGCTATATGTACATGGACAGCACTTCCACGATTAAGCAGGGTCTTGACTCCGTTAACACCATTCCCGCGTACTCTACGCTGAGCATCAGTGGGACTTACGAAACCGCAAGCCTTTACTGATAGGAGACGGGATATGGCGAGACACCTTTTTGGGGGCTCAGCTGCTGACGTAGCTGAGGACATTACTGGTGCCCGGGTGCCTAATGCCTCGGGCACCGTATGGGATGGTCCCGGATCTGGGGCTATTCAGTTGATAGACCTCACTGACCTTGGAGGAAGTCCAATTCAGGGGCTTACCTCAGACTCTCAGGGAATGATCGGGCAGTTCTACGGACCGGACGGGGTAGACACCCTTTGGGTTGATTTTGGGTCCGGCAGAGTAATTCTCACCCCTACTGATGTAGCTGAGTGGCTGGACGAACACGAGACAGCTGATGATCCCCATGGAATCAAGGGCTGGGCTGAGGCCATGTTCTCTGGCGGCGGCCAGACCATGACCGTTGAGAAGCTGCTCCAGGACCAGGTTTTCTACGCGGCTCACAGGGGCTCGGGCCTTGAGGCCCCTGAGCACACCATGGAGGCATACGAGTACGCCGTAGCCTCTGGTGCCACTGCTATTGAGGTCTCTGTACAGGCGACCGCTGACGGCACCCTCGTCTGTATGCACGACACTGACATGACTCGTGTCTTTGGTGTAGCAGGCTCGGTCAACACGTACGCCTATAGCGCTGCCAGGAACACCCTCAAGCCGAACCCCAGTGACCTCCTGGGGGCTGGCTGGGGCCCTCAGAAGCTGACCCCTCTCCGAAACGTTTTGGACAGGTTCCTGGGCAAGGTAGTCATCTTCCTTGAGCCTAAGACGAATGATGCCTCTGCCATCCTTACGGGTGGCTGGCTCATGAACAACTATCCCTCCTGTGCCTCTTCTGTGGTCTGGAAGACCTACTACAACAACGCCACAAAGCAATGGGCCCAGGACAAGGGGATGAAGACCTGGGCATATATCGACGCCACTACAGCTGCTGCGGATATGGACACCTACGATGCCAATGTTGACTATTGGGGTGTGCCTCACACTTCAACAGATGCCAAAGTTGCTGAAGTTGTAGCCAGGGGTAAGCCGGTCATTGTCTGGGAAGTCGCCCGGCGAAGTGACCGAGACAGATTTGCTGGTCTGGGGGTCAGAGGAATGATGACTCCCTCTATTCACTACATCAAGCCCGTCACGCAGATTATCCCTCGGGACAACTGGAAGAGTCAGGTGAAGGCTCCTGGGGATATAGGACTTGAGAATTACGATGGCAAGTTTGCTCTCAAGTATGACGGTACAGGAATTGCCTACTTTGACTTCATGGACCGGGCTTCCTGTCTTATGGGTGCTGTCAGCATCCCCACCTTTCCAGCAAACGGGTACAGGGTCTCCTTTGACATGAAGTATGACGTTGTCCCTGCTTCAACGCTTCATGCTGGCATTGCCTTCGGCAAGGTAGCTGACGATAAATACCGGTTCTCAGAAATCAATACGTCTGGCGGCTACCACGTAGCCATTCGTGGCGGCGGTGATATTCAGGTCTACTCACACAACACCACGGTTCCCAATGGGACTGTGCTGGCACAGGGTACAGCCTCAAAGGCGCCTGTAGCCGGACAGTGGATGTCGTTCCAGGTTGACTTGACTCCTACTCAGATCATTCTCAGGCGTACGGACTTGACCCCGGTATTTCAGATCGCCTCAAATGACACCACATACAGGGGAGGCTACGTACATCTTTCTGGTGGTTCAGTAGTTGACCCTACTCAAAAGCCTAAGTGGCGGAACTTCTCGATCACGGCACTGTAAGCACAACGTACAACCAGTCGGAGGCCCTTAGTCACTTACTAAGGGCCTCCTTCTTTGTCCTCTGAGGAGGCTATTTTGAACTCAACCCCCCGCGTTTTATGGGCCTTATAAGAGGAGACCTCCCATGTCCCCAGATGAGATGCTTACAGCCGTTGGGCTAGCCACAGGTGGAGTTGGGGCATTCGCTGTAATTGTTGCCTCATTCAAGACCAATACAGCTAAGACGTGGCAGAACACTGCCGAGTCCTGGCGAGTAGAAGCAGAGGCACAGAAGGCACGGGCTGACAGAGTCATAGACGAGCTTACGAGCATTAAGAATCGACTCTCTCACCTGGAGCGCTACAACGAGCGCCTTATATCCATCGTCTCCTCTGTCAGCCCAGAAAGAGTTAGTGCTGCACTTCATGCAGGAGAAGGAGAGATCACATGACCAATGCGAACAAGATAATCTCTGTCGCCAAGGCTGAAGTTGGATACCACGAGGGTAAGTCCAACGGTCACTGGAACAACAAGGAGAAGTACGCCCCCTCTGTGCCTGGACTTGAGTGGGCCGATTACCAGGCTTGGTGTGCCACCTTTGTTTCCTGGTGTGCTCTCAAGGCCGGGGTAGATAACCTTTTCCCGCGTACTGCCTCTTGTGCTACTGGAGTTCAGTGGTTCAAGTCCCGTGGACAGTGGTCTGAGTATCCGGCTGTTGGTGCTCAGGTCTTTTATGGCTCAGGTGGTGGAAGCCACACGGGCATTGTCACTGCTTACACAGCCACGACTATTACTACAGTCGAAGGAAATACAAACACGAATGGTTCGAGCGAAGGCGATGGTGTCTACCTCAAGACTCGTCCCCGTAAGGACTCCTACGTTTATGGCTATGGCTACCCTGCTTACTCTGAGGGCCTGAAGTCTGCTGACCCGTCCTATGATGGCAGGACCCCGCCGAAGGCTCCTGAGACCCCCTCTGTCTCCCGTAGCAAGGTAACCATTGGTGGTCTTGAATACGGCTACGGGGCAAGTGGCGCTCAGGTCACGGCAGTTGGTAAGGCTCTGGTTGCCAAGGGCTTTGGTAAGCACTACACAGAGGGTCCTGGACCCAACTGGTCTGACTCAGATACTGAGAACTACTCGGACTATCAGAAGTCGCTTGGGTATAAGGGCAAGGATGCTGATGGCGTCCCGGGCGCTGACAGCCTCAAGAAGCTGCTGGGGGCTCTTCCTGGAGATACTAAGGCTCCTGTAGCTAAGCCCAGTGTCTCTCTTGCTGCCCTCACGTATGGGGCTACCCAGCCCCGCAGTGCAGAGCTTAAGCACCCGGCGTACAAGGCAAGCGTGACTGTCGTTCAGGCTGCTTTGGTGAAGGGCAAGTTCCTTAAGGGCAAGTATGAGAAGGGCATTTTCGATGTCCAGACCAAGTCTGCCTACTCTGCTTACCAAAGGTCCCTTGGCTACAAGGGTAAGGATGCTAATGGAATTCCTGGCATGGTGACTTTGAAGAAGCTCGCTTCCAGCTATGGGTTTCTGGCCAAGCCGTAACCCTCTTGCACGGGGTACACGCAGAGGGTCCGGCTGAGTCACCACTGCGCACGGGGTACACTCCCGGACCCTCTTTTAGTCATTCGTATTCACACTTTGAAAGTTGGTGCTGTATGTCAGCTACTAAGCTCACTCCTGTGAGGGTTTCTCAGACTGGGGTCTCTGTACCCACTCCTGTAAATGCCGATCTCACTAACGGGAATTCTGTTCCCAACCTGGACACTGTCCGGCTTGTTATCGCTAATGCCAGTGAGGCAACCTCCCCCGTTACCGTCACCTTTGTTACGACTGCCACTGTTGAGGGATATGCAGTGGCTGACTACACAGCCACAGTCCCGGTTGGGGAGTCCAAGGCATTTGGGAAGTTCTCCCACGTGCTGTTTGGCGATGCTGTTGAGTTCAAGTGCAGTGCAGCTGTCTCTATCTCTGTCTCGGTTTAGGCACTTGAAAGAATGAAAGAATGAGGGGGCTACGGCCCCCAGTTAGGGGCGGTTGAATGAATGAAAGAATGAACGCTTTCCTGAGAGATCATGTTGTGCGAATCCTTGCTGTGGTGGCCGCTCTGGCCCCTGTACTAGCGGAGCTGACCACCCATCTCCCCTGGGAGGTCTCAGCAGGCGTCACAGCGGCCATTCTGGCCGCTGGTGAGTACGCCCAGCGCATTGAGAACAGCAAGACGTTTCAGGCACTCGTCACAGAGGCTCCTGTACAGACCGCTAAGCCGTAGGGGTACGGCTCAGCGGGTAGGGCAGTCGCCTTGAAGGGCTGTCTGAGAGAGAACGCAAAAAGGCCCCCTGCCATTGCTGGCAGGGGGCCCTATTTCTGTTTGTGCCTAGCTCACATAGAGAGTTGTCACGACAGTGACACGCTGGATAATCCGGGTAGCCACAATTTCAGACTTCTCGGTCCCCTTGGGGAACATGTCACCTCGCCGCCAGGTAGCAGCCTTGCGCTGAGCATTAAGCAGAATCTGTGTATCAGGCTCAGGGTCCGAGTACCACCCATCGTCTCCTGATATGCGGTACTGGACAAAGTACTCTGCACACGTCTTATCCGGATTAGTGTTGCCCACCGTGAGCACTAGCCTATTCCCCTTTACCTGAATTCCTCCGGTTCTTTCCGTGAGTTGCGATGCAAGCCCAATCCAGGCACTTTTGGCAGTGCCTACATTCTGCCCTGCCGTCTGCTGGGATAGGGTCTCCACAGTCTGCGCAAGGCTTGGTTTTAGGCTCCTCGGTCACTTCCATGCCCCCATATCTGTCTGCCACTCGCTGCCACCGACTAGGCGAACACACCCTGTATTGCCCCTGAGACCACTGTCAGTGGTCCCATCGCCAAAGCTAGAAACGAAACTTCGGGCAGGCTTTTCCCCCGCACTCTCAAGTGCCTGGAGTGCTGCTGTCAGATCCTCGTACAGCTCTGCAATGCTCTTCTCTGCCATTGGTGACTCACTCTCCACTAGGTTGGGGAAGGTATTCGGTAGTAATTGCAGCTTGATTCTATTCATCTGCTTCCCTCAGCCAATGCCCACTGTTGTAGATATGAGCCGGGTACCCAGATTCACACTTCTCTAGGTGGCCCTTATAGGTCTCAGCTCCACACTTGCAGATCATACCCAGCTCTCCCTGTCCATCAGATCCTTCAAAGCTGCCTCTTGGTACAGAGAGCGGTGAGTCTTGACCAGTTTCTCCGCCTGCTCCTGAGACGTAATGTCGTTATAGTCGTCTGCTTGGAGGATGAGAACAGCGGCCCTAGCCATTCCCTGAACCCTTGCTGTCGTCGTGCTCTTGGTCTTCTTCGGAAGACTCTCGCTATTGAAGCTCAGTAGGCACAATTCGCCCAACACAGAGGCATACACCTTGCCGTACTCCTCTACCACATACTCAAAGAAGTACTTACGCTCTTGGGAGATTGGTGTCACGGCTTCTCCAAATCTTTGGGCACTCCTCTTTCAAGGTGCCAAAACTCTCCTGGTCTGTGCCAACCTACTAGCTCACCAGTAGTGGCGTGGTGGACCTCTGTCCAGTCCTCTTTAGTTGGCTTCCGGACACTCAGTGATTCACCCTGATTGGTGACCACAAATCCAGCCGACTCCAGAGCCTCGGCGTATGCTGCTAGAAGCTCTTCCCGATTCTTAGCGATAGTCCATTCGGGGGCATCGTCGCTAGGTCTCCAAAACACAGCCGCCACGGAGTCCCGGGGAGACCCAACGACTTTGTACCCACTGAGCCCAAAGCCTTTCCTGACCGTGGCTGGTGGGAACTTCCTGTTACCCAGACAGCGCCGTACCGAGGTAGCAATCCCCGGTACGGCACCACCCTTGTTCTTAGCGTAGTCACTCGGCATTTGAAGCTTCCTGAGCCTTCAAAAAGGCATCCTGCCAACCCTTAGGAACTCGGCCCCGGTCATTCATGACCTTACCGTCAATCTCATGACCTTCGGGGAAGTTCTCAGCTGCCCACTTACGGACAGCACCAGCATCAGGGCCAGATACCTTTGTCTGAGCCGGGATAGCGGGGGAAGTAGTCTCCTCCGACTTCTCCACATAGCCGTCAAGGGTCTTCAGAAGCTCAACGAGCTTGACCCTCTCAGCTTCGATAAGGTCAATGGAGTACTTCTTGTCTCCTACCTCGTACTCCCAAGGTTCCGCCCCAATCTCCCCAGTGATGTCACACTTGATTACGGTCTCTCGCATGTCTTGCCCCTCATTTCGATTGCCTGACGAATCTGCGTACTACTCGTGTGGATGGTGTACGGAAGCCAGACTATCTCAACTCCCACCCCAGCAAAGTCCTTTTCCCACTGGTCCCCCTTAGGGGTGCCTCTCCAGTCATCTCCCTTGAAGAACTTGTTAAACCGGACCTTTTCCCAAGCTTCCAGCTTCTCCAGGCTCTCGTCTGTGACTACCCTGTCCACGCACGACATAGAGGCTACGATTTCCAGTCGCTCTATGAGAGGGACCATAGGGCTCTTACCCTTATGTCCCGCTGCTTCATCAGTCAGCACACCTGCAACTAGGTAGTCACATTGGCGCTTTGCTTGCTTTAGTAAATTCAAGTGCCCCACGTGAAAGAGATCAAATATCCCCGACGCGTACCCCACCACTACACTCACTTCAGACCCCCCGCCCTTTAGCTCAGCTGCTCTAGCGTCTTTCTCTCTTGTGGATCATTTCCAGTTCCCATCCCTCCACTTACTGACGAGCACACTGTAGCGCCCCTGTACGGGGCGTAGGGGCCTCTTCTGTGGCATCTCCCCTGGACTGGTCACAGCAGTGCCAGGAGGGGGTTAGCAGGGACAGCAGGAGCCTGTACAGGGGCAGGGATGACCACACGGGGTACTGAGGTGGGCGGCACGTCAGGCACTGCCTCTGGCTCCTCTGTGGCTGTCTCCTCCTGGACCACGTATCGGTAGACCACAGGCCGACGCCCCCGGCCTGTCTCGGACTCTGCTTTGACGCACTCAACGTCGTTCATGCTCTCTACTGCCAACTTGAGAGTGGCAGCTGTGGCCCTTGAGCCAAGAGACCGAAGCATGAGGGTAGACGTGCAGTCGGCACCCTGGTACCGGTTCAGAATCTCCCTGATCATTTCAGGAAGTGTCTTGATGGGCTTGTTAGACCCGGTTGGCTGTGCAGCATCCCGTACCAGCTTTTCCACACTGCGCATGGAGTACTGAACGAAAGCCCATGCAGCGTCAACAGCCTTGCGGTTAATGCTGATCTTCATCTGTGCAGCTGTCAGCACAGCAGCCACTCTCAGCACTTGCTCTGCCGACCTTTCGACGTAGCAGGAAAGAGACTCAGACATAGATGAAATTCGGTCCTCAATAGCGGCCCGGATCTCATCCCAGCGTTTACCTGCTTCCTTATTGAGAGTCATGGTTCGCTCGGTCTTGCGTGCCCAGTCGTATGCCTCTCTCAGTTCTGGAGTCTCAGGGAATACAGGGGTGTGATCCCAGGGAAGCATCTTGGAGCGCTCTACCACTACAGGCAGGAGCCTGTTAAAGCTGCCCCCAAGAGCGTCGACAGCACCTACGTACTTTGACCACTCCCCTGGTGTGATGTGAGTGTGGAATCCCAATACGGGCCGCTCAACTACCATGGACTCCTGTTTAGTTGTGTGCCGGATGGTGGTGCCATCCCAGCAAGCCCGAAGTTTGGTAGAGAAGGTAGGACAACGCCTAACGCGCTTTAGGTTCTCTGACCACTCCTCATCAATGATGAGGACCCGCCCATCTAGGCCACCCTCTGTACCCGCCGTATCCTCCTCCTTCTCATACAGCTTCTGAGTGAGGGACGGGCCTGAACTGATCCCACCCTCGGTGCGAGAGTCCAGGAAACCGCCAATGGCAGGCTCCAGAATGCCCCTAGCAGCCTTGAGGGCAGTTCCCTTGCGTCCGATAGAGGAGCGTCCGGCAAGCACTGTCCAGACAGCTACAGGCTTGCCATCAGAGAGCCGCACAGTACCGTTCAGAGCTGCGGAGTACATAGCCAGTACCGAGGCAAGCACCCCAATAGGGTCAGCCTCTGTCTGTGGCTCAACTGCCTTGACTGCCTTGCCAATTGGCCCATAGCACATGGCTTCAAACGCTTCGGTGTTGCTCACTTACCCTCCCCAGTCTCAATGAGTGTGGCAAACCACAGGTCACCAGCCCCCCGAAAGTGCACAGATACCAACCCTTTGCGTTCAAGTGCGAACATAGTGTTTAGTCCAAATCCCTGCCCCCAATCCATGCGCCCGCCATGGGCCTGCATATAGGTCAATGCTTCATCCTGCACCTTTGTCAACTTCACTTACTCCCCCTCCAGAGCGGCCCGGACGTCGGCTGCACCCAACGGTTCGCCATCCAATAGCGCCCGAACACGCTCGATGGTGGCTCGGAGACTGGCGTTCTCGTCCCTCAGCTCTTCTGTGTACTCATCCAGCATCCTTGCAGCCTCGCTCTTAGAGTGCTCACTGCTGTATCCGGGGACACCCATCCAAAGGCATTCCAGGATCTCATCACGCTTACTCACTTGCTCACCTCAGGATCGATAAGGTCCGCACCATGGAGCATTCCGAAATGGAACTTACCGCCTTGTTGAATAAGAAGTGACTCAGAATCCTTTCGGATCTGCTCTGCCAATTCGTGTGCGAAGTCATTGATGTATTCATTAGCGAGAGCTTCCGGGTTTTCCAGCCTGACATCCCCCGACTTAAGCCCGTCAAGTACCTCATTGAACAGATCATCTCTTGCACTCACTCTGACTCCCCCTTAGCAAGGATCATTTCCTGAAAGTCCATCAGTGTGGCAATCTCTCGAAGGTTGTCAGTGATGAACAGGCTACGGTTTACGTACTTGGCATGGTTAGGGTTTGGGTGACTTCTCCCGATCAACCAATCAATGATCTCCTCCCGGTTCATCATTCCGACTCCTCAGGTTCGCCTAGTGCGTCTACAAAGAACGCAACGAATTTAGCTTCGTGCTCTTCACAGACAAGCCAGAGCTTGTCACCAATTGAAATGGTACCCTCTGCCTTCACCTTGCTGCCGTCCTTTTTCAGGCAGGCATCACATGCGTCTATCTCTACTTGCACAGTGACTCTCGCCATCACTTATCCTCGGAGGGGTAGGCGTTCGGGTAAAACCACCCTGTCATCAGCGGTCTACCATGCTTATCCACAAACACCTTACGGATCATACCGTTTGGGAACTCGGTACGCTCAACATAGCGGGGGGCATCTCTCCAATTGGGGTAGTAAAACCCAACACCACATGGTTCCCCGTACGTATCCATCAGCACCCTGCTAAACATACTCCCCCTTAGTCGGCGCACACTCTCGCTTAGCGCCTAGCTGAGTACTCCATTACGGGACCGGTACTCAGCAACCGGTCCCACAAAAGCTACTCAGCTAGGCAGCTCTATTCTGGTGTGTCTGCTCCCTTACTACAAGGTACTGACGGCATACCTCCCCTAGGAGCAACTGCCCTACAATCTCAGGGCCCGGGTAGATCTGTGAAGCCTTCACACAGTCGTTCAGCACCTCTGTAAGCGCCTTGTTCCTGAGGTTAGAGGTAGGCTCCCACGCTGCGTAAGAGGCACGGAGACAGAGGCTCTCTAGGTCACTCTCATACTGCTTCATGTATGACATGCCAATCACATCCAGTACTTTCCCTCGGAGTGATACAGAGCCCTAAGCTGTCCGTTGATCTCATCCCTAATGAGTTCGTAGCACTCTGAATTAGGGTTGTCCTCCATCCTGGACATTCGCCAGTCAAGCGCCCTCTTGATAGTCAGCATCTGCACCTTGTCCAGGTCCCACACATCTGCATCTGAGAGCAGATCAGGACTCCCCTTACCAGACATAGCCTTAGCGGCATTCACATACTCTGTACCTGTCCAGATGTTGTACCTGTGGTGCAGCTCCAATGCCCTCCGGAGCGTTGTACGCACAAAGGCTCTTCCAGCTGCACAACCTGTAGCTACTCGCATTGCTGTACCCCTCTCAAGGGCATGAGAAAGGGACCTAGGGCGTGTTCCCTAGGTCCCGTGCCAATCCTGCTATTCGGTTGTGTTACTCGTCCATGGCGTTAAGCTTTTCCAGGATGGTTGCTGTTCGGTCATAAGCCCTGTCGTATCCCCCTAGGCTCATGTTTCCCTTACGGCGGGACTCCGCTAGGTCTTCCTGCATACCCTCCAGAGCCTGCCTGACAGTCATTCGCTCCATACTGCTGAGCATGAGTGGCTTGTCACCCACAACCAATGTCCCTTCTATTTACTGGTACTTCCTTTAGGCACTTGAAATCGTCTGCCTCTTCCGGCCACACCCGACGCTCTGCCCTTGTCGGGTACGGGGTGCAGGCTGCATCAAGGCAGTTCACACACAGAGTCCATCCCCCATCGGCTGTGTAACAGTATGAGTGACAGCTTCGGCAGGTACAGACGGCAGTCATGCTGATTACTTCCCCTTTCTCTCTACCTTGCGAGTCATCATACGGTGTTCATACTGGGGCTCATTTTTCTGGTACTCAATGAGCCTCTGCTTTGCCTCGCTCAAATCCTCTTCTGAGCAAGCATCCTCCCAACCGTACTGAGATCCGTAGTACCCCTGGATTACGTACTCAACTTCACTCATGCTTGTATCTCCTCTGTGTATGGCTAGCGGCACACGCAGTGCTTAGCACCTGTGTGAGCCCCTGTAAGGGCAAGGGGACAGCCGTCACAGTGTACGGCTGTCCGATGCTGCTACAGGGTCAGTACTGGGGATCGTTGGACCAGTAGCCATCAACCGAGCAAGACACCTTCACCCCATGAGGGAACATGTCGTCGTCTGCACACTCTTGATCTTCCCCATCACAGAGACAGTTCTTACGGAACTTCTCCGCCTGTCTCTCTGCTACCGCTGCCTTCCTGTGTGGCCCTGAGAGGTGGTCACCCGTCACCAGGAATACATGGTATTCAGTCGCCATTATTTCACTCCCTCCATTGCATCTACATCCAGACCCAAAACCTGTCCAGCGTGATAGGCGAGATCGAACACATCATTTTCATGCAGCCTGCCACCAGCCTGAATGGCACCCTGGATTTCTTCAGTGAGTGCCTGAATCAGTTCCTTTTCACTCTCCATCACATTGCCCCCTCGTAAGCGTCTTCTCTCTGGCATTCCTGCATGTATCCAGGGAGCGCTACGTAATCCTGATGGTTAGGTCTGTAGATTTCACAGACTGCCTCTTCACACTCCCAGCAAAGGACAGGCTCATTGCCTAGAGCAATGTCCATGCAGTCCCGACAGGCACAGGATGTGTATCCACTAGCCATGGTCACTCGCTTTCCTTTCCCAGGTACGTAACACGAGCCTGCTCCGCAGTGACAGGAGCAAGATTCTTGCGTCCCCACTCCCAAGCTCTACTTGCGGCTGCTTCCGAGCCTTGCGAGGACCACACAACATGGGCAAATGTTTCATCTACCATGTCGCGTGTCCCATTCCACTCGATTAGTGCCCAATGCCTAGCCATACTCAGTAGTCCTTTCCTGCGATTCTGATGGGCAGTGCAACAGACAGGAAAGCCTGCCTGCCACACAATCCAGCCGAGCCCTTAGCCGTAGATGAGCTGAGTTCGGTAGATGGACATAGCCTCTTGCTCCGATGAAGCTCCGAGCGAGCGCATACGGTGCTGAGCCTTCATTGCCCAGTGAGACGGCCAGTCAGCTACGTCCCGGTACGTCTGCACGTCTGACTTCTCTACGCCGACAAGCCATGCGATGAATCCAGCATTCATGATCTGACCTCTTCTCAACTTATTGGGCATGGGTCAACGAACGAGCGCTTACCGCAGTACAGGCAGTCAGAAAAGGGGATGCCCTCTACCCAGACAGACCCGATGGCCATTCCAGGGATGTAGCCCATGGTCACGTTGTTACTGCCACAGTGCCGACAGTGGTATTTCTTGTGCAGCTTGTACGAGTCTCCGAATGCGTCAAGCTTGAGTGTGTGCTTTACCAGGCTTACAGTCATTGCCCTACCACCTGTTCTGAGGGTGCTCCACAAGGTCGCTCATCTTGGCCACAAGGAAGTCATCCGTTCCAGGAAGCCTCACCATGTAATCCCCTTCAATCATTCCCGTGATCTGTCCGGCGCCTATCACGCGGCCATTCCTGAGTACGTAGACCCATGCTCCTTGGTCCATGTTTGACCTCTTCTCAACTTATTGGGCATGAAAAAATGACGTCATCTGCAATCTGTTGTGCATCGTACTTGAGTGCGTCTCTGAGCGCCTGCCGTAGTCGCTGGAACACTGGCCCCTCCCCTAGGTGGAAGTAAGGGGACACAGGGGCACAGAGACCCTGTGTCCGATACCCCTTACCTAGTGCTGCAACATCCCTGCCATACAGGTCTCCGCACACTCATCACAGACAGGCCCTACGTGCTGTGCCTTATGTGTCCCTGCCTTCACACCCCCATAGGGATGCAGAGTTCGGGGCTTGGGCTCATCATCGAAATGCCCAGCGTTCTCACAGTTGCACATGGCTAGACCAGCCCCTCCGGTACGCAAGGAAGATAGACACTGGAGAACTCAGCTTCCTTAGCCACCTCAGCATCCCATTCGGGTGTGTTCTCATCTGCATTGTCAGAGGCAATGTCCCCGTAGCACGCTTCATTCACTTCCTGGCGTGTCGATGCTTCAAGGTGCCAAGGCTCATCCCTGTACTTCTTAGCCTCTCGTGGCACATCTCTACAATCCCTGCCATGAATGCGCAGTGTGCCGTTGTCCGTGATGATGCTTACCCTGTAGTTGCCCATTCTCTCCCCTTTGGTGACTGCTGAAAAGCAGAAGAGAACCGCCCGACTCTCGCCGGGAAGCTCTCCCACGCTGTTCATCTCTCTGGAATCAATTCAGCATTCGCGATTGCCGGAATGCTGGTAAAGAACTGGCCGTACTCAGTGACCATTACTGCGTACATGCCAACGATACCGCTCGGGTCGCGGAACGCTTCATCAACGAGAACATCAATTTGCTGTGCGGCTGCATCGACCTGGAATCCCGATACGCCAGTGGCTTTTCCTTTGTATGGATTCGGACCGACACAAAGCCCGTTCCCATCGATAGCATAGGGTCGCGGAAGGGCCTGCAACTCCTCACCATGGGCCGTGATGTGATCGGTGTAGGCACTCGGTTGCAATTTCAGATACATACTCTCTCCCCCTTTAGTTCAGCCTGATACAGCAGTGATCTTTGCATGAAGGTCATACAGTGCCATGTCTGTGCCACTCATAGAGAGCTCAGCCTGTACCCTCCTACGCGCCGACATCATCGCTACCTCTTCAGAGCTTGCCTTTGCCCCAACGGGCATGGATCGCGGTTCTGTAAGGTCATCGTTCATAAAGTAGGTTACTACGACACGGTAATTCCTGTAAGTCTTCATTCCAGTAGACCCACTTCCATAGTTCTGTCTATGAGATTGTGCTGCGTAGCCAGGAGGGGACTCGCACCCCTCTAACTGCCTATCCTGGCCCACCTTGCTTACTGCTGTGCTCCTTTGGTCAGTGCCGACACTCACCTAGATAGACAGGCTCTCAAGCGCTTAGAAGTCCGCCCATGCCCCAGTGAGTATCAGTCACCAGTGGCACCGCGCCTTGGCCCTGCTGTGTTGAGCCTGCCTATCGTGGTCAATCTCGGTACTAGACCACAGGAGAGAAACCTGACTGCTATGTCAGGTACCGTTATCAGCTACCGGACTAGGTCCGGATTCTTTCCCCCTCTACAAGGCCCGGGGATCTCGGGCAGGGTTCGCATTCCTTGGGCAACCCATAGTTCCATGCCGCACAGCCATCCCGCTGCGGTTAGGTCTAGGTTCCCCTCCTGTGGCGTTCATGTGCCCTCTGCTCATCCTGTGAAGGGGAGTCAGTGAGAGCGTGCCCATGTGTCTGGCCCCATGGTGCCCATAGCCTTTACTGGCCTTAGCCGCTATGCGCTAGTGCTCAGATACTCACCTCTGGCTGGTGTTGGCTAAGTCCCTCACTGGCTCTCAGATGCTGTGTGGTTCGCGCTAGGTGGCTCAACACCTCATTGTGAGGGGGAGCGCTTCCTAGGCCACTAACAGCCCGCCTGTAAGTCTCGCCTTGATCTTTGGCGTCCACTATTGAGTTCTCAAGGAACAAAGGCTTCCTTGGCTTCCCCACTTCCCTAAGACTCTAGGTTGGTGGTTCCGTCTTCCGGGCCCTTGTCGGTGTTGCTTGTTCCGACATGGAGAACACTACTCGGTTCTGGCCTCTTCGCAACCCCAGTCCGCAGAGATCTTTCATTGATTCATTCATGCGGCGCCCCCACAGGGGCGCCCATAGGGCCCTAGAAGTCTATAGGAGCACGCGAGTACCACATAGCCCCTCTGTGTCAATATCCCAAACTAGGACACTTCTATAGCAGTGGGCATGGTATTGATCCACATAGCTTTACCTATGCATTACTAGTGCTTGCCCTATGCCATGCATGGCTGTGACTGTGCTGCACCCCTAGCTGTGACATGCCTGTTATCTGAGTGCATGCCAGCATGCAGCGCTAGGCGCCCACAGGCGCTCTCGCGGACCACCATGTGTGGTCTAGCTCACACCTACTCATAGGCTGGGCAGGCTTATAGCACGTGCATCCCTATGGTGTCCATAGCCATATAGAGCCCTATAGCTATGCACCTGAATATCCATATGAGTGTCTATCCCTATTCCCATTGGCATTCTCATGGCCTCTCGATAAGGCTCCCTGCCCTCCCCTAGGGCAATGCATGAATGAATGCATGGGCAATAGCAGGCAGGCGCGTATAGGTGTGTTCATTCATTCTTTCACGCATGTGTGTGCGCGTGCACGGGGGTAATGCCTTAGATATGTGTGTAAGGACCCACCGGGGGTGCCTTCCTTTAATCGTGTACGAGTTAATGAACTCTGTGTGCCTCTCTAACGCCCTGAGAGCCCTATGGACGCCCAGGAGGGCCAATAGGCTCTGAAAGTGCCTTAGAAGCCCGTACAGAGCCCTTCTAGCCACCAGGAGTCAGATCCGGCACCCTCCAGGCTCGGAAAGAATGAACTAATGAACCTGCACTGTGTGAGCTGAGCCACAATTTCTGTGGTTCCTGTCAAGAAAGAATGAATCTGACACCGACATCTATATTGTAGGCAGGGTTATATACCCTGCCACAGAGTGAGTGTTGCAGACCTATAGTGCCGCACACCCAAGGTGCGGCCTCTGAGTGTCTAGCCGCAAAGTAGAGTCTCCCTAAGAGGCTCCTGAATGAATGAATTAACAGCGCCCAGGCATATAAGAAGCCCCCTGCCATCAAGGCAGGGGGCGTTTCTTTGATTTCCAGCTAATGATTATTAAGCGTTAGCCTTTTCGTAGGCTTCCTTCAGCTCTGCTGCAACCCTGCCTCGCTCATTTACAGAATAGCCATTAGCTTTAGCCCAGGCTCGGACCTTTCCTGAGTATTCCCTGTCAGAGACAGCCTTCCTGGCCCTAGAAGGGCTACTGGGGGAAGCTCCCCGGGCCCTTCGTGCCCCCTTGGCCCCGAAGAACGGGGCCAATGCCTCCAAGAGCTTGTCATGGGAGTCAGGAGTGAGGTCAATCTCCACCCCGGCGCCATTGACCAGGACTGTGTACGTGTCGATCTCCTCAGACTCTTCGCCTGTGAGGTCATCAGTGAATGTGGTGACTACCTTCTGTGCCATGAGGTGGAGGATAGAGCATCACTAAGGCTTCTCGCGACACAGATCCGCAAAAAGCCCTGTCAATGACCGTAGGGGCAAGGCTTTCCTTCACGCGGGCAGGCCACCAAGGCTCTGGAAACGTAGCGGAGCTTCTTGGAGTAGTAGCCCCAGACCACGTCAGCACCTCGGCTGAGAGAGTCATCCACGTAGACCATGCGGGCATCGAGAGGAAACGACTCCTCGGAGGCGTATTGCTGCTCCTCGCCCCCTGTTCTCATCCACTGAGATGCTGCGGCTACTCCGGAGCTGGAGTTCTTGAAGGTCTTGGCTACATGCTGCTTCGGCTTCTTGAGCCAGTGGGACACCTCCAGGGGCGGTGTCGGCTGGCTTGGCTGGACTCTGATGTCATCAGCTGGTCGTTCGTGCCCTACCCAGGCGAACGCGTGCCAGTGCTCTGCAACATCCATCGGTGACCTCCCACATGAAAAAGCTGACCCCCAACGTACAGGGGTCAGCTCTACTTCACGGAACCTTCAGGGCACTTGATTAGTACGGGCGCCCGTCGTCGCCATCACCCGTGGGAGGGTTCGGCTTGCCACCATCGTCGTCGTCACCAGGGCCCATTGACAGGGCCTCCATCTGAAGTGCTTCCTTGAGCGTCAAGGCGTTTCCTCCCTAACTCTAAGCCAAGGACGATCCTTGGCCTGCCTTACAACCCGCCCCACTGCCATTGACACGGGGGAACAGTGGGGCGGGAGCCTATGAGAGGGGGCAGTTTTCACCCTCAAGTCCATCAAGAGTGGCGTTCACAGCGGCGGCGATTTCAAGTGCCTCTTCAGGCGTAACTCCGCCAATGGAGATCAGATAGCCCTTGCGCTTACAGCATTCACAGGGCCCTTTGAGGCTGGTGTCTGCGAAGTCAACCCCGGCCCTGCGGAATGCATTGACGAGTTCTGTGCCAGCATCCCTTGCCTCTTTCAGGCCCCCTACATCCCAGTAGTCAGACTGAATCTCAGGAAGTCTCACTGCCTACCCCACTTCGTTGGGGGCTTAGACCTGTGTCGAATAGGTCTATCTTCAGGGGTTTTGGACTTGGGCTGGGGAATGAACAGAACCCCAGACTTTTCGTCTCTAACAGCATCTGGTGGGATTACCACGGATGTCTTCCTCTCTTGTTTAGCTCCTGTACCAGGGGCCTCAGCCGCTCCATAGTCGGCGTGTGGGAGCGGTCGTCCTCTACTGGTGCTTTCTCGGTCTCGTCCGGCTCTTCAGGAATGTCTTCTCCCTGAAGGTCAGCAAGCAGGGCCCTCAACCTCAGCCTCATTTGGCTATCCATCACCACACCGCCTGTGAGGGTGCTGACCGATGATCCGGTTGTAGGCGTGGACCCCTTGGATACTGCCTCTGTCTCGTGCTGCCTCACGGCCCCTGGACGCTGCTACACAGACACGACAGCCTTCCATCGGAACAGGCTCCAGGGCAGGGTCACTGATGGTCAGATCTGTGGTCTCACTCATCTGGGACCAGTCTCCTCAGTCCCGCCTCAACTCTGCTCATTACAGGCCGAGTTGGTTCCGCGTACCCGTCACGGGGGAGCCAGTCAGGCGCCAACCTCCAGAGGCCACCAGCTTCTATTAGGGACTCCAACTGCTCTGCATCAGAGAGCTGGGTGGGGGGAGTGCTGGCCATCCGGCTTCCCTCTCTTGGGTGCGAACTCCGTTGTTGCGCTTACAGAGTTGCCCAAGTCCGGCTACCGTGGAAGGGATTCAGGGACCTACCTGGGGGTTGGTCGGCTAGGCATATGCAGAAGCCTCTGACCAGCACACTTAGCAAGGTCCAAAGTCGTGACCACACGACCGGTCAGGGGGAAATGGGATGTCGGAGCATGTCTCGGGTGACGCCGACCCCCGTAAGGCGTTCGCTGAGGAACTGAAGTCCGCGAGGGAGCTGTACCCTTCTGGCTCACTAACGCAGGAAGCGTTAGCGAGGCTGGTGAAGACCAGCAAGAGCACCATCAGCAGACTTGAATCAGGCAAGGGGCATATTCCCCCTGCGGTTGTGCCCTGGTTGGATCAAGTCTTCAGCACTGATGGGCTGTTCAAGAGATTGTACGAACAGTGCGTTGCTGCTGACTTCCCAGAGCTGTACCGCCGCAGGATGGAGCTAGAACGTGGTGCCGTACAGATTTGGGAATGGGCTCCCGCCATCATCCCCGGACTGCTTCAGACAGAGGAGTACGCCCGTGCGTTACTCCGTGCTGGACCATTCCGGGCAACAGAACAGGAGGTGTCATCTTCCGTTGCCAAACGACTAGCTAGGCAACAAATTTTCGCTGAAGCTAACCCGCCAGACGTACGGGTGGTGATGTGTGAATCCGTACTTGCCCGACGAGTACTACCCCGTGAGGCAATGCTGGAGCAGCTAGCGGCGCTTCTAACCTTCGGTGAGCAGCCAACTACCCGTATCCAGATCCTTCCGCTTGATGCAGAGGCACACCCCCTGATCGACAGTCCAGCATCAGTGCTCACGTCGCCAAGTCTGGTGAGCACGGTCTATGTTGAGACCTACCGTATGACTGGGATCATTGAGGACCCCGTGTACGTCAGGCCCGCGCAGCGGGCCTTTGAGAGCCTTCTGAGCGAGGCTCATCCGGCCCGTAAGAGCGCGGACCTAATCAGAGAGACTATGGAGAAGCTATGACCCTCTTGACGAACCAGGCCCCTTACCAGTGGGTCAAGTCCAGTTACAGCAACACCGATGGCGGCAACTGCCTGGAGTGGGCGCCTTCTGCGGCTGATGGCGGGCGCGTTCCTGTCCGTGACAGCAAGGTCCCTGCCGGACCTGTCCTGATGCTCCCTGACAGCGTCTGGGGGGTCTTCGTGGGCTTCGCCAAGGGCAGCCACATCTGAGCCTGAGAACGCACTGAACCCCCTGCCGAGAGGCAGGGGGTTCTCTGTCGTTACGGAAGAGCCACCCTTCTAGTCCTACAAGGCCCCGCAGGAGGGCTGTCTTGCCTTGGGAGTACGACGGGTCGGGTGGGTCCGTCCAAGGCCCTCAGGTAGGCCATCAGAGACTCCCTGTCCACTGGGGAGAGGCTTCTCGTGGACTCCGCTAACTCCCTGGCGGTTTCCGCAGGTGAGGGACCGCTCCTCATGGTCGGCCACGCTGCTCAGCAGCTCGCTTCTCGTCTTGGGAGTTGATGTAGTTGTAGACGGTGAAGCGGCTGACCCCGAGGGCACCCGCCACCGTCTCCACGCCATGGCGTACGGAGAAGGCGCCGCGCGCCTCCAGTATCCGTACCACTGCCTGTTTCGTCTTGCGGTCCAGTTCCGAGAGCGGCACCCCGTGCCGGCGCTCCAGCGCCGCCAGGATGTGGTCGAGGGAGTCCGAGAGCTGCGGCAGCCGCACGGCCAGGACGTCCACCCCCTCCCAGGCGAGCACGACGTCGTCCTCCCGCGCCTGGTCCGGTACGAGGATCTCGGCCCCCATGGCGTCGGCCAGCGGCTTCACCGCCGCGACGAGTGGGTGGTCTCCCGGCTCGGTCACTTCTGGTCCTCCCCGTCCTGCCCGATCACGTTCACCTGGAGGGAGACCCGGGTGGCGCCCGCGCCCAGCGCCCGGCGGAGCAGCGCGTCAACCGCGGTCAGCACCGCGTCGGACGCGCCCTCGGCGGTGTTGCCGAACGGTCCGACGTCCACCGCGTCCAGCTCGGCAGCCTGGATGACCTCCCGGGCGACCACCGCATGGGGCGGCGCATCGTCCAGATCAAAGGGCTCCGTCGTGAATTCCACTCTCAATCGCACGCGCACAACCTACTGCGCGAGGGACGAAAAAAGGCAGGCCCACTTGACAGCTCAGCAGGGCGACAGGCAATCTTCCATCAAGTAGAAAGTAACTTCCGCAATACGGAAGGAGCGCCGAACGCCTTATGGGCTACACGGACCAGCGCTTCGATGTGAACCTCTCGATCCTCTTCACGGAACTCCCGCTTCTGGAGCGTCCCGCGGCCGCCGCCGCGGCCGGATTCAGCGCGGTCGAGCTGTGGTGGCCCTGGATCGAGACCCCCACCCCTCCGCAGGCCGAGCTCGACGCCCTCAAAAAGGCACTCGACGACGCCGGCACCCAGCTGGTGGGTCTCAACTTCTACGCCGGCCGGCTCCCCGGCCCGGACCGGGGCGCGCTCTCCGTTCCCGGCCAGGAGTCCGACCGCTTCCGCGCCAACATCGACATCGCGGCGGACTTCGCCGCGTCGGTCGGCTGCAAGGCGCTCAACGCGCTGTACGGCAACCGGGTCGAAGGCGTGGACCCGGCGGTCCAGGACGAGCTGGCCCTGGAGAACCTCACGGTAGCGGCCCGCGCCGCCGACCGGGTGGGCGCGATCCTGCTCATCGAGGCGCTCAACAAGCCGGAGTCGCCGCTCTGCCCGCTGGTGAGCGCTCCGGCGGCGATCGACGTGGTCAACAAGGTCAACGCCCTGACCGGGCTCGGGAACGCGAAGTTCCTGCTCGACCTGTACCACCTGTCGATGAACGGCGAGGACCTCAACGAGGTCATCGACACCTACGCCGCACAGACCGGCCATGTGCAGATCGCGGACAACCCCGGCCGCGGCGCGCCCGGCACGGGTTCGCTGCCGCTGGAGGACCTGCTCGACCGGCTGACCAAGGCCGGCTACGACGGCTGGGTCGGCCTGGAGTACAAGCCGGGCGGCCGGCC